>CAVTQV010000011.1:0-49530 GCA_963736915.1 uncultured Acidobacteriaceae bacterium | reverse complement strand
CCCAGGATCAGGGCCGTCACGGTGAACAGACCGGCGACCACATAGAGGTACCAGCTCAGCAGGTTCACCTTGGGAAAGGCGAGATCGCGCGCACCCACCATGATGGGCAGCACGAAATTCCCAATGGTCGCCGGAACCGACGGCACCAGGAACAGGAAGACCATGATGATGCCGTGCATGGTGAACAGCTTGTTATAGGTGTCGGACGAGACCAGGTCCGGCATCGGCGTCAGCAGTTCCAGCCGGATCAGGCCCGCGAAGGCGCCGCCGAGGAAGAAGAAAAACGTAATCGAGATCAGATACAGGATCGCGATCCGCTTATGATCCCCCGTGAGCAGCCAGCTCTTCAGGCCGTACTCCTGGTTCAGATAGCTGCGTTTCGGCAGCGTAGCGTCTTGCTGGTTGGGAAGACGGACGATTGTACTCATTGTGGCGAAGGCCCCATCCCCTTCGAAGTCGATGTATCCGGGTTTGCGTCGGGGAGCTGATCAGCCCCCGTCAATTGCCGGGAACGATAATTCGGCGCCGGGCCGGTCGGGCCCGCCTGATTCGGCGAGTAGTCGCTATCGTTCAGTGTCTGACGGATGCGATAGGCCGTGTCAAGGCTCTTGATGTATTCCACCAGGTTGATCAGGCCCTCTTCGCTGATCTGCCCCTGGAAGGTCGGCATGATCGGCACATAGCCCATGATCACGTGCGCGGAGGGGTTCAGAATGCAGCCCCGCAGGAAGGCGTCGTCGACGGTGACGGTCGTGCCGTTGGCCAGCATCTCCTTCGCTCCGTAGATTCCGGCCAGATTCGGCCCTCTGGCTCCGGCAGTGGCGCTGTGGCAGGAAACGCATCCCAGGCTGGCGAACAGCCGCTCTCCGTTCTGCGCCAGCGATTGGCCGCTGGTCGATCCGGCAGTCCACTTCCGGTAGTCATCCGGCGACATGGCGACGATTTGGCCGATCATCGACGAGTGCAGTGTGCCGCAGTATTGCGTGCAGAACAGGTGATACGTGCCCGGCTGGGTCGCGCGGAACCACACGGTCGAGTAGCGGCCCGGGATGACTTCGCGCTTCACCCGGAAGGCCGGGATGGAGAAGCTGTGGAAGACGTCCTGCGAGATCATCGTGAGCTGCACGTTGCGTCCCACCGGAATATGCAGCGCGTTGATCTCATGCTGGCCGCCCGGATGCTCGGCCTTCCACATCCACTGCTTGCCCACGATGTAGATGTTCATCGCGTTGGTCGGCGGGTTGTAGATGCGGAAGTAAAGCAGCGCGCCCCACACGAAGCAGACCATGAACAGCGCCAGCGGAATGATGGTCCAGGTGGCTTCAAGCAGCGTGGAGCCTTCAATCTGCGTTGCCTGCGGGCTCTTCTCCTTGCGGAACATGATGGAGAAGCAGCCCACCATGAGCCCGACCAGCACCAGACCCACCAGCGAGATGAGCAGCAGGAAGAAGTAAAAGGCGTCCATGTAAGGCGCGATCGCCGATGCCTCGGGCGGAAACAGCGCGAATTCGGTGAGCCACTTGACTAAGAATTGCCAAAGGACTGGACTGATAAAATGCATCGTTCCCTTTACCTGCGTTCCTTTTTCCTAAGCGTGCCGTAACTGCCGCGCATCGCCTTATACCTTCGCTGAATGCTGCTGGTTTCGAATTGCCCGGCTGCTTTGGATATCCCGCCGGAACATAATCAGCATGTAGCTGCCCAGAATCAAAACTGTAAGAAGACATCCCGCCTGCACGATGCGCGCAATCAACAGGCTGTGCCGGTTGGCCGTCGCGATCGTAGCGGTAGCAATACGTGAGAATCGTATCCACCGGTGTGCCGATCTGGTGATGCGAAGCTTCGATCAGGCCCAGCCGAAGATCCTGCGGTGAGTATTCAACCCCCAGGTAGTACTGCGCGATCTTGCCCTCGGGGGTAACGATCTGGATCGCGCTGACATGCGCAAACTGATTGTTCTTCCCATCCGGTCCGGGCATGCGTCTGTAGCCGAAGCCCGTGGCCTTCGCCACTGCAGCAATACTTGGCTGCTGCCCGGTCAGGAAGTGCCAGCCGGACGCGCTCTCCGGGTGGCCGTAGTACCGGACGTATTCGCGCTTCTTCGAGGCCGCAATCGCCGGCGTCTCCGATGGATCGATCGAGATCGCCACGAGCTGGAAGTCCTTGCCCGGCTGATAGCTGACCATCTCGAGCGCGCCGGTCAGCCCTTTCAGCTCTTCCGAGCACAGGATCGGACACTTGTAATACACCAGCGCCAGCAGCACCGGATGCTTGCCGTCGAAGTACTGGCCCAGCTTCACCGTCTTGCCGCTGTCGTCCACGAAAGTCGCGTCCAGCGGCAACTGCTGATTCAGGTGCTGCTGAACGGTCACGCCGTTCAGCACGGAAGGCAGCTTGCCATCGGACGGATCGCCCATCTGCTTCTCGCCGGTGGGCGACACCTGCGCGTGCGCAACTCCGAAGGAAGTCAGCAGCAGCACGCAGGCAGCCGCAACCGTGCGCAGGCGGAAGAGACTCCGGCTGCCCGTTGCGTGCTGTTCGGATGGCTGCGTGCCACGTCATCACTGCTCGTCTCTCCTGGTTACGGGTGCGGCGGCGCCAGCTTCGCCTGCTCACCGGGTTTGCCTTCCTTGCGCTGGTCCTGCTGCCGGGATTGCTCCACTTCCAGCCGCTGCTCGTACCCGGTGCGGGCAAAGCCGTTGGTCAGGGGCGCTGTCACTTCAGGGTGAACATCGGCGGTCATCAGCGGACCGGCAGCCCCAGCCGCCTCACCCGATGCCACCGGCAAACCGCGCTGCGCGATGATCTGCATCGCGCGCCCGATCGGAATGCGCAGCGTGCCCTGCTGCTGGTTGACCCAGGTGTAGTGGTCGAGCAGCAGGTCCTCGCGGGCATGCAGGTCCGCGACATCCTGATCGCCGTCGTCCATCTGCAGCTGCGGCGTGGGGAAGCGCGCCGTCATCGCCTGAAGCTGCTTCTGCTCGAGCACCGCATTCGATTCGAGGTTCTTGCCCTTGCCCTCCGGCGAATACTGCAGGTTGTTCCACTTGTTCGGCGGCCCGTCGTGCTTGATCAGCGCGTTGTTGATCACCTTGCCCATGCCGAAGCAGAAGACCATGAAGATGAGGACAAACACGAACAGCGAGATCAGGAAAACGGCAATGCCTCCGACCTGGACGTCCGAGGTTTCGTACCCCGGCGTGCGCGCGTTATAACCGGTCGGCGTCAGGCCGTGCGGGTTCTGTTCCGGAGGATTAGGCGTGTGCATGTTCAGACTCCAGAATTTCCGCCAGATGCGGATCGTTCGCCTGCACCACCGGCCGTTTGCCGAGCTCGTAGACGTAAGCCACAACCCAGAACGAGATCATCGCGCCCGGGACCGCTATGTACTCAAGAATACCGAGAGAGAAGTGCAGATGGCGCGGGGTGAAGTTCGGCTCGATGAGCAGGAACATATCCCAGCAGCGCGCAAACACCATCCACATCCCCACTGCCATGATACGGCGCTTGTTGCGCTTGATGTCGCGCGAGAGCAGAAGCGAGAAGGGGATCAGCCAGTGGAAGATGAAATCGAAGGTGAAGATCACGCCCCAGTGCCCGCGAATGCGATCCAGATACCAGGAGATCTCCTCCGGCTGGTTGCCGGACCAGATGATCAGGAACTGCGAGAAGTTGAGATAGATGTTCAACATGACGAAGGCGAACATCAGCTTGCCCAGGTCATGCTGCTCGACCGGCCGCAGGACCGTCTTCATCGGCTCTGCCTGCGACAGGGCAACCACCGTGATAACCGAGAGCGCGAGCACCGCATAGCCCTGCGCGACCAGGTAGTTCAGGCCGTACATGGTGGAGAACCAGGTGATGTTCAGGGACATGACCAGGTCGAGCACCAGAGCCGTCAGGGTGAGCGCGTAGACGACGATACCGAAGCCGCTGATGTTCTCAAAGCGCTTCTGCCAGTACGGCACATCGGGCTTGGGGTCGGCGTCGCGCTGCAGCGACCAGCGGTTCATCAGAATCGTGTACAGGAACCAGAGTGCCGAAGCAGATCGCGAGCTGCACACAGACGCTGAGCGGGCTGAACATGGGGTGCTTCCAGTTCAGCGCGTGTGCCTGCGCTTTGTCGATCAGCCCATGACTCAGAGCCTGCGCGACTTCCGATGGATTGCTGTAGCGCGCCCACAGATAGATCTTCTTCATGAAGATCAGAATGGGCAGGAACATGAGCGCCGTCAGCCACAGGGTGCGGCTCATCGCTTCGAGCGGACGGCGGATAAGCAGTCCCCATTTGCCGCCGGAGCAGTACTGCACCATCAGCAGCGCCAGGCCGCCGAGCGAAAATCCCCAGCAGAGCATCGCGCCCATCAGCCAGGAGGTGAGCAGGTGCCGGAACTTGTCGCCTTCCATCACCTCCGCCAGCACCACCAGCACCACCGTCAGGACGGTGAAGACCGTCCCGAAGGTGAGAGCGCGGCGGCGCCATCTCGCTAGAAGCGCCGGAGGCGCGGACAGGTCGCTTGTCAGAGCTCGCGTTGCGAAACTGTATCCGTTCGTCACCGTATTTCTGTCCTCACTTCACTCCACCTTTCCGCGCCGGGGCAGCGGGGGTAGGCGAGCCGTATCCGTACTTATCCACCGTAGGCGCGGTCTGCGGGTTCGGGACATTGGAGCTGTCCCCGTTCTCAAGCTGGTACACCGGATGCCGGCTGGTGTCGGGCGTGTTGATGTTCTCAGCCGGAGCCATCCCCGGATTGTCCGGACCCGGAGGCGTTGGATAGACGGCCGTGTCCGGCATCTTCCACGGCTGCGCATAGCTCGCCGGCAGGCCCTGCTGCTCCGCCACCTCGCCCAGCTGCTGCACAGCAATCCCGGCGGGCACATCGCTCTGCTTCGCGTTCAGGCTCAACTGCAGCGCGCGAATGTAGGCCGCAATGGCCCAGCGATCGGCCACCGGCACCTGGGCGGCATAGTCGGGCATCGCGCCGTAACCGTGGGAGATGACGTAGAAATAGTGGCTCAGCGGCTCCGACATCCGCCTGGCGTCGTGGAAATTGCTGGCCGGCCTGTAGCCGCGCTGCACGATCATTCCGGCGCCGTTGCCGACGCGCGAGTGGCACGGGCTGCAATACGTGTTGAACTGCTCCTGTCCACGCTCAAGAACCGCCATGCTCACAGGGAAGGGCAGCGCGTCCACTTCCTTGCCATCCTGGAGGCCGGTGTGGAAGAAGTCCTGTTCATGAGCCTGCCCGCGCGCAACTGTATGCACCACCTGCTCCCGCGCCGAGCGGTTATCCGGATAGAAGCTCGTACCGCGCTGCGGCACAAACTTCGGCTCATCCTGCATGTCCTGGCGGCAGCCGGCAATCAGCACCAGCGCGGCAATCGCGCAGAGTCCGAGGCCCTGCCGTATGCGGAGGCGATCTGTGTTGTTCGGCTTAATACTCCACCTCCACGATCGAGACCGGATGCATCGCCTCGAGATACGCTCTCGACTCGGCCACCGAAAACTTCGGGTCGCGCGATTCGAGGCATAGGAAAAACTTGTCCGACGACGCGCCGGTACGGAAGTTCGGCGCGTTGAACAGCGGGTGATACGGCGCCGGCAGACCGCACATGGCGAGCATGCCGAAAGCCGCCGTCAGGCCGGCCCAGAGAATCGTCCACTCATAGGCAGGCACCACGAACGCCGGCCAGGAGTAGTAGGGGCGCCCGGCGATGTTGAGCGGATAGGCCCAGAGGTTGATCCAGGTCTCCATCAGATACATCGCGAAGCAGCCCATCAGCCCGCCCACCAGCGTGATCAGCGGAACATAATTGCGATGGAAGCCGATAGCCTCAGCCGCCTCTTCGCAGGCATAGGGCGTATAGCAGTCCAGGCGGCGCCATCCATCCTTATAGGCCGCGCCTGCGGCGACGGTCAGGGATGTGGCGGAGTCGAATTCGGCCAGCAGGCCGTAGATACCCTCAGGAAATGGCATCAGTCACCAGCCTCATGCGCAGCTTCCGGCAAATGCTTCACCTTGGACTGCGGCAGCAGCACCCGTAGCTCCGAGATGGGAATCATCGGCAGGAAGCGAATGAACAGGAAGAACAGGAATGTAAACAGTCCGAGCGTGCCGATAAACGTGCCATAGTCCCAGCGCGTGGCCTTGTAGGTGCCCCAGGAGGACGGCAGATAGTCACGGTAGAGGCTGGTCACAACGATGACGAACCGCTCAAGCCACATGCCGGTATTCACGATGAGCGACATGATGAACATCAGCGATATGTTCGTGCGCACATAGCGCGACCAGAGGAACTGCGGCAGCGCGATGTTGCAGGTAATCAGCAGCCAGTAGCTCCAGCCCATCGGGCCAAACAGCCGGTTCCAGAACGCGAAGTACTCCCAGTGGCTGCCCGAGAACCAGCTCATGAAGAGCTCCATCCCATAGCCGTAAGCCACGATCCATCCCGTCGTGAGCATCACCTTCCCCATGTTGTCGATGTGCCGGATGGTGATCAGGTCTTCCAGGTGGTAGAGCTTGCGGATCGGAATCGCCAGCGTGATCACCATGGCGAAACCGGAGTACACCGCGCCGGCGACAAAGTAGGGCGGGAAGATCGTGGTATGCCAACCGGGCAGAATGGCGACAGCGAAGTCGAAGCTGATGACCGTGTGCACTGAGAGCACTAGCGGCGTTGCCAGGCCGGCGAGCAGCAGTGAGGCCGTCTCATACCGCATCCAGTGCCGCACCGATCCGCGCCAGCCGAGCGACAGGAGACCGTAGAAGTATTGAGCGAAAGGCGTCTTTGCCCGGTCGCGCAGGGTCCCGAGATCGGGGATCATGCCGATGTACCAGAAGACGACCGAGATAGTCGCGTAGGTCGAGACCGCGAAGACGTCCCACAGGAGCGGCGACCGAAACTGCGGCCACACGTTCATCGAGTTGGGATAGGGAAAGAGCCAGTATCCCAGCCACGGGCGGCCGACGTGGATCAGCGGGAACATGCCGGCGCAGACCACAGCGAAAATGGTCATCGCCTCGGCGAAACGGTTGATCGAGTTACGCCATGTCTGCTTGAAGAGCAGCAGGATGGCGGAGATCAGTGTGCCGGCGTGGCCGATACCGATCCACCACACGAAGTTGACGATGGCGAAGCCCCAGCCGACCGGGATGTCCAGGCCCCAAATGCCGACGCCCTTCAAAAACAGCCAGGTAAGGCAGGTCAGCAGCATGACGCAGAGGCCGCCGGCCAGCAGGAATCCGAAAAACCAGAATACCGGGGTATGCGAGGTCAGGACGATCCGGGAAATCTTCTCCGTGACCGACTTGAAGGAGTGACCCGGTGCAATGACCACCACCTCGCCGGTGATCGGGTCCAGCATCGGATCGTTTGTCGATAGATCTCTGGTCGCCATTCTTTTCTATCTCGCTAGCTGTGCTCGGGCGCGTGCTCCACCGGTGCGCCAGCCAATGCCGGATTGGTATTGAAAACTTCTGCGATGTAAGTGGTCCGCGGCCGGGTGTTCAGATCCGCGATGACACCGTAGTTCCGCTGCTGGTTCTTGATCTTGTACACGCGGCTGTTGTGGTCATTGATGTTGCCGAAGACGATCGCCTCCGTCGGGCAGGCCTGCTGGCAGGCCGTGACGATCTCACCGTCGCGAATCTCGCGGTTTTCCTTGTCGGCTGCGATCTTAGCTTCCTGGATGCGCTGCACGCAGTAAGTGCATTTCTCCATCACGCCGCGGCTGCGAACGGTCACATCCGGATTGCGCATCAGCTTCAGGCTCTCCGTCTCGTAATCGGAGAAGAGCAGGAAATTGAACCGGCGCACCTTGTACGGGCAGTTGTTTGAGCAGTAGCGCGTGCCCACGCAGCGGTTGTAAACCATTACGTTCAGCCCTTCGGGCGAGTGGACGGTCGCGCCCACCGGGCAGACCTGCTCACAGGGCGCGTTCTCGCACTGCTGGCACATCATCGGCTGAAAGTGCGCGCGTGGCGCCTGCAAATCGCCTTCAAAATAGGTGTCGATACGCAGCCACTGCATGTCGCGGCCGGTCTTGGTGTTGTGCTTGCCGACCACCGGGATGTTGTTCTCCGCGTAGCAACTGATGACGCAGGCATTGCAGCCCACGCACGAGTTCTGATCGACCGCGATACCCCACGCATTCTTGTTGTAGGGGAAATTCGGGAACAGGCTGTTATCCGGCGCTGGATCTTCCGGGAAGACGCCCTTCTCGTGCGCGAAGTTCGGTTCCTTGCGAAACTCCTCCAGCGTGGCCGAGCGGACGATGCCGCGGGTGATCGCCTCATCTCCTTCGAGCGAATGCGAGCGCAGATTGCCGGTCTCGGCTGAGCCCCAAAGGGCCATCGCCCCGCGCTCGTCGCTGTAATGGCTCTTCGTCACCGCAACTTCGTAAATCTCGCCGGTCTTCTTTAACGTGGCGCCGGTAGCGAAGAGCGGCGCGGCGGAGGTGCGGATGGAGTAGGCATTGAAACCCATGCCCGTGCCCACGCGGCCGGAGTGCTGGCGTCCGTAGCCAAGATGCACCGTGAAGGCATTGTCCGGATGGCCCGGGATCGAGAGCACGGAGCCGCGCACCTTGTAGCCGTTCAGCGTGATCTCAATGACATCGCTCTCTTCAAGACCCAGCTTGATTTTTGTGGGACCGCTCATCAGCACGGCGTTATCCCAGCAGTTGTTCACAATCGGCTTGGGAAGCTCCTGCAGCCAGCCGTTGTTGGAGTAGCGTCCGTCATAGATCGAAGGATCGGAACGGAAGACGATTTCGATGGAATCATCCGAGCTCGCTGGCTGATCGATGCGCGCCGTAGCCCCTGCGGAGAGCGACTTCGCCGCAAAGGCGGTGTCGGCAAGAAAGCCGTCATGCAACACCTTGCGCCAGGCATCTTCAAAATTGCCCTTGCCGGCAAGCATCGGCTGCCAGGTCGCCCGCACGGTATCAAACGACGAGCGCGTGGGATCGTCAAGCAGCGTCTGCATCACCTGGTGAGCAGATTTTCCGTTATACAGCGGCTCGATCATCGGCTGAATAACCGAAAGCGTGCCGTCGTAGGCCCGCGCATCGGACCAGGATTCGAGATAGTGCGCGCTGTTGATATGCCAGTGTGCGATCTGCGCAGTCTCATCGACATGGCTACCCAGAACCGCGCTCTTCGGCACCTTTTCGAGCGCCGCGGCAAAGTTAAGATCGACCGGCGCGCTGTAGACCGGGTTGGCATCGAGGATCAGCAGCCACTGCACTTTGCCGGCATTCATGTCGGCCACCAGCGACTTCATGTCATCGAGCTGGATGGACGGCATGCGGCGCCACGGTTTCCGTGTAGACCACCGTCTTGCCAACATTGCCGAGTGCCTGGTTCAGAGCGATCGCCGCCAGATGGACATTGGGCGATTGCTGCTCGCCCGGGATCACCACGCACCTGCCCGCATGGGCCTTCAGGTCGGCCGCCACCGCGGCAATGAAAGCCTGCTGCTCGGCGGTCCAGTTTGGCGCCGGCGTCCCGCCCCCGCTGATGGCAACGGCTACGGCTTCCACCTGGCTGGCCTTCACCTTCAGCCGGTGCTCGGCCTTGAAGCCGGTCGTGGTCGGCATGCTCTCGACCGCATACAGCCGGTTCATCTCGATGGATGGATCGGTCAGTTTGCGGCGCTTCGCGTACTCCCGCGACAGCTTGGTGAAGCCCGGATGGGTGATGCCCGAAAGAAAATCCGAATCGAGCGACAGGATCACATCCGCGTTTTCCAGCTTGTACTGCGCATCGTAAAAGTCGCCAAAGGCAGCCTTCGATGCACGGCGGGCAGAATCGCGGTTGACCGGGTCGTACTGGATCAGCTTCGCCTGGGGCAGGCGCTTCTGCGCGTCTTTCCACTGCGCGGCCAGTGTCGGCGAGGTGATGGTGGAGCTCAGGATATACAGCCCCTGCCCGCCCGGCATATTCGCCAGATCGTGCACCAGGGCGGCCTGGAAGTTTACAAAGCTGCTGGTCTCCAGGTGATAGAGCACATGCTGCGAGCGATCGGGGTCATACAGGCCGAGCAGCGAACCCTGGCTCAGCGCATCCGAGCCGCCCATGCTCATCGGGTGTTCGGGATTGCCATCCACCTTGATCGGACGATAGGCGTCGCTCTTCACCAGCAGGGGAATCGCGCCGGTGTTGAACGGCATGGCAGTCGCGAAGTAGTTCGGCTTGCCGAGGATCAGGTCTTCCGGGGCTTTGACGTAAGGATAGATCGGTTCATCGGGCTGCTTGGTGCATCCAGCCAGACCGGCCATGGCCATCGATGCGCCCATCAGCTTCATAAAGCCGCGGCGCGAGACCGGATCGACCCATTCGCCGGCGTACGCGGGGAACTCCTGCTCGATGCGGCGACCGAAACCGGGCTGCGCGGCTGCGCGTTCGAGCCCCTGCCAGCCTTTCCCCCGCGAGCCTTCTTTGACGCCCAGCTCGGCGCGGGCAGCCGCCAGCGTCACGCCCTGCTCCGGTTGTCCGCCTTCCCGGGCTTCCGCTCCGGGCTGAGCCGGGAGCACCGTCAGCCCTGCGTCCTTCGCCACCATTGCGTCCTGTGTGTCCATCGTTTCGGCTTTGCTCTCTGTTCCCATCGTCATTCCCGCGGCTTCGTCGCCTAGCGGTGGCATGTCTCGCACGAGCTCAACTGATGCGGGTCGCGGATGTGGTATTGCTTCAGCAGGAAGACGCCCAGCGCCTCCTGATCGGTGAACTTCGTATAACTCACGTTATCCGCGCCGGTCGGACCTGCGGCTCCATTCGGATGCGCCGCAATGTCCAGCATGTGGGTCTCCGGCTGATCCGTAGGCGGCAGCATGTCCAGCGAAGCCGTGCGCGCGCCCACCTGCTCCGGGTTCACGGTTGAGCAGTCCACCGTCTGCGCAGTGGGCGTGCCGCTCTTGTCGCCCGTGGTCCCGCACCATACCGGCTTGTCTTTCGAGGGGCCTTCCCAGGCCATGTTGTAGATCTCGCTCGTCGGCCGCAGGTTCTTCGCAGGGTCGCGGTGGCAGTTCAGGCACCACTCCATCTGCAGCGAATTTTCCTGGTACATGATCGGCATCAGATCGACGCGGCCGTGACAGCTCGAACAGCCGATGCCCTTGTTCACATGGATGGAGTGGTTGAAGTAAACGTAATCGGGCAGGTCATGCACGCGGATCCAGCGGATCGATTCGCCCGTCGCCCAGCTCTGACGCACCGGCTCCAGAAGCTGTGCGTTGGTCCAGATCTGCGCATGACAGTTCATGCAGGTCTTGGTCGGCGGAATGCCCGCGTAGCTGGAGCGCTCCACACTGGTATGGCAGTACTGACACTGGATGCCAAGGCCCTGCACGTGGTGCTTATGGCTGAAAGGGACTGGCTGATCCGCGCGTTGCCCCTGCCGGGTTACCCATGGGGAACGCTGCAACTGGTCCAGCGTTACTCCCAATGCAATCACTATCAGTCCCGTCAGGATCAAGCTCATGCGCGCCAGCGCGTTTGAGCTGCGGTCAAAAATCTGCGCCATCGATCCGTTCCTGTTTCCCTTACGTCAAAGAAAGGAGTTAAGAGGTCACTGCGTCAACGATTTGCGACCCCTCTAGTCGTATATCGAAAAAACCATTGAGGGGGCAAAGCAGGACTATATCAGCATTTCTTGTCTGAGTAACAACTCGCCGCGCCGTCAGGCGCGCTGGCGCGGCGAATTTGCGTCTCACGCAAAGAGTTGATAGCCCCGCATTCACGGGATTTTTCGCGGACGAATTGATTCCTTCGATACCTTTCCACATTCGCTCCACAGTTTTTGCGAACGACAGGTCCACCGCGCCGTTCGGTGACAGCCCTGCGGCTTGATGGAGCATCCTCGATTCCGGTGCGCACAACACAATCAAGCTCGTCGCATTCTCAGCGCGCCGAATGAGAAGCGAAAATGCTCTACACTCAGCGCGGGTATGAGTGATGGCCGCCGCAGTGTTTCCTACGATGTCGACGAGGCAATCGCCGCGCTTACGGATGCGGATCCGAAGCTCGGCGATCTGATCCGCCGCGCCGGACCGTTCACCATGCGGCTGAAGAGCCAGCACTCGCCGTTTGAGGCGCTGGTCGAATCGATCATCTACCAGCAGATTCACGGCAAGGCCGCGTTCGCAATTCTGAATCGCCTGCTCCATGCCTTCGGCGATATCCATCCGCAGCCTGATCACATCCTCGCAGCGCCCGAGGAGATGCTGCGCGCCTGCGGTCTCTCCGCCAACAAGATGAAAGCCCTGCGCGATCTTGCGGCGAAGACGCTCGACGGCACGGTGCCCACGCTCGCGCGTATCCGTCGCATGTCCGACACGGAGATCGTCGAGCGGCTCACCGAGGTGCGCGGCATCGGCGTGTGGACGGTGGAGATGCTGCTGATCTTCCGCCTCGGCCGCCCGGATATTTTCCCCACCAGCGACTACGGCGTGCGCAAGGGATTTCTGCTGACCTTCGGGCGTCCACCGAAGTCCAAGCCGATCACGCCGGCCGTGCTTCCGAAACCTGACGTCATGCTGCGCCGCGCAAAAAAGTGGCAGCCCTGGCGCTCGGTCGCAAGCTGGTATCTGTGGCGCGCATGCGATCTCGCCGGCAGCGCGTCGCCGCCTCCCGAATAGCAATTCATCAACTCCGGCAGGAGAGTGCCATGACGTATGACGTAGTGATTGCAGGCGGAGGGCCTGTTGGCCTGTTTCTCGCCTGCGAGCTTGGCCTCCGGCAGCTATCGACTCTCGTTCTCGAGCGCATGGAAAATCCGCAATCGCCTCTGAAAACGAGTTGGATGGGAATGCGCGGCCTCAACATCCCCTCTGTCGAAGCCTTGTATCGCCGCGGCATGCTGCCGGACATACGCAGGTCATCGCTCGCCTGGATGGATCCGGCAGAGAGGCGCGGCTTCAAAATGGAAAATGCGCCAGCCTCCGCGCCACGCTTTGCCGGCCACTTCGCCGGCATCATGCTCGATGCCAGCAAGATCGACTTCTCCAATGAGACATACGTCGTCTCCGGTCCCGGTACCACCGGCGGCATGATCAGCCTCGAGGGAATCGAGGAGGTGCTCGCTCAACGCGCGGCAACACTCGGCGTCACCATCAAGCGCGGCATCGCCGTCACGGATTTCACCGAGGCGGAGGACGGCGTCACGGTCCATGCCGGCTCTGAATCGTTCGCGGCAAAGTGGCTCGTCGGATGCGATGGCGGCAGAAGCACTGTGCGGAAGCTGGCGGATTTTGAATTCGCCGGCACCGATCCTGAGTTCACCGGCTACACCGCCGCGGTCGAAATAGCCGACCCGGAAAAGCTCCGTCCCGGTTTCAATCTGACCCGAACCGGCATGTACCTCTGCGGTCCCGGTCCGAACCGCATCGGCATGATCGACTTCGATGACGCATCGTTCGATCGAAACCAGGAGATCACGGTCGAATCCCTGCAATCGGTGCTGCGGCATGTCTCCGGCACGGACGTGACGCTGAAGGCGATCCATGTCGCATCGAGTTACACCGACCGTGCTCGACAAGCCACCACGTATCGCAAAGGCCGCGTGCTTCTCGCCGGTGACGCCGCTCACATTCATTCGCCGCTCGGAGGGCAGGGACTCAACACCGGCCTGAGCGACGCTATGAATCTCGGTTGGAAGCTGGCCGCAACCGTCCAGGGCTGGGCTCCGAACGATCTGCTCGACACCTACACAGACGAGCGTCATCCAGCCGGAGCCTGGGCGCTCGACTGGACACGCGCGCAGGTGGCCATCATGCGCCCCGATCCGCACGCGCATGCGATCGCGAATGTCGTCCGCGACCTCATCGACACGCGCGAGGGCACTTCCTACTTCGTCAAAAAGATCTCCGGCATGTCACTGCGCTACGAATTTCCGGGTGACCATCCGCTCATCGGCCGCAGCGCCCCCGACCTCGAATTCGACGACGGCACGCGGCTGGGAGAGCTTCTGCACGATGGAACAGGACTCATGGTCGAACTTTCCGGCAAACCGGAAGCAGCATCGCTGATCCAGGCATGGGCTGGACGGGTGAAGTATGTCGCAGCCACGGCGAAGGATGCGATGAGTCTGGCCGCGTTCCTGGTGCGCCCGGATGGCTTCGTCGTCTGGGCGGCGGATGAGAACTCCGAACCGGATCTGCCGGCCCTCCAAAAAACACTCTCGCGCTGGTTTGGTGATCCGGTTCGGTGATCCAGTTCGGTGATCCTTTACCCTGACAGCATGGCCAAGCAATTTCCCGCCATGACACCGGCGCATCACGAGTTCATCGCAAAGCAGCGGATATTCTTTACCGCAACAGCAACCGCCAGCAGTCGCGTGAACGTCTCGCCGCGTCCCACCGACGCCTTGCGTGTTCTCGACGATCGCACCGTCCTCTACCTCGATCAGACCGGCAGCGGCAGCGAAACCGCAGCGCATCTGCGCGTCGATGGCCGCATCACTTTGATGTTCTGCGCTTTCGAGCAGCCGCCGAACATCCTGCGCCTCTACGGCCGGGGCACCAGCTTCCCGCGCGCGACCAGCGACTACGCCTCGCTTCTCGCGTCCGCGTTCAACAATGAAGAGCCGCCGGGCGCGCGGCAGATTGTGCGCATCGACGTCGATCTGGTGCAGACCTCGTGCGGCTACGGTGTCCCGCTGTTCGACTACGCGGGCGAGCGCGACACGCTGCGGCGCTGGGCCGAGCACAAGGGCGAAGCAGGACTCGAAGAATACTGGCAATTGAAAAACGCGCGCAGCATCGACGGCCTGTCGACCGGCCTCGTGGATGAAGAGCCGGCGCCGCTCGGCGTAAAGAAGTAACGCCCTCTTGCTGATCATCCAAACGGTACTGACAAGGTATATACTTCGTCCGTATAGGAGATTTACTGAAATGCGCATGGCAAACGCCGTTTTCACCATGAAGCTTGATGCCGGCTTGCGCGACGCTTTCATGGCAGAAGCAGAAGCCGCTCGGCGGCCGGCCTCGCAGGTTGTGCGGGAACTAATGCGCGACTTTATAGAGCAGCGCCGTCATGAGCGTGAGTACGAGGCCTTTCTGCGCAGCAAGGTGGAGGCGGCACGGGCACAGATTGCGAGAGGGCAGTATCGCTCCAATGACGAGGTCGAAGCTGACTTCTCCGCACGGCGCGCCAAGCTGCGGAGCACAGTCGGCAAATCCGCTAGATGAAAGTAATCTGGCTGGAAGCTGCGGAACGGGACCGGCTCGCCATCCTTGAGTACATCGCAATGGACAATCCAGTCGCTGCCGAGCGCATGGACCGGTTGTTCAGCCGCGCAGCGCGGCGACTCGCGACATTCCCAATGATCGGCTGCGGAGGCCACATTACAGGTACGCGCGAGATTGTCCCGCACCCAAGCTATCGTCTCGTATACGCAGTGGAAGACGATACGGTGTGGGTCCTCGCGCTGGTCCACACGGCCAGGCGCTGGCCTCCGCTTTGAAGAGTACTGTCCAAGAATCAACAAACTCGCAGGCAAGCAGCTAGACTAGTCCGGATGTCCGTCTCTCCCGCCAAACGATTCGTCTGCGTCCACGGACACTTCTACCAGCCACCCCGCGAGAATCCCTGGATCGAAGCCGTGGAGACTCAGGACTCCGCTGCGCCCTATCACGACTGGAACGAGCGCATCACCGCCGAATGCTATGCGCCAAATGGCGCGGCGCGCATCGTGGACAGCAAGAATCGCATCCTGCGCATCACCAACAACTACGCGCGGATAAGTTTCAACTTCGGCCCGACGCTGCTCTCGTGGATGCAGGAGAAGGCGCCGCTCACTGACGCGATGATCCGCAAGGCCGACCGGCAGAGCCAGAAGCATTTCGGCGGCCACGGCTCGGCGATGGCGCAGGTCTACAACCACATCATCATGCCGCTGGCCTCCATGCGCGATCGCGAAACGCAGATCGTGTGGGGCATCGCGGACTTCGAGCACCGCTTCGGCCGCAAGCCGGAAGGCATGTGGCTGGCGGAGACCGCGGTGGACCTGGAGTCGCTCGACCTGCTGGCGCGCCACGGCATTCGCTTCACCATCCTTGCGCCGCATCAATGCGCGCGGGTGCGGCCTCTGGCAGGCGTGGCAGAAGCAATCGAAGCGCCGGCTCCTGAGACCGGCTCCGCAGAGGACGCCGCGAAAAACAACGGCTGGCAGGAGACGCAGGACGCAAGCGTGGACACGACCCGGCCTTACCTGGTCCAGACCAGTCCAGGTCATTCCATCGCCGTCTTCTTCTACAACGGCCCCGTCTCGCGGGCGATTGCCTTCGACGGCCTGCTGAACAGCGGCGAAGCCTTTGCCGAGCGCCTGCTCAGTGGCTTCCACGAACGGGAGGGAGCGCAGCTTGTCCATGTTGCAACCGACGGGGAGAGTTATGGGCACCATCATCGGCACGGTGAGATGGCGCTGGCCTATGCGCTGCAATTGATTGAAGAGGGCGATACGAAGCTGACGAATTACGGCGAGTTCCTCGCGGAGTTCCCGCCTACGTACGAAGCCCAAATTGTCGAGAACAGCTCCTGGAGCTGCTTTCATGGCGTCGAGCGTTGGCGCTCCGACTGTGGCTGCAATGGCGGCAAGGTGGGCTGGAATCAGAAGTGGCGTGCGCCGTTGCGCGAAGCTCTGGACTGGCTCCGCGATTCTCTGGCGCCCATGGTGCGCACTGCATCTGCCGATCTGCTGTCCGATGCCGATGCAGCGCGGAACGACTACATCTCCGTGATCCTCGACCGCTCGCGCGCGTCCAAAGATGCATTCCTGGCCCGGCACAGCATCCGCATACTCAGCCCGCAGGAGCGCGTCCGCGCCCTGCAGCTGATGGAGCTGGAACGCAACGCGCAGCTGATGTACACCAGCTGCGGCTGGTTCTTCGATGACATCTCCGGCATCGAGACGGTGCAGATCATCACCTATGCGGCTCGCGTGCTGGAACTGGCCGCGGCACTCTTTCCGGAAACACGCGGCGTGCTCGAAAAGGGCTTTACCGATCGCCTCGCCGAGGCGAAGAGCAACGACCCGCAGTGGCACGACGGGCGTTACATCTACGATGAAGCCATCCGCCCCATGGTCGTGGATCTGGAACAGGTGGTGGCGCACTACGCCATCAGTTGCGTCTATCCGCGCGCGGAAGGAGCGTCCGCTACAGACACTGACCGGCTCTTCTGCTACAACATCGAGCACCTTTGGGAGATCGCTCTGCCCTACGGTCTCGGCCAGTTACGGCTGGGCCGCGTGCGCATCTCTTCCATGCTCACGGAAGAGACCGAAGAGGCAGCCTACGGCCTGCTCCACTTTGGCGACCAGAACATCTCCGCCGCGGTGAAGCGCATGGACGCGGAAGAGCAGCCGGCTCTCATGTTGCTCGCCAAGGAGATTGAAGATGCCGTGGACGCGAGCAATCTCACGGAAGTCGTTCGCCTCATGGACGACTACTTCGGAGAGAGCCGCTTCTCGCTCACCTCTCTCTTCACCGACGAGCAGCGCCGCATCGTGAAGAGCATCCTCGACCCCGCCATGGTGTCGCTGGAGAACACGCTGACCGAGCTCTACTCCAGCCACGCATCGCTTCTGCATTTCCTCGGCCGCAGCGGCGTGCCGCGCCCCGCGGCGTTGCGCGTCGCGGCCCAGTTCGCCATCCACGCGCAGTTGCGTCGCGCGCTGGAAGCAGATCCGGTGGATACGGCTGCGGTGGAGCGGCTGCTTGCCGAAGCGCGCGAGGATGCCGTTGTGGTGGACCAGCCGACTCTGGGCTATATCGCGGATGAGCGCATGCATACGGCCATGGAGCGGCTGCAGCAGAACCCGGTCGATCATGAAGCCGTGCGCCGCGCCCTCAAGCTTGCAACCGCTCTGCGCGCACTGCCTTTCTCCGTGGATTTATGGCAGGCGCAAAACATCTGGTACGAGCTGTCTTCGCGGGTTGCCGGCGGGGAGAAGGCGCTTCGGGACGACTTTCTCGCGCTGGGCTCGGCCCTGAACATCCGGGTAGACCGGCCTTCCCGAGCCCCTCTTTTGCAGGAAGTTCCCTGACTTCGGCCCCTTTGGCTGCATCTCACGTGACCAACGGGACAGGAAAAAGGCCACGCATATAGTTACCTGGCCGACTCACAAGGCCCAAAGCCAGCCTCTGAGCCAGAATCGGGAACTTGCAGACCTCTCGGAAGTGTTTCGCGGTCACAAGGAATTCGTTACCGTGGATTTGTGGTGAATACAGCCTTCCTTCCCTTGAATCTGCCCGGAAGTGCGATGATTCCTCTATGAGGCTCCGCCGACAACTCGCATCTGGCGCTCTCGCGATGCTGCTGGCGATCCCTGCGCTTGCCCAGAGCGATCTGGTCAGCAACCCGGTGAATGACAGTACGCCGTCCCCGACGAATATCCCGTCGAGCGAGCTGCGCAATATGAGCGCGACAGAGTTCCAGCGGCATATCGATGAGGAGGGCGCGCAGCAGTTTGTCCACCGCCTCGTCAAGGACGTCGATCCGCACAGCCCGGAAGAGCCGAACTACGACATCGTGCTGGAACACGTAGCCGAAGGCGAAAACGGATGGCTGCACGCAGCGGCAGAGATCGCCCCGTTTACTGACGCAACCTTCAGCCAGGGGCTTCGCGTCGCCATCGCAGACGCTCTGGTTGTCAATCCATCCGGAGTGCTCAAGATGATCGGCACGGAAAAGCACTTCGACGACGCGTGCGGATATCCCTTCATACACCAGACGGATACGTATATGGAGCGTCACAAACAGGAGGCGCTCACCGCCCTCAAACGCGTGCACCAGCCCGCGCTCGCCGACCGGAAAGAACAATGCCGGAAGCAGTTGATGGATGTGCCCACCACAACCGCGAGCGACGCCGCGCCGGCCACTACCGACGCCCGCAACTAAGTCCGTCTTAACTTCTCCAGTGCAGCGTGACCGGGCCACTCATCGGGTGAGTCGTTTCTCCATTCAGCCGCGCCTGCTTCAATGCGAAATACCACTTCGCCGGCTTGTCCGCGTCATCGATGAGCATCAGGGTTGGGTTGTGGCGTAATCCCTGCGCCTGCTCGATCATGGTCTGCTGGTCCTGTCCTACGAAACGCGCGCCAAAGAATCGAGCGATCGTCGTGACCAGCGGAACGTAATAGAAGACATTCCATGCAGCGACAACATCGATGCGGCAGGTGGACGGCGTGACCGGCGTGACGGTGGTCAGGCTGGAGAACCACTTCTCGCCGCAGCGGATTGTCTCCCAGCGCCGGTTCGGCAGCACGAAGTCGATGGTCGTCGTGATCGGCTCACCGTAGACACCCAGCAATTTGTAAGGCGCGCTGTTACCTGACGGCGCATGCGCGGACATCCGGAAGCCCTGCGGTATCGGCTCGAAGTTCTTGTGCTTCTCATGAATGCTCGCGCGCGAGCGCCACCACCACGCCTGGTGCACGAATGGGCCATGGGCCGGGTCCATCAGCCCGATGATGCCGTGGTCCACGTTGCAGGGCAGATCGGCTGAGAGGTGGGCGCCCCGGTAGCGGTCGCTGAAGCGCGGCAGTGATGGCGGCTCCGGCAGCTCCTCCGCACGCAACCGCCCGCGGCCCGCGTCCGGGATGTAGACCCAGGCATAGCCATCGCGCTCCACGCACGGATACGCCGTCGCGTAAATGCGGCTCGGGTCCAGCGTGTCTTCGCTGGTCAGCGAAGGGATCTCGCGGCACTGTCCGGAACCCGGCTCGAAGGCCCAGCCGTGATACTTGCAGGTGACGGTCGCGCCGTCGAACCAGCCGCAGGAGAGCGGAATCCCGCGATGCGGGCAGCTGTCGCGCATGGCGAAGATCGCGCCGTCGCTGCGCCGTCCGAGAACCAGCGGAATGCCGAGCAGCATCGCCGTGGTGAGCCGTTTGCCGCGCAGCCGCTCGCTGCGGACCGCCGGATACCAGTCGTCGTAAAGCAGCGTGGTCGCCGGCGCTGCGGCAGTCGAGCTGGACGCGATCGGTAAGAGGTCCTTCGCCATGAACTCCCGTCTACTCTAGAGCATTCGCCGCTGCTGAGGATGCGACAATCGCTCTCGATGGAGCATCCGCCCAGCGAAAGGCGCCTCACCCCGCGAAGATTGCTATGGGTCCTCATCGCGCTGTGGCTCGTGCTCTACGGCAGCTTCGCGCTGCTGCGGCCTCCGCTGCTGGACGATGCCGACTCGGTCCATGCAGAAGTCGCGCGAGAGATGGTCGCGCGGCACGACTGGGTCACGCTCTACGCCAACGGCATCCGCTATCTGGAGAAGGCGCCGCTGCTCTACTGGAGCATGGCGGCGAGCTTCCGTGTCTTTCATGGCGATACTGGGGACGCGCAGACCTGGTCAGCGCGCCTGCCGCTTGCCCTCTACACGCTCGCGCTGCTGCTTGCGGTCTTCGCGCTGGGACGGCGCTGCTTCGTCGCCGCGGCGGAGCGGCGCCGATCTGATGACGTCGCCGGCTTTTATGCGGCGCTCGTCCTCGCCACGAGCTTCGGCCTGTTCATCTTCACCCGCATTCTCATTCCGGATGCGATGGTCTGTCTCTGGCTCACGCTGGCAATGCTCTGCTTCTGGCGTTCGCTCGCGCGCCCCACGCGGGCGAACGCCGCAGGATTTGCCGTCGCCTGCGCGCTAGGCGTGCTGACCAAAGGGCTGATCGGGCTCGTCTTTCCGCTGCTCATCGTCCTCGTCTATCTGGCGATGACACGCAACCTGCGGCATCTGCGACGCTGGCATCCGC
Organism: uncultured Acidobacteriaceae bacterium; assembly: GCA_963736915.1. GTDB lineage: Bacteria > Acidobacteriota > Terriglobia > Terriglobales > Acidobacteriaceae > KBS-83. Next base: position 28,784 of record CAVTQV010000011.1, on the reverse strand, counting down.
TGCTCGGCGTACTCATTTTTTTTGCGATCGCGGCGCCGTGGCACGTCGCGGCGGGGATGGCGAATCCCACCGAGGGCCATCCTGGAGCGCTGCCCACGCCGGGCAATGTGCACGGCTTCTTCTGGTTCTACTTCGTCAACGAGCACCTGCTGCGCTACCTGAATCGCCGCGTCCCGCGCGATTACGACACGGTTCCCCTCGCGCTCTTCTGGGGACTGCTCGTGGTCTGGATGCTGCCCTGGTCCGCGTTCCTGCCGTCAGCCTTGCGGTGCGTCCCGCTGCGCCGCTGGTGGCACAAGGCCGATCTGGACGGGCCGGATCGCGCACGCCTGCTGTGCTTTGTCTGGGCGGTAGTGCCGATGGTCTTCTTCAGCTTCTCCACGCGGCAGGAGTACTACGTGCTGCCCGCGATGCCGGCCTTGGCGTTATTGATCGGCGATTGGCTGGCGCGCGATGCACGCTCACTCAAAGTTCCGCGCATGCGGCTGGCATGGCTATTGTTCGCCGTCGGTGTTTGTGGCGCGGCAGTGGCGCTCTTCTTCGCGCTGCACTCCGGGCGCGCCCCGCGGAGATCTTGCCGCCGCGCTCAGCACGAATCCCGGCGAATACGCGCTCTCCTTCGGCCACTTCCTCGACCTGAGCACGCGAGCGATGACGTTCTTCCGAGTGCCGCTCGTGCTCACGGCCATCGCGCTGCTCGTGGGCACGGGCGGATATCTGCGGCTGCGCGGGCATGCAGCGATTGCCGCGCTCGCTGCCGGCGGCGTGCTCTTCCTCATCGCAGCGCACATCGCGCTGGTGACATTTTCGCCGGTGCTCTCCTCGGCAGGGCTGGCGGATGCGATCCGTCCCCAGCTCAAACCCGCCGACGTGATCGTGCTGAACGGCGAATACGAGAGCGGCTCGACCCTCGGCTTCTATCTCCACCGGCAGCTGCGGATTCTCAACGGACGCAGCTCCAATCTCTGGTACGGATCGTTCTTCTCGGACGCGCCGGCGATCTTCGATGATGATGCTTCCATCGCCCGGCTCTGGAGCGGGCCGCAGCGGGTCTTCCTGCTCACCGATGCGGGCGCGCCGCCGCATCTTCCGGGTACGGTGTATATGATCGCCGCTTCGGGTGGCAAAGCGGTGCTGTCTAACCGGCCCTGAGGCTCAGGAGACGGGCTTTGGCGGGATGCGGATCAACTTGCCGCGCTTCAAATGAAACTGCTCCCCCCGCCAGGTGACCGTATCGTCTGCAAAGCTCCATGCCCAGAGGAACAGCGCAATCAGGTCGCGCGGCAGCAGGAGCAGCAGGTCGCGGATCACCTGCATGTCGCCAAGGATGCCGACGCCCACGACCAGCGCGAGCGCGACGCGCACCAGAACGGCGAGCACGAAGAGCGCGATGCTTTCAAGGCTGACGCCGCTGGCGATCAGATTCAGGAAAGCCCACGGCAGGCCGAAGGTAAAGAGCAGGCCGGCGTAGCCCCAGCGTCGCGAGTCGCGCGTAGAGCGTGCCCAGCGGAGCTGATGCGCAAAGAACTCCGCCGTATCGTAGGGCGGCACCCAGGTCTCGACCACTTCCGCGGAGAGCTCGATATCGAAGCCGGCTGCAGCAATGCGCGCACCGAGCTGGTAGTCATCAGCGAGATAGTCGACCAGCGGAGCGAGGCCGCCGATGCGCTCCAGTGCTTCGCGCGAAACGGCAAGCGTGGAGCCGAGACCAAAATGGATGCCGCCTTCGAGCCGGCGCGCAGTCAGGACGCCGGGAATAAAATCGGTGGAGATGCCGAGAGCTTCCATGCGCGATCCTGCCGTCGGGTCCTTGCCGGGGCGGCCGTGCGCGCGGCCGCGATACGGCGCCGTGACCATGCCGATGGGGCGCGGATGCCCCGTCGATGGCGCGAAGCCGCACAGGATGTTCGTCAGGTAATGCGGCGACACGACGATGTCGCTGTCATTGATCAGGATGTAGGGATGGCGCGCGTGCGGCAGCATCTGCACCAGGTTCGAGACCTTGCCGTTCGCGCCGAGAACTTCCGGGCACTCGATGATGCGGATGGCGTGATCCGGAAATTCCTCCTGCAGCTGGCGGACGGCGCTCAGCGCGGGGTCGTTGAGCGAGCTGACCCCGAAAAGAATCTCGTACTCGCCTGCGTATTGCTGCATGCAGTGGCTGGCGAAGGCAGAGTACATCTCGTGGTCAAGGCCGCGGACCGGCTTCAGGATGCTCACCGCCGGCGTGTAGGCGGGGCGTTTGCGGCGGAGGCTATGGACGAACGAGCGGGCGCTCCACAAAGCGAGGAGATAGTAGCCGATACCCGCCCAGGCAAGGACCGTCGTGATGGTGGCGATGAAGAGAACGTTCAAGGATTCGAGTATCCCATGCCATGAGAGAGGAATATGCCGCGTTGGCACGCTGCGGGTCCTTCACTCCGTTCAGGATGCCAGGGATTTCGGCTGACTCGCTTCCGCTATTCGTAGCGAAGGGCTTCGATCGGGTCGAGCGTGGAGGCCTTCCACGCCGGGTAGATGCCGAAGACCAGGCCGATCACGCAGGAGACGGTGAACGCAACGATGGCCCAGATGGCGGACATCTGCGCGGGCAGCACCGAGCCGAGAATCAGCTTCAGCAGCAGCGTGAGCACCGCGCCGATCAGGACGCCGACGACACCGCCGAAGGCGCAGAGCGAAATCGCTTCCAGCGTGAACTGCAGCAGGATGGTGCGCCGCGTTGCGCCGAGCGCCTTGCGGATGCCGATCTCGCGCGTTCGCTCCGTCACCGAAACCAGCATGATGTTCATCACGCCGACGCCGCCAACCATCAGGCCGACACTGGAGACGCCAACCAGGAAGATAAACAATCCGCCGGTGAGGGAGTTCCAGAGTTCGAGCAGCGAGTCCGAGGTGAAGATGGCAAAGTTGTCCGGCTGGTCTGGCTTGACCTTGCGGCGGCGGCGGAGCATCTCGCGAATGCCGTCTTCGACGGCGACTTTGTTCTTTGCGTCGTCGTACTTCACGCTGATCCAGTAGTCCAGAATCTCGGGGTGGATCTTACGGAAGGTGAAGAGCGGGAAGTGGGCGGCGTTGTCGTTGGGATTCGTGCCGCCGCCGAAGACCTGCTTCTGCTTCGCGAACACGCCGACGACGGTGAAGATGTCGCCTTCGATATCCACTTCTTTGCCGAGAGCGGATTCCTGGCCGAAGAGCTGCTCCGCGGTATCGTGGCCGAGGACGACGACATCGGAGTGGCGCTGCTCCTCCCGCTCGGTAAAGAAACGGCCCTCCTGCATATTGAGGTCATAGACCAGGGGGTTCTGATCAGACTCGCCCTGCAGGATGGTATTGGTGACCTTGCGTCCCTTGTATTTAACGGAGAAGCTGCCGAGGACTCCGTTGGGCGCACGGTACTGCTGCGAGGCGTCCACAGCGACCACGTGGGGCACATCGCGCAGAGCGACAGCGTCCTCGTAGGTGAGCTGTTTGCGGTTGAGCATCTCCTGCGTAGGGCGGTTGCCGAAAACAGGGAAGCGGAAGACCCAGTACACGTTGGTGCCGAGCGACTTGACGATGGCGTTGACGTTGAACGGTGAGGCCGCTGATGACCGAGGAGATGAGGATCACGGTGGTGACCCCGATCATGATGCCGAGAATGGTGAGGCCGGAGCGCAGCTTGTTGGAGCGCAGCGTGTCCGCCGCCATCCGTATCGCCTCTTTGCCGTCGCTCAGCCGCATGATGACTCCTGAAAATTCCCGCTACAACTCGGCGCGCAAGGCGACGATGGGATCGAGGCGGGCGGCCTTCCGGGCGGGATAGACGCCAAAGAAGAGGCCGACCGCAGTGGCGACGCCGAGGCCGAGCAGCACGACCCAGAGCTTGATGTCCGATGGGAAGCCGACAAGCAGCGTGATCACCTTGGCCACAAGGATGCCGCCTGCCACACCGCCAATCCCGCCGATAAAGGCCAGCATCGCCGACTCGACGAGGAACTGCGACATAAGATCGCCGCGACGCGCGCCAAGCGCCTTGCGCACGCCGATCTCGCGCGTGCGCTCGGTCACCGAGACCAGCATGATGTTCATGATCACGACGCCGCCGACAACCAGCGAGATGGCGGCCAGCGAGACAAAAACCGCAAAGAAGCTCTGGCTGATGCTCTGAAATATGCCGACGAAGGTCTGGTTCGTATCAACGGAGAAGCTGTCTGCCTCGCCCGGCCGGTCATGGCGGATCGAGCGGAGGATCACGCGCACCTCGTCGGCCGCGATATCCAGCGGCGCGCCCACGCCAAAGGCGCGCGCGTAAAGTGTAAGGCTGCGGTTGGCGCCGTGGGTATCGAGGAAGGTGGTCAGCGGGATAGCAACCCAGTTGTCCTGGCTCTGCCCGAGCGTCTTACCCTTGCGCTCGCCGACGCCGATGACGGTGTAGTGCTCGCCGTCCACCCGGATCTCCTTGCCCAGCGGGTCTTCGCCGCCCATCTGGTTGTCGACAATGTCTGGGCCCACGAGCGCAATGTGCATGCGGCGGCCCTCTTCGCCGGGCGTGAAGCCGCGGCCCCGCTCGATATTGACGTCGTAGATCGAGGGCATGTCCGCAGTCCAGCCGCGGATGCTGATGTCAGTGGCCGAGTGCGTCCCGTAAACCACGGAACCCGTGGCTTCGGCCATGGCGCCGGTAGTGGCGCACGCCTTGCAGCGCTCCGCAATGGCTTCGTATGCGTCGTACTTCAGGTCCTTGCGCTTCTCGTACTTCATGTATTCCGCATCGCTGAAGACGACGGCGGGCTGCTTGGAAGCGGTAAAGACATCGGCGCCGTAGCCGTAAATCTTGGTCGCGACGAACTTGTTCACTCCGGCCACCAGCGTCAGCACCATAATGACCGAGGCCACGCCAATGACCACGCCGATCAGCGTGAGGATGGAGCGCAGCTTGTTCGCCCAGAGCGATTGCAGCGCGATACGGATGGCTTCCCGGAATGCCATAGAGAGAGGCTTAGAGGTAGCAACGAGTTTATCAGCGGAAAGGTTCCCCCCGCAGGACGGAATGGGCAACGTGGGCCGGGCCTTTCCGCTCCAAGGGAGAGATGGGACGAGTGGCGCGTCCGAATGACAAGTCGGAGTGACGGCCTTCCCGCCAATTTCCTGAGATCTCCCGGCGATCTGCCGAGTCATTTCCTTCTCCGGGCTGCGGAACCAGATCGCGCAGCGTGGAAACCGTTCGCCTTACCCGAAAGGAGCAGTGCCCCATGGCCACAAATCATGGCGTCGTCTATCTTGGCCCGAACAAGGTGGAAGTGCAGTCGATCGACTACCCGAAGATGCAGAACCCGCAGGGTAAACCGATCGAGCATGGCGCGATCCTGCGCATCGTCTCCACCAACATCTGCGGCTCGGACCAGCACATGGTGCGCGGACGGACCACCGCGCCCAAGGGCATCGTGCTGGGGCACGAGATTACCGGCGAGATCATCGAAAAGGGCAAGGACGTCGAATTTCTGGACATAGGCGACCTGGTATCCGTGCCCTTCAATGTGGCGTGCGGCCGCTGTCGCGCCTGCCGCGAGCGCAACACCGGCGTCTGCCTGAATGTGAACCAGCAGCAACCGGGCGGGGCCTACGGCTACGTCGATATGGGTGGATGGGTTGGCGGCCAGGCGAATTACGTACTGGTGCCCTATGCGGACTTCAACCTGCTGAAGTTCCCCAACAAAGACCAGGCGATGGAGAAGATCACCGACCTGACCATGCTGTCGGACATTCTGCCCACCGGCTTTCACGGCGCGACGTGCGCGGGAGTGACGGTGGGTTCAACGGTCTACATTGCCGGCGCGGGACCGGTGGGTATGGCGGCGGCCGCAAGCGCGCAAATCCTGGGCGCGGCGGTGATCATCATCGGCGACCGCATCCCGGAGCGGCTGGCCCATGCAAAGAAAGTGGGCTTTGAGACGGTCGATATCTCAAAGCACGACAAGCTGGGCGAGCAGATCGCGGAAATTTTGGGGGAACCAGTGGTCGATGCGGCAGTGGATGCCGTCGGCTTCGAGGCCAGCGGGCATGGCAGCAAGAATGAACCCGCACCGGCAGCGGTGCTGAACGATCTGATGGACATCACCTTCGTCGCCGGCGGACTGGGCATTCCCGGCCTGTACGTCGTCGAAGATCCTGGCGGAGTCAACGAGGATGCCAAGAAAGGCATGTTGAAGCTGCGCATCGGCAAGGGCTGGTCGAAGTCGCTGCACTTCCACACCGGGCAGGCGCCAGTGCTGCAGTACAACCGGCAACTGATGATGGCGATCCTGCACGACCGCATTCCGATTGCCAAAATCGTAAACGCGACGGTGATTCCACTGGAGCAGGCGCCGCAGGGCTATCAGGACTTCGACAAAGGAGCAGCGAAGAAGTTCGTGCTGAACCCGAACGGGCTGATCAAGAAAGCCGCCTGAGCGGTCAGGCACGGAAGCAACACAAGGAAATAAAAGGCGGAGGGAGTGAATTCCCTCCGCCTTTCTTCCTTGCGGCCGAGCGATTTTGAACGTCTCTACGTAGTCGCCGGGCGGCCTTTGAACAGCCGGTAGATGAACAGCAGGATCAGCGCGCCGATCAGCGACGCAATGAAGCCTGCGCTCTGCCCCGGGCGGTACCACCCGACAGCCTGCCCGAGCCAGCCGGCCAGCAGTGCGCCCGCAATGCCGAGCAGCATCGTGATGATGATGCCGCCCGGGTCCTTACCCGGCATGATGAGCTTGGCCAATGCGCCAACGATGAGCCCGATAATCGCCTCCCACAGCAGATGCAGCATGCTTCCTCCCCATTCGGTTGCCGGGACAAGTCCACCGTCCGGCGGATTCCCGGTACGCGGCATGATAAGCCTGTTCCGTCGAAATCCGGTAATACGCTGAAAGCTGACGTGTTCGAGAGTGAACCTTGCAGATTTCTCTTGTGTTGCACGGCGTCTCGGATGTCTAAATGCGTAGGCATGAGCCGTCCATTACCCCAACTGGCTCCTCATCCAGAGGAGGATCGCCATGAAGTACATGATCAGTTGGTTCGAACGCTCCCAGGGCTCACCTGCGGAGTACGAGAACGCCCAGAAACGAATCCTTGAAGTCTTCCGTCCGTGGAAAGCGCCATCCAACTTCAAGATCGAAGTCTTTGTCATACGTGTGGGTGAGTGGGGCGGGCACATGCTGGTGGACTGCGACGATCCACTCGCAATTCACAAGTTTTGTTCGATGCTGCCGGCTTTCGAATTCCAGGCCAGACCAGTCGTGCCCGTTGAGGACGCAATTCGAGTCGAACTGGAAGCAATGGCCTGGCGCGACGGACTGAAATCCTGAAATTTTTTGCAGGCGGGCCTGTAAGCCGAATTTTGTCGAGGACGGCCATTCCTCTAGACGCGGCATTGCTGCCGACGTTCATCAGCGACCTACCCGGAGGTTTCCGCTCCACCGGCGAACCGGTGAAGGGCCCACGTGGGCGCGCCGGGCCGGCACGCGACTGCAGGCAATTGGGCCAGCCTGCGGTCTCCCTCCCTATTTGGTCTTGCTCCGTGTGGGGTTTACCCTGCCTCCGCGCTTTACAGCCGGAGCGGTGCGCTCTTACCGCACCTTTTCACCCTTACCCTCGCGCTTGCGCGCGGTGGCGGTATCTTCTCTGTGGCACTGGCCGTCCCGGCGCCTTGACGCGCCGGTCCCGGACGTTATCCGGCACACTGCCCTGCGGAGTTCGGACTTTCCTCCCCCGGACAACAAGTGCCCGGCAGCGGCCGTCCAGCCCGCCTGCATGGTTTATCTTACGCTGAACGAATAATAGTTGCAGTAAATTATTACTGCATATGCAGTATGTTTGTACTGCATATGATTTCGCTGCGTTCCAGCCTCCGGCGCAAGCTCTTGACGTATTTTTACGTCAATCGGTCGGCGCGCGTGTACGTCCGCCAATTGGCAGAGAAGCTGGGCGTGGACTCTACGAACCTGTCGCGCGAACTTGCCCGGCTGGAGCAGGAGGGGCTGTTAGAGTCCGAGGTCGAAGGGCGGCAACGGTATTACCGCATCAATCCGCGATATACACATCTCAATGCAGTGTTCTCGCTGCTCCAGGGAACCGTGGGCCTGGTGCCGACGCTCAAATCTTCCCTCCAGCGCGTGGGCGGCATCGAACACGCCTACATCTACGGATCTTTTGCAAAGAATGACGCCGATGCGGCAAGCGACATTGACGTTCTGATCCTGGGACAGCCGGATGCAGCCGATCTGGCAACGGAAGTAGCCAAGGGCGGAGAAGATTTTGAACCGGGAGATCAGCTATACAGTTTTCAAGCCGCAGGAGCTGAAGCGGAAATTGGCAGCCCGGGATGCGTTTCTGACCGACATCTGGCGCGGCAAGCGAATCGAGGTCATCTGATTTGGACAAAACCAGACCGCAGCCCGTGAATGCCAAGCAGGTGCAACAATTTCTCGCTGATGCAAAGAAGCGAGCCAGGACCGCGCGAAAGAATCTGGCCATCGACGCCGAGACTGCTTTTCAGATCGCCTATGAAGCCATGATCAAGGGCTCACTGGCGCTGATGCTCAGCCACGGTCAACGCCCGCGAAAGCAGCTTGGTCATCACATTGCCATTATCGAATTTGCGCAGAAGCACCTGCCCGGCGCCAAGCCAGATATGTTCAACCTGTTTGACCGCATGCGCCGCAAGCGGAACGACGCCTTCTACGACATCGCAATCATTAGCGAGACGGAAGCTACAGAAGCGGTAGCCATGGCAGAGCAGTATCTGCAACTGGTCGCTGCAGATATTCAAGATAGAGTTTCCTGACCCGCAGCCAGCCATCCAGGCCGCCTGCGTTGCCGGTTCTGCGAATTGTTCGGCAGACGTCTCCGTCAGTCGCCCGTAGGAACAATCCCGGCATTCTCCACCATCAGGATCACAGTCCGTTCCGGCGCCCGCGTGCGATGCACGATGCCTTTGGGCACAACAAAACCCTGCCCGGGAGCGAGCTCAACGACGCGGTCTTCGAGATCGATGAGCAGCTTTCCTTCGACGACATAGAAAAACTCATCATCGTCATCGTGCTTGTGCCAGTGATATTCGCCTTCGATCACGCCCACGCGCACGACGGACTCGTTCACCTTGCACAGCGTCTGGTTGAACCACTTGTATTCGCAGGCGTCGGCCAGGGCCTTTACGTCGATCAACTCAAGCGGCTGGTGCAGGATGTTGAGGCGGGTTTCATACGGATAGTCAGCCACCGGATCAGCCATGCTGTGCCTCCCGAGATCACTTCACTTGCATCAGGCTACTCCGCGTCCGGCTTGGCTCCCGGCAGCCGCTTCCGCAGCAGCGCAATCTGCCCCGTATGGTGCGCCTCATGCTCGCAGACGTGGAACCACTTGCAGTAGGTATTCGTCGGGCCCCACGGCCAGTCTTTGTCGACCGCCATCAGCCACGCATCGTCGCGCTTTTTGAATTCTGCGAGAGACTTCGCCCGCACCTCCTGAAGAATGTTCAGGTAGTAGTCGCGGTCGTGCCCCTTGATGGTCTTGCGCCCTGCATCGCCCAGGCCCATCGCGGGATCCCACTTGTCCTTGATCGACTTGGACCAGCTATCCCACTTCATCCCGTCGAAGGTGTTCATCTGGTAGTAGGTCTCGGTCGCCGCGAGATGCAGCATCAGCGCGCCGATGGTGTTGGCCTTCGCGTCGAAGAGATGATCCAGATCCGCTTCCGTCAGGCCCTTCGTCGCGCTGATCACGCCGTTTGCCTCGCGCATCCACGTCAGCATGGAGACGAGCGTGCCCACCTGCGGCGAGTAGCCCGGCTTAGGGCCAATGATGTCGAGGCCCGGTGGATCGCTTGCCGCTGCGGCCGGCGCCGGATGCAGCATCCCACCCACCAGCCCGCAGAGACCGGCGCTCAACACGGTGGAGTTCTTCAGGAAATTTCTTCTGTTCGTGTGTTGGCGTGAGTGACGGAAGCCGCTTTGCTCATGATCTTCTTTGACCTCGGACGGAATGAAAGAGCCGGGCCCCCGATCGAGGCGAATTGTATCAAGCCCACGACAAGACGCCGACAAAGCCGCCGAGAACTCCGCTGCGTCACTCGTTTCCACTGGCGGTCGCGCCGAGCTGCCGACTGCCCGGACAAATCTACCGCGCGGCCGCCAACTGCGGCTCGCGGAGCCAGTCATAAAGCGGAAAGCTATCAGCCAGCTCGCGCACCTGGTTGCGAATGCGGGCAAGCGCGGCTTCATCGCTGCGTTTGTCCAGCGCTTCGGTGATCCAGCGAGCGATAGTGCGCATCTCGTTGTTGCCCATGCCGCGCGTGGTCAGCGCAGGCGTGCCGATGCGGATGCCGCTGGGCTTCATCGGCGGATTGGTGTCGAAAGGAATAGCGTTCTTATTCACCGTGATGCCGGCGGCGTGCAGCGCCGTTTCCGCCTCGCTGCCGAGCATGCCCTTTGCGAAGACGTCGATGAGCATCAGGTGCGTATCCGTTCCGCCGGAGATGACGCGGAATCCGCGGCCGGCCAGCTCTTCGGCCAACACCTTCGCATTGCTGACGATCTGCGCGGCGTAGTCGCGGAAGCTGGGCTCGAGCGCTTCGCCGAACGCGACCGCCTTGGCGGCAATGATGTGGACCAGCGGTCCGCCCTGCTGGCCCGGGAAATACAGATTTGTCGACCGCGGCGGCATAGGGTTGCTGGCACAGGATCATGCCGGCGCGCGGGCCGCGCAGCGTTTTATGCGTGGTCGTGGTGACGAATTGCGCATGCGGCACCGGCGAGGGATGCACGCCGCCCGCCACCAGGCCGGCGAAGTGCGCCATGTCGATCAGCAGCAGCGCGCCAACTTCATCTGCAATCGCGCGCATGCGCGGAAAATCGAAAATCCGCGGATAGGCGCTGCCGCCGCCGATGATGAGCTTCGGCTTCTCGCGGCGGGCGGTCTCGGCGAGTTCGTCGTAGTCGATGACCTCGGTGTCCTTGCGCACACCGTAGGAGGCGACACGGTAGAGCTTGCCGGAAAAATTCAGCTTGTGTCCGTGTGTCAGATGGCCGCCGTGCGCCAGATCGAGGCCGAGGATGGTATCGCCCGGCTGAAGGACGGACATATAGGCCGCCGCATTGGCCTGCGAGCCGGAGTGCGGCTGCACGTTGGCGTGTTCGGCGCCGAAAATCTGCTTGGCGCGGTCGCGGGCCAGGTTCTCGACCACGTCCGCGAATTCGCAACCACCGTAGTAGCGTTTGCCCGGATAGCCTTCCGCGTACTTATTCGTGAAGACGGAGCCTGCGGCCTCCAGCACGGCGCGGCTGACGAAGTTCTCCGACGCAATCATCTCCAGCCCCTCGTGCTGGCGGGCGACTTCGTGAGCGATGGCCTGGGCGACGGCGGGGTCGGCCTGGGCGAGTGCGCGAACTGATCTGGCTTGGCGACGGTGGTCTGGCTGGGCATGTCCAGATTTTACCGCGCGGCCAGCTCTGTTCCTCGGCCACGACGGGCCGTTTTCCTGAAGCCGCCAGGTCGCGAAAGGCGCGATAGACGAACGAGCCAAGAAACCATCCGTCGATGAATTTGTAGGGCGTTTCGCCGGTCGTGTAGTGGCCGCAGGGAAGAATGCGCGACTCGAAATCAACACCGTTCTCGCGGAAGCTTTCCAGCACGCCCTGCGAGTAGCCGGCAAGAAACGTCAGGTCATACGTAGCGTGCACCACAAGCGCTTTGCGCGGCCTCGCGGCGGCGAATCGATCCATAAACGACACCGGGCTGATCGAGGCCCAGATCTGCCGGAGCTGGTCCTGCGTCATGATCGGTTCCAGCGCGGCGCGGATGTGGCGAGTGCTCTGGCCCGTCCACACCACATCGCCAAACGCCATGGAGGCATGGTTGAAGGCGCAGACCTGGAGGCGCGGCTCCATCGCGGCCGCGATGAACGCGTAGCAGGAGCCAAGGCTGGTGCCCAGCACGCCGAACTGCTCGTAGCCCTGCTGCTCGAGCCAGTCGAGGCAGCAGCGAATATCCACGACCGCCTGGCGGCAGGCCGAGATAGTGCGGCCCAGGTTGGAGCTGACCGCGTAGTCGGAGCGCTCAAGCTCGGCCGGGCGGCGAATGTCATGGTACGGCTTTGAAAGGCGCAGGGCAGAGATGCCGAAGCGATTGAAGAGCGCGCAAAGCGCGTTGTGGCTGAAGGCATCCGCATTCCACTGCGGCATCACGATGATGGCTTGTTTCGGTTTGCCTGCCTGGCGCTCGGGCGGCGCCGGATACCACCGTGCGTTGACGAGATCGTTCTCCGGATATGGCGTGCGGATCGGCGAAGTGAAGCGGAGAAACGGCACTGCCTTCGCGCGGCCCGCTTCTGCAGCAGCGCGAAGCCGCGCATCGCGGCGCAGTGTTTCCGGACGCACGTTGGTGGGAAATAGCTGCGGATGCCGCTCTTCAAGCCGAAAATCGCTGGGCGCCTTGTAGCCGTAAAACGCATCGCGGTCCCGCAGGATCGCGTCACTGATGGCCAGCAGGGCATCTTCCGCGGCGGGTGCGTCCTGCTCCGTCGCAGCATCCGGCATCAGACCGCGCGGCCGTGCAAAATCTTCCAGCCAGTCAAAGCCCCATTCCACAGGACGCACAATGCGATTGGTATCGCGCGTGGTAAGGGCGGTCTCCCATGCGAACATCCAGCGCGAGTAAAGCTTGCGAAGCATTACCATTATCGTAATAGATGATGGGAAGCGCGACCGCGGCCGCTATCTGACTGCCGCTTTGCGCAAACGATGGTCTAGACCATTTTCACAAATGCTGTGGTGTCGTCGGCGCACCTTCTGTGAAAACAGTCGAGAGGTTTTTTCCTCGGGTAACGCTCAACTTTTCGTCGTGCCGGCTCGTCTGTGGCTGTAAGCGGTTTCCCGGCGTCTGCCCGAAGTGTCAATTCTCTAATTTAGGAATCGGATGACTCGTCTGTCCCCCTTGCTCTGCATCCTTGCTTTTTTTCTGACCATCCTTGCCGCGCCGCTCCTCCATGCGCAAAGCAATGCATCGTTGCACGGCCAGGTCACGGACCCAAGCGGCGCCATTGTGCCGGGCGCGAGCGTGCAGCTTTCCGGCGGCGGCAAGACCTACTCCGCCACAGCCGGCAGTGACGGCAGCTACTCTTTCGGAAATCTGCCCACCGGCAACTACACCCTGGATGTGAATGTCCCCGGCTTCACTCCGTTTTCAGAGTCGGACCTCGCCATCGTGAGTGGCACCTCGCGCGCACTCAATATCCCGCTGACCATCGCAACCCAGGAGCAGCAGGTCGAGGTGACCGCGGACGCGCGGCAACTGGACACCGAACCGGCAGACAACGGGAATGCCGTGGTGCTGACCGGCAAGGACCTGGACGCGCTCTCCGACGATCCGGATGAAATGCAGAACGAGCTGACAGCGCTGGCCGGCCCGGCGGCGGGCAACGGCGGCAGCCAGATTTATATCGACGGCTTCACCGGCGGCGACCTGCCGCCAAAGTCCTCGATCCGCGAGATCCGCATCAACCAGAATCCCTTCTCGGCGGAGTTCGACAAGCTGGGCTATGGCCGCATCGAGATCCTGACCAAGCCGGGCTCCGACAAACTGCACGGATACATTCAGGCCAGCGGCAACGATTCGGCACTCAACACCAGCCATTTCGTCACCAGCACGCCGCCCTATCACCAGTTCTTCCTCAACGGCTCGGTAGGCGGCCCCATCTCCAAGAAGGCGTCCTATTTCTTCTCCGTCTTCGCGCGCAATACGCAGAACATCCTGATCGTGAACGCGCCGGGCACACCTTCCGACCCGAATTACCTTATCGACCACGGATACAACTTCGTGCAGAACCTGGACAATCCGCAGTCGCGCATCCACCTGACGCCGCGCATCGACTACCAGCTAACGCCGAGCAACACGATCTCCATTCGCTACCAGTACAACCGCGGCGTGGATACGGGAGACGGGCCGGGGCAGCTTGCGCTCTCCTCGCAGGCATACAACACGCACTGGATCGAGAACACGATCCAGATCAGCGATTCGCAGATAATCAACGCCCACCTGGTGAACGACACGCGCTTTGAGTACGAGCGCGACCGCGATGAGCAACTGCCGCAGGACACCTCACCGACCATCAGCGTGCAGGGTGCATTCACCGGCGGCGGCAGCAACGATGGAACCTCCCGCACCAGCGGCGATCACTGGGAGTTGCAGAACTATTCGACCGCCAGCTTTAAGGCGCATTCGCTGCGCTTCGGCACCCGCCTGCGCGCCTACCGTGAAGCGGACTACTCGAACGCGGGAACCAACGGCAACTACACCTTCAACACCGCAGCCGACTTCATCGCCGGCAATGCATCGCAGGGCAGCGTGACGAAGATCAACAACTTCAATGCGCGCGCCACGCTCTTCGATGCTGCGCTGTTCTACCAGGACGACTGGAAGGTGAACCGCAAGTTCACCTTCGACTACGGCCTCCGCTTCGAAGGACAGAACCGGATCCATGACCACGCCAACTGGGGCCCGCGCATCGGCTTCGCCTACGCGCTCGATGGTGGCAACAAGCGGCCGCCCAAGACGGTCATCCGCGCCGGCTATGGTTGGTTCTTCAACCGCTTCAGCAACTCCAGCGTGATCCAGGCGATCCATCAGAATGGCATCAACCAGCAGCAGATTGTCTATTCGCCGGTGATCTACACGCCCGGAAAGCCGCCCACCGGAACACCCGGACCGGATACGCGCTCGGCTACCTACAGCATCAGCCCCAAGGTGAAGGCCGCGCTGGATATGCAGGGCGCCGTCGGTGTGGATCGTTCCATCACAAAGTCGATCACCGCGAACGTCACCTATCTCTACAGCCGCGGCATTCATCAGTACCTCAGCGACAACATCAACGCGCCGCTCTTTGATTACGCGACCAACACATTCATCACCGACCCTGCCGGAAATAAGATTTTTCCCTTCCCCGGCCAGGGCAATCTGTATCAGTTCCAGTCCAACGGCGTGTACCGTCAGGATCAGGTCATCACGTCCGTCAACGCGCGGGGACGCAACTACTCGCTCTCCGGCTTTTACGTGCTGAGCTATTTCAAAAGCGACACCAGCGGCGCGAACTATTTTCCATCGCGCCAGGACGACATCGCCTTCGACTACGGACGCGCCAGCAACGATGTGCGCAATCGTTTCTTTCTGCTCGCCACAACCGTCCTGCCCTACAACATCCAGGGCTCCGTCTTCACCATCGCCAATGCCGGCGCGCCCTATAACATCACCACCGGCCAGGACCTGAACAGCGATAACCAGTTCAACGAGCGGCCCTCGGTGGTGGATGCGAGTCTCTGCACTCCGAACTCAGACCAGTATTTCGCAACGCGCTATGGCTGCCTGAACAAAACGCCCAACCCGGGCGAGCGCATCATCCCCTACGGCAGCGGCCGCGGGCCGGCGAACTTCAGCGCGAACGTGCGGCTGAGTAAGAACTTTGGCATCGGACCGAAGCTGACCGGGCATGGCGGCGCCGGCGATGGCGGCCCGCACGGCGGCGGCGGCGGTCACAATGGCGGTCCCGGCCCGCGTGGCGGACTTGGGCCAGGCGGCCTGAACGGCGGCGGTGGTGGGTTTCTTCGGCGGTCCGCACACGCACGAAGTCCGTCGCAAGTACAACCTGAACTTTACCGTCGCGGCGAACAACGTCTTCAACGTAGTGAATCTCGCTCAACCCAACAACGTCGTCAGCAGCCCGAACTTCGACAAGTCGCTCGCCCTCGCCGGACAGTTCTTCAATCGCAACCAGACATCGGTGCGCACAATCGATCTGCAGATGAGCTTCTCGTTTTAAGAACTGGCCGTACGGATAAACGGCACGACCGTTCGCGCTGCGTCATACCCACAGGCGCGGCACGCGCGCCCCGATAGCGCACAGCACCTCGTATGCGATCGTGCCGGTATGTGCGGCGAGATCGTCCGCGGTGATGCGATCGCCGCCCTGCTCGCCGATCAGCATCACCTCATCGCCGACTGCGGCATCGGGAATATCCGTCACATCGATCATCGTCTGGTCCATGGTGACGCGCCCTGCGATCGGCGCGCGCCGTCCACGCACCAGCACTTCGCCGCAGTTTGAAAGCAGGCGGTTATATCCATCCGCATAGCCAACCGGAAGCAGCGCGATGCGTGTCGTCCGCTCTGCACGAAACGTGGCGTTATAGCTGACGCCCTCGCCCGGAGCGATCTCCCTCAGCGCGGCAATCTGCGTCTTCCAACAGAGCACAGGCTGCAATCCACGCCGCAGTGCGTGCGGGCCATAGCCGTAAAGCGCGATGCCGGGACGCAGCAGCAGGCGGCTGCCGCTTTGCCGCGCGATCTCGCGCAGCGCGGTGATCTGGGCCGGCTCAAACAGGCTTGCTGAATTGCCGGCATGAATCAGCGGCGGCGCGATGCCATGCTCACGCAATGTCGCAAGCGCCGCGCGGAAACGATCAAGCTGCTCCGCAGTCTGCGTGGACTGCTCATCCTCCGGCGACGCAAAGTGCGTCATCACAGCTTCGAGCAAGAGTTGCGGATTCCGCGTGAGCCGCTCGGCAAATTGTGCGAGCGCAGCGATGTCGTTCCACTGGATGCCCTGCCGCGCCATGCCGGTATCGATTTCCAGATGCAGCGGAAACGGCGGCTCTGCGGACGCTGGGACAGCATCGGCCAGCCATGCGAGCTGCTGCAGCGAGCCGAGCACCGGCGTCAGCGCATGCCGAACGGCCTCGGCCGCTTCGCCTTCAAAGAGGCCGGAGAGCAGCAGCGTGCGGCGCCCTTTCAGTTGCGGCTGCAGGATGCGCGCTTCGTCGAGACACGTGACGGCGAACCACTCGCATTCCTCGGCAGTCAGAACGGAGAGCGCCTCCACAGCACCGTGGCCGTAGGCATTCGCCTTGATGACGGCGACAGCATCGGCTTCCGCCCGCGCGGCCTGCTCACGCAGGATGCGATAGTTGCTGCGCAAGGCGGCGCGGGAGAGTTCCGCCCACGTAGGACGAGTAGACGCGGGCGAGCTCATTCGTAACTGCCGCCATCACCTTCATGAGCCATATTCTCGAACCGCGTGTACTCGCTCAGATAGGCAAGATGGACGGAGCCGGTCGGCCCGTTGCGCTGCTTCGCTATGATGATCTCCGCCTTGCCTTTGGAGTCGGGATCTTCTTCGCCGTTCTCATCCTTGTTGTAGTAGCTGTCGCGGTGAATGAAGGCAACCACATCGGCATCCTGCTCGATGGAGCCGGACTCACGCAGGTCGGAGAGCATCGGCTTCTTGTCGCCGCCGCGCTGTTCCGAGGCGCGGCTAAGCTGCGACAGCGCGATCACCGGGATATGCAGCTCCTTCGCAAGCGCCTTGAGGCCGCGCGAGATGGCAGACACTTCCTGCGTGCGGTTCTCATGGCGCTTGCTGCCCGCAGCGCCCGGCAGCGTGGCAGACATGAGCTGCAGATAATCCACCACGATCAGATCGAGTCCGTGTTGTTGCCGCAATCGGCGCGCCTTCGCGCGCATCTCCGCAAGCGAGATGCCGGGCGTGTCATCAATATAGATATGCGACTCGGTGAGCTTGGCCGCGGCGTTGATCAGCGCATCCTGATCGTCGCGGCTGATGAACCCCGATTGGATCTTGCGCATGTTCACGAAGGCTTCCGACGCAAGCATACGGCGCAGGAGCGATTCACTCGACATTTCCAGCGAGAAGATGCCGACAACCTTGCCGTCCTTGAGCGCGGCCTGTTGCGCGATGTTGATGGCCCAGGCCGTTTTGCCCATCGATGGGCGCGCCGCGATGATGATGAGCTCGGCCGCCTGCAGCCCGCTGGTCATGCGATCAAAGTCCTTGAAGTGCGTAGCCAGGCCGGTGACCTCGCGCTTCAGCTTCCAGATGGAGTCGATGGTGCCAAAGTGCTGCTTGACGATGGCCGGGATATCGGCAAAGTCGCGCGTGATGCCGCTCTCCGACACCTGAAGCAGCGCGCTCTCAGCGGCGTTCAGTACCTCCAGCGCTTCTTCGGACTGGTCAGCCGCGGAGGTCGCGGTGGTGTGGCAGATATGGATAAGCTGCCGCAGCAGGGACTTGTTCTTGACGATGCGGACGTATTCTTCGATGGATACGCGCCGCGGCAGACCTTCGGTCAGCGATGCAATGTAGGCGACGCCGCCCACCGACTCAACTTCCTTTTTCTTCGCCAGTTCTTCGACCAGCGTGACCAGATCGACCGCCCGGCCCCCGCTGATGAGCTCGTCCATACGCGCAAAGATGCGGCGGTGCGAATCGAGCGAGAAATCGTCAGAGGTGAGCTTCTTCTCCGCGGCTTCATGGAAGTGCCCGTTTTCGAGCAGGATAGCGCCAAGGATCGAGCGCTCGGCGTCCGGGCTGGCGGGCATGCCGCGCTCAAGCGAGATGTCAGGAAAGGCAGCCATACTCCTCTATGTTCCTCCATTCGGAAGCTTCGGCCAATGCACGTTTCGGAAACCTCATCGTTGGAAATCCCGGAAAAGGCGTCCCCTATTGTGAATCTCTATTCATATTCCAAATGTATGATCTCGGCTGGAGAAGCCGTTCATGCCGTCTGGTCTTCGCAGCCTGTTGGCTGCCGTTCTCTTTCTTTGCCCAATCCATCCTTGACAGCCCAGCCTGCCGATCCTTCACCTGGCCTTGCGACGATGCAGCAGGTCGAGGACTCCTGGGACACCGCCGTCAGCAAACACGATCAGTACGCGCTCGAAAACCTCCTGTCGCGCGACTATATCGGCATCAGTGCTGAGGGCGCCGTCACCACGCGCAACCAGCAAATCTCCCACCTCTTCGTCGCCGGTGCGGAGCCCCTGACGCTCAAGCAGAAGGTGATCAGCGCGCGCGTGATGGGCGACGTCGCGGTAGTGAACGGCACCTACGTGATGGAGTGGCAGGGCGCGAGCGATCAGCACAAGGTCGCGGAGAAGGGCGTCTTCACGCACGTCTTCCGCAAGAACAGCGCCGGAAACTGGCAGTGCATCAATTCCCAGCGCACAGTGGTGGCAACGGAAGACGAGCGCAAGCAGAAAGCCGCCGCGCAGACCAGCAAGAGCGATGCGGCGCTGCCGCTGCACATTCCGCTGGTCTACAAAGGGCCGCAGAGCACGCAGAAGCCGCCCGCGCCGGGGACCGATCAGCCTCCGCAGTAAGGGCAATCGCTATTTCGCTAGTTGAGCGAGCTTCTTATCGCACTCGGAAACGCCCGCTTGGACGTTGCAGTCTGCATACAGCTTGCGGGCCTCGTTCCAGAGCTTCTTCGCTTCGTCCATGTTGCCTGTTGTTTCCTTCACCAAAGCCAACCCTCTGAGCGTGTTCGCCAAATCAAGCACGGCCTGCCCGCCAAGTTGGCGGTAGATTGCTTCGGCCTCCCGATAGAGTGGCTCAGCTTCGGCGGCCCGGCCCATCTCCCGAAGTACGTCTGCCTCGTGACGAAGCGCGTATGCCAGCTTAGCCGGCGGCCCTATCTCGCGGTAGAGAACTGCTGCATTCGCATACTGGTGGCTCGCCGGTCCCAGGGCGCCGATGTCGCGCTCAGCCTGCGCCAGCCCGCAAAGCGCCTCTGCTAAAGCAGGCCGATCGGCCTCCAGCGAGGCTTCGCGTACCGCTTCGAAAAATGCAGCACGCGACTCCGCCGAATCCTTCTCTGCTCGGGCCGCATAGCCGCGCGCCATCAGCTCTTTCAATGTGTGCATCGTGGTCGTAGCTTAGCAAGGTTCTAAGCTTCACTCAGGATGGCAACAAGCGTCAGCCTTCGCTCGGAATAATCTGCGTCAGGAGCCAACGATTGCGTTCTGCGTTGCAGCGGTGGACTCGGCGCGCTTGCGGCCCTGGATCTCAATGTAGACATGAATCAGCGAGAGCGCCGCAGGCGTCACGCCGGGGATGCGGCTGGCCTGCCCCACGGTCTGCGGGCGCACGCGGCTGAGCTTCTCCTGTATCTCGCGCGAAAGGCCGCTGACACTCTGGTAGTCGAACCACGCTGGAATGCTGAGATTCTCTGCGCGCTTCAGCTTCTCGATCGCCTTGCGCTGCTGGTCCAGATAACCGGCGTACTTGATCTCCGTCTCAACCGCGCGGAGTTCGTTGCGCGCACGGGCGGTCAGCGCCGTCTCCCCGAGCAGCGGGTCCAGCACGCTGCGGGTTTCCTCCGTCAGCGCGAGCGACTGAAGCAGCGGCCGCAGTCGCTCCATCGTGATCTCAGGCCGCTTCAGCAATTGCGCATACGTCTGGCCGGCGATGCTTTCAGACGCAAGCTGCAGGTCTGGGAGCGCCGCCGCCACGCGCTCGGCATCAATGCGCGTGGTCGATAGCAGCTTCTCCATCGCCACGGCGCGCTGCTGGCGGGCTTCGTAGTCGGCCCAGGCGCGGTCATCGATCAGGCCCAGGCGTCGCCCCGCAGGCGTCAGGCGCCGATCGGCGTTGTCGATGCGCAGGTGCAGCCGGAACTCCGCGCGCGACGTGAACATCCGGTAGGGCTCGTTCGTGCCCTTGCTGATCAGGTCGTCAATCAGAATGCCGGTATAGGCCTCGGTGCGATCCAGCGTAAACGCAGGTTCGCCGCGCACCGCGAGCGCCGCATTCACGCCGGCCATCAGCCCCTGGCAGGCAGCCTCCTCATAGCCGGATGTGCCGTTGATCTGACCAGCAAGAAAGAGGCCCGCGATGGACTTCACGCGCAGGCTGCGGTCCAGCTCCGTGGGATCGATCGCGTCGTATTCGATGGCATAGCCCGGCCGCAGCATCTCCGCATTTTCCAGGCCCGGGATAGAGCGCACCACCTGCCACTGCACATCCATGGGCAGCGAAGTGGACATGCCGTTGACATAGACCTCATGCGTGTCCAGCCCTTCCGGCTCCAGAAAGAACTGGTGCTGCTCCTTGTCCGGAAAGCGCACGACCTTGTCCTCGATCGACGGGCAGTAGCGCGGGCCGATCGCCTGGATCTGCCCGGAGTACATCGGCGACCGCGAGACATTCTCGCGGATAATGCGCAGCGTCTCCGGCGTTGTGAAGGCGATGTGGCAGGAGACCTGCCGCTGCGGCAGTGTGGTCGTGCGGAAGCTGAAGGGCGTCGGGTCCGCGTCACCCGGCTGCTCGGCAAAACGCGACCAGTCGATGGTGCGGCCGTCGAGGCGTGGCGGCGTACCGGTCTTCAAACGGCAGCCGCGCAGGCCCAGCCGCTTCAGGCTTTCCCCCAGCAGCACACTCGGCGGCTCGCCGCTGCGGCCCGCGGGATACTGCTCCTCGCCGCAGTGGATCAGGCCATTCAGAAACGTACCCGTGGTGATGACAATAGCGCCGGCCTCCACAGTACGGCCGTCGCGCAGCTTCAGCCCGTGAGCACGGCGCGTGCCGCCGGGCCCCGTGTCGACCCGTATCGATCAGCAGATCGATGACCTCCGCCTGCTTGATGAACAGGCCGGGCTGCGCCTCCAGCACCTGCCGCATCTTCACCCGGTACTGCTGCTTGTCGCATTGCGCGCGCGGCGACCACACCGCCGGGCCGCGCGAGGTGTTCAGCAGGCGGAACTGGATGCCGACCGCGTCCGCAACCTCGCCCATGATGCCGCCAAGAGCATCGACCTCGCGCACAAGGTGGCCCTTGGCAATGCCGCCGATCGCAGGGTTGCAGGACATCTGCGCAATCAGGTCGAGGTTGAACGTATACAGCGCCGTGCGCAGCCCCATGCGCGCCGCCGCCATCGCGGCCTCGCAGCCCGCATGCCCGGCGCCCACCACCGCAATGTCGTATTGTTCGGTAAACGGCATCCTATCTATTCATTTTAGCGAATAGAAAAGCGCGGCAGCCGAAGCTGCCGCGCCTGTGTGCTCCGATGACCTAGAAGACCAGCTTTGCGGAAAACTGCAGCTGGCGCGGTCCGTAGAGCGCATTGCTCGTGGAATTCGCCACGCCGAAGGCCGATGTTCCGGTCCCGGGATACGGCGAGATGCAGCCCTGCAGCGCCGAGCCCACCGGAACGGCAGCGCTGCTGTTGCAGGTTGTGCTACTGGGCGTAGCCGTGTTGTAGGCGGAGTAGGTCGAGTTCACGCCCGTGATGATCCGATGATTCAGCAGATTGAACGCTTCTGCGTTCAGCTGCAGCTTCACACTTTCGTGAATCGGCACATCGCGGGAGATCCGGAAGTCAAAGTTGTTGAATCCGGGTCCCACAATGCTGTTGCGTCCAAGCTGCGGCGGCCGCCCGGTGGTCGCGAGGTCCGGAGCTGGAGCTCATCGCGCCGCCATAGATATTGCCGTCCGCCCCGTAGCTGCCCGGACCGCCGTTGTAGACGGTGCCGCTCATGCTCGCAACAATCGGCTGACCGGCAGAGGCGGTTTCCGTTCCGGAGAAGAGAAAACCATCCAGCGCGTTCTTCGCCCATCGGTTGCCCAGAAACACCCGCGGCTGGTAGACGAAGCTGCCGACGAAGCGGCTGCGAACATCAATATCGGACAGCCCGTTTTCACCGCGAAGATTGTTGGGATCAAGGACCGGGTTGCCCCCGAAGAACGTGCCGAAAGCGCCCTGCACCTGGTCCGTATCTGTCGCGCGCGACCACGTGTAGTTCAGCAGCAGCTCCAGTCCGTTGTTAAACGGACGCCGAAGGCTGACCGCCATGGAGTTGTACCAGGAGTTCGCAACGCTGAACCCGGTGTTGTAGGACTGCAGGCGCGAGTCGCGCCGGTCAGAAGTGAGATAGACCGGCACGGTGAGCTGCCGGAGGAAATTTCCCTGCGCATCCAGCAGGTTGTAGCTGCGAAGTCCGTGCGGCGTCTGCCCGATCAGGTTCGCGTCCAGAAACACCGGAAGCCGCAAAGCGCGCGAGCCCACATAGCCGATGGAGAACGACATGTGTCCGGGCATCGCCTGCTCCAGGCCAAGCTCGGCCTCATGCGCGATCGGCGGCACAAAGTTCGGATCCAAACCGTGGAAGCTCTGCGTACCCAGAAGCGCTGGCCCGCCAACCGCCGGTGCTGTCCCGCCGTTCGGAAAAAGCGCGCCGGAGAGCGGCGGCCCCGTCGGGTTGAAGGGCACATTGGGATACGCGAGAGCGTTCGCCGGAATGGAAGAACACGTCGTTGGAGAAGCCTTGGACGCCGCGCAACCCGTGTAGTTGTAGTTCACCTGAACGACGCCGTTCTCGACGCGCATGGCGTAGTAGGTGCTGCCCTGGTTGAGCCCGGAGAAGAGACCGTAGCCTCCGCGAATCACCGTTCCCGGCTGAGCTTCCCACGCAAACGCGACGCGCGGCTGCACGCGGTCAAGCACGTTCTTGATGCTGCTGGAATATATGGTGGAGAGCGGAGCGTAGTTGTTGTTCACGTGCGTCGGTGCCGGTGTAAGCTGCACGTCGTAGCGCACGCCCGCGGTCACCGTCAGGTTGCGCCGGATCTTCCAGTTATCTTCCGCAAAGCCATCGAACATCTTCATCCAGAAGTCATCGGCGCCGGCGCGATTGCCCGTGTTGATCTGGTCGACAGTCTGCACGAACTGCGTGTAGTGGTAGCCGGCCGCCGGATCCACATCACCGGGCTGCCCGGCGAACGCGTCCTGCGCCCAGTTCTGAAAGTTCACCAGCGCCGTGGATCCGCTGTAGCTGTAAATGCCGCCGCCCTGGAAGAGATTGATCATCACCTCGTGGACGATGTTGGCATCGCCGCCAAACTTGAACGAGTGATGCCCATGGATGGTGGAGAAGACATCGGTAATCTGCGTGCGGTGCTCATCCGGTTCCGCAACACGCGGCAGCGCATTCGGCATGCCGTAGGTGACCAGGCTGGAAATGCCGATGCTCGGCCCCGGCGCATTCGCTCCCGCCGTTTCCAGATCGCGTCCATATTGGAAGTGAACCTGATTCACCGAGCGATCGGAGATCTGCGTCGTCAGGCCCGCAATCAGAAAGCGCTCGTGATAGCTTGTGGGACCATTCGTGGTCGGCGAGCTGTTGGTGAAGGTCGGATTGTTGCTGTAACCGTAAGTGCTGTCGAAATCCGCGAAGTTATAGTTCACAAACGCATCGTTCTTCTGATTGATATGCCAGTCCAGCCGCGGGAAGAAGATGTTCTGTCGTGCCGAGCGCGCGGGCGGCGCCTGTCCGGTGTTCGACACGTTCAGCAGAAACTGGATCGCGCTCACGCATTGTGCCGCCGTGATGGTCGCCGGACATTGCGTCGGCGTGATCGTGGTTGTGGATGGCGTAGGGCCGGAGGGCGTAAGCGAAATGTCGTTCGTGTTCGAGTAGAGAACGCGCCCGGTGCGCCGGAACCCGTCGTAGGTGAAGAAGTAGAAGAGGCGATCCTTGATGATGGGTCCGCCGACCGAGCCGCCGAACTGCTGCTGCTGATGGATGGGCTGCGTCAGCAGGAATGGATTATGCGTCACGATGCCCTGCGCCTTGCTGACAGGGTCGAGCGCATTCAGTGATGGATAGCGCAGGTAGTAAAAGAGATCGCCATGAATCGAATTCGTTCCCGACTTGGTGATGGCGTTCACCTGACCGCCCACCGCCTGGCCGAATTCGACGGAGTAGTTCGAGATTTCCGTCTGAAATTCCTTGATCGAATCCAGCGAGTAGACGTACGGCGCACCCGATGAGCGGCCGCGCGCCTCGGAAAAGAGCATCTGGTTGTTGTTCGCGCCATCCACGTAGTTCTGGTTGTACAAACCGGAAATGCCGCGATAAGACACCAGGCCCGTACCGCCATCCTGCACCACGTTCGGCGAGGCAAGCACGAAGGCGCTCCAGTTGCGCGCATTGATGGGCAGGTTGCTGATGAGTTGCTGCCCGATCGTCTGCGAGACTTCCGTCTTTTCCGTATCGATCACGTTCGGTTGACCGGTGACCTGGACCACCGACGTAGCGCCGGCGGTGCTCAGGTTGGCATCCACCGTGAGGACCTGCCCTACCGTCAGCACCAGGTTATTGCGATCGTTCGGCGCAAAGCCCGGCGCGCTGACGATCACTTCATAATGTCCCGGCTGCAAAAACGGCGCGGCATATTCGCCCTGATCATTGCTGGTAAGGGCGCGGCTCACGCCGGTGTCCGTATCTCTGACTTGGACGGTCGCTTTCGGCACGGCAGCGCCGCTCGCGTCATAGACCGTGCCGCTGATGGTGCCGACGCCGGATGTCTGGGCATGAAGAGGCAGCGCGATCGAGAATGCCAATGCGAATGCGGCGAGGGACGGCACTCCGACGTGCCGGAATGGGGAAAATGACATGGGATCCTGGCTCCTGAATGTTATGGCTGGTGGGAATTCGGCGTTCGTGTCTGCCGCGGTTCCCGAACAATCGTGCGACTTAGTAGTGTCTGCCCTGCATCCATTCTACTTTTGCAGGCGTGCGTAAACATACGATAAAAGCACTGGCCAGACCCTCTGAAATGTGGAGAACTCTTCCGCTTTTAGAAGCGCAATCGGGCGACCACTTCCAGCTGTCGCTCGCGGTACAGGTTGGTACTGTTGCTGTTGGTCACCGTGCCAAAAGTGGGCTCCCATGTGAGGGTCGGATTCGCGCTGGCGCTGGAGGCGCCGCGGATTTCGTAACCGAGACTGCTGATCTGCGTCACGTTCTGATGGTTCAGCAGATTGAAGCCCTGCACCATCACTTCCAGCCGCGTCTTCTCGCTCAGCGGGATCGTGCGTGAAGCCCGCAGATCGACGGTATAGGTGCCGGGATAGCGATAGGTATTGCGTCCAACAGCGGGAATCCATGTCGCGCCGCCGGAGCCGTTGATGCTGCCGGCCAGCCCGGTAAGCTTTTCGGTCTGGCCGAACTGGTTCAGTAGCGGATGTACGGAATCGATCCGCCGAGTGTGCATGGAAAACGGCAGCCCCGTCTGCGCACTGGCCGTCGGAGCGAGCGCGTAGCCGTTGGCCAGCGCGCCGCGCCAGCCCCCCATCTTCCAGGGAGCACGCAGGACAACGCCCACAGAGGCACGCTGACGCACATCGAAGTTCGAGTCTGCATATTCAAGCGCGAGATCGGTCGGATCGAGCACGTCGTTCGCATCGCTGAAGGTCGTCTCGTTCTGATTGTTGTCCTGCGCATGCGCGTAGGTATAGCTGGCGCGCAGGTGCAGCCAGCGTCCGCCATTGTGCGTCACCTTGACCACCACCGCCTGGTAATGCGACCCGACGCTGCTGTTGATGTCGGTGATCGATCCATAGGTGGCATTGAGGCGCTGCGTGAAAAGATGTGTCGAATAAGTCGACTGCTTCAGCGGTCCCAGGTGGCCGGAGTCAACGACCGTATACGTGATGGGCACCGCCGTCGTGAGGTCGATGTTGGTGTCCATAAAGTTGGGCAGGTCCTGCCCGGTGCTCCGCAGATAGCTGACCGTCACCTCTGTATTGCGCGCAATCCGCTGGGCAAGGGAAACTTCGGTCTGGGCAATACGCGGGTTCTGAAAATTCCGGTCGAAGTAGTTGGCCGTAGGCTTTTCCGGAACCACCGCACGGCCGCTGAAGATGTAGGGAAACGATGGCGCTCCCGCGTCCCCGGGGCGGAAGTAATAGCCAAGCTGGCCGGCAGGTGAGCCGGTCTCCGTGTAAGCAGCAAAAATCGTGGAGTTGATAATCCGGCCGAAGTAGATGCCATACCCGCCGCGCAACACCGTGTTGCCGTGGCCGGTAAGGTCGTACGCAGCGCCCACGCGCGGACCATAGTTGTTGCGGTCGCGCGGGATGAAATTGCTCTGCGGCAAATCCGGATTGGGCAGCAGTTTATTCTGCGGCGGAAGCTGCTCATATTCGTATCGGATGCCATACGACAGCGTCAGGCGGCGCTTCACCTTCCACTCGTCGCTCACGAAGGCCGCGTAGTCGTTGGTATCGAAGCTGAACGCCGCAGGCCCGAGCTGCTGCGTGTAATAGCTGTAGCAAGGCGAGGTGCCGCACCGCATTGCCATTGGCATCGCAGCGGCTGGGTGCCAGCGCGTCGGAGGCAAAGTCCAGCAGGCTGGAGTAATCGTAACTGCCATTGCCGTTATAAATGCTGTCGATCCCATCCAGCACATGATTGAAGTCATAGCCGAGCTTGATCGCGTGGTTGCCGCGCACGTAGCTGAAGGTGCTGGCAACCTGCGTCCGGCGCTCATCCGGCAGCGCGGCGCGATCCAGCGTAGGCGGCTTCCCGATGCGCAGCCCGGACCCCGAGCTGATCAGCGTGATCTGCGGCGAGCGTCCGAATGCATTCTGGCTGAAAGGCTCTTCGAAAACAGAAGGCGCGGTACTGAACTCCGATTCAAAGTCGCGCCCATACTGCACCCGCAGCTCGTGCATCAGGTTCGCAGTGAGAAAAGTGTTCCAGCGCGCCGATCAACACATCGTCGGTGACGTGATCATCGCCGAAGCTGGCGATGCCGTAGCTCGTCGCGGTCTGAGTAAGCGCGCCGTGCGGCGAGTTCCAGCGCAGGTAGTTGTACTGCAGCGAAACGTGATTGCGGTCGTTGAGCTGCCAATCGAGCTTGGGAAACAGGATGATCTGGCTCGCCGTGCGCGGCACAACTCCGGTTTCACCCATCAGGCCGGAGACGAACTGCTGATACTGCGCAAGCGCATAGCTGGGCAGCGGCACGCCCAGCCGCTCGCGCAGAGTTTCCAGATCCGACGACGTGAGCTGGTAATTGAAGAATTTCGTGATATTGCCGGGCCTGGAGATCGCCGGGAAGTTGCGATGGAACTGGTCGTAAGTAAAGAACCAGAAAAGTTTGTCCGAACGTACAGGCCCGCCGGCAGCAACGCCCCACTGCTGCCGGTTGTCAGTCGGCGCGACGGAGACGGCAGTGACGCTGCCGTCCGGCTGCAACTGCGCTATCTGCGTGAACGGATTACGCGCGCCCCACGCATTATCCCGATCGAACAGAAATGCGTTCCCATGAAAGTGATTGGTGCCGCTGCGCGTCACAGTATTCACCACTCCGCCGGCGGCGCGGCCGTATTCAGCGGAGTAGTTCGAAGTGTTCACTTGGAACTCGCGCACGGAAGCCTGGCTGGCAAAGTAAGCGGCGCGCGTGCGGCCGCGCTCCTCGGAAAAGAACGCCTGGTTGTTGTCTGCGCCGTCCAGCGTGTTGTTGTTGAGCAGCACGCTGATGCCGCGAAAGCTGAGCAGCCCGTAGCCCTGCTGGTCCGGCGCAACCGCAGGCGTGAGCAGCGCAAAGTAAGACCAGCGGCGGCTGTTCGACGGAAGCTCGTCCAGCGCTGTCTCGTCAATGTTGGTAGACAGCGCCGGCGAGCTCAAATCGATCGCTGCGCCCGGCTCGCGCACTTCGATCGTCTCCTCAGCTTGCGCCAGCGTAAGGTGCGCCATCAGCGGCGTGAAGCGTCCTACCTCCACGGCAACGCGCGCGACGTGCAGCCGCGCGAACCCGCTCTGCGTAACCCACGCCTCGTAATTGCCGGGAGGCAGGCCGAGAAAGCGGAAGTTTCCCTGCGTGTCCGTTTCAGCCTGGTAGATGTGACCAGTGTCGCTGTTCGTCAGGTCGATCTCGGCAGCGGCCAGAGCGACCCCGCCGGGACCCGCCACCGTGCCGCCCACCACACCCTGCGTGGTGGATTGCCCATGCGCCGCCACTATCAGCAGCCATGCGGCTATGCAGCAACGTGCGCATTGTCCAACGATCGTTCCCCAACGCGCGCCGCCCAGCGGCATGGCCCATGCTCCCGATGCCGTTCCGCATTTGCTTTAGGAGCCGGCCCGCTTTGATGATGCGGGAGAACAGCTGGCCCGCTCCATGCCCCATAAGTGGTGC
>CAVTQV010000010.1:0-86655 GCA_963736915.1 uncultured Acidobacteriaceae bacterium | reverse complement strand
TTTGACGGTCGCGCAGATTCGCGAAGGCATCCGCAGGCTGGGCGAGGTGATGTAACCTTACGAATTCGAACGGCGATCTCTTCCCGCATCACGCGCCGCTCCGGCTGCGGTGCCGCCGGGCGAAAGCAGCGCATCGCGCACTCTGTCGAAATCGCCATCCAGCTTCTGAAGCTCACGACTGATGACCGCCGCTCAGGTTCTCCGGATCGCCCAGCGCACGGACGTTCAGCGTAATTTCGTGCTGCAGTGGCCGGCGATGCATCGAGCGCTCCCTCGACCACCGGCTCCTGCCCATTCGCGCAGAGAGCCGCCTTTACATACCCGGTCGGTGCCTGCGCGATCGCCTTCAAATGTACGATCTGGATGCCTGCGTGGGTGAAGGCTCCATCGACAGCGTCCAGCCATGGCCCCAGCAGCATCGCGGGCGATATAGCCGTGCGTGCCTTGAAGACGGCGCGCAGGTTCAGCCACGCCAGCGCCGCTTCAGCCCGCGCGTAACGCTTGTAATCGATGTCGAGCACATCCTTTCGAAACGAGAGTTCTCCGGCCAGCATCTCATCGAGCCATGCCGCCAGTCCCTGACCGCTACGGCGCTGATCTGGCGCACGCGCTGCACGCCAGCTCTGGCAGATTGGGGTACAGATCTGATTTGGTCATGCAGACCAGATCGGCTTCCTCCAATTGCTTGCGAAACAGGAATGCGATATCGCCATCCGCATTTTCACGCATGCAACGTCTCTGCACGCTCGGATCCACCAGCACAGTCAATGGCGCCACGCGATACGCGCCGTCGTCCAGCAGCGGATGCAGTACCGTTGCCGAGATATCCGTGCAACTCCCGACCGGCTCGGCGAAGATCACATCCGGCGCATATGCGCGCATCGCGTCCAGCTGAGTCGTCAGGTCGGAGAGCCGGCAGCAGAAGCATCCTTCTGTCACTTCGCCGCTCGGCACGCCGTGCAATTCCGCAAGCTGCGTGTCCACCAGCGCATCGCTCTGATCGTTGAGGATCGCGGCGCACCGCATGCCGCGCTGTTTCAGCTCGCGCGCGGCGGCCAGGATCAGCGTTGTCTTGCCTGCGCCGAGAAAACCGCCGACGAAGATGACGGCCGGCTTCACCCGGCCGCCTCGATCCGCAGCTCATCGCCGGCTGTAAGCACGATCGTCTCCTCCGCCGTGAACAGCATGGTCGGCCGCTCGCCGTTGCGGAATGCGGATACTCCTTCTCGCCCACGCGCATCTTTGTTCTCGTGCCGGCCGCCGTGATTCTGACCGAGCGGCAGCGGAGTTCTCCGGAGAGCACACGCAGCGTGAATAACGTACCGCCGCGTGTGCCGGGTGCGTAGGAGAACTCGCCCCAGCCGGTGCCGCTTGCCCAGAAGCAGCGGAAACTGCGATGCGGCAGCCGCGGCACCGCAATCACTGCTTCGTTGCCGCCGTCGTATTAAAAGCCGCTCAGCGCCACCACGCTGGACCAGGACGACATGGCGCGCGCGTAGTGATGGCCGCACTCCGCTTCGTCCCACGGATTGCGCTTCTCGCCATCGTAGCGGGCGCGCGTGTTGGCGATGTACTCCGTGCCCTCATCGATCATGCCGGCATACATCATCATCGCGGCGGTCGCATGCTCCAGGCCGGTGAAGACTTCCGCGTAGTAAGGGAAGGGAATTCGCGGCCGCTTGCCTTCCGCATAGCTGCACACCAGCACGGCCGCTTCATCGTTCAGCGCAAAGGTGCGCTCCACGTTGTCGTGCTCCAGCAGCGTGCGCTTGTAGTTGTAGCGATAGATCGCGCGCAGCGTCGATGCCATATTCTTGCGCGACACCAGCTCGCCCAATCCAGCGACGTCCGCCATGTATTGCCCGAACAATTGATCGACCAGGCACCCATCGCCGACCTGGTACTCGGGATGCTCTGTCTGATTCGCGCCCATGTCGCCGCGCAGATGCGGAGCGATCTGGTCGTTGCGGAAGCCGCGCACCTGCTGCACGTAATAGTTGCCGTTGAACAGATTCGCGTCGATCCACCGGCTGCCCTGCCCAAACAGGCGGTGATACTCGTCTGCAGACTTGCTATCGCCCATGCGCCGCGCCATCTCTTCACTGGCTCGCAGCGCGCCCAGGTAGTAGATGCCGCACAGCGGATTCGGCCCGTAGAACTCTACGTCATAGGTGTTGTGCTGCACGCCTTCCATCACGCCGTCGCGGTTCGCATCCCATCCGCCCGGCACCCATGCAAACTCGATCGCCTTCTTCAGGCGCGGCCACATCGCCGCGCAGCCACGCATCGTCGCCCGTCAGCTTCCAGTCGAGATACGCGTGCAGGATCTGGCCCATCTGCCCATCCGCCGCGGCCCAGCCGAAGCGGTCGTATCCATCCGGCAGCAGTTGCCGGAAGCGCATTGCGCCCGCGTCATCCATGGAGTAGCCGAACGCCGCCTTGCGCAGCGAACGCGCATACGATGGAAAGAGAAACGCCGTTGCCGTCTCGTAGTTCCAGACATGCGTGCAGTTGCCGAAGCAGCAGCCGCGCGTGTCGTTCACGCCCTCAAAGCCGTGGAACTCGCCATCCGCGGTGCGGAAGCAGGTGGTGGATGCGAGCGTCGACAGGTTCGCGCTGGCCGCCTCCTTCACCGGCGCGGGCAGAGTGCTTTCGCGCAATGCATCCGCAAAGAGGCGGGTGCGCTTTTCCAGAGATTCGAGATGCTGCGCTGCATAGTCCGCGGCCGCCCACGCATCTCGAAACGCGTCGCATAGTAGTTGCCGATGCTCGTGCCGCCTTTGCCCTTTGGCGCATCCCATCCGCACCAGTCCGGTGTGCGATTGGGAAAGTGCCACGCCAGCAGGAAGGTAAACGTCTGCGACTGGCGCGGAGCAATGGTTGCACGCTGCAGCACCACGCCCACTGCGTTGCGTGTCTCCGGCTCCGGACCCAGCTCTCCATTCGCGGAGAATGCGTCCCAGAACAGCATGGGCGAGTTCCACCAGCGCCCCTGCGGCCATCCCCGCCAATACGACATATCGACGCCCGGTTGCCGGAGCGCCGCCAGCGCAACTGTGCCGCGCATCGGGTCATCCTCCGGCAGCGAGGGATTGCTCATCGTAAGCCCGGAGATATGTGCGCTCGATTGATACGTATTCTGTCGCGGCTCGTGTTCCACTCCCGCAGCGGGTGGCGGAGGAGGCGCTGCCGGCTTTACCGGATTTTCGAGCGACCACGCGATGCTGACCTTCGCGCTCACGCTATTCGGATTCGTCACCCGATAGCGCAAGATCGCGACCGGCAGCCCGGAATCGTCCGGCTCATGCGGAATGAAAGGCGAGAATGCCTCCAGCTCCACCTTCACGGGCAGCGTGCGATCTTCAAACGCGATGTGCGCCAGCGGATATGCGCCGGTGAATGTTGCGCCATCCAGCCGGCTCAGTCCCGGAGCATTGTTCGAGCCCAGTCCGTCCTGCCCTTCATACGGCGGAAGGATGCGCGCCTCCAGCACACGCGCCACCGGCTTTCGCATCGCCGGCCTGCGCCCAGATCGACGGCATCGCATATGTCGGCGAGTAGCCTTTGTTGGGCTTGTTGAAGATCTCCCAATCGCGCAGTTGCCCGCGTCCGCCCAGCGACACGCTGCCTGCCGCGACACCGCCCAGCGGAAAGGCAATCATCTTGAGCTTGCGTCCGGTGAACACGCGCGGGAACGCCGCATCTTTCACTGCCGCTGCCGGACCTGCCGCTGTTTCGTGCGTCGCGGCCTCGCCGAGCGTGGGCCACGCAGCCCATCTGCGAAGCGGCGCCGATCGCGCCGGCAGCCTGCTTTAAGAATGTGCGCCGCGGTAACCGGCCGTTCCTGGACATGCGCGCTCCTGACTGGATTCTTAAATTGAGGAGAAATTTAAGCGTTTTACTTTCGCACGCCATTCTCAACCAGAAGCGCCGGATACGCAATCGCTAAGGCACCGCGATGGAGACTGGCATCGCATTCCAGCCTCGCAGCCCCAGCTGCATTCCGCCGTGCGGTCGCCCGCCGGAAGGGAAATGGTGACGACCCGCTCTTCGCCCGGCAGCAGTGAAACATAGTTGTCGCTGTAGTACGCGGGCAGCACCTCCGTGCCGTCGGCATGCATCAGCGTCAGCTTGTTTTCAAGCGCCGCCACCTGTCCGGTGTTGCGCAGCGTGACCTGCACCTCATCCTTGTTGCGGAGAAGGCGTCGCCGTCACCGTAGCTGGCGCCAGCCTGTCCAGCGCGCGGTAGGCCGCCTCGTTCGCAGCCCGCCAGTAGAAGTTGTCGGAGACAAGCTGCCCGTCCGCTCCGCGCAGCTCCAGCCGCACCAGCACCACGTTGTCCTCGCCCATCAGCGGTGCGAGCGCCAGCGGAAAGCCCGGCGTCACCGCATCCGCCGCCGCATTCACCACGCGTCCTTGCTCAGCAGCAGCTTGTTATTCAGGTCCGTAGACGCGCGCACTTAGCTTCAGTCCGGTTCGGGCTTCCGTGGTCGTATTTGCTACCGCAACGGTGTCATTCGACAGATCAAGCTGCACATGCACCGGCTCGCATGCCTTCTTCACGCCGTAGTAGGAGGCCTGCGTGTCGTAGTCGGAGGTGAAGATCTCCCACATCGTGCTCGGCCACGCCGGCTGCGTCATCCACAGCATGCGCCCGCTGTTCGGCGACCACAGATGCGCATTCATGCCTTCGAAGATCGCGCGATGATCCACATAGTTCATCATCTGCGCCTTGCGCACGTAGTCGTCCAGGTTTGTCGCCGCGCCGAACATCGCCTCCATATGCTCGTTGAACGGATTCACGTCGCCGTTCCCCGCCTGATGCCAGTCGTGGTACGCCCAGTCGTCTGATACCGGCCAGCGGTCAGCCTCCGGCAGCCAGCGGCTGAACCACTCGCGCGTCGGCAGCGAAGGCGTGCCCGTCTCGACGGAAAAGCCATGATTCAGCTTGTGAAGTAGTCCGCCGGCTCCTGGTAGGAATACGGTCCGCTGCCCTGCAGGTTCACCTCGTTCGAACTGGGCGAGTAGTAGCGTGTGCCGTCGAGCGAGTGGATGAGCCGGATCAGCCCCTCGTTGATGATCGGCTGCGGCACGCCCTCATTGCGTCCGCACCACAACACGATCGATGGATGGTTACGATATCGCTCGATCGTATCCTTCGCGTTCGCCAGGAAAAGCTGCGGGTCCTCCGCCTCCACGTTGTAGTTCTGCGTCGAGTCCCAGAAGTCGTTCCACACCATCAGCCCGTACTCATCGGCCAGTTCGTAGAAGGTCTCCTCCGTACTCTGCCCCACCCAGTTGCGGATGATGTTCAGCCCGGCATCGCGATGCAGGCGGAAGTACGGCTCCAGATGCTCGCGCGAGACGCGCTTGCGCGCATCGTCCATGCCCCAGTTGCCGCCGCGCGCCGCAATGCGCACGCCATTCACCTTGATGACCAGATAGGGCGCCGGACCAAGGTCGCTATCCGGACGCAGCGACGGCGCACGCATCCGCGCCCTCCGCGATCGACGCCACTGCTCGCGCCATTCCGCGGTGTTGTGAAATCTCGCGCATTCCATCATGCGAGACATCCACCGCCGGCATGGCGCGGTCGCGATCTTCGGTTGGCGAATACTCCACCCGCCGCAGCTGGCCGTTGTTATCGAACAGGCTCAGCTCATAGGTGATCTCGCGCACGCCGAACTGCGATGTCATCGTGCTCGCCGCGCCGCCATCCTCATCAAACGTAACCTTCAGGTGATACAGCTCCGGTTTGCCATAGCCATTCGGCCACCACAGCCGTGGATGCTTCAGGTGCAGTTGGGGAAACTCCGCCGGCTTCAGCTCCACATTCTGCTCGCCGGGCGCAACGCTGATCTCCTTCGTGATCTCGACGCCCTCAAACGAAGCTGTCAGCTTGCCCCGCCTGGCTTCATCGCTCGCGTTCTTCAGCGGGACCGTGATCGACACATCCGCCTGCGATGTGTCGGTCTGCCCGTTCTGTAACCGGGGCAGTGCCGTGACGACGTGCGCATCGCCCACCTTCACCTGGCCGCTCGGGACCAGACGCACATCCTGCCACAGCCCGCTATCGCGATCGCGCTCCGCGGGAATCCAGTCCCAGCCTTCCGTCGCGACAAACGTCGGCCCATCCAGGCACATCATGCCGCCGTTCTCGCCCGGCCCGCCTAGAATCGACTGCTCCTGCGGAATGCCCGGATGTGGCGGCGGCGAGATGCGGATCGCCAGCGCATTCGTTCCACCAGCTCGCAGTGCGTCCGTCACATCAAAGACGCCGCGCTCAAATGCGCCAGTCACCTGGCCGAGGTGTTTGCCGTTCAGCCACACCTCGGCGTGGTAGTTGATGCCCTCCAGCACCAGCGTGCGCCGCTCGCCTTTCGTTGCTTCGGCGCGGTAAACTCCGATCGATACCAGTAATCCTGCTTGTTCAGAGACTCCGGAATCGCCATGTTGTTCAGCCCGTAGTCAGGGTCGGGATATACGCCGCGATCCACCATCGTGGTCAGCGCCGTGCCCGGCACCGTCGCCGCCCACCACCCTTCGGTGCGAAATCCCGCCTTAGAAATCTCTTCCGCTGTCGCCGTTACCTTGGGCGCTGGCGTCAGCTTCCATCCGCCGCTCAACGTCCACGCGCCGTCGTCGCCTTTGCGCAGCGTCGTCTTCGCCGGGCGGCTCCGGACCGGGCCTTTGGTGCAGAGAAGGCGCAGCACTCCGCGGCAACGTCGCGGGATCCTGCGGCGCGCGATAGCCTGCCTGCCCCCGCGTCTGCATCGGCCATGGCTTCGACCCTTCTTCGAATGCGATCAGCG
Organism: uncultured Acidobacteriaceae bacterium; assembly: GCA_963736915.1. Lineage (GTDB taxonomy): Bacteria > Acidobacteriota > Terriglobia > Terriglobales > Acidobacteriaceae > KBS-83. Next base: position 79,843 of record CAVTQV010000010.1, on the reverse strand, counting down.
AAAATTCCGGCTGCTGCTTCGCCATCGCGGCGATCTCCGCATCGCTCATCACCGCACGCGAGACGGTCAGCAGTGCGATCCGCCCGCCAAACGGCGTGGCGTCAAGCATCGTGCTCTTCACCGGCGCCATCGACACCATCGGCGCAATGCGTCCATAGATTAAGGTGCCCTTCGCGACTTCCGCGCCGTCACAGTAGAGGTGCGCCATCTGTCCATCGAAGGTCGCGGCGATGAAGTGCCAGGGCCGCGATGTCAGGGGCGTGTTCGCCGTCAGCACGTTGTCCTTGCCGAACCAAAGCGCGAGCCGTCCGTTCATCACCGCGAAGAACCGCGACTGCTCGTCCATCGGATCGCCCATGCCGGCAATCAGCATCGGTTTCGCGGGTACCGCCGGCATCTCCACCCACGCCGTCATCGTCCATGGCGTCGTCGCCTTCAGCAGCGGATCGGTCTCGGGGAGCGGCTTCTGCAAGCCTTCGCCGCCTGCCAGGAAGTGGCCGCTGAACGGGCCATACTCCGGCGGCAGCACCTGGTAGAGCGCCGCTCCATGCTGAGCAAGCGCGGGTTCAGCAAGAGAGGAGATTGCAACCAGGAAGAGGAGGCGAGACAGGCCGAGCGGTTCATGCGAGATTCTCCAGGGGATGTCGCTTGCGATATCTGATAACGATATCTTTCCGGCCCCCGCCAGCTTAGCCGATCGCTGCTTCAGCGAAAGAACTCAGTGCGAGGCGCGGCACAGCCTCGGAGGTAAACGTCGACGCCGGCAGTCCCGCGCTGTCCATCAACGTCGCATCAGGCGCATTCGGCCACGCATACCGTACATATAGCGGCGCCATCACCTGCGGGCTCGTCACCGTTACCGTTGCACCATCGGCATCGATCTTCGCCGTCGCAGGTACAAAGTGGCGATCCGCACCGGCAACCTCAAAACCTTCGAGCGTCCGCCTCGCACGGCCAGCTTGCCGTCCGCGCCGGTGAAGTACACGCGCATGCCCGCGCCTTCTGTGGTCGCCTGCCGGAAGAGCGGCCCACTGTGGTGCACGTCCTCGCCATAAGAGCGCCCGCGCGGCCAGCGCCAGCCGATGTCCCACGGTCTGCTTGTCCGCCGGATGTACATTGTTCGGGTCGCCCACATCCAGCGTCACCGCCATCGCGGTGTTCGCCACCGCCAGTGTGCGCCGCTGCGCATCGCGCAGCATGCCCCAGTCTTCTTCGGGGCTCGATTCGTAACTCGAGATCTGCGCAAACAGGAAAGGGAAGTCGCCCTGTGCAAACTGCCGCCGCCAGTCGCTGATCATCGAGGAGAACAGCCGGTGATACAGCGGCGCACGCGCCAGGCTCGGTGTTCGCCTCGCCCTGGTACCAGATCACTCCACGAATCGCGAGCGGCGTCACCGGCGCAATCATCCCGTTGTAGAGCGATGCCGCCGCCACGGCTCCACCGGCGGCTGCCACGGATGCTCCTCCGGCGTGCGCCCCTGCGCGCTTGGCCGCGGCATCCTCGCGCGCGTATCGCGCTTTGATCGCCTCTTCATCGGCCTGCTTGTCCATCTCGGCCGCGCGCACCGCGAAGACCGGCATCAGCGCGGCATCGTTGCCGATCGCATCCAGGCTGGTCCACGACTCCGCAGGCGTGCCGCCCCAGTCCGCCTCCACCACTCCGATCGGCACCTTCTGATCGTGCTGAATCTCGCGCGCGAAGAAGTATGCGACCGAGCTGAAGGTCGCCGCCGTCTCGGGCGTGCAGATCTGCCATGTCGCATCCTGATCCTGCAGCGGAAAATCCGAGAAGCGCTTCGGCTCATGCAGCAGCCGGATCTCCGGATGGTTCGCCGCCTTGATCTCTTCCGGACCATTCTTCAGCACTGCCGAGCCGGGAAAGCCGCGCAGCGGCATCTCCATATTCGATTGCCCGCTCGCCAGCCACACATCGCCCATCAGCAGATCGCTGACCAGCGATCGTCTACCTGTTCCCTGCTCACGGTCAGCGTGTAGGCGCCGCCACCCGCAGGCCGCGGCGGAAGATACAGACTCCAGTGTCCCAGCGAATCTGTCGTCGCACTCGCCGTCTCATCCGCGCCGCCGTTGCCGCCGTGCAGCGTTGCGGTCACCCGCTGGCCCACATCGGCCCATCCCCACACATGGATCGGGCGATCGCGCTGGATCACACCGTGGTCGCTCCACAGCTTTGGCAACCGCAGCTCGGCGGAGGCGGTGAGGGAAATCAGAAGGAGGGCAGGGCAGAATAGCGAGCGCGCGGATCCGTGAAAGCTTCATCGGTATCCCACGATGCCACAAATCGGGGCGCAAGGAAACCGTTTGCGGGGATTCGCCTAGCGGTCGGCGCTGTCCGTATGTGCGCCGCGGCGGGGCCGCCGTAACGCCGCCGGCGGCATTCCTGCTCAGCGTGGCGGCATTCGGCGGCACTGTGATGGTGTTGGCGATCGTCGGATCGTCGCGCAGGTGCAGATACAGCTCGCCGCTGCTCGGCTTCGGCACCGCCAGCGTCGGATTCGTGTAGCCGTCCGGCACAGAGATGCTATGCGTGAACTGCGGGTCGGACGCAATCGAATCAATCAGAAAGAGCGAGCTGCCGTTCAGCGTGCACTGCGCGTTCGGATCGTTCGCTGCGGGTGTCGCTGCATCGTTCACCGGCGGCGGGGCCCGCTGCCCTCGCTGGCTGCCGGCGCATCGCTGGCCGCTGCTGCTCGCGTAGCTGCCGCGGCCGTCGCAGCGGCTGCTGCTTTGGTCGCGCGCGCGCATTTTACAGACGCAATCATCGGCACGCGCACCAGCGTGCCCAGCGGAATCCAGTCGCCCGGCGCGCCGCTGCTATCCAGGGCGCGCAGTTGCAGCTTGCCAAATGCCGAAGGGCCAAAGTTCTTCAGCGGATCGAAGCTGCCCAGCAGCGTGCTCGAGTCCTGCAACACCAGGCTGCCGTTGCTGACCTCCAGCGTGGTGTGGAGCGTCTGATCGTCAGACGCTACCTCTACCTTGTCGCTGCGCGAAAAGCCCGGCTGCGCAACTGTTTTCAGCACAAAGCTGATTTTGCCGCCCACCGGCAGCTCGTTCTGATCGACCAGGTGGACCAGGTTGCTGGAGTCCGTCTCGGCGCTCACGCTCTTGCTGGCCAGCATCACCTGCGGACGATGCCCGCTGATGGTGTTCTCCAGCTCCATCGTGCGGCCGTCCTTCAGCAGCACATGCGCAGTCGCGCGGAGATTCACCGGCAGCGCCGCCGCGGCTTTCGGGTCCGTGGCCTTCAGGGTCAGCGTGTCCTTATCGCCGGAGTGCGTCAGCTCTCCCGGCGTAAAGCGCACATCTTTCAGCTCGACGGAGGCCACCTCATCCAGCCGCGTGCCGACCAGCGACGCAGTGCTGTCTCCCGCATGGAACTGCAGCGCATCCAGATGTGCCGCCTGCGCATAGGCCTGGATCGCGACCTGGTCCGGTGACTCGAGGCCCCGCTGGCGCACCAGCAGTCCGGCATCGCCGGTTGCGGCATTGGTCATCGGGACTTTTACTTCCAGTTCGTCCGGCTTCACCATCTTGAAGTCGGCCTTGGTCTCCTTGCCGGTTGAATCGCGGAGCTGAATCTCCGCCACGCACGCGGCGCCGTTGCCATGCAGACGCACCTCGTCATCGCGTCCCACGACCAGCGAATTCGCGTCTGCCTTGTCCAGCCGCCAGGTTGTCGGGTGCGGCACGTTCAGATTGAATGACGGGCCATCCAGCCGGTCAAAGCCCCACATGCCGACGATCTTTCCCACCACATGCGGATCCAGCTTCGCATCGGGAACGGCCGACGCGTCCACCACCAGCCCACCCTTTGCGGCTACAGCCCGCACCGGCAGGTCAATGGATTTTCCCGACTTGCCTTCCACGTGTAGCGCCAGGCTATGCGCCAGGCTGGTCGAATACACCAGCGGCGCGCCTTCCACCGGCAGCACCACACCTGGCCCCTGCAGGCAGCTCACCTGCTTGGGATCGATCGCGTGCAGCGGCGGCAGTTGTGCCGTTTCCACCGCTGGCAGCGCCACCACAATGACCGACTTCGGATTGTGAAAGGACGGCGGATTGTTGAGCTTCAAATCGAGCGCATCGCCCTTGGGAAAAGTCAGCGCCGGGATGTACTGATACTCCGCCGTGTGCAGCCCTTCCAGCAGCTTTGCCACGTCAATGACTGCGCCGACATAGGCGCTGTAATACCCCGCGCCCGCGGTCGGCGCGTAGGAAAGCTGTGTCGCCAGATCGGTTCCGGGGCCGCTGGTCAGGGCAGACACCATCGACTCGTGCCCATCGCTCATCACCAGCGCTTCGCTGTTCTGGGTCAGGCACTGCTCCTGCTCGGCGGAGGGCATCTCAAAGCATTCCTCTTTCACCTTCAGAGTCAGGCTGCGCGCCAGCAGCTTCGAGGTGGCCTGCAGCGAGCCAGGATCGGTCTGCGAAGTGTCGCGCACGCTGCTGAGATAAGTCTGGACACGCGAGCGGTCCAGGCTGGCCTGGTTCAGGTCCTGCGAGGCGCGAACAAAAGATCCGGGGCGTCCGCGCACCGCATTGCGCAGCGTCTTGAAATCCCCACCCGTTTCCGGCGCGAGGAAGAGCAGCGTCTGTTGTGCATCCGCCGGGACAGTAAAGTGAATGCCTTCGTTCGCGACCTTCTTCTGCCAGGTCTCTTCCTTCAGGAACCAGTTCTCCGGCGGCGGATTCGTCGCTCCACGCAGGAATGCCACCACCAGCAGGTAATGCGCCGACTGCGAGGGCGGCAGCTCCGGGTGAACCCACACCTTGTCGCCGGGCTGCAGGTTCGGCACCTCCGCGATGGGCAGAGTCTTGCCGCCGCGAGTCACGCGCATGTCGATGCGCGGCCCATTCAGATCGAAGGGCGCCGTGTTGCCCTGCGCGTGCAGGCCGGCGGACGCGGCCAGGAACACTCCCGCCAGCAACCGGCTTCCCAGGCTGTGCTTTAAAGACATTCTTCTCCCGCGAGATGACGGATAGCTGCTAGTGCTTGCACTACTCCTATTGTAAAGAGAGCGGATTACGGGAATGCTGTGTCATGCACCGGAAATCGTGCAGCTCGCAGATTTCAGACGGGATGCGGCACCTTTTCGCGGATGTGAACAGGGAGCAAGCCCGCTACCCTACAGGAATCCGTCATCCCGACTGAAGCGGAGCGGAGGGATTCTGCTTCCTCTCCGCTCACTCCTTCCCGCCGCTACTGACCCAGAAAGATCTGTTGCGCGGCCTGTGTCCTGGTGTTTGGCGCGGAGACCTGCACCTTCAGGTTCACGATGTTCTTTGCTTTCTCCGGCGGCGTGACCCGCAGCTCATATTGGTTGCCGAGCTTCTTGTTGATCTGGTTCAGATACGGCGTAAAGTCCACCGGATTGCCAAAACCCTGGTAAAAGAACTCTCCACCCACGGCCGCGCACAACTGCGTCAGATAATTCTGCCCGCTGTTGATGCCTGCACCGGTGCGATCGGCGAAGCCCGCATTGTGGAAGTAGATGGAATACACCACCACTCGATTGCGGATGGCATCGCGAATGGTCGCATTGATGTATGGATTCGACGGGTCGTAGCGCAGCCCGGTGTAGCGGTCGATGCCGTCCGTGACCATGACAACTTCGCGCCGCTCCTCCGGATTATGCGCCGGCCATCTCTTGATCAGGTCGCTCAACGAGAAATAAGGGCTCCCGTTGGTTCCCGGCGAGGAAATCGGCAGCCGCAGCGTCTGCGCCGCTTTGGCATGATCGGTCGTGAATGGGCCGGTGAACTGCCCGGTGCCGTTCCGCATATAGGCAATCGCGACCTCCGTTGTTGGCGGTTGCTGCGTGATGAAGCGCTGCATCTCCTGCAGATGCAGGCCCAGGCTGGAGCGGGCGCCGTCGTCGATCAGCAGCACCAGTTGCAGATTGGGCTGCGTCGCGTTCGGACCATAGGCTGTCCAGCCCGCAACTTCGGCATTCTTCCCGTTCATCTTTACCTTCACGGCACTTGCGGGAACCGGCTCGGCCAGTTCGCCGCTGCCCTTCGGCTCGACGGTCACGATGGTCGACGGCCCGTTGTCAGCAGCTTCCTGAGCCAGCAGGGGAGAGAACGCAGGCAGAACCATGCCGCTCAAAAGCAGCGCGGCACAAAAAGAAAAAACATGTTTCATTCGACTTACCTCGCTTACCTACAGGTTCAGACGCCTAACACTCTTAGGAGTCGCGGTCCGGTCCCTAAGATGCACCATTTGTCACTCGATCTGCTCAAATTCGATCGCAAAAGGGCTTTTCGATGGCGAGCCGCTTACGTCGCGTTCCGTCCTCCCATCAACGACGGCCCTCATTCCAGCCGTGCACACCCCCCTTCCGATACGCACCTCAAGAACGAAACTGCAACAACGGCAGAAATGCGAATCCTCCGCCTTGCCGCTCTGCTCTAAACTGGATAGCAAGGGGGAATGGAGTTTCCCCCGGGGACCCTCGGTCCTCAAGCCCGCCACCCGGCTGATAACTCCTGCCAATCCAACCGCAGCCCGGATACGGTTCGCTGCGGCGACACGTGAGGCAGGAGATGAACCTATATCTGTGGGTTGCTCTGGGCAGCGCCATCGGCGGCTGCCTGCGTTATGCAATGGGCCGCGAAATGCTTCCCCAGCACAGCGGCAGTTTTCCCTGGTCCACCGTTCTCATCAACATCATCGGTTCCTTCATCATTGGCTTCTTTGGGACGCTGACCGTTACCGGCAGCCGCTGGGCCGTGCCGGAGTCCACCAGAATTTTCGTCATGGTCGGCCTCTGCGGCGGCTTCACCACCTTCTCCTCATTCAGTCTGCAGACCTTCGACCTGCTGCGCTCCGGCGCGTGGGGCAAAGCACTGCTGAACATCGGCCTCTCGGTCCTGCTCTGCCTGGGCGCCATAGCGCTCGGCCACATCATCGCGCAGCAAAGCAGCCATGCGGTGGCCATCGCGCAGACTGAGGAAGAGGAATACACCGGCTGAAAGATGGTTTCGTATCTCGGCTCAGCGCCGCGGTTCAAGCTGAGTCGTGCCGAAAAGCTCCCTCACCGGTAAAGGAGCATTCTTCAGAGTGTCTCGAAAACCGTCCCGCCAGCTCGGCCAGCGTGGCGTCCAATTCAGCTCCTTCTTGATCTTCGCGTTGGACACGCCGCGAATCTCGTTCATCACCGCCACCACATGCTCGCCGATCAGCAGCTTTGCGAGCCATGTCGGAACCTGGCGCGGCGGCTGGGCGTGTGCGCAATGCGCCAGAAACGACAACCATTCGGAGACTGGCGAGGGCTCATCATCGGCTACGTTGTAAACGCCGCCGCGTCCTGACTGAACGGCCGCTGCGGTCGCGCTTGCCGCATCGTCGATGTGCACAAACGACCACTGGCCCGCCCCTTCGCCCACCAGCGGCAGCTTACGCCGCCGCACTGCCTGCACGGTTGAGCCATCTTTGCCGATCGATGTATGCGGCCCGTAAAACCACCCGTAGCGCAGCACCGTGCCGATCAAACGCCCCTCCGACAGCACCGCCTGCTCCAGCGTTTTCAGCGCGTCAAGCGTCGTACGCAACCGCTTCGGCGGATCGGGATCAAGCGGATCCTCCTCGGTCTTCAATTTCGCAGTCCGCGGAGTCTTGATTGGCTTGCCGCCATTCGTCGAGCGCCCATACGTCCAGCCTGCAAAACTTTGCGCGATGAAGTGCGTTGCGCCAACATCCAACGCGGCTGCGAGCAGGTTGCGCGTGCCCTCGGTGCGCAGCAGGTTGGTCAATGCAAAGTCGCGGTCGAAGTGCCGCATATTCAGCGCCGGCGGAATCGCGGTGAGCTGGTGGATGACCACCTGAGGCCTCACTTCGCGGAAGCAGCTCAACACAGCGGCAGCGTCGAGCGCGTCCGTGGTCCGCGGTTCCGCACCCAGCGCGCGCACGATTTCCGCGCTGCGCGGACGCTGCGCCATTCCAACCACATCGTGACCGGCCGCGACCAGCAGCGGCACAAGTGCCTGCCCCATCGCGCCGGAAGCTCCCGCAACCAGGATCTTCATGGCTCTCAGCTATCTATACGAAGACGGCTGCTGCCGGTTCCATCAATTTTTGAAGCGAAGAGTGGCCCCGGCCTGAAACCGCCTCGCTAATAGTTGTGCTGCAGCCGTTTGGTATTCTTGCCCCATCGCGCGGCAGTTCCGCAGGCCGTCAGGAGCCGCATGGCCACCACCGCATCTCCAGCTCTCGACCGGCCCCTCTGTGTGGACCTTGACGGCACCCTCGTCAAATCGGACACGCTGGTCGATTCGTTGCTGCTGCTCGTGCGCACCCGTCCGCTCGAAGCAATTAAGGCGCCGTTCTGGGCTCTTAAAGGAAAGGCCAACCTCAAGCGCGAGGTCACGGCGCGGGTTACTCTCAACGTCGAGCACCTGCCTTACAACCGCCCGCTGCTCGAATACCTGATGGCCCAGCGCGGCGAGGGGCGCAAACTCTATCTCGCGACTGGGGCGGATGCCGGCCTTGCCGACCGCATCGCCCGGCACCTCAACATCTTTGAAGGCGTGCTCTCCTCCGACGGCGCCACTAACAACATCGGGCCTAATAAGCTGAACGGCTTCCGCAGCCGCTTTGCTGGAGACTTCGACTACATCGGCAATGCGCGCCCGGACCTGCCGCTGCTTGCTGCCGCGGCTGCCCCCATGCTTGCCAATCCCAGCGCCGGCCTCCGCATGGCCATGCGCGCCCGCGGCCTCAAACCGCAGCACACTTTCACAGACCACACCAGCCCGCTGCGCACCTTCATCAAAGCAATCCGCGTGCATCAGTGGGCGAAGAACACGCTGATTTTTGTGCCACCGCTGCTGGCCCACAGCGTGCGCGCCAATGTGATGCTCTCCGCGGTGCTGGCCTTCATCTGCTTCTCGCTCTGTGCGTCGGGCACCTACATCATCAACGACCTGCTGGACATCGAGGCCGACCGGCAGCACCCGCGCAAGCGTAAACGCGCCTTTGCCTCCGGCAATCTTTCTGCTGCAAGCGGCATGGCTATATCTGCGGTGTTTCTCGCCGCTTCTCTGACCGGAGCAATTCTTCTTCTGCCGCACAGTTTTGTGGGCTGGCTGCTGCTGTATCTCGTCACCACGCTCGCGTACTCGCTGGCGCTCAAGCGCATCGTCATTCTCGACGTCGTTGTGCTCTCGGCGCTCTATACGCTGCGCATGCTGGCCGGCGCCGCGGCCACGGACACATACATCTCCCCTTGGCTGGCTGCCTTCGCCGTCTTCATGTTCCTCTCGCTCGCCATGGTGAAGCGCTTCAGCGAGCTGCAAAACGTGCGCAGTGCCGGTACACAACTCTCCAATGGGCGCGGCTATCTGCTCAACGACATCGAGCAGGTCCGTTCTTTCGGCACCTCCAGCGCCTTCGCTGCCATCGTCATCTTCTCCGTCTACATCGGCCAGCCGGAGGTCCATGATCTCTACCATCACCACGTCCGGATGTGGCTGATGACGCCGCTCATGATCCTCTGGCTCTGCCGCGTCTGGCTGCTGGCCTCGCGCGGAGAGCTTGATGAAGACCCGGTAGTCTTCGCCCTGACCGATCGCATGAGCCTGCTGATGGGCGCTGCTGCTGTTGCGATCGCGCTGGCATCGATGTAGCGGAATCGGCACGCCCCCTTCACCGTCCGCTACACCTGGTAATCGCCGGAGGGGATGTCCAAAACCGAACATCCGTTCGCGAAATCGAACAGCCTAACCGCCCATTTCCCGGGTTTTTCTGCAGTTATAGTGGCCAATTTGTCTCCAAAATTTGGCGCGTCGATTGCTGCTAAGCATTTCGGTTCATAGGCTGTCGTTTACCCAGGAGGAGCCAATGGCGCAGTTTGAACGGATACGTGATGTCATCTCCGGGCCCTTCAACCCATCCATCCTGCAGGAGCGCACTGCCTCCGGATGGCAACTGGTCTCCATCGAGTGGCGGCGCGAGTTGCCCGCCGACGAGATGCCGACGCAGGGTGCCTTCAACGAAGACATCCCGTACGGCCTGCGCATCTCTGACGACTGCACGCGCCTGGAAGTCGATCTGCGCGAGAACCAGATCCTCATCCAGATGATGGACCTGCTGGTGCAGGATTTCCCCTTCTCCAGCATCGCCAGCGATCTGAACGAAAAAGGCTTCCGTACGCGCGAAGGCAAGATGTGGACGCAGGTCTCCATCTTTAACATGCTGCCGCGCCTCATTGAGGTTGGCCCACGCCTCTTCTCGACCGAGGAATGGGAAGCGCGCCGCCATAAGTTCTGGAAATCCGTCTAGACTCCACCTCGTCGTTTCGCTCGGAGGGGGAAGCCGCCTTACATATCGTCATCTCGAACGGGGCGGCATTCGATGGTCCGGTGCGTCCACGCCCGAAGTTATCGAAAGGAAACGGTGAGTGGCCAATCCTCCTGCGTCACGCCTCAGGTACCTTGTGCAGCAGCCGAGTCTCTGGATTGCGCTCCTGCTCTGGTGTCTGCTTAGCGCAGCTGCCATCCTGCTCTGCCGCCATGGCGTGCCACTTCACCGCCCCGAGCTCGCGGGGACACTACCTGTAACCGACGTCCTCAATAATTCGGTCGGCCTCTTTGGACTGATCCTGATCATCGGGCTGGTGCATCTTCTGGCGCGTCGCCGCCCCTTCCCCAATCTTGCCCAACGCGCTCCGGAGTGCCGCACCGCGCTTCGCGAAATGTGGGCCATGTGGATATATGGCGCGGTTGTCCTGGCCGGAGGCCGTTTTGTGGGGCTGCATTATTTTGGAGAGGGCATCGGCCTTCATCTGAACGGCTGTCTTTTTGGCGCCACGCGCGTCCAGTCGCCGGCTGAGGTCTGGACGTGGGCTGCGTGGAATGGCGTTCTTCTCGCGCTCGTCCCGTACCTCGTCTTTCGCTGGCGGGGCTACTCGCGACTGGCGCTGAATCTGCGCTCCTCCGACTGGAAAAACGACACGCTGATCATCGTGGTTGTGCTGCTCATCGGCTGTGCATATGAGCTCGCCGGTCCCAACATCTTTCAGCTCACGCCCCATCAACAGATCGTCGGCGGATTGCTTTCTCTGGTGTTACACCTCTGCGGAACCGACATCCCCATCATGATCTTCATTTATGCGATCCTGCTGCCGCGCTATGCCCGGATCTTTTCGCCTCCGGTCGCGTTTCTGGTGGGCGCGGTCAGTTATCCGCTAATGCATGTTTTCGAGTCATGGACGCGCTATGACTCGCTCTATCACGGCGCAGTCTCCGTAATTTTCGTTCTCCTCACGTTCTTTCCCGCCGGCGTGATGAAGTCGTTTCTCACGATGCGGACCGGGAACGCGTGGGTGCACATGTGGGCATTCCATGCCATTACGCCGCACGTCATGGTGGACACGCGACTGGTGGTCCGCGACTTCAACATCCCCTAGAACTATCGGACGAATGCAAAGCAGCGAGGCGCCCTTGCGAGCGCCTCGTCGCTCGAACCTGGCTATTAGCCCAGGTGCCCCATACGTCCGGCGCGATAATCCGCAACCGCCTGCTTCAGCTCTTCCTGCGTGTTCATCACGAACGGCCCATAGCTTGCGACCGGCTCGTCAATCGGCTCGCCACTCAGGATCAGGAGCTGCGTATCCTCCTTCGCTTCGAGGATTACACCGTCCCCCTCTTCCGTCAGCGGAGCGATAAGCGCCTCGCCGCGCAAGTGTTCGGTGCCGTTTAGCAGAACATCGCCCTTGCGCAATACCACTGCGGCATTGTGTCCGTCCGGCAGCGGAAGCTCAAACCGTTCGCCCGCCTTCAGGATCACGTCGAACAGCCCCACCGGCGTGACCGTCTTCGCCGGCCCAAGCCTGCCCAGCAGCTCGCCTGCAATCACACGCGCGTGTCCGCCTCCCGGCAGCTCGATCACGGGGATCTGGTTCTTCGTGATTCCCTGGTAGCGAGGCTTCGACATTTTCTGCGCCTTGGGCAGGTTCACCCAGAGCTGCACCATCTCAAAGACGCCGCCATTCTTCGTGAACTCCGCCTCGTGCAGCTCCTCGTGCACTACGCCGGAGGCCGCGGTCATCCACTGCACATCGCCTGGATAAATCACGCCGCTGTTGCCGGCCGAATCGCGATGGCCGACCGCCCCCTGATAGGCAATCGTCACGGTTTCAAATCCTCGGTGCGGATGCTCGCCCACGCCGCGCGGCTTCGAGGACGGCTCAAACTTCAGCGGTCCCGCATAATCCAGCATCAGGAACGGGCTTACCTCCACTCCGTTGGAAGGGAATAGGTTCCTCACTGGAAAGCCGTCGCCGACCCAATGGTTCGATCCCGCGCTATATGTGCCCAGTACTTTTTTCTGTGTCATTTGTTGCTCCTTCCGGCGCTCAGCTTGGTAGCTGGCGCCTCCTTCACCATCCCTGACGAAGCTGCCCTGGCGTCCGACGCTGCTTCTGCAATCCTGCCCAGCCGCCGCAGCAGCGGAAGCAGGGCGCGCCGGTCCTCCAGGGCAAATTCCTTCAGCGCGTCTTCCATCTCTGTGCGATGCTGCGCGAAGGCTCGCTCGATCAGCCTTCTACCTGCTGCAGTCAAATGCACAATGCATGCGCGCCGGTCGTGCTCGTCATCTTCCCGCCGTACCAGCCCGCGTGCCGCCAGCCTGTCGATTGCGGCAGTCACCGACCCGCTGGTCAGCAGCACCTTCGCTCCCAACTGCTTCGCCGAGAGAGGTCCCCGGTGCAGCAGCGCCTCCAACACACCGAAGTCGCTCTGCACCATGCCAAAGCGCGCAATGCTGCGCTGTGCCTGCGTTTCTACCGCCCGGGCAGCCTTCCAAAGCACCAGCCACAGGTGGACTCCGCTCAGGTCGTCTGCTTTTCGGATTTTCCGGCCTTCGTCATTGTCTCGATGTAAAGATGCTTGATATCAAGATAAAGATTCAACTGTTTCAACTCGAGGTAAAAAAACACCCTGGCCCAGAGGACCAGGGTGGCGAGGGAGGCCCAACAACAACTCAGAAGGCGTATCGGGCAGAGAACTGCAGTTGCCGTGCACTCGGGATCAGCCCGCTGAAGCGCGAGTTGTTGATCGCGCTCGCGTTGCTGCTCTGCAGCCCATTATTGGGATTGCCGAAGGCCGGATGGTTGAAGACATTGAAAGCGTCCACCCGTAACTCCACTGACGACTCGTGCACCGGGATCGGGAACGACTTAAACACTGACATGTCCAACCGGTTGAAGCCCGGCCCGGAGATCGACTGGCGTCCCGGCGGTCCGAAGGGAAGCAGCCCGGCATGCGAGATATTGATCAGGTTCCCGGCAGCGTCATCGGGACCCAGCGTCGCCCGCGGTGAATTCTTGAAGGCGCATGGGTTATACCAGGACTGGATCGTCTTGGTCTTGGTCGCGCAATCGAATTCCGGCTGCGTCGCCGGATCGGCTGTGCCGCCCGGCTTCAGCGGATCGGAGATCCTGACCGGATAGCTGCCGCCCTGGTTCGACGAATTTACGAATACGGGCGCGCCGCTCTGCACCTGGAAGATGAAGCTGGTCTTCCAGCCGCCGGCCACCTGGTTCACAATGCCTGCGTGATTCAGGAATCGCTTGCCCGCGCCGAACGGCAACTCATATTGCGGCGAGAAGGTGAAGCGGTTGCGCGTGTCCTGGGTACAGGCGCCATAGTCGTAGCGGAAGCCCAGGAAGTTCGGATTGCGATAGCCACCATCGGCAGACTGCCCGATCGGTCCGAAGGCATCATCCAGGCAGTGCGCCCACGTGTATCCGGCCAGGAAGTACAGGCCGTTTGAGTAGCGTTTGTCCAGCTTGGCCTGAAGCGAGTCATAGCGCCCCACGCCCTCGTTCGCAACGTTGACGATGTTGCCGAAGTCGAAGAACGGCTGATATGTCTGGCTATCCGCCCCCTTGGGCACAATGCCCGGGAAAGTGTTCGCGCCGTAGCTCGATTGCAGGCGCCGGCTCACATTGCCCTGGTAGCCCAGCGTATAAGTCACCGTATTTGTCAGTGACTGCTGCAATGTCAGGTTGTATGCCGTCGTGTAGGCGCTCTTGCCGTTCTGCGAGCGTGCATAGATCGTCGGCAGATTGGCAAAGTTTTGCAGGCCGCCATTCGGCGCGTTGATAGCCGCGCTGAAGCCGGTCTCAAGCGTCTGCCCGTTGGTCGGGCAAGTGACAGCGCCATTCACGTTCTGGCAGACATTCGGCACCGGGCTGAAGTTTGCGCTCACAAAGAACGGCGCGTTGTAGCCCAGGTTCAGCCCGAGGCCGATGTTCTCGAGTCCTCCGTAGAAGACGCCCGCGCCGGCGCGCAGCACCGTACGGTTGTTCAGCATGTAGGCCACCCCAATACGCGGCGCAAAATTGAGATACGCCGGCTCGATTAGCGATTTGTTCGAGGTGTACTGCACGCTGATGTTGTCCTTCGCGAACAGCCCCAGCAGCGTGGAATTGATGGGATAGTTCCGCTGCGAAGAGGGAATCAGATACGTGCCGCTGCCCTGATTCATTCCTGCAAAGTTGCCGATAAAGTTCGCCTGCTGGTCGTGGACTTCGCGGATCGGCTGCGTGTACTCCCAGCGCAATCCCAGGTTCAACGTCAGCCGCGGCGTCACCTTCCAGTCATCCTGCGCAAAGGCCGACTCGTACCAGCGCACGTCCGTGAACGGGCTCGCGCTGGTGATCGACGAATTGTTCATCTGGTTCAGCATGAAGTCCGCGACGCTCGAACCGGAGATGATGCTTGGATTGCCAGGGTCACTGGTATACGTACCGTTGAAGTTCTCGCTGCCCAGACCGTTCGGCGGCTGCAGGCCGTAGAAGCGCACGTGCTGGAAGTTCACTCCGAACTTCAGGCTGTGCCGTCCCCACACCTTCGATACGTTATCGACGATCTGCAGCACATTTTGCAGCTCATCCGACGGCACATAGGCCGCCACGCCGATGTTATTGATACCGCTGCTGCCGCTGGCTGCGCCGAACCCGATGTCCGGCATGCCGCCGAGATGCGGGCCGAAGGGAATGCCGCCCAATCCGAGCTGCGCGGCTAAATTCACATTGCTGTTGGCCTGCTGGTAAGCGGCGAACAGCCAGTTGTAGCCCACGCGGAATTCGTTGGAGAGCGTCGGATTGAAGAAGTGCGTCTCGCTGAAGACGCCGCTCTTTCCGTAGTTATCATTGCGCCCGCCGACACCAAACCCACCGCCATCCAGAATCCCGAATGGCGGCTTCGAGTCCGATGGATTGTTCGAATAGCTGTAGCGGCCAAAGGCCTGGTCCTTCGATGTCGGATTGAAGTCGAGCCGCAGATCATACTGCGTCGTATTGTTCGTGGCCGCGCTCGGCGGAATCGTGTAGTTCTGGGACGTCTGGTGCGGGCCGCCTTGGTTGGGCGCCGGAAAAAGATTCAGGATGCGTTGCGCAACCGGACTGATCAGGTTGGGACAGATCACATTCCGCACGCCATTGCAGGTCAGGTAACGCTGCGGGCCGTTCGGGTCTTCTGTGCCGCCAGCGGTCGGCGTAGGATTGCCGCCCGCCAGATACAGCGGAATCGCGCCGTTGCCGTTTGTGTTTGCCGGGTCCAGCAGCTCCGTGAAATCGCCATTGCGCATCGCGAGGGTCGGCACCGTATTGTTTGGCTGCGCCGCAACGAATTGCGAGATCAGCGTCGCCTGTGTGTCTGCAAAGAAGAACAGCTTGTTCTTCCAGAAGGGGCCGCCGATGGTCGCTCCAAACTGGTTGCGGTGGTACGCCGTCTTTCCGGTGCGGTCAAAGTAGTCCGCGGCATCCAGCTTGTCGCTCGAGAAATACTCCCACAGGCTGCCATGGAAATTATTGGTCCCGCTCTTGATCGAGGCGTTGATCGAAGCGCCGGTGCCGCGGCCCAGCTCCGCGCTGTAATCGCTGCTCTGCACCTTGAACTCCTCCAGCGCATCCGGCGGCGGCCGCACGGCGTATGTCGCGCCGTTCAGGAAGTCCTGCATGTTGGAGTTGTTGTCCACGCCATCCAGGACAAAGTTGTTCTGCGAAACGCGGCTTCCATTGGAGGTGAAATCGCCGCTCCCCGCCACCTGTCCGAAGCCCTGGTTCGGCGGCGCAACGCCAGTCGTCAGTTGTGCGATGAACACATAATTGCGTCCGTTCAGCGGCGTGTCGTTGATGGTCTTCGTCTCGAATACCTGGCCGGTGGATGCGTCTTCGGTCTGCAGCGGAGGCGCCGCCGTCACCGTCACTACCTGGCTGGCGGCGCCCGGTTTCAAAGCCACATTCACGCCTAGCCGCTGGCTCACATCCACGCGCAGGTTCGGTCGCGACTCTGACACGAAACCGTTGGCGCTGACCTTCAGCGTGTAGTTGCCGACCTTCACCGGCGTAAAAGCATAAAAGCCGCTCCCGCTGGTCGCACGCGTCAGCGTCAACCCGGTACCGTTATCGGTCAGTGTCACGGCAGCGTTAGGAATCACTGCGCCGCTCGAATCCGTTACCGTGCCGGTTACAGAGCCCTGGTCCACCTGGGCTGCCAGCGGAGCCGCCATGAACAGGGTGCCCGCAATTATGAGAGCGATACCATTTTTGAGAATGGCGCAAAGCGTCGTGAGCAACCGGTACATGGGGGATCTCCAAAAGTGGCGAATGTTGTCGAAGGAAGCGCGGGCACGGTCTTAATGATCGAGAAAGCGATTTCTGCTGTTCGCGCTACAGTAATCGTGAAAGCTCGTGTCCCAATTGATCAAAATTCTGCGACTGAACAAGATGTTTCGTCAACAAAAATCGCCGACGCACCTCTCAAGCCTCTGCACGACATGAAAACCCACGCCCCGGCGACCCTGAAGTGCCACCCCCGAGGTCCCGCCCGTACAATCCCTCTCAACCGCCATGTCCCTGAACGATCTGCCTAAATCCCGCCGCACTTTTCTCAAATATGGTTCACTCGGCCTTGCCGCTACTGCGGTCGGCTGCCACACCACGCCCCAACCCGGTGAGCAGGCCGCGCCAACGCCCGCCGCGAGCGGCCCCGCACCGGCAGGAGCGCCGCCGAACTTCTCCAGCGCCCCCGCCGCTGGGCCGGAGGTCTCCGGCGTCACCTTCACCGAGGCGGAAAAGCTCGTCCAGGTCTCGCTGACCACGCCGGAAAAGAACCTTGCCGCCGAAAACTGGCGGCAGGCCGTCGCGCCTCTTTATGAGCGCCGCACCGGCCCGCGCAAAGTCCCGCTGGAGCCCACACTCGCTCCCGCCACGCAGTGGAATCCCATGCTGCCCGGCATCCCCGCGCCGCCGCAGCACGATCACTTTGTGCCTGCGCCGACCGCCGCAACGCCGCTGCCCAAAAACGACGACGACATCGCCTTCGCCAACGTGTCCCAGCTCAGCCGATGGGTGCGCACCCGCCAGCTCACCTCCGAGCGCCTCACTGGCATTTACCTCGACCGCCTCCAGCGCTTCAATCCCACGCTCCACTGCGTCATCACGCTTACCAAAGATCACGCGCTCGAGCAGGCACGCGCCGCCGACAAGGAAATCGCCGCCGGCCACTATCGCGGCCCGCTCCACGGCATCCCCTGGGGCGCAAAGGATCTCCTCGACACCGCCAACATCCCCACCACCTACGGCGCGGAACCCTTTCGCAATCGCGTCCCGAAGACCGACGCCACTGTCGTCCAGCGGCTCAATGCCGCCGGCGCCGTCCTCGTTGCCAAGCTCTCGCTCGGCGCGCTCGCGCTCAATGATGTTTGGTTTGGCGGCCAGACGATGAACCCGTGGCTGACAGAAGAAGGCTCCTCCGGCTCCAGCGCCGGGCCAGGCGCAGCCACCGCCGCTGGCCTCGTCGGCTTCGCCATCGGCAGTGAGACCGACGGCTCCATCGTCAGCCCGTCGATGCGCTGCGGCGTCACCGGCCTGCGCCCCACCTTTGGCCGCGTCCCGCGCACCGGCGCCATGACGCTCTGCTGGTCGCTCGACAAGCTCGGCCCCATGGCCCGGTCGGTCGAGGACACCATGCTCGTCCTCCGCGCCATCACCGGCCCCGATCAGGACGGCAAGGGCGGTGGCGACCTGGCCTGTGTCCCCAGTCACCTCGACTACAACGCCACCCTGCCGGTAAAAGGTATCCGCGTCGGATACGTACCGTCGTGGCTCGCGGAGCCGCCCGCCACCGATGTCGATCGCGCTGCAATCGATCAGGTGAAGAAGCTCGGTATGGAGCCGGTCGCCGTCTCCATCCCCAATTGGCCCTACGATTCGCTCGACCTCATCCTGTTCGCCGAAGCGGCAGCCGCTTTTGAAGAACTCACCCTCTCGCATCAGGTCGATCAGCTTCGCATGCAAACGCCTGATGCCTGGCCCAACACGTTCCGCCAGGCGCGCTTCCTCTCCGCGGTGGATTTCGTGCAGGCGGACCGCCTCCGCCGCAAAGTCGCCCAGCACATGGCCGAGGTCTTCTCGAAAGTGGATGTGCTGCTCGTCCCCTCGCTGCGCGACGAGATGCTCACCCTCACCAACTTCACCGGCCACCCCTCGCTCACCCTGCGCGCCGGCTTCGTCGAAGTCAGCCAGGCCCGCAGCGACTGGGCGCCCGACCCGCATCACCCGCTTGCCGAAATTCAACCCGCCCCGCCGCGTTCCTCATGGCGTCACATTGATCGGGCGCCTCTTCGACGAGGGCCTGCTCGGCCGCGTCGGCCTCGCGCTGGAGCGAGCCTTCAACGTAGCGAACGAACGCCCGAAAGGGTTCGCGTGAGGAGAGCATGACTATCGAGGTCGGCGGAATGATCGGCGTGGGAGTCGCCGCGCTGGTCGCGGGCTTGGTTCTGGTTCGTTCGCGCTTCCGCGCAGCCTCGGGCGCGGGCAAGGTCATCGTGCTCGGGCCGGTGTTTGAAGCATGCGCGCTCGCGATGTTTGCCGCCGAGCACTTTACTGCCGCGCGCGATCTCATGCCCATCGTTCCGCACTGGCTGCCCGCGCCCCTCTTCTGGACCTACTTGGTTGGCGCGGCGCTGCTGGCCGCGGCCATCAGCTTCATCGTTTGGCGGCATGTCCGATGGTCGGCATTGCTGCTCGCCCTGCTCTTCCTCATCATTGTCCTCACCGTCGACCTGCCCAACTTGCCGCAAAACATGCATGACCGATTCTTCTGGATACTCACGGTGCGCGAGACTGCCTTCGCCGCCGGGGCGATGGTTCTTGCTGGCAGCGTACGGCCGCCAGGCAACTCAACAGGCGTCGCGCTCATTCGGCTCGGTCGCGGACTCGTCGCAGCGATCATGATCTTCTACGCCATCCAGCATTTCCTTCATCCACGCAACGTCCCGGGTGTTCCGCTGGAAAAGCTCATCCCCGCATGGATGCCCGCACCCACGCTGCTTTCCTATTTCGTCGGAATCGTCCTTCTCCTCGCAGGCATCGGGCTGTTCCTCCGCCCCACCATCCGCATCGCTGCCGCCGGAGCCGGAGTCGTCCTCGTCCTGCTCACGGCGTTTTTCTATCTTCCCATCTTCCTGACGGAGACCCACGCCCCGCTCGCGATCGAAGGAATCAACTACGTGGGCGATACCTTGTTATTCGCAGCGACTGTATTGTTAGCAGGATTTGGCACGGAACGGGCCGCGGGGGACTTGCCTTAGAGCGTGTCTTCACCGTGTCCCGCGAACACCGGAAGGTATTTTAGGGAGCAGACTTTCGGGCAAGCTACCCAGTGATGCTCCGCGAAGTGCCTGCGCACAGTAAGAGAGTTTGGCGCAACGGTATACTTCCTGCGAAGAAGCCGGGGCAAGCTTGAATCCGCTAACTGGGCCGTTCCGTATTTGCGTAGTGCTTCTCTTATGTTTGCCTGCGCTGACTCTCGCGCAGCAGAGTGAGCCCTCGCTCAGTCAGCCGTGGCTTTCTCTCCCGGTCGAGGCTGAGTCAGCCCCTATGCCCGACCCCACCCAGGGGATGATCAGGCTTGATGTCGTGGTGAGGGATAAGTCGGGAAATCCAGTGACCGGCCTCAAGCAACAGGACTTTACGTTGCGCGACAACGACCAGCTCGGGAAGATTGTTACCTTTCAGGCCTTCGACGGAGTCTCTGCCAAACCCGACACGCCCGTCGAAATCATTCTGGTAATCGATACCTTGAACCTGCCTCCCGAACAGGTCTCCACGGCGAAAGCTTCAGTGGAGAAGCTGCTTCGCGCCAATTTCGGGCATCTGGCCGAGCCAGTGTCGATCTTTCTTCTTTCCCGTACAGTCCTCTCGTCCACGCCCGCGCCTTCTATCGACGGGAACGCTTTGGCCGATGAACTTGCTCGTGGAAAGGATCTGCCGGTCGTTAGAAAAACTATGATTTTACAGCCAGGCCAAGGCCGCGGAGTGCCCAAGGGCTTTGCAATGAGTCCAGAAGGTAAAGCAAACCGCATTTCGTTGAACGCTCTTGGTGCGATCGTGATTCAGGAGCGCCGAAAGCCGGGTAGGAAGTTGCTGTTCTGGATAGGCCCTGGCTGGCCAGTCGGAGCCGGGGGGTGCGATATCTCGTTTGACTCCGTTACTGAATTTTCCACCCGCATACGCGAATCCCGCATCACGCTATGGAACGTTACCGCGCGGCCATATTGGGAGCCGGACTTGTCCTATCAGTCTTTTCTCGGGCCGGTGAAATCCGAGAAGGACGTCAAATCAGGCAATCTGGCACTGGCCGTGCTCGCAACGCAAAGCGGCGGCGGCGTGCTGAATACCGGTGGCGACCTGCGCGGGCAAGTCGGCGAATTGATTCAGCAGGTGAACGCCTTCTACAGCCTTACCTTTGATCCTCCGCGCACCCAGCAGGTGGATGACTATCACGACCTTCAAGTCGCAGTAGCCGAACCCGGCATGAAGGCGCACACGACTACCGCGTACTACGACCAACCTACTTACCACGATCAACCTTGGAACGCGCAGCGCATCACGGTAGCTCAATTGGAGCAGATGCTGGAGCCCGCCAGGGCTGCCCGGGATAAAGAGGTCGCCGAGAAGCTTTCCAGTGTGGAGCTGACCCACCGGATGAGCAGCGCAAAGTTACAGTCCTGGAGCGCCCGCATGCCTGGGAAAAGATCCCGGGCGGCACTCGTCGCAGTGGCTGACAGATCGGCATTCCTTTCTCTCCCGCCATCGGAAATTCCCGCCACAGCGCCACTGGACTCGGCCGCGCGGCGGCGGATGCTCTCACGAACGGTCGAATACCTGATGAAGACGATGCACAAGCTGCCAGACTTTTTTGCTGCGCGCACGACCGTCCAGTTTGACGAGCCTGAACGAAAAGATCCGCAGCTCTGGAAGACCCTGGCGATAGAACAGTCGTTGCACGCGACCAAAACCTCCAAGGCCACAGTGCTCTTTCGAGACGGCAAGGAAGTCGCAGACGCTGGAAAGGAAAAGAAGCTGAAGGAAACGCAAATCCGCAGCCTGGATACGCGGGGAACCTTCGGACCGATCTTAGCGATGACGTTCGCCGAGGCCGCGAATCCGAAAAGCGAATTTGTGTGGGACCACTGGGAACACGATACGGACAGACCACTCGCGGTCTTTCGTTATGCGATCCCGCTCGCTGCATCTGAATTCCAGGTGGGATTCTGCTGTCTCGCGGATCCCGATGGCTCGATCGTCTTCCAGAAAACAAGCGGCTATCACGGGGAGATCGCGATCGATCCTGCAAGCGGGGCTGTTCGGCGGCTCACAGTCATTGCCGATCTGGAGGCAAGACTCCCGTTGTCAACTTCCGAGATCATGGTGGAGTACGGCCCCGTCATCATTGGTGGCAGGACGTACATCGGCCCAACAAGAAGTGTTTCCGTTTCGAGGCAGCGCACGGTGACGATCTTGAACGAATGGGGTGAAAGTTTTGGAGTCTACGGACGCTTTGAGACCATACTGAACGATGTTGCCTTTGGCCCATATCACGTCTTTCGTTCAGAGTCGCGGATCCTGCCGCAATACCATCCTGCGTCGAATTAGCGTGCCCGAGCAGGGAACCGGAAGCACTTGTCGAGCGCCCCGGGCATGCAATGGAATCTGATTACATTGCAACCATATTGCCGCTAGAATTTCTCGGGATACGTCAGGCCTACAACGAGGCGGGAGGAAACGGGTATGGCCGAATGAACGGCCCTCTACAAACAAAATCTCAGCTAGGCATCGCCGTTGCCGGCGAGACGATAGTGCTTTCTCACTGTCGATCAACGCTTACCACGAGGGTCATGCTGGAAGCACTGCTCGGGACGTTTGTATGTTCGCCTTACCGTAAGCGCCGCAGACTCTCGACGGAAGGCACGAAATAATAGGAGCCGGTCAACGGCTCAGTAAAGCGTGTGAGCGCATCGCGCGTGCCGGTGATCAGCCCTGCCATGCTATCGAGCATTCTGGAAAGCCGCTTCTGGTCTGCACTGAATCCGACGAACACGGTACCGTGATCTTCAACGTTTCCGTAAGGCATATTGCGACGAAAGATGTTCCCAAATTCGTCCTGATCCGTGCGCGCGACATGCGAGTCCGATGGCTTATTCTCGAGTTCGATGCTGTCGAGCTTGGTGCGTCCCATGATGCGCTCCTGCTGATCGATCGGCAGAGCTTCCCACGCAGCCGTCTTGTGCTTCCATTTTTGCAGTAACAGCACGGAGCCGGCAGCACCGGGAACTCCTTCGGGCAGGAGTGCATCGCTAGGAGCGTCGAGCAGTGTCGGATTCTCCGTGCCATCGACGAAGCCGGTAAGATCGCGATCATGCCGGTAAGGCCAGCTCGATGTTTCTTCCCCCAGCGAGGCCTGGCCGGCGAGGTCATGGATGACTGAGCGGGCCATATCGAAGATAACGTCATAAGCGCTGCCGGACAGCCATACCAGCGCATCATGCTGCGTGGCTGGCATCACGAATCCTTCGGTGCCCTGGATCTTGGTGTTAAAGCCCTCCACGCCCAGCGGGGCGTCGTCGGGAACAATATCGCGCCAGAGCTCAGGCCGAAATCCGATGACGAAGTTCACTCCTCCCGTAGTCGTCCGCGGTTCACGGATGGCGCAGATGGTAGAGGCGAACTCCTTGCATTGCTTCGCGTCCAGAATGTCAAACTCCAGGTACGCATGGGAGGACGTACCAAGAGCGAAGATGCCGGCCTGGGGCGTATACATCCACGCATTATATTGGCCACCATCTTGGCCAAAACAAATGAACGCGCCGCGTTCCTCAGGGCACTAGAAGCTGATCTTCAGAATCTGTCCCTTATTGCCGACGAACCATCCGGCTTCAGGATTCGCAAAAGCGACCGCCCAGTAACCACTGGCCTGCGGGAGTTTGAACCAGGTGCGGCCCTCATCGGGAGTCCAGGCGGCGGCGCCGGAGGAGAAGCTCGGCTGCGTTTCGGTCGTGATGACGACGGTGCGATCGTGTTCATGGCCAAAGCGGCCTTCGTGGCTCCAGTTATCGCGGTGTTCAAGGCCGCGCGCATAGGCGAGACCGAAGATCGCTCCGGAGATGGGAGGCTTGTTGGTAAGCGTCCATGTGCGGCCGCCATTCTCCGAGGTTGCGGCCTGGGCGGAGGTGTTCGAGGTCAAATCGCCGCCACCGACGATGCCATGCCAGGGGTCGCGGAACGCCACAGAGAAGCCGCCCGCGTTCGGGTTGCTTACCAGCGGAGTATCGTAGGCATCCCAGCTGTCGCCACCGTCGCGAGTGGCCAGGATCCGTGCGACGCTGGAGCCGCCGGTCGCGATCCAGGCGTCCTGCCATCCCACGGTCGTGATGCAGGTTCCGCTTGAGGAGAACGAAGCTTCCCCGGGCAGGGCTGGCGGCATATTCTTGGCGATCGAATGCCAGGTCTTGCCGTTGAAGGTGCGGATGTCCGGAAAGACTCCGTTGACCGAATCGCTGTGCGCGATGCCACGATCGGGCGTCCAGAAAGAGAAGCAGTCATAGAAGGCATTCGCCGTCTTGTTCGTGAACTGAATGCGCCAATGCGCACCACCATCTTCCGTCTTGTAGATGCGGAAGTCTCCGGTATTGTCCCCGATGGACATCAGGTAAGCGACTCTGTCGCTCACGCCCTGCACATCGCGGAACTGCAGGCTTTCAGCTCCCGGCACGACGCCGGATTTCCAGGTTGCGCCGCCATTGGTGGTCACCACGTACGTACCTCCGGCTCCCGCTGCCCATACCACTCTGGAGTTCACCGGACTGACGGCAATCAGCAGCTGTGTCGTGCCGCTGTGTTGTGGCGTGAGGCGGGGTTGATGACCTTTCCATGCGTCTTCTGCATGTCCGGCAGCGGCGGTAGTGGCAATCAACGAAACGAGCAACAGCGAACGCTTGAACATAGGCTTCCTTCCCAGACAGGCATCTCGAGAGAGGTGAAGTA
The DNA here is from genome assembly GCA_963736915.1 of uncultured Acidobacteriaceae bacterium. Lineage (GTDB taxonomy): Bacteria > Acidobacteriota > Terriglobia > Terriglobales > Acidobacteriaceae > KBS-83. The sequence continues at coordinate 55,487 of CAVTQV010000010.1, read as the reverse complement.
TAGGGAGACGCAGAAGCCGCGTCAAACAAGGGACGGTGAATCTTTTGACGAGGCGAACGCTCGCCCACAATAGAATTCGGCGGTTCCAAGGAACCCTGCGGTCGGCATAACCAGGACGCGTTCCGCGGTGAGTCCCTGAACTCCATGGCCGAGGTAGCCTCTATAAGAGGCAGCCGACGGAGTCTTACGCGAAGGGACCTGAAGCAGTGTCTCTCGCCTGCAAAAGCAACAGACCATGACTACGGGTAAGAGGAAACACGTACCGCGCGTCTGACCAAAGCCGTCCAGATGCTGAAGAAGGGAATTGAGAGTCCCGGTTGAATGCCAACAGTTTTGATTGCCGCGGATTTCAGAATTCCACGTGGCAACGCACCGAAGGCACCCACACCGGCCCGCGGTCTCGGTTATATCCCGGGTTGTCGATATGCGAGAGTCCCAGCGCGAAGTAAAGTCCCCGCCACGCGTGCGCGTTGTAGTAGCTCTCTTCCGTCGTTTCGCGTCCGTAGTGCAAGCGTCCGTCGCCCAACAGGAACCCCAGGCCGCCATCCTTAAGATAGTTCTGGTGGTCCTTCTTGATCGCATTCGACACAAACGCCAGCCCAACCTTGTCGTTCTTCCGTCCCCACTGCGCGCCGTCATAGTCCACGCCCAGCAGTATGGTCTGATCCACTTCGGTATACGCGAACGATTCATGCTGCCCCTCGTTCCAGCCGAACCGCCCAGCCGCGCGCAGATGATCCGTCACCTGCTGCTCCACGTTGTAACCGAAGCCATACTTCACTGCGCCGAAATGCTCGTGCTTCGTGATCGCCGGCGTCGAATCAATGCCGTCCACATATGCTCGCACCGCCTCGCGGTAGTCCCCCATATGCGCATTGTTCACAAAGGCCAGCACGCGATGCGTCCCTTTTCGCCCCGGCAAAACGCCGCGTCGCAGCTCTAATTCCCAGTTCTGTCCGCGCGCGCGGCTCAACGCCCAGTCCAGATCGATACCATTCGCCACCACCGGCATCGCCGCCAGCACATAGCGCGCCGACCATTCGCGATCCTGGTACTCAATTACTCCCGCGTATGTGTAACCGCGTGTGTCCGCCGCATAATCCCACGCTCCGTTGTTGTCCACCGTCCAGTTGGTGAACTGGAAATGGCTGTCGCTCAGCACGCCATTAATGTCCATCACATCGGGCAGCGACATCTTGCCCAGCCGCAGTTCCAGCCGTCGCACCGGTGCCTCGGTGGCCAGCGACAGCGGCCCCCGCTCCACCTCCGTCATCTCGTTCGTAAACCCGATCGTCTGATGAAACTCCACCCGCGCTACGTAGGGCTTGGAGCCCAGGTTAGGATTGCGAACCACGTCCAGGTTGGTAAAGCCCGCAAGCCCCAGCGCCTGGCTCAACCCTCGCCCGCCCGATGATTCAAAGTCCGCGATGAAGTCGGTGTTGTAGCGCTCGCTCCAGGTCGGCGTTTCGCCCCGTACTCCGCGACCGAGCTGGTATCCCAGAAACAGCGTTCCCAGCAGGGAAGTCTTGTACTCACCCGCACCATGCAGGCTGTTCTTGCCCTGATACGGCGAATGGAAGCTCGGATGGGCCTGAAAGATGATGTTCGCCTGCCCGGCGACAAACCACGGGGCCGTCGCCGAATGCGGAAACATCGTCAGCGTCTCGTCCTGCCCGGGCTGGCCGTTCTCCGCTTCATGCTCGGTCCCGCCGCCCCCTGGATGCTGTCGATTGGCCGGCGTCGGCGCGTCGATCATCGCACCCACCTGCGCACCGCCCCGGCGTAGTGCAGGCGCAGCGATCAGCACCAGCAGCAGCCAGAGTCAGGAATGTTCTCGTGGACGGCACGTCTAAGGCTTCTCCTCTATCGGTCATTGCCCACCGGAGGAGGGCCAACGTTAGAACGTATTCAGTGCAATGGGACCACAATCGCCCGAAAGATCAAATTAGCTTAACCTAAATTTAACGTACCGGCGAGAAGCGCGGCGATGCCGGAGCCGGTTCGTTCCACCTTGGTGGGACTCGGTGCTTGTCTTCGTCCCTGCCTTTACCTCATCTGGAGGGCATGGAGCAGATTTTTCCTCATCCAAAACGGGACTATTCCCCAAACGTGGGTTCCGATTACACCCCGAATACCCCTTCCGTAAGGTTTTCCAGCTCAAGTTTCTGCCGTACAGTTGCGAAAGATTTTCCTAGTGAGAGGGTAGAAATGACACGGCAGCTTAGAAACCTTGCAAGTCTGGCAGCAGTGGCGGGTGCTTTGGTTCTTCTGGGATCCGGGTGCGGTGACAAGCGGGAGATGAGCAAGCAAAACTTCGCTCATGTGCTCAACGAGGATTATTCGGCCAATGCCGATTGCCTCTTCACCAAGCCGCTGCCCTATCCGTTCGAGATGCAGGCGGGTGACAAGCTCCTGGGCGATGCCCATAAAAAACTGGATGCGCTGACCGCGGCCGGTCTGCTCACCCGGACCTCGCACGACGGCAATCTGCGTTATGAGCTGACCCTTACCGGCCAGCAGGTCCCCGGAAATGGCCGCTTCTGCTACGGTAAGCGCCAGGTCACGAGCATTGATAACTACTCGGCCCCGACCGAATTCCACGGCAGCCGCTTCACGAAGGTTGAATACCACTTTGTCGAGAAAGGTCGCCCCGACTGGGCCAAAATCCAGGCCATCCAGACCGCGTTCCCCGCGGTGGCCAAGGCTGTAGCCGATGAAGCAGTCGACCACGCCACCCTCGTCCTGACCGACGACGGCTGGGTCCGTAACGAGGACTAACAGGTTTTCCCCGGGCCAATCCAATACCCGTCAACCCCAACTAACCGCGTTGTTCTAACCAAGGGCCATCGACGTTGTAAAGGGACCGGCGTGAAGTCAGCGCCTACCCTTATCCGCAAGACCCGGGATCACAGAGCCCGGGTCTTGCTGCGTTCTGGTGGGAATCCCCTCCCGCAGCATTATTTGCTAAGGAACGTGCCAGCGCGATGATTCTCCGCCAGCGCCTGTTCATTCTCGAATCCTTTTGCGATCGGTATCCCTCCGTCCAGTTGAGCGAACCCTTGCTGCGTGCCTTCGCAGATTGTGCCCGGACATGTTCTGCTGCCGGTTCTCACTGTGGGTCTGCGAGAGTTGGGAGATCGAACACAGGAGGAGCGTCCGTTAGCTGAATCATCTGCGATGCATCATCGCTCATACTGTTCACGAAACCTATGTAGTCCACGAGTGCATCCCATGGCAGCTTAGACATTTTGTAATGCAGTGTGTGACTAATAGCCAGTGTGTGGCCATTCAACCTGTATGTGGAGGCATATTCTCCGAACGAATTCGTGCGCTTTACGTCCGGCAGCACCGTCACAGTATATCCCTCCGGTAACGTCAGCTCCACGTCTACCCGTGTTTCGCCTGTCGTATCCAGCGCGATCTGGCGCTTTGGAAAGATGACGTCTGTGGCGAACTTGCCTTGGAACCAGGTGGCGAGTTGGGGTAAGCGCAAGTTAGGCCAGTCACCGAAATCTTTTCGCGTGTAATCCCAACTCACATGGAACGGTTCGGCAGTTTTCTCCGGAAGACTTGCATCCACTTGGCTCACCTCTCCGCCAAAACCGTTGTTGTCGGAGAGCTTCTGTGTCAACTTCTGCCAGTTGGCGCGCGGCACTTGATGGTACAGTTCGCGATAAAGCACCTCCGCGTCGCCACGCAGAGTCAGATCAAAGTGAGCGGTCAGCACATCTTCCTTGTCCAGTTTTGCTGTAATCGTCTCGCGCACAAAGGACGGAAAGGGAAGCGTCGCTTCTGTCCGCACCAGTTTGGCATCCCCGGTTGCCGGAATTGCCAGCGCCTGCTTGTCGCGAAGTCCAGCCAGCAACATCCGGCTTGGTGCAACTTCTGGCGTCGAATCCAGCCACACATCATGGTCTTTCAACTTCACCAGCGTAATCACATGGTCGAACTGTGCGGGGATAGGCAGCCCCGGGTTTAAGAGCAGCGAGGAATGGATCAGCACTGGTTCCGCTTCAATCTTCTCCGCCGCCAGCATTGCCTGCAGCAACGTGTGCTTGTCCTTGCAATCGCCGTATCTGTTGCGGAAGACCTCCGCTGCAGTGTGCGGCTGCAAGCGTCCGATGCCGAAGGATACCGCGATGTAACGGAATTGCGTTGACACGTAGTTATAGATCGCGTCTACCTTTGCGTCGTCTGTCGTCAAACCGCGCGTCAACTCATCGGCCTTCGCCTGGATGGCAGCATCCGGCACTGCCCTGTCCTTCATCAGACCGCGGTACCATGCGCCCATCTGCGCCCAGGATTGGAAGCCGCTCATCGCGATGTCGGGGTCGAACATCTCCTGCACCATCTCCACCGGCGCCGGTCTGTCCTTTTCGTCCTTCTTCGGGTATTCGCTCGCCGTTTCATGCTTCCAGCGGTACACGCGCTCACGCCCCTCGTCTGTCGACGCTGGATATCCATTCTTGACCGTTATATTCGCAACAAAGTCGAGAGGCACACGAAGTTCGATCGTCTGCTCCTGTACCGGGATGCCAGTCATGAAATTTGTGACGAACGAGTGTTCGCCCGGGGCGTCGGTATCTGTCGCATGTACGGTTACCTGATATTCCAGAGTATCGCCAACAGTCAGCGACCGGATCGGAAGCTGTTTCACGCGCAGGTCGCTGTACATAGGCGCGGATTCTGTCACGGGTGCGGCCACTTCCTGGGCGTCATCCGCCGGCGTCACTACCACTTCGCCGGATGGCTTGCGCACACGCACATAGTCGAAAGTCACCGTCTCCGCCGCCGACGCAAAAGGAATACTCAGGATTCCCTCATTACGCACGCCGGCATCGGAAAGGACCTGCTCCTTGACTACCAGCGTCCTGACACAGGAATTGTCCTCCGCATAATGCACGACAAGCGACATCTTTTCGACCACGGCTTCCTGGCCGGATAGGTCGGGGCTGGTCATCGAAGGGGTGGCTGTCGCCACAGGCGGCTTCGGGGTCTGAGCGGAGAGAGCGGACAGAAAACAGGAAAGGGCAGCAAAGACGATCAGTCGGGCCGGCATAGCTAACTTGTTCTATTGCAGAAACATTCCCTAGACCACATAAATCGAAGGCAGCAGGAAAACTTTAGAGCCGCCGGGTCTTCAATTTTTTGCAAAGGGCTTGACGCCATACACTATGCTGCATACACTATGCATAGTACAGTATGAGCCAAGCGTCTCAATCCGTTCTCGAAAACCTGCGCCTCGAACTTCGCCGTGGCTGCCTGATCCTTGCCGTGCTCGTCGCAGCTCCGCGAGGAGCACTACGGCTACACGCTCCGCAAGACGCTTGCGGAGCAGCGGCGTCGGCATCGAAGAGAGCACCCTCTATCCGCTCCTCCGCCGGCTCGAATCGCAGGGGCTGCTGCTCAGCGAATGGCGTGAAGAAGACAAGCGCAACAAGCGCTTTTACCGTCTTTCGCCAGCCGGCGCCGCTACTCTTGGGCAATTGCTCGTAGAGTGGGAATCCATCAACAGCTCCATCCACCAGGTGTTATCGCACAACGTGCTCGCCACCAACGCCACCCAGGAGGCCTGATCCAGTCATGGCAGCCAACGATCGCAACAGTCTCATGGACCGCTATCTCTACGCTGTGAGCCGCTATCTGCCCGCGTCCCGGCAGGGTGATCTCCTCAGCGAGCTCGCCGCCAATCTTCACTCCGAGATGGAGGACAAAGCCGCCGCGCTCGGCCGCCCTCTCACGGAAGATGACCAGGCCGAGGTCCTGCACCGCCACGGACCGCCCCTGGTCGTCGCGGCGCGCTACCAGCCGCAGCGCTCCCTCATCGGGCCGGAGATCTTCCCCTTCTACGCGTTCACGATCAAGCGCCTGCTGCCGCTGGTTGTTGGGATTAACCTGTTGGCCCAGGCTGCGGTGCTCATCTTCAGCCCCGCACAAACACCCATCGTGCAGCGTTTCCATTTTGGCAACATGCTTGGCGACCTCTTCTACGCCGTCCTCATGTTTCTGGTCATTATCACCGCGGCCTTCGCGGTCGCCGAGGCCTACAAAACCAACTGGCGTCAATTGCTCGAGCAGCACAAATGGGATCCTCGCAAGCTGCCGAAAGCGCAGCCCATCGTGCATGACGGGCCGCGGCATCCCTGGGCAGACGTCATCGCCGGAGCCGTCTTCCTCGCCTGGCTGCTTGCCTTCCCGCGCTTTCCCTTCCTGTTGTTTGGCCCCTATGTCGCGTGGCACCTGCTTAACATTGACCTGCCGTCCATCTGGCACACCTTTTACTGGATCATCATCGGCTTCAACATCATCCAACTCGCCTGCCGCATCATTCTGCTTTCCCGCCCCATGCGCCGCTACTATCACGTCTTCGATAGAACACTCCACGGGCTTGGCATCGGCATTCTCGTCTTTCTCGTGAGCGCCCGCGACTACATCGGTCAGGCGACCTTCGGTGGTAATCCTATGTCAGCGGAAACCGTTGCCAACCTCAACGCCAACATCCATCGCGGGCTCCTTGTCGTGCTCATCATCGCCCTCGGGAAATTCATCTGGGACACAGTACAGTTGCTCCGCCCACACGAGCCCGCACAGGCTCCCGCCCGCACCTGCTAGTGCGCCGTGACCGTATCGCTGTCCACATATAGGTCATAAACGGCCGGCCTACCTTTATTCGCGCTTGATGGGCGGCCATCGATCTGCCATTGCGCGCCGAAGGTCGACCAATGTGTTCGCGTGACCGGAAGCGTGGCGTTCAGGTCTTGAATGCCGCCGTCATCGATCTGGATCGTGTCCCAGTGCTCGCATGGCATACCGTCACATGCCGTCGAGCTCGCCTCATCGCGATGAAACGTCTGGTGCACATGATGCCAGTTCCCATCCATCATGGTCGCGCAGCGCACTTGAGTGTCCACCCACCCGTGCCCCTGGTTGTCGTACTGGATCAAATGATTGTGACCATTGCATTGCGTACCGAGCATCATGTCCTGACCAAGGGCCTGGTCGAACTGGTAGATATCCCACTCCAGATTGGTGGTGCCGGGCGGCGGCAGGAGCTTCTCGTAGAAGTCACGTGTAAATGAAAGCGCCTGTTGCGCCTTTCCGATCGTGTTGATGTAGAGCACTTCCGTATAGACATCCTGATTCGGATCGACCATCTGGAAGTGGGCCACGGCGTTCGAGGCGCCGATACCCGCGCTGGGCGCGCTCAGCCCGAAGCTCTGCGTCGGTGCGCTCAGAGGCGCATGCGACCCCACGCCACCCGAGCACTGCGCCGATCCGACGTAGCAAACCTTAGTCCAGCCGTCCGGAGAAGCCGTGATCACACGCTGGATAGGAAGCGATTGTGCACTAACGAAAGCGCAAGACGTCGCAACGGCGAGGAAGATAGCAACGGTTCTCATTCGATTTGCCTGATGAGATGACGAAATGAGGAATCGGGTTCCCAGGCTCGCATCAATCTGTCGCCTGCCGCGCAATCATTTCGATCACAGCAATATTCTGCGCGAAGGCCTCCGGTACTCCATACCGCTGGAGCAGCGCCTGCGCCGGCCAGTAGCTCACCCAAACATCGCCGGAAGCATCCTCGCGCACCAGCAATTTCAGCGGCAGATCGATCGCGATACTGGGCGCAGCCAACATCAGCGGCGTGCCGCCCTTCGGGTTGCCGAAGATCACCACCTGCGTCTTGGGCATCGACAGCCCAGCCTTTGCCGCCTCACCGCTGTGATCAATCAACGCAAACTCGCGGATGCCTTTCGACTCCAGCAGCGCACGTACTCGCGCGATCGTCTCGTCTACAGAGTACGCGCTCTTCAGCGTTACCAGCCCGCTTGTCTCTAACATGATCGGTCCACCCACTGCGATCCCCGAAGAGTCCGCAAAGTTAATGCGGAGCCATCATCGCATCGTTAAACTGCTGGAACGCCTGATCGAAATGCCCGCTCTTCTCCGCATAACGCAGCGGCAAAACGCGCTCAACCAGGATTTCTTTCGCCTCCGGCTGCTCCCTCAGTATTTTCATCGTCTCTTCAATGAAATCCTTCAGCGGCATTGCCCGCGGATCATTCGCCTGCCGGCTGCCCATCAGCTCTGTCTGGACATACGGAGGTACCAGCTCCAGCACCTCAATCTTCGTTCCACGCAATTGATAACGTAACGTCAACGAATACGAATGGATCGCCGCTTTGGTCGCGCAGTAGGTCGGCGTGAGAGCCATCGGCAGATACGCCAGCCCGGATGACACCGTCATAATGGTTGCGGCCGGTTGCTTCTTCAACTGCGGTAGTAGCGCCGCCGTCAGCCGGATCGGCCCCAGCAGGTTGGTCGTGATCGTCGCCTCCGCATCCTTCAAATCCTCCGGCTGCTCCAGCAGGTTCTCCGGCCGCATGATGCCCGCGTTGTGAATCACAACATTCAGCGCTGGATATTCCTTTGCAATCTTCGTCCCGAACGCGCGGATCGCGTCCGCGCTCTCAATATCGAGCGTGGCCGACTTCATCCCCGGATTCGCCTTTGTTGTTTCGTCCAGCACGCTCTGCCGCCGGCCGGCGATGACCACCGTATTGCCCAGCTTGTGAAACGCCTCTGCCAGAGCGCGGCCGATACCGGATCCACCACCTGTAATCAGAATGGTGTTGCCCGTCATGTTCATGATTTCGCTCTCCTCATATGAACTGTTGCCGCCATCTGCTCACTGTGCCTTATCCATGTCTTCAAAGGCAAAGTTGCCCAACTCGAAAGGATGCGAAGTCTGGGGTTTCGAGTTCAGCGCATTGAATGGATAAGGATCGGTGGTCATGGTCGGAAAGCCCCAGATCTTTCCGGTGCGCAGGTCCACCACCATCCGCCCATACACTTGCCTGCTGCCATCCGAAGATTTCAGCATCTGCACGCCCGGCTCGATATATACGGGATAGGCCGCCACATTCTCTGCATGCGCGACATGCGGGGCAATATAGGGTCGAAGCGCAATCGCACTCAGCGCAAGCGCAATCACCGCCAGCAGAAATTTCGTCACTCTGTCGTTTTTCATCGATTGACCTCCAGAATCTAACGCCGTGCCATACCTCGCACCAGATGCGTGAGTTCACCCACAACATCAGACCGCGACGACCAACGGGAGGAGCCAAGCAACTCGCGCCGCAGGCGCAATCGCCCGGACGGCTAGTCCCCGAAGCGGATGCGCAGGCCGCCGCGTACTGCTTGGGGTTGCCCCAAGGTCAGCGTCGGAGTACGACCTACCTCAATACGCCGGTCCAGCAAATTCTCCGCCGCAACGAATGCTTCATAGTGTCTCCGAAAATCGTGCGAGGCGTATGCATTCATGGTGAAGAACCCGCTCAGCCGGTACGTGTTCGCGTCATCATCGAACTGCTGGCCGCTCATGCGCCCTTCCAGCGCCAGCGTGCCCCAGTGCGCGTCGCGTGCCCGCACCTGCATGGTGCCTGTCTGGTGCGGTACCTGCGGAATCCAGCTTCCCACCAACGCGGGCTGCTGGTCGAAGCGTGTTACCGTAGCATTCGCGTATTGATACCCGCCGATCACAGCCAGCCAGCGCTGCGGCTGCCATTCCCCATCCAACCCGACGCCGCGGCTCCTGATCTGTCCCAGGTTTGCGCGCTGTAGGGTGATCGAGGTCGGAGTGGTGCTAAGCGTCAATGCTGTAATCGGGCGGTTCACGATCGTCCAGAAGTAGCTCGCACGCAGCGTCGTATTCCATCCCGCGGGTGTCAGCACCACCCCTGTTTCCCAGCCCGTCGCACGCTCCGATCGCAGGTTGGGGTTGTGCAGCGTCAGCGCCTGTCCCACCTGTCCATTGCGATACAGTTCGTTTTCTGTCGGCGACCTGTAGGCGCGAAAGCCCATCGCTGTCAGCGCGAGCGATGGTCCCAGTCGGCGCACGACACCGAGCCGCGGATTCGTCACTGTCTCGGTTACTTTAGGTAGCAACACCGGCGCGGGCAGCGTCTGCACTGCGTCGAAGTTCTGGAAGTGATCGATCCGGCCGGCCGCGCTGAATGTCCACTGCCGCGGCGTCCACACCGCTTCGCCGTAAACGCCGGTTTGCCGCTGCCGCGCGGAGAGCAGTATCCGCACTCCAGTGATGGTCGCGATCTCATTATCTTCGCCGCGCACATCGCGCGTGTCCGCGCCGCCCAGCACCACCAGGCGCGCCCCCAGCGGCTGGGTCCAGCGTGCTGCGGCGCCCAGTTGATTGCTCGGCGTCTGCGCAAATCGTGTCAAGGTCTCATGGCTCCGCGTGGCATTTACCGAGGAAAAGCTCTGCCGGAAGTGCTCCGCGCTCCCATAAGCGCGCATCAGCAGCGACCCGCCATGTGCCGCAGCGGGCGACCAGTCCAACCCCGCTTCGTAACGCCACAGCCGGGTGCCGTTCTTCGTAAGCGGTGTGCCGTTGCTGCGCGCCTCGTTCAGCACGTTGCCCAGCAGGAACGCGCGGCCGTTGCTCCAGTCGCGCTCGCCCACGACTCTCCCGTTCTGCGCATGCAGGTTGGACTTTATGTCTACCGGCCCACGCTGTTCCGGCGCAACCAGCACGTAACCGTCGGTGAGCACAACCCCGCCCGTTGCCAGCCCCGACCAGCCGCCGCCGCTGGTATTCCTGACCGTCCCGCTCAGCAGAGCGGCTTCATCAAAGGTATGAAACGTCCCCTGGCTCGACACCAGCTCCGCGTGATTGCGCGCAGACGTCACGGGCTGCATCTCGATCACGCCACCGATCGCGCTCGACCCGTAGAGGTCGCTCGCGCCGCCGCGCACTACCGTCACGCTGCCAATGCTCAGTTCCGGAAGCTCATCCCAGTAGATCCATCCGCCGAAGGCGTCGTTCAGCGGAATCTCATTCGACAGCACCAGTGTCCGGCTTGCGGCCGTCGAGCCAAGCCCGCGCAGCGAGATGCCCTGCGATGTCGGATTCGCCACCAGCGAGCTCGATCTGCGAAACAATTCAAAGCCGGGCACCTGGCGCAGCCGATCATCCAGCGTTACCGGCGCCGCGGTGCGCAACTCCTCGCCTGTCACCAGCCGCACGCTCGCCGGGCTCTCGCTCTCGGCCAGCGGCGTTCTGTACGCGGTCACCGAAACTTCCTCATGCGCCCCAAGCGGCTGCAGCACGATGCGGCCTGCCGCCGCTTCCTTTACATCGGTCCCGGCAAACGACGCCGCTTCCACATGGATCGCGGAATCCTTCGCCACACATGGCAAGAGAAATTCGCCCTCCAGCCCGCTCTTTGACGTTGTGCTTCCGACTGCCAGCGTCGCGCCGGCAATCGGCGCGCCGGAGCCATCTACCACCATCCCGCTCACATTGGCAGTGCCGGACCTACACGGCGCAGCCGCGGATACAGCGGGGAGCGCCAGCACCGCCACCCACACTGCTCCCCCGATCCGTCTTGCTGATGGTGCGCATTATTCGATCATCCCATGCCGCACAAGCCCTTTCCTATGACACTCCTCAGCCATTCCGCCGAACGCGTCACATCGCCGTCCACAGCCGGGCGGGCAGTATTCCGCCCAGCACTGCGGATCGCCTGTTTGCGCCGGGCAACGCTCACGACAGTTACAAATCCGCTTTCATTTGCGGCGAAGTTCTGGCCCAATCACGCGAGATCGGGAGGCCATCCGCAGCGGTCGAGCCTGATACGCTAGAGCCTGCCGGGAAACCTCACATGCAAACCAAAGCAGCTCCCCCCGCCTTTGAGTCGTGGGGCCGCTATCCCAAGCACCACGCCGACGTCGTTCCCCTCTACTGGACGAGCGATTTTCCACTGCCCGCGCATCCGCAACGGGACGGAATCCAGTCTGCGATGCTCCCGGTTGGGATGGGCCGGTCGTATGGCGACTCATGCTTGCTCGACGGAGGCACGCTGCTTTCGGCGCGGGGTCTGGATCGCTTTATCGCTTTTGATTCGGCCAGCGGCCTCTTGCGCTGCGAGGCAGGGGTCACTCTGGCGGAGATCCTGGACTTCGCCGTGCCACGGGGCTGGTTCCTGCCGGTCACGCCGGGCACAAAGTTTGTCACGGTCGGGGGCGCCATCGCCAACGACATCCACGGCAAGAATCATCATGTCGCTGGCACTTTCGGCTGCCATGTACCGCGTTTCGAGCTCGTCCGGTCAAACGGCCAGCACTACGAGTGCACCGCGATGCAGAACCAGTCGCTCTATGAGGCGACAATCGGCGGCCTCGGCCTCACCGGCCTCATTACCTGGGCCGAGGTGCAGCTCCGTCCCATCGTCTCGCGCAAGATCAAGCAGGACTCGATCAAATTCAATGGGCTGAATGAGTTTTTCGCGCTCTCGCGGGAATCGCAGCACATGGAGTACACCGTCGCCTGGATCGATTGTGTTGCCACGGGAAAGAATTTCGCGCGCGGCATCTTCATGCGAGGCGACCACTCCGAGCAGCCCGAAGAGCTGAAGCCCTCCGGCAAGCCGAAGCTGACGATACCAGTCGACCTGCCCGCGTTCCTGATGAACAAGACCACCATCGGGGCCTTCAATACCGCCTATTACGCGAAGCAATTTGCGAAGCACAAGACGGGCCTGATCGACTACGAGCCCTTCTTTTATCCGCTCGATATGGTGCATCACTGGAACCGGGCGTATGGAAAACAGGGACTGTTACAGTTCCAGAACGTGATGCCGTGGGAGCCGGGCGAGTATCAGGAGGGATTCACGCAACTCCTCAAGGCCATTACTGCCTCCGGACTAGGCTCATTCCTCGCCGTGATCAAGATTTTCGGCAACGTCCAATCGCCAGGGATGATGAGCTTTCCTGCACCTGGCCCGATGATCGCGCTCGATTTTCCGGTGCGTGGCGAGCGCAGCTTCGATTTGACGGATAAGCTCGCCGACATCACTGCCGAATACGGCGGCAAGATGTATCCGGCGAAGGACGCGCGAATGCCGGCGCGGCATTTCCAGCAGTTCTACCCGCAGTGGCAGGAGTTCGCGCAGTATATCGATCCGGCGTTCTCCTCCGCTTTCTGGCAAAGGGTCACGGCGCTTGGCTAGCAAGGTCTATCCGCCGAACCGCGTTCTCGTTCTCGGCGCGACATCCGCGATCGCGACTGCAGTGATGCGGCAGCTTGTCGCTCCGTCCGCGCACTTCTTCCTCGTTGCCCGTTCCAAGGAGAAGCTGACTGCGGTAGCTCAGGACCTGCTGGTGCGCGGCGCCAGCCGTGTGGACATGATGGTCGTCGATCTCGACGATACCCACGCACACGCGCAGATGCTGAACGTCGCGACCTCGCAATTGGGCGGCATCGATCTGGCGCTGCTCGCGCATGGCTTGCTGGGCGATCAGGCCGCCGCTGAAATCGACTACTTCGCAGCCGAGCCAATGCTGGTCACCAATTTTCTCTCGCCAGTCTCGCTGCTGACCTGGCTCGCCAACTACTGCGTATCTCAGGGCGGGGGCACGCTGGCGGTCATCAGCTCCGTCGCAGGCGATCGCGGCCGCAAGAGCAATTATGTGTATGGCGCGTCGAAGGCCGGCCTGGACGCGTTTCTCTCCGGGTTGCGCAATCGGTGCGACCGCTCCGGGGTGCAGGTGCTCACCATTAAGCCCGGTTTCGTTGCCACACCCATGACCGCCCGCATCCCAAAGAACCGCCTGTTCGCCACTCCGGAGCGCGTCGCAACGGACATCCTGAAGGCGGTTCGCAAACGCAAGGACGTCGTCTATGTCCCGTGGTTCTGGCGGCCGATCATGACCATCATCAAGGCCGTGCCGGAACGAATTTTTAAGGCAAGGAATCTATAGCAATCAGGACTGGATCAGTCGTGCAGCCTGCGCGTACGATGTGCGCGTCATACGTTGACACGGAGGTAATCGACATGATCGCAGTCCATGACGGTCAGTGCGGCGTCTGCACACATTTCGGCGAACATAATCAGGCGGACAAACAGGTCTTGACGCAGATTCTCACCAGCAAGCAGGCTCCGGAATCTTTGATAGAAGGGTGCGGCCTGCCAAAGAATGCGGCATTGCACCTCAGGGTCACGCCCGTCAGTGGTTGCGACGGCTTCCAGCCTGCCGCAAGCGGATAGCTCAGCCGTCGAGATTCCTGTTCGCCTAAATTTCTTTTACGTAGACCTTGCGCGCCAGCCCGATCTTTTCCAGCAGCCAGATTGCGTAGTAGTTCGGATCGAACTCGTACCACGCGAGACCATGACGCGCGGAAACCGGATGCGCGTGATGGTTGTTATGCCAGCCCTCGCCGCCGGTCAGCAGTGCGACCCACCAGTTATTCCGGCTGTCGTCACGTGTCTCGTAGCGACGCGAGCCCCACATATGCGTGGCGGAGTTTACCAGCCAAGTCACGTGCAATCCGAGCACGACGCGCAGGAAGACGCCCCACAGAACGCAGGGCCAGCCGCCAATGGCCAGCAGAATAAGCCCGACGACCGTGATCGGAAGCCAATGGAAACGGTCCAGCCAGCGGTAGTAGGCATGCTGGGTCAGATCCGGTGTGTAGCGCTGCAGCGCCGGGTCCTGGTTGTGCAGCGTGCCGTGGAGAATCCAGTCCATGTGCGACCACCATTTCCCGTCGCGCGGCGAGTGGGGATCGCCCGGTTTATCGGTGAGCTGATGGTGCAGCCGGTGCACGCCCACCCAGTAGATCGGTCCACCCTGCAAGGCCATGGTGCCGCAGGTGGCGATCACGTACTCCAGCCACCGGGGCACCAGGTATCCACGATGTGTCAACAGTCGGTGATAGCCCATGGCGATGCCCACGTTCTGGCCAAGAATCCAGAGCACAGCAAAGGCGGCAAAAGCTTTCCATGAGAAGAAGAACAAGGCGGCTAAGGCGAGGGCGTGGAACAGACCGAGTACGACGGCGAAGACCCATTTCAAGGGCCCGCGGTTCTGCTCGGGCATGCGGCCGTGAGCAGCCGGCGCACTGCCCGGGGACACCGCTGTAACTTCATCTTGCAACAGCATTTCGGGGCTCATTCGTTCTGAGCTTATCGCGAAGACGGGAGGGCCACTGTAAGAATTCCGTCACGATCCTGCGGGTCTGTTGGGGATTGGGAAGCGCTGGGCCAAGGCGGTACAAGCCATTTTCGATAATTATTAGCGTTTGATAGCGCTGCCAGCTTGTCTGTGCCCCGTTAGGCACCTATACTCGTAATTGCGACCGTTGAGGTAGGCATTCAACGAGAGGTGTCCCGCAATGCTCAGACTTACCAAAAAAGCCGATTACGGGCTGATGGCCCTGAAGTTTTTGGCCGAGCATCCGGAGACGCCTTCGCAGAGCGCGAAGGACATTGCCGAGGCCTACGGAATACCGCCGCAGTTGCTTGCCAAAATCTTGCAGCGGCTCACGAAATCCGGTCTTTTGCGGTCGCATGCCGGTATCAACGGCGGCTATTCGCTCTCACGGGACGCATCGACCATCACGGCCTTCGAGGTCATCCGCGCGATTGATGGACCGCTTTTTATCACCTCCTGCGGGCCGGCCACTGGTAGCGCGCGCTCCTGCGACCTGCTGGACAGTTGCACCATCAAAGAGCCGTTGGCCAAGGTGAACGATACGATTTCGGATGTCCTGAAAAGCATCCGCATCGCCGATCTGGTGGATGCAATCCCCTATGACCGGCGCATACATATGAATGGCGGTCACGCACGGCCGCTGGTGACACTCGGCTAGTACGGGATTTCGATGGGCCACCCCGGTGGCAGGAATTGGGAACGATGAGCATGAATACCTTCGATGATGACGTAACGGTGGTTCCTGCGGCGAGGGCTGCGGTCACCGGCAATGGCATTCCCGTCCCCAAGGGCGTGAAGCTGCCAATCTATATGGATAACCATGCCACCAGCCCCTTGGACCCGCGGGTGCTGGAAGCGATGATGCCGTATTTGACAGGCATTTTCGGTAATGCCGCCAGCCGGAACCACTCCTTCGGCTGGGAGGCGGAAGCGGCTGTGGAGAAGGCCCGCGAGCAGGTCGCAAAGCTCATCGGCGCAACGGCGAAGGAGATCATCTTCACTTCCGGCGCAACCGAGAGCAACAACCTGGCGCTGAAGGGCATTGCGGAGATGTATCGCGAGCGTGGCAACCACATCATCACGCAGGTGACGGAGCACAAAGCGGTGCTCGATACCTGCAAACGGCTGGAGAAGTCCGGCTGCCGGGTGACGTATCTGCCTGTAAAGGCCGACGGACTGATTGATCTCGAAGACCTGAAGCGGGCCTTTGATGAGAAGACCATCCTGGTCAGCATCATGTTCGCGAACAATGAGATCGGCGTGGTGCAGCCAGTTGCTGAGATTGGAAAGCTCTGCCGCGAGCGTGGAGTGCTCTTCCATACTGATGGTGTTCAGGCGGTGGGCAAGATCCCGGTCGACGTAAACAGCATGAACATCGATGTGCTGTCGCTGAGCGGGCACAAGATTTATGGACCTAAGGGCGTGGGAGCACTGTACGTGCGGCGCCGCAACCCGCGCGTGCAGATCTCAGAACAGATCAACGGCGGCGGGCACGAGCGCGGCATGCGCTCCGGCACGCTGAACGTGCCGGGCATCGTAGGTCTGGGCAAAGCCTGCGAGATTTCCCGCGAAGAGATGGCTGCTGAGGCCGAGCGGCTGAGCAAGCTGCGCGACAAGCTGAAGGCGAAGCTCGAAGGCGCGCTCGACTACATCCACGTGAACGGCTCCATGGAGCATCGTCTGCCGAACAACCTGAACATCAGCTTTGTCTACGTCGAAGGCGAATCGTTGCTGATGGGCATCAATGATGTTGCGGTTTCGAGCGGTTCGGCGTGCACCTCGGCGACACTTGAGCCATCGTATGTATTGAAGGCCCTTGGATTGGGCGACGATGTGGCGCACAGCTCGATCCGCTTTGGCCTGGGCCGCTTCAACTCGGAAGCTGAAGTGGATTACGTTGCGGACAAGGTCATTGACATCGTGCAGAAGCTTCGCGAACTGTCGCCGCTCTACGAGATGGTGAAGGAAGGCATCGACATCTCGAAGATCGAGTGGCAGGCGCACTGATAAGAGATTTCAAGCTGCAGAACCAAGATTGGAAGGAGAAACAATGGCATACAGCGACAAGGTGATCGACCATTACAACAATCCGCGCAACGTGGGTCAGATGGACAAGACCAGCGACGCGGTAGGCACAGGTCTGGTCGGCGCGCCGGAGTGCGGCGACGTAATGCGGCTGCAGATTCGTGTGAATCCCGAGACTCAGGTGATCGAGGAAGCCAAGTTCAAGACCTTCGGCTGCGGCTCGGCAATCGCTTCTTCCTCGCTCGCAACCGAGTGGGTGAAGGGGAAAACCGTCTCCGAGGCGATGGAGATCAAGAACACGGACATCGTGAAGGAGCTCTCGCTGCCGCCGGTCAAGATTCACTGCTCGGTGCTCGCGGAAGACGCGATCCGCGCGGCGATCGGCGACTGGAAGAAGAAGAACAATGTCGGCGAGACGGCCGCAGCGCCTGCCGCAGTAGCCGCGAAGTAAGGCGAGGATGGCAGAGGCAGCAACAGATCTGGTGCGGCCGGCAGGGTCACCTGCGGGCAAGCAGGGCGTGGATGTCACGCCCCGCGCCGTGGCGCGCATCCGCTCCGCAATGGCGAAGGAGGGGATTTCGCCTGCGGAGGGTGGCCTGCGTCTTGGCATCCTGGGCGGTGGCTGTTCCGGCCTGTCGTACAGCATCCGCTTCGACACGCATCCGCGCGAGCGCGACCGTATCTTCACTTATGACGGCGATGTCCGCGTATTCATCGATCCCAAGTCGTTCATCTATCTGAATGGCATGGTGCTGGATTACGAAGAGACATTGATGCGGCAGGGCTTCAACTTCATCAACCCCAACTCGAAGAAGTCCTGCGGCTGCGGCTCTTCATTCACGGCCTAGCCTCGTTTTCAACACAGGTTGTGCTGCTTATGCAGAGTCATGCGCAAAATCCGGACCAGGGCGACGCGGAGCAGACATACTTCGCGATCTTCGGACTGGCGCGCAAGCTCTCGATCGATACTGCCGTGCTGGAGCGTGAGTTCTACAAGCTGAGCCGGCAATTGCATCCGGACCTTTATGCCCGCAAGAGCGCAGAGGAGCAGTCATGGAGCCTGCGGCAAAGCTCGTTGCTGAACGATGCCTACCGTACGCTGAAGGATCCTGTCGCGCGAACTGCATATCTGCTGAAGCTGGAAGGTATGCGAATTGAAGATGAGAATGCGGAAACGCGCGATCCGAAGATCAAGCAAAATCGCGTGCCGGCCGATCTTCTGGAAGAGGTCTTCGAGCTGAACATGCAGCTTGAAGAGATGCGTGCGAACCTGAAGATGGGCGAGGATGACCCGGCGCTGCGCGGCGATCTGGAGCGTGCGCAAACGCAGTTCAAGACCATGCTGGCCTCTGTCGATGAAGATCTGCGCCGCGCTTGGGCAGCATGGGACGCTGCCCTGGATGTGAACGACACAGTCGCGAAGGACAAGCAGAAGGAAGCGATGGTCGCCATGCTGGACCGGCGCAGTTATCTCCGCAATCTGTTGCGCGAAGTGGATGCCGTGCTCTCTCCAGAGATAGCGGGCGTGGCAAAGGCAAATAGTTAGGAAGAAATGGCAGAGACACAGACATCGCGCGTGGTCGGTATCGACCTGGGCACAACGAATTCGCTCGTAGCCTTCATGCAGGGCGACCAGCCGCTGGTGATTCCCGGCGAAGACGGATCAAACCTGGTGCCTTCCGTGGTGGCGATGCCGGTGGCCGGCAAGGAGCGCGTTGTCATAGGCAATGCTGCCCGTTCGCACCTGCTGACCGCGCCGGACCGTGCTGTTTATTCCATCAAGCGCCTGATGGGCCGTGGCGTCGACGACATCGCAGATGAGTTGAAGCTGTTTCCGTTCCATCTCGCTTCGGACATTCAGCCAGGCGAGGTGCTGCGTCTCGACATCGGTGGCCAGCAGTACACGCCACCGGAGATTTCTGCATACGTGCTGCGGCAGTTGAAACGTAACGCTGAGCGTTACTTCGGCGCTCCGGTCACGCAGGCAGTCATCACGGTGCCCGCATACTTCAATGACGCACAACGGCAGGCCACAAAAGACGCAGGCCGTATGGCTGGCCTCGAGGTGCTGCGCCTCGTCAACGAGCCGACCGCAGCGGCGCTTGCCTATGGACTCGATCGCCAGAAAGAAGGCATCGTCGCTGTGTACGATCTGGGCGGCGGCACCTTTGATATTTCTATTCTCAAACTGCACGAAGGCATCTTCGAGGTCATCGCGACCAACGGCGACACTCATCTTGGTGGCGATGATCTGGACAACCTGCTGCTGGTCATCGCTCTCGACGAGATTGAGGCCGAAGAGAAGATTCCCGCGCGGCAGCAGCCTGAGCTGGTGCAGGCGCTCCGCAAGGCAGTCATCGATGCCAAGATCGCGCTTTCCTCAAACGATAGTGCGCGTCTCGAAGTTCAGCTGCCCAACGGCGGCCTCTACCGCCGGGAGATCACGCGCGCGCAGTTTGAACAACTGATCGAGCCAATTCTGCAGCGTACCGTCGAACCATGCCGCCAGGCATTACGTGATGCCGGCCTTACGCCTGCCGATATCCGCGAAGTGGTTCTCGTAGGCGGATCGACGCGCATACCACGCGTTCAGCAACTCGTCTCGGAGCTTTTCGATCTGCCCGCGCGCGGCAAACGGCCGCACACTGAGCTCAATCCGGATGAGGTCGTCGCGTTGGGCGCCGCGGTGCAGGCGAACATTCTCGCCGGCGGCTCGGCAGCTACAGAGGAGATGCTGCTGCTCGATGTCACCCCGCTCTCGCTCGGCATTGAATCGCTGGGCGGTGTCGTCGCGAAGATCATCCAGCGCAATTCCACGATCCCCGCGTCCGCGACCGAGCACTTCACCACCGGAGTCGATGGCCAGACAAACGTCGCGATCCATGTGTTGCAGGGTGAGCGCGAACTGGCGAAGGACTGCCGCTCGCTTGCCCGCTTCGATCTGAAGAGCATTCCGCCAATGACCGCCGGGCTGCCGCGCATCGAGGTGAAATTCCTCATCGATGCGAATGGTCTGCTGCATGTCTCCGCTGTTGAGACACGCAGCGGCAAGCAGGCCGAGATCGAAGTGAAGCCAACGTATGGGCTGACCGACGAGCAGGTGGAGTCCATGATCCTTGACTCCTTCGATCATGCCGAGACGGATTTCCAGGAACGCCAACTGATTGAGGCGCGGAACGAGGCGTTCGACAATCCTGACTGCCGTCGCAAAGGCGCCGAGCCATCCGGCATGGCAGCAGTTGACGGAAGAGGAGCGCGTCAAGATCAATGAGCTGGTCACCGAGCTTGAGATACTGCGCGATGCCGGTGACCTCGATTCGCTGCGCCGAACGACCGAGGCGCTGGATCACGCCACGCGCCGTTTTGCCGAGCTGATGATGGATGCAACCGTCTCCTCTGCATTGCATGGCGAAACCATGGAGACAGCAGGCGCCAAAGTGGGCGAAGGACCGGCCGCGCCGCACCCCATCGCCCCCGCAGATTTTCGATAGAGATAGAGAACGAGAGATATGTCAGAACAGAATTCGAAGTCAGCCGTCAACATGGACCCCGATCTGAGCAAGCCGCCCGGTCCCAACATGGTGCGCGTCACCTTCCTGCCCGAAGGGCGCAGCGTCGAGTTCGAGTACGGCACCATGCCTTACGAGCATCATGGCAAGCCGATGTCGTTCCTCGACGTGGCGGAGAACTTCAACATTTTTCTCGACCACGCATGCGGCGGCTCCTGCGCCTGCACCACTTGCCATATCTGGGTGAAGAAGGGCGAAGGGGGCATCTCCGAGGCCGAAGACGACGAGCTTGATCGTATGGAGACAGCCGCAGACGTTCAACTCAACTCCCGGCTGGGTTGCCAGGCGGTCATCACCGGGCCTGGTACATACGTCGTGGAGATACCGAGTTGGAACCGCAATTATGTGTCCGAGGGCAAGCCGCTCGCCCTATCCGAGTCGAAGTCCTAGTCAGAGCACGTCAGAAGAAGGAGATCCTATGCCGCAGGAGCTTACCTGGAATGACGCGGAAGAGATCGGAATCCAGTTGCAGGAGAAGTATCCCGAGATCGATCCGCTGACTGTGCGCTTCACCGACCTGCATCGCTACGTCACGGAACTGCCCGGATTTACAGACGATAAGACCAAGTCGAATGAGTCGAAACTCGAGGCCATCCAGATGGCCTGGCACGAGGAATACACAGACCAGTCCTCCCAATAGCAGGCAAGCTCCACCAGATTGTTCTGTGCGAGGGCGATCTGAGCATCCCATCACGTATGGGCGCGAGCAAAGAGCAGTTGAAGCAGAGCGCGGAACCATTTGTGCCGGAGCAGCGCACATTGCCTGTCCTGCGCGCGGCAGTGCAAAAGTGTCGCGGATGCGATCTGTATCGCAATGCTACCCAGGCGGTCTTCGGCGAACTGGAAACCGGAGCAGAAGCGAAAGCTCCGAAAGTTGCCATCATGATGATCGGCGAGCAGCCAGGGGATCACGAGGACAGAGCAGGCCGTCCTTTCGTTGGTCCAGCGGGGAAGCTGCTGGATAAGTGTCTGGAAGAGGTGGAGATCGATCGGCAAAAGGTCTACGTAACGAATACCGTCAAGCATTTCAAATGGGAGCCTCGCGGCAAGCTGCGCATTCACAAAAAACCCAGCATGCAGCAGATCCATGCCTGCAGACCCTGGCTGGAAGCAGAATTAGAAACGGTACGGCCAAAGCTGATCGTCTGCTTAGGTGCCGTTGCCGCACAAGGGCTGCTGGGTTCCAGCTTCAAAGTCACACAGGCTCACGGAAAAATTCAGGAGAGGGCGGGGCTTCCTCCCATCCTGGCCACTCTGCATCCCTCTGCAATATTGCGGGCTCGTACAGAAGAAGACCGCCACGATCAGATGAGAACCTTCGTCGAGGATCTCCGCGTGGCTGCTGGCTTTGCGCGTACATAGCGCTCCGATACGCATATACATCCAGACAATGAAGTGACAAAGCGGTAACAAGTTCTCCTGCCAGTGTCTCCATACTCACCACAAAAGCAGCACTGATTTTGAAGGTGACATTTGAGAGACAAGTGCATAAAACCGTCTGTGCGCCGCTATTTCGCCGAAATTCTAGCCGTATTGTTCTTACTGGCGAGTGTGGCAAGCGCGCAGACCCCGGGAACGGGTGCAATCTCCGGCATCGTGTACGACCCCACCAACCGGGTGGTAGCGAATGCCGAGGTTTTGGCGACAAACAGCGCAACGCATATCTCGCGTTCCGCTACTACGACGGCCGAGGGCGTGTTCCGTCTGCCGCTTCTGCCGCCGGGTATATATGCCGTCTCAATCAAAGCACAGGGATACCAGGTACATACCGCTCCGTCGGTTCAGGTCACCGTCAGTGAGACGAGTTCGCTGCCGGTGACGCTTGTCGTCGCCGGGGCAAACGCAACCATCCAGGTGAATAGCGGGCCGCAGGTCGCCGATCTGGATAGTGCAACGCTGGGCGGTTTGGTGGACGAGACCGCCATCAAAGCGCTGCCCCTTTCGAACCGCAATTACACGCAGATTCTCGGACTATCGCCGGGAGTCATTGTGGATCTGCCGAACGCAGCGCAACTCGGCCGTGGCACGCAGAATGTGGCCTCCAACGGAGCGACGCCGACCGCGAACAATATCCAGTTCAACGGCATCGATGCAAACAATCTGGCGCAGAACTCCGCGGCGAATTCCAACGAACAGGTAGGAACAGCCATTCCCGCGCCTGATTCTATTCAGGAATTTCGCGTGCAGACGGCGAACTTTGACGCAGCCTACGGTCGTGGCACCGGCGCAAACGTGGACCTGGTAAGCAAGAGCGGTACGAACCACTTCCACGGCAGCGCGTGGGAGTTCCTGCGCAACAATCTGTTTAACGCAAATGATTTCTTCTTGAAGGGTGCAGGGCAGCCGAGACCGGATCTGAAACAAAACCAGTTTGGCGGATCAATTGGCGGTCCTGTCGTCCGCGATAAGACATTCTTCTTCGCTGCGTACCAGGGTTTGACAGAGATCAATGGTCTTGGCGGCAAGCAAACGGCGACCCTCCCGATGCTGACGCAGGACCGCTCTGCAGCGACGCTGGGTGCGCAGTTCTGCCCCGTAGGACACCCCGATAGCGACGGCCAGCCGGCCGCAGGGTATCTAACGCATGCCGGAGGCACGCAGGTAGCGTGTGATGGATCAAATCTTAATCCGGCTGCAGTGGCGATCCTGAATGCTAAATTGCCCAGCGGACAGTTCGCAGTGCCAAGTCCGCAGCAACCCGTGCCGGCCACGGATCCGGACCAGCTTCCGGTGGGCCAATCCACATTTGCCATCCCAGCGCATTACCGGGAAGACCAGTTCTCTACAAATCTTGATCACGCACTAACTCTGAAGGACACATTGTCCGGCAGGTTCTTCTACGCGCGTGCATCAACCACGCAGCCATTTTCTCCCGCTGCTGCGAACGTGCCTGGATGGGGCACCGATGAGCTGGATCGCAATACGATGTTCGTCCTGGCAGATACACATGTTTTCAGCCCGGCTGTCGTGAATATCGCGCGCTTCGGGTACATGCGCTTCGACGGATTGTCTTCCGTGCAAAATCCGCTTCTCGCTTCTGCAATCGGAGTCGGTACCACTACCGGTTTGGCCGGACCCAAATCAGCAGCCCCCGGCGTGACCATCGACGGACTTTTCACGATCGGGGACGCGGGCACGCCATCATTGTGGCAAGTTACAAACTCGTTTGTGTGGCAGGATACCGTTGCCTTGACACGAGGCCGGCACAACATCCGAGCTGGGATCGAGTTCAAGCGCCATCAGGTGGATGAGAACTCACCCTTCGAGACAGATGGCCTGCTGGACATCAGCACATTCCCTGACTTTCTGCTGGGGCAGAGCGCTGCGCAGAATGGCAGTCCGAACGGGCTGAGCAATGTGACCGAAAGCATGGCAGGAGGCGGGATCTTCCGCAGAGATGATCGCTACACCGACTTCGCCGGTTTCGCGCAGGACGATATGAAGCTGAATACACGCCTGACGATCAATGCCGGCCTGAGATACGAGGTCTTCGGCGCGCCAACGGAGATTCACGGGCGCCTGACAAACTTCAATGCAAACATTGCGACCGGCGATGTGCCACCGGCAGGAAGCTTCAGCGGGTTCACGGTGCCTTCGAATTTCCAGGGCGAAGTACCGGCGGGGGTAGTGAAGACTTCTTATGCCGGTTTCTGGAAGACCCCTTATGGCAATGTTTCCCCGCGTCTCGGCTTTGCATGGCAGATCACGACCAAGCCTGTCGTCGTGCTCCGTGGCGGATACGGAGTGTACTTCGATCAACACGCCGGGAACCTCGCGGAACAGACGCTGAGTCAGCCTCCGTTTGCAACGCTCCAAATCGTCTCCGGAGCTCCTAACGGCCCCGCAACCCTGCAGAGTCCATTCGTTCCTCTGGTGCTTCCAAAATCAAGTTATCCGATCTTTATGCAGCGTACTGCCACCTCTGTGCCTTTCATCGAGGGCACAGATCCCGATGTGTTGGATGGCAAAACGCAGGAATACAACCTGAATCTGCAGTATGCGCCCGGCGGCGATTATCTCGTTGAGATTGGCTACGTAGGGACGCTATCCAGCCACCGGCCGGGACAGGTCGAGTTCGATCAGGCGCTGCTGGCGGGCCCGCAAAATCCCGTTCGCGGGGAAACAACGAACTCCGTGAATAATGTCCTGCAGCGTTTGCCGATCGCAGGTGTTAGTCCAGGATCGCTCTTTACAGTCTCGCACTTTATCGCCAGCTATAACTCGCTGCAAGCCAGCCTCACAAAGCGAATGCAGCATGGGCTGCAGCTACAGGCGAGCTATACCTGGTCGAAAAATCTTGATGAGGTCAATGGTGAGGGCGGCCTGGATACTTTCGAGCTGCAGCTTCCAACCAATGACCAGCACAATCTGCGTCAGGGATACGGGCTCGCAGGCGATGATCGCTCACAGCGGCTGGTAACCAATTTCACGTGGCAGACGCCCGCTTACGCCTCCATGCCGGCGCTGGCGCAGTACTTGCTGAATCATTGGCAGCTCTCTGGAATTGGCGTGATTCAAACGGGCAGTCCGATCACCGTAACGGATGCGAATGCGGGATCGGTCTATGGGAATCTGCCAGGCGAGACCAGAGCACAAACGACCGGGAGCAATCCATCGACGCATGGTTCGCTGTTCTCGCGTGTGACCGGACACTATCTCGATGCCAATGCATTCACGCGGGCTCCGGAAGCGCCCAATGGGACGAGCCTTGCCGATCAGGATTTCGGCAACAGCAGTGTCGGCCTTGCACGCGGTCCAGGACAGCACAACGTCGACTTTGCCCTGGAGCGGACGTTCCCGGTCACAGAGGGGAGCAGCTTCCGTTTCCGTACGGAGTTCTTCAATCTCACAAACACACCGCAATTCGCCAACCCCAACAGCAGTCTCGGCTACGGTGATCCGACAGCGATCCATCCTTCGGCCAGTCCTTCCTTCGGAAGGATCACAGGTACGGTAAGCAATCCACGCATCATCCAGTTTGCGGTGAAGTATCTCTTCTGAATCCACGCGAACGAAACCGGAGCTGGCAATGATGACCATTGAAGAGATTGAACGCGCATGTGACCGGTCCCGGCCACTCGATTTTTCGCGACACGATCTCGAGGCTCCGGCACTCTCGTTGCGGCAGATGTTCTATCCGCGCGGTTTCCCAACAGAATTGCGCACGAATTCACCCGAGGTAATGGCGGAAGCCAAGGACACGTGGCGCGTCTCCGACAAGCGGTTCGATACAGAACCAATTCAGGTCGATGTCCACGTCACGGCGGCAGATTCGACCGAATGCCCGCCGACTCCGGAATATCGATTTCTGCCTCCGCTGTTTGTGGCCGTTGCGGATGCTGATAACTACAGCATCGTAGACCTGTCACGAAATACTACGCAGATCGTTGTCTCGCAGGCTGCACTGCGGCACAGACTGTATCTTCGGTATTTCTTTCTGGAGAATGCCGGCGCCTGCCACGTTGCAACGCGTTTTACAACGCCCGTGCATGCTGCCTGCGTGGCGCTCGACGGGCGAGGCGTACTGCTATGCGGCGACTCGGGCGCGGGCAAATCGACACTGGCCTATGCTTGCGCACGCTCCGGCTGGACCTATGTGTCAGACGATTCCAGCTTCCTGCTGAGTTGCAAAGCTCGTGAGCGGGTCGTCATGGGCAGCTGTCATCAGGTGCGCTTTCGCCCTTCTGCGGCTGAGCTCTTTCCCGAAGTGCGGGGACTAGATATTACGCCGCGTGCAGCCGGCAAACCATCCATCGAGCTATCCACGTCCGACATGCTCCACATGAATTGTGCGGAGCACGCGAAGATAGATTTCCTCGTCTTCCTGAATCGCCGCGCCGGTGCAAGTCCGAAACTTGTACCGTATCGCACAGACGTGGCCAGGTACTACATGCGGCAAGTGCTGTATGGGGCAAGCGAATCGCTTGCAAAGCAATACGACGCGATTGAGCACTTACTGACCGCCGAAATCTTTGAGCTCAGATACAGCGATCTTGATTGGGCAGTCGACCGCTTGCGGATGCTTGTACGGGAAGGGCGCTGATGCAAGTTATGCTGCAGCCCGACTCATGTGCCCAGGAGAGCGCCTCAAGGTGGAGACATCCCTCTGCGTGGCTCCGAAAGCAAAGGCTAAGCCGCAACTACTGGATATTTTTCTCGGCGGCGTTCTTCTTCGATGCCGGGTTCTCCGTCTATTTCTTCTTGTTCAATTTGTACTTGCTGGATTTTCACTTCAGTGATCGATCGATCGGCTTAATCGGCGGCGCTCTGACGCTGGGTTCGCTGGTGGGTACGCTGCCCGCAGGTGTCCTTGCGGGTAAGATCGGGCTGCGGCCGCTGCTTGCTATCTGCTTTGCCTCAGCCTCGCTGCTGAACGGCTTACGTGTGGTCTGGATGTGGGATGCCGCACAGATCGTTTTGGCATTTCTGGCAGGGGTTGCGATGTGCATGTGGGGGGTCTGCTTTCTTCCGGCCGTAGCCCGGTTGACCACAGAAAAAAATCGCACCTCGGCCTTCAGCTTGATCTTTTCGGTCAGTATCGGCACCAGCATGCTTGGCGGCATCGTCAGCGGCTACCTGCCGGTGTGGTTCAAAGCAGCAGGCATTGCATTCCAGGCAGCCGAAATAAAACGACTCATCCTACTGGCCGCCTGCGGTATTGTGCTTATGAGTTTTCTGCCCCTGCTGTATCTTCGGATTCCGGCACAACCGCCGAAAGAGGCAGAAGGGACCGCACGCACCAATAAGCGATGGTTCCATGTTTTGACCCATGACCCGTTTCTGCTCCGTTTTTTGCCGCTGATGGCGTTATGGGCGGCGGTGCTAGCTGCCTTCACCCCCTTCGCGAATGTATATCTCTCCAGGGAACTGCACATTCCACTGACGCGAATCGGATTGATCTTTTCCGCGACCCAGGCATTGCAATTCTGCATGGGTCTGCTGGTCCCCGTAATCGTTCGCGCGCTGGGGCTCATCCGTGGCATTGTCGCAACACAGCTCGTCGCGGGGCTAGCGCTGATAGCAATGGCAGTCTCCGGAAATGGAGTGCTCGCGATCGTGCTTTACCTGCTATTTTCTGCCGCACAGTGGGCAAGTTCTCCCGTGCTTTACAACCTGCTCATGAACAAGACGCCCGATCAGCAGCGCAGCACAGCAGCGGCAATGGCGCTCTTCTCGAATGCCTTCGCTGCTACATTCGCTACATCCGGGGCCGGAACTCTGTTTACCCGATTCGGCTATAAGCCCGTGCTCCTTGGAATCGCAGGGGTAGCACTTGTTGCAGCAATGCTGTTCCGGATCCTCATTACGCCTCAACGATCAGGTACATCAGCCGCAATCACAGTTGCATGCTTGGAAGAAGGCAACAGATGAGAGCGACGATGAAGCAAATCGCAACTGCTCTCCTGATCGCCCTAGCTGCGACGGTCGCACATGCGGAAGGTGCCGCACCAAGGCGAGTGGAACTGTTGTGCCACCGTACCGCCAATGAAGATGTGCCGGAGAACACGCTGGAGTCATTGAAGCAGGCCGCTCTCCTCGGATGCGATGTCATCGAAGTCGATCTGCGGCGAACACTGGATGGCAAGATTGTGTTGAACCACGATGGCGTGCTGGAGCGGCTGACGGACGGCATAGGCGAAACGGAAGAGAGCTATTACGACGATCTTCGCCTGCGCGATGCAGGCGGCTGGATGGGCGATCGCTTCAAGGGCATGCAGATCCCGCTCTTCGAGGATGCCTTGCGGCTTGCCCGCGACCTCAATATACGTCTGATTCTAGATATCAAAGATAAAGGAATCGGCGCGGATGTTCTGCAACTCGTACAACGCGAAGGGATGTTGCAGTGTGTTCGGTTTGGCGGTGAATGGTCGGATGTGAAACAGCTCTATTCGCGTGCAAATGAGGACCCGCAAGTCTGGGTGCAGCCAGGTGTCACGGCGGAGCAGGTCACCGCATCTCACCGCGAAGGCAAGGCAGTGATCGCGAACTTCTCCGCCAATGACCATGAGATGGATTTGGCTGGGATGAAAGAGGCAGTCGCGACTGGAGTGGATGGTATCAACGTAGACTATCCGCGGTTGGGTGCGGACGCCGTCGGAAGGCCAGTGGAGCAGAAGCTGTCGGCGCTTGCTGCGCAGGCGAATGCCGGAGAGAGCAGCTCGCGAGCGCGAGCCATTTTGGAGTTGGCCCAATATCGCGGCTTTCGTTTGCAGCCCGAATTCGCGCGTTGGCTGCTGGATCCGGACGATCATGTGTCGCGGGCCGCAGCAGTGGCCCTGGTGATTGCTCGCCCGCGAACAGCTTCTGCCGTATTTGCGGGAGCGCTAAGGTCGGAACACCCCGACGCTCGAGCGAACGCAGCCTGGGCGCTGGGCAGGCTGGGTGCTCCGGCCGCCATGTTGCTGCCTCTGTTACATGATGCGGATCCGCGCGTCCTGCAAGAATCATTGATGGCACTTGCCAGTTTGCCGGGCGACGTAGATGCGCAAATGCTAGTGCCATTGTTGGCCCACCCCGACCCCCTCGTTCGCGGCACAGCAGCGGTTGCATTGGCGAAGCACCAGCCGGATGTGGCGGCAAAGGCGCTTCCAGCACAATTGCGCTCGGAAGTGAACGGAGTTCTTGTTCTTTACACGGCTTGGAATAATCGCGGCAAAACACAGTTAAGTGCGGATGAAATTGCCAGGGTGATGGGTTATTACCGGTGTCAGATGAAGCTGCTCCAGGCAATTTCAATGCTGGATGGTGCCCCGGCCATTCGAGCGCTCGAAGAACAGGCATTTCGCCCCGGTGAAGACTTTGCGCAGATGAACGGAGTGGTCGCGGCGTTCCAACTGTGGGACCGTATCGGGGACGACCCCCGTCCGGCAGTTCAGGCGTTAGCCGCGCAGGACGTCCACGTGGCCGATAAAGCGGAGTGGATGCTGGTCCAGGCCGGTCCGGCGGTTTTGCCGGAGCTGCGCGAGGCGCTCCTTGGCCAGAACGTGGAGGTCCGACGGCGGGCGATTCGGATTGTAGCCTGGCAAGGCGATCTGAATGCCGTGCAGACGCTGCGGCGATTGCAGGAAAGAGATTCCGGGGATGCCGAACTCCTCGGCTGGGCCATTCAGAAGATTCAACTCCTCCATCCAAAGCTGCCGACGCGGGAGTCGTCTGCGGGGCAATAATCCACGAAGATAAGGTCAAAACAGAGGAGAAAGGGTATGCTGCAAGTCGAAACGATTATGTCTGGTTCCAGTGCAACAGAATCGCAATCCGGCGTCCGGACGCACATCCTGGTTATCGAGGATGATCCGCGCATGCAGAAGGTATTGCAGCGCATGTTCCATGAGCAGGGCTACACCGTCACGCTATGCGGTGACGGGCAAGCCGGGCTTGATGCCTTCCACACTGCAAAGCCCTCCGCAGTCGTGCTGGATCTGCTTTTGCCGAACATCTTTGGTCGCGACTTATGCAAGACCATGAAGGCAGAGCAGCCGGAAATTCCGGTCGTTGTGGTGAGTGCGATCAGCGAGGTGGCGGATAAGGTGCTGTTGCTGGAGCTTGGCGCAGACGACTACGTGACGAAGCCATTCAGCCCGCGCGAACTGATGGCGCGGGTCCAGGCAGCGCTCAGACGACGCCAGAAACCAAGAACCATGGTGACGTTTAAGTTTGGTGATTGTGAGGTGGACTTCTCCAGAATGAGCGCGCGCCGCGCCGGCAAACCTATCACCATGACCGCACATGAATTTAAGCTGCTGAAATACTTCGTAGAAAACGCCGAGCGCGTTCTTAGCAGGGAAGAGTTGCTGAACGAAGTATGGGGCTATAACTCGTATCCAACCACACGAACCGTCGACAATCAGATTCTTAAGCTGCGGCAGAAACTGGAGCCGGATGCCGCCGAACCGCGACACCTGCAGACCATTTACGGTGCTGGTTATAAATTCGTGCCGTAAGAGGGATGAACCTTGTGTTCAACAGCAAAGACGGTCCTGGAATTCGAACCCGTGTTCTACTGCTGACCCTGCTGGTCCTGATCGTCGCGGGGACCACTGCATCCAGCCTTCTGATCGTTCGTAACCGTCTGCAGCAACACGTTCAGGAGACGCTCGCTGCCGATCTTCAGCACTCGAATGAGACCTTTCAGGATCTCGACGCGAACCGGCGCCTGTCGCTGGAAAAGGAGAGCTCGCTTCTCGCCAGCCTTCCCAGTCTGAAAGCGTTGATGACGACCAGTGATCCACGAACCATCACGGATGATGCCGTGGACTTCTGGAAGACAAGTGGCAACGATCTGTTTGCATTAGCGGACGCTGAGGGTCGCATACTCGCCGCGAATGCCCGCGGTCTCACCAATACTGACGGACTCAAACGCGACTTGCAGCCGGCGACAGCATCACCCGTGAAGCATTACCTGCTGAGTGGCGGGGTGCTTTATGAATACTCGGTGCATCCCCTTTATTTTGGCGCTCCAGCCAATGGAACCTTACTTGGATATGTCATCAGTGGCTATGCCATCGATCATCAATTTCTATCCGAAGTGAGCCGCGGCGCCGGCGCGGCGGCAGCGTTCGTGGCCGGAGATGAAATTGTCGTAAGCACGCTTCCAAAAGAAAAGCGCAATGCATTGTCCGGAGCAATCGCGTCGATCACCCCGGATACGGAAGCAATTGTAAAAATAGCTGGCGAGCGGTTTCTGGCCATGAGTAGAGATATAAGCGCTGGCGCAGGAATGCCGCTGCGGCTCATCGTCATGAAGTCCTTCGACGAGGCCGATCGCACCGAGCAGGAGATTAACCGGCTGGTCTTCCTGGCGAGCGCATTGGCAATCGCCGCTGGGTCCATCCTGGTGCTATTGCTTGCGCGTATGGTGACGCGTCCACTCGAAGTGCTCGCAACCGGTGTACGAGCGTTTGGCGAGGGAGATCCGAAATATCTCCTTCCGGCGGGTGGAACGCAGGAGGTAAGGTATTTGAGCCGCGTGTTTGCGCAGATGCGCGATGAGATCCAAAAGAAGAACCGCGCCCTGCTCGAATCGGAGCGCCTCGCAACCATCGGGCGAATGGCAAACTCTGTGTCACATGATCTGCGGCACTATTTGGCGGCCGTGTACGCAAACGCAGAATTTCTCGCATCGCCAATGCTTCCGGCAAGCGAGCGTGCTGAGCTCTTTGAGGAAATCCGTGTCGCGGTAAATGGTACGACCGATATGCTGGACTCATTACTCATCTTCAGCCGCACCGGTACGGCGCTGCAGCGTGTTCCAACATCGATGACCGGTCTCGTGAATCGCGCGGTTGCTCTGGTGAGAACCCATCCTGATGCGGAGTCCGTAACGGTGCGAATGCAGTCAGGCGGAAGCGATATCACGGCCGCCATGGATGCGAAACAGATGGAGCGCGCGGTCTATAACCTGCTATTGAATGCATGCCAGTCTGCAAGGCAAAGCTCGGACCGGCGCGAAGTGAACGTTGCCGTCACCTGCGACGAGACGACGGCTAGCGTAACTGTTGGCGACAGCGGTCACGGAGTGCCGGACGAAATTCGGGAGAGCCTCTTCGACCCATTTGTCACTTCAGGGAAACAGAAGGGCACAGGGTTAGGACTGACACTCGCGTGGAGCGTCGCGCGTGAGCACGACGGCAATGTGCAATTGGTGAGCAGCCGCCCCGGCGAAACTGTGTTTCGGCTCACGGTGGCACGTGTCATATCCTCTGCCCAGAACAGCAACACAGACCAGATCTCGCGGAGCGCTCAGTTGACGTCATGACCAATCCTGCCAAGCGAAGCCGCCAAGCACACAAGCCGGCTGGTCATAGGTTTTGCACGATTGAGAAATGGAGCGCCGTTGCAACTGTACTGTTGTCGCTGGCACTGGCAATGCGCGCAGGGGTGGCGCAGAGTACGCCGGCTACGGAAACCATTGAGCAGAAGGTGGATCGCTTGTCCGCTGCTGTTGTACGTACTCAGTCCCAAGTGGAGGCATACCAGACACAGTTGGAGGAATTGAAGAAGCAGCTCTCGGATGTGCAACAACAATTGGCCGCTCAGAAGGTCCCGAATAGTTCACCCGGCTCAAAGGACAGTACGCCGCCAGCAAGTGCAAGTATCTCCGCGAGCGCAACCGACGAGATCAGGGAGCGACAAGCGTTGCAGGAGTCGGAGATTGCAACTCACGAGCAGACGAAGGTAGAAACAGAATCGAAGTATCCGTTGAAGGTGAGCGGCTTGCTGCTCTTCAACGGCTATGTGAATACGCGGCAGGTGGATATCTCCGCCAATCCGACGTATGCATTGCCAGGCGGCGGCAGCACCGGCCTCACAGTCAGGCAAACGGTGCTTGGATTCGATGCTAGAGGCCCGCATCTGTTCGGAGCAGCCAGTCACGCGGATGCACGTGTAGACTTCTTCGCGAATGGTGCGCAGTCGAACTATGCTGCAGCGGGCCTGCTCCGCCTCCGTACGGCGCACGCTGGCCTGAGATGGCAGAACACGGAAGCATTCATCGAACAGGATCGCAGTTTGCTTGCTCCGAATACGCCATCGTCGCTGGTAGCGGTTGCGCAACCGGAGTTCTCCTGGAGCGGAAATCTGTGGACATGGAATCCGCAGATCGGCATTTCACATCAGATCGGCCTCACATCTTCAAACCGGCTGAAACTTCAAGCAGGATTCATCGACACGGCTGATCCGCAGTTGTTGGCTGCACCGCCCAACACGTCTGCCATTTCGCGTACGGAAAGGAGTCGATGGCCCGGCAGTGAGGCAAGGATCGCTTCCGCGTGGGGAGACCCCGATCTGGGGTCAGAATTTGGAGTGAGCGGATATTTCAGTCCACACGAGACCGCAAGCAACCTACGATTCAACGCATGGGCGGGCGCAATGGATCTGCGGCTGCCGATTTCGAAGCATCTCGCATGGATGGCAAATGCGTACCGTGGCGCCGGTCTGGGCGGCCTTGGCGGTGGTGGGTACGTGGATTATGTCTATCTTTATGCCGGGACGCGGGAAATTGCGCGTGCGCTGGATGACGTAGGCGGTTGGACCCAGTTGAAGACCAAAATTGGAGAACGGCTGGAGTTTAATGGAGGCTATGGCATAGATAATCCATTTGCTGGTCAGATTCACGCAAGCACGAGCATTCCGGAGTATGCCACCTATTACGGTCTCGCGCGGAATCGGTCAGCCTTTGGCAACGTAATTTATAGTCCCAGCAGCTACCTGTTATTTTCGCTCGAGTATCGGCGCCTGTGGACCAACTATGCTACCGGGCCAACAAGCACGAGTGATGTCATCGGTATCGGCGCGGGGTACAGATTCTGATGCAGCATGTAGGATCGCCAAAAGCACTGTGCCGACTAGCTCTGGCTGCTCTATTCGCTATTATCGCCGCTCAATCGCCGCTAGATGCGGCAGACGTGCACGCCCGGCTTGTGCCTTTGACTCCACTCAAGCTGGCTAGATCTGCCGTCATCTGGCTGGAACCAGCGCAACATATCTCGGCGCAGGCCGTCGTGCCTGGAAAATTTACGCTGCTGCAGAAGAACAAGACATTTACCCCGCACTTACTGGTTGTGCCGGTTGGCAGCAGCGTCGCCTTTCCAAACGAAGATCCTTTCTTTCACAATGTGTTCTCATTATTCGACGGCAAACGGTTTGATTTGGGGTTGTATGAGGCTGGTTCAACACGCAGTGTTATATTTTCACGCGTGGGCGTGTCTTATATCTTCTGCAATATCCATTCTGAGATGAGTGCTGTGATTATTGCACTGGACACGCCGTTTTATAGCATCGCAGACCAGCATGGCAGCTTTAGGCTATCTGGAGTTCCGGATGGAGACTACGACTTGCATGTGTGGGCCGAAGGCCAGCCGCAGCATTCACTTGACCAGCTGACAAAACGAGTCCATATAGCTGGATCGGATGTCAACCTTGGTGATATCCATGCCGGCAAAGCCAAACAAGAACATCTGAATAAATTCGGCCGCCCTTATGATCCGAACGCTGTACCTACCTATTAGGGATGTCGAACGCAGTGCCAATTCAGACTACGAGCTATGGGTTAAGAAAACGTAGCAGTTTCTGCTCATCGCTCTGGCTAAGAGATGCCCGCACACGCATGTGCCGTACGACGGTGCCGGATATGCGTGGCGAGAAGCTCTCAGGGGCCGCATGGCATCGCGAGCACTGCTGCTGGAATACGCGCTCACCTTCATCCGGATGGCTGGCGTTGTTGCCAGGGGTCCCCTTCGTATTGACCTGTGCAGGCGGAGTTGCTGAGCGGTGCTGTGGCTGCGACGCAGCATGAACGGACGCAGAAGTCATTGCTAAAACAGCTATCACGCAGAAGAAATATCGAGTCATTGAACCTTGCCTTTCCATGCTGGGAAGAGAAACCGATAGACGATTCCGGTCTCCCAAATATTGTGATCTCCGGTGGAGGAAAATTGCCGCGAGTAGCTGGTGAGAATGCGCGTATTGTGGGGCAAGTTATAGTCAAGGCCGAAATCGGCCCGTTGCGTGTTGACGAGGGGCAGCCCGTCACTCACGATCTGGTCGCGGCGGAATGTCTGCTGCATCCGGAAGACCGGCTCAAACCTTCCGATAAAGCTATCCAAGCCGCCGAAAGCCTGGGTGCGATAGTCCGCTTCAATCCAGTACCCCTGCGCATGGTGTCCACGTGCGAATTCGGAACGCAGCCGGAAGGCTGTATCTTTAGGCTCCCACCAGAGATGTGCCCCATAGAAGTTCTCTTGCGTACCCTGCAAAAGGCGGTTGTATGAAAGACCAACCTCCAGGCGTTTGTCTGGCAGATAAAGGCTCGCGCGGCCGCCGGAGGAGCGCTCGGCATTGAACTGCTCATTGCCGCTGCGGGCCGAGAAGTATGCAGCATAGTCAATCGAATACTTAGGATGTGAGACAGCGGAGCCGCGTAACATACCACCAAGGCCTGTGCCCGTGGACATAAGACCTAGGCTGGCGATGAGAGGCCCATCTTGGAAGTTGCCGACCCAGACTGGCGACAGGCGTTCGTTGTATGTTCCGAACGGAAGCAGAAAGCTTCCGGCGACCAATGTAGCGTGAGGCGCCATGACATAGTCGGCCTCAAGGTATGTAAGTTGCGCGAGATACGCGTGATCATAGCCAGACTTCCCGTTTGTCCTTGGCGCGTAGGTCTCCAGCAGGGCAGCGCGCGACTCGATGAGAAGATGCGAGCCGATCGGTGCCGCAAGCAGAGGCTCAATGAGTGGCTGATATGTAGTATTCCCTCCGTTTGTATTGGTCAAAAATGCGATACCGCCGGAGAGAAGAGGTGTGTCCTGCGCTAGGCTGCATCGCGTGGCACAGAATGCGAAGAGCAGAAACGCTGAGAAGCCCGCAGACCGCGCGAGTTCTGTCAACCGCAAGCTGAATATCGAGCGTGGCATATAGCCGACCTTAGCCGCTCACGGGATACAAGGTGTCGCTGAATCATCGATCGATTGTCAATTGAGTGTCACTGTGTTCCGCACGGCATAGAAAGGCGCTCTCGCAAGCGCGTTAAAATCCGGATCGCGCCGAAGGTCTCCACCCCCACAGGGCGTCGCAAAGAATGACCCAAACAAAGCAGTGACAATCGCCTTACAACGACATGACAACCCTTATCTGGGCCGCTCGCTACATTCGGGGTAACTCGTGCCTCTTGATCCGGGTAACACATCTCGAATAGAGACGTGGGCGACGGAACAGCGGCACACCCCACCATTTTGCAGTTGAGGTTTGTGCATGAAGCTGAAGTTCCTTTTGTTCTCTGCATTGTCAACGATGGTTAGCATCGTTCCTGGCACGGTCTATCCGACTCAGGCGCAGACAGCCCCCAGACGTATCGAAATAACGGCCAAACGATTTGAATTCACGCCGGCCACTATCACCCTCAAGAAAGGCGAGCCCGTCGTCATCGTTCTGACGAGTGCCGATGTCCCTCATGGTTTGCGCTTTCGGGATCTCGGGCTTGACCTTCGGGCCAATAAGGGACAGACCACCGAGCGGCCGTTTACCCCGACAAAGACCGGAGACTTTACGGGTCAATGTTCTGTCTTCTGCGGCAGCGGACACGGCCACATGAAGCTCACTCTGCACATCGTCGAGTAAATATGAGGTATTTAGGTGTTATCGCCAACCAGTCCACTCAGCAATTAAAGGCGATTTCTCCGGGTCGGGCAGAGGCAAAGCTTGTCACGATCGCCAAATATGCGCCTGCCGGATCCCTGGGCGAGTTGCAAATGTACAGCAATTGACAGCGATGCAGGCGCTTTCTGCCATGACGATAAAGCTTCCGAAGAGCCGAGAGCAGCAGACACGAGAGGCGGTGCTGCTCACATTCTGCGAGCCTATGCCGCCCGCTTGTCTAAAGCAGCTGTCGGCGAAAGAGTGGCAACGACTTCTCACGTGGCTCGACACCAGCGGCCTGGCATTGTATTTCTTTGATCGGTTGGTCGAGTTGAATCAGACCAACACGGTGCCACGCGATGTACTCGCCCGCCTGCAGCGCAATCTCGCCGAAAATACTGCACGTACTCAAGGAATGTTTGCTGAGTTGAAAGCAATTCACCTCGCATTCCACAGTGCGGATCTCTCTTATGTAGTGCTGAAGGGATTTTCCCTTTGGCCGCACTCTGTGCCTCGCCCTGAGTTGCGTTCGCAGTTGGATTTGGACTTTCTAATTGCTGCAAAGAAGCGGGTCTGTAGCTCGGCAGATTCTTGAGAGCCGAGGCTATCACCTGCGTGCTATCAGCGGACGTAGCTGGGAATTCAAAACGAGCGAGGCCCCGGACAGGTCACTGGAAAGCCTGTACAAAGATGTCCCTTATCGTTCTGTCGAGTTACACGTCGAAGATGACGCCAGCCCTTGCGGGTCACTCCTGAGTCGAGCGGAGCAACTCTGCGTTTGCGACATTAGCATACCTGTTCTTTCGCCGGCCGATCTGTTTCTAGGACAGGGCCTGCATTGCTTCAAGCACATATGCAGCGAATTCTCGCGAACCGCGCACCTGATCGAGTTTCGACGTCATGTGCTGGCACGCTATAGCGAAGTGGCCTTCTGGAGCGAGTTGCGGCAGCTCGCTCAACAGAATCCCAGAGCGCCGTTTGCACTCGGCGTGATCACTCTGCTGATCACGCGCGTGATGGGCGCCTTTGCCCCCGATGCGCTGACTAGCTGGACAGTTAACAAGCTTTCGCCTCGAGTGCAGCTCTGGGTTGAGCTTTATGGAAGAAGAGCGGTGCTGGCCAGCTTTCCGGGCAACAAGCTGTACCTCTTCCTGCAGCGAGAACTTGCGAGTTCCGGAGTTCCAGCAAAACGGTCTCTGCGCCAGGTACTGCTGCCGCTTAGCCTCCCACCGCTCATCGTTCATGCGCAGGAAAATGAATCGCGGCGGATGCTCGCGCGGCGTTATTGGGCACAAGTTCGGTTTGTCTTGTTTCGCCTGAAATTTCATGCAGTGCAGGGACTGGGCTACTTCCGGGAGTCGATCCGCTGGCGCCGGCAAGCGAATGGACTCGCAACATGAGGGCTGATGCTCATCGCGTGAAGCGCCGTGCGCATTGGTGCAGGCGGGTCCTCACCGCTACGATCGCGGGAACTTTCTGTGCCTGTATCTCCTTGTCTGCGCAGCAGGCTGCCCCGCTCTTCTCGCCCTCGATGGCAGCTTCACCACCAAGCTCCCAGAACGCTGGTGGTTCCGGGCAGAACGTATCCGCCAGCGGATCGGCAGGTGCCGGTTTTGGATTGGATAATCCCACAGATCTAAGTACAAACGATGAGGAGCAGACGGTCCGTCCGGACTCTGGGACAATCTCTGAAAACGACACATCCGCGCCTCTTTCTGCCAGCCGTATATTCGCCGTCCTGCAACAGAACCCAGATGCCGTCATTGAATTGAAGTCCTTGATGGCGGATGCTTCTCAGCAGCAGGGAACGCCGGTTCAAGCTGACGCAATTACGGATCAGATGCTTTACAGCAAGATCGCATCGAGTCCGGAACTACGCGCCAATATCACTACATTCCTGCGCGCACGCGGTTACCTCGCCGGCGACGCGCTTGAGAATTCTTCGGACGGGGATAACAGTGACATCGTAGGTTGGTCGCCGGAGTTCGCGGGAACACGCGATCTGGATGCCAACTCCAGCGCTCTGTTGTATGACCCTCGTTCGGACTCCTATACGGGTACAGAGGGTGTAAGGCAGTACAGTAGCGGTCGCTCCAAACCGGCTGCCGCGCACAAAAGGACTTTGAATGACTCAACGGGCGAACCCCAGGTGCTGCATCAGCCAGCTCCTTACAACATGCTTGCGTTGCGTGACCTGTATACGCAGTTACCGGAACAAAATGGACGACTGAAGCGCTTCGGGTCAGATGTATTCCTTTCGCGCGGAGGTTACGCGCAAGCCTTCGGTGCTTCGTCTGGACGGGGAGCTTCGTTGGACATTCCGGCCTCACCTGATTATGTGGTGGGGCCAGGCGATGCCTTGACGA
Organism: uncultured Acidobacteriaceae bacterium; assembly: GCA_963736915.1. GTDB lineage: Bacteria > Acidobacteriota > Terriglobia > Terriglobales > Acidobacteriaceae > KBS-83. The sequence continues at coordinate 16,378 of CAVTQV010000010.1, read as the reverse complement.
TCAGCCTCTGGGGCGGCATCTCGCAGAGCCTGACCCGAACTATCGATCGCGATGGCAAGGTAAATTTGCCGGAAGCCGGACCTGTGCAGGTTTCCGGCCTCACACTTGAGCGCGTCCGTGGCGTGATCACCGATGCGCTGAAGCATCAATATCGTGACGCACAGGTGGCTGTCACCGTTGCCCGCCTGCGCAGCATCCGCGTCTATGTCGTCGGCGATGTTCAACGACCCGGTGCATACGATATCAGCTCGCTTGCTACTTCCCTGGCTGCCCTAATTGCTGCCGGCGGACCTACCGCCACTGGTTCGCTGCGCGTGCTGCGGCACTATCGCGGCCAGCAGCTCATTGGAGAAATCGACTTATATGATTTTCTGCTGCATGGCGTGCAAAGTGAAGATCGGTTGCAATCCGGCGACACGTTAGTCGTACCGCCTTCTGGACCTCAGATCGCGGTGTATGGCGCGGTAAAACGGCCGGCAATCTATGAATTGAAAGGCGAAACGACACTCGCAGCAGTACTGCAGGATGCAGGCGGCGCCACCGTATCGGCAGAGTTGGGCCACATCGTTATCGATCGGATAAACGCAAACCGGGAGCGCGAGACAGTAAGCCTCAACCTGCCGTCGAACAGCGATGTCGAGGCAGCCCGCACCGCGATTGCATCTTTCGCCGTCCACGACGGCGATCGCGTGCATGTCTCCGCAGTTCTGCCTTACAGCCAGAAGGTGGTTTATACGGATGGCCATGTGGTGCGCCCCGGACGCATGCCATATCACGATGGCATGCAACTAAGTGACGTACTGCACAGCTATCGGGATCTGCTTCCGGAGCCCGCAGATAGGGGCGAGATAGTCCGGCTTAAGCCACCCGATCTGCATCCGGAGACCATTGAATTTAGTGTTCCTGAGGTACTGATTGGCAACAGCAATATCGCGCTTGAGCCGTTTGACACGATCCGGGTCTTCGGTCGTTACGAGGCAGATGCTCCAAAAGTGACCATCGGCGGCGAAGTATTGCGGCCGGGCAGTTACGCCCTCACACGCGGAATGACGGCAGCCCAACTGGTCCGGATGGCTGGTGGTTTCAAGCGTGATGCGCTGCTTACGGATGCAGATCTCACCAGCTATCAGGTTGTCGGAGGAACAAAAGTAGTCAGTGAAAGGGTGCCCGTCCATATCGGCGATGCTGTAATGCAGGGTGATCAGAATGCTGACGTTCCATTGAAGGCTGGTGACGTATTGATGGTGCATCAACTCACCGGATGGAATGATATCGGCTCCTCGATCACTGTCGAAGGCGAAGTAGCACATCCGGGTAGTTACGGCTTCCAGCAGGGTGAACGCCTCAGCTCTATCCTGCGGCGCGCCGGCGGCTTTCGCGATACGAGTTATCCGGCCGGAGCTGTGCTGATTCGTGAAGAGGTGCGGCAGCTCGAAGAGAAGACCCGCGAAGAGCTTATTCATCAAATCGAGACCAGTTCGGCCTCCGCGCGGATCAGTCCGAATCTCGGCTCCGGAGACCAGTCTGGGGCGCTGCAGTTGATTGCGCAGCAGCAAAACGATGTGCTCTCTCGCCTGCGCAGCCAGCCGGCCACAGGACGCATGGTGATTCATATCAATGCCGACATAGCCAGTTGGGAAAATACGCCTGCCGATATCGAGGTGCGTGCCGGAGATGTGCTCCGTATTCCAAAGCGGCCGGGATTCGTGCTTATCAGCGGACAGGTCTACAACGCATCCGCCATCACCTATGCGCCGGGAAAGACGGCAGCCTGGTATCTGCGTCACGCGGGCGGCCCAACCGAAATCGCGAACAAAAAAGAGGTATTCATCATTCGCGCGAACGGCTCGGTCGTAGGCCATGAGTCCGGCATATGGCTGGATCACAATGTGCTTTCTACGCGGCTCGAGCCTGGAGATGCGGTGGTCGTTCCGCAGAAGATCATCGGCGCGTCGCTCTTCTGGAGAAATCTGCTGACCGTGGCGCAGATCACATCTTCCATTGCTGTCACTGCTGCAGTTGCCGGTGTGATATGAAGCCATCGGTCGATGAGTCCGCGCGTTTGAATGGCCGAATCGGCGAGCTCACGGCCTTTGCCGCGCCGCCGAATATGCCTGGTACGCCAAATTGGGTGACGAACGCGACGATCCTGTGGCAACGCCGCCGTTTCCTGGTCCGTGTGGCGGCCATTTCGTTGCTGCTAAGCCTGCTGATCGCATTCACTCTGCCAAAGCGATACAAGTCTTCCGCTCGCATCATGCCGCCTAGCGGCTCCAATATCGGTACCGCGATGATTGCCGCGCTGGCCGGTCGGGCTCTGGGCGGATTCAGCGGAATTGGGAGCCTTGCCGGCAGCTTGCTCGGCGGAAACAATACGTCTGCGCTGTTTGTCGATCTGCTTCGCAGCGGCACTATCTCGGGTCATCTGATCGACCGCTTCGATCTGCAGCGGATCTATCACAAGCGCTACCGTATCGATACTGCAAAATATCTCGCCCACCACACGGCTATTACAGACGACAAGAAGACCGGAGTTATCACGATCACGGTCGATGACACCGATCCGCGCCGCGCACGCGATCTGGCGCAGGCCTATCTCGACCAGCTCAACCTTCTCGTCAACCGCACGGGCGCCTCCTCAGCACACCAGGAGCGGGTGTTCATAGAGAAACGGCTGACCAAAGTAAAGACGGATCTGGAAGATGCGGAGCAGCGCATGAGCACCTTTTCCAGCACCCATGCGACCGTTGATATCAAAGAGCAGACCCGCGCGATGGTGGATGCAGGCGCAAAGCTCCAGGCGCAGATGATCGTGGAGGAGTCCAGCTTGAATTCGCTTCGCCAGATATACGGTGACCAGAATGTGCGGGTACGTGCCGCACAAGCCCGTATCGCCGTATTACAGAGGCAGCTCTCCAAGATGAGCGGATCGTCTGCGCCCCTTACCGATTCAGTCTCGGAAGAGAGTGGCGGCGAGACAAATGGCGACGCCAGCGAGCTATACCCGCCCCTGCGCCAATTACCGCGTCTCGCGGTTCCTTACACCAACTTATATCGCCAGGTCCAGATACAAGAAGCAGTCTTCGAGTTACTCACGCAGCAGTACGAACTGGCCCGGATCCAGGAGGCGAAGGATGTGCCCGTGGTCAGTGTGATCGATGCGCCCGGCATTCCGGAAAAGAAGTCATTCCCGCCGCGTCTGCTACTGACATTGCTGCTCACGCTCTTCTCCACCGGTGCGACGTGTGCACTGGTGCTCACACATTACCGGTGGAGTCTGGTCCGTCCGGATGATCCGCGGAAGCGTCTCGCGGCGGAAATCGCCGCCACGCTACGCGCCAGTCTCCAGCGCAAAGAAGCGAAGCGGGAGGCGCTGCAATGAGGGAACATCTGGCCAATGCGGGCTGGGGCGTCCTCGACTATGCAGCCTATCCGGTAGGCATGTTGCTGGTCGCACCCATCGTCCTGCGCAACATGGGCGCGGCGCAGTATGGCGTTTGGACTGTTGCTACGGCCGCGGTCAGCATGGGCAGCATCATTGCAGCAGGCTTCGGAGACGCCAACATTCAGCACGTCGCCAGCCAGCGTGGCATGGGCCGGCCAGACCTGCTGTTGCGTACCGTGCGGTGCATGATCAGCATCAATCTCACCTTAGGTACGACACTCGCGATCCTTACGTGGGTCCTTGCTCCTTACGCGGCACGGTATGTCGTTCCATCCAATGCGGCCCTGCAGGCGCAATGCTTGTGGTCCCTTCGCCTGGCTTGCATTCTTATCTGGATGCGGACGATGGAAAGTGTCTGTATCAGCACGCAGCGAGCTTTCGAACGCTACGGACCTGCAGTTCGCGTCAGCCTTATAGCCCGTTTGCTGTCGCTCGTAGCTGTCGCAGTTCTCACATACTTCACACGCAATGTCGCCGCCCTTCTTGGGGCTGCGGCTGTTGCGAATGCGTTCGCAACCTTGCTCCAGTTCAGTCAACTACGCAAGCTTCTGGATGCAGGTTCACTCGCACCTATGTTTGATCGGAGCGCCATTAAGGCGCTCCTGGCTTTCGGCGTCTTCAGCTGGCTCCAGGCTCTTTCGAGCATAGTGTTCGGGCAGGCGGACCGGGTATTCCTCGGACTCTCCTACGGTGCTGTTGCCGTTGCGTCGTATGCGCTTTGCACACAAGTGGCGCAGCCAATCTACGGCATAGCCGCATCTGGACTGCATTTTCTGTTTCCCCATCTCGCCGGAAGCCGCATGTCGCGTGCCCCGGCTGAGCTGCGCCGGGTAGTGCTGACTGCATTTGTGGTCAATGTACTGATGGTTTCGGCCGCGGCTGTGGCGCTGGGCATCTTCGGTCCAGACCTTCTGCATATATGGGCAGGTAAGCAAATTGCGAAGAGCGCCTTTGGCGTGCTGCCCACAATCGTTGCCGGTTCTGCCTTGTTGGGCGTGAATGTCACCGCGACATATTCGCTATACGCACTTGGACGCGTGCGAATTGTTACCTGGCTGAATCTTGCCGCCGGTGCAGCGATGCTACTTCTGATGGTGTATCTGGCGCCGCGTTTTGGCGCTTATGGCCTGGCAATCGCTCGCCTCAGTTACGGCGCCATCACGCTGTTTCTCTATGTGCCTCTTATCCGCGAGCTAAGTGGCGGACGCGCAGCCCTATCACTTATGGCTGCAAAGCCAGTTTGCGAGGAGATATGAGCGCCCGATCCGACTCTGCCATGGAACAGACTAGCGATCGCAGCGGAGTAGCCGTATGAAGATCGTGATTGCACTTACCTCAGCCTCGAACCAGATATCCGGCGTTCAGCGACACGCCATCAATCTCGCACGCTGCCTGCTTACCCGCGATGAGATAACGGCAGTGCATCTGATAGTTGCTTCATGGCAGCAGGAGTGTCTCCGGAGTGTAGAGCCGATACGCGACGCTCGCCTGCATCTGCACACCGGCCTATCTCAGCAATACCTCGATAGGTCGAAATCTCTGGTACTACACAAAACTTCCCAGAATCGCCGCAGAGTTGAAAGCCGATATTGTTCACCTCGCATACCCCATGCCGATACGACGGCATATGTACGGATGCCCAACGGTTCTCACGCTACATGATTTGTATCCCTACGATGCGCCAGGCAACTTCGGTTTTCCGAAAGTCCTGTTCAATGAGGCCATCCTGCATCAATGCCTGCAGGCTGCAGATGCCATTGCATGTGTGTCTCACAGTACGCGCGATCGGCTTGAGATTATCGGCCCGCAGCTTGCGAGGAATAAGGCCACGGTTGTCGTCCAATTGCGTGGAGCCGCAAACCCATGTCTCAGGCCGGAGCCCCATACCGGGCTGGATAGGTGAGCCGTTCCTGTTGTGCGTGGCGCAGCATCGCCAGAACAAGAACCTGCTGCTGCTCTTGCGAGTGTTCAGGACACTTCTGCTCACAAACCGGCTCAGCGCAGGAGCACGGCTGGTCATCATAGGCGTTCCCGGACCGCAGACGAAACCAATGCAACGGTTCCTCGCCCTCACACAGCTCCAGGATCGCGTGTCTCTGCTGAATGGCCTATCCGATGAAGAGGTGCAATGGTGCTATCGCAATTGCAATCTGCTGGTCGCGCCATCCGTGGTGGAAGGATTCGGTCTACCGGTAGCCGAAGCACTCTTGCTGGGTGCCATGTTGTCTGTTCTGACATTCCCGCCTTCCGTGAAGTAGGTGGCGACCGCTGCGAATATGTTCGACTCGATAAAAATGCCGAACAGGCATTTGCCGAAGCTATCAATACCGTGTTCCATCGCCCGCGGCCCGAGCCACTGGCACTGCCGCACCTCTCGGCGACCCACATCGGGGAGCAGTATCTCAAGCTCTACCGCTCCTTGATCCGACCGGCTCCATCCCCCGACACGCTCGTCTTCGGGCCCACCGTTTCATCTCAGGGGGAAATAGCTTGCTATGAAAAACGTTAAACCTTGTCCTGTAACTCAGGTGCTTGGCGTGTCTGTCGCAGCCCTGGATATGGAGCAGGCTATCCGGTGTGTTGCCGCAGAGCTAAGAGCGCGCCGCAAGGGGTATGTATGCATGGCGGGCGCCCACGGAATCATGGAGGCGCACCGCAATCCAGACCTCGGCGCAATTTTCGAGGGGTCCAGCTTCACGTTTCCTGATGGCATGCCAACCGTGTGGGTAGGACGTCTACAGGGGCACAAACAGATGCAGCGTGTTGCCGGTCCTGACCTGATGCTGGAAGTATTCCGCCGCAAAGAGTTCGCGGGATATACGCACTTTCTGTACGGTGGCGAACCCGGAGTCGCAGAGCAACTTCAGGAGAGGCTCACGTCGCAATATCCATGGGTTCGTATCGTGGGCACCTGCACGCCGCCATTCCGCGAGCTCAATAGCGGAGAAGAGCAGAGCCTTATTTCACGCATGCGGAGGCTGAAGCCCGATATCGTCTGGGTAGGCATCAGCACGCCCAAGCAGGAGCGCTTTATGCATCGCTATCTGCCCGTGCTGAATACAACATTAATGTTCGGCGTCGGCGCTGCCTATGATTTTCACACCGGGCGGCTGAAAGATGCTCCGCAGTGGGTAAAAACCATAGGGATGCAGTGGTTTCATAGGCTGCTGCAGGATCCGCATCGCCTGTGGAAGCGGTACTTCCGGAACAACCCCGCATTCCTGTGGCACATAGGAATGCAGTTATGCCATTTGAAGACATATGTCCGGCAGCCGGTTGAGCACCTATCCGAAGAGCGAGAATTTCCTGATCTCTTGCCACTGCGGCCGCGCATGGTGTCCGGCACAAAGCAGTAGTGCCCTTCGCTCAGCCTGCTGAAAAGCTATCTATGCTTTTACTCTCAGTTCCAGCGGTGCGCCGGCTCGGTCCAGCCGAATGCGTTTGGAATCAAGCGCAACTCCGCTGTCGCTGCATCGTTGAAGTACACGGAGACAATATCGAACCGGACATGCTTCGGTTGCTCGCGCAGGCTGCTCAGGTACAGGCGCGCCATGCGCCGGATCATGCGCCGCTTGTCTGCGTCCACGGCTGATTCCGCGGTGGCTACGTCGAACCGGCTGCGTGTCTTTACCTCAACGAAGCAAAGCGTGTCGCCTTCCCAGCAGACCAGGTCCAGATCGCCTGGCTGGCGCGAGGAGCGCCACCGCCGGGCCACAACCATGCAGCCCTTCTTGCGCAGGTGGAAATAGACAGCCTCTTCGCCGTGATCGCCCAGCGTCAGGTGCGCGCTGCTGTCCTGCTGCAGCCCGCTGCCGCGTCCGGACCAGCGGTCGATTGCCGGTATCAGCAGCTCCAGCATGCGGACCCGCTCTGTCGCCAAGCGTGTCATAGGAGCATTCTGCGGCGGTCTGGTGCCGAAGGGAATGTTACTTAGGTCGCAGCTTTACAGGTGGGCGTGGGACGCATCGTACAAACTACGCGGCAGTCTTGGACCGTTTCGGAACCGCGGGCTGAGGAAAACAGGTGAGTGTTATTACCAGCGGCATGCCACTCACCCTGGTTGTGCATCGGGTTTGCGGGGTGAGCATTGCTACGCTCCCGGCATGGCAACCTATCATGTTCTTGCTGCTGGTACAGTGCTCTGGCTGCTCGCTTCAGCGGGCGCTACGGACTCACAGCTTCCCCTTGTCGTGACTGCTAGTCTGACGGGAGGGGCTTTATTGTTAAGTTACATGGTTCGCAGCCGGCGGGAGAAGCAGAAGCTTTGAGCGGCGCCGGACCAGTCAGGAGTGGGATGGCGTCAAAGACGGCCTGGACCGCATGGATATGGTTTGCCGGCGCCGCGGTCTGGTGGATAAGTGCCGCGCTGGCTGTGCATTACAACCATCGCACCCACGCGCTTCTATCGCTGTCCGTTTCGGCGCTGTTCTTCGTTGCCGGCCTTCTATGGATCCGAATGCCGCCGCGCAAGCGATAGGCGATCAGTATTCGTCGTGATGCGGGTTCTCGCTCAGGGGCTTGCCCTGGGACGCCCAGATGATGCAGCCGATGCCGAGCGCGACGCAGGCGGCGACGCCGAGCAGAATCCAGGTCATAGGTGGTGTCATCCAGGTCATTACTGGTTTTTCCTCCGAATACCGTTCTCTAAGCCTATCGAGGCTAATCAAATGTAGCGCGTGCCGGCTGCGCTTGGAAAGTAAGGCCCGGCTCACTCCGAGATGTATCGGGTATCCAGCAGGTCCAGCTCCCGCTCCAGTTTGCGAAGGACGTGATCGCTGACGCGGTCGTCAGATCGCATCTTCCTCAGAGCAGCCCGTTCCGCGGCTCGGACATTTCCTCCTAGATCGCGCAGCTCCGTCCATTGCCTTTCGGTGTTCTGTTCCTCACCGGCATGATCGTCATACATGGCATAGAGCTCGCGGTAATGCTGGATTGTGTCGTGCCACACTGCATCATTGATCTGTTTCTCGTGCGACTTGATGGAATCCAGGTAGTCCAATGCGGCGCGCAGCATCTGCCGGCGTGCCTGGCGCTCCGCAAGTCGCAGCGGATCGGTCTCACAAAGACCCAGCTTGCGAATGATCGTCGGCAGCGTCAGATCCCTGCAGCACCAGCGTGACCAGGATGATCGCGAAGGTGAGAAAGATGATCAGCTCCCGCTGTGGAAACGGCGAGCCATCCTGCAGGGCCTGAGGCAGGGAGAAGGCCGCTGCCAGCGCCAGCACACCTCGCATGCCCGTCCAGCCCAGGACGAACACGGACCGTCCATCGGGCCGCTTGTAGTGCTGCTTCAGCAGCCGAGTCCGGATGGAATAGGCGATCCATGCGCCGGGATACATCCACAGGATCCGCAACGCGATTACGACGACAGACAGCACGGCCGCGTCAAAGATCAGATTGCGATGACTGACAGAGCGGATGCCATGCAGGATGAACGGCAGTTGCAGTCCAATCATGATGAAGACCACGCCGTTCAGAATGAAATCCAGTGTATTCCAGACGGCGGAGTTTTCCAGTCGCGCTTCCGTCGTGAATACCTCCGACCGGTTCCTCCCCAGGTAGAGCCCGCAGACGACGGTCGCTAGTGGCCCTGAGACGTGGAGAGCCTCGGCCAGCAGGTACGAGACATATGGCGCCATCAGGCTCAGCGTGATCTCGATGGGCGGGTCCGTCAGCCTCCGCTGGAGCCGCTGGATCACCCACCCGGAAGCGAGTCCGACGACCAGTCCGCCGCCCACCAGCAGAAAGAGCCGGCCCAGCCCCTCGACGAGTCCCGGTTTTTGTCCACTCACCACCAGCGTCGCGGCGAACTCAAGCGCCAGCAGTGCGCTCGCATCGTTCACCAGGCTCTCGCCTTCCAGGATGTCCACGATGGCGCGCGGCAGGCCAACGCGTGCGGCAATCGAAGTGGCGGCGATGGCGTCGGTGCTGCAGACCACTGCGCCCAGCACCAGCCCCAGCCGCCAGTCGAAGCCGGGCAGAATGTACTCGCTGGCGACTGCGACGCCAAGCACCGTGAAGCCGACCAGGCCGAACGCCAGCAGCAGGATGCTGGCCATGTGATAGCGAAAGTCGTGCCAGGACGTATTGAACGCCGCGGCAAAGATCAGCGGCGGCAGCAAGACCAGGAAGACGATGTCCGGGTTCAGCGAGATATGAGGCAGGTTGGGAACGAAACTCAGCAGCAGTCCGCCGACAACCAGCACGATCGGGTAGGGAGTCTTGAAGCGGCGCGACAGCGTCGTGAGCGCGCCCACTAGAAAAAGCAGCAATAACAGGATAAGTTCCGCATGGTGAATGCCGCCAGCGCGCAAGCCGTTCCCTCCTTGGGCTTCAGTCTAGCGTCTGCTACTCCATCCGCGAGCAGGGAATAAAATCGCAGAAATGATAGAACTCGACGCGATCCAGGCAGCGCTGCAACAGGCCCAGCTCGACGGCTGGCTTTTCTACGATCATCACCATCGCGACCCCATCGCCTATCGGATCCTGGGGCTAAGCGAGAGCCTGCACATCTCGCGGCGCTGGTACTATTTCGTTCCCGCCAAAGGCGAGCCGCGCAAGCTGGTCCATCGCGTCGAAGGTGGCCGCCTCGACCCATTACCCGGCAAGGCCCAGCTTTACAGCTCCTGGCAGGAGTTGGAAGCCGGGCTGAGGCAGATGCTGAGCGGAGCCGAGCGTATCGCCATGCAGTATTCGCCGCGCAACGCCATCATGTATGTCTCGATGGTCGATGCGGGTACCATCGAAGTCCTCCGCGAACTCGGCAAAACTATCGTGAGCTCGGCCGATCTCGTCAGCCGCTTCGAGGCGGTGCTCACACCCGAGCAGGAGAAGAGCCACTTCGAGGCGCAGCGTAAGCTCGATGCCATCCTCGAGACTGGCTTTAGCGAAATTGGCCGCCGCGTGCGATCGGCAGCCGGCACCAACGAATACGAAATGGTTCAATGGTTCCAGCGTGCCATGGCTGACGCCGGGCTGGTCTGGGAGCACGGCCCGAATGTCTCGGTAAACGCAAACAGCTCCGACGGACACTACGAGCCAACCGAGCAGGCGCACGCGCCCATCCGCTCCGGCGATTTCCTGCTGATCGATATCTGGGCGCGTCTGGACCGCGAAGCAACGGTCTTCTACGACATCACATGGACCGGGGTAGTCGATCGCGAGCCAACACCCAAAGAGCAGACCATCTTCAGCATCGTTCGCGATGCGCGCGACGCCGCCATTGCGAAAGTGAAGCAGGCATTCGCGGCAGGGAAGCCAATCGCCGGCTGGGAAGCGGACGATGCGGCGCGCGCCGTGATCCGCGAGGCGGGATATGGCGAGTACTTCACCCACCGGACGGGCCACAACATCGCCACTGAGGTACACGGCAACGGCGCGCATCTCGACAATCTCGAAACACACGATGACCGGCTGCTCCTGCCGCATACCTGCTTTTCCGTCGAGCCAGGAATTTACCTCAAGGACTTCGGCATTCGCAGCGAGATCGACATGATGACGGGCGACCGCGAAGCCCGGGTCACCGGCCGCGTGCAGACGGAGCTGGTGCGGGTGTAGCGCCGCGGTGAGGGCCGGACATACGCTGCGGTATAGTGAGTGAAGATTCCATGGCAACCACCCCGCCGGCCAAAGCCGCGACCACCAGCAAAAAGATCGCGAAGTCATCAGAGCCTAAAAGTCCGCTATTTTCCTGGGCGCTTCTGGCTGGCTGGCTTGTTCCCGGCGCGGGGCATCTGCTGACGCGGCGCTGGATACGAGCCGCACTTCTCTTTGCCGCCATCGGCCTCATGTTCGTGCTCGGCCTGCTCATGCAGGGCAAGCTCTACACCCCTGACCCATCCGATCCGCTGGCCTTTTTGGGATTCATCGGCGATCTCGGCTCCGGTCTCCTCTACATGGGGGGAAGCCTCTTCGGCGCAGGACAAACTCCGGTCCAGGTGGTGACGGCTGACTATGGCACCAAATTCATCGTCGTGGCCGGTCTGCTCAACGTGATTGCCGCCGTAGACGCGCACAACATCCGCATCGGGAGGAAGCCGTGACCTTCGCGCCCTCCCATTTCACAGCCGTGCTGCTCTTCGCGCTCTTCGCATCCACTGTGTTCGGCATCACCCAGCGCAGCGATCCCCGCGCCATGATGCGTTATGGCATCTACTGCTTCGTGCTTTTCGCCGGCGCTGTCATAGTGGCAAGCTGGCTGATGTTCTTCATCCACCGCTAGATTTAAAATCCTTGGCTCGTATCGGCGTAGCCACTGTGCTCAGAGTAAGCGACCAGCGGGAGCGAACCGCGTAAATCGCGCCGCAGGCGCGTTCGCCCGAATGGCCAATTCCCCGAGTGGCCGATTCCCGGCTGGCCAATCGCTAGTCCCGCTGCCAGACCATGGCATCGAAGGTATGCCGGGACTTGAAGCCGATGCGCCGGTAGAGCGCCAATGCTTCCTGGTTGCCTTCCGTCACGGTGAGCGAGATGTAACCCAATCCCTGTGCGGAGAGTGCCTGCATGCACTGCATCAGCAGCAGGCGTCCCAGCCCGCTGTGGCGAAGACTCGGCTCAATGCAGAGCTGCGTGACGTGGCCGGTATCCACGTTGACTCGCGAGCATAGGACAATGCCGGCCAACTCCTCGCTGTCGCGGTGTGCCAGCACCATCGATGTTGCCTGGTCGAACTGCCCGCAGCCGGGAAAACGTACGACATTGTGCAGGAAGCGCAGCGAGCCTGCGGTCGTCCGGTACTGGTCATTGATCACACTGTCCAGATGCCCCTGATAGGCCACAGAGATGAGCCGGCCGGCGGCAGCAAAGTCGCTATCCTGCCAGCCGCGCAAATGCAGCGAAGCCGGCACAGGTATCATTTCGGCCGCCCGCTCGCGTCGCAATTGCCGCTCCATGAAGACGCGCGGATAGGCATCGAAGCCGTTCTGGGTGAATACCTCCCGGAACTGCCCCTTGGGATGCAGCAGGAGCTGCGTTTCGATTCGCCCCGTGCCCGGAGTGCTCTGCAGCAGCTCCAGCGTGTGCTCCAGCAGTCGCCCCTCGATGCGGTTCGCCCGCTCACGTCCATTTGCCGTGGCAAAGACGTCTCCGATCACCGCTTTGTGCTGCTCATACACGCAAAACACGTAGCCCACAGGACGGCCGTCCTCCGTCGCGACAAACCCCGGTAAAACGCGGGAATCCAGGTAGTCCAGCAGGAGTTTGGCCGATGTCCGGTAGTCCCAGCGAAGCCGGCGCTGCCACAGCTCCGTCTCTTCTGTCAGCAGGTCGCGCAGGGACGAAGCGGCAAAATGGCGCAGATCGAGCACATCCTGGCGGACCATCGCGCTTCTGGACAAGGATGCGGCCAAACCCTGCTCTCCGGATGCCGGTTACTCTGCGAGTGTAAGCGTGGCCTTCCGGCCCATGCAAAGAGAGAAGCAGCCCGGGTGCGTTACTTGTGTGGTGATACGGGGATATCGTCGGTGCCAAGCGCATCCACCTGGTACACGGAAACGTGCTGTGCCGGGTAGGCAAACAGGGGATGGTAAGAGCGCGTCGCCAGCAGCGTTCTCAGCTCCGGCAGGGCGATATCGCGCACCACCAGGACGTGCGCCTGCTCCGGCACGCCGTCTTTGTCATAATCCAGCACGCGTTTGTCCCGATAAAACGACAGCCCAAACTCCAGGTCCCGCCGCACGCGCAGAACGGCAACCGGCTCGTTGTTCGGCGTCAGTTGGGTAAGCTGGCGGGCCAGCGGCCGGGCCGAGTAGGCAAGGTCCACCAACTGGATCGTATGCTTGGTCTGCTGGATCGCCGGCAGGCCAAAAAACGGCCCGACCCCGAAGAGAAAGAAGACCAGAACCACCAGTGGCACCATAGTCGCGATGCGCAGGCGTTTCACGCCGAAACGGCCCACCACGACCAGAATCAGCACGACCGTGGCGATGCCCGTAACGATGGCGGAGACCATAACACGCGCCGGGGGCATGCCGCCCACCGCATGGAAGATGAACCACGGCAGCAGCAGCACCATGGTCACGGTGAAGCCCGCTAGCAGCGCGTGCAACACAAGCAGCCAGGGCCGAATACCCTTTCCCGCCTCGCGCAGCCGGTTCAGGTAATCGCCTGTCAAAATCGTGAGTGGAGGGATGGAGGGCAGAATGTAACCAGGCAGCTTCGAACGCGAGAGCGAGAAGAAGACGATGGGGAAGAGCGTCCACAGCACCAGAAACTCAGGAAAGGCATCGCCCCAGCGCGCATGGCTTACGTAACGGTTCTTCGCCCGGCGTGCCCGCCACTCATTCACCGACTCAAACACGGCATCCACCAGTGCGCGTATGGCAATCACGGTCCACGGCAGAAGCGCCAGAAGCATGACGGCCAGGTAAAACCAGCTCGGCTGCTGGTGCTCGTATAGGTTGGTGGCGAACCGCTCCAGGTTGTGTTCGAGGAAGAAGACTCGCAGGAACTGTGGATTGCGTCTTGTAACGGCGATATACCAGGGCAGCACCATCGCCAGATACAGCAGGATGCCCGGAACCCAGATCGTGCGTCGCAGCAGCGACCATTCGCGCCGGAGGGCGACAAACGCAAAGATGATCGCCAATGCAAGGAACGGAGCAACCGGGCCCTTGGCCAGCGTAGCCGCGCCGTTGAAGAAATATAGATCGAAGAGCCAGAACTTCTTGTCTGTCTCGTACCAGGCATACCAGCCCAGCATGCCGATACAAAACGGCGCGGCGAGCTGCATATCCGTAGATGCGCCGCGCGCGAATGCGATGATGCCCGCGCAGCTTGCCGTAATCAGCGCGGCATCCAGTTGGCCGCCCGGCCGGAAGCGCCGGATATGCAAATAGATTAGCGAAATCAGAATGAAGGCAAAGCTGGCGGACGGCAGGCGAGCCGACCAGTCGTGCACGCCAAACTCCTTGAAGGAGAACATCGCGCGCCAGTAATACAAGGCCGGCTTCTCCAGCCATGCCTTGCCGTACAGCATAGGCGTGATGTAGTCGTGCCGGCCCAGCATCTCGCGCGCAATCTGCGCGTAACGCGGCTCATCGGCGCCGACCAGCCCCAGTCCGTCACCACCAAAGATCGGAACCAGTCCGTAAAAAAGGAAGAACGCCGTGAAGACGAAGCAGACCGCCGTCTCGATCGAGAGCCCCAGCGATGGAAAACGCGCCGTAAGCGCTTGCAGCCGGGCAAAGGGTGCAGACGCGTGGCTCTGTCCGTCAGTATCTTTCACAGTCGTCCGGCCTCAGCCTATCAGATGACCGGCATCGTCGGGACGGCTACCGGTCAGGCAGGGAAGATTCCAGGACCGCGGATCTGCGAATGGTGCGGGCGGTTCCAAAAAACAGCTCCGCAAGCACGCCTGCGGAGCCGTTCTGTCCTTAACGTAATTGTAAATGTTACGTTATAGCAGGAAATCAGATGTGGCAGGAGACGGCGCCCCGCTTCTCCAGGTACTTCTGGTGATACTCCTCAGCGCGCCAGAAGGTGCTCGCCGGAACGACCTGGGTTGCAATCGGCTTCGCATACTGATGGCTCGCCTCCAGCCGCGCGATTGTCTCGTGCGCTGTCTTCTCCTGTTCCGGCGAATGGAAGAAGATTACGGTACGGTACTGCGTTCCCCAGTCCGGCCCCTGCCGGTTTACCTGCGTCGGATCGTGCAGCTCGAAGAAGAGATCGAGAAGCGCGGCGTAGCTCACCTTCTGCGGATCGAAAGTCACCTCCACCACCTCCGCGTGCCCTGTGCGGTCCGTGCATACATCCTGATAGCTGGGCTTCTCAAGCGTTCCGCCCTCGTAGCCCACGGCCGTTTCAATCACACCCGGCACCTGCTGGAAGCGCGCCTCCACACCCCAGAAGCACCCTGCCCCAAACGTTGCTTTTTCCATGATTCACTCCCATCCATTCGATGCTCAGCGGGCCACGCTCGCCTCACTGACCTCTGTCATTCTGAGCGAAGCGAAGAACCTGCAGTTTGCACGCGCAGCAATAGAATCCTGGCTGATCCCTAACCCTTGGCCCGTGACTCTCGCTTTCTGACGGGCCGCTTCCGCCCAGGCCGCGCCGCCGGCAGATGGCGCTGTTCCACCTTACGCAAAGCCCGCGGCGGCTCCGGAGCCTTCTTTCGCGGACGAGCCGTACGCTCCAGCGCAGCCACCTCACGGGGCTCCAGCTCGCGCACATCACCGGGCGGCAAGTCCAGCACCAGCGTTCCATAGCCCACACGGCGGATCTTCTCCACGTGATGACCGATCTCTTCAAACAGCTTGCGAATTTGCCGGTTCCGTCCCTCGGTCAGCACGACTTCGTACCAGGGATTTTCCGCATCGCGCATCAGCCGGACTGTCGCCGGTTCGGTCAGCACACGTCCCGCGCTGCTGCCGGGCTTGCCGCGTTCAATCATGATGCCGCGCCGCAACTGCTCAATCGCAGACTCGGTCGGGCGTCCGCTCACCTTCACCAGGTACGTCTTTTCCACCCGCGCTGCGGCGCGCGTCAGCGCATTGGCCAGCGCGCCGTCATTGGTCATCAGCAGCAGGCCCTCGCTCTGATAATCCAGCCGCCCCACGGGGAAGACGCGTGTTCCCGTACGCTCGAAGAACTTCATCACGGTCGGCCGACCCTCGGGATCGGAGACCGTCGTCACAAAGCCCTTCGGCTTGTTCAGCATGTAGTAGCGCGGCAGCTCCGGCCCCTGCAGCAGCTTTCCATCCACGCGGATATGATCCCGCGCCGGATCGGCCTTCGCGCCCAGCTCGGTAACGACCTGACCGTTCACGCGCACGCGCCCTTCGGTGATGAGCGTCTCCGCCTTGCGCCGTGAAGCCAGCCCCGCCGCCGCGATGATCTTCTGCAGGCGCTGCGGAGCTCCGGCGCCCGGGGCGTCTGCATGCGGAGAGCTCACGCCTCGCCTGCCTTCTGCTCTTCCATCTCCGGTTCGGA
>CAVTQV010000009.1:0-56055 GCA_963736915.1 uncultured Acidobacteriaceae bacterium | reverse complement strand
GACGATTATCTCGTAGCCATGCCTCCTGTCGGTTTGGATCAGCACTGTTGAGGAAGAAGAGCTCGCGGTTTTGAAATCGAAGATCATGCGCGCCATCGAGCATCGATGAGACATTGCGCGCATGGTCGCAGGGGATTGTCGGCCGCAAAACATTTCAGCAGATGACGGAGGAGTTCGCCGAGGTAGTGATACCGCAGGTATGGCTGCGCGAAGGGAAGAAGGTGTCCCGCGTTGCCGAGCGCCTCTCCATCTCGCCGAAAAAAGGGCGCCGCATCCTGCGGATGTTGCTCTGCTTCATGCGACATGATTGCGCGAAGCTCGGCGCCGACCGCCTATCCCCCCTGCAGCCCGTGGCGTTTGCGTGCCTGCGATAGCAGCGAGCGCACTTCTTGGTCGGTCGTCTGTGTGAAATCCCGGTAGAACGCGCCGACGGCAAAGGAGTGCTCCGGCGTATTCGCCAGTCACCTCATCCACTTCCCTGCGGAGCTCGTTGCAGGTGCTCTCTGCGGATACGGGCACTGCCACGATGACCCGCTCCGTCTTCGGACGCAGTGCACGCGCCGCCGCCAGCATTGTTGCGCCGGTCGCCAGCCCATCATCGACCGGAATTGTTGTGCGGTCCGCGACACGGATGGGAGGATAGCCGTTGCGGTAGGCGCGTTCACGGCGCTCGATCTACCTCTTTCCGCTGCACGGCCGCCTGGACGACTCGGGAGAGATGCCAAGGTGATGGACGACCGACGGGTTGATGGCCACCGTTCGCCGCTCGCGACGGCGCCCATCACAAGCTCTTCCTCTCCCGGCACGCCCAGCTTGCGCACGATAAAAACATCCAGCGGCAGGTTCATTGGCACGCCACCTCGTAGGCGACCGGTACACCGCCGCGCGGCAACCCAAGCACAATCCCGTCGTGCAAGTCGCGCGTCTTCGCAACGATTCGCGCCAGCATCCGCCCGGCATCTCTGCGATCCTGGAACATCTCCAGCGCCCTCATTGAAGCGATGCGGTTCCGTCGCTCGCAGATGCCCCTCTTCGTGCCTGGGTAGGCTCAGGCGACATCTGGCCTGAAATGAACGGCATCTCACTTCCCAGCCATTCCGGAGGATCGTGATGCCGAGCAAATCCACTGTCAAAGCAGCCAAACGCGACTTGGGGAAAGCAAATCCGCATCGACCGCCGCTGGGGAATTCGTGCATGAAGAGATTGAGCATGTGCGCGAGGGCAAGCACGGAGCGAGATCGCCGCAGCAGGCGATCGCGATTGGCTTGAGCAAGGCGCGGCGAGCGGGAATTCCGTTGAAGCCGCCCGCTCGCGGAAAAACCAGCGAGGCAACACGGAAGCGTTCCGAGCGGGACTATGAGAAGGGGCAGAGCGAACCGCAGACGCGTGATGAGGGTTCCACAAAAAGTGGCCGTGCCCGAGTCGCTGCGCTGAAACGCGAGCCCAAAAGCACTGCTTCTCACACCGCTTTGTCGCGCCACGCCAAGAAAGCCGCGCGGCAGCGAGGCCAGACCGTACACAAGACCGCCTGAGCTGACAACGCTCGGGTTTGCGCCTGCGCCCGCTCACGGCAAACTTGCAAATCTACAATAGGGCTCATGGACAAGCTGCCGACCGGCGCACCAAGCGATTCTTCCGCCACGCCGCCGGTATGTCTCACGATCGCCGGCTTCGATCCGTCGTCCGGCGCCGGTATCACTGCCGATCTCAAGACCTTTGCCGCATATGGAATCTATGGCGTCGCGGCCATTACCGCGCTGACCGTTCAGTCGACGCAAGGTGTGCGCGAGATCGATCCGGTACGGCCTTCGCTGCTTCGGGAAACCCTCGAATATCTGGCGTCGGATATCGAACTTGCAGGCGTAAAGCTGGGTATGCTGGCCGGCGCAGGTTTGGTGGCGGAGGCGGAGCACTTTCTGCAGGCTCGGCCTGAGCTGCGGCGTCGCGTCGTGCTCGACCCGGTGTTGCAATCAAGCTCCGGCGCTGCGCTGCTGGATCCAGAAGGCACGGCGCTGCTGCGGGAGCGGCTGCTCGGTGGGGTGGGCTGGATCACGCCCAATCTGGATGAGCTGGCGCTGCTGACCGGCGTTGAGGTGCGAAGCCGGGAGCAGGTGGAAGCCGCCGCG
Organism: uncultured Acidobacteriaceae bacterium; assembly: GCA_963736915.1. GTDB lineage: Bacteria > Acidobacteriota > Terriglobia > Terriglobales > Acidobacteriaceae > KBS-83. Next base: position 53,929 of record CAVTQV010000009.1, on the reverse strand, counting down.
AAACGGCTGGCGATGCAGGCGGCGAGCGCGGGCAATCCTGGTCTTGCGATTGTGGTGACGGGCGGCCATCTCGACCGGCCGGATGACTTCCTGCTTCTGGACGGGCAGGGAAGCTGGCTCGCCGGAGAGCGGGTCGAGACGCGTTCTACCCATGGGACGGGATGCGCTTTTTCGAGCGCGCTTCTGGCCGAACTGGTGCTGGGGAGGCCGGGCAGTGAGGCAGTCGAAGGGGCGAAACGCTACGTTCGCGAAGCTTTGCGCGCAGCCTATCCGGTGGGCCAGGGTCGCGGCCCGCTGCATCATCTGTTCGCGTACAAGCCGACCTGCTAATTAGGCCGGGCGTTCGTGTGCCGCCCGGGGCTCGCCGCCGGGGCTTCACTTGGAATCGGAGGATCTACGGGCGCCACCGGCGGTCGCGCCTGTTGCGCCGCGACGATATCCTCCTGCAGCACGACGAACCGGCGGATGTACTTGAGCGGGTGGGGTGCTTCTGCCATCTCCCGCAGGTGATAGAGCCATGAGTCGGCCTTGAGCGTGCGGCGGGCAAACGCGCGCCGGTGCACCATCACGATCTGGCCATCTTTCCGCCGCTGCGGATAACTCACAGCGGGCACCATGAAGCTCATCTGCTGGCCGCCCTTCCAGAAGGCCTGCGCAAACTCATGGGAAAAGAGCAGGACGTAGCAGTTGCGGCCCTGGCAGAGATGGTCAATGGCCTCGTCGAAGCCCAGCCATTCCGGCGCGGCATAGGAACGGTACCAAGCGCGGAAGTCGAACCCGTTGGAGCGCGCCTGCAAAGCGATATGCCGAAGTACTTCCTGCCTGGTCATGTCCGTCCTCCCGGGGGTGGAGTGCGGGTTGAACGTGAGCGGTTGACGAAGACGGCGAAATTTTCTGCAAGCATACTCAAATTGTGCGGCGTCCGATAGCCAATACTTTTCGTCAGTTGAATCAGGGGGAAGTGCCGGTGTTGCCATTCGCGTGAGGACGCCCGAGCGCATAGCTTGGAAGGAAGCAGGGAGTATTGACGTCATTGAAGAAAGCTGCCCGACAGGTCGGATTACGCTGGTGGGTTTGCCTCACCGGGGCGGCGCTTGCCTTGGTGTGCCCCTTCGCAACCGCGGCCCAGCCACGTGTCGTCCACACAAATCCGCTGAATCGAGAGCCCGAGGTACGTGCGGCGTACGACCGCTTCTACACGCTGGATTACGATGGCGCTCTCCGCGGTTTTGAGAAGATCGAGCAGGCGCATCCGGACGATCCGATGGCCGCGGATTACGTTCTGGAGACCGTGCTCTTCCATGAGCTGTATAACCTGGACCTGCTGGACACGACGCTGTACGCGCACGACGGATTCCTGAGCGGCAAACACCAGGTCCAGGAGGATAAGGCGTTTTCGGCTCACATCGAGGAGCTTTCCGGCAAGGCTGTGCAACTGGCCGAGGCGCGGCTCAAGAGCAATCCGAAAGACGTGGATGCGCTGTATGCGCGCGCCTGGTCGAAGAGCCTGCGCGCGACCTACATGGGGCTGGTGCAGCGCTCGTTCATCTCGGCCCTGCGGATCGCTCTGCAGGCGCGTGCTGACGATGACAAGGTGCTCGACCTCGATCCGGACTACGTAGATGCGGAGCTGGTAGTAGGCGTGCATCAGTACGTAATCGGATCACTGCCTCTGCCCATCAAGCTGATGGCCGGCGTCGCCGGCATTCATGGCAGCAAAGACAAAGGGCTGGCGCTGCTGCGGGATGACGGTGAGCATGGCGTGACGACGTCGGTGGAGGCGCGAACCGCCCTGGCGCTGTTTCTGCGTCGCGAGGCGAAATACGACGAAGCCGCGCAGTGGAATGACTCCCTGAAGAAGCAGTATCCGCATAATTTCCTGTTCTGGCTGGAGTCGGCGAACCTGCAGAAGGACGCCGGCCGGGCGCACGAGGCGATCGCGATCTACCGTTCGCTGCTGCACCAGGCCGAATCCACGGGATACTTTACGAACGCCCACTTGCAGTTGGCATGGTATGGTCTGGCAGATACGCTGCGCGGACAAAGGGACGCGGCCGGCTCCGCGGATGCTTTCGAGCACGTCCTGGTGCAGCCGACTGTCAGCCCCGATCTGAAGCGGCGTGCCCAGCTTGGCGCGGGCATGGAGTACGACGTATTGGGCAAGCGCGAACAAGCCGAAGCGGCGTATCGTGATGTGTTGGCGCTCGGGGATAGCGCGCAGGCCTCGGATGCGCGGCGCTATCTGAAGACGCCGTACAAAGGCTGATGGTCTGGGAAATAAAAGGGCGCGACTTTCTGGAACTTCGGGCCTTGCATTTGCGTCCTTTCGAGTAAGGCTTAATAATTCCGTTTCCTAAAATGCAGGGGGAGAGGCGATGGCGTACTACTGCAGCAGTTGCGGCAAACCAATAGCGACGGACGCGCGGCATTGTCCAAATTGCGGGCAAGCCGTAGGCGGCGCTTTCAGCGGAGCGCAGAGTGTGCCGCCGCCATCCGGTGCGCAACGTCGCCTCGTGCGTCCACGGCTTGGCCGCATGATCGCCGGCGTATGCCAGGGAGTGGCACTGATGTACGGCTGGGACCCCACGCTGGTGCGCGTGATCTTTGTGCTGCTGGCGTGCTTCAGCGGCATCGGACTGATCCTGTATGTCGTGCTCTGGGTCGCCGCGCCGGAAGAGCCGTTGCTGCTGCAGGCCGCGGCCACCTATCCTCCCCCGGCAAACCCGCAGGCATAGCTGCCGAGATAGTATGCTGAGCGTTGCCATCGCGGAGATGAGCGAGCTCCTTCATCACGAGGATCGCGGCAACGGGCCGTGCGTCGTTTTTCTGCACCCTACGCCTGTCGATCATTGCTTCTGGCAGCCGGTGACGGCTCTGTTCGAGCCGGACTACCGTGTCATCCTGCCCGATCTGCCGGGCCACGGGCTCTCGCCGCTGGGCGACGAGACGGCGAGCATGCAGACCATGGCGCGCGCCGTGCTTCGCCTGCTGGATGCGCTTTCTGTCGATCAGGCGATCTTCTGCGGCTGTTCGATAGGCGGCTATCTGCTGTACGAGCTATGGAGGCAGGCGCCGGAGCGCATGCGCGCCCTCGCCATCTGCAGCGCCAAGCCGCATGCCGACACGGAAGAGACGCGGCGTGCCCGAGAGCAGACCATTGCAGGGATTGCGCAGCGCGGCACAGGCCCGTTCTTCGACGCCATGCTGGACACGCTGGTCGGAGCGCCCGCGAAAGAGCGCGATCCGGACATCGTGCACCGGCTGCGCGCGATGATGGAGCGCATGTCCGCCGAGTCAGCGATTGCGGTACAGCGCGCACTGGCTGCGCGGCCGGATTCGCGCCCGACCGCCGCAACCATAAACGTGCCGACGGCTGTGCTGGCGGCGGCGCTCGATCGCGGCTCCACTCCGGCGGAGATGCGCGAGCTCGCGAATACCGTCCCCGGTTCAAGCTTCTATTTGCTGCAGGAGATGGGGCACTACGCGCCCTATGAACAGCCGCGCCTGGTAGGCGCGCTGCTGCGTCGCTTCGCCGACGAGATTCCCACTCACTGACTGCCGAATGCAAACTTCCCGCGTGTGAAAAGATGGGAGCATGCTTTTGTTCGCACGAGGAAATTCTTTTGCCCCATAGATCAAGGAAGAGATCAAAGAAGATCGCGGCGCGGCCCTTCCGCTACAACGCGGATGGTCAGCTTGCGTGCGACGCTGTCCCGCTGGAGAAGCTGGCTGAACGATACGGCACGCCGCTCTATTGCTACAGTGCTTCGCAGGTGCGCGAGCGGCTTGTGCTCTTCCGCAAACACTTTGCCCGGCAGGAACATCTGATCTGCTACGCGGTGAAGGCGAATTCGAACCTGTCACTGTTGCGCATGATTGCGCGCGAGGGCGCCGGCTTCGATATCGTCTCCGGTGGTGAGCTGGAGCGGGTGCGGCGGGCCGACAAGCGCGCGGTGAAGCGCACGGTCTTTTCCGGAGTCGGCAAGACGGCGGAAGAGATGGACCTGGCGCTGCGCGCGGACATCCTGCTGTTCAACGTGGAGAGCGAGCAGGAGCTGGATCTGCTGGCCGAGCGTGCGGCGAAGCTGCGCAAGCTCGCGCGGATCGCGCTGCGGGTGAACCCGGATGTCTTCGCGGAGACGCATCCGTATATTTCCACCGGACTGCGCGAGCACAAATTCGGCATCGATATCAGTCGCGCGCGCGAAGTGTACGCCCGCGCGGCGAAGAGCAAATGGCTCTCTCCGGAGGGTGTGAGTGTGCACATCGGCTCGCAGATTCGCAGTGCCGCGCCCTTCGGCGCCGCGCTGGCCCGCGTGCGAGGCCTGGTGGAAGAGCTGACGGCAGACGGGCTACGGATTCGCTCCGTGGACGCGGGCGGCGGCCTGGGCATCGATTACACGGCGCAGCTCGGAGCCGAGGAATTCGACGCAGAGAAAGAGGTCTCCGAATATGCAGCGGCGCTGGCCGATGGACTGCGGGGGCTGCGGGTACGACTGCTGCTTGAGCCGGGGCGCTTCCTGGTGGCGCAGGCGGGCGCGCTGGTGGCGCGCGTGCTCTACCGCAAGCGCAATGGCGCGAAGGAATTTCTGATCACGGATGCTGGGATGAACGACCTGATCCGGCCGGCGCTGTACGGGGCGCATCATGAGATCGTTCCGGTCGAGCAGCCAGACGACGCATCGCAGAACGCGATGATGGACGTCGTGGGACCGGTATGCGAGACGGGCGACTTCTTCGCGCGCGACCGCGCCATGGCAGATGTGCAGCCGGGCGCGCTGATCGCGTTGCTGGATGCCGGGGCGTACGCAATGTCGATTGCGTCGAACTACAATTCGCGCGGCCGTGCTGCCGAAGTGCTGGTGGACGGAAAGAAGACGAAGCTGGCGCGGCGGCGGGAGACGATTGAAGATCAGTTGCGGTTTGAAGTGTAGGGAAGCTCCAGGAAAGCTGCTGCTGCAAGCAAAGGAAAAGGCCCGCTGAGCGGGCCTTTTCGACGTGGTGCGTTTTTCGCCTTACTGCGAGATCGAGTGCACGGAGGCGAGCGTTCCAGCTTCGTCGGGATCGGCAGCGGGAATCCGGTAGGTGTTCGCCGGCAGCGGCTGGCTGCTTGCGGTGCTGGGGCCAAGGCCAAGCGCGATCAGCGCGCGCGAATCCGGCGTCAGCTTGGTCTGCCAGCCATGATCCGCCTGGTATTTCTGCATGGCGGTTTCCGTCTGCGAGTCCCACTGGCCGCTGGGTGTGCCAGTCAGATAATTTGCGTGAATCAGCGCGTTCTGGATCTCGGTAGCGCGCTCCGGCGCGATGCCGCGCTGGCCCATCGGGTGCGCGATCCGATGACGGATGCGATGGCCGACACGCCGTACGGTGCCGCTCGTGGAGGCTTGATGCGAAGTGGCTGCGAAGGCGGGACCCGCGATGAGTGCCAGGGTAAGGGCCAACGTCGAGCCGGCAGAAAAACGAATCATGCGGGTTCCTCGTCCGGGGGTAGGAAGGTCGCGTTCTGGTGAGACTATCGGCATATTCATGAGATTGCAACCCAACATAGATCGGCACCCACGAAAGTTGTGGGTGCCGATCTATTTGGGTAACACAAACGGGTTACCTATGGTGTTTCAGCGTGCAGCACTTGACCCTTTTAGGGCAGTGTTCCACCGCGGTAGAAGCTGCCGCTCGGTTGCCGCGGATCGACGATGCTGACCACGACATCCTGTCCGCTCTTCAGTGAAGAGACCGCATTGGTGTAGTCGGTCTTGTTGTTGATCGGCGTCTTGTTGATCTCGTTGATGACAACGCCGGAGGAGAGACCGATCTCGTCGGCAAACGAGCCCGGTTTCACCTGCTGGATCAGCACTCCATGAACGCCCTTGCTGGCGAACTGCTGCGGCACGTTCACCGCTGTAATACCCAGCTTGTCGGGGCCGGCTTCCTCTTCACCGCCCGGTCCGTTCTCGTTCGGTCGCTATTGTTCTGGCCGTTGAGCGCACTGACGGTCTTGGTGCGATCTGCAATGCCTACGGTAGCGGTCTGCTGCTGCCCGTTGCGCAGATAGCCTACCTTCACTGTCGCTTCCGGGATGGCGTGCCGTGATGATGTTCACCAGGTCGTCGCCATTCTTGATCGGTTTGCCGTCGACGGAGGTGATGATGTCACCCACCTTGAGACCCGCCTGCTCTGCCGGACCGCCCTTGCCGAACGCGCTGATCAGCACGCCGGACTTGAAGCCGTAGACGCGTCCCACGGCAGCCGGCAGATCCTGCTGGAAGGAGATGCCGATCGAGCCGCGGACGACCTTGTGCTCCGGTCCGATGAGATCGTTGTAGGTCTGAATGACGGTGTTGGACGGCATGGCGAATCCAATGCCCTTATAGCCGGCGGACTGCGTGTAGATCGCCGTGTTCACGCCAATCACCTGGCCATCCATGTTGATGAGCGGGCCGCCGGAGTTGCCGGGATTGATCGCCGCATCGGTCTGGATGAAGTGCTGGAACTGACCCTTCACGCCCGGCTCGATGGTGCGGTTCTTGGCCGAGATGATGCCGGCGGTCACCGTCTTCGAGAGTTCGAATGGCTCGCCGATGGCGACCACCCACTCACCCACCTGCGTGCTGTCGGAATTGCCCATCTTGACCGTGGGCAGCGAGCTCGGCGCATCGATCTTGATGACCGCGATGTCGGTGTCTGGATCGACGCCGACGACCTTGGCCGGACGGCCATGATCGGTCGAGTTGTCCGGATCGGTCGCGAGCTTCACGTAAATCTTGTCGGCCTTCTCGACCACGTGATTGTTGGTGATGATGTAGCCGCGCGGATCGACGATGAAGCCGGAGCCGAGCGATTCGCGGACGCCGCCACCCATCCCGCCGCCATCATCCGGCCCCTGCCCGCCGGGGCCGCCGAAGAAGCGATTGAAAAAGTCCTGGAAATTGTTGTCCGGTCCCTGCTGCTGGTCGTCATCGCCCGGGCCCTGCTCTGATCGTCGGGCGACTGCGGATTGGGCTCCATCGGCATTCCGCGACGGCGCTGCGCGCGATGTTCCTTGGGCAACTGCTCGGTGTAGATGTTCACCACCGCCGGGCCAACCTGCTCGGCTATCTTTGTGAACTGCGTGCCCAGGTGCACGGGATCGGGAATCTTTCAGCGGTGTGGCGTCGGAACTGTTGACCTGGTTCTCGCTACCCTTCACGCCGTGGACGGCTACCGAGCCAATGAGGATGCCGGCGGAAAGAGTGGACAGTACAACAAACGTCGGAGCCAGACGGTTGAGCTTGATCCGTCTCAAAAAAGAGTTCATATGCAGGTCTAACCTCAGTGAGATATCGCGATAGCTGTCGCGTCGCGGCGAATATGCCGGGGTGGTGGAATTGCCTTGACAATTCAGTATAGATGCTACGGACGGTCGTCTATCCAGACATCGCTGCTTTCTTAGACGCCGCACGGGAAATTCGGTTTATCTGGAATGGAAGATGATTTCTGTCTCAGGCAACCGGAGCTTCATGGGCTGTGGCGCGCGCTCCTGCCGGAAGCAGCTCTGTAAAGGCGATGCCGCCCAGGATCAATAAAGCACCGACAGAAGCGCGGGCAGAAAGCCGCTCTCCATAAAAGAGGAAAGATGTCAGAAAGGCGAAGACGGGTTCGAGCGCCAGAATCAGGGCGGTGCGCGTCGCGGAAAGACGCTGCTGCGCCCACGATTGCACGGTAAATGCGACGGCGGTGGCGAGTACGCCTGTGATGAGCAGGGCTGTAATCAGCCGCGGTGACAAATCGAGCCGCGGCCGCTCGAAGACGGGAAGCGCGACAGCCATGATGAAGGTGCAGAAAGCGAGTTGCAGCACGGCAAGCGCGCCCAGCGGCAGGCGCGGTGAAACATGCGCCAGCGCGACCACATGCAGGGCAAAGCCGAGCGCGCAGACCAGCGTAAGCAGGTCGCCGGGATTGATGCTGCGCAGCAAAGAGGCCCAGGGTGTATGGGGAGGCGTAGTGAGCAGCAGAATGCCGGCAAAGGCCATGATGGCGCCGCTGAACGCCGGTATGCCCGGACGGTGCATAGTCGCGGGACGCAGCAGAGGAATGGCACAGAGCAGCGGCACGATCACGACGATAAGGCCGGTGATGAATGCGGATTTGGCCGGCGTGGTGCGAGCCAGTCCCGCGGTCTGGAAGCTGTAGCCCACTGCCAGGCAGAGACCCACCAGGGCGCCACCGGCAAGATAGCTTCGTTTGAGACGGCGCAAATCGCGATGGTAGATCGCCGCAAGAACAACCGTGGCGACGATCATGCGCAGCAGGTTAAAGAGCAGTGGAGAGGCGTCGCGCAGCGCGTCCTTCACCAGGACAAACGTGGAGCCCCAGATGGCGGCTGTGACGATCAGCAGCAAAGAGGCGCTGCGCGTGTGCTTCGCGCTCATCTAGCGTGTGACCACATTCGCGAAGTATGTCGGATGGCCGGCCATGACGGTGCGCAGCACCTTGGTGCCAAGGATGTCGTGCGGCGCGAATCTTCGTGAGATCGCGATCGAGCACGACGAAATCCGCAACCATGCCCGGCTTCAACATCCCTTTGTAACTTTCACTGAATTCTGCGTAAGCTGAGCCCTGCGTGTAGGCGTAGAGCGCCTGCGCGATGGTCAGCTTCTCTTCCGGAAAGTAGCTCTGTGTGCCCGCTTCGTTCTCGCGCGTGACCGCGGCATAGAGGCCGCGGAAGGGCGTGATGGGCTCGACCGGATAGTCGGTGCCGAAGGCAAGCGGCACGCCGTGATCGAGGAAGCTCTTCCACGCATAGGAGTAGCGCGCGCGATCATGGCCAAGCCGCTGCTCCGCCCATGCCATGTCGGTAAGCAGATGATTCGGCTGCATGGAAGCGATGACGCCGAGTTGTTTGTAGCGCGCAAAGTCGGGGGCGTCGAGGACCTGTGAGTGCTCGATGCGGGGGCGCGGGATGCACGGATTGCTGCTCATCACCTTCCCGTCAATCCCAGTCCGGCACACCTGGTTTTTCTCTGTCGCGAAAGCATCGAGCGCCATTTCTACCGCGCGGTCTCCGATGGCATGAAAGCCCATCTGGAATTGTGCGGCAGCGCGCTCCTTGGTCATTGCATCCAGCTTCGCCTGGTCGTAGCGCGGGATACCGCGGTTCCCCGGATCATCGGAATAAGGAGCATTCAGCGCGGCGGTGCGCGAGCCAAGCGAGCCATCCATAAAGCCTTTCAGCATGCCGGTGTGCAGCATGTGGTCCTCGGCAGGATGGTGCGCGCGATGTTCTTTCAATGTCTCGACGGAATCAGCGAAGGTCAGCCATTCTGAGATGCGCACCGGCAGGTGATCTTCACGCTCCAACTGCTCCATCACCAGGAAGTCGTCCCACTCGGAGTAGTCCTGTGCGCTGGTGATGCCATGGATGGATGCGTCGGAGAGCGCGAGGGACAGCGCGCGTTTGCGCTCGGCCGGCGTCGGCGGCGGGATCACTTTGAAGACCATCTCCATCGCCGGGTCTTCGCGCACGATCCCGGTGAGCTCGCCTTGTGCGTCGTGATCAAACTTGCCGCCCTGCGGATCGGGCGTGGTCCGCGTAATATCCGCCGCCTGAAGCGCAGCGGTATTCGCGATCGCGATATGGCCGTCCACGCGCTCAAAGATCGCCCGATGGCCATGCGTCACTGCGTCAAGCTGCTGGCGTGTAGGCAGAACCTTCTCGGGCCACAGCGTGTGGTCCCATCCGCCGCCCTGCAGCCATTTGCCGGCCGGCGCAGTTTTGGCCGCGCGCTCGATGCGGTCGAGCATCTCCTGCAGCGATTTGCACCCCGTGAGATCGACCGAGAGCTGAAGACGCCCGGCATCGCCGAGATGCGTGTGCGCATCGTTGAAGCCGGGCATCACGAACGCGTCATTCAGGTTGACGAGATGCGTCTTCGGCCCTTTCGCCTTCAGCAGCTCCTCATCGCTGCCAGTGACGGTGATGATTCCGTCGCGCATGGCAATCGCACTCACGAAATCAAACTTGCCCTCGCCAAGCCCAACCCCGGTCAGGATGTGGCCGTGATAGTAGATGGTGTCCGGCGCGGCGGATTGAGCAGTGAGCGGCATCGTGACAGCAAGAAGAGCAGTGGCGGCAAGCAGGCAGCGCATAGCTCGGAGTATAGGGGACTTGCCGTCCCGTCAACGTTGGCTGCGAGCGATGAATTCAGCAGCGCTCCGCAGTCAGCATCAGCAACAGCAGGATGCGCTTCAGCGCCAGCTCGCGGTGTGCGGCGTCGTACCACTCATTGCTGGTGTGGATGCCTCCGCCGTCGCCGCCGGCGCCAATGCTGATTGCGGCAATGCCCGAGCGAGAGGGGAATATTCGCGTCCGTCGAAGCGATGCGCGGCTCGGTGCGAATGCTGAGGTGGCGGTCGACGGCGAGCAGATCATCATAGAGCGCCGCGCCGTTGGCTGTGCCCGCCAGACGGCCGGCGGGCCGGTCACCGATACGCTCGATCGTGAAAGAAGCCTGCGCATTCGGACGGCGCTTGCGCAGCGCGGCGGCTGCCGCGTTTGCAGCCAGCACAGCATCTTCTATGGCCCGATGCAATTCGACCTCCAGGCACACCAGCTCCTCGGCCGACGTGGAACGGAGATCGAAGCGCGCGCTGGCGTGCTCGGGAATTGCGTTGACGGAGCTGCCGCCTTCAATCGTGCCAACATTCAGCGTCGTACGCGTTTCGTGCGCATGACCAGTTTGCGCGAGGGCAGCGATGGCCTGGCTGAGAATGACGATCGGGTTGGGCACGCCGGAGTCCGTCCAGGAGTGACCGCCGGGGCCTGTCACCGATGCCAGAAAACGCCGGCTGCCCAGCGCCTCCGTCACGGCGACCTCGTGTCCCGCGCCGTCGAGCACAATATGTGCCGCGATACGGTCCCCCCAGGCCGAGCGCTGATAGAGATGGCGCATGCCGCGAAGATCGCCTTCGCCCTCCTCGCCTACGTTGCCGACGAAGAGCACCGGGCAGGGAAGCGTGATGGAGGCATCGATCAGCGCGGCCGCGATGGCGAGCAGCCCGGTCACCCCTGCCGCGTTGTCGCAGGCGCCCGGTGCGACAAGGCGCGTGCCTTTCGCCTGCGGAGCGACCTCCGTTCCGGCGGGGAAGACGGTGTCGATGTGCGCGGAGAGCACGACGGCACGCTTGTTCTGGACCTTTGGATCCGGCGCGGGAAGCAGGCCAAGCACGTTGCCCTCGTCATCGATGCTGGTTTCGGCAAGACCCAGTGATCGGAATTGCTCCAGCAGCCACGCGGCGCGGCCGGCCTCGCCGAATGGCGGTGCCGGAATGCCAACCAGCGTGCGCTGCCAATCCATGAGCAATCCGTCATGCAGATGAAGCCAGCGAAAGGCCTGGTGCACGCGCCGTTGGGCGGCAAGCTGAGGAACCTGGCCGAGCGGATTGAGGGAAAGAAAGGACTGCATGGGCTGCGCCTAGCCAAGCGTAGCACCGCTCTCCGGGTAGGTGACGGAGTGCAGGAACAGGCCGCGCGCAGGCGCTGTCGCTCCCGCAGCCATGCGATTGCAACACGCGAGTAACTCAGGAAGGTCGGCGGCGCTGCGGCGTCCACGCCCGACTTCCAGAAATGTGCCGGCAAGATTGCGCACCATGTGGTGAAGGAATCCGTTACCGCGCACCGTATAGATGAGCAGATCGCCATCCTCATGCCAGCCGGAGTGCGTGAGGGTGCGGACATTGTCGATCTCCGGATTCGCTGCCATGCGCGCGGCGCGATCGGGGTCAAATGCGGCGAAGGAAGAGAAGTCGTGCCTGCCCAGGACCAGTGCGGCGGCCTGCTGCATAGCCGCGAGATCGAGCGGCTGCGGCATGGCAAAGACATAACGCGCCAGGTGCGGAGGGCAGATCTCCCCGCGATAGATGCGGTACTCGTATTGCTTGGAGATGGCGGAATGGCGCGCATGGAATCCATGCGGTGCGTGTGCGGCCTCCAGAACGCGGATGGAGGCGGGAAGCGTGCGGTTCAGCGCGCGCTGAAGGTTCGCCGGCGGAATCCGGCGACTCCAGCGCAACCGACGCGACCTGCGCCAGCGCGTGTACGCCGGCATCGGTGCGGCCGGAGCCCTGAGGCAGCGTTCGCTCGCCGCACACGCGCTCGATCGCCGCCGCAAGCTCACCCTGAACGGTCGTCAGGCCGGGCTGCACCTGCCAGCCGTGAAAGTCCGTGCCGTCGTACGCGAGCACGATCTTCCACATCTGCCAGCCTTCGTGCGAAGTTACATATGACGGGGACAACTCCATACACAGCCTGAGCATAGCGTAGGGCCGCGGCCCTGCTGGGATATACTTTTGCTGCCGCTCGCGAACGATGTTCTGCATACGCGCAGGCGATTTTTGAGGGAACGAGCAGCGGCGCTCGAACGTAAGCACTACCAGCAGTTACAGCCGATCGCATGGTCCACAAGCCTTGACATCGAGGCAGGTTTGCCTGACGGGTGGCGGCTCCTGGCGGAGTCCAGGGAGCGGTTTGCGCCGTCTTTATGTGGACGTGGCATTTGGATTGGATGGGGGCGAATGAACTCTTTGAAGCAGCATGAAGCAGGCCGAGTGAGCAGCGATCTGGAGAGCGGTCCGGGATGGACCGCACGGCGGCTGGCAGGATGGGCGGCGATTGCCGCGACCATGCTCTCCACGTTCGCGCCGGTTGCCGAAGCCCAGCAGCAGAGCAATCAGCAGCAAATCAATCCGGGTTCAGCCACCTCGGGCCTGCCCACTGAGCCTGCGCCCAACGCGACTCTGCCGTTGTATATGCGGCCGCCCGGGCGCGATTTCCAGGACACTCCCTCGCACTTCCCGAATCCGATTGCACCCTATCTCGGGACTTCGATCGACACTCCCAGCGTCTTCAATTCTCCACGGCTTACAGATCTGCTGAAGAGCGGCAAGATCTACTTGAGCCTGAGCGACGCCGTCATGCTTGCCCTGGAGAACAACTTCGATATTGCGATCGCCCGCTATAACCTCAATATCTCCGACACGGACATCGTGCGCTCCCGTGCCGGTGCATCACTGCTGGGGTCTCCGGCTGGCCTGGTGACGGGAACGGAAAGCGGGAACAGCACCACCATCACGGCCGGCGGCGGTCCCGGAGGCACATCGGCAGGCGCTTCAGGTGCCGGTGCCGGCGCAAGCGGCCTGGTGTTGACGGCCAACGGCCAAGGTCCTGCGCCAACTATCTCCGATCCGCTGTTGAGCGGAACTGTCCAGTTCGAGCGCGCCACCACGCCAGAGCCGAACCAGTTCATCACCGGCGCCCCGACCCTGATTCAGAACACCAACTCGTATAACTTCCAGTATCAGCAGGGCTATCGCACGGGAACAACGCTCGCCGTCGGCTTTCAGAATTCGCGTGTTACCACGAACAGCTTCCGCAGCGGCTACAGCCCTGAACTCTTCTCCAATTTCAAGGCAACGATTACGCAACATCTCCTCAATGGCTTTGGCATCGGAGTGAATACCCGCTTCATCGCACAGGCAATCAACAACCGGCGGATCACGGATTCGGCATTCCGTCAGCAGCTGCTTTACACCATCAACCAGGTAGAGAACATTTATTGGAACCTGGTGAGCGCGTATGAAAGCGTTCAGTCAGCGCAGCGCGCTTTGGATCAGTCCACTCAGGTCGCGTCCGATAATCGCAAGCAACTGCAGATCGGAACGCTGGCCCCCCTGGATGTTATGAACGCTGATAATCAAGTTGCGCAAGACAAGCAGACGCTCATTTCAGCGCAGTCCACTTTGGAATTTCAGCAACTGATTATCAAGCAGGCTATCGCACGAAACCTTGACGACCCGGGTCTATCGCAAGCTCCGGTGATTCCGACGGATCGCGTCTCCCTGGTCGAAATGCCCGAAGAAACCGCGGCCGTGGAAGACCTGGTGAAAGAGGCTGACCAGAACCGGCCGGAGCTCGAACAGGCTGTTCTGAACCTGAAGAACGATCGCATCACGCTGAAAGGCGTGAAGAATGGACTGCTGCCCACGGTCGATCTGTATGGATTCTACGGATCGACCGCATTGGGTGGCGCAGCGAATCCGGCCTGCAGTCCTACGGAGAACGGCCCGGAAGGTTGCGCGATCACCCCTGGGAATTACGGGAATGTCTTCACGGGTATGTTTAACGGGAATACGCCGGACCGTGGCGTAGGCGTCAACGTCACAATTCCATTGCGGAATCGCCCTGCACAGGCTTTGCACGAGCGGTCCCTGCTTGAATTCCGCCAGGACCAGCTCAAGCTGCAGCAGCTTTATACGCAGATCCGCATCGGCGTCATCAACGCGCAGTACGCGTTGACCAACGATCGCGCCGCGGTGCAGGCCGCCACTGCCACACGCGAGTACAACAGCCAGGCGCTCGATGCGGAGAAGAAGAAGTTTAAGTACGGCGCTTCCACCACCGCGCTGGTGCTGCAGCAGGAGCGCAGCCTCGCAGCGGCGGAGAACACTGTGACCTCCGCGATGGCGACCTATGCGAAGGACCGGGCTTCGCTCGAACAGACTCTCGCCAACACGCTGCAGAAGTACAACATCAGCATCGGCGATGGCGTCTCCGGCACGGTGACGCAGCAGGTCAACATCCCGGGGCTCGAGCCCGCACCAAACGCACCCGCGGCGCCGCTGCCTTCGCAGCAGCAGCAGTTGCATACTCCGCCGGTTCAGCGGCCTGCACCGCTGCCTCCGACGGCGCCGCAACAACCTCAGCAACAGCAGCAACAACCACCGCCGCAGCAGTAGGAAGTATCAGTCTTCCAGCCAGGTAGTCTCAAACGTGGGGTGCAGGTGAATGTCGATCTGACGCAACTGCCCCTCACCGCTGTTCATAAAACCGTGCGGCTCGCCGGCGTGCACCACAACCGTATCGCCTGCCGTGGCAATCACCCGCTGTCCGCCAATCGTCCACGTGGACTGGCCCTCAAGGACGTGCACGACCTCGTCATAATCATGCTTGTGGAGGCGAACTCGCTGCCCCGGCTTGCTTGTGCTCACCAGGAAGAACGAGATGCCCGTCCGGCCCTGCTCCCTCCCGACAAACTCATGAGACATGCCAACCAGTGGCAGCTCGGTTTTGTGCACGATGTGCATAGCGGCCTCTAACGCACGGCGACCTGATCGAGCAGACTGAAGAACTCCGGGAATGAGATGTCTGCCGATTCGGCGCCGTGAATCGTCGATTCGCCGCTCGCGCGAAGTGCGGCTACGGAAAATGCCATGGCGATGCGATGGTCGTCGCCGGAATCGATCTCAGCGCCATGCAGCGCCTGGCCGCCCGGGACATCCATCCCGTCTTCCACCTCAGTCACCTCCGCGCCCATGCGGCGCAGATTCTCCGCCACCAGCGCGATCCGGTCTGACTCCTTCACGCGCAATTCCTTTGCATCGCGGATGCGGATACCGTTCCGCGTATAGGGTGCAATGGCGGCGAGCACCGGCAGCTCATCGATAAGCTGCGCGGCCAGCGCGCCCGAGATAGTAGCGCCGCTCAAGCCATCTTTCGGAGCGATCAACTGCACCGTCCCGGCGAGCTCCCCGTTGCGCTGCTCGAGATTCAGCACCGATGTCTTCGCGCCCAGCGTGGCCAGCACATCCAGCAGCGTAGCCCGCGTCGGGTTCAGCCCCAGGTTGTCCAGCAGCAGGCCGGAGTCGGGGAAGAGCGCCGCGGCGCAGAGGAAAAACGCAGCCGAGGAGATGTCGCCCGGGATCACGGCATCGACGCCCTGTAGAGGCTGTCCGCCGGCAATGCTCACCGCCTCCTGCTTGCGCGTGAGTGTCACGCCGAAGGCTTCGAGCGCAATCTCGCCGTGGTCGCGGGTGCGCACGGATTCGCGGACAGTCGTGGTGCCCTCGGCATTCAGACCGGCAAAGAGCACAGCCGTCTTCACCTGCGCGCTAGGCACAGGCGTCGTGTAGTCGATCGCCTTCAGGGGCCGGCCTTCGATGATGAGAGGAGCGCGCCCATCGGTTAACGCGATGCGCGCACCCATGGCTTCGAGCGGCCTGCGAATGCGCTCCATGGGACGGCGGCTCAGCGAGGCATCGCCGATCAGCGTGAAGCTGCCTTTCTGCGCGGCAAGCAGGCCGGCAAGCATGCGCATGGTCGAGCCGGAGTTGCCGCAATCGAGCGGCGCGCCGGGTGGCTGGAATCTGCCGCCACAGCCCTCGATGGTCACGCTTGCGCCATCGCGCTGCACCTTCGCACCGAGCGCGGCAACACAGCCCAGACTGCTGGCCGGGTCCGCGCCGGTCGAAAAATTTTCCAGATGCGTGGTGCCGTGGGCCAGACCGCCGAGCAGTGCGTAGCGGTGCGAGATGCTCTTATCGCCGGGCAGGCGCAGGCTGCCGAGCAGGTTGCGGGCTGGCGCAATGACGCGGGTCGCTGTTGCAAGAGGCAAGCGAGGAGGCTCCGATCCAGAGGGTTCTCTTCAGGGTACAACGGTGCTGACCAGGCGGTGGCACGAGCCGCTGTGATTCGGTCCCGCTGCTCGCTCACCGCAATTTCTTGGGGACAGGTTGACGAACCCCAGGTCCTGCGCTTCACCGGAATGACTACGACGTGGAGACACTCACAGCGTCGTTCACGCGCAGCACAATCAGGGTCTCGTCGTCGAAGTGCTCGGCCCCCGCTTGGAAATTGCTGATCGCATCCATGACAAGGTCGGCAAGCTCATTCGCGCCAAGCGAGGCATTCCGTTGCACCAGCTCGCAGAGCTGCTCGGTTCCAAACATCTCGCCGTCCGGGTTCTGCGCGTCGGCGAGGCCATCGCTGAAGAAGACAACCGAATCGCCGGGGCGCAGCGACAGGGTGAACTGTTCGTAGGAAACATCCGGGAACAAGCCGAGCGGAAAGCCCTCCGCATGAATGGTCTCGACCTCGCCGTTCCGGGAGATCAGCGGCTGCACCGCGCCCGCGTTTGAGATCTCCAGCGTCTGGTCCTCGTCGTTCCACACCGCATAGATCATAGTGACGTACTGCGCGTCCACGCGGCGCTCTTGCAGGGAATCGTTCAGCAGGCGCAGCATCTCTTCCGGATGCAGTGCTCGCGGCGCAGCAGCGCGCATGATGCCGCTGACCAAAGCGGCGTATAGCGCGGCCGGGGCGGCCTTACCGCTGGCATCGCCCAGCGCGATCCCCGTGCGGCGACTGCTGTAGGGAAGAAAGTCATACATATCCCCGCCTATAGTGCGCGCCGGCAGGAAGCGCGCGGCAAATTCGGCCGCGTGCAGCTTCGGAAGCGACTGCGGCAGCAGACGAAGCTGCACTTCGCGAGCCATTTCCAGATCGTGTTCCAGCCGCTGCTCCTGCTGCGCGACGCGCTGGTAGAGTCGCGCGTTCTCAATGGCGATGGCGATCTGCGCCGCCAGCGTCACGATGATGCGCTGATGGTCCTCGTTGAAGTAATTGGCGCGGGTGTGCTCCAGGTCGAGCACGCCGATCACCTTCTTCTTGTAGATCAGCGGTACCGCCAGCTCCGATCGCGTCAGCGGGTTGACCATGTGATAGCGCTGGTCGCGGCGAACATCCGGCGAGTAGACAGGCGCATGGGTCTTCATCGCCACGCCCACCAGGCCGCGTCCGCGCGGCACACGCTCCAGCGGAACGTATCGCTCGCCGAAGCGGACGGCAAACTGCGTCTCCAGCATCTGATCGCGCTCATTGAGCAACAGAATGGAGAACATCTGATAATCGATGAGCCGCCGGAGCAGTTGCCCGATGCGCTCCAGCAGCTCATCAAGATCGAGGATGGAGCTGATGTCGCGGGAGATTTCAGTCAGCACCGCGAGCGTCTGCGCCTGGCGGGAGACGCGCGTGTAAAGGCGCGCGTTTTCGATGGCTACAGCAACACGCGACGCGGTCAGCTCCAGCAGGCGGAGCTGTTCTTCCTGGAAGTAGCCGACCTCCTCGCTCTCGATGTCGATCACACCGATGACGCGGCCCTTCACGATGAGCGGCACCGCCAGTTCGGAGCGCACCGCGTCATTGGCGGAGACATAGTTCTTCGCGGTCCGGACGTCGTTCACCAGCACCGGCTCTTTGCGCGAGGCGGCCTCGCCAATGATGCCTTCGCCGATGCGGAAGCGGCGGCGCTCCGTCTCCGGTGTATGGCCGATCTGGTAGCGCATCCGCAGATCGTTCGTGCGGTCGTTCAGCAGCAGGATGGCGAAGATGCGGAAATCGAGGACCGCGCGCACCAGCTCGGCCGTCTGCTGCATGATGGTCTGCAGGTCCAGCGTGGCGTTGAGCGCGTTTGCCAGCCGCATGAGAAATGCGAGCTGGACCGGCTCCGTCCGTGCCTGCACACGTGCGGTGACGCCCTCGTTGGCGGGGCGGTAGTCGCCTTCGAAACTTTCCCCAGACCGGTCACGTGGCCGATCCTGCTGGCCGTCATCCTTCACAAAGCGCTCCATCACCTGACGCCCCAGAATAGGGCGGGCAATCGAGTCATCATAGCGCAGCGGACAGCGGCGACAGGGCGTGCGGCGGTTGCACAGAGGGTGCCCAGAGGTTGTTTAGACGGGTGCCGCCGTCGCCGTAATGGCGAGCGATGCATTCAGTTCCTCAACGATGCGCACGCTCGCACTGGCGCCGATACGGCTGGCCCCGGCCTCGAGCATGATGCGGGCATCACTCAGGGTCCGGATGCCGCCGGACGCCTTGACGCCGCAACAGTCGCCGGCAATGCCTCGCAGCAGCGCCACATCGGCCGCGGTGGCTCCGCCCGTGGAAAATCCGGTGCTGGTCTTCAGGAAATCCGCGCCGGCGGCGATGACGATCTCGGCTGCGCGCAGCTTCTCGGGAATCGAGAGCAGGCAGGTTTCCAGAATCACTTTAACCAGAGCGCCCGCGGCGTGGCCCACCTCAACCACCGACCGGATGTCTGTCTCCACCTGATCGTACAAACCGCTCTTCAGCATGCCGATATTCAGGACCATGTCGAGCTCGCGCGCGCCAAGTTTAACCATCTCCCGGGCCTCGTCACGCTTCGTGGTGGAAAGATTCGCGCCGAGCGGGAACCCGATGACAACCCCGACCGGTACTCTGGTCCCGCCGAGGATCGATGTCGCCAGCGGAACCCATGTTGGGTTCACCATGGCGCAGGCAAAGCGGTGCTCTGCGGCCTCGCGGCACAAAGCGACCACCTGCTCGCGCGTCGCCTCCGGCTTCAGCAGTGTGTGGTCGAGGATGGCGGCCAGGCCGGCCGGTGTCTCCAGTGTTTTTGTTGCGAACGCAGCCGCATCAAACGTGCCGCGCGCTGCTGTGACAACTTCGTCCGCGGTGTTCGGTTCCATCACTCTCATTTTCGCATCCACTCTCCGGCTTGAGTCCCTTGGGTCGGGCCAGCCCATCCTGATGGACGCATGAGGTGTAGCAGAGTTGCCAGACCTTTTTCAATCGGCGGCATCTGGCGGAAAGATGCAGATGTCCGGCAGATTGCGGTAACGCTCCGCGTAATCCATCCCGTAGCCGATGACGAAATGGTTGGGGATGCTGAACCCCACGTACTCAGCCTGGATCGGCTCCAGGCGCCGGTCCGGCTTGTCGAGAAGCGCCGCTACCCGCAATGAGCGCGGCTGGTGCTGCATCAGCATCCGCTTGAGAAAGGAAAGGGTAAGGCCAGTGTCAAGAATATCCTCAACCAGAATGATGTTGCGTCCTTCGATCGGGTGGTCGAGATCCTTGATAAGCTTGACCGCTCCGCTCGATCGCGAGCCCTTGCCGTAGCTGGAGACAGCGACGAAATCGAAGGTGCACTGGATGCTGATGGCGCGCGCGAGATCGGAGAGAAAGATAGCTGCGCCCTTGAGGACACCCACCAGCAGGACGGATTCACGGGCGAAGTCGCGGTCGATTTGCGCGCCGAGCTCGGCGATGCGGTTTCGGATGGCGTCACGGCTGATCAGAACAGGCAAGCCAACCGGTGATAGCGCGCGGTGAGCGGAGGTGGCCATACGCTATCTTCTCCCATCACCGCGCCTTCTGCCAGCGACGGCTGGCTATACTCATAGAGAATCCGCGCATGTATCCATATATTCATCTTGGCCCGCTCACCGTCGGCACCTTCGGTCTCATGCTCTGGCTTGCGGCAGTCTGCGCTGCCTGGGTGCTTCACCTGAATTTCCGGCGTTTTCATATCGAAGCAGACGCCATTAGCGTGGTGGCGTTCGTCACGGTCATCGGTGTGATCGGCGCCAAGTTGTGGCATGTCTTCGAAGATCCATCGGCCCTGTTTCACGATCCGGCCGGGATGCTCTTCGACCGCGCCGGTTTCGCCTGGTATGGCGGCCTGATCGCCGGTATTCTCACGTTGATGTGGCAGGGACGCGCGGCAAAGACGGGCGCTCTCGGCATGCTGGACCTGGCCGCGCCGGCGGCTGCCGTGGGGTATGGCGTTGGCCGCATCGGCTGCCTTACCTCGGGCGACGGCGACTATGGCATTCCGACCAGTCTTGCCGTGGGGCATGAGCTTTCCCCATGGACTGGTGCCGACCACGCAGCATGTGCACCCGACGCCGATCTATGAACTGATCGCTGCGCTGATCATTGCGTTCATTCTGTGGAAGCGGGGCAAGCGGCCCACAGGCGAGGTCACCGGAGACTACCTCGTGCTCTCCGGCCTGGCGCGATTTCTGGTGGAGTTCATCCGCATCAACCCGAGGATTTATTTCGGCATGAGCAATGCGCAGGTGGCGAGCATCGGCTCCATGATCGTGGGTATCGCAATGATCGTCTGGGTGCGACGCCATGCTGCGGCACGTGTGGCAGCCCCAGCCTGACGGTCCGTTTCGGAACTGTATCCAGAGTAGTTTCGAATTCGTGCCACTTTATTTAGATCGATTTGCTAGAGTGGAAATAGACCCTCTCCAGAGATAGAAAGCCACCCAGCGGTGGCTTTTTCATTTTGCGAGAGATTTGCTGCTCCTAAGTCGTTTGGAATGACGAATGAACCGATAAACCCTTTAGAAAGACGAATTTGGCTCTCGGGAGGCTGTCTATCCTATAGCAACCAAAAGAGTTACAAACCTGTCTCCGGTGACGGGAGGGGGGAGGGCGCCCCGGTGGGGGTGATACGGAACCAGGACATAGCTGCGGTTGGATAAATGCGACACACACCACGGGAGAAGACTTAAAGCTGCTTCAGATAGCGCTTCGCCGCTTCGAGTTCCGGAAAACGGCGCTCGTCCTCCTGAAACGCGCGGGAGTGGACGCATCGCCGTCCGGCGCGGACCGTGACTGGATGCTTCAAGTGCAGCATTTCGTGGTAGACCAAATATTCGACGGCGCAGCGCGGCGTATTGCGGCGGTCAAAGACGCGGCTGACCACGATGGTGTTGTGTGCCGCGTCATAGTGGCCCAGGCTGCGACGAGCCATGTGGCTGCTCCAGGTGAGTAGCGGGCGCCCCATCAACCCGTGGAAGAAGCGCTGGTTCAGGCTCTCGAAGACCTCGTCCAGATCGTAGTACTGGCCTTTGGTGCCAAGGATGGTTTTGCGGCCTCGCATCTGCCGGATCAGCTCCGTCTGCCGCATGACGGATTCACTGGACGAGAAAACCCGGTAGCGCCGCGTGTGGCGCGCGTCGAGCGGCTTGCGATACAGCTTCGCGATCAGGATGTGTGCGATGGCGCGCAGTACCGGCTCCGGCGCGCCCTCCAGGATGTCGGAGAGCGAGACATGCAGGCAGCCTTCACGCAGCCGGATGGTTGTGTTGAGGGTGGTGAAGCGGCGAAACCGCACATGAAGGGGCGGCATGGGCGCGCGCGGGCGGACCACCCGGTATTCATCCAAAAAAATCTGCTGCAGCTCGGGACTCACGACAAGCTCAGCCTAGCATTTTGTACGGATGCACATGACATCGCGATGGATACAGATCGGCGATCTCATCTGGTTCCGAGAAGCCGCGCAACCGTAAAGAAACAAAGCCCGGCGACGCCGATAAGGCAGATGCGAACCGCCCAGGCAGAAGCCGGACGTGCGAGGCGGCCGCTGTCTGCAATCTGAAAGCATTGGTACAGCGCAAAGATGCCAACGGCAGCAAGCAGCAGCCGTTCGAGAAAAGGTAGAGCGGCTTCCATGGATTTCCTTTAGTCAACAGATGCGCCAGTCACGGCGAAGACGCAATGGTCGCTATCCCTCAGGGGGCTTCGGAGCGGCCTTACCGGACTTGTGCTTGCTGAAATACTCCTCCTGTGATTTCAGCAGCTCGCTTGCCGATTGCCTGAGGTTCTCGACAGCATCCGTCGCGGTCTTACGGCCGAACTCGTACTCCGGCGACTGCTTCGGCTCCTGCAGAGTGGTCCGCCATTTCGCAATCTGCTCCAGCAGAACTTTGAGCGACTTGCGGATATCGTCGTGCGACTCGTCGTAGGCGTCAAGATTGTCCTGCAGCTCGTCCACCAGGCTGGTGAAGTCATTCAGAGCATCGTGAATCTCGACGCCGGGGTGCTGCGTGGCCGGGCGCACAACGGCGTGATGAATGGCATCCGTACGCTGCTCGATGAATTTGATGAAGAGCTTGACGCGCTCGTCAGGTTGATCCGCAACCGCCCGGACCTGCTCCTCCTGGTCCGGCGTAAGCGGATCTTTCGAGCGCTGCGCGTGCGTGGCCGATGTGAAAAGGAAAAACGCAGCCGCAAGCGGAATGACGATCTGCAGGATTCCGCGCAGGCTGCGTGTTGTCATGTGGGCGGGCAAATGAAATTCAGTGACGGAACACCTGAATCATAAGCTCGTTTTGCACCTGATTCAGCGTCTTCAACGTCGATTCGAGCAGCGGCCGGTCGTCCAGTGCGGCGGAATGCAAAATCTCGTTCAGACGGAAGGCTGTGTGTTCCATCAGGATCTGAGCGTTCTTCAACTTCTTATTGTCGTTGACTTCGCCCAGGTGAATCTTCTGCGTGTATTCGCGCACCGCGCGCAGCGTAGCGGATGGATCTTCACCCTGGCTCAGTTGGTGACCGGCAAACTCGGTCATCTGATGCACCAGTTCCGCATAGAGGAAACACTGGTCCTTCGGTGACGCCATGCTCGCCTTGGTGGCCAGCGCGGAGAGCGCAACCGGATCGATTGGCTTTTTATCCATGCCGGAGGCATGACAAAGCGGAGGGAGAAGAAGCGCGGTAAACAGGAGCAGACCGATTGGACGCATAGCGCACCTCGGACTTTCCGTGCGCGGTCAGTGGCCGTGTCCCAGGGTCACCAGCCGGTGTTTCGCCTGCCATTCCTCGTTTGGGTACTTGCCGCGGGCGGCCGCGAGGAACCGTTCATAATACTCGGTCGCCTGCTTTATCTGGTGCAGATTATCGTACGAAGTTGCCCACAGAAACAATGTTTCTGGTGTATCTTGCGCGATTTTTTGCCGTGCAGCAAGATCCTTCAGCACTGCCGAATCCTGGTGGAGCTGGGAATGCGCGAACGCCAGACCGCCCCAGGCCTCCTGATTGTCCGGGTCGGCGGCGACCGCCCGCTCCAAAATGGGAATGGCAGCGGCGAACTGTTTCGTGTAAATCAGGCTCTGACCATAGCTGGTAAGCAGGTTCGCGTTTGTCGGCGAGGCCTGCACAGCGTCGGCCAGCAGCGGGGCAGCCTTGTCCGGCGCGCCGTTGCGCAGGTAGGCATCCGCCAACATTCCGCTGACATCGGTGTTAGCCGGCTGAAGCTGGTGCAGCTTTTCCAGCGTGGCGATGGCCTCGGCATCGTTGTTCTGGGCTGCGAGCGCTGTCGCAAGCTGGGCAGTCAGGCCGGCATCTTCCGGGTGCTTGGCGATGGCCGCACGCAGCAGCGGCTCAGCTTCCTGCGGCTTCTGCTCCTTGAGCAGCAGATGCGCAAGGCCGGAGGTCGCACCTGCCGAGGTCGGATCCTGCGCCAGAGCGCGTTTGTAGGCGGTCGCCGCGTCGTCCGGATCGCCGTTGGCTTCGGCGATCTGGCCGGTAAGGATCAGGTCGGCCGGGGTGTCCTGGCCGGGAACAAGCTGCAGGGCCTTGAGCAGCGACTGCTTCGCGGCAGCCGGATCGGTTGAGAGCTGGAGTTGAGCGAGGCTTCGCCAGACCTGCGCCTTGGCCGCCGGATCATGACTTGCCGGCTCAAGCTGGCTGGCAGCCTCGAGTTCGGGGAGCGCCTTGTCGGCGCGGTTGGTCTGCGCATAGAGGAGCCCGAGCGCCGCGTGAGATTCAAACTGCTTTGGATCGGCTGCGAGCGCTTTGTTGTAGTCGCGCTCCGCTGCATCCTGCTGGCCCGTGGAATCCTCGACGAATCCGAGATCGAAGAGTCCGCGCGCATCCGTCGGGTGCTGTCCCAGGTACGAAAGCAGCAGGGGGCGGGCGCCATCATAGTCGTGGGCTTCGATCTTGTCTTCGGCAGCGGCGAGCGCAGGCGCGATCCCGGCCGGCTTTGCAGAAGAGAGTCCGGCCGAACGGGGATTCTGCTCGTCAGGGTCGTGCGATCCAGGCGGGAGCGAGGTCTGTTGCGCGATAGCGCTTGTGCACAACAATAAGCCACATAGAAACAAATACTTCATCGTAATCCTTAAACTGCTACTTCAGTCTGCTCGGGCGCCGCTTTGAGCAGCCGGCTGAGCCAGAATCCCGTGTGGGAGCCCTTGCTTGCGGCGATTTCTTCTGGAGTTCCGGTGGCGACAATCTCGCCTCCGCCATTGCCGCCTTCTGGACCCATGTCGATAACCCAGTCGGCGGACTTGATGACGTCCAAATTGTGCTCGATCACCAGCAGCGAGCCGCCGCCGTCGATGAGCTTGCGGAAGGCGTGAAGAAGCTTGCCCACATCGTCGAAGTGCAGACCGGTGGTGGGCTCGTCCAGGATATAGAGCGTGCGCGAGCGCCCGGCCTTGCCGTTTGTAGTCCGAACGTTGGCGAGATGAGCGGCCAGCTTGACGCGCTGGGCTTCGCCGCCGGATAGGGTGGTGGCAGACTGGCCGAGCCGGACGTAGCCGAGACCGACCTCATCGAGAACCGCCAACTTGTCGAGGATGCGAGGATGCCCCGCGAAGAAGCGCAGTGCCTCCTTGACCGAGAGCTGCAGGACTTCGGAGATGTTCTTGCCCTTATAGCGAATTTCCAGCGTGGACGCCTTGTAGCGCGTGGCATTGCATTCCTCGCAGGGAAGCTCAACGTCCGCGAGGAACTGCATCTCGACGGTGACCGTGCCATCGCCCTCGCAGACGTCGCAGCGTCCGCCCGGGACATTGAACGAGAAATGTCCGGCCGCATAGCCGCGCCGCTCTGCTTCCGGTTGGGAGGCAAAGAGCTCGCGGATTGCGTCGAATGCCTTGATGTAAGTGACGGGGTTGGAACGCGGCGTGCGGCCGATGGGGTTCTGATCGACCAGCACAACGTCGTTCAGCCGCTCCACGCCGGTGAGTTCGCGGTAGAGACCCGTCGGGTCGCCGCCTTCGGTCTGTCCAAGCGCGTGCGCAATGGCGCGATACAGCACCTGGTGGACGAGCGTGGATTTGCCTGAACCGGAGACGCCGGTGACGCATACCAGCAGGCCGAGCGGGATTTCGACATCAATGCCGCGCAGGTTGTGAACCCGCGCTCCGCGGAGGACGAGCTTTTCGCGTCCCGGCTCTCGGCGGCGCGTGGGCACCGGGATGGTCAGCGCACCGGAGAGATAGCGGCCGGTGAGCGAGTCGTGGTTCCCCTCGACCTCCTCGACGGTGCCGGCCGCGAGAAGCTTGCCCCCGTACTCGCCCGCGCCGGGGCCGAGATCCATCAGATAGTCAGCCGCGCGCAGGACATCGGGATCGTGCTCGACCACCAGGATGGTATTGCCGAGATCGCGCAGATTTTCAAGGATGCGGATGAGCTTGGCGGTGTCGCGTGTATGCAGGCCGATGGAGGGCTCGTCGAGCACGTAGAGCGCGCCGACAAGCTGCGAGCCAAGCGAAGTGGCCAGTTGGATGCGCTGCGCCTCTCCGCCGGAAAGCGTGGAGGCCAGACGGTCGAGCGTAAGGTAATCGAGGCCAACGGAATCGAGAAAACGTAGGCGCTGCTGTACCTCTTTCAGGATGGAGCCGGCGATCTCTTCCTGCTCCCTCGTGAGTTGCAGCGCGGAGAAGAACTGATGCGCAGCCGCGATGGTGAGCGCGGCTGCCTGGCAGATGTTGCGGCCATCAAGAAGCACGGCGCGGGCTTCGGCGCGAAGACGCTCGCCTTTGCACTCCGGGCACCGCGCGTAGCCGCGGTATTTCGAAAGCATGACGCGGACGTGCAGTTTGTACTTCTTGCGCTCCATCAACTGGAAAAAGCCGTTTATGCCGGGAAAAGCGCCTTTGCCTTCGAGCACGAAATTCTGCTGCGCGGTGGTGAGATCGAACCACGGCACGTTCATCGGAATGCCTTGTTCGCGCGCGGCGCGGCGCAGTTCCGTCTGGTACGGACGGTACTTTGGCCGCAGTCCACGGATCGATCGCGCCGTCGTCGAGGGACTTACCCTTATCCGGAATGATGAGGTCGAGATCGAAATCGATCGTGTTGCCGAAGCCTTGGCAGCGCGGGCATGCGCCATAGGGATTGTTGAAGGAGAAGAGGCGCGGCTCCGGTTCGCGGTAAAGGCGATGGCAGTGCTTGCACTCATACTCCCGCGAGAAGCGAAGGCGCTGCCGCGGTTGGCCGTCCTCTTCGCGCGGCACTACTTCAAAAATGATCTCCCCGGACTCGCGATAGCCGATCTCGGCCGCGTCGACGATGCGCGCGCGAGATTCCGGGGATACAGCAATGCGATCGACCAGCACGAAGACCGGCTGCGTGAAGTCGATTTCGAGTAGCGACTCGGGCGTGGAGAACTCGAAGATGCGGTTCTGCTGGTAGAGGCGGTTGAAGCCACGGGTGCGCAGATCGGTGAGGCGCTGACGTAGCGTGTCCGAAATGGGCTCAGGAGCGACTTTTGCCGCTGCGGTCTTCGTCTTCTTTGCAGCACGCTTCGGCTTTACCGGCTCGTCCTTCGGATGCTCGCTCACGGCGAGGTCTTCCGATGTTGGCGGACGCCGCTGCTCCACAGGAAAGAGCGCATGAAGCCGGGTACCGTCGCCAAGCGCGAGGACGGCCGCGGCGATTTCATCCACTGAATCGCGGCGGACAAGATTGTTGCAGACGATGCAGTGCATCGTGCCGCAGCGTGCGTAGAGCAGCCGCATGTAGTCGTATATTTCCGTGGCGGTCGCTACGGTAGAACGCGGATTGCGCGTCGTGTTCTTCTGCTTGATTGCGATGGCCGGAGCGAGGCCGTCGATCAGGTCGACATCTGGTTTCTCTATACGCTCCAGGAATTGTCGCGCGTAGGCGGAGAGCGATTCGACGTAGCGTCGCTGGCCCTCGGCATAGATGGTATCGAAGGCAAGCGAAGACTTACCCGAGCCGGAGACGCCGGAGACAACCGTGAGTTTCCCGTGTGGGATCTCGCAGTCGATGCCTTTCAGGTTGTGGGTTCGCGCGCCGCGAATCACGATAGCGTCGTTCACTGGAGGCGTATCCGTAATGCTCTTCGGGGGTTTGGGATGCACTCTTCAGTATAGGGCTTGCCGCCCGGGCGATGGCCCTTGCGGCGCGATTTGCGACGGCGGCTTCCGTTGATCGCAGCGGCGGCTTATGGTTCTCGGGCAGCCACCAGCGAGTGGAGCACCAGCAGGATGCCGCCGATCACAATGCAGGAGTCGGCCACGTTGAAGTCGGGCCAGTGGTAATGCACGATGTGGACTTCCAGAAAATCGATCACCGCGCCGGTGCGGATGCGGTCGCACACGTTGCCGATCGCTCCGCCTAGGATCAGCGCGAGCCCGAAGGTGGTCGCCGTGATGCGGCGACCGATGCGTACGAGCACGATGCCGACGATGACGGCGGCGATCAGCGAAAAGCCGACCAGCAGCCAGCGCACGCGCTCCGGCGACGCGGTATCGCCGAAAAGCGAAAAGGCCGCGCCCGTGTTGAGCACGTGCGAAATCCAGAAGACTTTCGAAATCACCACATGCTGGCCACCCAGAGGCAGCATATGCGCGACCGCGATTTTGCTGACGCGGTCGAGCAGGATGACGAGCACGGAGATGAGAAAGAGAATGCCGCGGCGGTCGGCCGGACGCGCCACGGTGGTGGTTGCCTTGGACATCAGTTAGCGTCCTCGTTGAGCGGCGGAAAGCCGATTTCATCGAGCGCGCCGGCGCAGCGTCCGCAGACGATTGGCCAGCGCAAATCGATGCCGATGTCCGTTCGGTAGTTCCAGCACCGGGCGCATTTCTCGCCGTCCGCTGGATGGGTGGACCCACCGATCTGATCAGTACTGGTACTGACGATCTCTACCTGAGAGACGTTCAGCAGTTCTTTCAGACTGGACTGGTAGCGTTGGGCAACCTCCAGCTCTTCCCCGGAGAGTTCTAGTATCAGCTTCGCATCGAGTGCTTTTCCGATGCGCTTGTCCCGGCGTGCCCCTTCGAGACTAAGGAGCGCTGTATCGCGGATGTGCAGTAGCCGCGCCCAGTCGGCGAGGAGCGATTCCTGAGCCGCGGGCGCGAGTTCGTCCGCTGCAGGAAAATTCGCGAGATGCACGCTTGTCTCGCGCTTTGGATCCGCCGGAAGATACTGCCATACCTCGTCAGCCAGGAAGCTTAAAATCGGCGCCACCAAACGCGCCAGTCCCTCGGTGATCTTCCACAGCACGGTCTGCGCGGCGCGGCGCTCACGGCTATTTGGCGCGAAGGTGTAGAGACGGTCCTTGAGCACATCGAGGTAAAGCGCGCTGAGATCGACATTCGCAAATTCGTTGACTGCGTGATAGATGCGGTGGAACTCGAACTGCTCATACCACGCCAGCACCTTTGTGGTGAGTTCGCGGGCACGCGCCAGCATGTACTGGTCGAGCGGCTGAAGCTTCTCCCATGTGACAGCATGCTGCGCAGGTTCGAAGTCGGACAGATTGCCCAGCAGGAAGCGGAAGGTGTTGCGTACGTTGCGGTAGTTGTCCGCCACGCGCTGTATCAGGTTTTCGCTGGCCGAAACGTCTTCGCGGAAGTCGACCGAGGCGACCCACAGGCGCACGATCTCGCCGCCCAGGCGTTTCGCGATATCGACGGGATCGACACCATTGCCGAGGGATTTGGAGAAGGCGCGTCCCTGCTCGTCGAGTGTCCAGCCGGAGGTGGCGACGACTTTGTAGGGAGCTGTGTCGCGCAGGCCGACCGAAAACAATAACGAGGAGTGGAACCAGCCGCGGTGCTGATCGCCGCCCTCGGTGTAAAGGTCGCACGGAAAGCGCAGCTCGGGCTCGGTTTCGAGCACCGCAGCCCAGCTGGTGCCGGAATCGATCCAGACGTCGAGGATGTCGGTCTCGCGGCGGAATTCGGTGCCGCCGCAGCCGGCGCACTTTGCATTCTGGGGCAGCACTTTTTCTGCCGTGCCGTCGTACCATGCGTCGGCACCGTGCTCTCGAAAAAGCTCGACGACCTCCGCATAGGCATCAGGCACGTGCAGCGGCTGATTGCACTGCTTGCATAGAAATAACGCGATGGGCACACCCCAGATGCGCTGGCGCGAGATGCACCAGTCGGGCCGCGTGGCGATCATGTTGGAGATGCGCTCCTCGCCCCATGGCGGATCCCATTTGACGCGCTTGATCTCATCCAGAGCGCGCTGACGAAAGCTGACAGTGCCTCCGTCCGGCCGCTGAATCGGGGTCTCCATGGAGATGAACCACTGCTCGGTCGCACGAAAGATCACCGGGTTGTGGCAGCGCCAGCAGTGCGGGTAGGAGTGATAGATGTCGTTGCGGGCCAGCAGCGCGCCGCGGACCTCAAGCAGCTTCACGATCTCCGGATTAGCCTTGAAGACCTGCAGCCCGTTGTACTCGGGCAGTCCGTCCTGGATCCGGCCTGCGGCATCGACCTTCGTGGTCTGGTCCAGGCCATAGCGTTCGCCGGTGTAGAAATCGTCCACGCCATGGGCAGGCGCAGTGTGGACGGCGCCGGTGCCCTGGTCAGCAGTCACGTAGTTCGCGAGCACGCCGAGGATGGAGCGGTCGAGAAAGGGATGCTGAAAGGTGGCGCGCTCGAGCTGCGTGCCTTTGAAGCGTGCGATCTCCTTCGACGATTCGAGATGGCAGGCCTGCTTGACCGCATCGGCCAGCGCAGCAGCGACTAGATAAACGTTGCCATCGGTGTTTTCGAGCGCGACGTACTCGAATTCCGGCTGGAAGGCGATGGCGAGCGAGGCGGGCAGGGTCCAGGGAGTCGTGGTCCAGATGATTGCGTAGACGGCCTTGCCGGCGAGCGCAGGGGAGAGCGCTTCCGGCGAGCTCGTGAGTGCGTAGCGCACGTAGATGCTCGGGCTGGTGTGCATCTCGTACTCAACTTCGGCTTCAGCCAGGGCAGTGCGGTCGTGCCAGCACCAGTAGACGGGCTTGAGCCCGCGGTAGACGAAGCCGCGCTCGAAAAGCTCATAGAACGCCTTGAGCGTGGTCGCCTCGTACTGGTTAGACATCGTGGTGTAGGGGTCCTGCCAGCGGCCGAGGACGCCGATGCGCTCGAATTGCGTGCGTTGCAGATCGATAAACTTTTGCGCGTAGGCACGACAGGCGGCGCGGACGGCAATGGGATCCATTTCGAGCTTTTTCCGGCCCAATTGCTCGTCAACCTTGATTTCGATGGGCAGGCCGTGGCAGTCCCATCCTGGGACATAGGGGGAGTCGAAGCCGGCCATGGTCTTCGATTTGACGATGAAGTCCTTGAGGCACTTGTTGAGCGCGTGGCCCAGGTGGATGGGGCCGTTGGCGTAAGGCGGCCCGTCATGCAGGATGTACTTCGGGGCGCCTTCGCGCGCCTGACGAATCTGCTCGTACAGGCCGGCTTTCTTCCACTCGTGGAGCCGTTTTGGCTCGTTTTCGGGCAGGTTGGCCTTCATGGGGAAGGCGGTGCGAGGCAGCAGAAGGGTAGACTTCAGCTCCGGCCGGCCTCCTTCGGGAGATGATTTGGGCTCTGGGGTGGTCACTGTGTCACGCAAAGTCATGATCTGGAAAGGACTATTGTAGAACGCCGACCCAGGTCACTTTTCTGAGTGACCAATCGGCGCAACCCCTCGTCTCACTCAATATTGGTTAATTGCCGGGCAGGGAGCTGCACATGACTCCCGTTACCTCTTGGCGTCCATTTTGGTGTAGGAGACCCCCCTCAAATCGAAGACAGCGGGGAGCGCATTCATAGATAATCGACAAATCACAGCCGGCATGCCGCAGGCTGCCGGCCGGTAAGGTCACGAAGTGCATATGACAAATCAGGTCCTGCCCCCGCCCGACGTTGAGTCCGAAATACGCACAGCTCCCCCCGAGCCGCTGTTGTTCAATCCGGTGGTGGACGAGCCGGCATGGCGGACGATGCTGGGCAATGTGCGCGGCTTATTTCATCGGGAAAAGCTGCCGCCGCTGGTGCTGACGTCGCATGCGGTCGCGGTGGCGGATCCTTTCCGCGTCAAGCGCAGCCCGCTGTCGACATCGCTGTCGGTCGGCGCGCACGTGGCCATCATCGGCCTGATCATTTTTCTGATCATCGAAGCGCGCATGCATCCCAAACCGGTGCCGCCCAAACCGCAGGTGGCCAATATCGATATCTCGCCCTTCCGTCCCATCGCACCCAAGGGCCCGGCCATGGGCGGCGGTGGCGGCGGCGGCGCGCACGAGCTGGTGCAGGCGCCCAAAGGCCGTCTGCCCAAGTTTTCTGAAACCCCCATCACGCCACCGATGCTGGCGGTAAACCCGCATCCCAAGCTGGCGGTCGAGCCCACCATCAAGATGCCGCCCAACATCGCGCTGCCCAACAACAATCTGCCCAACCTGGGCGACCCGCGGACCAACATCGTAGGCCCGGCAGCCAACGGCACCGGCTCGGGCGCAGGCCTCGGCTCGGGTGATGGCGGCGGCATCGGCTCCGGTTCCGGCGCAGGCTACGGACCGGGCCAGGGCGGCGGCTACGGCGGCGGCTTGTATCACGTCGGAGGCGGCGTCTCGCCGCCGGTGCTGATCTACTCCGTGGACGCCGAGTTCTCCGACGAAGCGCGCCGCGCGAAGTATCAGGGCGTCTCCGTGGTCTCGCTGATCGTGGACGCGCACGGCATGCCGCAGCGCATCCGCGTCGTCCGCAAACTGGGCATGGGGCTCGACGAAAAAGCGGTCGAAGCCGTGCGCCAGTACAAGTTCAAACCCTCCATGTACCAGGGTCACCCCGTCCCCGTAGAGATCACCATCGAAGTCAATTTCCACATCTACTGAGGTCTGAATGAGCGGAGTGCGAACGCCTCCGCTCGTTTGATTTCATCCACTCCTCTTGCTATCCTCAGTGAGTCCCACCTGTTGTGCGCCCATAGCTCAGTTGGATAGAGCGACTGACTACGAATCAGTAGGCCGGAGGTTCGAATCCTTCTGGGCGCACCATTCACTTCAAATCAAGTCTGACGGCTTCAGGGCTATCTTGTCACTGATGCTCGACCAGAGCCACTTACTGGCATTGCAGCTTGCCAACTGGGGAAAGCCTTCCCGCATCTAGTCTGGCTTGGACTGGAAAGGCGCTTTCTGCAATGGGCAAAGTTGCTCTCGCGATGGCGGCTCTTTTGTTGTCGGGTGGCTCGTCCAGGCTCTACGCACAAAGTCGTGCCGAGGCTGGCCTGCTTCTCGACTATCTCAGTGTTTCGCAGACAAACACCGACAACTTCGGATTGGGTGGAAGGTTCGGGTATCGGATCCGCCGCAATGTGATGGTGGAAGGAGAAGTTGTGTACGGTTACGGAGTGAATTTCCAAGACGTGTACCACAACGTCACGAATGGCGATGTCACTGCCATCGAACGGACCTCCATCGGCGTCACTGATGGTTTGTTTGGGCCCATGCTCCAGCCAGCCCACGGTCATCTTCGTCCATTCGTCACGCTTAAGGCCGGCTTTATCGATTTCCGGCTGAGTCCGAACCTGATCCCTTACAACAGCGTGGTGAGTAGCGTCCTCGGCATCCGTACATCCAGTTTTAACGCTGCGCTCTATCCGGGCGGCGGTGTGGAAGCAACTCTGGGGCCAGTCGGGCTGCGGCTGGAAGTGGGTGATGCGATCTACTTCAATGGCGGCGCGCACGATAATTTGAGGGTCACGTTTGGTCCCATCATTCGATTCTGAGCCCGGGCATGAACGGCGAGACGTGACGATTTTCCATATTGGCGATGAGCCCGCGCAACCCCAAAGAACCTAAACGCCGTAGGATAGCCATCAGTTGGCTCCATTCCGGCCAGCGTTGGCGCACCATTCCCATACGCCCATTCAGAGCCTAAACTACCGCAGGACAATCTCTTACCAGCATCCGCGACAGATCAGCAAAACACCGCTGTGTCACAAATGTGGCAATTCAGTGTGTCATACCTCTGCATGACTGTCATCCGGTTTTCTCCACCACGCGCATCGTGGCGCGGCGATTCCGCGCGTTGATCAGCTCCACGGCCTCTGATTCATCGGGGTGCAGATACTTCACCGTCGTGCGAATATCCGCGTGGCCCAGTGTCTTCTGCACCAGTCGGATATTCTTCGAAGCCTTCATTAGATCGGTCGCGAAGGTATGGCGTCCGCAATAGGGCACTAGATCCTCGGGCAGCCGCGGCAACTCCTTTTCGATCTGCTCTCGATTCACCTTGGCTACACAGGCTTGCCACTGCTTTGAAATCGTCGTGCGATGACCGCACTCGGCTCGCTTTGACGGGTAGAGCCAGTCATCCTCTTTGCCCTTGTGATCGGCATAGATCCGCTTCATCCGATCCGTGAACGGCACAGTTCGTCCGCCAGATCGTTTGCTCGTCTTGTGTTTCGCGACGTTCACGCGATCATGGTCCCAGAGCAGATCCGAGCGCCGCGTGCGCATGACTTCTTCGGGGCGCCGTCCGCTGTCGAATATGTCGATCAGGATGTTGTGCAAGGGCTGTGGCGCGTGTTTCAGCAGCAGCGATTCCATCCATGCTTCGACGAGCTGCTGGCGACCCATTTCTTCGACCAGATGAATCTTCGGCGCTTTGAGCAGACGGCCGCGATCGACGGCAGTGTTCAACAGCCGCCGCAGCGTGCGCAGCGCGCAATTCGTATTCGATGGGCCGCCGGGGAAGGTCAGGATATTGGCGTCCTCTGAAGTGATCGCAGTAGGCCGGAGCTGCGCGATCGGCAGACTTCGAGCAGCCGCCATCCATTCTTGTAATAGAGCTCGGTGTCGAGATCGAGTTTGTCGGCGAGAACCAGGCTCTCGCAATGGCCGAGAAACAGCTTTGCCCAGGCCGCCAGCGTGATCGGCTTCTTCGGTGCTGCCTGATCGCCGCCTTCGCGGATGCGGCCCATCGCGGCCTGTTCATCTGCGCCGCGCGCGCTTTGACGGATTCTTTGGTGCTGCCGCGATACCGCCTTCCATCCATCTGGAAGGCGTAATGCCAGTACTTCCCACGCCTAATAAGTGTCATGCGCGATCCTCGAGCTTGCCCGCACGGATGGGTCGCGCCTGTTTTGAGCAATGTACTTGAGGACATCCGCTTTGTCGTAGCGAACTCTCGTACCGAACTTGTGGAAAGACGGTTCCCGACCCGCGCAGCGCCAGTTTTGCAGCATCTTTGACCGGGATCGTGGTCAGCTGAGAGACCTGCCGCTCGTCCAGCATTTCCAGCTCACATATGCCATCTACATATGACATGTACGGCTCCTCAATTGAGGGAATCTACGTGTTGACACTAAGAAAAATCAGGGATAGTGTCTCTACATGTCACACAACGGTATGACATGTAAGCCGGGTGCGCAAGCGGGAAAGCAGAGGAAATCTGAGGTCGGGCGAAAGCCCACGGCCAGCCAGGCGAAATTCCTCCGCACCATCCGCCAGCTGACCCGGAAAGCAGGCGGGGTGCCGCCAACCCTTCAACGAAATTGCTGCCGCGCTAGGCATTACCAAGAGCACGGTGGCAGACGCACGTGCGGCGCATGCGGCAGCGGGGGATGGATCCTGCCCAGCAACGGAAAGCACCGCAGCATCCGGATCGCCTGATCCAGGAGCCACGCATGAAGCTCGCACGCACGGAGAAGTGGTTTATAGCCGCGATGGTGATAACAGGCGCCCTCTGCACGGTCGCCGTTGCTGGCCTCCGCTACGAACAGAGAGTCGAGGGCGAACGCTATCAACTCGGCTACTCGCAAGGCCTCCAGATCGGCGAGCTGCGCCAGCGCGATGAGTTCAAGCGGAATTTCAACTGCTACCGGCTCACGGAATCGGACGAAAGCGAGAGCATTGTCATCTGCGGCGTGCTCGAAATTACCGGCCAGGACGGCAACCCGATCGTGCCTTCCGTCGCCGATCCGACGGACCTGGAGCAGTAGGCCGCGCGATGCTGACTACACAGCAATTCAACACGCGATGCAAATCGCTCTATGACGACGGAATGAAGTCCTCATTCCGGGAGCGCCGCTGGCACAGCGGCAAGCGTGCGGGTATGGTGCGGGTGCCCGGCCGCGAGCTCCCCTTCGACCTCGAGGATCTGCGCCGGCATCTCGGCAAACGCATCGGCCTGAACGCGAAGCCCTGCACCTATTGCGGCACCGCGATCGACATCCTCAGCCTCTCGCTCGACCATCAGGATCCAGTGTCCCGCGGCGGATCAGCTGGGCTGCTCAGCAACCTGGTCGAATGCTGCGCCGACTGCAACCGTCTCAAAGGTCCGCTCACGCGGGATGAGTTCGAACAGCTGCTGGAGTTTCTGCGGACGCTGCCACCCGCTGCGCAAACCGATCTGCGCCGGCGACTGAAGGCGGGCGCCATGGGCGTCAAGAAACGGTTCATGCGGCCCGGCAAGAGCGCTGATCCGAATGTTGTCAAGCAAGCCCGCGTGCCGCGCTATCGCGCGCCGCAGCTGGAATTGGATCAGGCGGCATTTTGATGACGCGGTGCAAGGTCTATCGGAATCGCTGCGGCTGGGCCGTTCTGCTACCGGAAACGGTAGGCCTGTTTCGCCTGCATCCGGTTCAATATTTCGACGATTGGAACGAAGCCATCGCGTTTGCGATTTGGCGTTCGATCCGATGGCGAAGACGTATGTGCGCCGGGAAGCGATGAGCGGCGAATTCAACGGAGGCAACTAGATGGGAAAGTTGATCAAAGAAACATCCTTCTTCGGCGAAAACCGCCGTAAGACAGAGCTCGGCAGCTGGCAGGTACTGCAGACCAAGGCCGGCGAGAAGCATATGAAGTTCGCCTTCGAGATGATCCTCTCTGGCGAAGCCATCATTGCCATGCCGGACTGGATCGCCGACCAGTTCGAGTCGATGGCGAAAGATGATTCTGCGACCAAGCGGGCCACGCTCGATCGGATGCTCGAAGGCATGACGCTCGAAGTCTTCTCGACGGACAAGATCAAACGCCGCGCTCTCACGCTGACCGGTGTCACGATCAAGAACCTGTTTCTGAGCCGCGAGGGCGACGACGATAAAGCTGAAGTGTTCCTCCACTTCACCGTCTACTCGCCAGCCAACGTGCAGGCGCGCGATTGGGCATGGGACACGCTGCGCGGCACCTTCTGGTGCGCCTTCGAGTACTCGCAGACCGAGATGGACTTCAGCAGCTCGGCGGACAAAGACGAAGAGGATGAGCACGCCGGCGATCCAGGCTATGCAGGCGACAACAAAGACACCATGGCGCCCGAGCGCGATGCCGAGTTCCATGGCACGCCGCGCAGAGGCCGCAAGGCAGCCGCAGAAGCAGCGGTGCAGTAGGACGCCATGTCACGGGGCCGCGCCAAATCTCGTACGAAGAGTTCCTCCGCGCCAAGATTGTGGCCGCGCCACTGTCCGGCTTTGAGGTCGAAGCCGATGCTATTCATCCCATCCTGAAGCCGCATCAGCGCGCCGCTGTGCAGTGGGCGCTTCGCGGCGGACAGCGCGCGCTCTTCGAGGCCTTCGGCCTTGGCAAGGGCGTGCAGCAGCTCGAACTGATGCGCCTGGTCGCACAGCACACCAAAGGCCGCACGCTCATCGTCGCGCCGCTCGGTGTGCGGCAGGAGTTCCGGCGCGATGCCGTCGAGAAGCTCGGCTGGCCGGTAGGTCCGAAGTTCATCCGCACCATCGAGGAGGCTGACCGCGCGGGCATCTACATCACGAACTATGAGCCGGTGCGCGACGGCAAGCTCGATCCCGCGGCGTTCGAAGGCTCGACACTCGATGAGGCCAGCGTGCTGCGCGGCTTTGGCGGCACCAAGACATTCCGAGAGTTCATGCGGCTCTTCGAGCAGGTGCCCTATCGCTTCGTGGCCACGGCCACGCCGGCGCCGAACGAATATATCGAGATCCTCGCGTATGCGGCCTATCTCGGCATCATGGATGTCGGCCAGGCGAAGACACGCTTCTTCAAGCGCAACAGCGAGAAGGCGGATGAGCTCACGCTGCACCCGCACAAAGAGCGCGAATTCTGGCTCTGGGTGGCGAGTTGGGCGCTGTTTCTGCAGCGGCCGAGCGATCTGGGATTCTCCGATGAAGGCTACGAGCTGCCGCCGCTGATCGTCGAGTACCACGAGGTGCAGGTCGACCATACATCCCCTACGGCCAGCACTTCGTCGACAACCAGAATTTCCGGCTCCAGATGAGCGGCAACCGCGAAGGCGAGTCGCACATACATCCCGCTCGAATATCGCTTCACAGGAGTATCGAGGAACTTCTCCACCTCCGCGAAAGCTACAATCTCGTCGAACTTACGTTTGATTTCGGCCCGAGTCATCCCCAGTATTGCGCCGTTTAGGAAGATGTTCTCGCGGCCGGAAAGCTCCGGATGGAAGCCAGTGCCGACCTCCAGCAAACTCGCCAGCCGATCTTTGATGACAACGCGACCTTCGCTCGGCTCAGTAATCCGCGAGAGGATCTTTAGGAGGGTCGACTTGCCGGCACCATTCCGTCCTATAATCCCGACAACTTCGCCGCGCTTGATCTCAAAACTGATGTTCTTGAGAGCCCAAAATTCTTCGCGTCTGTCATGGTTCCGTGCTGCTGTTTGACGCAGCCCACGCCTGGCAAGATCTTTCACTTTTCGGGTGAGCACATCCCGGAGTGCCGTATATCGTTCCCGTTCATTCGCATGTCCGATAACGTACTTCTTGCCAAGTCCCTCAGCACGAATCACAGTGTCCCGGGTCATGTCACAGAAGGTCCGCAAACGTTCGCTCTGTCTTTCGGAAGTACCAAACGCCAAGGGCCAAAAAAGTCGCACCGACGGTCAAGACTTATACAGAACCCTGGTAAGTAAATTTGGCTCTGGCTCCCTAAAAGGCACCACCGGAAACCGTCGATCACCCCCACGGCCGGATTGAGATTGTATAGCATTCGCCACTTCTGCGGCACTACGGTACTTGAAAAGCCGACCGGTGAAATATAGATTCCGAACTGGAGAATGAACGGGATGATATACCGGAAATCCCGATACTTCACGTTGAGCGCTGTCATGTAGAGCGCCGGTCCCAAACTGGACAAAATTGCCAGTAAAACGAAAGCTGGTAGAAACGCAATTCGCCAGTCAGGCAGAAACCGAGACCACAACATCATCGCCACTAGCAGCACGAAGGTAATCACAAAATCCGCCAAGGCGACCAGGATCGTGGCAGCGGGCACGATGAGCCTCGGGAAATAGACCTTCCCAATCAGGTTGGCATTCAAAACGAGGCTCCCCGAAGCCTCGCTCAGAATCGTCGAGAACAAGAACCATGGCAGCATCCCAGCGAACACCATCACGGCGTACGGGGCATGCCCATCGCTCGGAAGCTTGGCAACCCTGCTGAACATCACAGTGAATATCAGCATCGTCAGGACCGGGCGAATCACCGCCCAAGCGATACCAATAGCGGTTTGTTTATACCGAACTGCCAGATCGCGCCACGCGAGTATAGCGAACAACTCGCGGTAGGCCCACAGGTCCCGCCAGTAGTGTCGTTCCGCGCGTCCAGCTTCAAGCACCAGAACGCGTTCACTCGCTGGCGATAGCGAAGATTTCTTGAGCCCGGATAAAAGCCTCACGCTGCCCTATCCTGATGCGGGAACGATTTTTCGAAGCCCTGCTGCACAACCGATAAAGCCGTTTCAGCCGAACGTGAGCCCTGTGCGAGCTTCAAGCTGCCTCTTTCAACCGGTTCAAGGCCCCAGCAACGTTCGCCACAAACGGCTCGACTCCGAAACGGGCCCACACAGCCGCTGCGAGGCTCTGGGCATCCGGCTTCCCAGAGGAGAGGAGCCGGCTTATGGAGTCCGCGAGCCCGGCCTCAGACGTGATCGTTCCGAGCTCTCCCTCGGCTAGCGCGTCCCTAGCGCCGCCAGAGCCGAGACCGAGCGAGGGCGTGCCGCTTGCCATTGCTTCTAAAAACGCAATCCCGAAGCCTTCACCAGTAGAGGGCAAGACGAACAGATCGGCCATCCGGTATGTCTCGATGAGACTTTCTAAATCGATAGCCCCCAGGAAGCGCACACGTTCGCTCACGCCGGCATCCCGTGCCAGTGCTTCAAGACGGGGGCGGTCGCTGCCCTCGCCGGCGATTAGGTATTCGACATCAAAACCTTTCGCAACGAGATCAGGGAGCACCGCGATCACACGGTCTTGCCCCTTGTACCGCTGCGAGGCGTCCATCCGTGCTACTGTCAGCAGCACTCGTTTGCTATCAAGTCCCAAACCAGAGCGCAGCCGTGACGTATCGCCTGGGGTGAAAACACTCCTCACCGTGTTGGGTAAGACCACCACTCGATCGGGTTCTATCGCAGACCATGTGAGCAGAGCTTTCCGGGTATGGCGAGACACGCATAAGACGAGATCGGCGCTTTCAACAGCCGCACGCCGGCGCCTACTCGGCCGGGGCCAAACCTCGATCCCATGTGTCTGAAGGACGAGCTTTGCGCCCTTTAACCTGGCAATCAGGGCCGCCAGGCAAACCATATAGATGTGTCCGCAGAAGACTATATCCACGGGCTGCATGACTGCCCTGAGAAGAGCCGTCACGGAATAACAAGCCCTACCCGGGCGCGCTGGCAGTTGCCTGACCATCTCTGGAACGGTTGGAATGTCTGGCGAGAGCCGGGGAAGCACAGTAATTCCCGAGACGGCTTCGGCTCGAATCAGCGCATTGAAGAAATCGCGATTGTACTGTGCGATTCCTCCCCTTCCTCCGAATGCATCTCCCACCAGGGCAAGCATGGAAGGAATGGCGCTCATACCGAGTGAGCCTCTGGTTGATAACTAGCGCTGACTGCAGCTTTAAGCACTGTCGATGACCAATGACGGGAGGTGAGGCCCTTTCCTCGCAGGTCGATACGCTTCGGAGTCCCGGGTTCGTATCTGGCCGATTCAATCCAAGTGCCCGTAGGCACATTGAATCCCGTTTTCTTCCGGCTTACGATGTCACTTGGCAAAGGCAACCTAGGGGCATGGGCGAGCGCCGCCTTCCCAGAACCTTCTTGTAAGCTCGAGATCGCGGGCGCAAGCCCGGCCAGCAAAGCAACATCAACGAGGGGAACACGTATCTCGACGCTGTGAGCCATTCCCGCCCAATCGGAGTCGCGCAAGAGTTGGCTGCATAGGTAGTTGGCAGATTCGAGCGCGCAGACCCGGGCGACGTCGGAACCGGGATCG
The DNA here is from genome assembly GCA_963736915.1 of uncultured Acidobacteriaceae bacterium. Taxonomy (GTDB): domain Bacteria; phylum Acidobacteriota; class Terriglobia; order Terriglobales; family Acidobacteriaceae; genus KBS-83. The sequence goes on along the minus strand of CAVTQV010000009.1, from coordinate 13,259 downwards.
GGTCTGAGACTGGCGGCCAGCAGCCGTAATGGCCTCAACCTTTCCAATCCCTCTCGTGCCATATCGCGGTCCATGACATTAGGCAGTTCGCGGGGCAGAAACAATCCCCGGCGTAAGAGGTAAGTGCCGGCCCAACTACCCGAGTGTTCGAGCAAGCCCATCGCCTTCGGTCGCGTACACGCAAATTCGGGAGCAAGCGCTTGAACTATCTTCCGGGTAAAGAGACCCAGACCGGGAATTGCGGCAAACGGGCCAAATCGACGACGCCACCGAGGCACATCCGAGAAGCTCGGATATCCCGCAAGAAGTTCATCGCCGCCTAGGCCCGAAACCGCAACCTTTAGGCCAGCCTTCTTGGCAGCTTGGGCGATGAACCACGTATTTACACCATCAATCGACGGCTGATCCATCGAGTCAAGAACCGAAGGGAGATCCGCAATAAACTCCTTCTTTGTTAGAGTCCGAACGATGTGCTCTGCCCCATAGTGGGACGCTACGACGGAAGCCAGCGGCGCCTCATCCTCCGATGTGCCGCGAAACTCGTCGAAAGCGAGCGTGATAGCACGAATTTTCGACTGACCTGCATCCCGCATGAGGCCAAGTAGTGAACCCGAATCAATGCCCGCCGACAGAAAGATGCCAACTTCAACATCAGCCAACATGTGGGCTCGTACGCTCGCCAGAACACTGGATCGGACACGTTCGTGTAACTCGGCCCTGGGAGTTCGATTCGCGGCGCCATCGGCTAAAACTCCAGCGAGGTTTATAAAAGGCTTGGGCTCGCGGGGACCAGCACTATCGACCCATTGCGTGTGGCCAGCCGGCAAGGCACGTATATCACGGTAAAAAGTAAACGGATCGGGAACGTTACCGAAAAGATGGAAACCGACCAATCCCGCTGGTTCCGGATCACGAGAAATACTTCCTCCTGCCAGGAGGGCCTTCACCTGAGATGCGAATCGGAACGTCCAGCCATCGTTTGCTGTGTACAGCGGCTTGATTCCGTAAGGATCCCGAGCAAGAAATAGCCCTCGCCGCGCGCCATCCCAGAGGGCGAACGCGAACATACCTCGGAGGTGATCAACCATGCCGAACCCGTACCGTGAGTACAGGTGTAAGAGCACCTCAGTATCAGAAGTGGTGCGAAAACGTGTGCCTTCAGCTTCCAACATCGCACGCAACTGCGGGTAATTGTAGATCTCGCCATTGAAAACGACGACGAGCGAACCATCATCGCTCACCATTGGCTGGGACGCGCGCTCGGAAAGGTCGATTATTGAAAGGCGCCGATGCCCCAGGCCGCAACGCCGGTCGGCGGTCCACCAAGCACCCGACCCGTCCGGCCCTCGCAAACGCATCGCTTCTCGAGTGGACAGAAGCTCTCCCTCGCGAGGAGCGCTGGAGGCGGCGTGAAACGCGAAGATACCGTTTATGCCACACATAATGGAATCACCGGGTGATTGTAGGCAGGTGCTGAGCTATTTGGTTACGCTGTTCAAGCTTCGCACCCAGTGCATCCTGCTACCCCGCACTTTCGTCTTTTCCGCTCTCATTGTAGTAATGCTGATAGCCAGCGTAGTAATACTTGTAATAGTGATATCCGGGAGTGTGCGGATTCCAGCCATTGAGAATTGCGCCCATGATAGGAATTCCATCCTCAGCAAATCTCTTTTGGGCAAGCGCAGCAGCGTCCCGAGTAGTCACAGCAGAACGGACGATTAGGATCAAAGCATCTGCGTGACGCGCCAGCATACGCGCGTCGGAGATATTCACCATCGGCGGAGTGTCGATCACAATCGTGTCGAACTTACGTCTGAGAATAGCGATCAGCTCCGGAAGCCGGTCCGAGTGCACCAGCGTCGACGCAGTATGCCGATACGTTCCGCTGGTCAACATGCAGAGATTCGAAACATCGGTGTACTGTACTGCCGCATCCACCTGGCTCTCGCTCAATGGGTTGTTCTCCTTCAGGAGATCACTCAAGCCTCGAGTATTTTCGAGATCAAACACTCGATGTAGTCGCGGGCGGCGCATATCAGCATCGATCAGAACGACACGGTGATTGATTTCAGCCACCGAAACTGCGAGGTTGCTGGCAATAGTCGTCTTGCCTTCTTTGGGACTCGCGCTCGTTAGCACAAGAACCCGCGGACGCACCCCATTTCTAGCGGAATAAAAGATCGATGTCAGTGCAGTGCGGAAAGACTCGGCCAGAAGAGATGTTCGCCTTGTCCAAGTCTCCAGTTCGATGTGGTGGCTTCGCGAACCATGCGGGGAGCCGTGCCCATTCCCGTTCACTGGAACGCCGTTTCCATTCGCAGGAAAGCCGTTCCCGTTGCTGGGAACCTTCGCAGACCCCAAAAGTTCACTCCCCTTGCGTACGTGCAATGCGGGTTGCAAGCTAGCAGAAGGAATGACCCCCAGCTCAGCCAGATTTAAGTAGTAACTGACATCCCCGGGATCCTGAATAGTCCGATCGGCTCGTTCACGAAAAACGGCATACCCAATCCCTAAGCATAAGCCGCAAAGCAATCCCATAACGCAGCTGCGAAACACATCGGGTTTGTAAGGTGATCCCGCGGGAATCGCATCGTCTACAATGCGAATGTTGCTGGCTCGCAGCGCTGAGGCAATGCTAGCCTCTTTGAGCTTCTGCAACATGGTCTCGTACAGTTGCCTGTTCGTGTCAACTTCCCTTTTAAGGATGTTGTAGTGCGTGACTTTGGCGCCTTGTTCAGTGACCAGTTGGGCTTGATTCGCGTAAGCGATAGAAAGCAGCTTCTCTCGACGCCGAGCAGCGTCGTAGTCGTTCCGGATGCGGCGCAGAATGTTGCCGCGCTCCGCTTCGAGCTCCGTCTGCACCATGTTGATTTGAGCCTGAATACGTTTCAACTCGGTGTGGGCCGGCGTAAACACGGTTCGCAATTGCGCATACTGCCGGCGCAGGTCGGTCAATGTCTTCTGATAGTCGGCAAGATTGGAGTCATCCACCACGTCTGGAAGCGAATCCGTAGGGCTGCTGGACGCCATCTCGAACTTTGATTGCTTTCCGACACGATCGGCTTCGGCGTCGGACAAGTCCTTCTGCAACACCATGAGCTTCTGCTCGTCTACATTGTTTTTCTCGTCCGTGATGGTGAGCCGGGAGACGCGCGCGTAAGCCTGTAATTCGTCATCGGCCTTCTCTAACTTTATTTTCAGATCGCGCAACTGTCCGGTCAACCAATCGCCTGTGCGTTCCGTGCTCTTCCAGCGAGCCTCCAGATTCTGCTGAATATACTCCTGGCCTAAGATGTTCAGGAACTCCGCGGCAACCTCTGGATTGGTGGAATCGCAGCTGACATCAACAATCCGGTTCAGGCCGGAGGCTCGGACTCGTACGCTCCCGGCAGCGATTCCCAAGGCTTCTTGCCAGAGCGATTCCGGAGTCGGTGGCGATAGATTTAGCGCCTTCCGCCACGCCGTCAGGCGATCCGGAGCCTCGATGGCGCCATTTCGTTTCTTCGCGGCCACTTTGTCGTAAGCTGCCCGAATAAGCCCGCGGCTTTGTAAGATTCTGACCTGCGTTTGAATGTCATAATCCGGTGAATAGCTGGTCGAGGCCGTCGGACTCACATTTTTCATGTCCAAGAAATCCTCGTTCATTCCTTGGATCTCGAGCGTTGTATGAGCTTGATATATCCGTTCTTCGGGCAGCGTCCGGACATAACCGAGCACACTTCCAAGGACAACGGCAAGCAATACCATCCGCTGGTGTCGCCGAACCATTTGCCAGTATTCGAGAATCCCGGCATAATCTCGTTTCTGGTTGAAGGTTGAAGGGGGCACCTCCGGTCCGTGCGAGCGCGAGACCGACATCGCGCCATGGCCGTTCGAGTGGACCCCGTCGTTGGCTTGTTCTAGGCTGGTTTCGAGCTTTTCCACGGTGCAATTTCTAGCGGATGATGCCGTAGCTCAGCATCACCGTGCCCATCTGAACTGCGGCCTCAGCCGCCCGCGCTGTAATTCGCTTCGTGTCGCTACCGGGAACGAAGAGGATGTCGCCGGCCACGAGTTGTACATCGTCAGCCTTCCCGTTTTGAATCTGTTTCAAATTGATCGGCAACTCTGTCCGCCGTGGCGCACCCTTAACGACTCGGAGGATTTTAGCTTTCGCTGTCGCCGCTGTGCGAAGCGTTCCACCCGCCGTTGATAGCGCCTCGAGAACAGAGATTGACTGTTTTGCGTCTAAAGGCAGAGCGCCGGCCTTCGTGACATCTCCAAGGATATAGACCAACTGGGCTCGGGGCACCGAGATGACGTCCTGCGGGAATATTGGGATGTTCTCTTCCGGGTTCTTGGCGTCGATCAGCGTCTTCAAGTCGACGCTTGCAATGCTGAACTGTCCTCCAGGATCATCTTTCGCATCTGGTAGCGGGATCCGTCCCCACTCCAAACGACGTGTGATGTTGGCAACCGGGGCCGCATCGGGGCGCAGCCCACCCGCAAGCGAGATAATTTCTACCAGCGTCTTCCGCCCTTGTAGTTGCTGAACGCCGGGAGAACCCACCGCTCCAATTACGGAGACTGGCTGACTATGAAACTCAGTGACGCTAACCGAAACTTCCGGGTCTTCTAGGTAGGTCTTGAGGCGTTTCGCCAGTTCCGACTCGAGTTGTTCGGCAGTCATGCCGCCAGCCTTCACCCGACCGACCATCGGGAGATTGATATTGCCCTCGGTGTCGATTCGAACTGGCTTATCACTAATTTCAGGAGCATTCGCTACTCGAAGAACAATCTGATCATCCGCCCCTAGCTGATAACCGCCGCGGACTTTATCCCCATGCGGCTTGTCTTGAGCCTGTAGAGCTGGCGCCGCGAGCAGGATAGTGCTCATTATTAGGCGGACGGGGGAAAGGAAGTACAAGGTCAAGCCTCTATCGCCAGTCGAAACTGCCCGAACCAGTTTCGGCGTAACGTTCGGAACAGGAAGTCAATTACTAAGTTCAGGCAATAGAAAAGCTGATGAACCCACGGCGACCTGCGCCTGAAAGGCCTGCCAGTCTTGATTGCTGCCGCTATCGGGTTCGGCCAACGATTCTTGAGAGCGTACGGCAGTCTCCAAGGATGAGCAAGCGAACTCCAGATGCTTTCAGGCGGCTGATTGTCCGCTGGCTCGGGACTCTCTTGTGCAATACGTACCGTGGATTCTACCCAAAGTGGAATAGTGTAGTTCTCGGCCGGAGTACCTGAAATGTCCGCGCCTCGTAAGCGATTCGCCAGAACAAGAGCTGTCAATACCCATCCAGCTCGCGTCTCCTCATCACCGAGACAGATAGCCCAGTCGAAGTCTGCGGCGCGCGTTCGGAGCAGCACAGCCACATCTTTCACCCATATCGGCGACCAGCCCCCGTGCTTCAACATGTGGATGGCTGTGAAGTGCAAGTTGTCCTCGTGGCAAAGGACACGGAGGTTTGTGCTCTGCAGAGGAACCTCTTGCGATCGGGCGATCGCGTCTTCTGGTTTTTCAAACTCGGCGCGCAATGTCGAAACCCGATGCCAATCAATGTTCATCTGCCGGTGCTTGCGAAGCTCGTTTTCCGCGATGGCGGCCTCTCGGTCAGAAACGAGCAGGTCAATATCACCCTGGCTCCGTATCTCTGGCTCTCGGTAGAAACGACCGATGCTCCAGCCTTTCAAAAGAATAGGCTCTATATGGATTGAGCGTAGGATCTGGAAGGCGGCGCAGAGTTCGTGTTGATGTACTGCATTTCGGAGCACGAGCCACAGATGCGCATCGCGATTTAGTTCTACTCTCGGTTGCGACAAAATTCGAACGCCCCTTAACAGCGCCCGATGCAGTTCATGCCTTGCAAGTAAATCCCTTACCGTGATCTTTCGGGCTGCACGGCGTGCCCTTGCAGCATGGAATATCTCCGGGAGTACACGATGCATTGGCCGGCCGGCAACTCTGTGCCGCTGAGGCCTTCGGTACTGTCAGTGCCGCAACCAGCGGGCCAGCGAACGCCGCTGCCTTTCCCAGGGACCGCAGTTGTTGCCTTCGGGTAGCTCCAGACGAGAACGCCGGGATCGGCACGCAATACTCGAGAAGATGATCCCGGCCCAATCGATCGATGGCAGACCATACCACCTGCTCGCTAATCGTTGCTCCGAGCTGCTGAGACATCTCTTCCGCAATCTGGCTGGCAGATCTCTCTCCGCTGCTCAACTTCCAGACCGCACCCGCGATTTTATTCAGGCAAAAGGCTTTCTCTCGCCGAAGATCATACGCAAGCACTTCGTCCGGCAACTCACGTATAACCAGATCATCTCTTCGAGCAAGAGGATAATGAGGATTCATCTGCGTTTTTACTCCATTCCTCTACTTCCGGCTGCAAACTGATGCTGTGAACGTAACACAGACTTGACGACCGTCGCACCCTCGCCGCGTACGCCCTGTAAGATTGTTGCTTTCTCGATGGCACGCGCCAGTATCTCGATTGCGGTGCCCGATTTGTTCCGGGCTCCCACTGCGTTGGATAACAAGGACATCACACCTCTTCCGGGAGAGAGTTGACGCGGGCGCCACTGGGCTCCCTCGCCGTAATGAGTCGCAAGTACTAGGCCAACACGCACTGGTTTTCTGCCCGCCCGGCCGCCAAAGTACTCGACCGGGTAATCTCGCTGTCGGTCTCCGTCTTTTATGTCCCGAATGGACAACGGCTTTGCGTAGGGATGAACAAGCCCAGCTTCATCGAACACAGCGAATTCATCGGAATAGTACTCTGCGCCTGCTCGAACAAACTCGACTGCCATGCTTGTTTTTCCCGACATGGATTTCCCGGGCATCACAATGGCCAGCCCGTTCCAACCCACAACGGCGGCATGAACAAAGAGGTAAGCCCGGGCATGCTCTGCAACAAAAGACCTCGCGTCCCTCTCAAGCCCTTCAAGCACATCTTCCACTCCCGCCGAATGAACTAAACACTTCGTTCCGTTAAAAAGCGCGTAAGTCCGATGTAACTCGCGACCGCTCTGACGCTCATCCGTGACGAGCGAGTAGTCTCGATCTGTCGGTTGCGCCGAGCGCGCTGCCAGCCATAGGGCATATGCTTCGGCAGCAACCGAAGCACTCGGGAATCGTTCACCTCAACCCCGATCGAGAGTCCATAAGCGCGCACGAACAGTCTCGTGTCGGCAGCAAGCCGGCCGTTGTGTCATCTGATCGCTCAAAGAGCAAGCTACCGCCATTTTCGTCACGTCTTTGAGTCTGTACAAGTCGAGCAAACGCAACCGGGAGCACCCCGTTCAACAGATCGCTCGCAGTACAGGATAATCCTAGTGGCAATCGCGTAGCCAAATACGCGAACCCGGAAAATCAACCGGTTCACACCATTCGCTAGCTCCGCTGTGTACTTTCGTTTACATCTGTTTCAAAGGAGTGTACCTGTAAAGACACTGCATCTGACAGCGCAGCCGCCTGCTTCAAGAAGAACTGCATGATCTGCTCATCGAGCACAATGCACCCGTGACACCGGCTGCACCCAACTGCGCTCAACCGTCACGGCTGACCGATCGCTGAAGAAGCGAGATGGACAAGACAAGGCGATCCTCGCCTTTCTCCTGGATCATCAACCCTTCGACGCCGGTAAGAGATCCAAAGCCTACGCGTACCTTGTCGCCAGCTTTCAGATAGGGCCAAGGCTTAGCCGTGCAACCCGCTTCCATAACTCTACGGATCGCCTCGATCTCTCGTTCATCTACGGGCTGTAACGTCTCACCGCACCGGACGATGTCATAAACTCCTGGGGTTATCAGAACCGGAAGCCGTTGATCCGGATTTAATCGACAGAAGAGATAGCCGGGGAACAGGGCGGAGTCGAGCTTCCGTATGCGATCCGAGTATTGCCGGATTCCTTGTACGTCGGCAACAACGTCTCATAGAACTTCCTCCGAAGCGCTGTCTCCACAAGGGTCTCACCACCCGTTCGAACCTGCACTGCAAACCATGGATACACAATCTCTGAACTCATCAAAGGAAAGCGCAGCACTCCTCTTCAACCGTTTCTTATCGCCTGCCGCGGGCCTACGCTGCAAGTCGAGCAGTACTATAACTACGCCCTGAGCCCTGGCGTCACTCGAGCGGCGAATACGAAGTCCCAGATTTCCTGGCGTCCCACCGCTGACTCTCGAGGCGAGCTTCCCTTCCTCATCAAGCAGCAGAGCCGAAGGCGTCCCAGTCACTCCAAACACCTTCCCAGCGCTGAAGTGCTGGTCGAGCAGTATGCGTGAGCGAAAACCCTGCTTTTCATTGTCTGCCGTGCTGCCGGTCGAAATGAATACGACCTGCGTGCCTGCTTTGGATGCTTTCTTTTCCCACCGCTTCAAGTCGTCGGTCATCTGCTGGCAGAATCCGCATCCTGGATTCCAGAACAGCACAATCGTCGGAGTTCCGCGAGTCTCCGAAAGGCGAAACATCCTGCCTTCCAGATCAGGAAAAACCAATGCCGGAGCGTTCGCACCTTCCTCAAGTTGGCTCGAAACGGGCCCGGCCAGTACCTGACTGAGAGTCGATTCGTTGATCGTGTTCGCAACCAGGGAACGGATGGCTTCCGCTCCCGTCGCAACCGCACTCCCGATCGCGCCCTGTGCTCGCACCAGTACCGCGCTGGGCGTTGAGAGCGCATCGTACTGATCCGCAACTTCGTGTTCGCGCTGGAGGAGGACGGTATCGATCCCGTGCGGTCTCATCTTGGCTGTGTTCTCATCTCGTGTTCCTTGCGATACCACCACCAGCCGGAAGTGGTCTGCCCCATCCCGTTGCCATTGAGCCGCTTCCGGCAACAAGGCGCCGCATGGTCCGCACCCCGGATGTGCAAACAACAGCATCACTGGTTTGTCACCGCTGCGAAGTTGGTCGAGCGATACGCTCCGCCCTTGCAAGTCTTCGAGTTCGAACGAAGGCGCAGCTTCACCCACCGGCAACCCTGCTATGCCCGGAGCCTCCGGTTCCGCCTTTCCGCCCACCTGTTTTTCGAGCGCATCTAAGCGCAGCAACACACGTCCACCCTGTTGAATTAACTGGAAGATCAGCCAGCTTTGCAGCGCGAGCAGCGCCACTCCTGCTATTCCGATCACGAGAATCAAAGGACCTCCTGAAGTCGCGCTAATGGCGCTCGCAATCCAATCCCCAAAGCTCGGCTGTCGCGGTCCGGCAGAAATCACAAAGGCTGCAAGGGCCGCCAGCACAGCATTTCGCGCAACGAGATCCCATCCGATCGGCTTCGAATGGAGCTGTCCGAAACAATGGCAATCCGGCCTCTTGCCTCGCGCGAGCGTCACGGTGATTCCCAGGATGAAGATGAGAAACAGCGCCAGAGCCCCGATTGCGCCGATCCAGGCAAACGAGTGTAACAGCAGCCCGATCGCCACGAGCACTTCACTCACGGGCAGTAGTACGCCAAGCGGCTTTGCGAGCCCTTTCGGGACACCGAAGTCAACGAGCGACTTCCGTGATCCGGCTTCGATCCTTGAGCTTTGAGATACCTGCAACGAGGAAGATGCCGGCGAGCACAGCACGGCTGAGCAAAAGAGAAGAGCAGTCATTCGATGGAGTGGTGAAGCACTCCGGTAGCCAATCGCGATCGGCACTGTCCTTTGGCGACACTCTTGCTCCAGAGATCAAGCCTGATGTATCGTATGGAATCCGGATTCGTCCGGTTCTGATCCCGTCTGCGGCCGAGGAGGAGGCTAAACATGAGTTCTCGATTTCGACGGTCATATCGCCCGGGCGCTGGCCACTCCGATGCCGAGACGGGAATATTTCGGCTTCTTGCCGGGGTGGCGCTGGGCGGAGCGTTTGCGCCGTTGGCGTCTCGACGACTCGACTTTTGTGGCACCACGACCTTCAAACGCCACGTCCAACAGTCTGGCAGCGCCGGTACCTACACTGGTACGTGGGTGCTGGCCCCTCCCGGGTACTCGGTCTGCAACTGGCAGTCTAAGGCAGCAGCACACCAGCCTGCACGTCTCAGCCAAGAAGACCTGCACATCCAGCGGCCCCACGGACCGTGACCGTGACATGCGAGATGAAATCCGGCTCCACTCTATGTGGCACGAGTACCTGTCGGAGCAGCAACATAATGCCGCTGCAGTGGAGCGTGCCAGACATCGACCCAGAGCTCCCACCGCTCCTTGCTAGCACGCAGCTAAGAGGTTGCTCTCCGCAGAAGGCATTCGTGCCGCAGGCACGCAGTCGGGTGCCCCAATTGGATTCATCGCCCCGGCCTGCGGTTGTGCTCTGGCATACGCTGTCGCTCGGACTGGAGGAGGCGGCGATCCTCCTGGCGGGTACTTCTGATCTTTGGCTATTGGCTTGGGCGGAGTCCCGTGCGCGCTGCCATGGGGTCTCAGAATACCAGCCCGAACTCGTACACCTTCGTGCGGTTAGCAGCAATGGCACTCTGCCTGTTCGTGTGCCTCCAGCTTCCTCGCTGCCCTTACAATTTGTGTCTTGGGTGTCCACGAGCCGCGGGGCGGGATCCTCTCGCGCGCGCTGACGGCTGTCAGCTCGGACTCCGAGCTTTCAGCCCTAAGCACTGGGGGGGACCCCCAAGGACGTGGAGCTACCTTTCCTGCCACGCGAGATACACGATCGTGTTTCTTATCACCGCCTGCTCTAACGCGATGTCGCCGCCCCTTGGCGGTGGCGCTCCCCCTGCTCGTGATCGGCTCAGGTGAGGCTTGCTGGGGACTTGCCGAGTTTTCCCGGGCACGGCAGCCGCTAAGCCGGGACGTCTCGCAAATCATCGACCAGTTTTCGGGCCTGCTGGAAATGGCTTTACCTGTCGCGATCGCGTACGCAGTCGGCAAGACTACATATAGGCCGTGGTTGGCGCCTGATGCGTTCCCTTGACTACCCCGTTCGCGGTCTGCATTTTCGCGGCAAATCCTTTCTCGCTCTCGAAAGCGGGTTACCTCTCCGCGACTGGATCATTCTCATTATGGGCGCCGTTGCGTCTTTGCTGAGACTTTCGGGGTGGCAAAAATGGGCAGCGCTGATTGGGCCGATCTGCAGGGAACGCTATTGATTGCCGGCGTTCCTTGCACCGGACCGGCTCGTGCATGAGTTCGCCGGCCTTAGTGCCGATGAACGGGCGAAGGTCGGTTTCAATCTGGAGCCGGAACCTTGCGCCGTCGATCGGCAGGCTCATCCCCTCTTCGGCTGCGGCCTAGGCAATTACCATTTTCGCCTTTCTGAAGGTATCAGGTACATCCGGGCCGGTTGATGCCTGGACAAACCTCAACCAACGACTACCTGGAATATTTGGCCGAGCTGGCGGAGTCGGGCTTCCGGTTATTGTCGCGATACTCGTGATCATCGGTAGGACGTACGCGGCGCCAGGCGTGCCGCCGATTTCTGGACCAGACAAAGACACCCGATCGCTAGGCCTTGCGTGCGTCGGCGGCATCTCCGAAGCCCTAATTCAGGCCTTGGCCGATTTCAACCTGCACATCCCAGCTGACGCCATGACCTTCGCTTTGGCCGTTGGGGATTGGCGCTGGCCTTCCTACAGGCCAAGCCCGGAACGCCCAATCGCCCTCGAGAAGGTAACCGCGAAGACCCATTCTCGATATTCGGCCTCGTAATGGCCTGATGCTTCCGCCTGGCTAGCTTTTCTCGGAAACCCAACCTGCAATGGCGACAAGAAGGCAGAGTCGGCTTTCTGCACGATCGGCAGATGCGCATAGCAAATCTCGAGATAACCGAGAAGATCGCCCATGGCGTGAACGAGACCACCGATCTCCCACCGCGAGTGCTCATCAAATTCCTGCGCCGCGACCCGGCCGCACCATCTCGGTGGGAAGATCTTGGTGACTCGTTCAGGAAACATGGACACATGCCCGAGGCCGATCTGTTACAACGAAGCCCTCAAGCTAAGCCCGAACACCCCATACGTGTTGAATCGCGCGGCGAACTTCCATTTCGCTCTCGGTGAAAACAGCGAGGCCATGCCCCCGCTGGCGCAAGCTATGCAAGGCGACCCGCAGTATCAGGAAACAGGGTTCGCCGCTTACCGCGAAGCAAAGATTCCTCTCTCCTACATCCTCGCCTTCGGCCTCCCCAATTCGACGGCCGCCAGATGTCGCCTTCCTGCAGTTTCTCATCTCCGAAGAGAGGTCGGCCGATGCTGCACAACCTGGACCTGCATCCTCTCCCATCACTACGCAGATCAACAAAATCGCCAACGAATACGTATCCTTCCTCCTTAAAAACAACCAGCCGGAAGCGGCCTCCCACGCCTGGGTACAATACGCCGCCAACCGCGACCCGAATTACCCCGACACAACCGTATCTTTGACGGCAGCTTCGATCGCACCCACCGGCTCGCAGTTCGACTGGACCGTCGAAGAAGCCCCCGGCGCAAACATCGACTTCGATAAGATTCGTTCCCACGCAGGTTCCCGCTCCTTACGCATCGATTTCAACGGGGCTCAAAATCTGAGCTCTGTTGGCCTTCATCAAACTGTGTTCTTGAAACCTGGCCGTTACCGCTTTCATGCCTACGTGCGTTCTAACGACCTGTCCACAGACGAAGGAATCAGCTTCCGCGTTGCCAACGAGCGCGCGCCTAAGAACCTGAGTTTCACCACCGAACCCGTCCTGGGATCACACGATTGGACCCTTGTCCAACACTCATTCGTCGTCTCCCCCGCCGCCGCTGGCCTGATCCACATCCGCCTCGTCCGCACGCCCTCTCTCCGCTTCGACAACCTAATCAAAGGCACACTCTGGATCGACGACGTAAGTATCAGTCCCGAGCCGACGCGCGATTTGGCGGCCGCGCAACTCAGACGGTAGCACCTGCTTTGTGAAATACAGTCTGGCTCTGATTCTCAGGTGAGAGGGCCCGTTCAGGCTGCTTCGAGAACGAGAGGCATATTCCGTAGGAGGTGCTCGCGGCCTTTCCGGATTGCGATCCCTCTCGAGGGGAAAAGCACGAACTGATTGATCACCCCTGTCCGGTGTGAGGAGCGGATCGCTCAGGGCATGGTATCGACGGCCGAAAGTAACTACAACCAACTGAACGCCTCAATGCTGAGCCTCTCAGAAGTGTGGTTCTGCGATCGAATGGACCCGTCTACTCGGAGATGAGCGAATCGAAGATCCATGCATGACCCGCCCGGTCACTCTCTCGACATCCTTTCGCCCGAAGCCGGTATTGTGTTCTTGAGAATCAGTCAGACCCAGCCTGCCCGCATCAAGTGCGTAGAGCCAA
>CAVTQV010000008.1:0-124846 GCA_963736915.1 uncultured Acidobacteriaceae bacterium | reverse complement strand
TGCCGTCCAGCTCGTAAGCAACGCCGCCAAAGGCTTGGCCATCGATCTGGATCTGCTGACTCGCCTGCGGGTTCTCATCGGAAGCGTGGCTCCAGCCCAGTTGCTGAGCACCCGGCAGCAGTAGCTCAAGGCTGGTGAAGTTGCGGCCGGAGATCGGTAGGTCCGCCACCGTCTTCTGATCGAACACCTGTGCCACGTCCGCGCGGTCGGTCTTCAACTGCGGAATGGCATCGGCGTTGACATTGACCGTCTCACTCGCGCCGCCTGCCTGCAGCGGAGCATCCACCTTGGGCGACGTATCGGCCAGTACCTGCAGGTGATTAGTCTCAAAGGTCTTGAAACCGGTCATCTCCACCTTCACGGTGTAGAGATCCGGGATCATGTGTTCCACCGTGTAATTGCCCGATTCGTTCGACTTGGTGGTCACGGAGGTGCCCTTGTTCTCATCCGTCACCGTGATCGTCGCGCCCGGAACGGCCGCGCCGGACGCGTCGGTCACCGTTCCGTTGATCGATCCGTAGACTGCCTGCGCGTGAACTGTAATCGGAAGGAAGGCTAGCCCAGCACCAAGACAAGCGGTCAAAACCGCTCGCATGCGTCTCGTCATATCGGTCTCCCTGAAAAATGCTGCTTTGGCGCCCTGCAGTGTGCCCTCTGAAATCCGCACCAGCAGTTATGCGTTTGCTACCGTTGAGTACTTGAGCGGTACTACTTTTGTCTCGTTCAAAAGGATGATTACTGCTCGGGGTCGAACTATAAGGATCAAAGAACGTGAGTGTCAAAGGAAAAATCGCCGCCAATCTGGCACGAGCCCGGCGCCACCTTCACTACAATCGGAAAGCGATGCCGCCTCAAGACAAACGTTATGCGAAAGCGCTCATAGTTAGCGCTTACGCGGCTTTTCTTGCCTTCGCCGCGTACGCACAGAAGGTATCCAGACCGTACCCACCCAGTGCGGCCCATCCCGCTCCGGCATGGTTTGAAAATGTCGCTCCGCAGGCCGGAATCAAGGTACTGGATGTTAACGGAGGGGTAACCTCCAAACGTTACATTCTCGAAGCCACCGGCTCCGGCGTCGCCATCCTCGACTATGACGGCGACGGCTACCCCGACATCTTTCTCGTCAACGGAACCTACCTGCATCCCGAAGCCAGGGAGACCGGACCGCCGCCCACCAGCCATCTCTTCCACAACAACCACGACGGCACCTTCACCGATGTCACGGCGAAATCCGGTCTCGCCGATACCGGCTGGGGACAGGGCGCCTGCGTCGGCGACTACGACAACGATGGCCTCCCCGATCTATATGTCACCGGATACGGCAAGAATCGCCTCTACCACAACGAGGGACGCGGCCATTTCCGCGAAGTCGCCGGGCAGGCCGGCGTCGCCGGCTCCGGTAAAGAGTGGGGTACCGGCTGTGCCTTCGTTGACTACGACCGCGACGGCAAGCTCGACATCGCTGTCGCCAACTACGTCCACTTCGACATCAAGGACGTGCCCGAACCCGGCAAAGCCCCCGGCTGCATATGGAAAGGCGTGCCGGTCATGTGCGGCCCGCGCGGCTTGGAGTGGGCGCCGAACACGCTCTATCACAACCTCGGCAACGGCAAATTCGAGGATGTCTCCCTCAAGAGCGGCTTTACCAAAACCAACGGGCATTACTGCTTTTCCGTCTCCACTATCGACGCCGATGAGGATGGCTGGCCCGACATCTACATCGCCTGCGACTCCACCCCCGCGATTCTCTACCGCAACAATCACGACGGCACCTTCACCGATCGCGCCGCCGATGCCGGCGTCGCGTTCAATGAAGATGGGCGCGAGCAGGCCGGCATGGGCTCAACCGTCGCAGACTACGACGGCGACGGCCATCTCGACATCTTCAAGACCAACTTCTCCGACGACACCGCCACCCTCTACCACGCCCACGGCGATGGCACCTTCGACGACGTGACCTATCCTGCCGGCCTCGGCATCAACACCGACAAACTCGGCTGGGGCACGATGTTCATCGACATTGACAACGACGGCTGGCCCGACATCATCTCCGCCAACGGCCACGTCTACCCTGAAGTCGACTCCAGCCACCTCGGCTCCGACTACCGTGAGCCCCGCCTGCTCTATCACAACCTCGGCAACGGCAGGTTCGCCGACATCAGCAAGGACTCCGGCCCTGGCATCACCACCCCTGCCTCCGCTCGCGGGCTCGCCATCGCCGATCTCTGGAACGACGGCCGCCAGGAGGTCGTCATCAACGACGTCAGCTCGCTTCCTATGCTGCTCGTCAATCGCGCTCCGGACACCAATCACTGGATCGAGCTCGCGCTCACCGGCACAAAATCCAACCGCACCGCCATCGGTGCGCGTGTCATGGTGCGCGGCACCGCAGCCGGCAAACAGCGTGTTTGGATCAACGAGGTGCGCAGCGGCTCCTCCTATAACTCGTCGAGCGACCTGCGCCTCCATTTCGGCCTCGGCCCTTCGCCCGTGCTCAAGGAAATCGAAGTAAGCTGGCCCTCCGGTCTCACCGAAGTCTTCCCCGCCCCGCCCCTCGACCACATCGCTCCCCTCACCGAAGGCGCAGGCAAACCGCTGGCCGCGAAGTTGGCAAAGTAAACGTCCTTATTGTTGAGAGCGCTGTTGCTGAACCTCCTGAGCTCCCTTAACCGAATCTTCAGGTAGCATTCGTAAACTTGCGGCATGTCCCTGCTCCAGGTCATCGTCCTCGCCATCGTGCAAGGGCTCGCCGAACTCCTGCCCGTCTCCAGCTCCGCGCACGTGATCGTTGCCGAAAAGCTAATGGGCCTCAATCCCTCCGCTCCGCAGATGACGCTGCTTCTCGTCATGCTCCATACCGGCACCATGTTCGCCGTCATCGCCTATTTCTGGAGCACCTGGAAGAGCGCTTACTTTTCGAACAAGGACATCTTCCGCCGCTTTATCGTGCGCTTGATCTGGGCAACCGTGCTCACAGGAATCATCGGCGAGGGCGTCAAGAAACTCCTCGAGCACACATTGCTGCGCGGCGCCGCCAATGCAGAGATCGAGCAGCTCTTCAGCCATCTGGAATGGATCGCTCCTGCGCTGGCCGCCGTCGGCCTCCTCATCCTGATCGCCGGCGTCCTCGAGCACCGCAGACCGCCCGCGGCCCACGATCGCATCGCACAGAGCAGGCTCACCTTGCGGCAGGCCGGCTGGATGGGCGTGGTGCAGGGCCTTGCGCTTCCCTTCCGCGGATTTTCCCGCTCTGGTTCCACCATCTCCATCGGCATGATCACCGGCACAACGAAGCAGGATGCCGAACGCTTCAGCTTTGCCCTCGCCGTCGTGCTCACACCGGCCGTCGTCCTCCTGGAAGCACTGCGCCTCTGGAAAGCCGCGCATCTCGCCGGCGCGCACATTGACCTCCACGCCTCGCTCTTGTCCAGCCTGCTCGGCATGGTCTTCTCGTTCCTGGCCGGACTGCTCGCGCTCCAATGGCTAAGCCGCTGGCTCGAAACCGGCCGCTGGTATCTCTTCGGCGTGTATTGCCTCGCCGCCTCTGCGATCGTCTATGCCCTGCACGCGAACGGTTTCTAAGCAATTCGGCCACCTTGCCGATCATCACGGAATCGAACAAACAATACCGGCCTGCCAACTCGCTCGCGGGTTGCCTGCTGCATTTTCCGCGGGCGTCTTTTCCCGGTCGTTTTTTAGGGTTCCGGCCCGGCAAGCAAACATATCTTCCAATTGCGAATCCAAAGAACGTCCCTGCATGCAAATGACACAATTCAGAAAGGACCAATCCGTCGCGATGATGAAAAACTCCTCTGTCTCGGTCAAAGATGCAGATCGATCCTCATTGGACAACAACTCCAAAGTCCTCCTGAACACGGGTGTTCCGGGCTTTGATGAAATCCTGCATGGCGGGCTGCCGAAAGGACACCTCTACCTTATCGAGGGAAATCCCGGCACGGGCAAAACCACCCTCGGGCTGCAGTTTCTGCTTGCGGGCATTCAGAAAGGTGAAAAGGTACTTTACGTAACCCTTTCCGAGTCGGAAAACGAGCTCCGGGAGAGCATCCGTTCGCATGGATGGTCGGCGGAATCCCTCGTCATCTGTGAAATGGCCTCTCCGGAGGAGGATCTGAGGCCAGAGGCACAGTACACCGTCTTCCATCCTTCGGAGGTCGAGCTCGCCGACACGCTCGCCGCCATCTTCAAAGAGGTGGATGCGGTCCAGCCGCAGCGGCTCGTCTTCGATTCGCTTTCGGAGCTGCGCATGGTGGCCCGCGACCCCCTCAAGTACCGCCGCCAGATTCTGGCTCTCAAACGGCACCTCGCCGGACGCAATTGCACTGTCTATCTGCTCGACGACGGCACTGCGGAAGGCGGCCACGACATGCAGTTGCAGAGCATCGCGCATGGAGTCGTGCATCTGGAAACCATCAACCGCGATTATGGTGTAAATCGGCGCCGCATCCAGATCTGCAAGGTGCGCGGCTCGCAATACAGCGAAGGCTTTCACGACTACACCATCGAGAAGGGCGGCATCGCCGTCTATCCCCGCCTGGTCGCAGCCGAGCACAAGCCCGGCTTTAAGCGTAAGAATGTGCCCAGCGGGCTTAAAGAACTCGACGAGCTCTTTCGAGGAGGCATCGACACCGGCACCAGCACTCTGCTTCTTGGCCCCGCGGGCTGTGGAAAATCCACCATCGCTCTCCGCTATGCGGTCTCTGCCGCGCAGCGCAACGAAAAGGCCATGATCTTTGCCTTTGATGAGTCGATCAACACCCTGCTCGACCGGGCCCGTGCTCTCCACATGAATCCCGATCCTCTGCTTGAAAAGGGCCATCTTGAAGTGCAGCAGATCGATCCTGCCGAGCTCTCACCCGGCCAGTTCGTCGCCCGGGTCCGTCGGTTGGTCGAAGATGAGAACCTCCGTGTACTGGTCATCGACAGCATGAATGGCCTGCTCAATGCCATGCCTCACGAGCAGTTTCTCGCGATGCAGCTCCACGAGCTCTTCTCCTATCTCGGACAGCATGGGATTGCCACCATCATCACCCTTGCGCAACACGGGGTAATCGGCACATCCATGAACTCCCCGGTCGACGTAAGCTATCTGGCAGACACCGTTCTGCTCTTCCGATACTTCGAAAGGGCAGGTCAAATACGCCAGGCGCTGTCAGTGGTGAAGAAACGCAGCGGACCACACGAACGTGCGATCCGCGAACTCATTTTTGGAGAGGGTAAAGTCTATGTCGGTGAGCCGCTCACGAATTTTGAAGGAGTCCTTACCGGAGTTCCAAGGTTCCTTGGAGCGGAAGCCGCTTCGAATGAAGCCCCGATTTTCGGAAAATGAGTTTGCGCTGGTCGAAAACCGCACGATTATTCTTGCCCCCACAGGCCGCGACAGCGATCTGATCGCAGGGCTTCTCCAGCGCGCGGGCCTGCCTTGCCACACGACCCCTTTCATCACTGAGCTGGCGAGCGAAATCGAGCGAGGCGCCGGCGCCGCCATCCTCTCTGAAGAAGCCCTGAGCGGAAACGTCATCCCGGAGGTGCTCCGGGTGCTGGGCCAGCAGCCTCCGTGGTCCGACTTTCCGCTGATACTCCTGACCGTCGGTGGACAGGTGACGGCGCAAAGCGAGCGGTTGCGTGAGCTGCGCCGCCCACTGGGGAATGTCTTCCTGCTGGAGCGCCCCATCCGCCCTGAGACTCTGCTCGGCACGCTCGAGATCGCTCTGCGCGGACGCCGTCGCCAATATCAGATTCGCGACCAGATGGTGCAGTACCAACGCGCCCAGGAAGCCCTGCGTCGCTCCGAAAAACTGGCTGTCACCGGACGCCTGGCCGCCAGCATTGCTCACGAGATCAACAATCCGCTGGAGGCAGTCACCAATCTGCTTTACCTGATGCGCAATGACCCCTCTCCGGACAGCCTGAAGCGTTATCTGGACGATGCCGATCAGGAGCTGGCGCGCGTTACCGAGATCACGACTCAGACGCTCCGCTTTTATCGTGAACCCAACAAGCCTGCCCAAACAGAGCTCGCCGGCATTGTGCAGTCGGTCTTGGTTCTCTACCATTCACGCCTTACCGCAGCCAACATCACAGTCCATCACGAGATCACCATCCCCTCGGCCAGCGTGCTCTCAAGTCCCGGTGAACTCCGTCAGATCATCGCCAATATCATCGGAAACTCCATCGACGCCATGCGGCGCGGCGGACGGCTTCGTATCCGTATCTCCAGCTCGAAAATGGGCGACGGCTCCGATGGCATACGCCTGACCATCGCTGACACCGGCTCCGGCATCCCTCGGGAACTGCTGCCCAGAATCTTCGAGCCTTTCATCACCACCAAGGGAGAGACCGGCACTGGACTCGGATTGTGGGTGACCCACGAGATTGTGAAGAGAAACGGCTGGACCATGGCTGTTCGCAGCAGCCAGCAAACGGGTCACTCCGGAACGGCCTTTTCCTTCCACATGCCTGCTGCTAAGTAAAGCCGCGCCACCCCTTCCGCTGGCGCGCTGGAGCATTTTCGATAAGTTCTTCAAGGAAAAGCCACACCCAATAAGTCTCAACCGGGTCACTGTATTACCGAAATTGCTCTAAACTGGCGTTGCTCATCCTTGGTATGCCTGCCGCCGCATCGCTTCCGTCATGTACCCGTCGCAAGGCCATCACCTTCATCACTGCCGCCTTCGGCGCGCTGCTCACGCCGTCGTGCCTCCGCGCCGGGAATATCGCGGGATACGGCCAAACGATCGATGGTGCGAACGTAACCTCGCTCGCCGCGCCGGACGACAAGTTCATCGCCGCTATCTTCGTCGCCACAGACTGCCCCATCTCCAATCGCTACCTCCCGCTGCTGGCGCGGCTCTCGAAAGAGTTCGCGCCCCGCGGCGTCCGCCTCTGGCTCGTCTATCCCAATCCCTCTGACACGCTCGCCGCCGTCCGCGCACATCAGAAGCAATACCCCACAGTCGCATCGCTGTCTCAACTCATTGCCCCCGATCCGCGCTTCCTCGCCCACGCGCACGTTCATGTCACGCCTGAGGCAGCTATTTTTCACGGCGATGCAATGAGCCAACCTGTCCTCTGGCACGGCCGTATCGATGACCGCTATCTCACCTTCGGAACCCAACGCCCAGCCGCCACACGCCATGATCTAGCCGACGCGCTCAACGCCGCACTCGCCGGGCGGCAACCTCCGCCGCCCGGGGGTCCCCCAGTCGGCTGCGCCATCATCCCGCGCGCATGACGCAAAGATCACAATTCGTGCTCACCGCAGTCACGATTCTCACAATCGCTTGTTTTGCTCCCATCAGCCGCGCGCAGATAAATCAGAACGGCGTCGCGAATCAGGCTACCCCGCCTACCTGGTCTCACCAGATCGCGCCCATCCTTTATAAGAACTGCACGACCTGCCATCACCCCGGCGGCGCGGGTCCATTCAGTTTGCTCACCTACAACGACGCGCGCCGCTGGTCCGCACAAATCCTCGCTGTTACGCAATCACGCTTCATGCCGCCGTGGCTGCCCGAGCCCGGCTATGGTGACTTCGCCGATAGCCGCCGCCTCTCCGATCATGACCTCACCGAAATTAAGCGATGGGTCAGCGCCAACATGCCCGAAGGCATCGCCACGGAAGCACCTCCCGCCCCGCACTACACATCCGAGTGGCAGCTGGGGCCGCCTGACCTCATCCTCACCGCACCAGAGTCCTTCACCGTTCCCGCCGACGGCCAGGACCTCTTCCGCAACTTCATTTATCCGGTGAACGTCACCCGCACCCGTTACATCCGCGCTGTCGAGATCCTTCCCGGCAACGCGCGCGTCGTCCACCACGCCAACATCCTTATCGACCGCACCGCTGAGCTCCGCCGCCGGCACCCGACTGACTGGCGCGCCGGCATCCCCGGCATGGAGCTCGAAATCGGCTCCGGCGATCGCTTCGATCCCGACAGCCACTTCCTCTTCTGGAAGCCCGACACGCCCGCGGTCGTCGAGCCGCCCGGCATGCCCTGGCGCATCGATCCCGGCAATGACCTCATCCTCAACACGCACCTCAAGCCCACCGGCCGCCTCGAAACCGTCCGGCCGCGCATCGGTCTCTACTTCACGGACCTTCCGCCAACCCGTTTGCCGATGCTCCTTCAGCTCGAGCATGACGCCGCGCTCCACATTCCTGCCGGCGACAGTCACTTTGTCGTCGAAGACGAGCTGCGCCTGCCCATCGCAGTCTACGCACTCGGCATCTATCCGCATGCGCATTACCTTGGCAAACAGCTCGAAGCCTGGTCCGTCGCGCCGGACGGCAAGCGAACGCCGCTCATCCTTATTAAGGACTGGGATATCGATCGCCAGTCCGTCTACAGCTATCGCAAGCCGCTGCTTCTGCCCGCAGGCTCGGTGCTGCACATGCGCTACGTCTACGACAACTCCGCCGCCAACTCACGCAACCCCGCCAACCCGCCTATCCGCGTGCACAACGGCAACCGCTCCACCGACGAGATGGGCCATCTCTGGCTGCAGGTTCTCCCCCTCCATGCGATGGAACCTAACAGCACGCGGTCACGAAGTAGACTCGCGCATGCTGCTCGAGCGCGCCTGGATGGAGCACCGCCTGGCGCGAGATCCCACCGACTCGCTCGCCGCGTACAATCTCGCCTCGCTCGACACCATGAGCGGCAACCCCGCCGGCGCAATCGCGATCTATCGCAAGCTCGCCGCCGCTTCGCCAAACGACGCGCGTGTCGCCACGTCTCTCGGCGCAGCCCAACAGCAAAACGATGACTGGCAATCCGCGCTCGTGTCCTATAAGCGTGCCCTCACGCTAGATCCCAACTACACCGACGCGCGCTACGATCTCGCGACGCTTGAGCTGCACCACGATCAATACGATGCCGCGGCATCCAATTACCGCGCCGTGCTTCAGCAGCATCCAGACGATGCAGCCGCTCATGGAGGCCTCGGCGCCGCGCTCGCGCAGCTCCAGCAAGATGACGCCGCTCGATCCGAATTCGACCGCGCGCTCGCACTCGATCCCGCACAGCCCGACACGCTCGCCAACTACGCCTCGCTCGAATTAGCCGCGAACCATCACGATCACGCGCAGGAGCTCCTCACGCGAGCCGTAGCGGCCGGTGCGCACGACCCAGCAACCTATCAACAGCTGGCCTTCGCCGATCAGCAGACCCGCCATCCTGAAGAGGCCGAAGCCGCACTGCGCTCCGCCATCGCCGCCGATCCCGCCGAGCCCACCAGCCATTCGCTGTTAGCGCAGTTGCTAGCCGCGCGCGGCGATCTCAAAGACGCCATCGCCGAGCAGCAAGCCGCATTGCGCATCAATGGGAAAGATGCCGACGGCTGGAGCAACCTCGGCGTCCTGCACGCCCAAGCCGGTCAAAGCACACAGGCGCGCAGCGACTTCGAACACGCATTAGCCATCGACCCGCATCACGCGCAGGCACGCGCAAATCTCCAGCGCCTCAACGCCAGCGCATCAACCCGATAACACTCATTCCTTGTCAATCTGAGCGAAGCGAAGAACCTGCAGTTCCCTACTCACAAAATCGTCATCCCGACCGGGACACCTTTTTTCAGAATTCGTCATCCCGACCGGAGCGAAGCGAAGTGGAGGGATCTGCTTTCTGCGTGCAGCGCCACACCAACCGGGTGCCCCATTCTAGCGAAGCTAGGGTGGGGTAATTCCCAACAATGGCGGCCGGCCCGAAGGGCATTCCTCTTGTTCATCTTCGTAAGCCATGAAAGGTAACTCCCATCTCGGGAATCAACGGAATTCGTGCCGTTTCATATCCATCAATTCGCTATACTGGAAATAGATACAAGTTCGGTCACTAATTGAGGACCAGGAAAAGCCACCATCAAGGTGGCTTTTCTTACGCCTAACTTCAATCATTGGACGAATTTAGCAATAACTCTTTTGGAAAGACGAATTTAGCCCACGGGAGGGCGTCTATCCGATAGCACCGCAATGACTTACAAGCCGCCCTCCGGTGACGGGAGGGGGAGGGGGGTCACGTTATCGCATGGCCATCACGCCCGAATCTCACGCCGCTCCAACACCAGCTGCGCAATCACCAGCAGCAGCAGCAGCCACGGCCTGCTTCACCTGCGTCTCAATCTGCGGATAAATCGGCACACCCAATCCGGAATGTACGCGGAAAGTGATTGTGCTAATGCAGTGATACCCAGAGGAATTGATTGTCAACAGGGAGGCTGTGAGGAACTCATTTTTCAGGACAGGACTGCGCCCCGCCCGCCAGGGCCGCCGCCAGCGAGCGCGCCCGCCGGTCGTCCGGCGCAAAGCTCAGCAGCCGCTTCAGCGTAGCCTCGGCATTGTCCTTCCGGCCCAGCCGGCACTGTCCCAGCGCCAGGTTGTACCCTGCGGCGCTCTGCGCCGGATCGGCATCGAAGACGCTTTGCCACAGCCGCACAGCCGTCGCGTAGTCTCCTGTTTGTGCGAAGAGCACCGCCAGGTCGCCGCGCGCTGTCCCGTCGTTGACATCCGCCTCCAGAGCCGCGCGATATTCGTGGTCCGCCGCATGAATATCTCCAGCCTCTTGATTCAGAAAACCAAGCTCCGTGTGCAGCTCGGCATCCTTCGTTCCCGGCGCCTGCTGCGCCTCCGCTTTTCGTAGCAGTGCCTGTGCCGTTTCGCCGCTCCCGCGGTCGCCGCGATGCGCCATCTGCGCATATGCCAGGCCGAGTTCCCGATCGCTCGCCTCCTCATCACCAATCGGAATCAGCGCCCCGCTCCGGGCCGGCAATGCCGCACCTCCGCGCCCCGCTATCTGTATGCGATGGTCCGTCACCTGCTCGTGAGCGATGTCCTCGCTTGGGGCGCGCGGCATGTGGCAGGTCGTGCAGTCCCGCTGCTCGGGATGATGCTCGTTCGCAAACTTCGTGCCGGCATGGCAGCTCAGGCATTTCGCGCGATAGTATGCAACCCGCTCCGCCGGTGTTGCCGTCGTCTGGCTGGCGTGCGCATCGTGGCACGTCGTGCAGGTCATCCGGTCGCCGCTCGCCCGCTTGCACGCGCTCTGCAACAGCGCCTCATACTGCGATGTCGCGCGCCCATTCGGTCCGATCTCACCTTGATGGACGAAATAGGCCACACTATCGAACAGCGCCTCACCCGGCAGGTACGTCGCCAGCGAATGTCCCAGCCGGAACACGGAAGTCTCGCCTTCGAGATGACACTGCAAACACACCGAATCGCGCCGCGCCGCATCCAGCTTCGCCGGATTCAGCACCGCCGCCTTCCCCTTCGTCCGCACGTGCTCTGAAGCATCGCCATGGCACGACGCACAGCCGATCCCTCCATGCGCAAACGGCGCTTCCGCAAAATGGTTTCGCGCTCCCGGCAGTGCCGCCGCCACCCCGCTCACATGGCAGTGCAGGCAATTCGGTTCCACCGGCAGGGTCAGCGGCATCTCGCGCGCGCTCAGATAACTCGGAGCCATGTCCCACACGCGCTTCTTCGCATACCAGTTCACCGGAGCCTCGAACCAGTAGCCATCCCGCTCAAACAGATACGTCCGCCCGCGCGTGTTCGATCCGATGAAATATTCGAGTTTCACCTCGCCGTTCAGATATCCGCCCGCCGCCGTGGCCGGCCGCGCGTAACTGAGCCAGCCAACGCCGTCGCGCTCAAATATCCTGTAATGCACGCCGGAGGCCGCATGGGTGAAGCTCCCCTGCATCAGCCCATCCAATGCGGGACCGCTCGCCCGCGCCATCGGCGTCATCTCGTATTGCTTGTAGATCGCGTGATGGCACTCCGCGCACGCCGCATCGGGCGAAGCTGAAGTCGACGGCGCCATTGCCGCCATAACCGGCGGCGCCCCACGAGGCCCGCACGCGCCAAGCACCAGCGCCGCCCCGCACAAAGCCGCCGCCATCCAACCCGCCCGCAGACCCACCGCCATGCGCTTCGCCCGCTCCGTGGCCTGTATACCACCACGACGGCATATCTTTATATTGGCGTAACAGGGCCGGGTTCCCCTGAAGTGAGTTCGTCCGCACCCATTGCATCTAACAGGAAAAGATCCCGCGTCGAGCACCCACCAGCTAGCCCAAGGAGATTGCCATGCCCACCGCCGCGAAAGCGAAGCCCGCCTCCTCTGCAACAGGTGCCATAACGGAGCAGCCCGACGGCCATCGCACTCCGTTGGATCAGCAGGAGCTCGAGCGGATGGACGCCTACTGGCGCGCCGCCAACTATCTCTCGGTCGGGCAGATCTACCTAAAGGAAAATCCCCTCCTCCGGCGCCCGCTCACCCGCGACGACATCAAGCCGCGCCTGCTTGGGCACTTCGGTACTACTCCCGGGCTCAACTTCATCTATCTGCACCTCAACCGCATCATCCGCCATCACCACGCCAACATGATGCTGGTCGTTGGGCCCGGCCACGGCGCGCCCGGAATCGTCGCCAACACCTACCTCGAAGGCACCTACACCGAGGTTTATCCCAACATCGAGCGCAACCTCGATGGCCTGAAGCGTCTTTTCCGCCAGTTCTCCTGGCCCTATGGCATCCCTTCGCACGATGCGCCAAACGTTCCCGGCTCGATTCATGAAGGCGGCGAGCTCGGCTACTCGCTCCTCCACGCTTACGGCGCGGCCTTCGACAACCCCGACCTCGTGGTCGCGTGCATCGTCGGCGACGGTGAAGCGGAGACCGGCTCGCTCGCCGCCTCCTGGCACTCCAACAAATTCCTCAGCCCCATTACCGACGGCGCTGTGCTCCCGATCCTCCACCTCAACGGCTACAAGATCGCGAATCCCACCGTGCTCGCCCGCATCGAGCCGGAAGAGCTCAAGGCCCTCTTCGAAGGCTACGGTTACACGCCATATTTCCTCGAAGGTGACGAACCCGCCGACATGCACCGCCGCATGGCCGAGACCCTCGACGTCATCTATGCCGAAATTCGCCGCATCCAGCAACATGCCCGCGAGCACAATGACACCACGCGCCCGCGCTGGCCCGTGCTCATCCTGCGCACGCCCAAAGGCTGGACCGGTCCCAAGGTTGTCGACGGCAAGCAGGTAGAAGGCACTTGGCGTGCCCATCAAGTTCCACTTGAAGAAGTGCGGACAAATCCTGAGCATCTCAAGCTGCTCGACGAATGGCTCCGCTCCTACAAACCCGAAGAGCTCTTCGACGCAGAAGGCTGTCTGCATGACTCGATCGCCAGCGTCGCGCCGCGCGGTCTGGAACGCATGAGCATCAACCCCAACGCCAACGGCGGACTGCTGCTCCAGCCGCTCGACATGCCGGACTTCCGCGATTTTGCGGTCAAAGTCGATGCGCCGGGCGGGACGGAAGACTCCGCCACTACCATCCTCGGCAACATGCTGGAAGACGTGATGCGCCGCAATCTCGCAACGCGCAACTTCCGTATGTTCGCGCCTGACGAGAACGCCTCCAACCGTTTGCAGGCCGTCTACAAGGCCAGCCCAAAACGTTGGGAAGCCCGCGTGCTGCCGGTCGATGAAAACCTCTCCGTCGATGGCCGCGTCATGGAAGTCCTCTCAGAAAATCTTTGCGAGGGCTGGCTGGAAGGCTACCTGCTTACCGGACGGCACGGCTTCTTCTCTTGCTACGAGGCCTTCATCCACATCATCGATGCGATGTTCAACCAACACGCGAAGTGGATCAAGGCAACGCATTCACTGAATTGGCGGAAGCCTATTGCTTCGCTCAACTACCTGCTCACTTCGCATGTGTGGCGTCAGGACCATAACGGCTTCTCGCATCAGGACCCTGGCTTCATCGATCACGTCGCCAACAAGAAGGCCGACACGGTCCGTATCTATCTGCCGCCAGACGCCAATTGCCTGCTCTCGGTCACCGATCACTGCCTCCGCTCGCGCAACTACGTCAACCTCATCATCGCCGGCAAGCAGCCCTCGCCGCAGTGGCTCAATATTGACAATGCAGTCCGCCATTGCATCGCCGGCGTTGGGGATTGGGAGTGGGCTTCGAATTCTGACGATCCGGAGGTCGTGATGGCGTGCGCTGGTGATGTGCCGACGCTCGAGACCATGGCCGCCGTCACGGTGCTCCGCGATTGGGCACCCGACCTCCGCCTCCGCGTCGTCAACGTCGTCGATCTCTTCACTCTCGAAACTTTCGACCAGCACCCGCACGGCATCGAACACGAGGCCTTCGATCGCCTCTTCACCGTGGACAAGCCGGTCATCTTCGCCTTCCACGGTTACCCCACGGTTGTGCACAAACTCACCTACAAGCGCCACAACCACAGTGGCTTCCACATCCACGGTTACAAGGAGGAGGGCACCACCACCACGCCCTTCGACATGACCGTGCTCAATGGCCTGGATCGCTACACCCTTGCCCTCGACGCCCTCAGGTACATCCCGCGTTTCGAGTCACGCTACCCGGAATTCCGCCAGCGCCATTCCGAGCTCATGCAGCAGCACAAACTCTACGTCTCCGAGCACGGCGAAGACATGCCCGAGGTCCGCAACTGGAAATGGTCACCGCGCTAGGATTTTGAGAGGTCGCGAAAACAGGGAACAATTCCGCTCGAAACCCGTATTGCGGGTAGATGAAGACAAAGCTCACGCTCGCCGTATTGCTTCTCGTGGTTCTATTCGCCTTCGATAAAACACCCGCAAGCGCGCAATCCCCCACGCCCGATCCTCTTTTTCAAACCATCCATTCCCTGGACGCCAAACTCTTCGACGCTTACAACCACTGCGATCTCAAAGTTATGGCATCGCTGGTTTCCGACGACCTCGAGTTCTATCACGACAAAACCGGACTGGCGCGCGGACGGCAGTCGTTCCTCGAAAGCATCCGCCGAAATATCTGCGGCAAAGTCACTAGAGAGCTTGTCCCGGGGACACTCCAGGTCTATCCGCTGGCCCATTACGGCGCGGTCGAGATCGGGACGCATCGCTTCCATCATCCCGGCCAGCTACATGACGACATCGGAGAAGCGCAGTTCATCATGCTCTGGCAGAACAACGGCAATACCTGGCAGATCACCCGCGTTATCAGCTTCGATCACCATCCGCTGACGAAGTAGTGCGCCACCCCGAGCATCCAAGCCAGCATGATCCTCCGGATCGACCACTCGATTGCGCCAGAAACACCCGCCGGACAGAATGCCTGGGATGCATTCGCAAAGACTCAACAGCACGCGCATGATTACGTCGCCTGCATCTCGCAACCGGCGCACGCCGCGTTGGCCGCTCAGTTCGCCGAAGCGCTGAACCCGAACATCTTTGGACGACTGCCTTCTGAGATCATCGACACCATCGCGCGCCACGATGCCGGGTGGGCCGGTCCTGATCTCGCCGTGCTCGAATCCGCCGTCGAGAAGCCGCCCCAATCGTTTCTCGCCTGCTCGCCCGAAGCGACCATGAACGCGTGGCGCCGCTCCATCCGCGATGCAGAGGCTCGCTCGCTTCTCGCCGGCATCCTGACCGGCCGCCACTTCTGCCTCCTGGCCCTGCGCGATGGTGATCCGCAACATGAAGCTTTCACGCAGCAAGAGACCGAGCGCCGCATCCCGCAGGAGGCTGCCTCTGCACTCTCTCGCAACGACCTCGACCGCTTCACCGGAGCGCTCGGTTTCTGCGATCTGCTCTCACTCTGCCTCTGCTCAGGACTGACCGGTGCCCTGCCGATGCGACTCGCACATGGAGCCGACGCCACCGCGCACTGCGCCGCCACGGTGACAGTTTCACTCTGTGGCGAAATCATTCGTTTTGACCCGCCGATCATGCCGCCCGGCACTCAGATATACGCGGACGCCTGGATTGTCCGTGCGCCCAACGCGCTCGCAAGCCACCGCTTTCATTGGAGCATCGGCTGACCCGGCATTTCTGCCACTCCATACGCCAGCCGCTCATTGGCTAACCGCTTTTCAGCGAAGACTTTCCCGTCGATCGGCGACTCAACCCAGGCACATAGCGCAAAAGAGGTACTAACCTCCACGCAGGCTTCCCCTACAATGGACAAATCGAAATGAGCTGAGCCAATCCCCATTCGCCCTGCTCATTCAGGATTCCATTTCTTCTCGGAGGTCTGCCTTTGCGGCACCAGACCCTACTCGCGATCGCAGCCCTCACTCTTGCATCCTGCACACCCGCCGCACCTGCGCAGCAGCCTGATGCCGCCTCCACACCCGCGATCCTCACCAACACTCCGGCCGATTCCGCGGCACCGGCATCCGCATCTCCCACTGAACCGTCAACCACTCAGGCCCCTGATTTCCAGTTCGCCACGCCGTCCGTGCAGCCCGCCGTCCAGACCACTCCGGATGAGGATAATCCGGCCGCCCAGGCCAACGATCCCGACTTCCGCGCCGCTCTTGCCGCCGCCATCCCCGTCGAGCCCGCCGCTTACGCGATACAGCCCTATCGTCTGCGCCTGCACAACCTGCACACGCTCGAAGACATCGATATCGTCTACCGTATCGGCGACAACTATCAGCCGGAAGCGATCGCGCGCCTCAATTACTTCCTCCGCGACCATAACACCAACGACGTCATCGCCTACGACCCGCGCGAGTTCGACCTCCTCCACGACATCCTGATTCGCCTTCGCCGCCCCGGCGCCATCATTGATATCGTCTGCGGCTACCGCACCCAGGAGACCAACGACGTCCTCCGCGCCTCCAGTCAGGGTGTCGCCGAGCACTCCCAGCACATCCTTGGCCACGCCATCGATATCCGCATTCCCGGCTCCACAACCACGCGCCTTCGCAATGCTGCCCTCTCACTCAACGAGGGCGGCGTCGGCTACTACCCCACCTCGCACTTCGTGCACGTTGACGTAGGTGCCATCCGCACCTGGACTTACGCCCCGCATCATCATCGCCGCGGGCACTTCCGTCGTGTCAGCGCCCATCATCGGCAGATCGCGCAGCGTCGCCATCGCAGCAGCCATACGGACGGCATGTAATTTGCTTGGTTGCTGAATCAGCGGACAGCGGTTGAAGCAAAACACAAAGACGGTTTTCAATTTCTGCCGAGGCTTCCAATGCGCACGGTTGTTCAAAGAACTTCAGCCTCTCCGAAGAGAGGCTGAAGGTGCGACTCGTGTTGATTAGAACTGCAAGCGCGCGGCAAACTGCAGGCGCCGCATGGATGTTCCATCCTGGGACCCTACCGTGCTGCTAATGTAACCAGCATTGCCGTCCTGGCAATCGACGCACGAATCGGGTTGATTGAGATTGACGTGGTTGAAAACGTTAAACGCCTCTGCCCTTAACTGGAACCGCAGACGCTCGGTGAAGTTGAACGACTTGGCCACAGAAAGATCCGCATTGAAGAGCCCCGGACCAGTCAGCCAATCGCGTCCGGAGTCGCCGAATGTGCCTGCAGCTGGACGCGCGAATGCCCCGAAGGTATTTGGGTTGCTTCCGCCGAGCACGTAGGGCGATCCAGTGAAGAACTTGACCTTGTGCGCAATTGGATCGAGCGAGCCTCTGCTTAGGTCAGGCCTGGCCCCGGTCTTGTTCACGAAGCAGATACCCAGATCGTTGTCAGCGCTGCAACTGGAATAGTTGGTAGTAAATGGAAGTCCCTGCTGCCAGGTCACCGAGCCGTTTAACGCAAAGCCGCCGATCACCTGGTTTGCCCAGCCCGAAACGTTGCCGCCGACTAACTTACCTTTGCCAAATGGGAGATCCCAGTTACTGGATAACACAAATGCCTGAGGACGATTGTAGTAGCTGGGGCCCCAGCCCACCCGCGGGTTGATGAAGAAGTAGTAGGACTCATGTGTCAGCGCTTTCGACCAGGTGTAGTGCGCCGTCAGCTGGACTCCTGCCGAATAACGCTTCTCCAGAATGACCTGCAGCGCTTGATAACTGCTGGTCGCCTGGTTGGCGTTATAGCGGAGCCCCTGTGTCCAACCGAACGGATGGCCGTACTTCACGCCGAGTTGTTGCGCCACGCCGTTGTAGTACGGACGGCGATCATTGGTGCTGATGCCCTGGGTAAAACCAGCAATAGTCTGCTGGTTCGGATCGGCCTGGTTCGAGGAATCGAACATGTTGTGAACGCCATGGCTGGCGACATAGCTTACTTGCAGCGACATGGTCGACGAGATCTGTTGCTGAATGGCAGCGTTCCATGCGTCCAGGGTGGGAAGCCGGACGTAGAGTGGCCGCGTGGGCACGCTCACTCCATCCGGCAATGGATAATTACCGTCCGCCGGAATGGGAGCAAAGGTATAGGTTGGCGGCCCCTGATCCAGTGTGAATGGAAGCGCAGCGTAATTGGTTGGCGCATTCAGGTTCTGTGATATCTGCGTCGGATACGAGAACGTAAGAACCTCTCCGAAGGTATCGCCCGACCAGCCTTGACCATAGACGCGTCCGTAACCAGCGCGGACAACCGTGTTCTTCGCCGCCTGATATGCGAACCCGATACGCGGAGCGAGGTTCGTGTAGCTCTTCTCAACATTCAGGTTGGTTCCATAGCTGCCATAGCCGGCAATTCGGATATCTCCGGTGTTCAGATCGAGCAGTCCGCCCTGCCCCTTTCCGTTCACGGTCTCCGGGAAGTACATCTCCCACCGGAGTCCATAGTTAAGAGTCAGCCTGGGAGTAGCGCGCCACTGGTCCTGACCATAGAAGAAGAGGCGCTTCTGCCGCTCCTGCGCATTCGTATTCTGGGTCTGCGTGCGTTGAAATGCAGTGGGATCCCCCAACAGAAATGTCGCAAAGCCAAGTCCGGACGACGTATCGCCTTGCGCATCGATCACGCCGGACGTGCGGGATTGTGCGAAATGGAAATTGCCGGAGCGCACGTTGTTGTTGTCCAGCCCAACCAGATGGTTTAGCCCATACCGCAGGTCAGCCCCAAATTTGATGGAGTGATTGCCCAGCTGGTGCGTCCAATTGTTCACTGCTTGGAACTGGCTCTCCGTTTGCAGGAACTGATTTGCAGAAGTTCCATAGAGCAGGTTGCCGCCACCATTGCTTCCATTGCTGGCATTGTCGATGTTGAACTGCGGCAGACCTCCGTTGAGTGACAGATCACCGGTATTGGAATTTGGAATGCCGAGCTCGTTGCCGAGCGGCTTGTTGTAATCCGGACCTTCCTCGTTGATGTGGATACGGAACCATCCGAAGCGGAAGTCAGTAAGCCAACTGGGCGACACCGTGTAATCACCGCCCGCCGATACACTCTGGTCGAAGGCATTGTCGTTGCCGGCAAAGCCTCCCGCGCCGAAGCCGCCGCCGCCGGCTGCTCCAAAGTAGGGTGCACCGGTCAGGCTGGATTTGAAGTAACTGTACTTACCAAAGACATGCAGATTCTTGCTCGTCTGGTTGTCCGCACGGGCGTCGAATTGATCGTTGTTAAAGATGCCTGATCCGGAAGCACGGTAATTGTTCACGATGCCGGCGCCGGCCACGTTCGGCTGCGGCAGCAGCTTGAAGAGATTCACAGCGGCTGGAGAAATGCGGTTGCCAGGAATCAGATTGCCCGCGAATGGTGCGCGACCGGACTGTGAATCCTGATTCGTATTTGGGTCGAAGAGCTGCCCCTGTCCACCCTGCAGATATTCGCTCAGGTCACAGACTCCGCCGCCGGTGCAGGTTGAGAGTGCCGTTGCGGTAGGCACCGTGGTCAGCACAGCGGTGCCGGTTTTCTCTCGCAGGCCCTGATAGTCTCCGAAGAAGAACAGCTTGTCTTTCAGAATCGGCCCACCAATAGCTCCGCCGAATTGGTTGTGGAGGTTGGGTGCGAGGTATTTTCCGGTGAGTGGGTCCCGGGTCGACTGCGCGAAGGGATCCCGCGCCTGCTGCGCGTCGGAGCGGCGATATTCGAAAGCCGCGCCGTGAAACTCATTGCTGCCTGATTTGGTTTGCGCTGTGACCAGACCCGCGACCGCCTTACCGAACTCGGCGTCATAGTTTTGAGAGGTCACTTTCATCTCAGAAACCGACTCCAGCGTGGGATTAATGACGGCGACGCCGATGATCGGATCCTGATTGTCAGTACCGTCCAGCTCGTAGCCGGTAGCAAACGGCAATTGCCCGTTTACCTCAATCTGCTGGCTGCGCTGCGGGTTCTGCGACTCGTCCACACCCCATCCGATATAGCTGGTCCCTGGCGTTAGCAACTCGAAGGCGGTGAAATTTCGATTTAGATTGGGCAGATTCTCAACCGCACGTGCGTTCAGGATCATGCTCACTTCGGCCCGATCGGTCGTGAGCAGAGGCGCGGCGCTGGTGACGGTTACTGTCGAGCTGGCTCCGCCCACGCTTAACTTCACGTCGGCTTTGGGGGCGGTGTCCGCATACACAACTACGTTATTGACTGTTCCGGGGGCAAAACCAGCTGCGGTGACCTCAACCTGGTAGACGTCAGGGATCAGGTGTTGGGCCGTGTAGTCGCCGCTCCCGTTCGTCTGAACTGTTATGGAAGTTCCCTTCGCCAGATCCGTGATCTTCACGGCGGCATTCGGTACTACGGCCCCAGCATTATCCGTCACTGTCCCAAAGATCGAGCCGTAAACCGCCTGCGCGCGGGCGGAATCGAAGACCCCACACGTGATAAGTAACGACAAGGCGCCAGCACACACGAGACGCGTACTCAGGTGAATTGCAGGCCGGACCGTCTGGCTCGTAAACCGCTTCATAAAGCCTCCCTAAACTGGTGCAATTAATGATGAGCAGGCGGCCTTCAACTCCTCGGCCTATTCCTGTCGCTCTGCCCTTTGTGGGCCTCTGGTGTCATTCACCTGTGCAGAGACTGCAACGGTTGTCGCTCACTTTGAGACCTCTTGCGTAGCCATGTCCGCAGCTGAGAGTACATAGCACTCGATATCCTGAACGGCCGGTAATTCCGCGGCAAGCATTTCACGGTGGCTGCACGGGTGAAACGGGCCCGATTGACCCACCTTTCAGCACTATGCAACACTCAAAGCCGGGTCATGTTTGACACGCAAGAAGAGGGTGAAATGCAGTCCGCACTCGTCCAGGATCCTCGCTGGTCCCTGGTATTACGGGTGGCGTCCAGTCGGAGCTTCAAGAATTCTCCCCGTCTGCGCGATCTCCTGCTTTATGTGGCGGAGTGTGCTATCCGTGATGCGCCGGAGGACGCCACCGAGCAGCAGATCGGCATGAAGGTCTTCGGTAGGCCGCCCGGTTACAACTCCAGTGAAGACAGCATCGTGCGCAGCCATGCGCGCTTGCTGCGGCAAAAGCTGGATGCCTATTTCGAAACCGAGGGGGCGGATGAGGAACTGCGAATCGATGTCCCGAAGGGACATTACCTGCTTGTCTTCACTTCCCGCGCGCAAGCTTCCACAATGCCCACTCCGCTCATTGTTACAAAGTCCACAGTTGAAGGTCAGGATTCGAACGAGGAGCCGGATGCCGTCTCGCCTGGCACTCACATTTCAACGAAGTCGCGTATCTGGTTGCTTTGGCTTGCTCTTGGCCTGGTTGCAAGCGCCGTGGCCGTATTCGCGCTGTCTCGGGTGTCCACCTCCAGAATCGATCGGAGCGTGGCGACCTTATGGGCACCGTTTCTTGCCGGAGATCCTCCCTTGCTCATCTACAGTAACGGTGTCTTCGTGGGGGATTCGAAGAGCGGGATGCGCTATGCCACTCAACAGGAATTACAGAGCCCGCCGGCCGATGGCCACTTGATTGACCACTACACCGGCATCGGCGAGACCGATGGTGTCTATGAGTTAACGCGGCTCTTCGACTTGGCTCATGCCACATTCATCCTGAAGCGGAGTCATCTCGTCACCTGGGACGAGGCCAAGCAACGCAATCTCATTTTCATTGGTTCGCCTGCGGAGAATTTGGCGGTACAGGCGTTGCCGTCAAATGCGGAATTCACGCTTTTTAGTACGCCGGAGGCATCCGGCTATCGCAACAATCATCCCCGGCCGGGTGAACCCGCGAACTACGTGCGGCCTGAGCATCCATTGACGCGCGATTATGCGCTTATCTCTTTCCTCCCCGGGATGCAATCCGGGAAGCAGATGATGTGGCTCAGCGGGCTTACTACACTGGGAACACAAGCCGCAGTGGAATTCGCCAGCCGGCCGGATGGAGCTGCGGAGCTGCTGAAAGCGGCAAGCGCGTCGAATGGAAAGGTGCGGCCCTTCGAGGCTCTGCTTGAGACGACCATTATCGGCGGCGTGCCCTTGGACGTCCGCCTCATCACCATCCACGTCCATTGATGGATGGAACGCCTATTGCACGGGCTGCAGCTTCAGCTCCGTGCTGGCGTGGATCTTCGATGCAAGATCAATTTCGCGTTTCGCGTCGTCCTCCCTGCCCAATTTGCGATAAGTCTGACTCAGTAGTGTGTGCGTCATGGTATTGGATGGATCCATTTTCTCCGCGTGCTGCAGGTACATCGCGGCCGCTTGTGGGTCCTCGCGGCGCAGCAGAACTTTCCCCATAAGGATGAAGGGGCCAGTGCGCGAGGTATCGAGGGAGAGGGCTTTCATGAGCGAGGCCTGCGCCTCCTGAAACTTTCCGGAACGCAGGTAGGTATCTCCGAGTCGGTCGTAGACCGGCGCATAAGCGGGATTGAGAGCGCGCTCCTGTTCAAACTCGGCGATGGCGCCGTTTATATCGCTCTTGAACAGATCCACCTCACCGATGAGGAAGTGAGCCTGCGGCAGTTTATCGTCCAGGCTGATGGCTTTGCGGGCAGCATCCGCGGCCAGCTCCGGCAGGTTGGCGATCTGCAGCATGTTTCCGAGAATCAGGTAAGCCCCCGCCGAAGCTGGGTCCATACCGTACTGGGTAGCAAACGCACGGCGCGCGTCATCGTAGCGGCGCGCATTCAGATAACAGAGGCCGAGCACATAGCTGGCATCGGCGTTGGCGTGCGGCATCCACTTCTGCACCCGTTCCAGATACGGGATGGCAGCGGCAGGCTGACCCAGACGATACAGGGTGAGCCCTTCCATTTGCACCGATTCAATGTCCGTGCTGTCGTCGCGAATCGCCTGCTCAAAGGCGGTGCGCGCCTCCAGCAACTTGCCGGTCCGATAGCTGGCCAGCCCGAGCGCGTGAGCCGCTCCCTTCACCGGCGGTTGCATCGCCGCGAGCTGCCGCAGTGGACCAATAGCCTCTTCGGCATGGCCTGCATCGAGCAACTGCTCCGCCGTTTTCAACGATGCAGAAGGTTCGGGCGTTTGCGACGGCATGGATTGGCCATACACGGCTGTCGCAGTGAGCGTGAGCAGCAGTACGGTAGCAGCGTTACTCGAACTCCGGCGCAAAATCGCAAACACTCTGAGTGCTAGCATGAGCGAATGCAGCGCCGCAGTATCTTCAGTCTTGCTATTTGGATCACCTGCTGCATCTGCCCCCCTTGCGCATCCCGAGCGGCCGCCTTTCCATCCGGCAAACCGGTTGCTCCATCTCATCCAATTCCCTATCCCGCAAGCAGTCTGCACGGTGGTCCTGCGTGGTTCGTCGATGAAAGCCAGGCTGCAGGCCTGACAATGCTAAATGTAAACGGCGGAGTCAGCACAAAGAAGTACATCATTGAAACCACAGGCAGCGGCGTGGCCGTGATGGATTATGACAATGACGGCTGGCCCGATATTTTCATTGTCAACGGGACAACGCTCGATGCGCACCATGACCACGGCTCTGCGCCGCCTACAGGCCATCTGTATCACAACAATCACGACGGCACCTTCCGCGATGTGACACGCGCGGCCAGGATCGCAGACACCGGGTGGGGCCAGGGTGCCTGCGTCGGCGACTACGACAACGACGGGTACGATGATCTCTATGTCACTGCCTATGGCATAAATCGTCTTTATCACAATGAGCACAATGGCACCTTCAAGGAGGTAGCGCGAGAAGCAGGGGTTGCCGGCGATGGCCGCGCCTGGAGCACAGGCTGCGCCTTTATCGACTACGACCGCGACGGAAAGCTGGATCTGATAGTGGCCACTTACGTTGACTTCGACGTAACCACGGCGCCGCAACCCGGCAAGGGCCTTATGTGCATCTGGAAGGGAACGCCCGTGATGTGTGGACCGCGCGGGCTGGCCTATAGGCCGAATTTGCTCTACCACAATCTCGGCGGCGGCAAATTCGCGGATGTCAGCCAAACCAGCGGCATCCAGAAGACGTACGGACACTATTGCTTCAGCATCACGACGCTTGACTACGATGAAGATGGATGGCCGGATATCTATATCGCATGCGACAGCACACCTAGCATCCTCTATCACAACAACAGGAACGGAACCTTTACCGACGTTGCCGCAGATGCTGGGGTCGCATTCAACGAGGACGGCCGCGAACAGGCCGGGATGGGTTCTACCGTCGGCGACTACGACAGCGATGGACATCTGGATATCTTCAAGACCAATTTCTCCGACGACACCTCCTCTCTCTACAGGAATCTAGGGGGCGGAGCTTTCGAGTCTAAGATTTTCGAGAGCGGACTGAGCCTAAACACGCAATATCTGGGCTGGGGCACGAGTTTCCTGGACGCAGACAATGATGGCCGTCCGGATCTTCTCTCGGTAAACGGCCATGTATATCCCGAGGTAGACACCGCCCATCTGGGTTCGGCATATCGAGAACCCAGGCTGTTCTACTGGAATGCAGGCAACGGCAAATTCAAAGACCTGAGCACGCAATGCGGACCCGGCTGCACGCAGCCCGCAGCGAGTCGAGGCCTGGCCATCGCCGATTTTTGGAACGATGGCCGTGTCTCTGCCGTGGTGAACAACATGAGCACGACGCCTATGCTGCTCGTCAACGTCGCTGCGAATGCAAATCATTGGCTCGGCGTGGTGCTCCGCGGTACACAATCCAATCGCGATGCAATCGGCGCGCGTGTCACCCTGCACGTCGGCCATGCCCGCATGGTGCAGGAGGTACGGAG
Source organism: uncultured Acidobacteriaceae bacterium (assembly GCA_963736915.1). Classification (GTDB taxonomy): domain Bacteria; phylum Acidobacteriota; class Terriglobia; order Terriglobales; family Acidobacteriaceae; genus KBS-83. The sequence goes on along the minus strand of CAVTQV010000008.1, from coordinate 99,948 downwards.
CGGATCAAGTTATCTCTCCTCCAGTGATCTGCGGCTGCACTTTGGTCTGGGCGCGAGCACTCACGTGGACGCGATCCAGGTACGCTGGCCAAACGGTAAGACAGAGCAGTTCCCCGGAACAGATGTCGATCGTTTCCTGACCTTAACGGAAGGGACAGGGCAAGCAGCCCCGAGCACCACCTGAACTGTATCCTCGGTTGCTGAACTATCTGACTTCGTCGATAAAGACCAGCTCCGAGCTGTTGGGAAGAGTGAGCGTTATGTTAAGTCCCTTGTTCATCAGATCGTAGCCCGTCTTTGTCCGATCGGAGGAGCTGCCATCCTGGAAATGCAGCCGGTATCGCCGGCTCGGCTGCAATCCATGAAGCAAGAAGGTGTGCATCCGGTCATCCGGTGCCGCCCCCCGAAAGGCATATACGAGCGCTCGCCCATGCGGAGCGTCATAGTACTCGATACCGTCCCAATGCTCGCCGTCAGGCCGCGCTGAAATATGGTAGAGATCGGCATCGCGAATGAAGGGGCGCAGCTTCTCCTTGTAGAGTGCAAACTCCCCCTTGGCGTCTGCGTGCTGTTCGGGAGTCCAGTCGTTCGTGTTCTGCATCACCGTAAGCCAGCCCATCATCCCACTGCGTAGCATGTAGCGGAAGTTTTCCAGCCGTGGAGTTGGCCATTTCTCCACGTAGTCTTCCAACATCGCGGCTGGCAGCACCTGACTCGCATCATAGAAGGCGCGCCGGTTGGAAAGCGGATCGTACGCATCAGTGATGGAAAAGTAATCCCCGTGCGAGGCACTCCCGAAGTCCACCATGCGACCGCCGTCGTCGCAGATCTCGAACAGCAGATCGGGATGCTGCTGGCGCAGATGCGAGTAAATGTCGTAGTACGAACGGACGGCATGATAACTAACATCCGTGGAGTTCGATGTATCCGGCATAGCGACGCCGCTGCCTTCAATCACCGTAACGGCACCGGGCGGGGGCGGTGCATGCGGATGATCAGTGCGAGCGCAATTCCGCGTCACAACGTAACCGTCGTGTTCGAGCATGTCCAGCTTGTAACTGCTCACCATGCGTTCAAGCTCGTCTTGGGCATGTGCCTTTGCCGCGGGCACGCCAATGTCCGTCGTGCGGCCTACAAATTCGTCCGGCTTCCATCTCGGCGGTGTATCGGCCACCAACCAATCTCGCACTTTGGGATCGTTGACGTTGAGTGCACCCGGTTCAGTGTTAATGCCCGCTTGTGCCCAATCCACCCAGATACCGAACTTGAGTCCCCGGCGGTGTGCTTCGTCAGCTACGGAGGCAAGACCGTCGGGAAATTTCTTTGGGTCGGGATACCAGTCGCCGACGCCGCGGAACCAACCCGCATCGAGAGCGAACATATCCATGCCCAGGTCTGCCGAATCTCTAATCATGCGCTTCGCCAGCGCCTCATCGACGGCCATGCCGCTGCCCCAACTGTTGTTGACGAGAAGTGGGTAATCCGGTTTATTCCATGTGCCGGCATAAGTGAGCACTTGTCGTACCCATGGACGCAACACATTGCTGAGGCCATCGCGGCCGCCGGTGAACGCGCCTACGAAGACAGGAGGTGCCTCGAAGGTCGCGCCGGGCTGAAGAGACGTACTGAACGGGCCGGGGTTAGGATTTAGGCCGACGGCGCCACGCAACGATCCGGCCGTGCGTTCCAGCGTAAGACTGGTCCGGCCGCTGAACTCGACTCCGACGTACCAGCCGTCGCCCTCTTCGCCGTTTCGTTCGACCATAAACCAGGGGATGATCTCGCGTGGCTCTCCATCCGTGGCATAGGTGCTGGACGTCCCCTCCCAACGGTATCCGGAAGAGAGTTCCAGTTGGTGTGTGCCGATGGGCGAGGGCTTGCCCGCGCCCTTGTCGACATAGATCTGCTTCAGTTGCTGCGCCGCCGGCACAGCCCAGTCGTAGCGGAAGCTTGTTTGCAGCGGAAGCCAGAGTGCACGTGTGTCCAAGTTCTTGATCTCGATGCGGTGCTCGACCGGACCGGTCTTCGCCGGCGCGCTCCACTCCCAGGTAAGCCTGAGGTGCGGCGACTGCGTCTCATAGACAAACGAAACATGCTTGGCATCCTTTTGCCCCGCGCCGCTGACGAGTTTCCAATGCAGTGGAACCGAATGACCATCTATCTTCACGAAGACGATGAGTTCTTCGGCGGCCTTGTTGGACCACACAGGCAAACCGGGAGACTGCAAACTTAGCAATTGAGGCGCCGTCGCACCGGCTTTAAGCTGGACAATTGTCTGAGCAGTGCCGAGGGAGGTGATCTGCGCGTTTGCCATCACTCCAAAACAGACTGAGAAAGACCCGGCCAGGAATGCCGTAGTGAAAAAACGGTGCACATGGGCTCCAAAAAGACGCCCGCATGAAGGCGCCTCGGAAAGCAAATCTGAGGATTATTACTTTTTCATAATGACAGATTTGAGCTACGTAGCAGATCCCGGTTCCCTATCAACAGCCAAATCGAGTCCACATGCTTGTCGCTGTATTCGCCGAGACGGTGCTGACGAATCGGGCAGCCGTACCGATTACGGTCCGATGAATCAGCGGCTCGCTGGCGAGCTTCGAGCTTTTGCTTTCAGTTCGCTGTAAATCCGCATCTCGCGGCTGGCATCTGCCTCTCGGCCATCGCGCTTGTAAGCCAATTGCAGTTGATAGTGAATGAAAGGCTCGTCAGGCGCCATCCTGACTGCCTGCTCCAGATGTCCGATGGATTCTTTGGTGTCACCCTTTTCCAAAAGTATCTTGCCGAGCAGATATTGGGCTTCAGTGTAGTTGGGCTGCTTCTCGACAACGCTTCGCAGTATCTGCTCAGCCTCGTCTTTTCCCTGCGTCTCGTTCAATGCGTAGGCGAGGTAGTAAGCAACTTCGGGCTTTTTATCCCCTGATGCTACTTCGGTCCGTAACTCGGGAATCGCCTTCGCCGGCAAACCCAGATGAATCAGCGCTGCTCCCAGTTCGAAATGCGCTCGCGCGATGTTGCTGTCTTCCTGCAACACTCTTTTGAAGCACGACACAGATTCTTCATACGCCTCAATCTGGTCATATACCTGGCAGGCCAGGGCCCGCTCTGAAGGCGAGATTGGCATAGTCACAAGCCGTGCAAGTACCGAGCTTGCCTGCTGAGGATTGTTGAGATGAGCCAATGAGAATGCCCAGGCGTATGTCGCGTGAGCATCTGAAAACGTCGCGTCCGGTGCCGAACCAAAAGCTTTCGCGGCTTGGTCATACTGCTTCTGCAAGAACTGCGACAGTCCAAGCAGAACCTCAATCTTTCCCTTCTCTGAATTCTGTCCTCCTTCGCCCTCCAGCGCCGCCGTGAATGCACTCGCGCTGCGCGAATAATCCCCAAGCTCGAACGCTGCCATCCCGAGGTTGCGCATCAGGCCGGGTGCGGTAGGGTCCCAGTGCTCACCCTCACTGAAAAGTCCCAGCGCCCCGTGATAGTCGCCATTCTTCGCCTGGGTCGTGCCCCAGTTGTTATAAGCAACAGCGAGAATCCGCCGCAGATGCCCCTCCCTCTTCCGATTGGCAGGAGTTTCCGAAACCGGCGGGGCCGGGCGCACACCTTTTTCGGTCAGCGATCTTTGGAGGCGGCGTGCAGCTGCATTGTGGGGATTGCTGACCAGCACCGCATTCACCAGTTGCTCCGCTTCGTCAACTTTGCCGGCGGCCACCAGCGAGCGCGCAAGATCCAGCCGACCGGAATCGGAACTATCCAATTCAAGCGCCTGACGATCCATTGCAATAGCTTCCGAGTTGTCGCCGGCCAGCAGCCGCAACCTGGCAAGTTCACGCAGGCAGGTTGCAATAAGGATTTGGCTCGCCTGGGCTACGCGATCTGTATCCCCGGCCGCAATCGCCGCCTGCTGGGCAGCCTGCTGCAAGGTGATCTGGCTCTGCGCGGTTGTATGCGCCATCTGTGCGCTCGCCAAGATAGGCAGCAGACACATCACCAAGGTACAAGCGCGTCGGCCAATGCGGGCATGATGCTGCAGGAACTGCATAGAATGAGGAGCTTCTGTTCAATGATAAACGCGGCCGGAAGACTGGCGCCGGCCGCGTTCAGGAAGTGCATACCTGTTAGAAGTTGAAGTGGAGCGTGTACTGAATCTGCCGCGAAGAATTACCGCCGATCACAGCACTGGAGTTTCCAAACCCGTTAGTTGAGGTTTGATGTGTGATGACATTGTTGCTCGCGCTGCATGGGTTGAACAGGGGATTGCCGTTCGCAGCTATCAACGCCGATCTCGGAACCGCAGTTTACGCTTGCGAACGCGGTAAAGCTGCCGGAGCTGGGATTGAAGTTCGCATGATTCAGCAAGTTGAAGAAATCCAGGCGGAACTGGACTGTGACCAGTTCGTGCACCTTCCAGTTCTTATCCACGGAAAAGTCGGTGGAGTAGAAGTTGGGGCCGCCGCAATATCCGCGGGGGGCCATATTGGAGGGCAGCGTGCCGATCTGGTAGCCGACCAGGGTAAACGCGTTCGGGTTGATGATTTGCGATCCCTTGCGTCCCTGCGTGCAGCTGCTCCACAGCGGGATTAATCAGCGGACGCTGCGGCGAAGCGAAGCCAGTTTGCGCCAGCGCATTCAGAGCGCCTGCGCCCGCCGGCACCGGAGTTCCCGTTGCGTGAGTCAGGTCGACATTTTCGCCTGCTGACCCCTGAAATACGGTGAATGAGTTGCCGTTCGCCGCAGTCGTGATGCCGCTTAACTCCCAAGCTCCGAGCGTACTCTGTAGCAGTCCGTTCCTTCCCTGCAGCGTTGGCAGGAAATAGATGGCGTTGGCGACAAAGTTGTTGGGGCGATTTGTGTCTCCATTGCCGCGATCCAGGCGCGGGTCCGGATAGTAGGTGCGCGTCTGCGAGCCGATGCCACCACCCGAATCGTCCAGGACGATATCGGAGATCGAGTGCGACCACGTGTAAGCACCCAGCAATTGCAGGTTATGGAAGCGGCTCTTGATCAGCGTTTGCAGCCCTTCATAACTGGAGTTGCCATCGTGAGTCCACCACGTCAGTGAGTTATCGGTATTGAATGGCCGCAACGCCGTTTGTGCGTCGCCGCTCACGAAAGATGCCGCCGCCCAGTTTTGCGGAGCGATCTGGTTGATGTCATAGCTTGAGGTAAGGTGTGTCCCCTTGTTTCCCACGTAGCTGATCGAAAACAAGGAACCGGCTCCAATCTGCTGTTGAAGTGTAAGGTTCCATTGCCACGAATTCGGAAGCAAGTCCCGCGGATCGTAGCCGCCTGCGGGGCTTGCAGTCCCACCCGCCAGATTGGCGGGAGTCGCTCCGCCTACAGTTCGCGCGAAGTTGCTCGTGTTGATAGCAAATGGGGCATTCGAAACGAGCGTGTAGCGGGACACACGCTCACGCTGAAAGAACTGACCACCCCCGAGGCTCAGTATGGTGCGACCCTGGCCCATTACGTCATAGGTGATTCCCACGCGCGGCGCGAAGAGGTGATAGTTCACGTTCTGCAGATACTTGTTTGGACCCGTCACCCCATGGCTGAAGTTCGTGCCGAACTTGGCATTTGCCTGGCCGCAGGGATCCTGGCCTGGAGCGATCCATAGCCCGTTACATGCGTCGCCGGGGCGCCCTGGCTGCCACAGCTGGGGTTGGAAACTCGTAAGCTGATTATTCGGCTGAAAGGTTGGCGGCATGATGGAGTAGCGCACGCCGGCATCCAGTGTCAGCCGGGGGGTCAGTCTCACGTTATCCGTCACGTAAAACTCATAATCGCGCCAGCGAAGTTGCGCCCGTACGTTGGTCGATGTCTCGCTGAACAGGAAGCGATTGTTTGGCAGCAGGAAGTTCGCGAGACCATTTCCGGTATTCACGCCACCGGCCGTCTGCGCACTCGAGTCACTTATGTCGATGTTCGGGCGTTCCGACGTGGCTGGGCCAGTATCTTCGTTCTTCCCGTCCCAATCCAGGCTTACACCAAACTTCAAAGTGTTGCGCCCCCACACCTTCGTTACATCGTCCTGGGCGCTGTACAAATCCAGCTGGTTCTGCCATGGCGCAATCAGGGTGGTGCTGTTGCCATAAATATTGACGGTTGGCACGCCTTGCTTCTGGTTCTTCAAGCTCAGGGGATAAAGCGTTGGAATCGCGGAAGAAATCTTGCCCAGCAGCGTTGGATCTGTACCGCCGGGTGTGATCACAATGCGGTTGTTTGAGTATTGGAAAGCTGCGCTGTTGATCAGCGAATTGCTGATGGTAGCGGTCCAGCGGCCCATGATCGATTTCGATGGCTGCGCCCAACTGGAGTCAAGCGCCGGAAACGGCGTGTCTCCCCAGTAGCCCGCATTGAAATGCGGGATTGCTCCATGTGTCTTGCGTGTAACGGCCATATACGAGATTGCGCGGCGAGACATTGTAATCGACACGGACGTTCTCTTCTCGCCAGAACAGCCCCGTCGGCAGTGACTGCGACCAGTTGTTACCGCTGCTGTTCAGCGTCGCGCGGGTTGGGTCCGGGAACATGCCGAGCAGCGTTGAGGCCGCGGGATCGATGCTCGAAAGAACGCGCCCGCCCGTCCCGGGTGTTGCATAAGCCGCTGGAATCGTGGGCGGCGTCTGGCTGCAGGTAGCTCCGCTGCTGGTCGAGGTCTGCGAAAAGTCACCAGCCTTCTCTGCTGCTGTCGGAACGCAGGCCTGAACTGTGCGCCCGCGGATTTCATGGTTCCACTCTTCGCTGAAGAAGAAGAAGAGCTTGTCGCGCTTGATCGGACCGCCTATCGAATAGCCCCAATCGTTGCGACGGAGCTTATCCTTACCGCCCTCAGGCAAGCTCGGACTGGCGTTCTGGCGGGCAAAATATGTATACGCGTCGAGCGCGTCGTTGCGTCCGTCGTAAAACGCGCTTCCATGGAATCGGTTGGTGCCGCTGCGGGTGACGATACTGATCACACCGCCCGATGCCTGACCATACTGAGCGCCATAGCTGTTGGTCAGCATTTTGAACTCGGCGATCGCTTCATTTGAGGGATAGATCAGGATGGTGCGATTCGAGCCAACGTCGTTGTTGTTCACGCCATCGATGAGAAACAGGTTGTTGGTTGTCGGATTCCCGTTTACCGACATGTCCACGCCGCCCTGCAACCCCTTGTTCTTCGTATCGAAGCTGTTTGCGGCGGACACACCAGGCTGCAGCTGAGTCAGCTCCACGAAACTGCGCCCATTCAATGGCAGCTCTTTTACCTGAGTGCCGTCTATGACCTGTCCGAGCGCGGCAGAGTCGGTTTGCACCTCTACATTCGTGTCTTGAACCACAATCTGCTGAGCGGTTGAGCCCAGCTTGAGTTGCGCATTCACCGTATTCGTGCTGGCCACATTCACAGCAACGTTATTCGTAACCGAGCTGGTAAAGTTCGTCGCGCTGACAGTGACCTGATAGGTACCGTTTGGAATCTCGGATATCGAATACTGGCCGTCCCCGTTCGTGGTCACGGTACGCGTAAAGCCAGTCGCCGAATTTGTGATCGCCACGGTGGCATTGGGGATGGCGGCACCTGAGGGGTCCGTAACCACGCCGGTCACCTTGCCGGTTGTCTCCTGACCGCGGCAGGATCGGAATGAGATTCCGGTGACAAAGCACATGATGAACAACAGCGCCAATAGTCTTTTCATTCTGGTCTCCAAAAGTAAACACACAACAGACAAACTTTGCTGGCCTCGTCTGAGGTCAACCCGCGCTTTGCGTTGCGTCAGTTCGTATACGTGCCTGCTACAGAGCCGCGCAGCTTGAGCGCATTTCTTCGCGCAACTTTGTTTATCACCACAAAAACGATATTGTCCAGCACAATTTGCGAAGACTGCTAGATCTCAACGATTGCGGCGAATGCCAAAAACTCAAGTTATCGGTTACGTTGATCTCCTTTTCATGCTGGTCTACGAGGAGAACTGCCCATCCTAATACAAGACGGTGGCATGATAAGGTGTGTGGTTTTGAAACCTCAGAAATGCCAATCCGGCCAGTCAATAATTCCAGGCCACCGGACGCCCTCGCGGCCGTCACTTCGCTCATCCATGGTGGCGAGCACTCTGGCTTTCTTGATCCTCCTTTCCAGCAGTACTCCATCCGTGCAAGGTGAGGCCAGCAATTCTCTATGCGACGGCATCACCGTTCCTCAGTTTGTTGATGTCACTAAAAAGGCTGGCATACGTTTTCAGCACACATTTGACCCGGAAAAGCGCTACATCGTCGAGTCCATGAGCGGCGGTGTCCTGTTGCTGGATTATGACCGGGACGGCTGGCTGGACATCTACTTCACAAATGCGCCGACAGTCGCGATGGCCCTCAAAGGTCAGAAGGCGCGAGGCGCGCTCTATCACAACAATCATGATGGAACGTTTTCAGATGTCACCGACAAGGCCGGAGTTGCCGCCCCTTGTTTCGCAATGGGTGGCGCTGTCGCTGACTACAACAACGACGGCTGGCCGGACATGTACATCACCTGTCTCGGTGAAAATGTCCTCTATCGAAACAACGGTAACGGCACCTTTACCGATGTGGCAAAGCAAGCCGGGGTGAACGATGGCCGCTGGTCAACCGGAGCGGCCTTCGGAGATTACGACGGCGATGGACTGGTGGATCTCGCGGTCACGAATTACGTCGACTTCCATCTGGACGATCTGCCGCGGTTTGGCAGCGCTCCGACCTGCAAATATCACGGTATTGAGGTGCAGTGCGGTCCACGGGGCTTGAAGGGAGCAGGAGACTCTCTCTTTCACAACAACGGTGATGGCACCTTTACCGATGTATCGAAGAAAGCTGGAGTCGACGATCCAGCCGCCTACTTTGGGCTCACCCCACAATGGGCGGACTTCAATGAAGAAGGCCGGCCAAGCCTGTTCGTCGCCGACGATGCCACGCCCAACTATCTCTATCGCAATGAAGGCAACGGTCATTTCGCGGAAGTAGGTCTCGCTGCTGGCGTCTCCGTCAACGCGGACGGCTCCGAACAGGCGAATATGGGCGTCGCGCTCGGCGACTACCTCCACACCGGCCGTCCATCGATCTACTCAACCACCTTTTCCGATGAGTACAAACCCCTCTATCGGAACAATGGAAATTGGGATTTCACCGACGTAACAAGTAAAGCCGGGATCGCGATCCCTTCGGTTCCGTATGTCGGTTGGGGTACCGCATTCGTGGACGTGAACAATGATGGATGGTTAGATCTCATCGCGGTCAACGGCCACGTCTATCCTCAAGTGGATTCCCTCCCTTCCGGTCCCCACTATCGAGAGCCGAAGTACCTCTTCCTCAACAAGAAAGATGGAACCTTTTGCAACGCAACCCAGGCAGGCGGGCCCGTCCTGACACAGCCACGAGCTTCCCGGGGGCTCGCAGTGGGGGACTTGTGGAATAACGGGCAGATGGATGCAGTCGAAGAGGACATCGATGGCCCCCCGCAGATCATCCAGAACGTCGGTGTGGCCGGCAACCACTGGATTGCATTCGAGCTCAGCGGCACAAAAAGCAATCGCCTCGCTATCGGAGCTCGTTTGAAACTCTTCGCAGGCGGCATGATTCAGTCGGACGAAATTCATAGCGGAGGGAGCTACATCTCACAGAATGATATCCGCCCGCACTTCGGGCTTGGATCAGCCGCTACCGTAGATCGCGTGGAAGTCCGCTGGCCTTCCGGTCACGTTGATACACTGACGAACTTGGCCGCCGACCGCATTTATGCTGTCCTCGAGGGCGCAGGGATCGTCGATCGAAATCGCATTCTTCCCGTTCAACGCAGTCCGAAATAGCAATCCCGATGACGCTGCTTCCACCTGGCCCTCGCCAAGGTCCCGACGACCTCATCGCCATCTGCCGATAGCGTGGGCCGCTCTCACGAACGCTAGCGCTCGTTCTGCACGACGTGACATAATTCCCACGCGAGAGCGTCTTCCGGGCGGTGAATGCACGGGCGAACGCGGTGCTCGAAGAGTGGAAGCCAGCAGTTGAGCATTTGGGACGCACCGGGCGGCAGCCGAAGAGAGCGATCTTGGGAACAAAACTGTCGAAGTTTTCCCAACCTGGAGGAACGAGGTCAGCCTAAGTTGTTGATGTGAGTTGGCTCCTCAGGTAGGACTCGAACCTACAACCCTTCGGTTAACAGTCGGCGACGAGGAGCCGGAGCCCTTCGACTTTCTTGGACTTAGCTGACTTTGAGAGTCGAAATTGGAGCGCATTCGGCGTTAACTGTGCCCTAATTTGTGCCCCAGTTCTAGGTAAGTCCGCGGCGAAGGACGTGTACAAGCGAGAGAATCCTCACAGTTAACGAGGTGACCAGACCCAATGAGTGATTTGGCCTGTTGGCGTCCGTTGACATTCGTTGTTCAAGGCCGGAGCTCGGCTAGCGAGCAGGACGTTTAAGAACCTTGAACCGCAATAAGTTCCACATCGCCTTCCAGCGCGACTGTCCATCCTCGGATTTGCGCCTGTTCGAAACGGTGCCGGGCTCCGGCAATGAGTCGGGGAGAACATCAGCTTTATCGATGGGCGAGTTCTTACGAGCTCGATCAACCGCACGAAGATCGCGCACGGCCGTCTCCGACATCGAGGGCGCCCAGCGAATGCCATTTTTACGAATCCAGTAATGGGATCGGCAGGGAAAGCTCCAGTTCCCAACGGACGGATCGAGGGTTACGTTCTCGCCATCGAAGCAAAGCTTCCAGTCCGTTGGTGACAGCGGTGTGACGACTTCGCGACCACAACCGCAGGCGCAAAGGTGCATCCCTGACGTAGTTGAAGTATTTCCAGGTCCGGCTCTCGATCTCTGCCGGAGTCTGTGTCAGATAGCGGAGAGTCCAAGCGCATTCGACAACCGATCGCGACATGCCATAAGCTTCGTCCTCAAAGCCATTGTCCAGAAGAAGCAGACACGCCCTTGCCACGGAGAAGGCCTTAGACACGAGGGCCATCGCGATGACGTCGAATTTGTTGAAAAGGGGCTTGCGGCCGTAGATTCCTGCCTTCGCCAACAAGGCTTCGGCTTCATCGAGATACTTGCGAAGCTTCGCAATTTCTTCAAGCTTCTCAGCTGCGGTCATTCACGTACTCCCATCGGAAAATGCTTGAGGGGCTGGTTGCTAAAAGGTGCTCTACATCGATTATCGAACTTACTTCCTTGATCCGGAAACTGAAGAAAAGAACTGTGCGTACCGAAAGGTGATCCTTGGCCCGAAATCAGGGATGACGAAGTTCGCAGCGCAAGAGCGTCTGCGTCAGATCATCGAAAGTGAAACTAATGAACGAAAGAAGGCTCCGATCGATCCACGAGTCAGCTTTCGGTGGTACGTAGAAAACCGCTTCTTGGTGAACCACCGTAGCAGCTGGCGGCCAGCTACATTGCACAGCACGTCTGCGGAACTGCGCCTGTACATCCTGCCAGGGTTTGGTGATAAGCCCATCGGCAATATTGAGCGCCACGATTGCTCACTTTTCCTCGAGAAACTGGCACAGAACTATTCCCGAGCCGTTGTGCTCCACTGCAAAGTGACCACGAAGGCCATCTTTGAGGATGCGATCGAGGACGGCTATATCAGCCGCAACCCCATGCGGAAGGTGAAGACGCCCATCACGCGCAAGCCGAAACGGCACGTTCTTGAGGCGGCGCAGGCGAGGCTCTTCTTTTCCAAGATCTCCGGCGCAAAGCATCTGGCTCTGATGGGGATCGCTTCCTTCTGCGCAATGCGCACCAGCGAGGTCTTCGGGCTGACTTGGGGGGCATATCTTGGCAACTCGATTCTAGTGAAGAACACGGCCTGGGAGGGACAGGTCTTCGAAGAGCAAACGAAGACAGATGAAAGTCGCGCTCTGGTAACCGTCCCCGAGATGATTGAACCGTGGATCGATCAATGGAAGATGCAATGCAAGAGGACGGGACCGGATGACCTGATGTTCCCGGCAACCCGCCGCAACCGCTACAAACAGCAGATTCCGATGCGGCCTCGGCAGTTCCTGCAACGCCATATGAAGCCGTTAGCCGAAGAGTTGGAAATCGATCCCGCTTTGATCACATTTCAGGTGCTGCGCCGAACCTTCGGCACGCCCATGCAGAAGCACGGAACCATGAAAGACGTGCAAGCACACCTGCGGCACGCAAGCATTACCACCACGGGAAATATCTATGTTCAGGAGATTCCGGAGAGTGTTCGGTCGGCGGTCAATGCAACGACGCGCGAGATCTTGGGATCGAATACAGCCCTGCAAGCTAGGCCAGTAGATGGTTCGAAATCAAGTGCGTCCAACTGTGCCCGAATTGGCAATCTGAAGAGGCGTAAGTCTTTGAAAAGATTGGCTCCTCAGGTAGGACTCGAACCTACAACCCTTCGGTTAACAGCCGAATGCTCTGCCATTGAGCTACTGAGGAGTGTCCGGTGACCAGAGCGCCGGATACTGCGCTGCTATGGTCACTTAACGATAGCAAATGGACTGAAGGCCGTCAAAACGTCCTTAGCTTGCGTAGCGTAGAACGGCCTCCGCCGCGCGGCGGCCCGATGCAAGCGCACCTTGAATCGAGGGCATTTCCCGGTAATCTCCGCAAGCATAAACGCCCTCCATCAGCCGCACATTGCTTTGCTGCCATTCCGCATGGGTACAGAGCGGCACCGCATGCACGATCGGGTAGCCGCCCACCACGCTCCAATCGGCGACATCCTTCCCGAACCAGCGCCCCAGCTGCGCGCGAACATCGCGCTCCAACTGCTCGATCTGGGGGCCGGTCTGTGGCGCGCGACCGACCACGCTGGCCGCGATCAGATGCGCACCCGGAGGTGCGTACCGCTCACTCGCCTGGCTCAGCACAACTGCATTGTTGACCGGGCCTGCGCCAGGCCCAGCACCGTTCAGCGCGAGCAGCGGGCCTTCGATAGGCGTTCGCGCCGCTGCGTAATAGAAGGTGGTCGTGCGGTTCCATTGCACCGACTCGCGGCTGGCGCGATTTTTTCCATTCTGATTGCCTAGAAGCGCGCGGATCTGCGCGTCGTCGATCGCCAACACAACCTGCGAAGCCGGATAACTCGCTTTCTGTTCCGCTTCGACCACCCACCCGCGTCCGTCGCGGCGCAGCGCTGTGACGCGAACACCGGTTTCAAGAGTGCCCGCGCGCAGACGCACGGCAAGCTGGCGCGGCAGCATCTCCATGCCGTTCTCCGGCACAGCGGCATCGCTGAAGGCGAACATGCGAAAGAGAAATTGGAAGTAGCGGCTTGACGTGGCCAACTCGCGCTCCAGAAACACGCCCGCGAGAAATGGAGTGAAGAAGCGGTCGATCATTTTCGAGGAGAAGCCATACTCCTCAAGAAACTGGCGTGTCGGCGTCTCTCGTTTGCGAAAGAGATTTGCAGGGTTTCCGGTATTTACCAGACGCCGCAAACGTGCGACCCGCAGTTTGTCTCCCATGGTGATCACGGGATCCATGGCAATGTTGAGCGCATTGCCCAGCGAGCCGCGGAACGGATCCGCAAAATGATGAAAGCGGCCGCCGTGCCACACCAGCGCACCTTTCGAGAACGGGCGCAGGCGCAATGCTTTCACGTCGATGTGCTGACTTAGCTCTGGATAACCGGTGAGCAGAAGCTGGAATCCGCGGTCCAGCCGAAAGCCTTCCACCTGGTCGGTGCGAATGCGTCCGCCCGGAGCGTCTTCCGCTTCAAGCAACTTGACGGACATGCCAGCCTGTTCCAGACGTACAGCGCAGCAGAGGCCCGCCAGGCCGGCCCCAACGATCGTTACATCGGCCATGAAAGCAAGTGTGCCACATCGTCCACACGCATCTTCGACGAATCCCGCAGACCAGTGCGTTAGCGAAGATGCTCTACGATGATCAGACGTGTTATGAAGCCTTTCATAGAACGCAAGCTCTTTCCGATCCTCCTGCTCATTGCCATCGCGGTTATTTTCCTCAACGCATGGTGGGCTTTCCAATCGGTCGGCAGGCTGGCGACCAACGCATCATGGGTGGCGCATAGCTGGCAGGTGGTGCACCAGGTGGAGCGCATACTGGGGTCGGCGGTGGACGCCGAGACAGGCGAGCGCGGCTATCTGATCTCCGGCAGTGACAGCTACCTGGAACCGTATACGATCGCCCGGCGGGAGCTGCCCGGCGAGTTGGATCATCTGCAGTCATTGATCTCCGGCGATCCTAACCAGATGGACCAACTGCGCGATCTTCGCGCCTCGCTCGCGCGACGCCTGCTCGTGCTGGAACGAGCGATCGAGATGCGCAGGCACGGCGGCCCGGATCTCTCTGCCCCTTTGTTGATGGGCGGCCCGGGCAAGGTCGAGATGGAACATGTTCGCGCGGTGTGCGACACGATGGAGACAGAAGAAGATCGCCTGCTTGCGATTCGCACTGTATCCACCCATAACAGCATGCGGCGTGCGCAGATTGCTGTGATTTTTGCCAGTACGCTGGATTTTCTGCTCATCCTCTTCGCATTCTCGCAATTTGCGCGCGAACGTGAATTGCGCTTCGCCGCGGAAACTGCAGGGCAGCGCGTTCTGCTCGCACAGAAGGAGGTCGACGCTCGCTCCGCAGAGGTCCAGCATCTGAATGAAACCCTGGAAGAGCGCGTGCGCGTTCGGACCGCGGAGCTGGAACGTGTGAATCGCGAGCTGGAAGCTTTCAGCTACTCGGTCTCGCACGACCTCCGCGCTCCACTGCGCACCATTGACGGCTTCAGCCTGGCTCTTCAGGAGGATTACGCCACAGCGATCGACGATGCAGGACGCGACTACATCCACCGCGTCCGCCGTGGCGTGCAGCGCATGGGCCAGCTCATTGATGCGCTGCTTCAGCTTTCCCGTATTACACGAGCTGACATTATTCGCGAAGACTTCAGCATGAGCGAGCTGGCAGAATCTGTCGCCAATGACCTGAAGGAGCTGAACAGCGATCGCGATCTGTCTTTCAACATCGAGCCTGGACTGAACGTGAATGCCGATCCAAGACTCACGCGGATCGCGCTTGAAAATCTTATCGGCAACGCCGTCAAATTCACATCCAAGGTGCCGCATGCCAGGGTAGCCTTCGGATGGGATACAGAGCAGAATGCCTGGTACGTGCGGGATAACGGAGCGGGCTTCGACATGATCTACGCCGGAAAGTTATTCGGCGCCTTCAACCGCCTGCATGGCGACAAGGACTTCAAAGGCTCGGGCATCGGCCTGGCGACAGTTGCGCGGGTCATCCACGGACATCACGGACGCATCTGGGCAAACAGCGCAGTGGACGATGGATCGACCTTCTGGTTCACGCTGGAATAGAGCTGCGATCTCGCAGTTCGATGATGCGCCGCGGAAAAATCGTTCCTATTTGCGACCGATCGTGCCCGCCGCGAATCAATTACTCCATCCACGGACTTTGGGGGATGGTTGGCCACTGCTACGCAGATCACCGGCAGCGCGCAGACGACAGCCGTCAAGCCGGGCGTGAGTCCATGGGCAGTTGCTCTGACCGTGACACTCGCCACGTTCATGGAGCTGCTGGATACGTCGATCGCCAATGTTTCACTTCCCTATATCGCCGGGGGCTTGGGACGAAGCTTCGATGAAGTTACGTGGATTCTGACCACGTATCTCGTCGCGAATGCTGTCGTGCTTCCGATGAGTGCGTGGCTGAGCCGCGTCTTCGGTAGAAAGAATTACTACCTGGGCTGCGTTGCACTCTTCACCATCAGTTCATTCTGCTGCGGAATCGCACCGAGCCTGGGATTCATGCTTCTCAGCCGCGTTTTTCAGGGGATCGGCGGTGGCGGCCTGGCGCCGGTCGAACAAGCGATCCTGGTGGATACATTCCCTCCGGAAAAACGTGCGTCCGCGTTTGCTCTCTACACAATTGCAATTGTCACCGCACCCGCTATCGGTCCGGTGCTCGGCGGCTGGATCACAGACAATTACAGTTGGCGCTGGGTCTTCTTCATCAACATCCCTATTGGCATTCTCTCGCTGTATCTAAGCAGCCGGCTCGTGCAGGACCCGCCGGCCTTCACGGTGGAACGCAAAGCTGCGCGCGCAGGTGGCCGTTTGAAGATCGACACGACGGGAATCCTGCTGATCGGGCTTGGCTCGGCTGCACTCGAAATCTTTCTCGATCGCGGTCAGATCGACGACTGGTTTGGCAGCCGTGTGATCTCCTGGGCCTTCGGCATCGCCTTCGTCTGCTGGGTTGCGGCAATCTGGTGGGAGCTGCGGCAGAAGGACCCCGTCATTGATCTGCGCCTGTTCAAGAGCCGTCACTTCGCCATTGCGTCGGTGCTCCTGTTTGTATTCGGCTTTGGCATCTTCGGCACCACCACGATGATCCCGCAGATTCTGCAGTCGCTCTATGGATACCGCGCCATCGATGCCGGCCTGGTGCTAGGGCCCGGCGCGCTTATGATCACGCTGCTGGCTCCCCTCGGCGCGCGCCTGGTACAGAAAGGCGTTATACATCCGCGCGTCATGCTGGGCTTCAGCCTCGCTGGCGCTGCGGGAGCGATTTGGTACTACAGCACGTTCAATCTGGCCACCAACTACGGCCATTACGCTCTGGCCCGCGTCTTCCAGGGGCTCGCATACGCATTCTTCTTCGTGCCGCTGAACATTGTCGCCTATTCAGAGCTGCGTCCCGACCAGAACAATCGCGCCTCCAGCCTGACAAATCTCTTTCGTAACTGGGGCGGCAGCTTCGGCATTGCCTTCATCACCACAGCCAGCGAGCGCCGCTACAACTATCACCAGACCATGGTGGCCGCGAGACTGCCGGCAACCTCAAATCTGCTGGAGCAGCGCATCCGATCGCTGACCAGCTTTCTTACCCATCGCGGTATCTCTGCCGGCGATGCACACGCCGCGGCCTTCGCGAATGTCTATCGCGATCTGGGAAACCAGGCGCATCTGCTCGCCTTCATGGACTGCTTCCGGGTCATCGCGTTAGTCACGCTGGCCGCCGCGCCGCTTACATTTTTCATTCGGCGTTTTCGTGCTGGCGGAGCACCCGGCGGTCACTGAGCTATTACCGCTGTGAGTGCCTGCGCCGTTTCGATCGGCCGCCATTACACTAAACAGAGATGAGGTGATAGCCATGGCGCGAATTTCACGACTGGGACGGCGGGATATCAGTGAGGCAGTTGGAGAGATTTATGACCGCTATGTGCGGCAGCGCGGCAATGTGCCGAATATGTTTCGCACCGTGGCCCACAGGCCCGAAATTCTACAGACGATGATTGCGCACATGGAGGCCGTGCTGAACACCGGCACCTTGCCGACATCGCTCAAGGAGTTAGTCATCGTGCGTACGTCGCAGATGAATAATTGCGAATATTGTCTGGCATCGCATTCTCTGCTCGCCAGGAAACTCGGCTATAGCGACGCGCAAATTGCTGCACTCCCCGGATTCGAAAGCAGCGATGCATTCAATGCGCGCGAGAAGGCCGCCCTCCGGTTGGCAGAACGACTCACCCGCAATGAAGGGCCATTGGACGACGCCGAGCTCGCGGAGCTGAAGGCTCATTTCACGGAAGGCGAGATTGTGGAGCTGATGGCGGCGAGCGGCCTCTTCAATTACTTCAACCGCTTCAACAACCTCGTTGCCATGGAGCCCACGCAGCCGGGCGCCGGTGTAGAGCCCGCTGCGACGCATGTATAGCTGGGCTGGCCTGCAACCAATAGACTGTAATGCGGAGGAAAGACATGCAGCTTGAGCGAATGATGACCATGGCGGTGCTCATGGCGGCAACAGCGGCTTCAGCAGGCGCCGCCAAGGTGAAGCCCGTCGTTGTAGCGATCCACACTGCCGATGGTAAAGATGCCGGCACCATCACCTTGCGTCCGGGTAAGCGGGACACCGTGAACGTGAAGGTTGACGTGAAGAATCTTCCGCCGGGCGAGCATGGCATCCACATCCATCAAAACGCGAAATGCGATCCTCCCGATTTCAAGTCAGCAGGCGCCCACTTCAATCCCGGCAGCAAGGAGCATGGTCCCCGGAATCCGAATGGACCGCACGCCGGCGATATGCCCTTCAACCTGACCGTTGGAGCGGACGGCAAAGACAAAACCGAATTCAGCACCAAGGGCATCTCGCTCGATCCGAAGTCCATGAACTCGGTCTTCACCGGTGATGGGACCTCCATCGTCATCCACGAGAAGGCGGATGACATGATGACCGATCCATCTGGAAACTCCGGAGCAAGAATCGCGTGCGGCGTGATTTCGACACCCAAGTCGATGTAATCCGACAGCCTAATAGAGCAGCACAGCCACCTTATAAGTAGTGAAGCCCTGGCCCGGGTGGGCGCTATCGCAGACGCCCACCGCCGCGGAACGATACTGCACGCTATGCAGCTTGCTCACCAGGACATCGGGCAGCCGGCTCAGGTCTGAGCCCTCCCAGCGCATGATGAAGCGCGGCCGCGATCCGCCCGCACTGCCATGCGGCATCTCGCACGTCTGCCGCGCATCCGCGCTCGCCGTCGCGTTTTTCATACCCTGCTGCGCGAGCAGGCCCATTACTCGCCTCTCGATCTCCGATGGCCCTAGACCTTCGACAGCATGAGCGAAGTCCTGGACAGCCCATACCTCGCCGCGATTATGGATCAGCGCAATCCCAATGAGGTTCATGCGTGGATCGAGGATGTTAGCGCGGTGCATCGCCGAGTGCATCCACTGCCTCTCAATATCGGCGGCGTTCGGACCGATCGCGATGTTCTCCGCAACCGCGCTGAAGTGCGCGCCGGCCCGGCCTGCCCGTGTCGGCACATCCGGCTCACCGGGAAATTGGTGCTGGAGATCGTTATGCCGGACCATGAGCTCGCCATGCCGCTGAGCCGCGTCCGCCAGCTCGGGACTCCAGCGCAGCGGGCCAAGCCCTTGCGCCGCGCGGTCGTGGTTAGTTAACGACAGAAGGTGTGCCACATCCTCCGGCACCGGTTGTTGTGCCAGCAGCGATGCCGCGAACGAGAAAGGTAGAAGCGCACAGACGAGAAGAAGCCGGCCGCCAAGCATCATGCTGATACACCCCCGGTCACATCTCAGACTAACTCGGGCCAATTTCGCTGTGGCATTGCAGATTCCGGTGATACAGCAGCGGCCACGCTTATGCGATGATGCCGCCATGGCTCGCGCGACGCTCAGCTATCGCTTGAAACATCAACCGCTCGCCGTCATCGGGGTCCTGTTGCTGGTGCTCTTCGTCGTGATGGCGCTCGTCGCCTCAGTCGCCGCGCCTTACGACCCTGCCGCCATCGACCTGACCCATCGTTTGCTCCCGCCCGGACATGCACACTGGTTCGGAACCGATGAGCTCGGCCGCGACATCTTCTCTCGCATTCTCTATGGAGCGCGCATCTCGCTCATCGTAGCCGTGAGCGTGGTGGGTATTTCGCTCTCTCTCGGCATGCTCGTCGGTGGCCTCGCAGGCTACTACGGCGGCTGGATTGATACGGCGTTGAACATCTTCCTCATGAACGCCTTCCTTGCGCTCCCCGGAATCCTGCTTGCCATCGCGTTTGTTGCTTTCCTCGGTCCCGGCCTCGTCAATCTTGTTCTCGCGCTCTCCATCAGCGGCTGGGTCGGCTATGCGCGCCTCGTGCGTGCGCAAGTGTTAGCGGTGCGCGAGCGCGAATTCGTGGAAGCCGCGCGCGCCCTCGGAGCAGGCGATGTGCGCATCTTTGTCCGCCACATCGTGCCGAATATTGTGCAGCCCATACTTGTGCAGGCCGCCATCGGCATGGCCGGCGCGGTGCTCGCCGAAGCTACACTCAGCTTCCTCGGCCTCGGCATTCCCGCTCCCGCGCCCAGTTGGGGCTCCATGCTGAACGATGCCCGTTCGCATCTCTTCGACTCGCCCCACATGGTCGTCTTCCCTGCCCTTGCCGTCATGGGCTGCGTGCTTTCGTTCAACTTCATCGGCGACGCCCTGCGCGACTATCTCGATCCGCGAACGCGCATGGCAGTCGGACTTTAACCAATGCGCGTCGGCGTCATTTCAGACACCCACGGTGTACTGCGGCCAGAAGCTCTCCAGGCTCTTCAGGGTGCGGAGCATATCCTTCACGCTGGAGACGTCGGAGATCCCGAGATTCTCTCCGCCCTGAACAGCATCGCGCCCACCACGGCGATTCGCGGCAACATCGATGAAGGTGGCGCCTGCGGCCATCTGCCGGCAACCGAGCTGATCGAGCTCGGCGGTCATAGCATCTACATGCTGCACGATGTGAAGAAGCTCGATCTCAATCCCGAGGCAGCCGGCATCGCGGCGGTCGTCTTCGGACATTCGCACAAGGCGCTCGTGGAACGGCGACGAGGCGTGTTGTTTCTGAATCCAGGCAGCGCCGGCCCGCGCCGCTTTCAGCTTCCCGTGACGGTCGCCTGGCTATACATCGAAGCTGCCGCCCTCAATGCGCAGATTGTCACTCTTGCCGTTTAGTGCGATACACGTCTCATCACTAGGGTAACGAAGGTGGAGTGAACGGACCCGCATTTAGCTCTACACATTCGTCATCCCGACCGGAGCGGAGCGTAGGGGAGGATCTGCTTTATCTATCGTGCAATATCGGCGCGAAGCGCCGCTCAGCCAACATCACCGATCGACGCACCACATCCGTCTCATTTGTCCGGACTCGAAGCATGCACCGGCTCCGGCGGCTTCACTGGACTCAACCGGACAACCTGGTCCGGATCAATGCGTTTCGTGCGCGTGAACGGCGGCAGCTTCTGTATCTCTCCCGTTTGCATGGAACGTTGAATAGCCTCCAGAACGCGGACATCCGCCAGTCCTTCCTCGGCGTCCGGCTCGGGATCGATGTCGTTCAGAACGCAGTCGGAGAAATACTTCATCTCGCTGCCGAATTGATCCGTGTTTTTGTAACCGATCTTGTCCTCTTTTTCACCGATCGTGAGGTAATGCTCAAGCGCTTTGCCATAGGTATAGCTCGGCTCCACCTGCAGAGAGCCTTTCGTGCCCAGTACAGTGTAGGAGTCGATAGCGTTGCCGTAATACGAGACGCTGAAATGCGCGAGCTGCCCCTCCGGGAAGCGCAATATCACCGTCACCGTGTCGTCAAAATCGCCCAGACCGGAATTAGGGTGACGCGAGCCAAAGGCAGATACCTCTATCGGCTCCGCGGCAAACAAATTACGCACCGCGTTCACGGGATATGGCGCCATGTCCAGCACCGGACCAGCCTCCTCCGTCTTGGCGCGATGATTGCCGGGATCGACCATCTGGGCAAAGATCGACGTGAACAGATGCACCTGGCCCAGTTCGCCGCTGCGAACACGCTCAATCGCCGCCACCGTCGCCGGCTCAAAATGCAAGCGATACGCCACCATCAGCTTCGCCTTCGATGATCGCTGAGCATCCACTATCTGCTGGCAACGCGTCGAATCGATCTCCAGCGGCTTCTCCGTCAGCACGTGAACACCCGCAGCCAGCGCGGGCAGCACAAACTCCGCATGGCGCCAGTTCGGCGTTGCAAGATAGATGGCATCAACATTCCCGGACGACAGCATCGCGGGAAACTCCTCGTAGCTGTAGGTATGCGCCACGCCATAACGCTCCGCAAGGCGGCCGGCTTTCACCGGATCGCCGGTCACCAGCGCGGTAACCGTGGAATTCCCCGTGTGCTCGACGCCGGGAAGCATCGCCTCCTGCGCAATATCACCCAGCCCGACAAAACCGTAGCGGACCTTCTTCTTCGGCGGCAGCCCCAGCGCCTCTCGAATATTCATCCTTCGATCTCCTGTCAGATATGGGATGCAAAAGCATTAGGCGCGAATACGCGGATTCAGAACCGCGTAGAGGATATCCGTCGCAAGATTCACAAGGATATACGTCAGCCCTACAGCAAGAATGCAGCCCTGCACCAGCGCGTAATCGCGATTTGAAATCGCCGTAATCGTCAGCCGGCCCACCCCGGGCCAACTGAAGATGGTTTCCGTCACGATCGCGCCGGCCAGCAACGCGCCGAACTGCAATCCGACAAGCGTCACGATGGGAATCAGCGCATTGCGCAGCGCATGGCGATAGAGCACGGTCCGCTCCGGCAATCCCTTCGCGCGCGCCGTGCGAATGTAGTCCTGCCCCAGTTCCTCCAGCATCGCCGTACGCACCATTCGCGTCAGGATTGCGGCCAGCCCGGAGCCCATCGTGATGGCAGGCAGCACCAAGTGCGCGAGCGATCCGGCGCCGGAGACCGGCAGCCACCCCAGCTTGATGGACACCAGCAGAATCGCAATCGGGCCTAGAGCAAACGCTGGGAATGAAAGTCCGAACAGCGACACCACGCCCACCGTGTTGTCGCGCCACTTGCCGCGATGAAGCGCTGCAACAATGCCCGCAGGAATTGCCGCGAGCAGCGCAATCACCAACGCAGCCAGTGTCAGCTCCAGCGTGTACGGATAGCGCTGCAGAATAAGGTGGGTCACGGAATCATTCAGCCGCAACGAGTGGCCTAGGTCGCCGTGCATCACTCCCTGCCAGTAGCGGAAATATTGCTGGCTCAGCGGCAGGTCCAGGCCGTACTGATGGCGCAGGACGTCCAGGTCCGTTGGGCTCGCGCCTTCCCCCAGCATCTGCGCCACCGGATCGCCCGGCACCAGGTGAATCAGCAGAAAGACCAGCGAAACCACCAGCCAGACAACGGGAAGTGTGTAGAGCAGACGCCGGCCCAGTGCGGGCAGCAGCTTCATGCGCCTCCTCGGGCCGGCACGGCTGGCGCGTTCTTCGCGGGCGTTCCGGATGGAACCGGCTCGATGCGCACGCGGCTGATACGGTGTCCACTCATCTCCGCAACAGTGTAGCGGCGTCCTTCAAAATCCACGCTCTCGCCCGGCTCGGGAATGTGCCCGAGCTGCGCCAGCAGAAAGCCGGCCAGCGTTTCCACACCACCGTCCCGCGGCAGGTACCAGTGCATCTGTGTCTCCAGGTCGCGCAGGTTCACCCCGCCATCCAGATAGAAAGCCTCCGCCGGCATGCGCGCAGCCCGGCGCATGCCCACATCGAACTCATCCTCCATCTCGCCGACCAGCTGTTCCAGCGCATCCTCCACCGTCACTACGCCCACAGTCGAGCCATGCTCATCGACCACAATCGCCAGATGCCGCCGCCGCTCCTGGAACTCGTGCAGCAGGTCCAGCACGGGTTTCGTCTCCGGCACCACCAGCATGTCGCGCATGATCTGCCCCAGTTGCAGTCCGCGCGACGGACGCTGGCCGCTCACCGCGCGCGCCAGGGCAAAGTGCATCAGCCGCGAAACATCCTTTGAATACACCACGCCGACAATATGCTCCGGGCCGCGCGCTGCATCGTAGATCGGAATGCGCGAGTGCTGCTCGTCCACAATGCGGGCGCTCGCCTCTTCCACCGGCATATCGGCGGGCAGCGAAAAAATCCGCTGCCGCGGCGTCATGATCTCCCGCGCCACCACCCTATTCAGCTCGACAGCGCGATGGATCAGCGACTCCTGGTAGGGCGGCAGCAGCCCCTGGCGGCGGGTCGCGGTTGCCATCAGCTTCAGTTCGTCCGGCGAATGCGCGGGCTCCTCGCCCGCGGGAATGGACCGAAACAGGCGCAGCACCAGGTTCGCCGAACTGTTCATGAAGACCACAAACGGCCGGGTCAGCCGGATGAACGCCAGCATCGGCGGTGCCACGCCGAGTGCAAGCTGCTCCGGCCGCCGTAGTGCGAGCGACTTCGGCACTAGCTCGCCAAGGATGACTTCGATATACGTGATGCAGGCAAAAGCGATCACCGCGGCCACACCGTGAGCAAAAAAAGATGCGTGGGGCAGCGCACGCAGTGGCCGTTCAAAAAGGGGGGCCACGACCGGCTCTCCGATCCAGCCCAGCGCCAGGCTGGCAACGGTCACCCCGAACTGCACCGCGGAAAGCGTGGCGTTCATCGAATTGCGCAACTGGGCCACAGCGCGTGCGCCAGGCCTGGACTGTGCCAGAAGTTGCTCCACCCGGGTGCCGCGCAGGCTCACTAGTGCCAACTCCGCCGCGACAAAGAAGCTATTCGCCAGGATGAGGGCAACAATGGCGACGCCGTGGAAGAGTGTCCAATGCACCATGGGGATAGGGTAAAGCAGCATTCCACCACGCAGAAGCGAGGAATGCCCGCTATCCTTGACAGCTTAGGGGAGAGACTGTACATTCCTAATTTGTTTAGGAGAGATTCGGAATGCCCGATCAGGCTCACCTTCTTCCCGGAACTCTCGATCTGCTCATCCTGCGGGCGGTCTCGCTCGGGCCTTTGCACGGATATGGCATCCTGCTGCGCATCGCTCAGATTTCAGGCCAAACTCTGATGGTCGAGCAGGGCGCACTGTACCCGGGATTGTTTCGATTAGTTCGCCAGGGACTCCTGAAAACGAAATGGGGAGTTTCCGATGCCAATCGCCGCGCCAAGTTTTACGAACTGACGGCTGCGGGACGAAAACGCCTGCAGGATGAAACAGAAAGCTGGAAGCGGCTGGCAGCAGCCATTGCCAGTGCGCTTTCCGCGCAGCCGGAAGAGCTATGAGACTCGCTATGGGACTTTTAGACGCGATGCGCGCCCGCTGGTCCGCCCTTGTGCACCGTTCGGCAATGAGGGATGAGCTCGAAGAAGAGCTGCAGGGCCACCTGCAGCATCGCGCGGACGATCTCGAACGCAGCGGAATGTCACGCGTGCAGGCAGAACGGCAGGCGCGCGTTGAATTCGGCGGATTCGAACGCTATCGCGAAGAGTCGCATGAAGCGCAGGGCTGGCATTGGGCGGAAACGCTTTTGCGGGACGTGCGATTTGGGTTGCGGATTCTGAAGAAGTCGCCGGCATTCACCGCCGCCGCAGTTATCACCTTGGCGCTGGGAATCGGAGCGAATACGGCGCTGTTCACCCTGGTGCGCGAAATTCTAATGCGGCCATTGCCGGTGCGCGCTGCCAGCCGCCTGCTCGTGATCTGGGATAGCAATCCAGGAGTGGGGTTAAGCCGGGTCGGGCCAAGCGGGCAGGACTACCTCGACTGGCGAGAGCAGAAGATCCACGCGTTTGAGGATATGTTTCTCTTCGAGCACGGTACCGGCACCGTAACAGGGAATGGGGACCCGGAACAGGTGGCCGGAGTGCGCGTCACCACCAACTTCGGAAATTTTTTCGGAATCGTCCCCGTAGTGGGAAGAACGTTTCTGCCTGAAGAGGAAAAGGCGCGTCACACTCTGGCGATCCTGAGCTACCGCTACTGGAAGAGGAAATACCAGGGAAATCCGGCCGTTTGCGGGCAAAGCATGACGCTCAATGGCGAGGACTACACCATCATCGGTGTGTTGCCCGCTTCCCTCGATGAGCTGTTCCCTGTGGATGTCGTGGTTCCTTTCGACGATGGATGGCTGCACCGGGCCGATTCTGATCTTGGTGTCTTCGGCCGGCTGCGTCCGCACGTGAGTGTCCGTCAGGCAGCGGCCGAGATGAGCACAACGATGGCGCGCATTGCCCGCCAGCGGCCCGACCGTAAGGGGTTCGGCACAGTTCTGGTGCCGCTCGAATCTGTGCGCATGGAGTACATTCGGCCGGCACTGCTCGTGCTGCAGTGCGCAGTGGGATTCATCCTGATCCTCGCCTGCGCGAATGTCGCGAACCTGATGCTGTCGCGCGGCATGAGCAGACGCCAGGAAATCGCTGTGCGCATGTCGCTCGGAGCCACGCGAAAGCAAATCGTCCGGCAATTCCTGGTGGAGAGTTCCCTGCTGGCGATCTTCGGCGGAATGTTCGGCCTGCTGCTGGCGCTGGGAAGCGTGCATCTGTGGGCCCGATATGGACCGGCCCAGATTCCTGTTCCCAATGCGGCTTACGAAGTAACATTGCCGGCAATCCATCTCGGGATAAGCGAGATTGTATTCGCGCTGGTTGTTTCGCTCGCGACCGGGATCCTGTTTGGGTTGATTCCTCCGCTCCGGCTGTTTGGCGGCAATTTGCAGGATGCGCTGAAGAATGGAGGACGCGGAACGATCGGCGAAGTGCGGGGACGCGGCACACGCACCGTCCTGGTGGTTGTGGAGGGCGCGCTCGCTCTCGTTCTGGTGGTTGGCGCTTCCCTGATGATCAAAAGCTTCTCGCGCTTGTTGTCCATCAATCCTGGCTTTGAACCGGACAGACTTCTGACCCTGCGGATCAAGCTCTCCGAGGATGCCGCCGGTTCTCCGTATCAAGATCCCGGGAAGCGAGCCGCGGCGTTTCATGGCTTCCTGGAACATGTTCGCCGCATACCCGGCGTGCAGTCTGCTGCTCTGACGGAGATCGTGCCGCTCAGTCAGGACGACATGGATCGCGGTCCATTCGTCGTCCAGGAAAAGCCGGGATCCGACGTCAAACCCTCTGCCGATTATCGGGACATCAGCGCTGGGTACTTCGAAACCATGCGGATTCCCTTGCTGCAAGGCAGGAGCTTCGCGGAGAGCGACGACGCAAAGCATCCGCGAGTGGTCGTCATCGATCAGACTCTCGCGCGAGAGTATTTTGGAACCGAAAACCCTCTAGGGAAACACGTCATCCTTCCATACGGCTCACCCATTCCCCGGGAGGTCATCGGAGTTGTCGGCCCGGTGCGCGACTCATCGCTGAGCGGGGCGCCTGAGGCCACCATCTACTTCCCGTACATGCAGGGGCCGGACCAAACCATGAGCATGATCGTGCGTTCGGCGCTCCCGCAGAACACGATCCTTCCCGAAATTCGCAATGCAATCTGGTCGGTGGACCGGAATCAGCCTGTATTCGACATCAGATCCATGCCGGAAATCATGAAAAATGTCACCTCCGCTCCGCGGATTGCCTTTATCCTGCTCGACATTCTGGCTCTGGTGGCCCTGGTTCTGGCGGCAATTGGAATCTACGGCGTGACTTCGTATAACGTCGGCCAGCGAACCCAGGAGGTTGGCGTGCGATTGACGTTTGGCGCTCCGCCAAATGCCATTCTGTACATGCTTCTGCGTCAGGCAACAACACTCACTCTTCTCGGCGTCGCTGCCGGCCTGCTTTGCGCATTGCTCATGACCCGGCTCATGTCCAGCCTTCTTTATGGAGTCAGCAGCACAGATCCCGCCATATTCCTGGGAGCGACCGCGCTGGTGACAACCGTGGCCACCATCGCGTGCTATCTTCCCGCACGCCGTGCGGCGCACGTCGATCCGCTGGTAGCCCTGCGCTCTGAGTAGAGGTCCGTCTTTGTGTCCTTGGCGGACAACTGCGTTCTCCATTGACCCGTAATCGCCAATGCACTCACTGCCCGACTATCCATGCTGCTTGCGCGCCGGTGCCCGGATCGAGCTCATCGCTGATCCGATTTTCGAATTGATGAGAGTGCGGGAATCCGAAATGCGGCAGTTGGGATCTGCTCAATGAGCGCTAAGTCCTGTTTGCGTCATTACAGCCGCGCAGCGGGTTTCGTTTGGGCTCCAGGATTTCTTGCCGCATTCGGCGCTTAGAGGCAAGATTGGGGAGTGCAAGAACTGTCCCCAGGTACCTTTCTTGATCATTACAAACTCATCCGCCGGCTGGGGCAGGGCGGCATGGGTGTGGTATTCGAGGCAGTCGACCAGAAGCTGGGCCGCCATGTCGCCATCAAACTACTGATCGAAACATCGCATAAGGACAGCTCCGCTCTGGAGCGTTTCTGGCGCGAGGCGCGCGCGGCTTCTTCCTTCAATCATCCCGGCATTTGCACAATCCATGAGCTCAACGAGTCCGCGGAAACGCCGTTCATCGTGATGGAGCTGATGGAGGGCAGCAGCCTGGAAAAGCTCTATCGCGGCCATGTCGTGCCCTACTCGAAATTGCTGGAGATGGGCGTGCAATTGGCGGATGCCCTCGATGTCGCGCACCGGAAAGGCATTTTGCATCGCGATATCAAGCCTTCGAATATCTTTGTGACGAATTCGGGGCAGGTGAAGATCCTCGATTTCGGGTTGGCAAAACTCGGCGGTACTGGCGCAGACGCTTCAACGGCCGTAAGCACTCTTACCGCCTCGGGATCGACGATGGGTACCGTTGCCTACATGTCGCCGGAACAGGCGCGCGGTCAGCCCCTGGATGCGCGCAGCGATCTGTTTTCGCTCGGGATAGTTCTTTACGAGATGGCTACCGGCCGACACCCTTTTCCCGGCGCTACAACCGCTGTGGTCTTCGATCGCATTTTGAACGAGTCGCCGGTTGCGCCAATCTCGCTCAATCCGGAACTTCCGATTGAGTTCGAGACCATTCTCAACAAAACACTCGAAAAGGACCGAGAGCTTCGCTGCCAGTTCGCCGGAGAGCTTCGTGCCGACCTGAAGCGTTTGCAGCGAAAGAGCGGTTCGGGGAGCCGGCCTACCGCGCAGGCATCGGGAGCGCCATCCCCCGGATCCTCATCGAGCGCGGCTGTGCTCGCGACCAGGAAATCACGTCGACTCGCTATGGTTGCGGCATGCCTGATCATTCTTGCAGCGGCCGGATTTGGCGCGTGGCGCTTCTGGCCTCTGGCCCGGCCGTTCGCGACCATCTCTGTGAGTCAGATCACCAATGTAGGGACGATCGAAAAAATCGCGCTCTCAGGCGATGGTCGCTTTCTGGCCGAGGTAAAGAACGATAAAGGCCAACGGACGCTCTGGGTGGAGAAACACCGCAACCAACACCGATACCCAGTTCCTGGGCTCATTTGCCAACGAGTACATCGGGATCTCCTTCTCGCCGGATGGCAATTACCTCTACTTCGTCCGGGGAACTTCGGAGAACGATCTGGGGAATTCTTTATATGTCATGCCGGTCTTCGGCGGCACGCCCAGGCAGTTGATCCGCGACATCGACAGCACCATCAGCTTTTCGCCGGACGGCGGCCGCTTTGCCTATCTCCGCTTTACACCCGGACAAAAGGATCGGTCGTCGGAGATCCGCATCGCCAACAAAGACGGAAGCGCCAACCAGGTGATTTATGCCACGCGGGAAGAGAGCGGTGCGCCAGTATGGTCGCCCCAAGGCACCAGCATCGCATGGATTGGCACGGTCGGGCCTGCAAAGTTCGCGCTCCAAATCTTCGACATCGCTTCGAAAAAATTGACCAAAGTCGCGACCTCGCCGGACATCTCCTTCGGGGGTCTATCTAACCTGGCGTGGACGCCCGACGGCCGGCACCTGCTGGCCTTCTACCTCAGACCGCACAGCGATCATGCCCAGATCGGAATCGTAACCTTGCCCTCCGGCGATTTTCATCCCGTGACCAACGACGTCAGCTCCTATAGTGAGTTGGCGCTCTCCGCGGATGGACGCACCCTGGCGACGGTGCTCACTAACGTCGATTCGAGCGTTGCCTGGTACAAGCCCGAGGGCGGAGTTCCGCTTTCAACCACTCCGTTGCGGATCAATCCCCAAAACATTGCCTGGGCTGGCGAAGACCGGCTGCTCTTCAGCGTTCCGAGTATCGATATCGGCTGGATCGACCGGGCGACCGGCGAAGTGCATACCTTCGACCTGGGAGAGACGGCGCCGGGGGACTACATCGCGGCCTGCGGCGATGGCCACATCCTTTTCACCGGTTTCCCCAAGGGAGCGGCGGAAGCATGGCTCTTTCGTATGGACGCTGATGGAGGAAACATCGTCCAGTTGGCCGCCAGCGGAATCGCACCGAGTCCCGGATGCTCCTCTGACAGTAGAGAGGTCTTCTATCTTATGGAGGAGAATGAGATGTCAAAGGCCTCACTTTGGGGAGTGCCGCTGAGTGGCGGGACACCACGACAAATACTTCCACCGGAAGGTATTCAGGTTTATGCGATTTCGTCTGATGGGAGGCTGGCCGGCTGGACCATCCCTGATTCGGTACCGAATGCTCGGTGGAGGATCTTTGATCTGGTCTCAAGGCGGGCGGTTTCCGAGATTCCTTTGGATACCAGCGACATAGGCAGCGGTGGCACCAGCTCTGTGCGCTTTTCGCCCGACAACCGCGCTGCGGTCTACCCCGTTCTTCGCAACGCAGGCAGAACGCTGCTGTATCAGCCGCTGGACGGGTCGGCCCCACACCCGCTGCTCGACCCGGCGCAGGAAGTCATTCCCGACTTTGGCTGGTCGCCTTCAGGCAAACAACTGGCGCTCGTGCGACAGAAGTCGAGCTCGGATGTGGTCCTGATCAAAGACCAGCAGGACAAAAGGAAAGACTAGGATCTGAGATTGCGTGTCCGATTACACCTTTGACTTGTGATCTTTGCGTCTCTCTTCAATTGACGCCAAATCGCCAATGCACTCAACAAGGAACCTCGACAGCCAAAATCCCCAACAGGGAGTTCTGGACAGTTGATTGGAAAGCCACGTTTTCTGAGTTTCCCTGTACTATCGTTTGCGTTCCACGGGTCAGAGACGGACAAACCCATGGCACTTTAAGAAGCAGACCGGAGAAGCAGATTTGAAAGGCGAGGCCCGGAAGGCAGTACTCCTGATCTACGCGAGCGTTCAGTTCGTCCTGCTTACGGCCGTCGCCATGCTCGTCTATCCGGGCGGAGCCGTCTACCAACTGGACGCGAGCCGCTACCTCTTCCTGCGCAACTTCTTTAGCGACCTCGGTGCGACCATCACCCCTTCAGGCCGCCCGAATCTAACCTCGCACGTTTTGTTTGCCGTCGCGCTCGGCTCGGTCGGGCTGGCGCTCATCCTGGCGTCCTCTAACTGGAAGGTCATCGTCGCCAGGCGACAAGCCGCACGAACGGCGGGAATTGCCTCGCAGATCGTCGAGATCATCGCCGGCCTCGGCTTCATCGGAATCGCCGCAACGCCCTGGAACCTGGTCCTCGATGCCCACAATGGCTTCGTCCGGCTGGCATTCGGCTTTCTGCTTGTCTACGACCTGTGCCTGCTGATCATCCAGCTCCGCAACCGCTGGTCCATGCCCTTCACCACGGCGAATGCTATTTACCTTCTCCTCTTGGTCGCCTATGTCGGAATCCTCTTCTTTGGGCCCGGGGTGGACACGAAAAGCGGCTTGGAATTCCAGGTTGCCGCGCAGAAGACCATCGTCTATGCCTCCGTGGTGAATCTCGGGCTGCAGGCGCTCTCGATCCGTCTCGCGTCGACGCGGCAAGTGCCCGAAAACCCTTTGGCTTGTACCAGATCGGGAATTTAGGACGGCAAATCGTCCCAAAATGGAACTCCAGGAATTGTTCCACGTGGAACAATCGGCGACCCCAAAATGTTCCACGTGGAACAAACCGGCAGCATCTCGTCTCGAACAACTCCGGCATGCCCGGGGCAATTGTTCCACGTGGAACAATTCGACAGCCAGTCGCGCGGAACCTTTTTCGTCGAGCCGCACGTACCATACGGGGTATGAGTGTTGTTCCTGGGATGGAGGGGTTGTGGCGGCTCGAAAGCGTAGTCGGATTCTGGCTCTGGAGCACGCTTGGCGGGCTTGTTGCTGTAATTGTTCTCGTTGCGGCGCTGGTAGCCCACGGCAGCGGCACCCAGATCGAGGGCAGCCGCCTCGGCACGGTCACCCGGATGGATATCGCGAAGAGTGTCGTCGCGACCGGCAAAGTGCAACCCATCACCAAGGTCGAGGTCAAGTCCAAGGCCAGCGGCATCGTCGAGAAGTGGTATGTGGATGCGAACGCCCGTGTGCACAAAGGCCAGGTGCTCGCGCAGTTGGACAAAATAGAAATTCTCGCCCAGGTGGAAGCGGCGCGTGCCACCCTCCAGGCGGCACAAGCGAATGTGAAGACCGCCGAGGCCGACATCACGCAGGACCAAGTGGCAGCCCGCGCGCCCGATCTGCCCATGTATGAAGCGACCCTGCGCCGCAATCAGGAGATGAAGGCTGCGGGCATCGTAAGCCAGCAGGCGCTGGACGATGCGAACCGCGACTATCTTTCCAACATGAACAAGCAGCACACCGCCATCGCGACGGTTGCCGTCGATCGCGCCAAGCTGCAGCAGGCCCAAGCACAGGTAGCGGAGAGCCAAGCCAGCCTGAAGCAGCTTGAAGAGCAGTTGAGTTACACCACCATCGTCTCGCCCATCGATGGCGTAGTCCTCTCGCGCGATGTCGAAATAGGCGACGCCGTCAGTTCCATCCTCGTCCTTGGGTCTACAGCCACGCTGGTCTTTACTTTGGGCGATACCAGCCAGGTCTACGTCGACGGCAAGGTGGACGAAGCGGATATCGGCAGTGTCTATATGGGCCAGCCCGCGCGCATTCGCATTGAGTCGTTCAAGAACCGCGTCTTCTATGGCAAGGTGACGCGTATCGCGCCGCTCGGCATCGAGAAGGACAACGTCACGACTTTCGCAGTGCGCGTTTCGATCGACAACCCGACCGGTGAGATCAAAGCCATGATGACGGCGAATGCTGAAATCCTGATCAGTGAGCACAAGAACGTGCTTGCCGTGCCGGAACAGGCGATCAGCTACGACGCGCAGAAGCATGCGTTTGTAAATGTGCCTGATCGAAAGGCGAAAGACGGCATGCGCAAGGTTTCGGTGACAGTGGGCCTGGCGAACGGCAGCAACACAGAGATCACCAGCGGATTGAAAGAGGGCGAGAAGGTGGTCCTGCAGCAGTGAATAGAAGGAGACATACGATGACAACGATGATGGCAATGCGAGCGGCGGCTCTTATGGCAGCGGCACTGACGATTCCTGCCCTGGCGCTAGCCTCGGACAACACCTTCGACAAGACTCTGAACGTGAATGGCGCTGTCCAACTGGAGATTTCGACCGGTTCAGGTTATGTGCACGTCAACCCGGGCTCGGACAACCAGGTGCATATCATCGGTCACGTGCATGCGAATCATGGATTCATGGGTTCGAGCGAGGACCAGGTGCAGAAGGTTGTCGACAATCCGCCGATCCAGCAGAGCGGCAACACAATTCGCGTCGGCCAGATGCACGAGAGCTGGTTTAACCACGTCTCCATTGACTACGACGTGACCGCGCCGAAGAACACGCATCTGAAGGCGGAATCCGGATCGGGTGATCTGAAGGCTGCGGGGATGAGCGGCGGCAATCGGCTGGAGACAGGCTCCGGCACGATCAACGGCGATAGCCTGGGTGGCGACAGCTATCTTCAGACTGGCTCCGGCGATATTCGCGTCAACTTTTCCAGCGGGGGCAACGTGACAGCAGGCGCCGGCTCCGGTTCCATCCGGCTTACTGGAGTGAAGGGCAGCCTGAAAGCGGAGACCGGCTCCGGCGACGTAAGCATCGCAGGACAGCCCACGGATAACTGGAAGATTGAAGCGGGCTCAGGCTCAATCGACCTGAACCTTGGCGGCTCGAAATTTACGCTCGATGCCGAGACGGGCTCAGGCTCCATTCACACCGATCAGGCAATCAGCATGCAGGGCAGCCTGGAGCGGCACCATATCACCGGCAATGTGAATGGCGGCGGTCCAACGGTGAAGGTAGAGACTGGCTCGGGCAGCATTCGCATTCATTGACTGATTGATTGCCACAATCCACATAGGGCCGCGGAGCGAACTCCGCGGCCCTTCACTTTTACACTGAGGACATGATCGAGCGCCTGCAGCCTCTCCCCGCAGCCACATCTCTTCGCCTGATTGCATTTGACCTGGACGGCACGCTTATCGACTCCCGCGCCGACCTGGTGGCAAGCGTGAATGCGACTCTCGCCCATCTGGGCCGGCATCCGCTACCCGATGCGGTGATCGCCAGTTACATCGGCGACGGAGTGCACATGCTGGTGCGTCGCGCTCTTGGCGATCCAGAGCATGAGGATATTGTCACTAATGCGGTGACATTTTTCCTAAGCTATTATCGCATCCACAAACTCGACCATACTTACGTGTACGAGGGTGCGCTGGAGGGCATGGCGGCAATCGCCCGCGCTTTGCCCGATGCAAAATTAGCCATTCTCACCAACAAGCCAGTGCGGCCATCAGAAGAGATCTGCTCTGCCCTGCGGCTGGGGACGCACTGCTTCCGCATTTACGGCGGCAACTCTTTCGAGACGAAGAAGCCCGATCCGCTGGGCCTTGAGACGCTGATGCGCGAAGCTGGCGCCACACCCGAACAGACACTCATGATCGGCGACTCGGATGTGGACGTTTTGACGGCCCGCAATGCGGGCGCGAGCGTGATCGGCTGCCGCTTCGGACTGGCCCCGCACTCGCTGGCCGATGCGCCTCCCGACTGCATTGTCGATACACCGCTGGAGTGGCTGGAAGCGCTGGGTCTTGGCTGAAATCCTGGAACGATACACTCAGGTGCGCGAGGTGAACGATGGAGTCGATGCGAACGACGTGCTGCATTGTGGGCGGCGGTCCGGCTGGGATGATGCTTGGTTTCCTGCTGGCGCGCAAAGGCGTCGAGGTGATGGTGCTCGAAAAGCACAAGGACTTCTTCCGCGACTTCCGCGGCGACACCGTGCACCCCTCCACGCTTGAGGTGCTCTATGAGCTTGGGATTCTGGACGAGTTCCTTGCCATGCCGCATCAGGAGGTCCGGCGCATCGGAGCCTCCATCGGCGGGGAAAATTTCGCCATTGCCGATACTACGCGCCTGCCGACTCATGCAAAGTTCGTTGCGTTGATGCCGCAGTGGGACTTTCTGAACTTTCTCGCACGACATGCCGCGAAGTATCCGAATTTCACGCTGAAGATGGAGCACAACGTCACTGATCTGGTGGAAGGCAACAGCCGGGTGGAGGGGGTTCGTGCTGAGACGCCGAACGGCCCCGTCGAAATTCGAGCCGGGCTGGTCGTCGGCTGCGATGGCCGTCATTCCACGTCCCGCGCGGCAGCACATCTGCGGGTCGCGGACCATGGGGTGCCGATTGACGTGCTGTGGTTCCGGCTGAGCAAGCATGCGAGCGACCCGGCAGCAGCCCTGGGCAACGTGAACTACGGAGCGCTGATGGTGCTCATCGATCGCGGCGAGTACTACCAGACTGCGTTCATCATTGCGAAGGGGACCTTCGAAACAGCGGTCAAACCAGCCGGCCTGGAGGCCTTTCACGAGCACATCGTGCGCATCGCACCGTTTCTCGCTGACCGTGTGGCAGAGCTTACGGACTGGGAGCAGGTGAAGCTGCTCTCCGTGCAGGTGAACCGGCTGAAGCGCTGGCATCTGCCGGGACTGCTGTGCATTGGCGATGCCGCCCATGCCATGTCACCAGTGGGCGGCATCGGGATCAACCTGGCCATTCAGGACGCGGTTGCCGCGGCGAACATTCTCGCTCGGCCGCTCGCGGGCAATTCACTGGTGACGGAGTTGACGCTGGCGCATGTCCAGAGCCGGCGCGAGTGGCCCACTCGTGTCACCCAGAGTTTTCAGGTATTCGTGCACCACTTCCTCGGAAAGGTGCTGGACAACTCCGGACCGATCAAACCACCGCGCCTGCTGAAGCTGCTGCGACCGGGACCATGGATGCAGGACAAACTTGCGCGGTTTATCGGCCTCGGTGTAAGGCCGGAGCACGTCCGCAACTAGCAGCTGTCACCGGCTATCCGCGTGGCTGAAATCGCTGGGGCGTTCCACAAACAGCGCGCGCGCAAACCCATACAATCGAGCTATGGGTCTTTTTACTCGATTGAAGAAAGCGCCTTACACTCCCGGTTCGACCGTGAGTGTACCAACGGAACCGTTGGTTCCGGAGGGCGCAGTTGTCCCGGACACGGCAAACTCCCGGTCCGCAATTCCGGAGCCTGAGCTGCCCGAGCGAAACGAGCAGGTGCCGGAGGAGTCGCCGGTAGTTTTTCCGGCAGGCATGGCGGTCCGTCGTTTTGTATCCATCCCGGAAGAGCGTTTCAGCCTTGAAGATACAAATCGCCTGGCCGAGGCGATGGCCGTTCCTCGCGAGCAGCGGGACAACCGCTGGCTGGAGGAATTCCAGAGCGCGGCATGGAATGCCTCGATTGTGCTGCCCACCGAGCCGGTGTTTCTTGGACCGGATGGTATGCCCTATGTACGGCTGGAGCTGCCGCCCGCCGGCGAGCCTGTTGAAACCAATTGCCTCTCGAATCTGTTTGTCTCGATGGCGGAGCAGGGTCTGGGTGCGGCGTTCTTCAAGAACAGCAGCGATTCTCCCGAGGCCGCGGACTATGTCATGCCCACCGGGGTGATCGAATCTCTGCGCGCTTTCGGCACATGGGACGGCGACCCCGACGACGTAGCGGAGCTTGGGGCAAAGCCGCAGCCGCACGTTGGCGACAGCGGCGTCGAGAAGACGGAGGTCGAGACGGAGCGGCAGGTTATGGTCGGCTCGCCTGCCGAAGACTATCTGCCGAAGCATACGGCGCGCCTGCTCTATCGCCACCTGACCGAAGGCTGGAAGATGGAAGACCCACGGGTTGCACTGGTAGTCGATCCGGAGATGACACCGTCACGCAACCTGGTCATCGGGCGCAAGTTCTCGGAGTTCCCCGATCCGGAGATTGCCGCTCAGGCCGCGCGCATGCTGCTGTGGTATCTGCCGCCGCATCGCTACCTGCTGCTGATGCCGGAGAACTGGTCGACGGACCAGATGCGGCCGCTGCAGGAGCTTTGCTAGGCTGTGTCGACTACTTCGCAACAAATTCATCAGCCAATGGACTTTCAACTAGTCAGCGACTACACGCCTCGAGGCGATCAAGGCCGCGCCATCGACGAAATCCTCACCGGACTCGCTGCCGGCGAGCAGCACCAGACGCTGCTTGGCGTGACCGGGTCGGGCAAGACCTACACGATGGCAAAGGTCATCGAGGAGATGAACCGGCCTGCGCTGATCCTGGCGCATAACAAGACGCTGGCCGCGCAGCTCTTCCATGAGTTCAAGCAGTTCTTTCCTTCGAACGCAGTCGAGTATTTCGTCTCCTACTACGACTACTACCAGCCGGAGGCGTACATTCCCTCCGGCGACCTCTACATCGAGAAGGAAGCGACCATCAACGAAGAGCTGGATAAGCTGCGTCTGTCTGCGACGCGCTCGCTCTTTGAACGCCGCGACGCCATCATTGTTGCCTCGGTGAGCTGCATCTACGGCCTTGGCTCGCCGGAAGCTTACTACGGCATGCTGCTGCTGCTGGAGCGCGGGCAGAAGATCAAGCGCGAAGACATTACCAAGCGGCTGGTCGAGATCCTCTATGAGCGCAACGACGGCGACTTCCGACGGGGCACCTTCCGCGTGCGCGGCGATGTCATCGAAGTCTTTCCTACCTATGACGAGATGGCCTATCGCATCGAGCTCTTCGGCGACGAGATTGAAGGGCTCTCGCAGATCGATCCGCTGTTCGGGACCGTGCGCCAGAAGTACGCGCGTCTACCTATCTACCCCAAGAGCCACTATGTGGTGCAGCCGGAACGCAAGCGATCGGCGATGGATTCGATCCTGGCCGAGCTGGAGTGGTGGGAGAAAGAGCTGGAGGCGCAGGGCCGCCTGGTGGAAGCGCAGCGCGTGCACCAGCGGACGCGTTTCGATCTGGAGATGATCAAGTCAGTCGGGTATTGCCACGGCATCGAGAATTACTCGCGCCACTTCAGCGGGCGCATGCCGGGCGAAGCGCCGCCAACCCTGCTCGACTATTTCCCGCGCGACTTTCTGCTCTTTATCGACGAGAGCCACGTAACTGTGCCGCAGCTTCACGGTATGTGGCATGGCGACCGCTCGCGCAAACAAAATCTGGTCGACTATGGCTTTCGCCTGCCCTCGGCGATGGATAACCGGCCGCTGAAGTTTGAGGAGTTCGAGACGCGCACCAACCAGATCCTCTATGTCTCTGCGACTCCTGGTCCGTATGAGCTCACAAAATCCTCCGGCGTGGTTATCGAGCAGATCATCCGCCCCACTGGGCTGCTCGATCCGCCAGTCGAGATCCGGCCCATCAAGGGGCAGATCGACGATCTGCTGGCCGAGATACGCGCACGGGCGGCGGTGAACGAGCGGGTTCTGGTGACGACGCTCACGAAGCGGATGGCGGAAGACCTGGCCGGCTACTACACCGAGGTCGGGGTGAAGTGCCGCTACATGCACTCGGAGATCGAGACGCTGGAACGCGTGCGGCTGCTGCGCGATCTACGCCGGGGCGAATATGACGTGCTGATCGGCATCAACCTGTTGCGCGAAGGACTCGATCTGCCGGAAGTCTCGCTGGTCGCGATTCTCGATGCGGACAAAGAAGGGTTTCTGCGTTCGCAAGGATCGCTGATTCAGACCATCGGACGCGCCGCTCGCAACATCAACGGACGCGCCATTCTGTATGCGGACAAGATGACGGACTCGATGCGTCGCGCCCTTGACGAAACAGAGCGGCGACGTGTGACGCAGCAGGCATATAACGAGGAGAACGGCATCACGCCGGAGTCGATCCTGCGCCCGCTCGATATGGCGCTCGCGCAGATCCTCAAAGCCGAGTATGCCGATCTGACCGAGCAGGACGAGACCACACCGGAGTTCGGGAGCCAGCAGGAGCTCGATGCTTTTGTCGGCAAGCTGGAGGTCGAAATGCGCGAGGCCGCGAAGAAATTCGAGTTCGAGAAGGCCGCAAAGCTGCGTGATCGGGTCAAGGAATTGCGAACGAAGGAATTTCTTTTCGGCTAGGTGCTCGTTGCATGGCGAGGGCGCCTTCGCAACGCCCTTGCCCTCGCATTTTCCTCAGCCCTTTGCGGCCAGGATGTCGATCTTGTTGATCTGAGGGTCGCCTGCCAGAAGTTCCTTCGCATTCGCCATCAAGGCCTTGGCTATCTCGCCATTCAAATGAGCTTCGCGTCCCGCCTCATCTTGAAAGGTGTCGAAGATACCAAATCTTCCGCCGCCCATTTTGATCGCATACCAAGTGACAGTTGCGGGTTCCGCCTCCGCCAACGGCTGCGCAGATTTGAGGAAAGCCTCGACTTGGGCCTCTTTGCCGGGTTTGGCCTGGACGGTGGCCCAGATTGCGAATTTAACCATGAAGTAACTCCTTTCGATCCATCAGACGTCAGAGCTTCCTACCTGTTACAAGGCACCCGGTTAATTTTCTTATTCCGAGATAGGAAAGCCGGTGTATTGTTGGTGCCGTCCCCCAGTCTATGCTCTTGACCGGTGTGGGACCCATGGGCCCTCCGGCATCGGGACTGCGCGGCGCAGTAAAACTTCCGAGGAGGAACAAACAATGCAGTGTCCAGCCTGCTCCACCGAAAACCCAGCCGGCGCCACATTTTGCCAGCAGTGCGGCGCATCGTTAAGCGCGGCGCCCCCACCACCGGCGGGCGGCGGATTCACCCAGGTGCCACAACCAGCCACAGTTCCCGCCGGGCAGGCAGCTTATGTGCCTGCACAGACCGGCGGCTTATCCGACAACGCGGCGGCCGCGATCGCCTACATCACGATCATTCCCGCCATCATCTTCCTGGTCATGGAGCCCTACAACCGTAAGCCGTTCGTGCGCTATCACGCGATGCAATGCATTGGCCTGCACGTCCTCTGGTTCGCGGTCTGGATCGTGCTCATGGTTCTGGGACTGATCCTATCGATGGTGCATCTGGGCCTTCTGACACTGATACTTTGGCCGATCTGCTGGATTGGGTTAGTAGTCCTGTGGATCCTCTGCGTTGTGAGTGCCGCGCAGGGCAAGTGGTTCAAGCTTCCGATCATCGGCGATTTTGCCCGCAAGCAGGCCGGCGCCTAAAACCGGCACGCATAAAAACCAAGGCCGGGAGTTGATCCCGGCCTTTGGCTTCTCTGCTATTCCTTTATTCCACTTCCTGGCGGGCGCGGTAGCCGTCGCGCGCGATCACATCGTACTTCAGGCTGTGGTGTTTCTCGTCCTGCATCTGTAGCGGCTTGCCTTCATTGTTCACCAGCTCCACGCGAATCTTGCGATAGCTGCCATCCTCCTTCGTATTCGTAGGCCGATAGCTGACTACGTACTGATTGCGGATCGCGGAGTTGATGTCGCGAAAAATCTCGGGCAGCTCGCCCTCGAAGCGGGGGAAATAGGCCTTGCCGCCGGTCATGCCGGCGAAAGTGCGCAATTGATTGTCGGCCTGCAGGTAGTCGATCTCATGCGGCCCGAACATGCCGCCGCGTGCATTCCCCGTAAGGCGGGCCACGGCTCCGGTGCTTACGGCGTAGATGGTGACATTCGGCGTGGCCTTGATCTTCTGCATAATCTTATCGAGGTTGATCTTCGAGAAGGTATCGAGGCCCGAACCGATGTAGATGATGTACTTGCGTCCATCGACACGGCTCAGCCGGTCCAGTGTTTCGTAGAGCGCATCGAAAGCGTTGGTTTCACTGAAACCGGGGATCTGCAGTGAATTCAATGATTCATACACAAGCCGCTTGTCCTGCGTGAAGTCCGTCAGGATATGCGTGTGCATGTCGTAGGTCGCGACCGCTATATAGTCGTCCGGACGCAACTGCTGCGCAAAGGCATAGGCTGTGTTGCGCATGTCATAGATGAACCAGTAGTTGTTCGCGGCGAACTCGCACAGTAGCACGGCTGTGATGGGGGCCTGAATGCGGCCGAAGGAAACGATCTCCTGCGGCTTGCCGTCTTCGAAGATCTTAAAGTTCTCTTTGTTGAGGTTCGGCACGAACTGGTGGGTTTTCTCGAGAAGCACGCCCACATCCACCGTGACAACCGGAACGTTCACGCGTAGCGAAAAGTTCTCCAGCCCCTTGGGATTCTTGACTACCGGCGGCGGAGGCGGAGGCGGGACGTTGTCTGCCGGAGTCTTTTTGGGCAGCGCGATGGCACCGCTGTCGCCGCCCGGACCGCCGGATTCGGGCGCGGACTGGTCCTGATTCGGCGCCGGGTTTTGCTGCGGGGTCGCGGCCGGTGGAGGCTGCCCGGGCATCTGGTATTGCCCGTTATGTTGCGTCTGCTGCGGATCGGGCTGTTGATCGGACGACCCGCTTTGAGCAAACACGGGAACGGTTGCTGCCGGCAGACCAACCGCTATGGAAGCAGCAAGAAGGAGACGAGCAAATCGACGCAAGTGCAAAGGACCAACCTCTGGAGTCACCTTAAAGGACGGTCGCCGACGGAGAAAGTTGGCGGCCCGAATGCAACCGTCTACTGTAAAGACGTGTCTGCCCACTGTTTTGACGTCTTCGCCGCCCTCCCTGGGTCATTTTTCCACGCCGGTGGCTCTCGCAGGCGCGGGAAAGCAGCCCTGCTGCTTAGTATTTTTGCGCCGGCAGTGCTGTGGGCGCAAACCGCGCCGCAGGCAAAGCCCCCGGAGCCCGTTCCAACGGAGGTTCGCACGCCTCCGCCTCCTGCAACCCCTCCGGATTCTGTCAAGGCCGGCATCTTTCCCCTGGACCAGGTACATCGGGGCCAGCATGGCGTAGCCTACACCGTCTTTGAGGGTGTGGTGCCCGCCGCCGTCGAGGTGGAGATTCTGGGAGTCCTGCACAACGCGCTTGGCCCGCATCAGGACATGATTCTGGCTCGCCTGGGCGGCAAGGACGCCGTCTACACCGGCGTCGTGGCGGGTATGAGCGGAAGCCCCGTTTACATCGACGGCAAGCTGGCCGGTGCGCTGGCCTTTCGCATCGGCCAGTTCAGCAAGGAGCCGATCGCCGGCATTACGCCGATCCAGCAGATGCTTGAGGTAAAGGACATGCCCCAGGGCACTGCGGCGCCAGCCGACAAGAACGCCGAAATCCATCCCATCGAAACCCCACTGCTCTTCAGCGGCTTTACCCAGCAAGCCGTGGACGCTTTCAAGGATCGCTTCACTGCTCATGGGCCTGACGCCGGTTGTCGGGCTGGGCGGCGGGTCCAGCACGCAGAAGCAGCCGGAACCGATCGAACCGGGATCCTCGGTCAGCGCGCTGCTGGTGCGCGGCGACATGGAGATTGCTGCAACCTGCACGGCAACGTACGTGGACAAGAACCAGTTGCTGGCCTGCGGCCATCCCATCACGCAGACCGGCTCCGTCTCCGTGCCCATGACAAAAGCGGAGGTGGTGGCCACATTGCCGTCCCCGCTCAACGCATTCAAGATCGTCAACACTACGGAAGAAGCCGGCGCATTCACGGACGACAGGCAGACGGCGATCCGCGGCGTCTTCGGAAAGAAAGCAATCATGGTGCCCGTCACGGTTACATTCCATACGGGCAAAGAGACGCGAGCTGTGCATTTCGAAGTGGTCGACAACCCGGAGCTGACTCCGCTGCTGCTGCTCACGTCGATCTACCAGTCGATGATGGAGAGCAACACTTACGCTGCCGAGACTACCTACCGCGTACATGAGCAGATTCGGTTCGACGGCGTTCCGGCGGTAGAGCTGACACGCTTCGCCGCGCCTACTACCGGCATACCGGCAGCGCTCAACGCCACGCTCGTAGCCGGTGAACCGCTAGTGCAGCTCTACGGGAACCCTGCGCGGCGTGGCGCCCTGCGCAGTGTTTCGCTCGATATCGATGCCCTGCCCGGACAGCAGACGGTCGAGATTGAAAGCGCGGAGCGCGAAGGCGGCGCCGTGCACGCGGGCGATACCGTCTCGCTGCGTGCAACGCTGCGGCCCTATCACGGCGCG
Source organism: uncultured Acidobacteriaceae bacterium (assembly GCA_963736915.1). Lineage (GTDB taxonomy): Bacteria > Acidobacteriota > Terriglobia > Terriglobales > Acidobacteriaceae > KBS-83. The sequence goes on along the minus strand of CAVTQV010000008.1, from coordinate 57,457 downwards.
CCGCGAAGCGTGGATATCCCGGTGAAATTGCCCAGCACGCTGCCGGACGGCCCCGTCCGCCTGGTGGTGAGCGACGCCGCCACCGTGGACCACATGCAGGACGCGCCGTCGAGTCACCTGGACATGAACGAAACCGTCGCAGCACTGAATGCCACGCACGACAACAATCGCGTTTACGTGACCATGCTCGCTCCGGAGCCTCAGGCACGCCTGGATGGACGCACGCTCGCGGGAGTTCCGCTCTCGATGGCGAACGTTCTCGATCCACTGCGCGCGAACCGTACGCTCACACTGAATGGCGAGTCTGCGGTTGCGGTAACATCAGTCCCCATGGATGCAGTGGTGACCGGCAATCAGGTGGTCACGGTTCAAGTGGAATAAAGCATTTTCGGTATACATATAGAACGTCCGACAATCGCTCCAGTGGCTTTTCTTAACGGAAAAGCCACACCAAGTGAATCTCCGCGGGCGGGCAGCATTACCGAAAGACGCTTCAGGCAGCGGGCTTGCCCGCCAAGACTGCCAGAGCGAACGAGAGGAACGATGCCAGAGATCCGAGGCTATGCAACACATGCTGCCGGGGCCGAGCTGCTTGCCTTCCGGTATGAGGTTGGGGCATTGGGCGCAGACGAGGTGGATATACGTATCAGCCATTGCGGCATTTGCCGCAGCGATCTGCACCTGATCGACAATGACTGGCAGGTCAGCAAATATCCGTTTGTTCCGGGCCATGAAATCGTCGGCACAGTCGAGGCCGTGGGCGCGGCGGTCGAGAATCTGCAGCCGGGCCAGCGCGTTGGCGTAGGGTGGCAGGCCGGCAGTTGCGGCCATTGCACGTGGTGCCGCCAGGGCAAGGAGAACCTGTGCCCGCAGGCGCAGCCCACCTGTCTCCACCGCAACGGCGGCTTTGCCGACGCGGTGCGCGTGCCGGCACGTTTCGTCGTCCCGATACCGGAGGCGCTGGACAGCGAAAATGCCGCGCCCCTGCTCTGCGCCGGCATTACGGTCTACACGCCGCTGCGCAGTTATGGAATTTCGCCCGCCTCGCGCGTCGGGAGTAGTTGGGATCGGCGGCCTCGGTCATCTGGCTTTGCAGTTCGCGCGGATCTTTGGCGCGGAGGTGACGGCCTTCTCCACTTCGCCGACCAAGGAGGAAGAGGCTCGCGCGTTTGGCGCCCATCACTTCTGCAATACGCGGGAGAGCAAAGGCATGAAGGCGCTGGCCGGCTCGCTTGATCTGATCGTTTCGACCGCGAATGCCGAGCAGGATTGGACTGCTCTGGTGGCTGCTCTTCGACCCGAAGGCACGCTATGCTTTCTCGGTGCGCCGCCGCGGCCGCCGCAGATACCGGCTGCTCTCCTCATCATGGGAGCGAAAAACGTGAGCGGAAGCAACACCGGCAGCCCGCTGGCATTGGCCGAGATGCTGGATGTGGCCGCCCGCCATGGCGTGACCACGAAGACGGAGCGGTTCCCGATGACTCGCGTCAACGAGGCGGTGGCCAAGGTCCGCAAAGGCGCCGTGCGATACCGGGCGGTGCTGGCCAATTGAGGGACTGAATACATTCCTTCATCCCTGCTTTAGACTTGAGCCACATGTCCTTTCGCATTGTGAGCCTCTCCTTTTTGCTCTGCGCTGCCTCTGTGGCCAGCCTCGCGCAGGGCACCAAAGTCTGGACCGAGTCGCATATGGAGGAGTGGGAGAAGGGACGGCCGCAGGGGGTCGCGATCTCGAGCGACGGCTCACTTTCCGCCGCGCCGGCAAGCACGCTCACTGCGACTACTCCTTCCACCTACATCTGGGCGCTGACCAGCGATTCAACCGGCAATGCGTATGTCGCCACCGGATCGCCGGCCACCGTGCTGCGCATCGCGCGCGACGGGAAGAGCACCACGATCTTCAAGACCAAGGACATGAGCGTGCAAGCTATCGCGCTTGGACCCGACGGCTCGGTTTACGCCGCGACGCTGCCAAACGGTAAGGTCTATCGCATCCCGGGAGGCGCAACCGACCTGGACGAGGAGAAAGCAACCGTTGTCTTCGATCCGGCGAAGCTGGAAGGCGTGAAGCCCGACGCAGCGCCGAAATATATCTGGGATCTGGTTTTTGGACCCGATGGGGCGCTCTATATCGCGACTGGCGGGCCGGCTGCCGTGTACCGCGTTCGCACGCCCGCCGGGACTGCACATGCCGAGCGATTCTTCGAGAGCGATGAGCAGCACATTCGCGCCCTGCTGTTCGAGAAGGATGGAAGTTTGCTGGCGGGCTCTGACGGCGATGGCCTCGTGTACCGCATTGACAGGAACGGCAAGGGATTCATCCTCTTCAACGCGCCAAAACGTGAGGTGACGGCGCTGGCCGAGTCGCCCTCCGGGCAGATTTATGTGGCAAGCGTGGGAGAGAAGGGCAAGAGCAGCCTGCCGCCGCTTCCGGTCCAGGGAATTGTCTCCATCACGGCGACAATTACAATCGTCACGCCAGGCTCGGTGCAGGCCTCGAATAACAACGCGCTGGTGCCCGATGGGTCGGAGGTCTACGAGCTGGACCACTCCGGCGCGGCGCGCAAGCTATGGGCACCGCATGACGATGTCGTGTACGGCCTGCGCTGGACACCCGATGGCCTGCTGGCTGCAACCGGCAATCGCGGCCGCATCTATCGTGTGCAGGAAAACGGCGAGTTTGCCGACATCGCGCATCTCGAAGCCTCGCAGGCAACCGGGTTCGCGACTGCGCCGGATGGCTTTTATGTCGGCACCAGCAATGGGGGAAAGCTGTTTCATCTAGGCGCGCGGCCGGCTGAGGGCAGCATCGAGAGCGACGTGCAGGATGCGGGCGCGGTGGCGCGGTGGGGACGCGCCGATGTGGACGCCACCGGGTCGGGCTACCAGCTATCCGTGCGGACCGGGAATGTTAGCAATGCGGAGCGCGGCTGGAGTCCGTGGAAAGCAGTCACCGCGGAGACTGTCGATTGCGGCGCCGGAGGCACGCTTTGCGCAATGGAAGCTCACGCTGAAGCCGGCTACGAGCGTCGATGCCATTTCTTTGAACTATCTGCCGGTCAATGTTGCGCCTGTGGTCGATGAAATCGTAGTGGCGCCGGGAGCACGCGTAAACCAGCAGGCCAACTTCCAGCCGCCGGTACCGACGGTGCAGATCAGTCTGCCTTCCGCTTCCGCGAATGTCGTGAACATCCAGCAGGACCCGGCGACACAGCCGCTGCAAGGCGTGAAGGACAAGGGCGCGGTGACGGTGCGCTGGGCCGCGCACGATGACAATGGCGACGACCTGGTGTTCGCGCTGTACTATCGCACCTCCGGCGAGCAGAACTGGCAACTGCTGAAGGATGATGTGAGCGACCGGTACTACACCTTCGAGGCAGCTCAGGTGCCGGATGGGCCGTATCAGATCAAAGTCGTGGCCAGCGATGCGCCCTCGCATAATCCGGGCGAGGCGCTCACTGGCGAGCGCACCAGCGAGCGCTTCGTGCTCGATACGGCGACGCCGGTCGTCACCAACCTTGTCGCGCATGTGGATGGCGAGAAGCTGCACGTGACTGCCGATGCGAAGGCCCCATCCGCTGCGATCGCACGGGCCGAGTATTCCATCGACGCGGGTCCGTGGCAGTACATCGAGCCGGTGGGCAGGATCTCCGATGCGCGGACGGAGCGCTATGATTTCTCTGCTCCGCTGCCCGAGCCATCGGAACAGTTGCGCGTGGCGAAACTGCCTCCGGCGAATCCCAACGAGCATGTGGTGGCGCTGCGGGTGTTTGATCGCTATGACAACTCGGCTACGGCGAAGACGGTTGTGCGGTGATCGAGAGTGGAAAGCAGATCCCCTTCGACAGGCTCAGGGCAGGCTCTCCACTTCGCTTCGCTCCGGTCGGGATGACGAGCGTAGTTTTGATCCAGGCGAGATAACAATCTCTCATGCGATTTGAACTTTTTATTGCCGCGCGGTATCTCAGAGCGAAGCGGCGGCAGGCTGTGGTGGGTGTCATCACCGCGATCTCGATTGCCGGCGTGGCTGCCGGCGTTGCGGCGCTCATCATTGCGCTGGCGATCACAACCGGTATGCGGCGCGACCTGCAGGATCGGCTGCTTGGGTCCACATCGCACGTGGAGCTTATGCGTACGGCCGGGGATGGCATCCGCGAGTGGCGACCCTTGGTGGCGCGGCTGGGGAAACTGCCGCACGTGGTCGCCGACGCTCCGGGTCTCTACGGCCAGGTATTGGTCTCGCGCGGGGCGCGCTCCGGCGGTCTGCTGCTGAAGGGCATCGTGCCGGCGGATGAGCGGCGCGTCTCCGACCTGCTCGACATGGTGAAAGTTGGTTCGGCGCAGGCGCTGGAGCCGGCGCCCCCAGTCATCCAGGGCGACACTGCGCCGTTGCCGCCGATCGTGATCGGAGGCGACCTGGCGACGACACTCGATGCCAAAGTCGGCGACACGGTGCTGATCACCAGCCCGCAGGGTGAGTTGACGCCGCTGGGCATCGTGCCCAAGTTCCAGCGCTTCTACGTTGCGGGCATCTTCCACTCCGGTTTCTACCAGTACGACTCCAGCATGGGATTCGTGCGGCTCGCCGACGCGCAGCACCTGCTGGGCGAGCCGGACCTGATCTCGGTGATCGCCTTCAAAGTAGACGATCTCTACCACGCGGATGCGATTGGGCGAGAGATCGAGCAGGCGGCGGGCGCAGGCTTCCTGACGAACAACTGGATGGAGCAGAACCGCGAGCTCTTCCGCGCGCTGCGGCTGGAGCAGATCGTCACCTTCATCGTCATCGGGCTGATCGTGTGCGTCGCGGCGCTCAACATCCTGATCGCGCTGACCATGATGGTGATGGAGAAGACGCGCGATATTGCGGTGCTGATGAGCTTTGGCGTGCGCGCGGAGCAGGTGCGGCGGATTTTTCTGATGCAGGGCCTGCTGATCAGCGCGATCGGCACGGCGATCGGATTGGTGGTGGGGTATGCGGCGTCGTGGGCCGGGGGGCACTATCGTTTTATCCACCTGCCGGGGGATGTGTACTCGATTGACTACCTGCCGTTTGCGCCGCGCATCGTGGATGCGCTGATTGTGGCGGCAGTGGCGCTGGGCGTCTCGCTGGTGGCAACGCTCTATCCGTCGCGCTCGGCGGCGCGCGTGCTGCCGGCTGAGGCGCTGCGCTATGAATGAGGGGCACCCCCTCCCCCTCCCGTCACCGGAGGCTGGCTTGTAACTCATTTCCTTGCAGGTATTTAGCGACTCTCCCGCAGGCTAAATTCGTCATGTCAAAGGACTTATCGCTTCATTCGTCATTCCAAAGGTCTTACGGCTACTCCAATCAGAAAAAGCCACCTTCTCGGTGGCTTTTTCTTTTTCGATCCCTGCTTTCAGCATAGCGAATTGAGGGAAATTAACTGGCAGAAGTTTGCGTCTCTTTACCGATTTGGGAGTTACCTGAACGAAAGAGGCGCATCGCCAAGAGGCGATCCAGGTGCCATTGCATTCTCTGAATTGTGCTGAGACTCAGTTCCTGGGGACGAATTCTGCTGGTTCGGCGGTAAGCTGGTTCGCCATCGGAGGGAATCCATGCAAATGACTCGCGAGCAGCAGCCCGCGTTGACGCTTTTTGCTGCGGGGATGATCGGGCTGGGTGCGCTTGGCTTGATCTATGGCGATTTCGCGATGGTGTGGCAGCCGGTTGCGGCGTGGGTTCCGGGCCGGACGGCGCTTGCCTATTGCGCGGGAGCCGTTATGTTGCTGGGCGGCGCTGGATTGCTGTTCGAGACGACGGTGCGATGGGCAGTGCGTGTCCTGTTCGTTTACGCCGTTCTTTGGGCGCTGCTGAAGGTGCCGGCGCTGATCGTTGCACCGCAGATTGAGGGCGTGTGGCTGGGCTTCGGCGAACTGGCCGTGCTTCTGGCCGGTGCCTGGGTGCTGTTTGCGCGACTCGGGGATGTGGCTGAGACATCTCTCGGAAAGTTTGTTGCGGGGGAGAACGGCGTGCGCGCGGCGCGCACTTCTTCGCAGTATTTCTTATACCGATCGGGCTGTCGCACATCATGTACGTGAAGGAGACGATGGCACTGATTCCGAAGTGGCTTCCCTACCCGATGGGCTGGGCGTACCTGACGGGCGCCGGGCAGATGGCGTGTGGGCTGGGCGTTTTGTTTGGGGGCATTCTGTTCAAGAGCCTGCCGCGAATTGCCGCCATTACGGAGGCGGGGATGATCAGCTTGTTCGGGCTCCTGGTCTGGCTGCCAAAGGTCGCGGCCGCCCCGAGAGCGCGCCTGCCGTGGACCGCTTTTCTTATCACGTGGGCGATTGCGGCCGGGGCGTGGGTGGTCGCGGTGAATACTCCTGCTCGCAGGGCTGCGAGAAAGCTACAGGAAGCTGCTGTTGTGCATTAAACGCGGTCCAGGTAGATAAGCCTCCGGCGGTGCTGGCCGCACGGGCAAAGGCGCCTTTGGTGCGAATCCCTTTCGACACGTTCAGGCCGGGCTCTCCACGTCGCGGGTGATGCTTCGCGTCACGCTCCGGTCGGGATGACGAGGCGTACGAGTCAGCGGTCGCGTAAGACGTGCATTCTGGAGCGGAAGGCTTTTGGGTGGCCGTCTTTGAAGGCGGGGATGTATTTCCATCCGGCAGCGAGGTCGATCCAGTCCTTGTTTGGCTCGTCCCTCAGGTTGTTCAGACCGGCGGAGATGTCCTTGACGATGCCTCCCGCCATCCTGGCGGAGCGGACCTTGCCGGCCTCGTCAATCACTACCACCAGTTCTCTCTCCTCATCCCAGTACTGCGGGTTTTTGGGCGAGGGGAGGCGCAGGAGAATCTGCTGCGGACCACTGTCCGCGAAGCCGCCTCGCTGATCAGCCCGTACGTCCAATCCGAAGGACAGCGTGTGCTCGTAGATGGCGGAGCGCTTCGATGGGCCTGGCGGCGCCGCAAGCTCCGAGACACCATCCACCTGAGTGCGCAGGCCATGCGCCCTGGCAGTTGTGATCGCAGTGCGGACCCGGTCTGCATCGGATGCGGGCCACATCCTGTCGAGCGCGTCCCATGCCTGCTGCTCACGGCCGCTGTAGAGATAAGCCCAGACGATTTCGAGCACCTTGATCTTTGTGGCGAGCAACCCGGCCGGCTGACCGTCCGGCGGGAGATGTTCGGCGGCTAATTTACCGTCGCTGGCCTTGAAGTCGTTGATCTGACGCTCGTCGAGCTGAGAGCGCAGGGCATTTATCTGCTGGTCGTAGTGATCGCGAAACTCCGAGCTGACGTCTATGAGCTTCTCGTTTTCGAACCTGAGGACAACCGTCGGAGCGGCATCGAAGGCACTGCGCGGGAGATTGTCGAAGCCATTCGCCACGGCGGCATCGGTGGTCCAGATCTCTACGGTGCCGTCCAGCCGTGTGTCGGCAGCGCTGAAATAGTCCTGGCCGGTGATCGTCCGCAGGAGCCTGGCGGGTTTGTTCAGCGAATAGATCTCGTATTTGATGGTGGGATCGGCAGCGGTCGCTTTGATCTGAAATGCGACCACCGGAACGCCAAAGCCGAGGTCGGCGCCCATCACGTCGATGTCCGCCTGTGAGACATCGGAGGCGACGAGCGTTTCCCCGCGGCCCCAATTGAGACTGGCCTCGCAGCCTCGAACAGCGAACCCTGCGCGTTTGGTGGCGCGAACGGTAACTTTCACGCCGGACCGCGTCGAGAAGTCCGGCAGCTTTCCTTCAAAGCCGCCAACCCCTTTGTCGCAGACCAGAAAGCGTGTCGGATTGGCGCTGAAGCTGGTCTCGCCGGCGCACACCGACGCAAGCAGGCAGAGGGCTGCGGAGATGGTTGCATTGCGGGCGAGATGGGAGATCCGTGCCATGGCAGACGTGAAGCAGCATACCGCTGGTTGGTATCTGTGGTCGTGTCAAAAGCGGTTTGAGCGGTGCACGAAAGTGCAGGTGGGCGGGCGCGATGGTCACGTGTTCGTTCGGTGGCCGCAAGTTAGTACCGCGGAGAAAAGCAGATCCCTCCACTTCGCGGGTGGCGCTTCGCGCCACGGCTCCGGTCGGGATGACGAATCCATCATTTGCGTAGAACACTTTTGCATTCGGTGCGAAGCGCGTTTGCCCTGGCAACCATGCCTCGCACGGAAGTGGCAGCGGGTGGCACTGTTTTGTACTTTCGCACTCCCCGTCTAAATGGTAGACATGGGTATGGGCGGGTCGGCGGCTTCCGAAGTGATATTGCACCAGCAGACGGGCATTGGAGATGCCCTGCTGGAGGTGCGGGAGCTGCGGAAGGAGTACGTGACCGGCCGCGGCCGCCTGCAGCTTTTCGACGGACTGAATCTCACCGTCCGCAAAGGCGAGCTGGTGGCCATCGTGGGAGCCTCCGGCGCAGGAAAAAGTACACTTTTGCACATTCTTGGTGCACTTGATGCTGCGACGAGCGGTGCCCTATACTTCGCTTCAATCCCATTGAATCAGCTCAACTCCAGGCAGGCCGCCGACTTCCGCAACCGCGAAGTGGGCTATGTCTGGCAGTTTCACTACCTGCTGCCGGAATTTACGGCTGCGGAAAACGTCGCCCTTCCCCTGCTGGCCCGGGGTGAATCCCGGAAAGTGGCTGAAAGCAAAGCGCTTGCGTGGCTGGACGAGGTCGGATTGGCGGACCGGGCGGAGCACCAGGCGGGTGAGCTCTCTGGCGGCGAGCAGCAACGGGTGTCACTGGCGCGAGCGCTGGTGACGAATCCACGCATGCTGCTGGCCGACGAGCCTACCGGCGATCTGGACGCCAATACTGCGGACCGGGTGTTTCAGCTCATCCAAAGAGTGCATGCGAGCCACGGGCTGACTTCGATCTTAGTGACGCATAACCAAGAGCTTGCCGGCCGGTGCGACCGCGTGATGCGCCTGGAGGCAGGCCGCATCGTGGAGGATGCTGCAAAGACGGGGAAGCCGCACGGACACGACAAGGGTGGTCTCTCCGGTCATGGGAGTTGTTGAAGAGAGCAAGGCAGGGCGGGTGAGTCCGGTGGCGTGGGTCGTGCATCTTTAGTAACGACGACTCACATTTTTGTACACGAGTCAGTCAGGAGAGCAGGGGCGAAGCAAATCAGTTCAGCCCACTGTTCTCGGAGGGGGAAGTATGTTCGAACGCTATACAGAAAAGGCGCGGCGCGTCATCTTCTTCGCCCGATATGAGGCCAGCCAGTTCGGCTCGCCTTACATCGAGACCGAGCACCTGTTGCTTGGGCTGCTGCGCGAAGATAAGGCGCTCACCAATAAATTTCTCCGTTCCCATGCCTCCGTTGAGTCGATCCGCAAGCAGATCGAGGGGCATACCACGATCCGCGAGAAGGTTTCCACCTCGGTCGATCTCCCCCTATCGAACGAGTGCAAGCGCGTGCTGGCCTATGCCGCCGAAGAGGCGGAGCGGCTGAGCCACAAACACATTGGCACTGAACATCTGCTGCTGGGATTGTTGCGTGAGGAAAAGTGCTTTGCTGCGGAGATCCTGCATGAGCGGGGACTGCGGCTGGTGGCGATTCGCGAGGAGTTGGCGCGGGCGACGCAGGAAAAGGCTCCGGCGCAGCGGCAGAACCGCGAGTCGAGCCTGCTGGCGGAGTTTTCGCGGGACCTGACGCAGGCAGCTACTGACAATCAGCTGGATCCGCTGGTGGGACGCGACTCCGAAGTGGAGCGCGTGGTGCAGATCCTGTGCCGCCGGACGAAGAACAATCCGGTGCTGATTGGCGAGCCGGGCGTGGGCAAGACCGCGATTGTCGAAGGACTGGCGCAGCGCATTGCCGATGGCGATGTGCCGAGCTTCCTTGCGGACAAACGCGTGCTGGCGCTGGACTTGTCGCTGATCGTGGCGGGTACCAAGTACCGCGGCCAGTTTGAGGAACGGCTGAAGACCATCATGAAGGAGCTGATGGAGAACCAGAACTCCATCATCTTCATTGACGAGTTGCACACGCTGGTGGGTGCGGGGTCGGCGGAAGGATCGCTGGATGCGGCGAACATCCTGAAGCCGGCGCTCTCACGCGGCGAGATACAGTGCATCGGCGCAACCACGCCGGGCGAGTATCGCAAGTCGATTGAGAAAGACCGGTCGCTGGAGCGGCGCTTCCAGGCAGTGAAAGTGCCGCCGCCGAACGAGGCGGACGCAATCAAGATCATCATGGGGATCAAGGACCGCTACGAGAAGTTTCACGCGGTCAGCTACACAGATGATGCGATCGAGTTCGCAGTGTCGCACTCGAACCGCTACATTCCGGACCGGTTCCTGCCGGACAAAGCGATCGATCTGATCGACGAGGCGGGGGCGCGCGTGAAGCTTCGTCAGACGTCACTGCCGGAGGAGATCACCGAGGTCCAGAAGCGGATCAAGTTCATCGTGCACCGCATGGAGAACGCGATCGCGAACCATGAGTTCGAGAAGGCGCGGTTCTACAGTGACGAGGAACGCAAGGAGCGCGAGAACCTGCGCGGCCTGCGCGACAAGTACCATCTGGATGATTCGACGGCCGGCATTGTGGGCCGCGAGGACATCGAGGATGTGGTGAGCCGCTGGACGGGCGTACCGGTCACCTCGATCAAGGAAGAAGAGACGCAGAAGCTCTTGCGGGTTGAGGAAGAGCTGCACAAGCGCGTGATCTCCCAGGATAAGTCGATCAGCGCGCTGGCGCGGGCGATTCGCCGCTCGCGTGCGGGCTTGAAGTCGCCGAACCGGCCGATCGGGTCGTTCCTGTTCCTGGGACCGACCGGCGTGGGCAAGACGGAGATGGCGCGCACGCTGGCGCAATTCCTGTTCGGCTCAGAGAAGGCGCTGATCCGCTTCGACATGTCGGAGTTCATGGAGAAGCATTCGGTCTCGAAGCTGATCGGTTCGCCTCCGGGCTACGTGGGCTACGAGGAGGGCGGCCAGCTTACCGAGCGGGTGAAGCGTTCGCCTTACTCTGTCGTGCTGCTGGATGAGATCGAGAAGGCGCATCCGGATGTGTTTAACATCCTGCTGCAGGTCTTTGAAGACGGCCAGCTCACGGATGGTCTGGGAAACACGGTCGACTTCAAGAACGTGATCCTGGTGATGACGTCGAACATCGGCGCGCGGCACCTGCAGAAGCAGCAGGGCCTGGGCTTCGTCTCTGATCGCGAAGATCTGCGCGCGGAGAAGGTCGAGGACCTGGTGAAGAACGAGGTGAAGCGGACCTTCAATCCGGAGTTCCTGAACCGCCTGGATGAAATCATCATCTTCCATGCGCTCACGGACGCGGACCTGATCCAGATCCTCGAATTGCTGGTGCAGCAGCTCAACGCGAACCTGGCACAGAAGGCGATCACGATCAGCGTGAATGAGGAGGCCAAGAAATGGATCCTCGAAAAGACGCTGGTGGACCGCACGTACGGGGCGCGTCCGCTGCGCCGCGCACTGCAGCGTTACGTGGAGGACCCGCTGTCGGAGGCGCTGATCGCCGGCGGCATCGCGGTGCGGCCTGCGTTCCTCGAGGTCTATCTCGAGAACAACCAGCTCTTCTATCGTCCGGTGGTGCAGGACGGCGAAGAGGCGGCGGCGAGCGAGGGTGTTCTGCTGTTCAGCTAATCTCAGCCAGTTAGAAAAGAGGCTCCGCGAAACTGCGGAGCCTTTTCTTTTTGCGCGAGGTTTTTCTCTTGCACAGGATTGATAGCTGGTCGAGCGGCGCTTCGCGCTGAGATTGAACGCAAGGTACAGCAGATCCGTTAATCAACCCCGGTTACGTTCGGGATGACGACTTATGCTGTGGCCATCTTCGCTGACCAGCTCTTTACGAATGCTCCGAAGCGGTCGAGCGCTTTGGAGAAATTGTCGCCGGCGGCGGCAAAGCCCAGGCGGAAATGCGAGGGCGCATCGAAGCAATCGCCGGGAGCCAGAAGGATTCCCTGCTCGGCGGCGGCCTGGCAGAACGGGCGGGCGTTCTCTCCGCTCACCAGCCAGGGGAATGCCGTCATGCCACCCTGCGGCGGGATCCAGCCGAGTACATCGCGATGCTCCGACATGAAGCGGTCGAGGAGCTTGAGATTGCGGGTAGCGGTTTCCTGAGTCTTGCCGAGCACGGCGTCACGTTTGCGGATCGCGATTTCCGAAAGAAGTTCGCCGGTGGTGGTGTTCGAGATGGAGAAGTAGGCGCGCGCGGTCCAGTATTGCTGGCGGCGCTGGGCGTCGTGCTCGATCATCCATCCCGTGCGCACGCCGGCAATTGAAAATGCTTTTGACAGGTCGGAGATCACGGTAGCATGCGGCAGGCGCGCGGCGGATTTCGCTTGCTTGTCGTGGTAAATGGGATGGTAGACCTCGTCACTTACCAGCTGGATTCCGCGCTCGGCGGTAAAGTCGTGCAGAGCTTCCATTTCGCCGTCCCCGATGGTCGCGCCCGTGGGGTTATGCGGGCTGTTGACCAGAATGAGCCTGGTCTTCGTGTCGGCGAGGCGTTTGATCTCGTCAAGGTCGATGCGGAAGCCGTTCTCGCGGCGCACGCGATAGAAGCGCGTTTCCAGGCCAAGAGATTCGGGGAGCGCGGAGAACGTCGTAAATCCGGGCTGCGGAATGATGACGTTCGCGCCGGGCTCGGCGGCCAGCCACATCAACGTCAGGAGCGCCTCGGAGGCGCCGGTCACGATCTGGACGGACTCTATCGGGACACGCTGCATTTCAGCGATCGCCTCGCGCAGACTGTCGGCGCCCGCGGGACGGCTGTAGACCAGCTTATGGTTCAGGAAGCGGTGGCGCGTTTCATCGTCGGCCAGGGCAAGGATATCGTTTACCGTCCATGCCGGTCCGGTGCTCGCAGCGAGGTTGAAATCAATGCCATGTTCGTACTGATCGAGCCAGACATCGAGCAAGAAGGGCTTGAGTTGCATGCGACACCTCGAAGCAGAAGTTAGTCAGTCCTTTTATCGATTCTACGAATCGGCACGCGGATGATTTTTAGTTTACGAGCATGGCAAGAAGGGATCCGGGAACTGCGCGGTCTTTGTTTGGAGCGATCTCGTTGTTTGGAGCGATCTCGGATCGGGTGAGGCACCGTGAAAGTCCTCGCAGCAGGCCCGCGCCATATACGCAACAACCCACCAGGTTGGATTGCATTCTTGCGAATACTTTTGAGATCTGTTTTGAAGCTCATAGAGAGCTCTCCCGGTTATCAAACGCAGCAATCCGGGGAGGCGCGAGAGGCGTACTAAGAACGTACGTCGCCCCTTGCGTGTGCACTCCTCCACACGTGCGCTGTTCACGAAACGAACACTCTGACTGGAGTTCGAGATGAAAGAGAAAGAAGCAGCCTCTATGGCATCCAACCGTCGCAACTTCCTAAAAGGCGCAGCAATGACAGGTGTCGGCATGGCGGGTGCGGCAATGATCGGCAGCAAGCTCGTAACGCAGCCGCAGAATGTCGAAGCGGCGATGGCGGTCAGCGACATTGACATTTTGAACTTCGCGCTGAATCTCGAGTATCTGGAAGCGGAGTTTTATGCCATGGCGACCTACGGAGCAAACCTGGTGAAGCTGGGTGTGATCAGCGCGGCCGATGAGACCGGGCCGACGACAGGCGGCGCCCTGGTGAAGAATTTTGGCGATTGGGGGACCATGGCGACAGCGCTCAGAGTGGATGAAATCGATCATGTCCGCTACCTGCGCACGGCGCTGGGGTCAAGAGCGGTCAAGAAACCCGCGATCAATCTGAATGCGCTAGGATACGGATTCGGCAGCGTCGGCACGTGGCTGAAGCTGGCGAGGCAATTTGAAGATGTAGGCGTCAGCGCTTACCTAGGCGCTGCTCCACTCGTCACCAGCAAAGCTTATCTGGCAGCCGCCGGCGCCATTCTGGCGACAGAGGCGCAGCATTCCGGAGCAGTGCGGAGGGCCTGCTACTCCATGGGCATCGCCAGCCCAGCTGTCGACTCCAAGGATATTCCGCCCAGTTCCCAGCATCCCTTCGATATCGATTCGAACGGGCTGAGCATTCCGCGAACCACGGCGCAGGTACTCAACATTGTCTATGGAGGCGGCAGATGCTCGGGCGGCTTCTACCCGAACGGCATGAATGGCACGATCGTCTGTCAAGGTTAATTGAAGGTGGCAACTGCTTCGAAGCTCCTCGATTGGTCACAATTCAGAAGGCTCTGCGAACCTGCAGGGCCTTCTTGTTTGCTCTTGAGGCACAATGGTTAAAGATGGCGCCTGACCTTTATCGCCGCTGGTGGAGACTTGCTGCTGCGTGTGCGCTGCTCTTCGCGCTGGCGCTGCTATTGATTCCACAAGCGCAGCATGGTCACGCTTCCGTGCTCTTTCTCGCACTTGCTCCAGTGCTGCTGGTCTTCTGCATTGCAGCCACCGGGCAGCAGCCTGCGATTGCCGATGAACGGGTCCTTTCTCTCGACCCGATACTTCCACTTCCTTCACTTAGTCACCTTCCGCCTCCCGCCACGCTTGCCTGATTCACCGGGGCCGCTCGGCTCCCGGTTCAGCAAGCACGTGTGTAACCGCGGAGGTGTCTTTGAATCTGGAATTGATGGCGCGGGCGATGCTGTCCGGCATCGGCCTGCTATTCGCGCTTATCGTGTTTTATCAGCGGGCGCGCTGGCGGCTCAGCCAGGAGCGCGGCAGACGACGTCTTCGCTTCTATCCGACAAACATGATGATCGGGCTGGCGCTGCAGAACCTTCAAGTCTTTGCACACCCAGAGATAGACCACATGATCCAGGCGAAGTACGCCGATGAAGCGGAAGAGGACGACGAAGGCGATCCGGACGATCCGCAGAAAGTGCTTAACCGGCAGCTGAGGCAAATCCGCAATGGCGAAACGGTCGATCGGCTGCAGGTGCGTCTACCTGTATCGGAACGCGCGGGCCGCCCACGAAATCAGGAGTCGTGAGCTAGCGCTCTTTCGTGTTCGGGGCTCATTGTTCGGCCTCGTCATTCCGGTATGGTGCGCGCTCGCCAGATGCGCAACGGTTCGCCGATCGCGGTCAGCAGCAGAATGGCGATCATGATGAGGATTCCGTCCTGCCAGCGCTGCATGGCTCCAAGGGAGACGACCAGGGTGGTGGAAAGAGCTGCGGGTTGTGTGGCGCGGGCTGCGAGTGTGCCGAGCACGGTGAGTGCTGCGGCGAGCGAAGCGGCCCAGACCCGGAGCAGCGGAACACTCGCAAGCGAGACGGCGGGAACTGCCCAGGCATGGATCCCATACACAGCGACGAGCCCTGCAACGACCGCGATCAAATGCCCCATGATGACGTTATAGGGGCGCGCGCTCCTGCGGTGCGGCTGCTCGATGAGCTCATAGGCGGTGGGACCGAGGCTGGCGAAGATCAGCGGCTTGTGGCTCAGCCATGCGGCCAGCGCGACCACGAGGATGAGTCCTCCTTCACAGACCGGAGCGATCAACAGGTCGTAGGGCGGCAGGGGACGAGCTGAGAGGCGAAGGGACATGGTGCTCTCCAATCGGACGCAATGCGCGGCTTTCCTGCGATTGGATGTGTTGGCGGCTGGATGTCCGGGTGGTGTCGGCGCAGCAAAAAAGAAGGCCCCGCGTACGGGGCCTATCTGCCAGTGACTGCAATCTTGTTTTCCCCACGGGCACAGAACTGCTGTGCTGGCGGGGACAGCCGAGCGGCCTGCCTAGCTGGCGTATGCCGGTGCGGCGACGGCGACGTGCGATGCGGCGGCGATACCCGGCTCGATGCGCGGCGGAGCGATGTCCATTTGTGCCTGCAACTCGGCGTCCTTCTTCGCCTGCTTCTGCTGCTTCATGGCGATGGAGGGCGAGAGATCGACGGAGCCCTTGATGACAGCATCCTGATGGATGACGAGACGCGGAGAAATGATGTCGCCCGCGACCTGCGCGGTGTGGCGCAGTTCGACGCGCTCGGAAGCGTGGATCTGGCCATCGACACGGCCGCAGATGACGACCTCGCGCGCGGTGATCTGGGACTGAGCATAGCCTTCCTCGCCTACGGTCAGGCGGCTCTCGTGCAACTCGATTTTGCCGGTGACGCGACCCTCGACGACCAGGTCCTCCGTGGCGGAGATGTCGCCGGTAATGGTGATGTTCTTTCCGATAAGGCTGCGTTCGGTAGTGGCCATGCTGTGTCTCCGGTGATGAGTTGTCCCGAGATGGGCTTCGGTCCTGACAACCCTTACCTTAGTAAGGTGCCGTGGAGTCGACCATCACCGAAAGGCGGTATTGTCCACCCTTTTGGTGCCATATTCCCGGCTTGGTCTCTCGCGAACGGCGTTTTTCCGTAGATTTCATGGAGTGGATTCATCTAGAAGAGGGACACGCTGAATGCAGCCGGTCATGCGGCAGGCGTAGAGCCATCTTACGGGAGTCCAGTTTGGCTGCGAATCCAAGGTCCCTGCGTATTTTGCGTATCATCGCGGCCATATGCATCCTGGCTATTGGCCTTTCCATCATCGTGCTGGTCACCAGCCAGAGCAGCCTGGCCGATCGCGACTACATCACGTATTGGGCAAGCGGGCGGCAGCTGCTGGCTCATCGGAATCCCTACGATCAATCCCGCGCTGGCAGCTCTGGACCGGTCGGCCGGCGCCGGCAATGGCCGCGTCACGATCACTCGCAATCCGCCGAACGGATTGCTGTTTGAACTGCTGCTGGCGCAGTTCAGTCCGCGGACGGGCGGCATTGTGTGGATCCTGGCGCTGATTGCCGCGCTGATGGTTGCAATACGGCTCCTGCGCAAGATGATGGACCCGGCAGGAGACCGGACGCATCTTCTCGGCTATCTATTTCCTCCAGTGCTGTGCTGTCTACTGGCCGGGCAAATTGGAATTCTACTGCTGCTGGCGTTCACCCTTTTCCTGTATCTGCATGAGAGCCATCCGATGCTTGCTGGGGCTGCGCTGTCTTTCTGCCTGGCGAAGCCGCACCTTGTCGCCCTCCCGCTGCTGGTGTTGCTGGTGTGGAGTGTGAGCCGGAGACGCTTTCAAATATTGGCCGGCGGTGCGGTGACCCTGCTTGTCTGCTGCCTGCTGCCGTTGTATTTCGACGGACATATCTGGTCACACTATCTGGCTGGTTTCCGTGGCGAACATATCGAGAACGAGTTCATCCCGGTCCTCAGTTGTGTCTTTCGCCTGCTGGTACACCCCGACTGGCAGATGCTCCAGTTTGTGCCTCTGCTCTGCGGGCTCATATGGGCGCTTATGTATTTCTGGCGACGGCGGAATGGCTGGGAGTGGGTTCGGGACGGATCGTTTCTGATGGCCGTGGGCGTAATGGTCGCGCCTTACGCCTGGGTGACAGACGAGTCGCTGGTGCTGCCGGCGGTTCTCTTCGGCTTGTATGCATTGCCACGTACCGGCCGCTCGATTGTGCCGTATGCGATCTTCGCGGCTGCAGGTCTTGCGGAGGTGCTCTTCGCGGTGCCTCCCGCTTCGGGCTTCTATCTCTGGACCGCGCCCGCGTGGGTGGCATGGTGTGTCTATGCAGGGCGCCCGGCGCGCCTTCGCGAGACGCTGCCTGCTATAGCGGGCAGCACTTAGTTCTGCTCGCCCCGCTGTCTTGCGGATATGCTGGACGGCATGAGCCGCGGGAGAGCCCGAAATCGTGTGATTGGAGACGAGCCGCTGTCGCCGGGGCGGCTGGAGGCCTTTTCCGACGGCGTGATTGCCATCATCTTGACCATTATGGTGCTGGAGCTGAAGGCTCCGGGGAGCGCCGACCCGGGGACTCTGCTGCATGAGTGGCCTATCTTCATCAGCTACATCATCAGTTACTTCTATGTTGCGGTGTACTGGATCAATCACCATCACCTGTTTCACCGCGTGAAGCGGGTGGACCTGCCGGTGCTGTGGGCCAATATTGCGCTGCTGTTCTTCATGTCGCTGATTCCCTTCTTTACCGAATGGATGGAGAGCACGCGGCTCAGCCCGTTTCCGACGGCGGTGTATGCGGCCACGATGCTGGTGGCCGGCGCGGCGTTTTCGGTGCTGGACCGCGTAGTGGCGCGGCAGAGCATTGGGGACAAGGAGATGGTGCTGGTGCGGCGCGCGGCGCAACGCAAGAACCTGATCGCGATCTGCATCTATGCAGTGGCGATTCCGATCGCCTTTTATCGCACGACCATCTCGCTGGCGCTGGTCTTTGTGGTGGCAGTGCTCTATGCGGTGCCCTCACTGTGGGTGGAGCGCTGCGCGGACACACTGGAGCGCAAGTACGACGACGCGCATCCCGGACACGGAGAATTGCACCAGCCCTACACCGGGCCTTCTGCCGGCGGTGAGTGACGCGACCATGCAGCGACAGAGCCGCTCGCCAGAATCATCACGCGTGAGGAATTCGCTTCGGAGCTGCAGCGATTCCTTTGATGATCGCTACGCATTCCGGCAGGCCCTGATTGCATTCACCTCTGGTCAGGTCCTGCACAACAGACGATAATCCTTTGCGGAGAGTGCGCACCTTCCCTGCACCTTCTATCTCTGTAAGAGGACGCCTCCGTTGAAAGCTCGCCGCTCTGCTGTACCCACTTCCCTTACTCTGCTCGCCACCGCGACCGCTGCTCTGATGCTGCCCGGAGTGACGACATTGCCTGCTTGTGCCGCCTCCGAAACAGCGACACACACCGCGCTGAGGCTTGATCGGGTGACTGCGAGCAAGGCGCTGGAGAACGGCATCGCTGTGGACTGTAAGACCAGTGGGGGAGCTGCCGTGATGCAGATCACGGCACTGCGCGAGGATGTGATCCGGGTGCGCGTAGGGCCGGAGGGAACGCTGCCGGAGGATGCATCCTGGGCGGTGCTGCCGGAGGCGCGCACGGCAAAGGTAACCGTGACGGCGACGAATAGCGGCGATGCAGTCGGGTTCAAGACGGCGAAGCTGATCATCAGTGTGGATCGCGCGACTATGGCGCTGAAGGTGACGGATCTCGACGGCCACGTCATCGATCAGGACGAGACGGGGCGGCCGGTCGAATACTACGGGACGGGTTTTCGCGTCACGAAGGTGTCGCCGCCGGGCGAGCACTACTTCGCGCTGGGCGATAAGCCGGGGCCGCTCGACCGGCGCAACATGGCCTTCACCATGTGGAACACCGACGCGTTCGGCTTTCAGGAATCGACCGATCCGATCTACAAGTCGATTCCGTTTGTGCTGACGATGAATGAAGGCCGCGCCGCGGGGCTGTTTCTGGACAACACGTGGCGTACGAGCTGGGAGTTTAACAAGCACCAGCGCGATGCATGGAGCTTTACGGCTCCGAATGGTCCGTTAGACTACTACGTCCTTTACGGTCCAGACCCGAAGCAGGTGTTGAGCGAGTGGGCGTGGCTGGTGGGCCATACGCCGCTGCCGCCGAAGTGGTCCCTGGGCTTTCAGCAGTCGCGCTACAGCTACTATCCGGAATCGGAGGTGCGCAATATTGCGAAGCACCTGCGCGCGGACCACATTCCGGCTGATGTGATCTGGCTGGATATCGATTACCAGCAGGACAATCGGCCGTTCACGGTGAACCGCGAGCGCTTCCCGCACTTCGAGCAGATGGTGAAGGACCTGGCGGCGGAGAACTTCAACACGGTCGCGATCGTCGATCTGCACGTCGCGAAGCTGCCGAATGCGGGATATAAGCCATACGACACGGGCGTGGCCGGCGATCATTTCGTGAAGATGCCGGACGGCTCGACGTACACCGGCGTGGTGTGGCCGGGGCCTTCGGTGTTTCCCGACTTCACGCAGGCGAGCACGCGCGACTGGTGGGGCACGCTGTTCTCGACCTTTATGAAGGACGGGGTCGCGGGCATCTGGAACGACATGAACGAGCCGGCCATCTTCGATGTGCCGTCGAAGACGATGCCGGATGATGTGCAGCACCGCATTGATGAGCCGGGCTTCCGCAAGCGCACGGCGAATCACCTGGAGATCCACAACGTGTACGGCATGGAGAACACGCGCGCGACGCACGATGGCCTGGCGACGCTGGAGCCGAATCATGCGGCCTTTCGTGATGACGCGCGCCAGCTATGCGGGCGGGCAGCGCTATGCGGCGACGTGGACGGGCGACAACTCCAGCACATGGAACCATCTGCGGCTGACAACGCCGATGCTCGAGAACCTTGGACTGAGCGGCTTCGCCATGGCGGGAGCCGATGTGGGCGGCTTTGCCGGCACGCCGCAGCCGGACCTGCTGACGAAGTGGCTGGAGATCGCGGCGTTTCAGCCGATCGATCGCGATCACACCGCGAAGGGCACGGCTTACCAGGAGCCATGGGTGCATGGGCCGGAGCAGGAGAATATCGCGCGGCGCTTTATTGAGGAACGCTACCGGCTGATGCCGTATCTCTACACGACGACAGAGGAGATGAGCCGGACGGGGGTGCCGATCCTGCGGCCACTGTTTGTGGAGTTCCCCGACGCGACAGACGACAAGCATCCGATGGACGTCGATACGCCAAATGAATTTCTCTTCGGGCCGGATATCCTGGTGGCGCCGGCGCCGTATCCGGACGAGCTGGATAACTACTTTGTGCAGTTGCCGCCGGTGACCTGGTACGACTACTGGACAGGCGCGAAGCTGCCTCCGCTGCCGAAACTGAGCAGCCGCGACCTGGAGCAGCCGGGCGCAAAGGAAGAAATGGCGCGTCTGATGGCGCCGTTTCACATCACACCGAGCCTGGATACGCTGCCGGTCTATGTGCGCGAGGGAGCGATCCTGCCCATCCAGCCGCTGACGCAGAGCACGAAGGAGACGCCGCAGGGGCCGCTGACTCTGCGTGTGTACCTTCCACAGAGCGGAACGAACGAGACGGCTGCGCAGCCGTGTGCCGGGTCTATTTATCTGGATGACGGCGTGACGCTGAATTACAAGAAGGGCGATTACCTGCGTGAGCAGTTCTCCTGCAGCATCAGCGGGGATACGGTGACGGTGAAGATTGCGCCGCGCGAAGGCAACTTCGCCGCGTGGTGGCAGGTGGTGCACATCGAGGTCTACGGCGGGCCATCGGCGAAAGCGGACGCGGCTGACGGAACGCTGGCCACTTACAATGCGCAGCGGCGGGCGATGTTGGCGACGATTCCGGATACGGGCAAGGGCACGGAGCTGACGCTGAAGTACAGCAGGTGAGCCGAGTGCACGAGGGGCAGCGATCGGTCCTACTCATCAGCGGTGCGCCGGCCAGCGGCAAGAGTATGCTGGCGCGCTCACTGGCCGAGACCTTCGGCTATCCGTTGATTTCCAAAGACACGATCAAAGAGTCTCTGTTCGATTCTCTCGGAGCCCTGCTTGGCGCGGATATCGATTCGCCTGACGAGCTCTCGCGTCTGCTGAGCCGAGCCGCGATGGAGATGCTGTGGTCGCTTGCGCCGTGCTGCCCGAGTGTCATTCTGGAGGCGAACTTCCGTCCGAAGAGCGAGTACGAGCGCGGACGGGTCAGTGCATTGCAGGGGCGCAAGCTGGAAGTCTACTGCCACTGCACACCGGCGGAAGCGGCGCGGCGCTTTCGGGAGCGCGCCACAACAACGCGGGACCATCCTGCTCACACCATGAAGATGATCTCTTCCGAGTTACTAGAGGAGTTCGACCGGCCGTTCGGGCTGTGTCCGGTGATCGATGTCGATACAGAGTATCCAGTGGATCTGGCGGAGGTCGCCATGCGTATCCGCCGGCACTGGCCCGATCTGCACGGGTGAGGTCGGCCATCGAATCCCGATATCCGGAAAAAAAGGGAGGCGCTGGAGACCGTTATCTCTACGCGCCTCCCTCCGTTCAAAGCCATTGCCACTTACGGAATCGTGATGCGCACAATCTGCCCTGCACCTGCCGGCGCAGCGCCGAAATTTGAGACGTAGAGCTTCCCGTCCGGACCGAAGGTCATCGCGGTCGGAACCGACAGACCTGTCGCTACGTCTTCGATGGTGCCGTCGTAACGAATTCGCACCACCTTGCCATTCCCTGGAGCGGGAAAGCCTGCGGCATCGGACAACTCAAGCACGTAGAGCAGTCCGTCGGGGCCGAATTCGGTTCCGACGACCGTGGTGAAGCCGGCCATCGAAGCGACGATGTGCAGCGAGCGCAGACCGCCGCCGTCGATCCGCTCCTGAACGGGGTTGCATGCTACCCGGGAGAGCTGGACGATGCGCGCAAAGTTTGGCTGGATGGGGAACTCATTCAGATTGCCCAGGAAGAAGTCGCCATCCCGCTCGGTGATGGCGGTGGGGACGATGTGGCCCTGGGAGGCGGAGACGTCGAGGACGCTGAGAATGTCATCCTGGTCGCCATCCCTGTCCCCTTTTGGGTTGATCGCCAGCACCTGCCCATGGTTGGGCTCGACAGCATAAAGCCAGCCATTGTGAAGGACCATGCTGTAGAAGGTGCCATCCGGCTCAAAGTCAGCGGGATTGGGGTATTTCACCGGATGCGTCTGAAGAAATTTGCTGAGGTCGGCAATGATTTGCCAAGAACCATTGTGTGGGTTCACGAGAGCTAAGGCGTTCGGAACGTCTGCGTTGCCATGAGAGCAGCCTCCCCCGCCCAGTAGCGCAAAAAGATGTCCATCGGCCCACGCCACATCCTCCACGCCCAAAAGATCGCCCATGGCGTCCACAGACGACGGAAACCCGGAGGCGACCGTGGTTCGATTCCATGACTGATCAAACCGGGAAATGCGGGCGGTATTGCCGCCCTTATAAGGACCGATCGGCGGCACAACCTGCGTGCATTGACCGACGGTAGAGGTGGTGCCGCCAGTGCCTGCTTCGGCGACATAGAGCATGCCGTCAGGGCCGAATTTGAGGCCGCGCGGCCCGTTGAGGCCGGTAGCTACTACGGTCTGAGTTGAAGTTACTTGAGCATGGCTGGTTTCAGGCATTATGCTTGCCGCCAGCAATGTGGCTGATCAGCAGAAGTAGTGTGTTCCCGGTGCTGATCATGTGTAGCGCCTCGCTTCCCTGCAGGCAGCCTCACGCTGGCTGCGTACGCTGCAAAGGATTAAGCGGGAGATATAAAAAAGGAAGTTTCGGCCCGTAAGTTACGGTTCCATCCTTTTCGAATCAGTGCCTTGGAGACAGTGGTGACGACCGAAGCAACGAGGCTTTCGCCGACAAGGGATGAGATCCAGGCGCAGCTAGCGTGCATCCTCGCATCGACGCCCTTCACCGGCTCCCACCGCAGCCAACGATTCCTGCGCTACGTGGTCGAAAACTCCTTTCATTGACGACATTCGCATGAGTCGCTGAAGGAGTACGCGATTGCGATCGAGGTCTTTGAGCGCGACTCCTCGTACGATCCGTCGATCGACGCGACGGTGCGGGTGGAAGCGGGACGGCTGCGTGCCCGGCTGCGGGAGTACTACGCCGAACAGGGCCAGAACGATACGGTCGTCATCGATATGCCGAAAGGCGGATACCGCGCCACCTTCACCGAGCGGGAATTATCGGGAAGCGCTCCGGCCGCTGCGCAGAGGCTCACGGCGGGGGAAGGGCAGGCACTACCATCCGCTTCGGAGATTCCTGCTGTTCATGCGAAACCTGGCGGCATCCTGCGCCGGATGCTTCGCTGGGAGCTGGCGGCTGTGTTCGTGCTTTGCGCATGTCTCGGCTGGGCCCTGCTCAGCCACAACCGGCATCCCCGAATCGCAGCTTCCACGAAGGCTCCGATTGTTCTTGCGGTGCTGCCCTTCTCCAACCAGACGGGAAGCGATGCCAACAGCTACATGACCGACGGCCTGACGGATAACCTGATCCGCCAGCTTTCGGAATTGCCCCGGCTACACGTCATGGCGCGAACCGCAGTTGATCGCGCAAGCAGGCAGACGCTAGTAAGCCAGTTCGGCGTCAAGATCCTGCTGGTGGGCAAGCTGCGACGGAACCCGGAGGGACGGCTGGTGCTGGACTCCGAGCTAAGCAACGCAAACGGAACCGTCGTGCGCAGCAGTCAGTACATGGCGGACGAATCCGATATGCCCTCCGTGCAGGCGGATATCGTTCAGGATGTGATTCAGGGATTGGGCATTGAGCTAGATGCGCGCCAGTCCGCGGGTGCTCAGAAACCGATTACCTCCAGTCCGGCTGCGTTCCAGGCCTTCCTACGTGGCGATTCCGCAGCGCGTGATCAAAGCCCGCTGGGTATGCACGCGGCCTTGCGGAACTACGAGGAAGCCGTCCGGCAGGACCCGCAGTTCGCGCTGGCCTACTCTGCCATGGCAAATAGTCACATGCTCCTCGGTCTCTACTATGAGCCCCCACGCGATCACCTGCCGCTCGCACGCCAGTACGCCGAGCGGGCTTTGGCGATCGACCCATCCATGCACGAGGCGCATGGCACGCTGGGTTTGATTCATCTGGTATACGACTGGGACTACGCAGCGGCAGAGAGCGAATTGGCGGCAGCGGATGCACGGGAGAGCGCGATCCGCGCGCTGAGCTGCACGGCACATCTGCATCTGCTGGGCGACGCGGAACACCTGCGACACGCGGAAGAAGATCTGCATCGCATGCTGGAGTTCGATCCGCACTCGCCGGGGTTGATCGACGAGCTTGGCTGCGTCTCCTATTACGGTGGCCGTTATACCGATTCCATCCGCTATTACCGCCAGGCGATTGCCGCGGACCCGCAGGCCGCCATCGCCTACTGGGGCCTTGGCCGATCGCTGACGCGCGAAGGTCACTATATCGAAGCGCTGGAGACGCTGCGGCGCTTCAAGGCGGTGAATGGCTTTGAGCCACCCATCATTACGGCAGAAATTGGTTACAGCGAGGCGTCGTCGGGCGACCGTCGAGCAGCGCTTGCGACGGTGGCGCGTCTGCAGCGGGAGTCCAGAATCAGCTACGTGGACCCGTATCTTATTGCCGTCATCTACCTTGGGCTCAAGGATGGCCAGAACACTTACGCGTGGCTGGATCAGGCATATGCGGCGCGGTCGTCTTTTCTGATCTCGATTGCCACCGATCCGAAGTGGTCCACGTCACGTAGTGATCCGCGCTTCCAGGAGATCTGGAATCGCATGACAGAGAGCAGGCACGTCGCAGCCCTGTCTTCGCCAGTGAGCGCGCCAGATGTGCGATGAGACCTGGTTCTGTCGCAGTGCTCAGGCCAGGACGTCGGTGATTTCGTATCCTTGCAACTGACGGTCTGCGAGATTCAGGTTGGAAGGCTGGTATTCGGGGAGCTGATCGAGCCGGGTCTGAACGCTGTTCGCCATGAATGAACGCGGAGGAACGGCGCGGTGCCTGGCCATGCCCAGGGGAAAGAGCTTCCGTTGCTCGTGAGACGGGGCTACTGCTTTGCGCGGATCGATTGGAAGATAGCGGCTGAGCGCATCCTGATTGAAGGTGAGGCCGCAATGCATTGCTTTCCGCATCATCCATGCGAGCGGGATCTCTGACAGATCGCTGGGCGAACAGCCACCACCGACATCGCAATGCGCACCGGAGAACCAAACCTGCTCCATCTGCGCATCGTTGACGCGGTCTGAGTCGTCCGGGTTGGTCCACAGCGTTGGCTCAAACTGCCCGCGCCGCTCGTCGATGGATACAGCGTGATACGCATTCTGCACACTGGGATGGAGCGCGGTGTCGTGGAAACCGTACTTCTTCTCGTTGAGGAGCTCGAAGAGCCGGCCGGGAATGCCGAGCGATCCGACCGTGTCCCACACGCCGATCATGCGTACCGCGGCACCCTGAATGTCGTACTGCAGCTCGAGTTGATACTTCAGCGCGGCCTGCTTCTCCGGATCGCGCTCGCGATACGCGGCGAAGACGCGTGCTGCCGCCTCGCCGTCGATATTTTTCGTGGGCAGGCCGAAGCGCGCAATCATGCAGCCCAGACTGCGGACGATGTAGGCGCCGCGGCTGAATCCGATGAGATACACAGAAGAGGCGGGCGACCAGGCGCCGGTCAGAACGCGATAGCACTCCTGAATCTTCTGAAAGAGGCCTTCGCCCATAGCGCTGCCGGCGAGATGGTCGATAGGCGGTTCCGTCAGCGCTGACGCCGCTGTCGTAGAACGGCTGCTGAATCTCATCGGTTGTGAGCGCGCGAAAGAGCTTACGAACATTGGTGTCGTTGAGCGAGGCCTCATTCCCATGTGGCGTATTCCACGTTCCGTCGGCGCACAGGACCAGCTTCTTCGGCATCGCTTCCCCTCAGTGTCAGGCCCGGGGAGAACTTTAATCCTTACGACGGAGATGACGGAAGCTGAATCTGCTCTATGGCGCGTTTCGCCTGGAGAAGGCCTCGCCGCGCGCTGGGCGGCCTCGTGGATGAGGATACCCATCTTCGGATGAGACGGCTCGTAGTCTGGCTGAATGTCAATGCTTGCCAGCGCCTCAGTGGTGCTGGGGCCGATGGAGAGCACAACTGTCCTGCGCATTGCTTTCAGAAGATCGCCCTTCCTTTGCATCTGCTCGGCAATCTGAACAAGATGGATGACCTGCACCGCAGTCAGAAAGACGATGACTATCGATCTCACCGGCAATGATGGAGCGCACAGCGTTGCGCAGCGGCTCCAGATCTTCGGGCAGTGCCCAGTGGTAGACGGGCACGGGCGTGCATAAAACGCCGCGCTCGGCGAGAGCGTCGAGCAGCTCCGGATTGCTGCTTCCGTATTCCTGCACGGCGGCGCGCATGCCACGAAGCTTTGCACCGAAGGTGCCATCGATTGCGGAGACAAGTTCATGCCATGTGCAGGGCTCGGGCGCCGTCACCGTAATGGGCACGTCCAGCTCGCGCAAGGCGGCATTCGGCTTGGGTCCGCGGCTCGCGACCTTGACCTGCCGCAGAGCTTCGACGAAGCGGACGCGATCATACTGCAATTCGACAATCTCGGTGAGGCGGCGAATGCCTACGCCGGTGAGAAAAATGACGAGATCGAATTCACCCTGGAACAGACGAGCCGCGAACTGCAGCGCTTCCTGATTGGATTCCAACGGGACTTCGCGCATGGCGGGCGCAACCACAGCCTCGCCGCCGCTGGCGCGAATGAGTTTGGCGATCTCCACCGCGCGGCGGCTCTCCAGCGCGAGAACCCGCATTCCGTCGAAGCCTGTACCGGCCATGTCTCATTATGCCGGACTACTTTGCGGATTTCTGCGCAACGTTCTGATCCAGGCCCCAGTGATACACAAATTCAACGTAGCCGTAATTGCTGTCCGTGCCGGTGGGATAGATGCGGCTGATCACGGTCCTGCCCCAGATATGCGCGTAGTAGAAGTTCAGTCCAACGGACTTCGTCATCCGGTAGTCGGCGCTGATGTCGTAGAGCGATGCGAAGGAGCTGGCACTGTTCGCCGGGCGGCCGATATAGCCGAAGACTTTGTTGTCGAAAGCGCCGCCGCCCTGATACCAAAGGTCCTTGCCGGAGGTGAGCTGCAGCCAGTGCAGATCGCTGCGCACGGCCACCTTCTTCGCAGGCTTGTCGATAAGCTGGATGAATTCATCGGTGTTGTTCATCAGGTTGTAGAAGGGGTCGCGGGCGTAGATGCGCGGTGTGGTCAGCACCTGGAAGAATGTGTTGTGCTTTGTATCGGTCGCATCGTTGTCGCCGCTCGATCGCCACCAGCCGCCGCGGATCCATGGCGCAGTGGCGACCGTCGTGAATTGATAGCCGCCTTCAACCGCTTCGCCGTTGGCGCTGTGGTCGAGCGCGCCCCAGCTTCCGTTCTGCCCTGCAACCCAGAAGAGGAAATCAAAGTTTCCAGGGCCGGCCGGAGCCGTTACGGCAACGTCGCCTCCATAGGTGCCGATGCGAATGTTTTTGTGATCGGCGCTGCGAATGGCGAGCGGGCGATTATCGGTCTTCGTAACGCCGGTTCGGCCGTCGTGATAGCCGATGCCGAAGGCGCGCCACAGCACATGGCCTTTGAAGGCGGACTGCGTGAAGGCGAGATATTGCGCGTCGACGTTCAGCTCAGGGTTCCCGTTCATGTTGAAGACGCCCTGATCGGCACGTGCGGCGAAGCCGGTAAGATCCCATGAGCCATGCCCGTAGTGGCCATCGATACCGTCAAAACTGCGCTGCGCGTTCGAGAACCCGAAGTTGCTTATCAGGCGGTTGGCGATGCGGTTGCTCTGCAGCCAGGCTATGGTGGGATTCTTCGGCTTGGTTTCCATGCCATCGAAAAACTCGAACCTGCCGAGACGAAGATTGCTGCCTTCCCCGTGATAGCGCACGTAGCCCTGCTTCAGAAAGGCAGCGGCCGGCTCCGTGTTGTTGCCATTCGAGGCGTAATAAGTTCCGCCGAGTCCGAGCTGACCCTGTGCTGCCACGGGGGAGACGGCGTTGTCCGGCAAGCCGAGCACGGCGGGCTGTGACAACTCCAGCGCCCAGTCCCACCGATGCAGGCGCTGCGCAACGCCGATGCGCACGAGCGATTCGACGTAGCCATATGTCTCGGACTTGGGCGGCGCAGCAAACCAGTTCCACGCATCCACACGGGTGCGGTCGTTGATCGTGATGCTGACCGGCGAGTTGGGCTGCGCGTGGCATGCGGCGCCGAACACCACGGAGAGGGAGAGTAAAGCGAGACGGCTGCGGATAGACAAATCCTGTTTCTCCTTAGAGGAAAATGGGGCCGGCGGCTGGACGTGCGGCGGAGAGCCTGGACTTCAAGCGATCAGGCGTTCACGGCGTCAGTCTGTGCTTCGATCGGAGCCACGTCAATGGGCACAACTTCGATGGGCTGCGCTGCGGATGGATTCCTCATCCACAACATGGGCAATGTGACAAAGACGACTGCGCCAATCAGATTTCCGGCGGTGACCGGAATCTGGTTCCACAGCCACCAATCGCGAATGGAAACGTGTGCGCCCATCATCATGCCGCTGGGAATCACGAACATGTTGACGACCGAGTGTTCGTAGCCGAGCGCGAAGAAGATGAAGATGGGGAGCCAGCAGGCCGCGATTTTGCCGAGAGTGGAGCGGGACGTGAGCCCCATCACCACACCCATGCAGACCATCCAGTTGCAGAGTATCGCCTTGACGATCGAGAGGCCCATCCCTGCAGCGCCGAGCTTCTGATAGCCAAGCGTCTTCGCCTGCGCGGCTGCGACGATCAGCGCAGCCGGGCCCGCGGCCGGCGCGTGATGAAGCTGCGTCTGGACTGCGGCGTACATGGCCCCATAGAGAAGACCGCCGATGAGGTTACCGATAAAGACCAGCGTGAGATTGCCGAGAAGGCGGCCGATGCCGATGCGGCGCGTGAGCAGCGCCGCTGGAACCATTGCGAAGCTCCCGGTAACCAGTTCCAGGCCGAGGATCACGATCATGGCGAAGCCGCAGGGAAAGAGCACCGCGCCGACGATGGGCGGAAGTCCCTGGGCGTTTGCGGTGAAGGCGACGCTGGTCGCAAAGCCGAGCAGGGCGCCGGAGAGAAAGCCGCGCACGAGCAATTGAAATGCCGGCAGATGGGATTTGGTTACGCCGCTGGCGAGAAATGTCTCGGCAACCTCGGAGGGCTTGATCCAGTCCATGACAGATCCTCTCGTCGTGATGTGCCTTGCGTACGGAGACACGAAGAGCCATGACCTGCAGGGTCTTCGATGTCAGGGTGCTCAGCGGAGAGCAGAGGGTGATCGCAGTGGATCGGGTCGGCCGGCACGCCGGGGTGCCGCCTGAACGTTATTGTATGCAGATATCACAGGTTTGCCGGGCAATTCAAGCATTCTTGCCTTGAACCGTCGCTCTGCCCCGTCTAAAATCCGAGCTACAGTCCTTTTCTTCGGGCACCTCGATCTGTGCCGCGATCTGTATGAAGAGTGACTGCCACCTGAAGTAGTTTCGAGCTTCTGCGCTCCACGACGAGCCCCCTCACAACCTGATTCGACAAGCAGCGAAGTTGCCGCCGATGTCCCCTCGTGCATCCGGACCCGGGGCGGCCACAACGCATTCGCCTGGAGGGAGTTGTACCGATGACCGCGCAGCCCATCGCGATTCCGATCGAGATCGAGAGCACTTTTAACGAGGAGCAGAAGGAGTACCTTGCCGGCTTCATGCTGGCCGCCGCTCGCCGCGGGAACACATTCTTCGCCGGCCACACCGCCGACGGATTGATTACCGCCGATGCTGCGTCAGGAACGACGAATCTCGCCGCGTCGCCGGAGACCCACTTCGGAACTCCCATCGATGAGCTATGCAAGGAAGAGCGCATCAAGTACGAGGAAAACCCACTCGACATCTGGGAGAAGCTGCTGGCGCATGCGCGCGATGACCGCTTTCCCGAGGGCGGCGATGTCTTCCGTTTCAAGTTTCACGGGCTCTTCTACGTTGCGCCGGCGCAGGACTCATTTATGCTGCGGCTGCGCACGCCGGGCAGCATTCTTACTTCAAAGCAGATGCGCGGCATTGCCGAGATGGCTGAGGAATGGGGCGGGGGCGAAGCGCACATCACCACGCGCAGCAATCTGCAGATTCGCGAGCTCCAGCCGAAGAACATTGTTCGAGTACTGATGAAGCTGCAGGAGCTCGGGATGAGCTCGCGCGGCTCCGGCGCGGACAATATCCGGAACATTACGGCGACGCCGACCAGTGGGCTCGATCCGCAGGAGATTCTCGACGTTGCTCCGCTGGCGCAAGCGCTGAATTTTTATATCCTCAACTCCCGCGATCTCTATGGGCTGCCGCGCAAGTTCAATGTGGCGTTCGACAGCGGCGGCGCGATCAGCGTGGTGGCAGATACGAACGACATCGCTTTTGTCGCCACCCGTGTCGGAGAAGGGCGGTCTGTGCCCGCCGGCGGTTATCTGCGGGTGCAGCTTTGCGGCATCACAGGTCATCGCCAGTTCGCGAGCGACTGCGGCATTCTCGTTCCGCCGGAGCAGGCCGTTGCCGTGGCGGCCGCAATGATCCGCGTCTTCAACGAGAACGGCGACCGCACCGACAGGAAAAAGGCGCGGCTGAAATATCTGATCGATCGCTGGGGCATGGAGAGGTTTCTTGAGGAGACAGAGAAGCGGCTTTCGTTTCCGCTGCTGCGCTTCCCTGCTGATGAGTGCGAGCCGCGAGCGGCGGTAGATCAGCATGGGCATCTCGGTGTTCATCCACAGCAGCAGCCGGGGCTCTCGTATATCGGCGTTGCGGTTCCGGTGGGCCGGCTCAGCCCGGCGCAGATGCGTGCCGTGAGCGCGATTGCGGAGGACTACGGCAGCGGAGAAATTCGTCTGACCGTATGGCAGAACCTGCTCCTTCCGAATATTGCTAATAAGGATGTAGAGGCGGTGCGGCAGGCACTCGCATCTGCTGGACTTTCGGATTCTGCTGCGAGCTTCACTGCCGGCGCGGTTGCTTGTACCGGCAATACGGGCTGCCGCTACGCGGCAACGGACACGAAGCGGCATGCGCTCGCGCTGGCAAGCTATCTGGATCAACGCTTCAGGCTCGATCGCCCGCTCAACCTGCACGTCACCGGCTGTCCTCACTCCTGCGCGCAGCACTATATCGGCGACATCGGACTGCTGGGTGTGAAGGTCGGCGGCGAGGAAGGCTATCAGGTATCTGTTGGAGGCGGAACGGACGAGCGGCAGGGTCTGGCGCGCGAGCTGATCCCGGCAATTCGTTTTGCCGATCTGCCGCCGCTGATGGAGAAGCTCTTCCATACCTTCGAAGAGAAGCGGCATGCAGGCGAATCGTTCCTGGAGTATGCGAGGCGGCATGACATTGCGGACCTGAAACAACAGGCCGGAGTGGAGGCGTAAACGATGGCGGAGACTCTAGTGCCTTACATTCCCGAGGACGCGCCTTTCACCTCTGCGCAGCGCGCGTGGCTGAACGGATTTCTCGCTGGCCTGTACTCGTATGCACCGGCGGAGAAGGCGGAGCCGATTCGCGTCGCGATCCTTTACGGTTCGCAGACCGGAACGGCCGAGGGGCTGGCGCGTAAGCTGGCGAAAGAGTTGAAGGCTGCGGGCTTCGAGGCTGTGCTCACATCGCTCGAAGGATACCTCCCGGCCACACTTGCGACGGAGACCTATGCCATCTTTATCGTCTCCACCTATGGCGAAGGAGAGCCGCCCGATGTGGTGCAGCCGTTCTATCAGTATCTGTGCCTTGCGCACCTGCCGCTGCTCGGAAATCTTTACTACGCCGTGTGCGCGCTTGGCGACAAGCACTACGAACATTTCTGCAAGTTCGGCCGCGATCTGGATGCGAAGCTCGAAGCGCTTGGCGGCATGCGCATTCTGGATCGAGTCGATTGCGATGTGGATCTCGATGCGCCCTTCGCTGCGTGGAAGCAGCGTGTGGCGCCACGCCTGCGCGAAGTGGCGCAGCAGCCCGTCCTAGATATGCCCAGCAATCCGGATATGCCAGCCAATACGGCGGAAGCAGAACCTCCTGCCGGCAGCAAGGCGCTTGGGCCGGTTGCGGTTCCGGAGATTTTGCATAGCAAGGACAATCCGTATCTGTCGCCGCTGGTCGAGAAGCGCAATCTGACGCATCCCACGTCCAGCAAGCGAACTGTTCACTTCGAATTTGATATTGCGGACGCGTCGCTTCGTTACGAAGCAGGAGATGCGTGCGGAGTTGCGCCGGAGAACTGTCCTGCGCTTGTGGATGAAGCGCTTCATCTGCTCCGATTCACCGGTGAAGAACACGTGGAGCTTGGCGGCACGGGCTTTACGCTGCGTGACGCGCTGCGGCATCAGCTTACGATCACACGCGTGACGCGCACCATGGTGTCGCGCTGCGCCGAGATGGGCGACGTTGCTGCGCTTCGCGAGCTGCTGCAGGCGGGCAATCAGGCGGCGCTGGATGAGTTTGTCCATGGGCGGGATCTTGTCGACCTGCTGCGGCACTATCCCGGAGTGATTCAGAAACCGGCGGAGCTGGTGAAGATGCTGCCCAGGCTTGCCAAGCGGCTCTACTCCATTTCATCGAGCCCGGCAGCGCATCCCGGACGTGTCCACACCACGATTTCGGTCGTTCGCTATCACGCGCACGAGCGCGAACGCGGAGGCGTCTGCTCGACGCATCTCTCCGAACGCACGGAGCCGGGCGATCGCCTGCCGATCTACATCCAGCCCAATAAAAAGTTTCGCCTTCCCGCCGATTCTGGCGCGCCGGTCATCATGATCGGGCCAGGCACGGGCATCGCTCCGTTCCGCGCCTTTCTGCATGAGCGCAGAGCCATGGGCGCGACCGGCCGTAACTGGCTCTTCTTCGGCGACCGCAACGAGGCTACGGATTTCCTGTATCGCGACGAGTTGGAAGCGATGCACAAGGACGGCCATCTCGCTCGGCTGGACACGGCCTTTTCGCGCGACCGGCAGGGCAAGGTCTATGTTCAGGACAGGATGCTTGAACACGCGCCGCAGCTATGGGCATGGCTGAACGACGGCGCGTACTTCTATGTGTGCGGTGATGCCACGCGCATGGCGAAGGATGTGGACCGGACCCTCCGCCGGATTGCGCACGAGCAGAGCGGCCACTCGCAGGAAGCGGCCGATGAATACGTGGAGAGATTGAAGGAGCAGCGGCGCTACCAGCGGGACATCTACTAAGCTCGGCAAGCTGCAACTGCTGCTACTACGCTTTGGCTATAATGACATTCGGCAAGCGGGAGTAGTTCAGTGGTAGAACGTCAGCTTCCCAAGCTGAATGTCGCCGGTTCGATCCCGGTCTCCCGCTCCATCCGTCTTGGCCGCTTGTGCCTGGGTTGATGCGCGGCGCCTATCTTCCTTCCCTATCCGAGCTATGGTTGGAGCATGATGATGCTCCGCGCTCTCATTCCATGGTTTGTTTTATGTACTGCTGCGTGTTCTGCACAGACTGCGCCGAAGCATGCTGCCTCAAGCGGGATGATTGACCCGAACACGATGGCGGGCGCGGACATTGGCGCGAAGGTGAATGCAGCGCTTGCAGCCATGCCCGCAAGCGGCGGCACGGTGCGCATTCCGGCAGGCGACCACAGCTTTGCCACCACCATCAAGCTTACGCAGGCGGGACAGCATCTGGTGTGTGATGCCGGCGCGGTGCTGCGCTATACGGGCAGTGGCGATGCGATCCAGGCGGATCCATCCGCCAGCGGCGGCCTCGCTCTCGGGGTCGATGGCGAGGGCGGCTGCGAGCTGATGGGCACGGCCGCGGCGGAGAACGGCATTCATCTGCTGCCCGGCAATAGCTTCGCGATCCGCGGCATGCGCATCATCGGCTTCAGCAAGGGAAACGGCATCGAGCTGAGCGGCGCGAATAGCGTGCAGATCGCGATGAACGTCATCGAAGGCAATCAGCACGGCATCGATATGGTGACCGTTCCGCACTATGCGCCTAATGCTGTTCATGTCGAGGACAACGAGATCTCCGCGAACGACTGGGGCATCTACAGCCACGACGGCCACGTACCGGCAACGCGCGCTCTGGCGAATGTCTATCGCGATAATGTTCTGGAATCAAACCGCACGGGCGATATTTTTCTAGGATGGGATGCGCACACGCTCGTCGAAGGGAATTATTTTGAGTCCACTGGAGTGGCGATCGCCGCCGGCGCGGGTCCGGGGAATGTTTTTGATATCCACATTATCCGAAACTACTTCACGGTGAACGGCCCGGCGGGTTACCGATCGGAAGTAGAGCTGGGATACGGCTTCGGTTTCTTCATCGAAGGCAACTATGAGGAAGGTCCGCTGGGTAAGGGCGCGGGATCGGAGTGCGCGGTGAATGCGATTCCGGGGCCCCACGGCGGGACCACCAAGGTCGTGCTGCGCAATGCCTTTTCTCGCGTCAGTGAGGGGGCGATCAGCGCGCACGAATTCTGCTATAAGGGCAGCCCTAACATTCCGCCCGGCGTTCTCGGCGAGTGGCGCATGGCTGGCGATGTTTCAGTAGATGGCGTTGTCCACGCGAAGAGTGCTCGGCTCAGCGGGCCGCTGGAGCTAAGCCAGGGCGCCGTGGCATCGACCGATTCCTCCATTAAACCGAACGACGTGTGTTCCACGGAAGGGATGCTTCTGATCTCACGCCCAGCCAACCAGCCGGCTCGGCTCTTCTTTTGCAGCGGCTTTCATTGGCAGCCGGTTGTTCTGCCGCATCGGTGAGAGATGGAAATGCAGTGTCCGCATTGCTTGAGCGATGCTTTTGCGAAGCGATTCGCGCGTCAGATCATGTAGCTCAGGTGCATCCACAACACGAGGAGTGCAATCAGCAGCAGCCCAGCTGCGGGCGTATAGCCCCATTGGCGGCTGTACGGCCAGCGCGGGAAGCTGGCGGCGGCCAGCAGCAGCGGCACGAGCCACAACGCCACGATCATGCCGTCGCCTTCTTTGCCTTGCTGCGCGGCCGGGTTGCCAACTTGCGGGATGCGAGTAGGCGCGCGCGGGCGAAGATGTCGAGAAACATCTCCCGCGTGAGGCGACCGGTGTTGGTGTTCTGCAGCGAGGGATGATAGCTGCCGAGGAGCGTGACGCCGTCCGGCATTTCGTACTCGGCGCTGTGGCGAAATGGATAGTCTGCCAAGCGCACCGCATGACCCTTGCGACGGAGATGCTGCAGGTATCCGTTCCAAGCGATGTGCCCCAGGCAGACGACGACGCGCAGGCGGGTGAGCAGAGCGATCTCTTCGTCGAGCCATGCTGCGCAGTTCGACAACTCGGCCGGCGTGGGCTTGTTGTCCGGTGGGGCGCAGCGGCCGACGGAGGTAATCCATAGATCGCGCAGTTGCATGCCGTCCTCGCGGTTGCGCGCGGCAGGCTGCGAAGCGAAGCCCACCTCGTGGAGCACCGGATAAAGAAAGTTGCCGGAGCCATCGCCGGTGAAAGGCCGTCCGGTGCGGTTGGAGCCGTGAGCGCCCGGCGCCAGACCCAGGATGAGGACGCGTGCAGCGGGGTCGCCGAAGCTTGGCACGGGTCGGCCCCAGTAGGTCTCGTCGCGGTACGCGCGGCGGCGGGTGCGCGCCACTTCGGTGCACCAGGCGCGGAGACGCGGGCAACGCTCGCAAGCGATGATGCGCGCATTCAGCGCGTCTAATGACCCGATTGGACGGGCATTCAGCGCGTCTAAGGTTGACCCGGCGGCCTGGCTCGGCGTGTTCGATCCAGGCGATTGAGGCGACTGATGCATGGATGGGGCTCTGACGGTATTCTAGAAGGCGCGTCCGGATACGATCACCGATCTGTGGACCGGTCCCCGAAATCTGGTAGATGGAACCTTATTCGGGATGAAAGCGTACTGGAAGAACAGGTTCAAACAGAGATACGAGGCTACGCCAAAGCTGTGCGGCCGGGTGACGTTCGCAGAGCTGGATGGTCTTTAAGTGTATTCCCTCGCTGGGCGGCGGCCCGGCCGAGGATTTTTTCCGAGGCTCAATCATGACGGTTTTCTGGATCAACCCAGGGGCCAATGGACGGCTTGCCATTGTGCCGCGCCCGCGCGGCGACAAACGGCTTGCGGAAGACCTGGCCGCGCTTCGCCGGGAAGGAATCGACATCCTGGTGTCGCTGCTGACCCCGCAGGAGATAGCAGAGCTGGGGCTTGCACGCGAGGCGGCGCTTTGCGAGCAGACCGGCATCGAATTCCGCTCCCTGCCAATTCCTGATCACGGCGTACCGGCCTCTCACCGCCAGCTCCAGGAACTTGCCGATACGCTTGCCACCGAACGTCTGCACGGAAAGAACATCGGCGCGCACTGCCGGGCTTGTATCGGCCGCTCGGCGCTGCTGATGGCTGCCATTCTTTGCGTGGAAGGCCTTTCGCCGGAACGCGCGTTTCGTCTGATCTCGAACGGCCGTGGCCTGCAGGTGCCGGACACGCCGGAGCAGGCGGAGTGGCTGGCGGGGTTTGCGAGCGCGCTGCCTCGGTGCTGAATGATTGCGGCATACGATTCCGTGTATTTCCGGGGCGGTAGAAATTATCTCTCGGGCTTAGCGTGACGCGATGAACAGGACCGCGCGACATTGGCCGGGTGTAGTTTTCGTTCTGGTGGCCGTCATCCTTTGTTTAGCGGCATTGCATCATTACGGCGCTAACCGGCGGCTTGCCCGGCTTGCTATGGAGACAGCGCAAAGCTCGGGCGTATTAGATCGAGAAGTTGGGACCACTCTCTCGATGGCCTTCCTGGTGCACGGCCGAGTGGTTGAAGGCGCGAATGGTGGAAACGCTGACCTCGAAATACCTGTCTCTGGGGACGCCGGACGAGGAACTCTATTTGCGTGGGAGCAGCGCGATCGAGAGTCGTGGCGCATCTGTTCCCTCTCCTTTCGATCGAATGTTGGTCTGTCCATTGTGATCGTGTCCGATGAAACCAGCCGTTGCGAGCGGGAGTAGCGGGGGCGAATTGGAATTGCGTAACTCCGGCGTAGAATGGGTGCGCTTCACGGCGGCCCAGCCGTCGCGCTGCAAACGCTTCCCCACCAGAGGATTGAATCCATGCCTGTTTCCGCTCGACCTGTTGTGAACAGAACCTTCGCTTCGCCTGTCCTGCTGCTGGCTGCTACTCTGCTGCTTGCCGGCGGCTGCAAGTCCTCGGCACCTACTGAATCGGTGAACCCCAAGAACGTGCCCGCGGCCGCTCCGCAAATTAACGGACAGGATGTCGTCACCTTGCAGCGCAAGGCCACCGAGGGCGGCAAGACGCCGGAGTTCCTCTCGGCCACCGTGATTCCCGGCCGCGGTATGAATCTTTTTCAGATCACCGCGGACCTGCCGGGCAAAGGGACCACGAATATCTTCTTCTCGCCCGCTCTGAGTGAGGCGCAGAGTAAGTTCACCGGGACGGACGCGGACAAATTCGGCAATGCATCCTTCGGGTTTGGCGGAGCTTTCCTGGTGCCCTATCCGAATCGCATTCGCGGCAAGCTCTCCGACGACAAGCAGAGCATCGTCACTTCCTGGCATGGCCACACGCTGACCCTGCCCGCGAACTTCTCAGGGAAGAAGCCGGGCGCGGAGTTGCATTCGATCCATGGGCTCATTCTGCAATCGAAGACCGATGATGTGAAGGTGGCCGATTCGGCTGACGGTCAGACCGTCACTGGGACCATCCATGCCGGGGACTTTGGCGGCCATTGGCTCTCGAAGACCGACATTGACTTCACCATCGAGCTTGCGGGCAAGGACGTAACCGCGACGATCACGGCAAAGAACGTGGGCGACCAGGAGGAGCCGATGTCGATCGGCTGGCATCCGTACTTCGCCATCCCGAGCGGGGATCGCACGCAGGCACGGTTGCATGTTCCTGCGGCGGAGATGGCCCTGGTGAACAACTATGACGACGTCTTCCCCACCGGCAAGCTGAAGCCGGTTAAGGGAACGAAGTATGACTTCAACGCGCCCGACGGCAAAGCGCTGGATGGCGATTTTCTCGACGACAACTTTTCCAAGCTCACCCGCACCGATGGCGCAGTCGATGTGCGGCTGACCGATCCCGCTTCCAATTACGGCATGCACATCCTTGGTGAGTCGCCGGAGATCAAGACGGTGCAGGTCTACGCGCCGACCGATCCGGGGAAGAACTTCGTCGCCATCGAACAGCAGTTCAACTTCGCCGATCCTTTCGGCAAGGAGTGGCACGGCATGGATACCGGTATGGTTACGCTCAAGCCGGGCGCGTCCGTGACCTGGAAGGTAAAGCTCGAGTTGTTCACACCTCCAGCGGCAAAGTAGTGCTGGCCGCACGGGCGCACGCGCCTGCGGCGCGCTTTGTCGAGGTTCGCTTCCTCTGGTCGCTCACGGTGAATGCTGTGAGCGACCGGGGAAACATCAGATCCCTCCACTTCGCTCCGCTCCGGTCGGGATGACGAGTCTGTGATAGTTTGCTTCGATATGTTTTCGGGCTGACGCGCCGACGCGCTTGTCGGCGCTTTTCCATTTCAGGAAGCATCTGCTCGTCTCACGTGACTTGAGTCACGTAATCTTTACGACAATTTTGCGCAACTCAGCTGTGCATACGCCGTCTAGAGCAGTATGCAAACCGCGAATGTGCGCTGCCTCTGCTGCGGGAGCCGGACGCTCCATGCTCCGGGGACATTTGAGCTTTGTCCTGTGTGCTGGTGGCTCGACGACGGACAGGATGAAGCGGACGCAGACGTCGTGCGCGGCGGTCCGAACGGCAGGCTGAGTCTAACGGCGGCACGCGCCAACTTCCTGGTCTGCGGCGCTTCCGATCCGCGCTTCGTCGGTCACGTACGTGCACCCTTGCCCTCGGAACACGCCGCCGGGCAGAATGCAGCGTTTCGCCCGGCCGTCTAGCAATACCGTTCCTCCAAGGACGATGCATCCGTCTGCGCGGTTTGACCCCCTTCCGAAAGCCTCTTACCATTGAATCAAGGCCGCCTGCCTGCAGCGTGGTCTGGCACGCGTCGTGCGTCCACCAGGCTCCCCGTCCCATCTAATTAGTGCAGGCGCAGACATTCACGGAAGGCACATTCGAGCACTATTTTGAACACAGATACAGTCGAGACCTCTACGAATCCCGAGACCACAGCAGCGGCCCAGCCCGAGATGGGCGCCGAGCATGAACACAGCGATCATGACCACGCCGGCCACGATCACACGCATCAGCACGGCCCCACGTTCAATCCGGAGGTGACCCGCTCGATCGAGGTCACGATCCCGGCGGACGAGGTCTCCCGTGCCATGCGATCGACGGTGAAGCGCTACCAGAAGCAGGCTCGCCTGCCCGGCTTCCGCGCCGGCAAGGTTCCGGAGTCGCTGATTCGCGCGCGGTTTGCAGAACGCATCCGCCAGGAGGTGCTGGAGGCAGTGATGCCGCAGCATTTCCAGAAGGCCATCGCCGAGGGCAACTACAAGCTGGTCTCGCAGCCCCAGGTCGTTGACATGAAGATGGAAGACGACCAGCCGCTGTGGTTCAAGGCGGAGTTTGAAGTCATGCCGGAGTTCTCCGTCGAAGGCTATCAGGACGTGAAGACGGAGAAGCCAAGCTCCGCATTCACCGACGAGGAGTTCGCGACCGAGGTCGAGCGCGTGCGCGAGTCGCGTTCCACCATGGAGCCGGTCGAAGAAGACCGGCCGCTCGCGGATGGGGACTGGGCACAGATCACCTTCACCGGCAACGTCCAGCAGCCAGCCGAGGGCGACAACGCGACCGAGAACCCGCCGCTTACGGGCGAGGACGTAATGCTCGAGGTTGGCGGATCGAATACCCTCCCTGCCTTCAACGAAGCGCTGCGCGGCGCGAAGGTTGGGCAGGAGCTGAAATTCGAGCTGAGCTATCCGGAAGATTTCGGCGAGAAGCGGCTCGCGGGCAAGACGGTCGCCTACGACGTTACGGTCAAGGGCATCAAGCGGCGGGTACAGCCAGAGTTAAACGATGACTTCGCAAAAGAGCTCGGAGACTACTCAAGCTACGACGATTTCATCGCGAAGTTCCGCGAGAACCTGCAGGCCGAGAAGGAGCGCCGCACTGAGACTGAAACCCGGGAGCGCCTGCTGAACGCGCTCAGCGAACGGTTCCAGTTC
The DNA here is from genome assembly GCA_963736915.1 of uncultured Acidobacteriaceae bacterium. Classification (GTDB taxonomy): domain Bacteria; phylum Acidobacteriota; class Terriglobia; order Terriglobales; family Acidobacteriaceae; genus KBS-83. The sequence goes on along the minus strand of CAVTQV010000008.1, from coordinate 17,084 downwards.
CCGGTACCCGAGTCGATGGTGCAGCAGCAGATCGATGTTCGGCTGGACCGCGGATTGCGCGCGCTGGCCTCGCAGGGGATGCGCGAAGAGGACATGAAGCGGCTGGACTTTGCCCGGTTGCGGGCGGCGCAGCGCGATTCTGCAACCGGCGAAGTGAAGTCGCTGCTGATTCTGGACCGCATCGCAGACGCAGAGAACATCGGCGTCTCCGACGAGGAAGTGAACCAGGAGCTGGAGTTGCTCTCGTTGCGGTTACGTGAACCGCTGGATGCCCTAAGGGTGCGATTGACGCAGGATGGGTCGATGGCTAGAATCCGGGAACAAATTCGGCGGGACAAGACCGCGACGCTTCTGTACGAGAGACTTTAGTTGTAGGTAGTTGTAGGCGCGAGGCATTCGCGCTCTTTGAAGGGACGCAGCAGAACCAGCCAGCCGGGGGAAGCGCGGCGGCCGAGGAGCACAAGGAAGAGCATGGCACTGGTACCGATGGTCATCGAGCAGACGAGCCGGGGCGAACGCGCCTACGACATCTACAGCCGTCTGCTCCGCGACAACATCATTTTTCTGGGAACGCCGATCGACGACCAGATCGCCAACCTGGTGATCGCGCAAATGCTGTTTCTCTCCGGCGAGGACCCGGAGAAGGACCTTCAGCTTTATATCAACTCGCCGGGCGGCTCCATTACCGCAGGTCTGGCCATCTATGACACCATGCAGTTCATCAAGAACGATGTGGTGACCTACTGTATCGGCCAGGCAGCATCGATGGGCGCCTTTCTGTTAATGTCAGGCACCGCGGGCAAGCGGTTCGCGCTGCCCAACTCGCGCATTCTGATTCATCAGCCGTCGATGGGCGGCCTTTCCGGCCAGGCTACCGATATCGATATTCACGCTCGCGAAATCCTCCGGATCCGCGAGATTACCAATCACCTGATGTCGAAGCACACCGGTCAATCGCTCGAGCGTATTGAGCGGGACGTCGAGCGGGACTTCATTATGAACTCCCCGCAGGCAAAGGAATACGGCATCATCGACGAGATCATCGATCGTCCGCGCACTTAGGCGGGCGACAAGGACCTCGGCGAGAAGGAGCAGATTCCATGAAAACGCGCACGGGTTCCGACGAGACACTTCGCTGTTCGTTCTGCCATAAATCGCAGGACGCTGTAGCCAAACTGATCTCTTCCCCCAGCGACTATCCGCGTGCGTACATCTGCGACGAATGCGTCGCAGTGTGCAACTCCATCCTGGACGATGACCGGACCGAGGCGCAGCCCGGCGCCGCGCCTGCCCACCTGCCCAAGCCGCAGGAGGTCAAGGCGTTCCTGGACGAGTACGTCATCGGACAGGAGACCACCAAGAAGAAGCTGGCCGTGGCGGTCTACAACCACTACAAACGCGTGCAGATGAACCGCACGCGCGGCAACGATGTCGAGTTGTCGAAATCGAACATCCTGCTGGTAGGCCCGACGGGCAGTGGCAAGACCCTGCTGGCTCACACGCTGGCCAAGATGCTGGATGTGCCCTTCGCGATTGTGGACGCCACCACGCTGACCGAGGCCGGCTATGTAGGTGAGGACGTCGAGAACATCATCCTGAAGCTGCTGCAGGCAGCGGACGGCGATGTAGCCCGCACCCAGACCGGCATCATCTACATTGACGAGATCGATAAGATCGGCCGCAAGGACGAGAACCCATCGATCACGCGCGATGTCTCGGGTGAAGGCGTGCAGCAGGCGCTGCTCAAGATCCTCGAGGGCACTGTCGCCAATGTGCCTCCGCAGGGCGGCCGCAAGCATCCGCACCAGGAGTTCACCCCGGTCGATACCACCAACATTCTTTTCATCTGCGGTGGGGCTTTCGTGGGCCTGGAGCGGGTGATCGGACGCCGGGTGGGCAAGAAGGCGCTTGGCTTCAAGGCGCTGACGGAGAAGCAGGCGCAGGCCGAGAGCGCGAGTGCCGCACAGCGCGACACCGAGCTGCTACGCCAGGCCGAGCCGCAGGACCTGATCAAGTTCGGGCTGATCCCGGAGTTCGTCGGACGCCTGCCGGTGATCGGCATTCTGGACGAGCTGGACGAAGTGGCGCTGGTCGAGATCCTGACCAAGCCGCGCAACGCCATCCTGAAGCAATACCAGAAGCTCTTCGATTACGAGGGCGTGAAACTGAACTTTACCAGCGACGCCAGTTCCGCTGTGGCGCGCGAGGCGCTGCATCGTAAAGTGGGGGCGCGCGGGTTGCGCATGATCCTCGAAGAGCTGATGCTGGACCTGATGTACCACCTGCCCAGCAAGAAGCAGATCAAGGAGCTGGACATCACGGCCGAGATGGTTGCGAAGCGGGACTTCTCCGAGCATTTGCTGGAGAAGGCAGGGTAGGATACGCGGCCTGACCTGCAGCGGTGGATTCCCGCAAGTCCGCTGCGGTCATAAGGTTGCGTTGGTGCAGGGTTGAGAAGTCTGCTCTGATCGGGTTCTCTCCGCCTGAAAGGTGAACCTCCCGCAGGCGTTCTGACGTCAAACACGTACGGCCCCGGGCTCGAAGCCGGGCGCAGTTGATCCGTATTCGTACGGTTCCGATGCCGATGCCCACCGGCCATCGTGGGCAGAAGGACAGAAGTGGCTACCAGTAAAGAACCGAAAGAGCCGAAAGAAACCAAGGAGCGCGGCGAGCTGCGCAAGCTGCCGATGATGCCCATCCGCGAGATGGTCATCTTCCCCTACATGATGACGCCGTTCATTGTCGGACGCGAATCGAGCGTCCGCGCGCTTGAAGAGGCCCTCAACGGCGACCGCCGCATCTTCCTCGCCACGCAGCACGATGCCTCGATCGACGAGCCCAAAGCGGAGGACGTTTACCCCGTCGGCACCATCGGCAACATCGTCCAGAGCGTGAAGATGCCGGACGGAAACATTAAAGTTCTGGTTGAAGGCCTGGAGCGGGCCAAATCGACAGAGATCAACGACTCCGACGGGTTCTTTGTAGCTACCGTCCGTATTCCGCGCATCAATCCGCCGGGTCCGCAAACAGAACAGTTGATGCGGAAGGTCACCGGCCTGTTCGAGCAGTACGTCAAGCTCCAGCAGAGCCTGAATTACGAGTCCATCGTCGCGGCCGTCCGCATGGACGAGCCGGGCAAGCTGGCTGACACCATCGCCGCGAACCTGCAGCTTACTGTCGAGGAAAAGCAGGAGCTGCTGAACCTGTTCGATCCCACCGAGCGGCTGGGGCGTATCGCCGACCTGCTGGACATGGAGATCGAGAAGCTGAACATGGACCGCTCCATCCAGGGCCGGGTAAAGCGGCAGATGGAACGCGCGCAGAAAGAGTACTACCTCAACGAGAAGATCAAGGCCATCCAGAAGGAGCTGGGCCGCGGCGAAAAGAGCGAGTTCGATGAGCTGAAGAAGAAGATCGAGACCGCAGGCATGCCCAAGGAAGTGATGGACAAGGCGATGCAGGAGCTGAAGAAGCTCGAAGCGATGCCGCCGATGTCCGCTGAGTCCACGGTCTCCCGCAACTACCTGGACTGGCTGCTTGCTGTGCCATGGAAGAAGAAGTCGAAGGAAACGCGCTCGATCGACACTGCGGAGAAGGTGCTCGACACCGACCACTATGGCCTGGAAAAGATCAAGGAACGTATCCTCGAGTTCCTCGCCGTGCGCCAGCTCGTAAAGAACCCGAAGGGCTCGATCCTGTGCTTTGTCGGGCCTCCAGGCGTGGGCAAGACCTCGCTTGGCATGTCGATCGCCAAGGCTACCGGGCGCAAATTCGTCCGCATGTCGCTTGGCGGCGTGCGCGATGAGGCGGAGATTCGCGGCCACCGCCGCACCTATATTGGCGCGCTGCCGGGCCAGATCATCCAGTCGATGAAGAAGGCGGGTACGAAAAATCCCGTCTTCATGCTCGACGAAGTGGACAAGATGGCGTCGGATTTCCGCGGCGATCCGTCCTCTGCCCTGCTCGAAGTGCTGGACCCGGAGCAGAACTCGAATTTCCAGGACCACTATCTCGATGTGGAGTATGACCTGTCGCAGGTGCTCTTCGTTGCGACGGCGAACGTGCTGCACACCATTCCCGGTCCGTTGCAGGACCGCATGGAAGTCCTGCGGCTGCACGGCTATACCGAGGCGGAGAAGATCGAGATCGCGAAACAGTATTTGGTAAAGAAACAGCTTGAGGGCACCGGACTTAGCGACAAGAACGTCTCGTTCTCCGATGACGCGCTCACGGAGATGGTGCGCAGCTATACGCGCGAGGCCGGCGTCCGTAACCTGGAGCGCGAGATCGGCAACATCTGCCGCAAGGTGGCTCGGCGTGTGGTGAAGAATGGCGCGAAGCACAAGGAGACCATCACCAAGGAGAACATCGCCGATTTTCTCGGCGTTGCGAAGTTCCGCGATTCGCAGGCGCACGAGAAGAACGAGGTTGGCCTGGTGACGGGCCTGGCATGGACCGAGGTGGGCGGCAGCATTCTCTCTACCGAAGTGCAGGTGCTCGATGGCAAGGGCAAGCTCACGCTGACCGGTCAGCTGGGCGACGTCATGCAGGAATCGGCACAGGCCGCACTCTCGTATATCCGCAGCCGCGCACAGCAGCTCGGGCTGCCGCGCGACTTCTATCGCAACGTCGACATCCACGTGCATGTGCCGGAAGGCGCGATCCCGAAGGACGGGCCATCTGCCGGCATCACCATGGCGACGGCACTGGCGAGCGCTCTGACGAAAATTCCGGTGCGCCGCGATCTGGCGATGACGGGCGAGATCACGCTGCGCGGCAAAGTACTGCCCATCGGCGGCTTGAAAGAGAAGCTGCTGGCGGCACATCGCGCCGGCATCTTCGAAGCCATTCTTTCCAACGAAAACGAAAAGGATGTCGCTGAGCTGCCGGAAAACCTGAAGAAGGCGATGAAGCTACACTTCGTCGACACAATGGATGAGGTGCTGAAGATTGCGCTGGAGTCGCCGCTGCCTGAGCTGAAGGAAGAAACTCCCGAAGCGCTGGTGGCCGTGCGCGCCGCGGTTCCACAGGATCAGCCTCAAGCCCACCAATAATTCACCCATGGAACAATAGGGCGCTGCTTCGGCGGCGCCCTTTTTCTTTCAGCGCAGCAAGGCAAGCAGGCTCGAATAGTCATCTGTCCATAGCCGCAACCCTTTGCGCTGTTCCGGCAGTCTCGAAGATCGGGCGATCGCAGGAAGCGCCAAAAACGCAGCATTGTCTGTTACGAGCATCCACGTCGCATTGAACGCACCCCGCTCGCGGTTTCCATAGCTCTGTACCGTGCGTACCTGCATGCCGGCGGCGCGAGCCACCAAGGCAATCGGCGGCTCCAGATCGACATGCTGGTTTGAAATATGGAAGGCGAGAATGCCGCCGGAAGCAAGATGTCTGCGATAGATGGCCAGCGCCTGCGTCGTCAGCAGGTGCAGCGGTATGGCATCGCCGGAGAAGGCATCGATCACGAGCACATCGAAATGCTGCGGTGCTTCTTTCGCAAGCGAGGCTCGCCCATCGCCCTCAGCAAAGCTGATCTGGGATGGTGAGTCGCGCAGATACGTGAAGAGATGTTGCGCGATCGGCAGAACCGCCGGGTTGATCTCGTAAAAGCGCATGCGATCGCCCGGCCGGCCGTAGGCTGCGATGGTCCCGGTGCCCAATCCGATGATGCCGATATTCCGGGCGCGACCCTCACAGCAGTAACGGAGCGCCAGCCCAACACCGGAATCTTCTGCGTAGTATGTCGTTGGCGTTGTTCGAAGCTCGGGCGCGAAGATCTGCGTTCCGTGCTGGATGGTTCCGTTGCTCAACGTACGCACCCAGCGTTGATGCTCGTCATAGGTCTGCTTCACTCGCAAACTGGCGTAGAAATTGCGCGCAGCGAACATCGTGTCGAGACGATACGCCGCATGCAACAGAACCAAAACGTAAAGCAAACCGACAGACCCGGCAGACCAGAGCAGGCGCTGCGACCAGTTTTCCGGCCAGACTACCAGTAGCGCTACGAGCGCGGTCGCAAAGAAGGAGATCGCGACATCGTAGTTGGAGGAGAACACGAGCGGCGACGCGATGCCAATCAGGAACGATCCGATGGCGCCGCCTGCGGCGAAGGTCAGATAGAAGGCCGTGAGTTCCCTGGCCGCGCGCGGACGCAGTGCGTATGCTTCCACGTGACAGTAGAGGCAAGCGAGGAACATCTCCGCGAGAAAAAAGGCTATGCCGACGAAGGCAGGCAGAGACACATCTGCCTTGGCGAGCATGTATGCCAGACCGGCAAGCATGACCGCAAGCAGACGAGTGAGCACCGGGCGAGGCACGAATCTTGCGTACTCAAAGGCAACAATCAGGGTGAGCAGATACGCGGCGAGAGGCAGAATCCAGAGCAGAGGAATGGCGGCAATGTTCGCCGTGAGATAACTCGTGACCGCACTCAACTGCATGGCCGCGACCATCGGCAGCAGCAGCCACAGCCATCTGGCTCTCCGTGTGGTTCTCAGGGACGCGGAGGGCTCGGAGTCTGGCAATGCCTGCGGGGCTGCCGGCGCATTCCGTACTCCCCGCGCGAGCACTGAAGCGAGAGCGACGAAACATACAAAGCCGCAGCCCCAAAGGATTCGCTGCACACGCAGCGTGATGTACGGCTCAATCACCGTGGGATAGAGCGCCAATGCCAGCAGCGAAGCCAGATTTGATAGCGCAAACAGGCGATACGGAATGCGGTTCTGCTCCAGCCGCGCGAGCCACGCCTGCAGCAGCGGACTGGTCGAGCCCAGCAGCACAAACGGCAATCCGATTGACAACAGCAGGGCCGTCAGGACCATCAGGAAGGGGTGCCCGGAAGGCTGCGCGAAGCTTCCGCCGCGAAAAGACCAAGCGAGCGCCAAGGCCGCGCCGCATACCAGCAAGCCAATGTGGAGCGGGATTCGCCAGCGAGTTCGCGAACGAGCCAGCCAATGCGCATAGGCGTAACCGGCGAGCAGCGCGGTCTGGAAGAAGACCAGGCAGGTGAGCCACACTGCCGCGGATCCCCCGAAGGCCGGCAGAAGCTGCTTGGCCGCCATAGGTTCCACGAGGAACAGCAGAAAAGCGGCCAGGAAGATCGCCGCGCCGTACAGAGATCGGGTAGTTAACGTGGAAAGCTCTCCGGAGATCGCTATTTCGACCTGAGGGTGAGCTTTCCAGCGAAGCGCGGTTGTGTCAAATCGCTGCGCAAGAAAAAGGCGCCCGACGCGGCGCCTTTCCTGCTTATCCTGTTTCGGTGATTACTTGCGCTTCCAGAACGGGTCCGTGCTCGCCCATTCATCCTGGACATAGCTTATCTGCGGGTTGAAGGCAAACAGATTGCGCTGCGAGGATTCAACGCTGGCGGCTGCAAGCTCACGGTAATGCTTCATGTTCGCTTCGCCCATCGTCTCGCGGAATTTCGCATTGTTCGCATCGGAGTCGTCTACTTCCGACAGCGACTTCATCGGGGTAATCAGCAGCCACATGCCTCCGTTCTCCCATCCGTATGCGCTCTGATAGAGGGCGATGTGCCTCCCCGGCTCGGCCTTGTCCAGATTGGCCCGCAGCATCTTGAGGTATTCCTCCCACTCCTGCTGATGCCCGACGCGAATGTGGACCCGGACGATCTGCATGTAGCGCATGCTTGGAATGCTTACACCGGTTTCATGCATGAGGTCGTCGCGCAGCGTATAGATGTTTCTGGACATCGAGCTCAGCAGTTCTCCATCCTCTGCATAGGCGCCGTCAATGTCCGCGCTCAGGCCAGCATCACCCATCTCCTGCTGGTGCTGTTTTTCGAACGCCGCAAATGAGTCATAGCTGAAGAAGAACAGAGACCGTGGCGGCCCGGAGAGCGCATCCATTGCCAGATAATGTTCCGCCGCTTTGGACTTTTGACTGGCTTCTACGAAGGCGTCTTCCGTCTTCTGGTGGGCGCTTGCACTCGTACCCGGCTTCAGATTCTCAACATCAATCACCAGCACCTTGGGCGGCGACGTTATCTTCGCCCCAGGCTCCTGTGCTTTGGCAGCCGGGAGTCCACACATCCCGCCGATACAAAGACACAGCCCTGCACACAATCCGATTGTCTTGCTAAACATAGAAATCCTTCCTCGAGCGTAAAGAGGCAGCGTTTGAGTCGCGGGGATGGTCAGCGGTGGGGGAAGGAACCCTTACTCGGAGAACGTGGCGGGGAGCCCACGGGAGCCCCAAGGAACATTGATAGCGAGAGGCAAACACTTGTATGCAGTCCACAAGCGACGGCTGCACACAAGGAATTGCTTCAAATCCGCGATCTGTGCCCTTGCTTTATATACCCGTACATTGTGCCGCGCAATGAAATAGAGGAAGCAATAGATTGAAATGCGGCGCCCTGCGCCGGAAGACGCGGAATATATCTCCACGCATTCCGGAGCGCTTCCCACGATGCCGCGCCGGCGCGCGCCATCATGCGTGTCTTCGCGAATCGCACTGCTACGCGCACAGTCAGCAGCGCCAGCGCGCCCCAGCATAGCCACAGCAATGCGATCCGCAGATGCGAGGCGGTGCTGAGCGAGACGCCCAAGCCGCCGCCCAGCGCGAGATAGGCCGCGATGCACATGGGGCACTTCGGCACCAGCGCCAGCCCGAGGCTAGGGAGCGCCCACGAGGCCGCACTGGACGAACGCTGCGCCAGCCGCCGCGCCGGTACTGCTGAGTGAGAAGAAGCAGCGTTCCGCCGGCACGCGCAGATCGGTCCGCGCTCGGGCTTTTGATCGCTGCTTTCCCTCAATGTCGCGTCGTCGTACGGTAGTTCGCCTTTATCGAGCTGTTGCTTCGTGGACGACACACCGTTGTCATAATTGAAATCAGCGTTGCGGCCGGTAAATAGCTCCGCGAGAGTTACCTTTCCGTTCTCGCCCTCAGAGAAATACTCCTCGCGCTTCAGAAACGCTGTGCGTGTCTTCACCCACTCCTGGTGGGAAACGAACTTGTGATCTACGGCCTTTGCCACCGGCATCGCACTCCCCTCTCTGAGTTTGGCCTTGCCGCCGTTAGCTGATATTCAAATCGCGGCCTGCGTTCTCCACCACCTTCACCCACTTGGGATCGGGCGAAGCGTCGGCAGCATAGTTGTCATGCCAGTTCCACCACTTGTACGGCGGGGTTTGGGGGTAGCCCTCGGGCGAATCCTCCCATGTCTCCTGACGTCCAAGCGCAGTCAGGTCGAGATAGGCCCAGGTGCTTCCCATGGCTTCGTCGCCGCGGTTGTTGATGAAGTAGGTGCGGAAGACCTTGTCGCCGTCGCGGATGAACGCATTGTGGCCGTGCCACTCGTCCACGCCGAAGTCCTTGTCGAAGCTGTCGGTAATGGTGTACCAGGGCATCTCCCAGCCCATTCGTGCCTTCAGGCGCGCGATGTCGGCCTGCGGTGCACGCGAGGCGTAGGCGAGGGTGGTGTCGCGCGCATTCAGGTGCGAGAGATGGGCGACCTGGTCGGCTCCCAGAGAACAGCCGCGGCATGCATGGTCGGGCCAGCCGAACACGCCGGGCTCGAAGAATGCGCGGTAGAGAATCAACTGGCGCCGGCCCTCGAACAGATCGAGCAGACTCGCCTTGCCCCTGGGCCCATCAAACTCGTACTTCTTCTCCACCGCCATCCAGGGCATCCGCCGACGCTCGGCGGCCAGGGCGTCACGGCTGCGAGTCAAGGCCTTCTCCTTGACAAGCAGTTGCTCACGGGCCGCCTCCCACTCCTGCGGCGATACGATCGGGGGCGTCGTCATCTTCGTCTGGGTCTCTTTCGTCTCCATATCTCTCTCCTTGCGTGCTTCCTGTTGCTGGTTCTTGATGATTGCGCGGAGTTGGCTCGCGATCATTCCCGCGAATCCGGTCAGCGCTGTCCGGTCTTGCGGCCTTCGGCTGCGGCACGAATGTGTTCCAGCATGTTGTTCCACCCTGTGCTCACATTCGCCGACACATCCTCCGGAATCAGGCCCATGGCGGTATGGACGAAGCGAAGAATCGTGATGTTGCCATCCGCCTTGAGACGAAATTGCAGATTCGAGGTCGCGGGAAAGGACATGAAAAGCGGCCCGTAAACCTCCAGCAGCTCCGGCTGCTTGATGGCCTGTACATGTCCCCACATGTGGCCGGTGTCTTTGCCAAGATCGCGATACCAGCGGCCGCCGGGCCAAGCCTCAAGCTTCATCGGCATTGGTTCACCGTCCGGCTTCACATTGAGCGATCCCATTTGCTCGAGGACTGTTTCGAAGACAATCTCGATCGATGCTTCGATCCGGTCTTCCCGCTTGATGGAGAAGCTCCGGACCGCTTCATCCACGCCGGCCTGCACCACCATCCGTGCTGCTGAGCTCATACTTCCTCCTCGTTTTTTCGTTCGTTTTCGCCCGCGCGCATCTTCTGCTCCGCGCGTTCCTTGATTCGATCCAGTTGGTGGGTCCAGTACCGCTCGAACCTGCTCACCCAGTCATGCACCGGCTTGAGATTGCTGCCGTTCAGCCGGTACATCCGCATCTGTCCATTGCGCGTCACGCTGACCACCCCCACTTTGAGCAGCACGGAAAGGTGCTTGGAGACCGACGGCTGTGGCATCCCAACTGCATCGACGACCTCGCTGACCGCGCGCTCGCGGCCATCGCCGAGCACGTCCAGAATTTCCCTCCGCCGCGGTTCCGCCACTGCGTTGAAAACATCCAGAGTGGTCGCGGCTCTTGCCATGGGTCTTATAATATTCCCATATAGGAATATGTCAAGGCAATACCGATTGAATTGGAAGTTGAATTCGGCATCTTATCTTAGCTAATATAAGTTAGCAGGAGCATCCACACCGTGATTTCCGCAACGATCTTTGAGGCCAAAACGAAGCTTTCAGAGTTGGTGAAATCGGCTCAGCGTGGAGAGACCATCATCATCACGTCCGGCAGGGACAAGACTCCGGTCGCGCGTCTTGAGGCGATCCAACCTGTTCGCAAGAAGCGCCTGGGAGCGCTTGAAATTCCGGGCTTCGTGTTGCCGGAGAGCTTTTTCGAGCCGCTTCCCGAAGAGGAATTGAAGCTATGGAACGGCGAGGGTGAGTGAAGGTCCTTCTCGATACACACGCCCTGATATGGGCCGTACTCTCACCCGCCTCCCTCAGCCGGCAAGCTGCCAGGATCATCGCAGATGAAGCCAACACAATCCTGGTATCTGCGGCTTCGGCTTGGGAGATTGCTACCAAAGTGCGCATCGGAAAAATTCCCGGCGCTGAGGCTCTGGAGAAGAATTTTCTGGATGCGATGGACATGGCCGGCTATACGTTGCTGGCAATCGAGGCTGCGGATGCGCTACGTGCCGGCAGACTTGCAGGCGATCACGGAGATCCGTTTGACCGCATGATCGCAGCTCAGGCTCTTGCCGGCGATCTGCCTGTAATCAGTAACGATAAACGGCTCGATTCTTTCAGCATTCGCCGAATCTGGTAGAGCACATCGTTCAGGAGCACACACCAGATACATCTGCGAGAATCGGGAGCGATGCGTCTCATCCCAAAATTTCTTCTCTCGGCTACCTCGCCCGACCACTTCCCGCCGCCCTCCGCGCCGGAGGTCGCCTTCCTCGGCCGCTCGAATGTCGGCAAGTCCAGCCTGCTGAATGCGCTGGTCGGCTCGAAGCAGGCGCACGTCTCCTCCACTCCGGGACGCACACAGGCCATCAACTTCTTCGCGCTGCTGGACACTGCGGCAAGCACGCAACCGGCGCTCATCCTTGCCGACCTGCCGGGGTATGGCTACGCCAAGATATCGAAGTCCATCTCGGCCGAGTGGCCGAAATTCATCGAGCCGTACCTCGCGCTACGGCCTACGCTCGCGCTTTGCGTCTGCCTGGTAGACAGCAAGATTCCTCCGCAGGAAAGCGACCTGAAGCTCATCCATTACTTGAAAGAAATTGAGCGACGCTTTGTAGTGGTTGCGACAAAAGCGGACCGCCTCTCCGGGAACGAGCGCACACGATCCGCTGCTGCTCTCAAGCGGGCGCTCGGGGCCGAGGATCTGTTGCTCTGCTCGGCAAAGACTGAGCTCGGCCTGAAGGAGTTGTGGGGAAAGCTGCGCGCAGTCGCTTCCGGCGAAGTGCATTAACCGGCAAATGTATGCACCTGGCCGCCTGCTTCAACGCTGACCTTCGCAGCCAGTGCGCCCTGATTCGCCCGCTCTTCGATTGCTGCTAAAAACGCGGCGCTCTCCTCCGGTGTCATCTGGACCCGGCGTTCCAGCCGCAGCGCCCGGGGTAAGTAGCGTGGCGCGCGCGCGATCCAGTTCTGGCGTTCCAGATCCGGTTGCGGCAGGATCTGGCCGGCCAGGAGATCGAGCTGCCGCAGAACGGCGCTGCTTCCCTCGGCCCGCCAGCACACCTCGCGCGCCGGATCGGGATCGGTTTCGAGAGAATCCGGCAGCGGACGTGCGCCGCGTTGTTTCAGTGTTTCGATGAGCTGCTGCGAAGCGGGTTCCGACGATGTCCAGCGCAGCAGGTCGGGCTGGGCCCCGCGCTCTACCATCTCGGCGAGCACGTCGGCTGGCTCTCGCTCCAGCAGCACCGCAATCGGCTGCCGCTTGCGAATCTCATTCTTCAGGATGCGCAGGGCCTCATCCAGCGAGTTCACCGCAAAGTCGGCAATGCCGTTGCGGACGCAGTGCCGCACCATCTCGACGTTCGTCTCGAGCACCAGCGACGCTGCGCCTACGATGCTGGCGGCGATCAGCAGCGCGTCTCCCTCGTCGGCGAGTCCGTCGACCAGCAGCAGCCGTCCGGCAAGCGATGCGGCGCCGAAGTGCGCGACAGCAGTGGCACAGAGTGCAGCGTAGTACGCGCGCACCCGAGCGACGGGCGGCATTCTGAGCGGTGATGGGTCGAGGATCGCGGGCACGTCAGGCGTCCAATAGGAACAAAAGTAAACACCAAGGGTGAAACGCAGTCTCTGAAGGAGCGGCTGCTCGAAGATCCATGCACAGAACGTCTCTGCCTTTTGCTTTAGATGCGGCTAAAAGCAGCTTTCCTGTCGTGTCTTTCCATGTGAGGCGGTAAAACGACGTTTTCTGTAGCGAAAGGAGGAGAAATTTCTGCGGGTCAGATTACAGAGAAGTAAATGGTCCGGATTTCGATGGGTTACCAGCTCGAGTATGGCTGGCCGTCGCTGCCCGTTTCCTGCGATCCGCTGTGGACGTCGTTCACGCCGGGCTCGGTCTGGTCGATGTTCTGCAGCGTGTCGTCCGTCGAGGTGACCCAGGTGCTGTCGCTGTGGGTCATGGGATCCACCGGCAGCTTCTTCAGATATCCGGACTGCACCAGGTCATCGAGCGACTGCGGCGCCTTCTCCTTGTCCGCGGTATAGGCATCGATGGATCCGCGCAACACGTGCAGGTCCTCCTTCAGCACGGCTTCCTTCGCCGCTTTGATGGAAGAGAGGTACGCAGGAATGGCCACGGCCGCCAGGATTGCGATGATGAGCATGACAATCATCAGCTCAAGCAACGTGAAGCCTGCCTCGCTTCCCTTCCCGGCCATCGTCGCCCTTACGACGTTCGAGCTCAAGGCCCGGGAGCGCAGCTTACCAATCCGCATACTTGGTTCCGTTCAGGGCCGTACCCTGGGATTTCGAATAAACATCGAAGAGGTTCTGGCCACCAAAGGAGTCGCTGTTGGGGTCGTCCTGCTCGGAGCGCATTCCCCAGTCAGGCTTGCCGGTCATGGGATCGATCGGGATGCGGCGCAGGAACCGAACTTTCTTCCCTTTGATTTCAATGCCCTTCACCAGCGTATCCAGGTCGGGCGGATAGTTGTCGCTGTCCACCTTGGTCTGGATGCCACCCTTGTCGGCAGCATCCTTGTATTTATCGATAGCCGCCCGCATCTCCCAGAGATCGGAATGCAGCTCGCGTTCCTTCTCGCGCTTGATGTTCCAGCGGGCGAGCGGCACGGCGGCCGATGCGAGCAGCCCCAGGATGGCCACCGTCACGATCAGCTCGATGAGCGTCAGGCCAGCCTCCCGCCCATAGGGCGAGGACGACGTACGCGGGCTCAGTCTGCGAATCATACCTATTCCTTACCAGCTTACGCGGCGATTGCAGGCTTACGGGCTATTGGACGTGCACGATGGTCCCGGAGGTAATGACCGGGAGCGCCTGCTGCTTACTGTCGCGGGCAGCGGCCTTCGTGACGCTGACGATGCTGTCGCCTGCAGCCTTCGCCTGGAATGTAAGGACGCAGAGCTGGCCCGTTCCGTTCACGCCGGCGACGCCCGGCGGCCGGGATGCGGAGATGGCCACCCCGCCAGCGCCGTCGTCCCGGTGAACAAGGGCCACGGTTTGGCCGTCGTGACCCAGGTAGGCGCCTGAATCGACGTTGATGAGCGTGAGCTTCGTGGGATCGTACTGAAGCTGCAGCGGGACGGAGAAGACATCCGAGCCGCCGGAGACGTTCACGGGCACCTGGAAGGTCGAGCCCACCTTGGGAGCCGTTGTTGGCGCAGCGAGAGCGACCGATATGGGGGCAGCATTGTTGGCTGTGGCCGCCTGCTCCATGGCCTGCTGCGCGGCGGACTGCATACCCTGCGGCTGCGTGCCGGCCGGGGCTGGTTGCTGATGATTCGGGGGCAGTTCGGCGCTGGGCTTGCCTGCGGGCGATGCCGGTTCCACGGCAGAAGCCGGAACGCGGATGGAGCCGATACGCCGCAGCGAGACGCTGGTGCCGGTGCCGGTGTCGATCTCCTTCAGGTTCAGCGGGCTAAGATCCTCGCCGCGGACGACGTGCGGGATAAGCATGAAGACGATCTCGTCCTGCGTGGTGGTCTTGTCGTTGTTGCTGAACAGGTACTTCAACAGAGGAATCTGCGACAGGCCGGGAATTCCGTTGAAAACATTCGTGTAGCTCGTCTGCAGCAGCCCGCCCATAATGCTGGCCTCGCCCTCCCGCAGCCGGATGGTCTGGTCGACCGTGCGCTGGCTGAAGATGGGCTCATTGATGCCGCTCAGATGAAACCGTGCCGCTCTGCTGCGAGATGGCCATCTTCAGCTTCAGCGTCACGTCGCGGTCGTAGTGGATAGTGGGCGTGATCTCGATCTCGACGCCGACATCCTGATACTGGAATTGTGTATTCACCAGCGAGCTGACGACGGCGGTTGCCGCGCCGGTCTGATACGAACCGGTGGCGATCGGAATCTTCGAACCAACCTTCAGGTCCGCCTTCTGCCCATCTGTCGCGCGGACACGTGGGTTCTGCAGGACGCGCGTGTCGCTGTCGGTGAGCAGCAGGTTGGCGGTCGCCGAGCTGATGGTCATGGCGACGTTATTGGAGTTCAGGTTACCGAGATTGTTCAGCGTTAAGCCGCCATTGCTGGTCGTCGTGCTGGTCGTCCCTGTGGTGCCGGTAGTGCCGGTAGTCCCAGTTGTGCCCGTCGTACCCGTCGTGCCCGTTGTTGATGTCGTTGTGCCCTGCAGACTAGCGGAGATTTGCTGCGGCAGGATGATGCCGAGATTGCGCTCATGGCTACGGTTCACTTCAAGCACAGCGACATCGACCACCACCTCGGGCCGTGCCTTATCCAGATCGTCGATCAGCTTGCGCGCCAGCAGCAGCTCATCCGGAGTCGCGCGCATGACGATTGCGTTCTGGCTGGGCACCGCGTAGAGCTTGGCATTGGTCAACACATTGCGGAGCGCCGTCTGAATGTCATTCAGGTCGTTGGTCTGCGAGGTATTCGAAAGATAAAACGTCTGCACCGCCTGCGCATCCAGCTCCGTGCGCTTTGCGCGGGTGTTCTGCGCCACGAAGATGGTGTTGGAGGTAATCGGCCGCCAGAAAGTGTTCGAGATCACGCCGATGATGTGCAGCGCATCCAGCAGCGAGACATTCTGCAGATCGACCTGGATACGCTTACCGGTGTAGTCGGGATCGAAGAGCACGTTAATGCCGGCCAGCTTGCCGATGGTCTGATAGACCACCTTCGAGTCTTCGGAAGGCATGTGGACGGTGATGGGCTCGTTCGAGGTCGGTTTCAGCTCGGCCGGTCCTGCTACATCGGCCAGGGGGGCCTCGCTCTGCGGTGTCTCGGCCGGCTCATTGCTGGGAGTCGCCGCGATCTTTTCCTTGGTAATGCGGACGTCCTGCTGAGCCAGCTCATTTGCCGGATCGATCTCGAGGGCACGCAGGAACTCCGTCATGGCGCCGCTCATATCGCCCTGGTCGCGCAGCTTCTCGCCTTGATGGGTATGCACCGCGGCAGCGGTGAACTTCAGCCGCTGATACGAGGTTTTGTAATAGAGGTTGGTCGGATCCTTCTGATAGGCCGCCGCGTAGTCCTCATATGCGGCAAGATAATCATCTTTGGCCTCTGCCACCTGGCCTGCCTTGTACAGCGCCTTCGCCGATTTCGATTTACCTTTCGCATGCACCACGGGCAGCAGTGCGGGCATGGAGAGCAGCAGGATAAGGGGCAGGGTCCAATATAGGGTGCGTCGATTCATGAAACTCCATGGATAGAAGGAGCGACGGTGCGCACGGTGTCTTCGCACACAAGATCGAGCCGCACTCCCATGCGCTCTCACGAGAGCTGGCTCGCTGAAGCGGGATTATAACAAAGGGCCGCGCACCCGCAGTGAATGCGGCCGATATCGTTTTGCCGTAGCGACAAGCGCAAACGATCGCTGAGGCGCGGACTCTCAATCCGGCGTAAGCTCGCGGCGGCTAACCGGTGGCGCACGGGCTGCGACCGGCGAAATGCTTTACGATAAGGGGTACGCCTATGTCCCGGCAGACCAGCCATATAGTGCAGCCAGCCCCGCAAAAGGGCACTCCCCAGAAAGCAAAGGACCGCGACCCGGTTGCCGCCGGCGCGCGCGATGCCTCTGTGAACCGGGCGGCCAGCCATAACTATTTTCTCCTCGACAAATACGAGGCCGGCATCGCGCTGCGCGGCACGGAGGTTAAGTCCATCCGCGAAGGGAAGGCGAACCTGAAGGATGCCTATGGATTGGTCAGGAACGGCGAAGCCTTTCTGTTGAACGCGCATATCGGTCCGTACTCCCACGGCAATGCCAGCAATCAC
>CAVTQV010000007.1:0-153677 GCA_963736915.1 uncultured Acidobacteriaceae bacterium | reverse complement strand
TCGAGCATGGACACCTGCAGCACTCCCTGAGTTCCGGTATCGTGCAGGGCGTTGTTCTCATCATCGCCGGCCTCTGCGGTCTGCTCGCCGGCCTCGGCCTGGGATCCAGCCTCGACCGCACCTTCCCCGATGTGCACAGCTACTCGATCGCCAACTACTGGGGACCCAGTGAGGCGAAGCCCCGCGCCCGCAAAGCTAAAGTTGTTCCCATTTCAAACGGCCGTCAGGCCGGCATTGTCCCGCAGATCAAAGCCATCTCCCACCGCGACTAAAAGCATTTTCGCTTCCGGTGCTTATCAAAATCTCTAAGAAAAAGCCAGACTTCACGATTCTTCGCGTACTCACTAGAAACGAAGATGTTCTAGCCGTACGCGTCCCACTTTATCCCTGCACCCCCTGAAAGGAACCATGCGCATTCCCCTGCTCGCCGCTAACTGGAAGATGTACAAGACCCCCGCCGAAGCCCGCGCGTTCGTATCGACATTTCTGCAGACGTCTCTTTCTGCCAATGTTGAGATCGCAATCTTTCCCGCCGCCATCGACCTGCCGGCCACCATCGAGGCCGCAAAAGGCTCGCCACTGAAGATCGGCGCGCAGAACATGTATTTCGAGGACGAGGGCGCCTTTACCGGCGAAATCTCCGCACCCATGCTGACCGCGGCAGGCGCCACTCACATCCTGATCGGCCACTCCGAGCGCCGTCAGTACTTCGGCGAAACCGATGAGCTTGTGAATAAAAAGCTGCTCACTGCTCTGCGGCACAAGCTCGTTCCCGTCGTCTGCGTTGGCGAGCGTCTCGAGCAGCGTGAAAACGGCGAGACCGAAGCCGTGCTGCGCCGCCAGACCAGCCGCGCGCTGGACAACATCGACGCCGCGCAGGCCGCCCCCATCGTCATCGCCTATGAGCCGGTATGGGCCATCGGCACCGGCAGGACGGCCACGCCCGAAATCGCAGCGGAAGCGCACGCCATCATCCGCCACGAAGTCGCGCAGCTTCTGGGCAAGCCGGCCAGCGAAGCGATGCGCATTCTCTATGGTGGCTCCGTCAAGCCGGACAACGCCGCACATCTCTGCAAGCAGCCCGATATCGACGGCGCGCTCGTCGGCGGCGCTTCCCTCGATCCGGCGTCCTTCGGCAAAATCGTCGCGGCAGCGTCATAAAAACACGAGAGAAGTCATGGAAAAGCCCGAGCTGCTCGCCTATCTCCAAAGCCAGCGGCTCGGCGTGCTCGGCACGCTCTCTCCCGCCGGTGAGCCGCAGGGCGCCCTCGTCGGCTACGCTGTCACGCCCGAATTTGAGATTCTCTTCGACACCGTGCGGACCAGCCGCAAGTACGCCAACATGCTGGCCAACCCGCGGGTCTCATTCACCGTCGCCGATACCCGCGGCAGCGGCGACGAGCGCACCGTGCAATACGAAGGCTTCGCCGAAGAGCTCGCCGCCGACAAGCTCGCCAGCCTTCGTCCCATCTACTACGCCACCTGGCCGGATGGAATCGACCGCGAGCAGTGGCCGGGCATCACCTGGTTCGTCATCCATCCCCGCTGGATTCGCTACTCCGACTTCAACATCCCTCACATCCAGGAGTGGACTTTCCAGTGCGAGTGAGTTCCACGAGTTCGTCATCCGAGAACGTAGTGAGGGATCTGCCGATCTGCGTCCATACGGCCCGAAGCCCGGCAGCCAGTCCATCACTGCACCAGACCGCCCTCCGGAGCCTCTTCCTCCCCATCCAGCTCCGCGTCCATCGCATCCCGCACGCGCCCAATGGTCTCCTCCGGATTGAGCCGCTTCTGCTCCGCATAAAAGCGCGCCACGTGCCGCACCAGATCTGCCAGCACCACGCCCCACGCAGTCGGATCATCCCATCCGCCCATCTCCAGGCTCACATGCAGATCGCCCTGCGCCACCCACGCGCGCACCAGCTCAAAGGCCTTCGGATCGCTGGCAGCCCCAGGAGGAATCTCCAACTGATTCTTCGCCGTCCCACTCTTCACAGACTGACTCTTCTCTGGCATCGTCCCTACACCTCGCACAGCACATCATCGCCATCCACGCGCAGCGGATACACCGTCGCACCGCCCAGAGGATTGCACAGTTCCGCGCCCGTTTTCGGATCGAAGCTCCATCCGTGCCACGAACACACCACCCGGCCATCCTCAACCGCGCCTTCCGAAAGCGGCGCGCCCTGGTGCGGACACACATCGTTCAACGCCGCAAGCTGACCATCGACCCGCGCCACGCAGATCGCCGTGCCCTGCGCCTCAAACGCCTTCACTCCGCCCTCGGCCGGCATCTCTGACGCCGCGCCGATCCGTACCCACTGACCCATTCCTGTTTCTGCTCCTTTTGCAGGCTCTGGCAGCAGTGTACGGCCTGCCCAATGGACCTCCGGTAGAGATATGTCGTCACCGCTGCTACGCTGTGAACAGATGCCCGAAGCAGAGCAATCCGACACGCGCGATCCCATTCCGGCGGCGCTCTGGTGCCCCCGGTGCGCGCGGCCCGTGGACGACCCCCTCACCTGCGGCGACTGTTCCGCGGTCATCTGCCGCGTCTGCGGCACGCCGCTCGAATCCGCAGACGAGCTGGCCTTCGGCTGATCCCGTATGCCTGCACCCGTGCGCCCCACGCCTCCAGCAGACTTCGACGACCCTTTGCGCCCCCGCAATCCTCTGGTCACGCGCCGCTGGCTTCTCGGCGGCATCGGCATCATGGTGCTGGCGTCGCTCGCCGCAATCTACTTCGCCATCGCGCTGCTCTTCTGGCAGGGACAATGGCAGCTCATCTTCCATCCCTCGCATATCGTCGCCAACACTCCTGCGTCCGTTGGCATCGGCTTCGAAGATGTCCGCTTCGACGCCACCGAGACCGGGCAGACGCGCCTCAATGGCTGGTGGATCCCCGCCGACCCCAAGCTTCCGCATTCACCCGCAGCGATTCTCTATCTGCATGAAGCGCGCGGCTCGCTCTCCGACGCCCTGCCCGACCTCGCCGCGCTGCACGCACTCGGCTATGACGTATTCGCCTTCGACCCCCGCGGCTTCGGCAAAAGCCAGTGGGTCCGGCCATCGGAGCACAGTTGGATTCAGGATTCAGAGGCCGCGCTCTACTACCTCGCGAGCGTGCGCCACATCGGGCCCAGCCATCTGGTTCTGGTCGGCCGCGGGCTGGGCGGCACCATCGGAGCCGGACTCACGACCCGCCGCCCGGATCTATCCGGCCTGGTCATGATCGACCCTCAGCCGCCGACACTTCACCTGCTCGAAGCGCCACGCTGGACCCATATCCTTCCCGTGCGCCTTCTCGCCCACGACCATTTCGATCCGAAGCGCGCCCTGAGCTCAAGCGCGCTCGACAAGCTGTTCCTGCTGCCGCCAAACGGAACGGCTCCCGCCTATGTCGCGAAAGCCGCCCCGCCCGCGACCACCGTTCACAGCACGGCACTCGACAACGCCGAGGCCACATCAGCACTCCGGCAATTCCTGGCAAACTCCCGCGCCGCGCGGAACAACTAGCTTCTATAGATTTGTAATCCTTAACGTAACCGAGAGATTCAATGGCCGCAGTGCCTCAATGTTGGCGCGAAGTCGGCGGCTAGGCCATAAACAGTGTGGCTCGTTTCATCGACTAGCAGCCGAATTCATGTAGTCCGACAGCACCAGCAGCGCAGCTTTCGCCTGCTCATCCAGGCTCTCGTTCACATGCGCAAGGTCCGGCACCAGATAGCTCAGATTCACGGTCAGCAGATTCTCCTGCACCACCTGCGCAATCACGCGCCGCAGCATGCAAAACTCCGCCAGCAGCATGGTGGGCGTGTATCCCTGCAGATCGCGCGGGCTATGCGAGCCGCTTGTGTTCCGGTGTCTCTTCGCCGGAATACGATTGCGCCGCGCGGATGATTTCTTCCAGGATGCCTTTGAGATGCTGCAGGCGCTGCTCTCTGTTCAACGGCAATCGCGACAGGTCCGTGTCCTTTTCTACCGCTGCAAGCCACAGGTCCTCAATGCGATCCGTGTGCTCCTGCAAAATCATCGCGACCCGCTTGGGCGGCGGCAGTTGCCGCTGGTGAAGCGGAGCCGTCAGCTTGCTTTCAATCGTGCTCACCAGCGTGGAAATATCCGCCGGTTTCACGATGTAGTCGTCCACCTGCTGCCGGATCGCTTCGAGCGCCGTTTCAAATGCAGGATAGCCGGTCAGAATCATGGTCACCGCTTCCGGCTGGGTCCTGCGCATCGCGCTGACCACGGTCAGACCGTCTCCCGGATTGCCAATATTCAGGTCCGACAGCAGCACCTCGAACTGCTGCGAGGTAATCTTCTGTAACGCTTCGGCGACCGTCGCCGCAACGCTCACCTCAAAGCCGTGCTTGTTCAATATGGTAGATAGCATGAACCGGATGGTGGCTTCATCATCCACAAAAAGCAAACGTCGCGTCATTCGGCTCCTGAGGCAGCACGCGTCTTCCGGCGGAGTGCCTTACCGTCGCTGGTCGGAAATCAGAGTGCCTCTCCGTGACTGGCGTAATAGAGATGCACGCTGGGCTTCCCGCGATCATTCTCCTTAAGGAAAGCACCCGGTTGCACTAAAACTTCGCCAGCCCCTCAATCGCGCGGAACAAATCCTCCGGCTGCGGCAGGATGACGTTCTCCAGCGTCGGCTGATAAGCAACAAACGTATCCGTCGCCGCCACCCGCTTCACCGGCGCATCCAGATCATCGAACAGCTCGTCCGCAATGCGCGCGGCGATCTCCGCCCCGTAGCCCCAGCTCAGCACATCCTCGTGCGCCACGATCACGCGGCTCGTCCGTCGCACACTCTCGGCGATGGCTTCCCAGTCGTACGGGCTGAGCGTCCGCAGGTCGATGACTTCCGTCTCGATGCCCAGCTCGCGGCTGGCGCGCTGCGCCGCCTGCAATGCCCGTGGGACAACTGCGCCGTAGGTCACCAGCGTCAGATGCTTGCCCTCGCGCACTGTCTTCGCCTTGCCGAACGGAATCATGTAGTCCGGTCCTGGATATTGCGCACGCCCAAACGTCTCGCGATAGAGGCGCTTGTGCTCCAGGAACATCACCGGATCGTCGCAGCGGATCGCCGTGCGCAACAGGCCATTGGCATCGAGCGCATTGGATGGAAACACCACCCGCATGCCCGGCGTGTGGGTAAACAGCACTTCGCCCGATTGCGAATGATAGAGCGCGCCGCCAGTCAGATATCCGCCGATCGCCACGCGGATGACGGCGGGCGATGCGAATGCATTATTCGAGCGCCAGCGCATTGGCGCCAGCTCATTGCGCAGTTGATGCATCGCCGGCCAGATGTAGTCGAAGAACTGAATCTCCACCACCGGCTTCATCCCCCGCGTTGCGACTCCGATGGCGCGGCCAACGATATTCGCTTCTGCCAGCGGCGAGTTGAAGACGCGGTCGGCTCCGTACTCGCACTGCAACCCCGACGTCAGCTTGAAGACGCCGCCCTTGCCCTTCACCGAGCCGGCCTTCAGGTACTCTTCCCGGCTGCAGTCCGCCACATCCTCACCGAAGACGATGATGCGCTCATCTCGTTTCATCTCGTCCTTCAGGCAGAGATTGATGAGGTCGGCCATCGTCCTATCCGGAACCGCCGGACTTCCCTCGGGTGCGCCAGGCGCACTCAATCTCCGAAGCGAAGGCGCTCGAACTCGGATCGATGTTCGGCGAATAAACATAGTTGTAAATGGATTCCGCGGGAGCAAACGGCGCGCGCAGCGCCCGGTCGGTTGCTGCCTGTATCTCGTCATCGACGGCCTTCTCCAGCCGCGTGATGCCTTCCGCATCGATCAGCCCCTCGCGCAGCAGCCGCAATTGCAGCTTAGGCAGCGGATCGCGAAGGTTCTCCTCTTCCAACTCCGCAGGCGGACGGTACAGCTTCGCGTTGTCCGAGAGCGAGTGCGAATACGGCCGCGTGACATGCCCATGCACAAAGGCCGGCCCCTTGCGCGCCCGGCAATGCGCCACGGCTTTGGTCATCGCCGCGTAGCTCTCCACCGGATCGGTGCCATCCACCTCGGCAAAGAAGAAGTTCGGGAAGTTCGCCACCAGTTTCGAGATATTCCCGCCCGGCGTATTCACCTCCACCGGTGTGGAGATGGCGTATCCGTTGTCCTCCACTACAAACAGCATCGGCAGCTTTTCCAGCGACGCCGTGCTCAGCGCCTCCCAGAACTCGCCCTGGCTGGTCGAGCCTTCGCCGATCGACGCATACACCACCTCATCCCCTTGGAACGCCGCCTGATGGAACGCTCGATAATCGTCTCCCTGCCGCTCCGCCGCGTTCGGATGCCTGGCCAGATAGCGGCCCGCCTCCGCGCAGCCCACGGCCTGCAGCATCTGCGTTGTCACCGAAGAACTCTGGGACACAATATTCAGCCGCTGGCTGCCCCAATGCGACGGCATCTGCCGTCCTCCGCTCGCCGGGTCGGCCGCCGCGCCCACCGCCTGCAGCAGCATCTCTTCCGCGGTGACGCCCAACGCCAGGCAGAGGGCGCGGTCGCGGTAATACGGATAGAACCAGTCGTAGCCCGGCTTCAGCGCCTTGGCGGCGGCCACCATCAGCGCCTCGTGGCCGGCGCCGGAGATCTGGAAGAAGATCTTCTGCTGGTTTTTCAACAGGATCTCCCGGTCATCCAGCCGTCGCGACAGGTACATCAGGCGATACACATCCACCCATTCCGGCCCGCTCAAGCCGCTCAATCCGCCGCCGGCGCTCTTGGTGCGCCGCTCTGTTGCCACACTGCCCATACCCGCTCCTCGCTGCCTTCCCAAGTCAAAACGACTGGCGATTGTATCCTGTCAATGTGCTCTCGTGCTTAGCAAGAAGATGCTCAAGGCTATGAATTCGTCTCGTCGTGGTAAACAGGATCAAATCTGAGGTTTGACTCACTTTTTCCACCCGTGCTCTAATCAGCGTTCCTCGAACCTATCGCTTTCCCGGCAGCGCGCTGCGGCGGCAACGGCGGGGCGCACCAACCCACTTTTTTCGGAGAACTTGCATGCAGAATGTCGGCCTGTGGGCCTTGGGGCTCCAGATTGGCTCCCCCAGCACCCCAGACAACGGCAGTATTTATCTATGGGGCGCGCTTGTCATCGGCGTCCTGGGCCTCGTTGTCGCACTCTTTTTCTCCCGGTCCGTCCTCCGCATCGATGCCGGGACAGCCGAGATGCAGGCCATCTCCAACGCCATCCGCGAGGGCGCCGAGGCATTCATGTCCCGGCAGTACGGCACTATCGCCATTATCGCTGTGGTGCTCGCGGTTCTGCTCTTCATCGGATATCGCCTCTCGCCCTTTACGGCCCCGTTTGCCAATAAAGTCGTCATCAGCTTCCTGATCGGCGCCATCTGCTCCGGGCTCTCCGGCTTCACCGGCATGTTCGTTTCCATCCGGACAAACATCCGTGCCGCCAGCGCCGCGCGCACCAGCCTGGGCCGCGCCCTGCAGACCGCACTCCGTGGCGGCGCCGTCACCGGCCTTGTCGTCGTCGCGCTCTCGCTGCTCGGCATCGGCATTCTCTTCTTCCTCTTCGGTGGTCTCGACCATCCGCAGGCCACGCCCTATGAGCTGGTCGGCTTCGGCTTCGGCGCTTCGCTGGTGGCCCTCTTCGCGCAGCTTGGCGGCGGCATTTATACCAAGGCCGCGGATGTCGGCGCCGACCTGGTCGGCAAGGTCGAGGCCGGCATCCCGGAAGACGATCCCCGCAACCCCGCCGTCATCGCCGATCTGGTCGGTGACAACGTCGGCGACTGCGCTGGCCGCGGTGCGGACATCTTCGAGTCCACCGCCGCCGAGAACGTCGGCGCCATGATCCTGGGCGCAGCCCTCTTCCCCGTCTTCGGTATCAAAGGCATCCTCTTCCCGCTGGTCATCCAGGCCGTCAACCTGATCGCCTCCATCATCGGCGTCAGCATCGTGCACGCCCGTGAAGATGAAGATCCCATGCACGCGCTGAACCGCGGCTATTACGTCACCTCCCTGCTTGCGCTGGTGGGCTTTGCCGCCGCCGTGTACTACATGCTGCAGGGCCGCTGGTGGCTGCTCGCCTCCGGCGTCGTCGGCATCGTGATGTCGTTCCTCTTCGTCCGCATCACCGAGTACTACACCGAAACCCGCTATCGCCCCGTCCGCTCCATCGCCGAAGCCTCGCTCACCGGCCCCGCCACCAACATCATCAGCGGACTCGCCGTCGGCATGGAAACACCTGCCATGCCGGTCGTCGTTATCAGCCTGGCGCTGCTGCTCAGCTACTACTTCGGTGTGCGCGGCCTTGCCGACCACGCGGGAATCTCCAACTACGCCCGGGGCGTCTACGGCACCGCCATCGCCACCATGGGCATGCTCTCCGCCTCGGCCTACATCCTGGCCATGGATACCTTCGGCCCCATCACCGATAACGCCGGCGGCATCATCGAGATGTCCAACCAGCCCGACGACGTCCGCCAGAAGACTGACAAGCTGGACGCCGCCGGCAACACCACCAAGGCGCTCACCAAGGGCTACGCGATCGGCTCTGCCTCGCTCGCCGCCTTCCTGCTCTTCTCCGCCTATCTCGAAAGCGTGCACGACATCGTCGCCCACCGCTTCGCCGACGCAGGCCAGGTCCTTCCTGCCGGTTGGCATTTCTCGAACGTCAACCTGGCCAGCGTCCCCGTCTTCGTCGGCGCGCTGCTCGGCGCCATGCTCACCTATCTCTTCTCCTCGCTCGCCATCAAGGCGGTCGGCCGCACGGCGCAGTTCGTCATCCAGGACGTGCGCGCGCAGTTCAAGGAAAACCCCGGCATCATGGAGGGCACATCCAAGCCGGACTACGGACGCTGCGTCCGTATCGTGACCGGCGCGGCCTTGAAGGAGATGGTTCTGCCCGGCGCGCTCGCCATCCTCCTCCCGCTGGCCGTCGGGCTCATCTTCCGCCACCTCAGCGACAGCTTCCGCGTCCGCGACATCAGCATGGACACGCTCATGCTGCACGGCCATCCCGTGAACCTGACCGGCGCGGAAAGCGTTGCCGCCCTCCTCATGGTCGGCACCATCTCCGGCATCCTGCTCGCCATGCTGATGAACAACGGCGGCGGCGCGTGGGACAACGCCAAAAAGCTCATCGAGACCGGACAGTACGGCGGCAAGCGCTCGGAAGCGCACAAGGCAGCCGTAGTAGGCGACACCGTCGGCGATCCCTTCAAGGACACCGCCGGCCCATCGCTGCACGTCCTCATCAAGCTGCTCGCCACCGTAACCCTGGTGCTCGCGCCGCTGTTTCTCTAGAGCTATTCAACCCACAAAGGCGCTGCGATCTTCGCAGCGCCTTTCTCTTTGAGTTATTCCACCCACGCAAGCAAAACAGGGCACCGCGATTCAGCGTTCTCTGCCCTAATCCATCTAGCCGCGCATGCGGTCCTTCACGCTCTTTGCCAGCTTCTCAATCTCTCCCGCCTTCTTCACCACATCAACAGAAAGCGTGTCCTTGTTGGACTTGTCCACTTCTTCCTTCAGCTCTTTCGCCAGCGACAGCAGCTTGTCCGTATCCCGCTGCAGTTGCTTCTGGCGATCCATATTGCGCGCCTTCTCCATCTTCTCCTGCCGCTGGCGCTCCATCGGATCGGTCGGGGCCGGCGGTTCCCCGAAACCCGGCTGTGTCGGGATCGTCGGTACCTGCTGTGGCATCGGCTGTTGCAACTGGGCCGCGGAGATAGTGGGAGAGGCCGGTCCCGGAGATCACTACCCAGGAGCCGGCTAGCAGGAGCGCCGCGACGGCTCCCACCCCCCAGCGCAACTTGGCAAATGAGCGTCGCATCCCTGCATTATAGAAACGACTGCAAACTCTGACTCTGAAAGGCACGCATGCTCCTTTTGCTCGCGCCGCCCAACCGTCGTCCGCCCCTTCGCGAGGCGTTCGAATCCATGTGGCAGAACTTTCTGGACAGCGCACAGAACTTCCTCGTCAATGACCTGAAACACCTGATCGCCATCCTGCTCTTCGCCTGGCTTGCCATCTGGCTGGTGAAGCTCATCACCGACCGCATGAAGCGGGCGGCGGAACGGCATGTCAGCGGCGGTCTGGCGCGCACATCCCAGATACGCACCCTGGCCTCTGTGCTGCGCGCCACCGGTTTCGGCATCATCGGCTTCTTCGCAACCATCAGCATCCTGCGTACGGTCTTCGACTTCAATCCCACGCCCCTGCTCGCCTCCGCCGGAGTCGCGGGCGTCGCCATCGGCCTCGCCGCCCAGACCATCGTCAAGGACATGATCAACGGCATGCTGGTGCTGGTCGAAGATCAATACAACGTCGGCGACTGGGTCACCCTTGCCGGTATCAGCGGCACCGTCGAATCCATGTCCCTGCGCAAGACCTCCGTGCGTGGTGGCGACGGCACGCTCTATCTCATCCCGAACAGTCAGATCACCAACGTCGCCAACCAGAGCCGCGACTTCTCCACCACGACGCTCAACATCTCGGTCGACTTCTCCGCCGATCCCGACAAGGTCATCGCTCTGCTCCAGAAAGTCATCGGCGAGGTGCGCCGGGAACCTGCATACAAAGACATCTTCCTCGAAGACCCCAAAGTGCTCGGCGTAGACCAGATCAAAGGCCCTGAAGTGATCTATCTCGTCAGCGTGAAGACGCTGGCAAGGAAACAGTACGATGCCATCCGCGAGATGCAGAAGCGCATCCGGCTCGCGCTCGAAGAGAACAACATGCTGCCCGGCAGTCCCTTCCGCATCGGCGGCGGAAAGGCTCTCACAGCGCCCGGAGAGCAGGCAAAATCGCAGCCCGCGCCCGATCCCACAACCAATGCGCCCAACGAAACCAATCCATTGGCGCCACAATAAGCGGACGGCCTTAACGAGCCAGCGCCGCGCGCAATTCTTCCACGCTCCGCACTGGCGGCAAACATTGCGTCCCCTGGCAGACGACCGCGAAGCTCGACTTCTCCTGTAACTGCGGTAGTTGCGTAAGCGTAGCCTGCAGCACCGGAGGCAACCTGCCCTCCCGCAGCACCGCCGCCGCTCGTCCGCAGCACAGTCTTGTTCACCACGTAGCCTTCGCGCGCCGCTGCTTCCAGCGCATCGGCCAGCATCGTCATCTCCGACGACAACAACCTGCTGCGGCGCCCGCAGCAGCCGCTCCAGCGCCAGCCCATACGAGCCCGCATAGAGCCCGAAGTGCTCCACGATCCCGCCGAACGCCTCCAGCGTGTCCTCCGCCACTTCGCGCAGCTTCGCGTCCCCATTCAGCGCCTCAAGCCGCAGCAGCGCCGCTGCTGCGCTAGGATTGCCCGCCGGCGTCGGGGTGTCCTGCAATGGCTTCCGCCGCGTCGTCAGCGCGCCAATCGCATCCGGCGCCGCCGCAGTGTCGAAGAATCCGCCGCCCGTAGCATCGTAGAAATCCCGCTGCATCCGCGCAGCCAGCATCTCCGCCGCTTCGTAGTAGCGCGGCTCCAGCGTCCGCTCCCAGGCATCGAGACACGCATGCATCAGCAACGCATAGTCATCCAGCACACCGGGAATACGCAGCCCGCCCGCTCCGTCCGAATAGGCCACCACGTGCGCCAGCCCGTCCTCGTCCGACCACGCCTCGCGCAGAATGCGATCAAGCGTCTTGACCGCAAACTCCCGCGTGCCGGCCGTCTTCAACACATCGCTCGCCTCGAGATACGCGGAGATCGCCATCGCATTCCAGCCCGTATACATCGTGCGATCGATGTAGGGCGTAGGCCGGGCCGCGCGCGCTGCGGCAAGTTTCGCGCGCGCACTCGCAATCAAACCGCTCACTTCGGCCGGATCGCGCTTCAAATCTTTCGCCAGCGCCTCCAGTGGCTGGTTCACATGCAGCACATTCTTCGCCGGGTTGTGGTGCATGTCGCCCAGTTCGCCAATGTCGTAGTACGTCCCGGCCACATCAAGCTCGTCCGCGCTCAACACCTCCGCTGCTTCGGCGCGCGTCCACGTAAAGTAGTCGCCATCATCGTCCAGCGTCATGTCGGCATCCTGCGAGCCATAGAAGCCGCCGTCCTGCCGGTCGCTGATCCACCCATCCATCCACGCCACAGTCTCGCGCACCACTCTGTCGAACACCGGATAAGGAAAGCTCTGCCAGGCGTGCACGTAATTCGCCAGCAGGCCCGCGTTGTCGTACAGCATCTTCTCGAAGTGCGGCACCACCCATCGCTCATCCACGGAGTAGCGATGGAAACCGCCGGCAACGTGGTCGTAAATGCCGCCCTCCGCCATCTTGGTCAGCGTCACCAGCGCAACCTCGCGCGCCTTCGCATCGCCCTTATAAGTTGCGGCATCGATCAGCAAATCCAGCGCCGCCGGATGCGGAAACTTGGGCTGCGCGCCAAAGCCGCCATGATGCGGATCGAACTGCGCAATCGCCGACTGCACCAGCTTGTCCGTGATCGCCGCACTCAGCGACCCGCCGCGCCCGGCAAATGCCTCGCCATGCTCGATGGCCGCCAGGATCGAATCCGCCGACTCCAGCACCTCGCCACGCTTCGACTTCCAAACATCGCTCATGGTCAGCAGCAGCCGCTCAATACCCGGACGGCCATAGCGGTCGTGCCGCGGAAAATACGTTCCGCCGAAGAACGGCCGCCCATCCGGCGTCAGCACAGCGGTCAACGGCCATCCACCCTGCCCGCTGATCGCCTGCACCGCCGCCTGATAGCGGCTGTCCACATCCGGCCGCTCGTCGCGATCCACCTTCACGGCCACAAAATGCTCGTTGATCAGCGGAGCCAGCGTTTCATCTTCGTAGCTCTCGCGATCCATTACGTGGCACCAGTGGCACCACACCGCGCCAATGTCCAGCAGGACCGGCTTGTCTTCGCGCGCCGCGCGCGCAAACGCCTCCGGCCCCCACTCCTGCCATTGAATCGGCTGGTGCATCGCAGAACGCAGATAGGAGGAGCGCGCATGTGCGAGCGCATTCAAAGACTTCGCGGGTGTTTCGATATCGGACATACCTTCAGTCTAAGATGCCGCGCCCGTTCAGTCGGCTATCGAAACTGCCGCCGCCCGATCCAGCCGCCGCTTCGCCAGCAGGATGTACATCCAGGCCGTGATCAGCGTGAAGGAAACCGCAAACAATCCATAGGGGATCACTTGCTGGAACTTGTGCAGAAAGGTTACAGCCGAAGTGTCGCGAAAAACTTCGGGCCGTGTGGCAGCAAGCGAAAGCGCGCCCAGCGTGGCAAGAATCGCCACCACCCATCGCAGCCGCACCAGCAGGCACGGCCGAACCGTCATCACCAGCGGCAGCACCACCAGAATCCACGCCGCAGTCGCCAGAAGCAATGTCCAGAGCCCCCACGCCAGCAGACCGTAGAACAGTGTCTCCACGAAGAGCTTCGGCTGCCCCTCAGAGTCGCGCACCGCCACGATCATATTTACCGGCAGACAGGCGATCTGGCCCACCACCCAGCCGCTGATGCCGCTGAGCGCGGCGTAGCCCGCGCGACGCCAGCGTGAGATCGATGCATCCGTCGCCATCTACCTATGCTACGAGCTTGCTCGCGACTTCTGTGTAGAGATCGATTGCTTCAAATAGCTCGCGCTTCGCCAGCTTCTCGTCCGGTGTGTGCGCTACATGAATCGACCCCGGCCCCAGCAGCAGCGGCTCGCCCCAGTTCGTCAGCGCCGGAATGTCGGTCGCAAAGGCGGCGACCATTGTCTCTATCCCCTCGATAGCCTTGAATCGCATGAACGGAATCTCGAGCGTGTATTCGATCTCTGCCAGTCCGCCCACAGCTTTTTCGAGTGCCGCGCGCGTTTTCTCGGACGACCCCACCAGCCGCACCATCACCTGTCCCACAGCTTTGTCCGCGATCACATTGGGCGCGCGGCCGCCTTCGATCAATCCAATATTCAGCGTACTGGAGCCGATACCCGGCTCGGTCGGCAGTTTGATATGCAGGACGTTATCAAGCGCCTGGATCAGCTTGTGGATCGCGCTCTCGCCCAACTCCGGATAGGCCGAATGCGCCATCTTGCCTTTGGCCCGCACCGCGGCGCGCAGCACGCCCTTGCTCGCCAGGCCGATTCGGTTGTCCGTCGGCTCCCCGTTGATCAGATACCGGCTGCCCTTCGGCTGCAGGTTGGCGATCTTGGCCCCCGCCGAGTCTCGCTCCTCGCCAACAACGAACAGCATCCCCGCCTTCACGCCGCCCGCACGCAACCGTTCTACTGCGGCAATTTGCGCGGCAATGATTCCCTTCGCATCGCAGGCGCCGCGTCCATAGATCGCATCATCATCCTCGCTGCTCGCGAAAAACGGCGGCACCGTATCCATGTGAGTGGAAAAAACAATCTCCGGCTGCTCGCCACGTACTCCCGCGTACACATTGAAGCGATCGGTCGTCGCTCCGTTCTCACCCTTGCTGGCAACGTGCATCTTCTCGACAGCGAAATCCCGCGTCGCGAGCAGCTCCACAAGAAACGCGCCCACCGCGCCTTCGCCATAGCTGGTCGACTCAATGTCGATGAGTTGCCGTGTCAACTGCACAGGATCGAGCGTCATGTTAGGTCAGCATACCTGAGCGCTAAGAAAATATTCGGGAAGACTAGCGCACCTTCCTCGCACACAATTGCGAATGAAACTACCTAGACAATCAGGAGCTTGAGACCGGCGGTCTCCACAAATGCGCGAAAATCTCTGTCTCTCGTGATGAGAGAAACATTGCTGTCGATACAGCTCTGCGCAATCAGCGCATCGCCTAGGCGCGCCTTTCGGTGCCGGGCCAGGACTCGCGCGCGCAATCGGCCAGCCCGCCGCCAATAACCTGGATCGATGTTGAGCAATGGCAAGTCCGCAAGGTTGCTAGCTGCAGTGGCGGGAAGTTGTGGATCGCTCAGCAATTCAGTAAGTACCGCGGGTGCCATCACGATCTGCCGGTCGCCGAGGGCCTTGGCGAGCATCTGCACATCGTTCCCGCTGCCTCCCTCAAGAAATGCGATCCATGTGCTGGTATCGGCAGCGATCACCTGTCCGCCTTCAGATCAGCGAGTCCTTGCGAAAAGTGCACTTTCCCCCTGAGCTGCAGCAGCCGGGCATACGCTCGTGATGCCGCCATGAGTTCGAGACCGGTACGAACAGTCTGAGTAATGCCGGCGCCGCTTGCCTCCTGCGCCTTTCTAAGGAGTTCCGCCGGCACTTCGACTGTGATTTTCCTGTCAGCTTCCATAGGCATTCCTTACCATATAGCATACCAGCATTGAGTATGGTCTCCGTGCCGGGCTACCCGCGAAACCGCAGCATTCGCCGACTCGCTACAATCGAACCCGATGTCCACCACCCCCAATCGTCTGCAGACGCTCTCGATCGCCGGCCCTGCCGGCAACCTCGAGTCGCTTCTCGTCGAAGGAGACTCCGGCGCGCGCTATGCTGCACTCGTCTGCCATCCGCACCCCAAAGGCGGAGGCACGATGCACAACAAAGTCGTCTATCGCGCGGCGAAGACGATGCACTCCCTCGGCATACCGACGCTGCGCTTCAACTTCCGCGGCACCGGACTAAGCGAAGGCGAGCACGATGAAGGTCGCGGCGAGCAGGATGACGTACGCGCCGCTCTCGATTGGCTCGATCAGCGCTTCGCGTTGCCAGTCTTGATAGTCGGATTCTCCTTCGGCGCGTATGTCGCGCTGCGCGCATGCTGCGGGAATCTCAATGTCCCCGGGTTTGCCGCGCTGGGTCTGCCTGTCGCCGCCGAGGGTCGGAACTATCGATACAGTTTTCTCGCCAACTGCACCATGCCCAAAATCTTCATCAGCGGTGGCGCAGACGAGTACGGCCCCCAGCCGGTGCTCCGCGAAATCATCGCCTCCGCAGCCGAGCCGAAGACGCTGGTCATCGTGCCGGAAGCGGATCACTTCTTTGCCGGCAAGCTCGACCAGATGCAGCACGCGCTGCGGGAATGGCTCGTCCCCCGCTTCTTCCCCGAAGCCGGCCACACTGCGCCCCAAGCCTCCTGAACACAATGGCCGCCAACGAGTATACGGACGCGTATCTGGCCAGCCTGCACGCGCTTCACGGCGATGCACGAGCCATCTTCAGCCACGCACTCGACGGCTGCCGCATGGACCGCGCCTTCCACGACCGAGTGCACCTCGAAGCCACAACGCTGGTCGTCAAACAAGCAGCTTTGACCGATCTAGTGGACCAGCCCATTCCCGCGATCCGCATCGATCTTGCTCATTACCGCGAAGTCCTCATCATCGCGCTCGGCAAGGCCGCCGTTCCCATGACGCAATCGCTCCTCGCCATCTTGCCCCGCAAGCCGCGTGTCCGCGGACTCTGCAGTGCGCCAGTCTTGCCGGAGCAGCCCGACCGGCGCATCCGCTACTACGCCGGCGGCCATCCGCTACCCAATCAGGATTCCTTCCGCGCCGCGCGTTACGCTCTCCGCCTGCTACAGCGCGCAACGGAAAACACATGCGTGATCTATCTCATCAGCGGAGGCGGCAGCACGCTTTTCGATCTTCCGCTCGATCCCCACATCTCGCTGGCCGACACTATCGCCTTTCACGAAGCGCTGATCGCCTCCGGCGCAACCATCGCCGAGATCAACACCCTGCGCAAGCACTTCTCTGCGGTGAAGGGCGGCCGCCTTGCAGCCGCTGCACCGCGCGCGGCGAAACTCACGCTTCAGATCGTCGATGTCCCATCTCAGCACGCCGACGCCGTCGCCTCCGGCCCAACGCTCGAAGATTCATCCACGGTCGAAGACTGCCGCGAACTCATCGGTCGCTATGGCTTGCTTGAAAAATTTCCGACGTCCGTTCGCCAGTTCTTCAGCCGCCCCGATCTGCCCGAGACACCCGGTGATAAGGCCGCGCTGAACTATGCTGCAGAAAACCGCGACGCAGAGGTCAAGCGGTTCAGTTTCAGCGATCTCAGCATGGCCGCTCTTCACAACAATGTATTGGCCACGCTGCTCTCCAACCGCGATCTGATTCGCGCCGCAAGCCAGAAGGCCGCCGCTTTCGGCTACGAAGTCATCGTGGACAACGGCTGTGACGATTGGTCGTACGAAGAGGCCGCGGCTTACCTGGTCCAGCGGTTGCTCGAACATCGCCGCCGGCATCCAGGCTGCAAGCTATGCCTCCTCTCCGGCGGCGAGGTCACCGTCCGCATCGACCGCACACCGGGCATCGGCGGCCGCAATCAGCAATTCGCGCTCGCCTGCGCACTGCTTCTTGAGCAGCAACTCCCCGGAGAAGCAATGGCCTGCCTCTCGGCCGGCAGCGACGGCGTCGACGGCAACAGCCCGGCTGCCGGCGCAATTGTCGATCCATCCACCGCAGCCCGCGCGCGTGCCCATTCGATGGATCCGGAAGCCGCCCAGGCCGCCTTCGATGCCTTCCCTCTCTTCTCCGCACTTGGCGACACCGTGCTCACCGGCCCCACAGGAAACAATCTGCGCGACATCCGCATCCTGCTCAGCACATAACGGCTGGTGCGCTGTTACTGAAGAGGAGAAGGAGCCGAACCGGGGTGCCCTACCCTACCGCAGGTAGGGCGGGGTAGTTACCAGCCGATACATCGACCCGAAGGGTCCACCTCGGCGACGTTCTGACTCACTACACTGGCCACCCAGATGGCAGGCCGCTACCATAAACGTGTATGGCGATTCGCAAAGAATGGACCGAATGGCACCTGACGCCGCGCGGCTGGGAGCAGGGCTCTACCCGACGTGAAGGTCGCGGCAACGATTGGCGCGATGAGCCCGCCGACCGGCTGCTTAGCTACCAGCACTGCGAGATATACCCCTCCGCCGGAGAGCCCAGAATCGCCACCGAAGAGACCTGGCGCACCAAAGATCCCGACGCGCTCGCCGATTTAGAGGCCACTCTCGCGCGATTTGGCACCGCGCCTGCGCGCCTGGACTGATCCTCCGGAATGGAACGGAACCCACTTTCCACAGCCGCTCAGTGAAATGGGGTACCATTGTCGATACTCCCCCAAATGGGGGATATACCGAAAAAGAACAGAAAGCGTTTTATCTTTCACACCGACCGAGGGCAACCGTTTACTTAAGCCCCTCATCCATCTACCAACCCATACAAGGGGCTTTGACACCTCACGATGCCGGCGATCCTGATTGTGGACGACAACCCTATCCAGGCAGTAACACGACGCCTGATTCTCGAAAAGGCCCATTTCCCCGTGGTTATCGCCGACAATGGTCAGGCCGCGCTGGAAAAGTTCGACGCGGCGCTGGAGAAATTCGATGCCCAGTTCGGGATCGTCATTACCGATCACTGCATGCCCGAGATGGGCGGCCCCGAGCTGGTGAAGCATCTCCGTGACCGCTCCACAACCCTGCCCATCGTCGTCCTTAGCGGCCTCCCGGAAGCACAAGCGCAGTACGATGGTTTGGACGTCTACTTCCGCCTGAAGCCGATACAGCCGGAAGAGTTGATCGAGCTCTCGCGCACTCTGCTCTACCCGCCCTACTGCCAGACCGCCTGAAGCGGAACATAGTCATTCCAAACAGAGCGGCTCTCGACCGCAGACGCGACCTTACTGCCTCCTCGGTATTCCTTCTTCCCTGATCTCCGATCTCCCGGATTGGCGCATCTCGTCGCGCTTTGCGACAATCAACGTAACCCGCCATGCCGGTATTTGGTAGCTTCTCCCTCCTCCTCGCGCTCGCCCTCAGTGCCTACACCCTCCTCGCCGGCGGTTTCGCCCTGCGCCAGTTGGCTGTCCACGGGCGCACCCGCATCGCTCCCGAGCGGCTCGCCGAAACCGCCCGACGCGCCGGCATCGCCAGCTTCTTTGCGACCACTGCTGCCGCGTTTGCGCTGGTCTGGGCCGCCTTCACCAACGACTTCTCTGTCTCCTACATCCTTCATCACTCCAACCGCGCGCTCCCCGGTGCGTACAAGTTCGCTGCGCTCTGGTCCGGCCAGGAAGGATCGCTGCTGCTGTGGGCATGGCTGCTTGCCACCTACGGCTTCGTCGTTCGCGCACGCCACAAGGTAGACGTCCGCCTCAGCGCCTATGCCTCCACCATCCTTGCCGGTGTCCAGGTCTTCTTCCTGCTGCTGCTCAACTTCGCTGCGCCGCCGTTCGCACTCGTCCAGGGCGCTGTTCCCGCGGACGGCTTCGGGCTGAATCCGCTGCTGCAGTATCCGGAGATGGTGATCCATCCGCCGATGCTCTACCTCGGCTACGTCGGCTTCACCGTACCCTTCGCCTTCGCGCTCGGTGCGCTGATGATGCGCTACCCAGGCGAAAAATGGATTCACATCACCCGCCGCTGGACCATGGTCACCTGGCTCTTCCTCACCTGCGGCATCTTCCTCGGCGCGCACTGGGCCTACTCTGTGCTGGGCTGGGGCGGCTACTGGGGATGGGATCCGGTCGAAAACGCCTCGCTCATGCCCTGGCTCACCGGTACCGCCTTCCTGCACTCGGTCATGATGCAGGAGAAGCGCGGCATGATGAAGAACTGGAATGTGTGGCTGATCTTCTCCACCTTCATGCTCTCCATTCTTGGCACGCTGCTCACACGCTCCGGCCTGGTCAGCTCCGTGCACGCCTTCGCGCAGTCCTCCATCGGTAGTTGGTTCTACGCCTTTCTCTTCATCGTGTTCGCCATCTGCCTCTTCACCTTCATCCTGCAGCGCGATCACCTCAAGTCCGATCACAAGATCGAATCGCTGGCCTCCCGCGAATCCAGCTTCCTCTTCAACAACCTCATCTTTCTCGCCGCCTGCTTCACCATCCTGTGGGGCACGCTCTTCCCCGTGCTCAGCGAGTACGTGCAGGGCAATCGCGTCACCGTCGGCGCGCCCTGGTACAACCGCATCGCCGTTCCCATCGGTCTTGGGCTGCTTGCCCTGATGGGCCTCGGCCCGCTGCTCGCCTGGCGTTCCTCATCCCTGCGCTCCATCCGCCGCAACTTCGTGCTGCCTTGCATCGCCACCATCGCCACCGCCGTCGCGCTGCTCGCCATCGGCGAGCGCCCCTGGCATGATCAGGGGCCGCTCTATTCCTTCATTGCCTTCTCCGCCGCCGCCGGCGTCGTCACCGCAATCGCGTCGGAGTTCCTGCGCGGCGCGCATGTCATGCAGGTGCAGACGGGCAAAAACATCCTTTTCGCAATGCGCCTCCTCATCCAGCGCAACACGCGCCGTTATGGCGGCTACATCGTCCACTTCGGCGTGGTCGTCATCTTCATCGGCCTTGCCGGCTCCGCATTCAATCGCTCCGTCGAGCAGGAGATGGACTTCCGTCAGTCCATGCAGGTCGGCCCCTACACGCTCGTCTGTCAGGACTTCACCCAGGACACCAATCTCAACTACGACAGCGAGTACGCGCTGCTCGATGTCTACCGCAACGGCAAAAAGATCACCCAGCTCGCGCCGGAAAAGCGCTTCTACAACGCTTCGCAACAGGTACAAACCATGGTGGCAAATCATTCCACCCTCGCCTGGGACCTGTATGTGATCTACGCCGGCCAGAATCCCGACACCAACCACCCAATCATCAAGGTCTTCCTCAATCCACTCGTCGCCTGGATATGGATTGGCGTCATCATCGTCGTCATCGGCACGCTGGTGGCCCTGGTGCCGAACCTCACGACCGTCCTCTCTCCGGCCCGCGCACGACAGCACGCAAAGGCGCGATCGCGCTCGCTCGTGACCGAGACAGCAACGCTGCGAGGCGGTGACTGATGTTCTGGCGTCGCGTTCGCGTTTCTCTCAGCCTCGTTATCGTCGCTGCTGTCGTTGCTTTTGGCGCGCACGCTGCCGACACGGCCGATGGTTCCCGCTTCGACAAACTGGGCCACAGGCTCATGTGCACCTGCGGCTGCACGCAACTGCTGGGCGAGTGCGACCATGTGGGCTGTCCCGATCGGGAGAAGATGAACACGCAGCTCGCGGCCTCGATCGACCGTGGAGACAGCGATGATCAGATCTTCCACGCCTTCCAGGACGAATACGGTCCCACCGCATTGGCAGCGCCAATGTTCACTGGACTGAATAAGTTCTCCTGGTGGGTTCCACCGATCGTGCTGCTGCTTGGCATCGGCGGAGTCGTTCTTGTCGTCCGGCGCTGGCGTCCGCGTACCGCTCCCATGCCCACGCCGGCCACCGATCCTCATACGCTCGTGCTCGAGCAGCGCATCCGTCAGGAAACCGGAGGCGACCTCTCATGATCCTCGCCGTCTGTGCCATCTTCACCTTCGCGCTCTTCGCCTACGTCTTCTATCCGG
Source organism: uncultured Acidobacteriaceae bacterium (assembly GCA_963736915.1). GTDB lineage: Bacteria > Acidobacteriota > Terriglobia > Terriglobales > Acidobacteriaceae > KBS-83. The sequence continues at coordinate 132,415 of CAVTQV010000007.1, read as the reverse complement.
AGCGCAACATCGCCGCGCAGCGGGTAAAAACCCGCCTCGATTTCCTCGAAGAGCAGAAGATCGTCCTCTACGACAACCTGCGCGACCTAAATTTCGAATTCCGCGCCGGCAAATATCCGGAAGAGGATTACGTCGCACAGCGTGCAGCGCTCGAAGCCGAAGCCGCAAAGGTGCTGGCCGAGATCGAGTATCTGCAACAGCCCGCGTTGCGCCGGGCCTGATTCGCCTTGCCCGCTCTTCAATCGAACCGCTTCGCCGTCTTGTCAGACATCCACGGCAATCGCCTGGCGCTCGAAGCCGTCCTCGCCGATGCCGCATCCGCCGGTATCACGCAATTCGTCAATCTCGGCGATCATCGGCAGGGGCCTCTCGATCCCATCGGCACCGCCGAGCTCCTGATGCCGCTCAACATCCCGAGCATCCGCGGCAATTGCGATCGCCTGCTCTTTGAAGAAGGCACCATCGTCCCGCCGGGCAGCACGCTAGCTGCAAATCGCGCCGCGCTCGCGCCGCAGCAGAAAGCCTGGCTCGCCGTCATGTCCCAGACCCTTACCCTCGGCGAGGTCCTGCTCTGCCACGGCACGCCGTGGGCCGACGACGTCTACCTGCTCGAAGAGGTCACGCCGCAAGGCGCGCGCATGAAGCGGAACGAGGAGATCGCCCCCATCCTCGACGGCATTGAGGCCAGCCTCGTTCTCTGCGGGCACAGTCATACCGCCCGCACCATGCAGATGCCCAATGGCACGCTCGTCGTCAATCCCGGCAGCGTCGGTCTTCCTGCCTACACGGACCAGTCGCCGCATCCGCACGCCATGGAGGCTGGCAGCCCTCATGCACGGTATGTGATCGTCACCCGCGACGGCAGTCACTGGCATGTCGAGCATCGTGCCGTCGTTTACGACTGGAACGCCGCCGCGGAGATTGCCAGCAGCAATCACCGCCCCGACTGGGCGCTATGGCTTCGCACCGGACGTGCCTGAGGTTGAAATCATCCGCAATTCCCTGACTTCGCAGTATCCTTATCCCCAACAATCCATGAAACGTCTGTTGCAGATTCCGCTCCTCCTGGCTCTCGTTCTCCTCCTTGCCCCCTCGCTGCTCGCCGCGGCCATCACGGGCACGGTCACGGACGGCACGAACCACAAGCCCTCCGCCGGTGACGATGTCATCCTCATCTCGCTCCAGCAGCGCATGCAGGAGACGGCCCGCACCAAAACCGACGCACACGGCAAGTACTCCATCGATGTCCCCGACCAGGGCATGCACCTGATCCGCGTCGACCACCAAAAGGCTTCCTACTTCCAGCCCGCGCCTCCGGGCACCAGCACCGTCGATCTCACCGTCTACGACGTTGCCGCAAAGGTCCCCGGTATCACCACCGAAGCCAATGTCATGCGCGTGGAAACCGATCCGCAGGGACTCCTGCACGTCACCCAGAGCTATTTCGTCAAAAACGATTCGACTCCGCCGAAGACGCAGTTCTCCAGCCGCTCTTACGAGATCTACCTGCCGCCCGATGCGAAAGTAGAAGCTGCGGCCGCGATGGGCCCCGGCGGCATGCCCGTAGCATCCTCGCCAGCGCCCGTAGGCGACCCCGGCCATTACGCTTATCTCTTTCCGCTCCGGCCCGGCGAGACGCAGTTTCAGGTCACCTACAGCCTGCCGTATTCCGGCTCTGCGAAGTTCACCCCCCGGCTGGCCGATAAAGCCGACAACGTCGTGGTCATGGTTCCCAAGAGCATGACCTTCACCCCGGATCCGTCCACTCCGTATCAGCCGATCAACGACGAGCTCAACGCTCAGACCTTCGTCGCCAAGAACGTCAGCCCGACCGCGGCGCTCGGCTTCTCCGTCTCCGGTTCCGGAGCCCTGCCCCGCGACGTACAGACCGCCCAGGCAGGCAATGGACAGCCCGGAAGCGCGCCTGCGGTTGCGGACAATCGACCTGGCGGCGGACTTGGCAACCCCATCGATACGCCCGACCCCCTCAACAAGTACAAGTGGTGGATCCTCTCCGGCGTCGGCCTGCTGCTGGTCATCGCGGCCGCGTTCTTCCTGCGGCGTCCAGCCCGTCACGAAGCTGAGCTTGCCTCCGCCTCCGAACCAGCCGCGGAGCAGTACGCGGCGCCCCTCACCTGGACGCAGGCCGACGCACCCCCGGCCACCGTAGCGCCGATCCCTCCACCGCCCTCCCGGGCTTATGCCCCGCCGCCAGCAGCCGAGCCCGACCCCGAGGGCCACAATCGCGCACTGCTCAATTCACTGAAAGAAGAGCTCTTCGCGCTCGAGGCCGACCGCGCCCGGGGCAATGTGGGCGAGGTCGAATACGCCGCACACAAGCAGGCGCTTGAGGCCATCATCCGCCGGGCGCTCAGCCGTTGATGAAGTTGTCGAGGCCAGTCTCTCGGGCCCGTTGGCCGTATGTAGGAAGCGGATTTCCGTAAACCAAAACCCGTTCTATGTATTTCCGTATTCCGGCTCGAAATTTCAATTCTATTTTTTGTAAACCCACCACTAAACCATTGATTCAAAAGGAGAATTTTTCCTGCTACTGACTGGTATGTAACGTGCCTCCAAAGTTGCATCACCTCAGTCTCAGCAGGAGTTTCTCCTTGGACCTTCATCGTTCGAAGCAACATAATTATTTTGGTAAGGCGGGGGCTACAGGCCTTCTTGCCCTCGGCAGCTTGATTTTAGGAGCAATCACACTCCCGGCTCCTAGCGCTTACGCGCAGACCATAGTCTCCGGCGACATCACCGGCACTGTAACGGATCCTAGCGGCGCCGCCATTCCGAATGCCAAGGTCGAGGTTAAAAACCTCGCTACCGGTGAAGCGAAGGTCGCCAGCACAAGTGGCTCGGGTAGCTACCGCGTCCCACTTTTGCAGCCTGGCCAGTACTCCGTGACGGCCACCCTCTCTGGATTTCAGACGACGACAACCCAAATCAACCTATCTGCCGGACAGGTCGCGGATGGCAGTTTGAGAATGGGCGTCGGCACCAACGCCACAACGGTAGAAGTGACCGAAGCTGCCCCTCTTCTCCACACCGAAGATGCAGCGATCAGCACCACGTTTGATATGCAGGCGGTACAACAGCTTCCCAACCCCGGGAACGACTTGACTTTTATCGCGCAGACCGCACCCGGGTCGGTGATGAACACGCAGGGCGGCTACGGCAACTTTTCCTCCTTCGGCCTGCCTGCTACTTCAAACACCTTCACCCTGAACGGTGCCTATCTGAACGATCCCTATCTCAACCTCAACAACTCGGGTGCGACGAACCTCCTGCTCGGCAATAACGACATCAGCAGCGTTACGGTGACCAGCCCGGCATATGACGCATCGTTCGGAGGCCTTGGCGGCGCACAGACAAATGAAATCAGCCGCGCCGGCGCGAACAAGTTCCACGGCAACGCCACCTACTGGTGGAACGGCCGCATCATGAACGCCAACGACTGGTTCAACAAGCACGCCCCTGCCGACCAACAGACCCCGCGCCCCTTCGACAACGCCAACCAGTGGGCCGGCGCCATCGGCGGACCGATCAAGACCGACAAGACCTTTTTCTTCTTCAACACCGAAGGTCTGCGGGTCATCATTCCGACTCGCGGCACAATCTATGCGCCAAGCCCCCAGTTCCAGTGCCAGAGCCTCGGCACCTGCCCGGTGGTTACAGATCCGACGAACCCTAACTATTTGCCTGATCTGCAGGGCGGCAATCTTATCTCGAACGGCAACGCGTCCGCGGTCCCGCTCTATCAGCGCATGTACAACCTCTGGAACACCGCGCCGGGTGCGAGTAACGCGGCTCCAGTGGCTGGAGATCCCGAGACCGTCACCTACAACAGCACTGCCAGCAACTTCGCGCACGAATACCTGATCACGGGCCGCATCGATCAGGTGTTAAGCGACAAGGACCGGCTCTACGGCCACTTCGTGATGGACAAGGGCGTCCAGCCGACCTTCACCAGCTTCCTCAGCCCGCTGTTCAACGTTGCCAGTCCCCAGCCTCAATATTCCGGTCAGTTGAACGAGACGCATAGCTTCTCGCCCAACATCACCAACCAGTTCATCTTTGCGGCAGCTTACTACCGCGCTATCTTCACCAATACCAATCAGGCCGCGGCAAACGCCATCGTGCCGAACAGCTATATATTTCTGGACGGGGGCCTCGCTAGCAATACCAACAGCGCACTCCCCTATTCGGGCACCCCGGGCGGCGAGAACTTTGACTTTCCCCAGGGTCGCAACGTCACCGGCTATCAGTTCATCGACGATCTGAGCTGGACCCGCGGCAGCCACACTCTCAGGTTTGGTTATTCCTTCCGCCGCGATGACATCACCGATTACGGCCCGTCCGTGCGCGCGATCACCCCTGAGGTCTACACCAGTGAGGCCAACTTTGCCTCGGGCTTCATAAGCCGCTACCGGCAGTACTTCCCCACCCGCACGACCCAGCCGGTGGCCGTGTATGGTGAAGGCTTCTACGTGCAGGACGCGTGGAAGATGTTCCCGAACTTCACCCTGACCTATGGCATGCGCTTTGAGCACAACTCCACCCCCGTGTGCATTACGAACTGCTTCGCCAATCTGAGCAACAACTTCGCTGCCCTGGCAGCGGCGACCACCACCGACACGCCATACAACCAGCTCATCTCCTCCGGTCAGCACAAGGGCTTCCCCTCCTTCCAGTCTCTTGGCTATGAACCGCGTCTCGGCTTCGCTTACCTTCCCTTTGGCCCCGCATCTCACACCACCATTCGTGCCGGCTTCGGCATATTTGCCGACAGCTACCCCGGACAGATCGCCGGCGATCTGTTGAGGAACCCTCCATCGGTAGGCCAGTTCTATCTGCGCGGGCAATATGCCGCCGATAACGCGGCTCCGAACAGTGGCGCGGCGGCGGCAGCGGCATCCAATGCGGCCTTCGTCGCGAACTATAGCGCGGGAGCCAGTTACAACACGCTCAAGGCTTTAGGAATTGGCTTTGTCGCCCCGACCTTTACTTCCACCACACGCAGCGTCTCCTACCCTACGTATGAGAGCTGGAGCCTCGCAGTCGAACAGCAGCTCGATTCCAAGACCGTGGCCTCCATCACCTACGTTGGCAACCACGGCTACCACGAGCCGATCCTCGAACTCTGGCGTCAACGCCTTCGGCTTTGGCAGCCTGCCGGCTGCGGCGCCCCAGGCCTCCTTTGCCGCTGTTACTCAAGTGGACAACACCGGCGGCTCCAACTACAACGGCGCCGTAATCTCCGTCGCCAGGCGGCAAAGGCTCATTAACCTCCAATTCAACTACATGTACAGTCACGCCTTCGATATCGTCTCGAACGGCGGCTTCAACGCCTTCAGCGGCAACCTCACCAATCCCGAAAATCCCTACAACGTCTCACAGAACTACGGACCCGCCGATTACGACATCCGTCATTACATCAGCGCCAACTACGTCATCAACGTTCCGCAGTATCACAGGTTTGGCGCAATTACCGGCAACTGGACGATCGGCGGTACGGTCTTCCACAGCAGCGGCCTTCCCTTCACCGTCACTGATTCCTCGATTCCAGGAAACTACACCGGCTCGCTCTTCGCGCAGCAGGTAGACAAGGGCTTCAGCAACAAGTGCCAGGGCGCCCAATCGGTCGATGACCCTTGCGCCCTCGGTGCTGCTATAGACCCGCACAGCCCCCGCCTATGTCCATTTCGCCCCCGCCACCGACTTCGGTCAGCAACGCCGCAACCAGTTCATCGGCTCCGGCTATACCGATACGGATCTCGATCTCACCAAGGGCTTCAAGATGCCGCATTGGGAGTCGGGAAACCTCAAGCTCGGCGCGCAGTTCTTCAACTTGTTCAATCACCCCAATTTCGGACAGCCGCTGAGCGATGTGGAGGGCACAAACCTGGGTCAGATCAACTCCCTGGTCAGCACGCCAACCTCAATCCTCGGCTCCTTCCTTGGGGGAGACGCAGCGCCTCGATTGATCCAGTTGAAGGCCACCTTCACCTTCTGATCGAACAACCACCGGAACAGCAGTGTATGGAAGGCCCCGCTCCGGCGGGGCCTTTCCTTTTCCCCATTAAGTCTCAATCTGGCAACCTGACTGTTTCACCACCCTCCCGTGTTCTTCTCGATTCAGAGCTTTGCCTTATGCAGCAAACACAGGGCCAGATGCACATTTCGAGGTACCAATCTACATATTTCCGTATCCAATTCCGGGAATCCAGAACTATTTTTGTACATTTTGCCCCTAACTGACTGATTTTAAAAGCGCATTATGTTCGGCAGTCTGGTATGCAACGTGCCTCCAAAGTTGTATCGGCGTATCAGGAGGCTTTCCCTTGTACTCGCATTTCTCAAGAAAAAAACAAACCATTCGCAAGGCAGGGGCGGCCGGCATTCTCGCCTTAGCAACGTTCGTTCTTGGCACGGCCATGCTGCCCAGCCCGGCTGCATTTGCCCAGGCCACCTAACACCAGCGGCTCGATTCAGGGCACAATCACCGACCCCTCGGGCGCGGTAGTTCCCGGCGCGACCGTAACGATCACCAACATTGGAACCGGGACCACAAAATCGATCACCACGGACAGCGCAGGCTTCTATCAGTCCGGTCCGCTCGTTCCCGGCAATTACACGTCATCGTCAATGCGCTCCGGGTTCACAGCAGCTCAAGACGCACCACGGTCGTCCAAGATCAGCTCCATCTCGACGGATAACTACAAGCTGACTGTCGGCACCAAGCTCGCAGGTCGTTGAGGTCGAGGGCGAATGCCGTTCAGGTCAATTCCGAACAGGCCGAACGTGCAGAGCGTCATCACCCCGCAGCAGATCCAAAACCTTCCCGTACAGGGCCGCAACTTCCTGGATCTCGCCCAGCTGGAGCCCGGCGTCCAGCTGCAGAGCGGCGAAACCTTCGATCCGACCAAGGCTGGCTATTCGGCTCTTTCGATGGGCGGCGTCTCCGGCCGCACTACGCGCATCATGCTGGACGGCTCGGACATCACCGACGAGACCGTCGGTACGACCATCTTCAACGTGCCTTCAGGCGCGATCGGCGAGTTTCAGCTGAACCGCTCCACTGGCGACGTCTCGGGCGATATCACATCCTCGGGTTCCGTCTTCGTAGCGACCCCTTCAGGCACCAATACCTTCCATGGTCAGGGTTTCTATTTCTTTCAGGATCACACCGTTGGCTTCGCAAACTCGGGCGGCGGCGTCAATCCGCCCTTCCAGCGGAACCAGTTCGGCGGTTATGCAGGTGGGCCCGATCATCAAGGACAAGCTCTTTATCTTCGGTGATCTGGAGCGTATCAAGCAGGATTCAGGGCAGGCCGTCACGCTTTCGAGCGACTTCGCTGGCTTGCAGGCAGCGAATCCCTACTACGGTTCGCCATTCCGCGATACATACTCAGTTCTCCGCCTCGACTATGACGCGCCCAGAGGTATTCACCTGTTCGCGCGCGCGAATTATGAGGTCAACAGCGTCGCGTCCACCTTCGGCTACGGCTACTCGCGGTACGCCAATCGCGACAACACGCCGGGGCTCTCCGCAGGCGCGGACTTCGTTACCGGCAAGTTCACCCATAGCTTCCGCGGCGGATACGAGAAGTTCCACAACCTGATCAGCGATGCAAGTGGCAGCGGAGTTTACAACCCGATCCCGTCCATCGAGTTGCACATTCCGGGCAGCGGTTTCTACAGCGGACCTAACCTTCTGGCTCCGCAACAGACGTATCAGAGCGAAAAGCAGTTCCGCTATGACGGAAGCTGGACCAAGGGCGCTCATACCCTGCGCTACGGCGCTAGCCTGAATCGTATCCTGGGTGGCGGCTACGCGTCGTTCTTCGGCATCGCGCCTGAGGTCGTTACCCAGTCGAAAGCGACTGCAGGCAACCCAAACGATCCTACGACCTACCAGACCAGCTATGTAAACCTGGGAAACGGGCAGGGATACAGCACCGAGCTTTCCGAATTTAACGCGCCCGGTGGTGGCCAAGGTGACTGGCGTACCGCTGCTTACATTGCTGATGCATGGAAGATCACCCCGACCTTCACCCTCAACATGGGAGTGCGCCTCTCTCGGGATACCGGCCGCTCCGACTCCGACCTGGCTCCCATACCGTGCTCACAAATCGACACATCGGTATTCCCAACGCCTCCATGCACCGGCAATCAATTGATCCTCGATCAGTTTGGTTCCGGACTTGGAGATCGTGTCAAGCAGCCATTCCTGAACTTCGGGCCACAGCTCGGCTTCGCATATGCACCAGGTGTCCTCAACGGGAAAACTGTGCTGCGCGGAGGCATCGGTCTCTTTTACGAGAATTTCGTCTTCAACAACATCCTGTTTGACCGCCCGGCAAAGCTGGCCAAGGGCCTCTTCTTCGGGGAAGCCCAGGTTCTGTGCCCCACCCCGGGCGCCCTCACCGTGAACGGAGCTGTCGTACAGGGAGGCGATGCGGGTTCGCTGGCCGCTTTGTGCTCTGAGCCCATCACCACCGCGGCACCCGGTTTTGCAGCACTCTCAAAGGCGTATCAGGTGGCTGTCAAAGCAGCAGGCGCCGCAGCAAACTCGAGCTTTGTGGGAGAGTCGCTGTCGATCTAGCCAAGGGAGCGGATTGGATGCTTACGCGCCGCACCAGTTCACTACACCACGTTCTGTACACATCAACTTTGGTATCGAACAACAACTCGGCAGAGGCATGCTCGTTTCGGCCGACTATCTCCACCAGGTGGATTGGAAGTTCATGCAGTCGCAGGACATCAATGCAGTAGGCGATGCCCGCTATTATGACCCGATTGCTGCCGCGGCGGCCATATCCAATACGCTTGCGGCTTGCGGTGTCGCGACTGTCGAGGAAGCTGCCGTGTCCTGCCCAGGGCCTGTATCCAACTGGAGGCGGCGCGACGATCGCAGACTTCTCCGGGAACGGGCTCGGCTCTGGGGTCGACGTGAACGGCGGCGGTGGTCCGGCTGGTGGCATTGCTGCCTTCCCGGGAAGAAACGGGAATGTGGGCCAGGGCCTCTTCCAATTTCCGAATGGCCGCTCCGCGTATGACGCACTGCAACTTCAGTTTAAAATGCAACGCACAAGCCCCCTGCCGGGTCTAGTTGCAGCAAACTTCGAAGCATCCTACAACTACTCTCGATTTGTAACAACCTCCGCAGGCACTGCTGGATCAGACCAGTATTTCCAAGCGACCTCATGGAACTGGCGCAATCCAACCCAGAACATTGGGCCGGGAAGCCTGGACCGTCCGCAGCAGGTTTCCTTTGGCGGCTACGCCACGATGAAACATGGCCCGCAGGTTGGTCTGGTTGCCCACTTCGCCTCCGCCATTCCAACCAGCATGGTCCTCGATAATCTCTCCGGAACCGCGGGACAGCTCTTCCAGACGGACATCTTCGGAGCGGGAAATACCAACTCCAGCAGCAGCACAGGTCAGCTCGCTCCGGGACTGAGCCCGGGGCGTATATGCGCTGCTATAAACCCAAAAGTTTGACCAACTACATCAACTACTTCAACGGCAACTATGCGGGAACGCTCACGCCAGCTGGACAGCAGGTTGTGAACAGCGGAGTCTTGACAATGGCGCAGATGACAGCACTCGGTGGCGTCATCCAGCCGCTCGCTCCGCCCGGATACGTCTCCGATCCCGAACGGCGATATAAAGGAAATCGATGCCAATTTCCAGTACCCAGTGATGCTTTCGAAGGTCCGCGAAGGGCTCAGTCTCATTCCGTCGGTTGCCGTCTACAACGTCGGCAACTTTGCGAACTACAGGTCACGTGGGCGAGCTCCTTTTGAACACCGCGGATGCAGGAACACCAGGATATCTGAACAGTCCCGGAGGCTTTGCGAACCGTGGTCAGTTCCGGACGGAGCGCGGTTCGGGCACCTTCAACCTGGGCGGACCTCGCACGATGGAGTTCCAGCTCAAACTGAACTTCTAACCTGCACCATCTTCCACCAAAGGCCCTGCTCCGGCAGGGCCTTTGCTTTTGCACCAGTCCCGACCATTCCCCCGCGCCTGCGTCTAACCGAATAGGTCCTGCATCAACTAGGAGTACCGTAGAAGCAGGAAAAGAACGGCCATGAACACTCTCAAGACCACGCTGCTGCTCACCTCGCTGACGCTCCTTCTGCTCTTCCTGGGGCAGTACTTTGGTGGCCGCAACGGGATGATCATCGCCCTTGCCATCGCGGTGGCGATGAACTTCTTCAGCTACTTCTATTCAGACAAGCTCGCCCTCTCCGTCTACCGCGCGCAGCCCGCCACGCGCGAGCAGCTTCCGCGCGTCTACAGCGTCGTCGAGCAGATGACGCAACGCATCGGGCTGCCCATGCCGAAGATCTACGTCATCCCCAGCGACTCGCCGAACGCCTTCGCCACTGGCCGCAACCCGCAGCATGCCTCGGTCGCCGTCACCCAGGGCATTCTCAATCTGCTGACGGACGAGGAGCTCGCCGGCGTGCTCGCGCACGAGCTCGGCCACGTGCGCAATCGCGACATCCTCATCAGTTCTATTGCCGCCACCTTGGCCGGCGCCATCACTATCCTGGCGCAGACCGGACGTTTCGCCATGATCTTCGGTGGCTTCGGCGGAGGTGGCGACAGCCGCGATCGCAATGGCGGCGGCCTCGCTGCGCTCTTCATGCTGATCCTCGCGCCCATCGCCGCGGGGCTCGTCCAGCTTGCCGTCTCGCGCTCCCGCGAGTACGAAGCCGATGCCACCGGCGCGCACATGACCGGCAATCCATACGCGCTGGCCAGCGCGCTGCAGAAGCTCGATGCTTATTCCAAGCGCCTGCCGATGGGCGCAACGCCCTCCACCGCGCACCTGTTCATCGTGCAGCCGCTGCTCTCCACCGGCAGCTTCGCGGAACTGTTCTCCACACATCCGCCCATCGCCAAGCGCATCGAGCGGCTGCTCGGCCGTCCTTCGCAGGTCCAGCAATAAGTTCCTTACTCTGTGGCATGAATGCCGCTTTCCCTTGACGGAATCCGCCTGACCGTTTCTTCTGTTAGCGCCATGCGAAGCGTTCTCACCACACTCTCACTTCTCGCCCTCGGCATCTGGCTGGGTGCGCTGCTGCTGTTTGTCCAGGTTGCGGCAATTGCCTTCGGATCGCTCCCGCCGCTCTTCCTCAATCCTGCCGAGGGCCTGCACGGCGCCGGACTCGTCGTGGGTGGCACGCTGCGCCACCTGCACTACATGGGGCTTATCTGTGGCGTGCTCTTCCTCATCTTCAGCTTCATGCTCAAGGCGCGTGTTCGCTGGCACTCGGTGGTGCCGCAGGCGGTGCTGGTGCTCATCATGGTGCTGCTCACCGCGTATTCGCAGTTCTCCATCATCCCGCGCATGGACATCGCGCAGGCCGCAGCCGGCGGCAACGTTGCAGCGTTGCCCGACTCGAGCCCAGGGCGCATTCAGTTCGATCAGCTTCACCGCGAATCGGTGCACATGGAAGCCATCGTCCTGATTCTTGGATTCATCGCCTTCGCGCTGGCCGGCCGCCCGCATTCGCTCCGGGCCTAATCCGGGCTAGCCGCTTCAACCCAGATCGTGCAGCGCCCTCGCCTGGTCATGTGATCTTAAGATGTGTGCCTGCTGGCGATCGAGGATCTGACGCAACGGCAACGGCAATTCCTCCTTCAGCGCGGCAGCGTAAATCTTCAAGGTAGCCTCATCGAGCTTTTCTGCAGTCGACAGCAGGGCCTTCTGGCCGCCTGCCAGACTCGCCTGCATTTCTCCCCACAACAGGCGCGCTTTTGAGGCATGGGAGATGCTTTCCTTCACATCGTGTACGCCCATGCGATGCAACTCATTCTCAAGTTCAGCGGCGTACTCTGCGCGCCTCTGTGTCTCTTCCATAAAAAATCGCTTCGCCTGCTCATTCTGCAAACGATGGCCCAGGTCGCGGTATCCTTCCTGTTCTGCGCGCAGCCTGTCAATCAACTCAAGCAACGCCACTTCCACTTTCTTGAGCGCGATATGTTCGGGCATTCTCGTTTCCTTTCTTCATTTCGTGGGATGAGCATACAGGCCCCGCAGTTTGTCGCTGCTCGTGCGTCTTTCTAATTCAACAGCGTCACGACGTTTCGCAGAAGGGACTGTATAGTGGCCTTTGCTGCTCTATGCTGCTTTCACAATGCCCGAGTTTATCCCTGTCCCCGAGCGGGGCCGCATCTCTGGCTCTGACGGCGCGGCACACTTGTGAACGCAGCTTTACCCCAAGGAACGCTTCATGAAAGTCATCGTCTTTGGTGCTACGGGAGGGATTGGCCGCCTCCTGGTCGCCGGCGCGCTGGAAGTCGGTCACGCCGTCACGGCATTTGTGCGCCCCGGGCGATCACTTGAGCCGCGTGATGGTCTGCGCATTGTGGAGGGCGACGTCTTCGACCCTCAATCCGTCGGCGATGCTATCGACGGACACCGGGCCGTCTTCTGTGCGCTCGGCTCGCGCACCATCAAGAACGAGCCCGTCCTCAGCCGCGCCATTCCGCTCATCATCAACGGCATGCATTTCCACATGGTGGACCGCATCATCACGGTCGGCGCGGCAGGCGCGCTCTATCCCGCGGGCAAATACCAGCCGCGCATCGTCGGTGCGCTCTTCGCTGTCATACGCGCAACGCTGCTGCGTCATCCCATGGCGGACCAGCGCGCGCAGGAGCGCTTCCTCGCCGCCAGCGATCTCGATTACACCGTCGTGCGTCCGCCCCGGCTCACCGACGATCCCGCAACCGGAACCTACCGCGTGCTGCCCGATGCGCTGCCCTCCAGCAGCCGCCGCATTTCACGTGCGGACGTAGCAGACTTCATGCTGCAGCAGCTCACCGATCCCCGCTTCCATCGCCGCGGCGTCTACCTGGCTGAATAGAAAAAGGCGCGCAACCTTTCGATTGCGCGCCTGTGACATCACTCAAGTCTGCTACTGAGGATTCGCAGTCTTGTCGGAAACCTTGTCGGCTCCCTCTCTCGTCTTTTCGGCGCTCTTGTGCACGCCCTTCTTGGTCCCGCTCTTGGTCTTGTCGTAGGCCGTCTCGGTACCGTCCTTGGTCTTGTCGTACGCCTTCTCGGTGCCCTTCTTTGTCCCGTGCCACGCCTTCTTCGTTCCCTTCTTTACCGCGTGGCCGGTGTCCTTCGCCGCATCTTTGGTGTCGTGGCCGGCATCCTTCATATCCTGGCCCGCGGTCTGCGCGAACATTACCGGTCCGCCTGTACCCATCAGCAACGCTGCCGTAACGACGAATGTCCCCATTCGATTCCTGAACTGTTTCAAATTCATCCTCCCCTTCCTGGTTACAAATACCTGCTTCAGCCAAGATACTTCAGCCAACATATTTGAGCCGCATCATGCAGGATCACGCCGCATCGTTGCGGGCCGTCATGCGCGACCGTTTGCCCATGGGATGATGCTGCGTGCGGTCCAGGCCGCCCAGAAAATTGTTAATGACTCCGGCAAATGCGACCGGGACCTCCTCATGTGGGAGGTGGCCGGCCCCCGGAATCACCACCAGCGAAGCGCGATCGAAATACTCCGCCAGCCGCTCGCCGCTCCGCAGACTCACCGCGCGATCGCGGTCTCCCCAGAGCAGCAGGGCAGGTACCCGTCGGACGCCGGGCAAAGCCGCTTCCAGCTCCGCCATATCCAGCTCCCAGCGGTCGAGAATGCTTAGCACATACGCGATCGTGCCGGGAACCCGCAGGGACGCGATATAGTGCTCCAGCGATCCGCTCCGCACGCGCGAGGCATCGCCATACATGCGTCCCAGCGCCAGCGATTGAACATGGCCAGGCAGCGTCGGAATCCGGCTGGCAAACCAACGTCCCAGGTGCGTGCGATAAAACCGGATCAGTGGGTCGGCAATATCGGAGAACGGGTTCGCCGGCGCGTGAAGGATTAGGCTGCGAACGCGTTCCGGATAGAGCGCCGCCAGCATCAGCGCCACGGAGCCGCCATGAGAGGTGCCGACGACGTCGGCCTGGTCAATTCCCTTCGCGTCCATGAGCGCGATCAGGCGGCGTGCAGTCGCGGCCAGGCTCACATCCAGGCGTGGAACACGATCAGACCCGCCGATCCCCAGCGCATCGGGCGCATACACAGTCGAGCTGCCGGCAAGCCGCTGTGTGGCTGCCCCCCAGGCGTTCGCCGTGCCTAGCAAACCGTGCAGAAGAAGCAGAGACGGGCCGCTCCCTGTGATGAGGCAGCGCATGCGTGCGCCCTCCACCGTGACGAATTCTTCCGTCTCCTGCAGCTCGCCTAAGGCAGTCATCCATTTGGCCAGCGACATATCCGATCCTCCCGGAAAGTCGTCAATTGATTGTGCGTGTTTGCACAATATTCAAACTCTTGAAATATAGACAGCTTTGGTTCACAAAAAGATGTACCGCCAGAGCTGCTCCGGACGCCCGCAGGTCACGTTCCGGGTACACCCAACGCTTCGATTTCCCGATACGGAAATATTAAGAGCCGTCTATGTTAGGCCATAGGGGGCTACCGTTTCACGGAACTGTTGCCGCCGCGCTACGGGGACGAGATCGCAATGAAACCGCGTTCAAAACGTCTATCTGCCACGATGAGAGCTGCTTAGGGACGGAATTTCGTCCCTTCCAACGAATTTTGGAAGCTGGCAAGCTGCGTGCTTCCGACTAGACTGAACCCATCACCTGCCTTCCCGATCTCAGGAGACCGCTTCCAGGGGACCGCTTTCAGGAGACATGCAGAAATCGCTCTCAACCCGGCTCACGGTGGTCCTGCTGGCGCTTTTCACGCTGGCCGCGATCGTCTTTGCCTCGTTGAACCTGGTCAAGGATGCCGAATATCAGAAGCCTACAGACGGCATCTGGTGGATGGAGGCGCACGGCGGCCTCGAAGCGCAGCGCGTCCCCGCCGGCAGCCCCGGAGAGCGCGCCGGCATCAAGCCCGGAGACGTTCTGCTGGCAGCCGGCGATCGTCCGACCCCGCGGCTCGCCAGCCTGGTCCGCGAGTGGTTCCACACCGGCGTCTACCGCCGCATCGACTACACTCTGCTCCGCTCCGGCGTCCGCATCGATGCCTCGGTTGTCCTGATTGCGACCGATCGCTCGCAGTACCAGGGGCTGCGGCTGGTCGCCTTGGTCTATCTGCTGATCGGCCTCTATGTGCTCTTCCGCCGCTGGACCGCCCCGCACGCCACGCACTTTTACGTCTTCTGTCTCGTCTCGTTTGTCCTCTATGCCTTCCAGTACACCGGCAAGCTCAACGCCTTCGACTGGACCATTTACTGGGGCTGGGTCATCGCCGGCGCACTGCAGCCAGCTCTCTTTCTGCACTTCGCGCTCGCCTTCCCGGAAGATCGCACACGCGAGCGCCGGGTCGTCACCCGCCGCCGTTGGCTGCTCGGTCTGGTCTACCTGCCCGCTATCCTTGTCATCGGAGTGCAAGCGCTCGCCTTCGGTGTCTGGTCTGCCACCGAGAGGCTTGCCCATCGGCTGGACCAGATCGCGGTCGGCTATTTGGCCGCGTACTACGTGCTCGCCGCGGTGGTCTTCTTCAGTCATTACCGCGTCACACAGGATCCTCTCCGTCGTCAGCAGTTGAAATGGCTCACGCGCGGCACGCTGCTGGCCGTGATCCCCTTCACCATCCTGCACGTCATTCCCTTCCTCGCCGACTGGCCCGTCCCGTCCGTGCTGAGCCGGATCGCCGGCCTCTGCCTCGTCTTCCTGCCCCTCACCTTCTCCTGGGCCATCGTCCGCTACCGGCTCATGGACGTGGACCTGATCTTCAAGCGCGGCGTTGCCTATACGCTCGCAACCGCATCCCTGATCGGCCTTTATTTCGGTGCGGTCGCGCTCGCCGCAGAGCTGATCCACAAGAACCTGCCCAGCTTCGGCGCGTGGGGCCTGATCGCCACCATCATCATTACGGCCCAGCTCTTCGACCCTCTCAAGCGTGCCATTCAGGCCCGCGTGGATCGGGTCTTCGACCGTCGCCGCTACGACTATCGTCAGACGCTCATTGAGTTCGGCCGCGGGCTCAGCTCCGAGACCGATCTCGATGCAGTCCTCGCCTCGGTTACCGACCGCCTGACACGCACATTGCTCGTCTCCCGAGTCGCCATCTTCCTCGATGGCCCCCGCGGCCGCTACACGCTCGCTGCAGCCCGTGGTCTCGACAGCAGCCTCATGCCCGTCACCAGCCCGGCAGCGAAGGCCCTCGATCTCAAATTCCTGAACTTCGATCCAGACCGCGA
Source organism: uncultured Acidobacteriaceae bacterium (assembly GCA_963736915.1). GTDB lineage: Bacteria > Acidobacteriota > Terriglobia > Terriglobales > Acidobacteriaceae > KBS-83. The sequence goes on along the minus strand of CAVTQV010000007.1, from coordinate 116,167 downwards.
TGGCCGCATCGGACCGCCACGGTCATCAGACCGTGACGAGAGCAGCTCGCACCTCTTCTTCGAGAATCCCAGCCAGGCCCTCTATATGAGCGAGCCGGAGCGCGCCGCGGCCACGCAGCTCGACCTGTACTACTACCTGCCCTGTCGACTGCAACAGCGCACCATCGCCATCATCGGCCTGGGCCGCACGACGGCTGGCGACTTCCTCTCCTCCGAAGATGTCGAGCTGCTGGAATCACTGGCCTCCTACATCGGCATCGCCATTCAGAACGCCCGTCTCTATGCGTCACTCGCCCAGAAGGTCTCCGAGTACGAACGGCTCAAGGAATTTAACGAAAACATCGTTGAATCCATCAATGTCGGCATCCTCGCCATCGGCCTCGACGAAACCATCGAGAGCTGGAACGCGCAGATGGAGGTCATGTTCGCCATGCCGCGGGTCGATGTCCTGAACAAGACCATCGACGCCATCTTCCCGCCGGAGTTCATGACAGAATTTCGCCGCCTGAAGGACGAGCCGGGCGTGCACAACCTCTATAAATTCCCGCTCCCCATGCCCACCGGAGAGACCCGCACCGCCAACATCGCCATTGCGCCGCTGGTCTCGCGCACCTTCTCAGTCGTCGGACGCATCATCCTCGTCGACGACATCACCGGCCGCATGCAGCTTGAGTCGCAGCTTGCCCAGGCGGAAAAGCTTTCCTCGGTCGGCCTGCTCGCCGCCGGCGTCGCGCACGAGGTCAACACCCCCCTCGCCGTCATCTCCAGCTACACCCAGATGCTCGCTAAGCAGCTACGCGGCGATGAGCGCCTGGCACCGCTGCTCGATCGCATCACCAGCCAGACCTTCCGCGCATCGGAGATCGTCAATAGCCTGCTGAACTTCTCCCGCACCGGCAGCACCGAATTTTCCGAGATCGACATCAACGGTGTCATCCGCGATACGCTGACCCTGTTGGAGCATCAGTTCAAAACCGCGGATCTTAAATTGGAAGTGGACCTGAAGGCAGACCTGCCGCCGATCGTCGGCAATGCCAACAAGCTCCAGCAGGTCTTCCTGAACCTGTTCATCAATGCCAAGGACGCCATGAAGCCCGGCGGCTCGCTGCGCGTCGCGACCGAAGTGAATGGCCGCGTCGGCGTGCTCATCGCAGATACCGGCTCGGGCATTGCGCCGGAGCACATGCAGCGCATCTACGACCCGTTCTTCACCACCAAGAACGCGCCATCCGAAGGCCAGCGCCGCGGCACCGGGCTCGGTCTGGCCGTCACCTACGGCATCATCCAGGAGCATGCCGGCCGCATCCATGTCGATAGCACCGTGGGCCACGGCACGACATTCCGCCTCGAATTCCCCGCAGCAAGGAAAGCAATGCATGTCTGAAGGCACTACGGCGCTGGCCCCCAACGCGGCCGCCGGCGAGATCCAGACCGGCCGCATCCTCATCATCGACGACGAGGCGGCAATCCGTGAATCGCTTGAGACCCTGCTGGTGCTGGAAGGCTACACCGTCGGCATGGCTCCGGATGGAATGAAGGGCATGGACGAGCTCGAGCGTCAGCCCTACGACCTGGTGCTGCTCGACCTCGCCTTGCCAGGCGAGAACGGCATCGACCTGCTGCCGCGCATCCTGGACCGCCATCCGCAACTGCCGGTCATCATGATCACCGCCTACGGCACCGTCACCAACGTGGTGGATGCGATCCGCGCCGGCGCGCGCAACTTCGTCCAGAAGCCCTGGGAAAACGAGAAGCTGCTGGCTGACATCCGCGCGGCTATCGCCCAGCACCGCACGGAAGAAGAGAACGTACAGCTCAAGCGCGCGCTCAAGCAGCGCTACAACTTCGAAAACATCGTCGGCAAGAGTGAGTCGATGTTGCGCATTCTCGACCTCGTTGCCCAGGTAGCGCCCTCGCGATTCACGGTTCTCATACAGGGCGAGACCGGTACCGGCAAAGACGTGATTGCCAAGGCGATTCACGCGAACTCACCGCGGCGCGACAAGCCCTTTGTCCCGATCAATACCGGCGCCCTGCCCACCGAGTTGCTGGAATCGCAGCTCTTCGGGCATATGAAGGGCGCGTTCACCTCCGCGCACGCAGCGCAGAAGGGCCTCTTCGAAATCGCGAACGGCGGCACGCTTTTCCTGGACGAGATCGGCACCATGGGGCTGGAGACCCAGGCGAAAATCCTGCGCGTGCTGCAGGACCGCCGCTTCCGCCCCCTCGGCTCGGTGCAGGAGGTTCAGGTCGATGTCCGCATCCTGGCCGCAACCAACAGCAATCTAAAGCAGTCCGTGCGCGACGGACGCTTCCGCGAGGATCTGTACTACCGGCTGAACGTCGTCACCATCGACCTGCCGCCGCTGCGCTCGCGCCGCGAAGACATACCCCTGCTGGCCAACCATTTCCTCCAGCACTTCTCCGAAGAGAATGGGCTCGAAACGCGCCGTCTCGCACCGGAAGTGATGCGGGCCATGATGGACTATGAATGGCCGGGCAATGTCCGCGAGCTGGAGCACGTCATCGCGCGCGGCGTCGCGCTCTCACCAACTGCGGTCATCCCGCTGGAAGTCCTGCCCGGCGAGCTGACCGGCCGCTCCTACTCAGCTTCCCTGCTGGAGCATGACGTGAACGCCTCGCTCTTCGACATCCTCGAGGACATCGAGCGCCGGATCATTATCGACAAGCTCGAGCGCTCGAACTGGAATCAAACCGAAGCAGCCGAGCAGTTCCGCATCCCGCTCTCCACCCTGAACCAGAAAATCAAGCGCCTGAATATCGAAATCCGCAAGAAGACGAAAGAATAGGGCTGATCCCTGATTCTTAGTGTGTCGTATGATCGCGAAGCTGCGCCGTCGGGCCGTTCTTCTTCACCGATTCGATGCCGTTCTCGCAGGCCGCTTCGGAAGAGTACATCTCGCTCATGCCGATGATCTGCCCGTTCGATGCCTTCAGCACAAAGTAAGGCTCAGAGCGCTTGGAGTTCTTGCGCTCAAAGTGCGCATTGTCAGCCGCGTGCTTCCTCACTGACTCGATGCCGCCCAGCGCGCTTTCCTTGCTCTCATAGGCTTCGCTGATCAGGATGATCTCTCCATTTGCCGCCTTCAGATTGAACCGGTACTTCTCTCCGTTGGCCCCGTGCTTCAAGTCGTATGTCGCTGCCATGGCTGGCTCCTTTCGGCCCGGAACACTGCGATTGACGGCATGATGGTACACCGCAGGGTTCGCGATGCAAATCAATCTTTGGTCCGCCTCCACGCCGGCATCGTCTGTATGCCCCTATACCGTTACAATTCCCCCATGCCCTTCGCTACGCTGGATGGCTTTGCCAAGAAGAGCGTCCGGTCCGTACAGGACTACGCAACCCTTTCCGGCCGCGCGATCTCAAACGTCTTCCGGCATCCGCGTTACGTCAGCGATATCTTCACCCAGGCTGACATCATCGGCGTGGGCTCCATTCCCATCGTTATCCTGACCGGCTTTTTTACCGGCGCTGTGCTCGCCCTGCAATCTTCCTCGTCGCTGGCCAACTTCGGCGCGACCGCGCTCACCGGCACCCTGGTTTCCCTCTCCATGATCAAGGAGCTCGGCCCTGTGCTGACCTCGCTGATGGTCTCCGGGCGCAATGCCTCCGGCATGGCATCGGAGCTGGGCTCCATGGTAGTGACCGAGCAGATCGACGCCATGCGCGCGCTCGGCACGGACCCGATGAAGAAGCTCATCGTGCCGCGCATGGTCGCCACCGTGGTCATGAACTTTTTTCTCACCATCATCTCCGACACAGTAGGAACTCTGGGCGGCGCCTTTGTCGCCGTCTACATACTGGGCCAGAGCGGCTCGCAGTATTTCCACACCGCCTACCAGTCGCTGCAGTATCCGGACGTTCTCCAGGGCCTCATCAAGCCTATCTTCTTCGGCTTCATCATCGCCTCCATCGGCTGCTACTTCGGCATGACCACGCGAGGCGGCACACAGGGTGTCGGCCGATCCACCACTCAGGCCGTCGTCTATGCATCCGTCCTCATCATCGTCGTCGACTTCATCATCAGCCGGTTCATGATCGGCACCTTCGGTCGCTAACCTTTTCACAAACAATGTAGGGTGATAAGGATCGCTGGCGCAGCTTTTCCGTTAAGAAAAGCTGCTCTTCGTGGATGTCAAGGAAATCGCAGTATTTGTGAAAAGGTTATTGATGCCCGCTGCCCTTCAGGAAGCCGCGCCCAGCCGTTTCGAGCCCAAGCCCGGCGAGCTGCCCGTTGTCTTTGAAGATGTCTCGATCTCCTTCGATCGCAACGACGTGCTGAAGAACATCTCCTTCCAGATAAAGCACGGCGAGACTCGCCTGCTGCTGGGACCGGCCGGTGGCGGCAAGAGCGTTCTCATGAAGCTGGCAAACGGCCTCATCCGCCCGGACCGGGGACGCATCTTCATCTTCGGCCATGAAATCACCGCAATGCACGAGAACGAGATTTTCGAGCTGCGCTCATCCGTCGGCATGGTCTTCCAGGAGGGCGCGCTCTTCGATTCGATGAACATCCGCGACAACGTCGGCTATCAGTTGATGGAGCGGCGTGTCCCGGATGAGGAAATCGATCGCCGTGTCGAAGAGGCCCTGAAGTTCGTGGAGCTGGATAAGACGATGGAGAAGTTTCCCTCGCAGCTTTCCGGCGGCATGCGGCGTCGCGTCGCCATCGCGCGCGCGATCATCTCCAAGCCAAGCCTTCTGCTCTACGACTCGCCCACCGGCGGCCTCGATCCGATTACGTCCACAAATATCGTCGCGCTCATCATGAAGCAGCGTGACGTCTACCACACCAGTTCCATCCTGATTACGCACCGCCTGCAGGACGCCTTCATGCTGGCGACGCACTATTTCGATCGCGACAAGAACACCATGGTGACGCTGCCCAGCGGCGAAGCCGACCGCGACACCAGCTTCATGGTCCTGCACGAGGGCAAGCTGGTCTTCGACGGATCGACGCACGACCTCGTCCACTCAGACGACCCCTTCTTGAAGGAATACCTCAGTTAGCCCGATTGCGCGTCGGGACCTCGTTTCCTGCATTCGCCTATTCAGTCGAAACGAAGCGACAGTTCCACCTCAGACAAACAGCACACAAACAGGCGCGCCAACATGGGCGCTGTGATCCGTCTGCGTGAGCTTGCCAGAGTGCGGATCGCGCGCGAAGACGACGATATTCTGCGTATCCTGATTCGCCGCAACCAGCCACTTGTCCGATGGATCGAGCGTAAAATCGCGCGGGTTCTTTCCGCCGGAGCCGATCCTCTGGATAAAGCTGAGTGCTCCGGTCTTCGCGTCGATGGAGAAAACCAGCAGCGTGTTTTCGGTCCGGTGGGAAGCATAGAGAAACTTGCCCGCCCGATCGATGGCCAACTCGGCGCCAGTGCTGTCCGCAGGCGAAGAAGCCTCGCGCAGCGGGACCTCCGAAAGTGATGTGAGCGTCCCGGCGCGCCCATGCCACTCCAGCACGTCCACGGATGCGCCCATTTCATTGATCGAGTAGACCCAGCGTCCGTTCGGATGAAAGTGCGTGTGCCGCGGCCCGGAGCCCGGCTTTGCATGAAAGAAATTCTTGGTTTCCGTAAGCGTCGCCGTCGCCAGATCGACACGGAAGATCCAGATGTGGTCCGTGCCCAGGTCGCTGACCAACAAAAATTTCTCATCTGGCGACAGCGTCACGCAGTGAATATGCGGGCTCTCCTGCCGTTTCGTATCCGGACCAAGGCCCAGGCGTTTGAACTCCGACGCGAAATGCGAGACCGGCCCCTCCAGCCCCTTCGCCCTAACGCGGTACGAACTCAGTGCGCCGTCACCGTAGTCTGCAACGAAGACAGCCTCATTGCCTCGATCCACCGCGATGTGGCACGGAGCGCTTCCCCCGAACGCACAATATTCCGCTGCACCAATCCCCCGGTCGCTCCGTCGCGATGGAAGGCCGTTACTTTTCCTTCCTCGCCGCCGCCTCCCAGTTCATTCACCGCATACAGCGCCTCACCGGTCGGCGGCACCACCAGGAACGACGGGTCCGCCGTCTTGATCGCCAGCTGCAGCGGTGTCAGCGTACCTTTGTCGGCATCCCACTCCGCCGCATAGATGCCTTCCGCCTTCCCGGCCGGGCCCATGTCATGTGTGTAGGTGCCGATGTAAAGCTGCGATCCATCATGATGACGTTGACCGAAGAGGGAACGAGTCATATAAGGAGCCAGCGGAAGCAGAGGAGCGGCAGCCAGAACCACGCGACGAGAGATGCGAGCCATGCCGCTCATCCTATCCCATACCGTTGGATGCGACGAACGGTGTCCACTTCAACGGCAAGCTCCGGAGTGCTCTCGTTCTCTGTCCTCTCTAAGCTCGCAGCATGTTGACCACAACCAACCCAGCAATCCTCTACTTCGGCACGCCCGTGGTGCTCGTCAGCTCTCTCAATCCGGATGGCAGCGCGAATCTCGCGCCCATGTCGTCGGCCTGGTGGCTAGGCTGGCGCTGCATGCTCGGCTTCGGCGCGCGCTCCGCCACGCCGCAGAACATCCTGCGCACCGGGGAATGCGTCCTGAATCTGCCCTCCGCCGCCATGGCGCCGTATGTCGACCGCCTCGCGCTGACAACCGCCAGCGATCCCGTACCCGAATCCAAGCAGAAGCGCGGCTATCGCCACGAGCCACAGAAGTTCGAGCGCGCCGGCCTCACGCCGGTTCCATCGGAAGCCGTCGCTCCCCCACGCGTGCTGGAATGCCCCGTCCAGTTGGAGGCGCGACTCGCCGGATCCCACCCCATCGCGCAGGATTCCGAGATCATCCGCGGCAACCTGATCGCAATCGAAGTGGAGATCGTGCGTGTACACGCGGACAGCTCTATTCTCGTGCCGGGCGAGCCGGACCGCATCGATCCAGACAAGTGGCGCCCGCTCATCATGAGTTTTCAACACTTCTATGGGTTGACGCCGCGGGTTCAGGAATCAACACTGGCCACCATTCCCGAATCTCTGTACCGTCCTGCGCCACCAGTGCAGCAAAGTCCCGAGTCAGAGCTCGCCCGGATAAGGTAAAGTGCCAAGCATGAACCGCACCCGCCTGGCCGCGCTCGTCATCTTCACGTCACTCGCCCTGTCACCATTACCCTCTGCCCACGCGCAGACGAATGAACTGACCCTGCCGGTGAATGCCGGCATCGTCTCCACCAGCTCCACTGCGCATCGCCGCATCCCGAATACAGTGGTGGACATTTCCGTCGGCATCCAGACCCAGGGCACGGATGTGAAATCCGTCTCCCGCGATCTCGCCGACCGCTCGCAGACCTTGCTGGACTGGCTGCGCGGCCAGGGCGCGGAGCGGCTCGCTACCGACCAGATCTCCTTCCAGCCGCAGACGCACGAGGAGAAGAACGGCCAGCAGAAGATCGTCGGCTACACCGGCACCACCACCGTGAGCTTCCGCACCACGCCGGACAAGGCCGGCGCCATCCTCTCCGGCGTGCTCGAGCACGGAGCCAACACCATCCAGCAGACCAGCTACGCACCCAGCGAGGACGAGCAGGATAAAGTCCGCAAGGAGTTGGCGCAGGAGGCCACCCGCACCGCCGTAGCGCAGGCAGAAGCCGTCGCCACCGCGGCCGGCACGCACGTAATCGGCGTCCGCGAAGTCAACGTCGAGCCCAGCGGCATCGTTCGTCCCATGCCGATGATGCGCATGTCTGCGATGGCGGCGCCCGCGCCAGCCATAGGCACCGAAGCCGGCGAGCAGGACATCTCCGTCAACGTCTCGGTCCGGCTCACCGTCAGCCGCTAAGGTGTTCGTCTTTCAAATACGCGAATCATCTCTGAATGTAACCGAAGGTGGAGTGGAGAGATCTGCTGTATCAATCGTTCACCATCTCGGCGGAAACAGCGCTGCTCATCCATGCGAGTCGCGACGAATGAAGCACAACGCCGGAACATCTCTGATCGCGCAGCCTATTCGATAGCCTCCGGCTCGCCCGCGCGCAGCCACACCAGCCGCTCGCTCAATCCTGCCGCCGCAAACGTACGCTCGATCACATCGCGGCCTTCGGTAAAGTGCGCCCAGCCCTCATAGTGGATCGGCACAATACGCGTGTCCGGCGATAGCCGCGCAAACTCGACTGCCTCCTCCGCCGTCATCGTCAGCGGCTCCGGGCCGGCCTGCTCCACGCGCGCCGCGCCCAGGTGCAGAATCGCAATCCGCGGATGCATTCGCTCGATCACCTCGCGCACGCCCTCATACAGAACTGTATCTCCGGAGACATAAATGCCGCCCGCCGCATCCAGCACGAAACCAATGACCGCCAGCGAAGCGCGCTCCGCCGGACCATGACGCGCTGGAGTCGCCGTAACCCGCAGCGTTCTGCCATGCGGCGCTTCAAGCTCCGCGCTCTGCCACGGCGCAAGCCCAAATGCATTGCCGCCAAGCGCAGCCGCACCTTCCACCGTGGTCACAACGCGCGTGGCCTTCTTCAGCACCGCCTCGCCTGTTGTGTCGAGGTTGTCCGCATGCTGATGATGGCTCAGCAGCACCGCATCGATGCGTCCCAGCGCCGACGCCGCGACGGCCGGCCCAGCCAGCTTCTGGAGCGTGGAAGCCCGCACATAAGTGCCGCCGGCATCATCGAAGGTAGGATCGGTCAGCAGCCGCATGCCTGCCACCTCGATCAGCACAGTCGGACCGCCGATGTATGTAATGCTCAGGCTCGGATCGCTCATGGGTCGCTCCACTTCAAAGATGCCGCACCGACGCAGCGACGATGCAGCATCGAGCAGCAAGTGGTGGCCCATCCTGACCTGAGCCATGCCAAGCGAAAAGCGTGCCACGCACCGCTACCATTCGGGTATCCACGGGAGCTTTTCCTTACTTCTCATCTGCCGGCAGCCCAAGCGGAACACAAACAATCACTCCCTGATGAGCGCGTTACCCTGTTAGCAGCAGCCGAGATCAAATTTCATCCCACAGAGCAACGTGCCACGTTACTTTCCGGCCATCTGAACAGCCAAAGAAAGGAACTCCTCACGCTGCTCCGGGTCAAGCCGCTTAAGCATGGCGCGGCAGCTTTCGATGTGCGCATCGCGGAGCCGAACGGCCAGTCGCTGTCCACGCGCGGTGAGGCTCGATTCGAACCACACGCCGATCGTCCCGCGTACGGCTCCGTTTGACCAGCCCGAGTTTCTCCAACCGTTCCAGCGCGGAGGAGATTGTGGAGATTGGGGCAGACAGGGCTTCGGCGATACGGCGCACAGTCCACGACTCCGGCCCGGCCAGAACCTCGAAGAGGCCGATATCGTTCGCGTGAAGATCCGCATAGACACTTCCGGCCAGCAGGCCGGGCTCGATACGGAAATTGCGCATGAGCGCGGCAATGCACTCATGCAAGGTCAGGGCCTGTCGATCCTCGACGGCGTCACCTGCAGATGACAGCTTCTTCATGGATGTCTCAATCGCTCCCATTCAGGATAGCGTTGGTGCCCTCGTGATCCCGCAAGCCAGCGCTTCCGGCTGGGGCAGGCATGAAAATTGACCAATCATTACGATGATCGTATATTACGAATATCGGAATAATATGGAGGAATGGTTATGCGGCTCTCTGGGAAGGTAAACCTATTTCGAGTGTCGCCATCACTCTGCTAGCTGGGGCTGCCTGGGGTGCTGTTCCCTCTGCCTGCACTCCGCCATCCGCCTTCAAGGACACCCCGCATCCGGCAATTGCGCCAATCGATCAGCTCGTCTCCCATACGGAAGAGGTGATTGTGAATCGGCCCCTGGACGAGTTCCTAGCGGAAGGGGAGCGAAGACCTCTCAACCAGGCGATCCGCAAAAGTGAATCGCTGCCTGCGTCTCCGGAACCTATGAATTAACGAGCGGCGGTTTTGGTAAGCCGGGATCGCGCAGACTCGTTTGCTTAACGGATGGGTCCACCACCGAGGAGGAAGTACTCGATAACGATCGGGACAAGAACTCGGCCCAGTTTCGTTACGTGGTCTGGAACTACACAACCGAAAAGGCGCGCCCAATCCTATACGGCGTCGGCCATTTTGTTTGGACCGACCTGGGCAACGGGCGCACGCAAGTACGTTGGACCTACTCTTTCCAATTGGATCGTGGGAGATTCCCGGGCTACCTAGGATCTTTTGGCGACTTTCTGTTCCGTGTCGGATTTCTCGATCGGGAATATGCACAGATGATGAGGAAGACACTCGGCACGGAATAAGCCTGGGATTCTGCGCAGACGGTTTACATCACCGCCAAAGATTTCATTCTCGGAACGTGCGAAATCGCCAATGCTAGTTTCAAGCGCAGTGGGCTCTCGAAAGATATTTGGATTGGAGTCGTCGCGAACGACTGCACAACATCGCAATCTGACCCGCAGCCAGTCAGCCACGCAACTGTGAAAACGCTCTAGCAAATGCTACATTTGCGCGCATGAGCACGCGGCAACGCTTCCGTTCCCTGCTGAAACCGGACGGCACCAACCTGAAATGGGTCATCGCGCATGTGCCTTTCTCTCCCGCAGAAAGTATGGAAGACGCGCAATCGCATGCGGGTGAAAGGCACCATCAACGGCTTCGCTTTCCGCACTTCGCTCTTTGGCTCGGCGGAAAAGGGTTATGTGGTCCTGGTGAACAAGACCATGCAGAAGGGCGCGCAGGCCTACGCGGGGAGATGGCGGAGTTCACGCTCGAACCGGACCTGGAAGAGCGCGCCGCGACCGTGCCCCCGGAGTTGGCAAAGCTGCTGAAGCAGGACCGCGCCTCGCAGCGATGGTTTGACGCGCTGAGCTACTCCGAGCGCAAATACATTGGCGACGATGTAGGCAAACCCAAGAGTCCGGAAGCGCGGCAACGGCGGGCCGAGCAGATGGTGGAACGAATCATGCTGGCCATGGAGGGCGAACAAGTGCTGCCGCCGATCCTGCAGGTCGCCTTTCGCAACGCGCCGCGGGCCAGAGCCGGCTGGGAGGCCATGACGCCGGTACAAAGACGCGGACATCTGCTGGGCATCTTTTATTACCAGAGCCCGGAAGCCCGGGAGCGCCGCACACAGAAGGCAGTCGATGAGGCGCTCCGCATCGCCAGGCCGCAGCGTAAACGAAAAGTCACCCGATGAGTGACGTCCCTCCTACTTCGTCTCACCCACCCGGATGTTCCGCCTCGCCCACCAAATAGCTCACATATCGTTCATCTGCGCTCTCCGGCGTCGCCATGCGCGCTGCGCCACGGCTGCCACCGTCATGGCCTCGCCCATCACGCGATCAAACAGCGCCGCAGGCGCCAGCACGCGAGCGCGGACTCCCATTCCCATCACCAGAAACAGCGCCTGCTCCTCGCTCTCAAACTCCACCCGCATTGCCTTCCACTCAGGCGTAGGGCCTTTGGCATAGCGCACCTTCGCCGGCGTCATCACGCACCAGTCAGTGAGTCACGTCACAGCCTCCGGCGAGAACAGCAGCGTGGCCTCGTAACGCCGCCGTTGCGCCTCAAACTCGCTGACCGACTTCTTCCAGTGCTTTGCCAGGTCAAAACGCGCCGGCCGCTCAAATAGCATCGCCAGCGGCGTAACCGCGCGCATCCGCGACAAGCGATAGGTGCGCATGCCGCGCGGTGTCCGGGCCACCAGGTACCAGGTCACGCCTTTCACCACCAGCCCCAGAGGATCGACCACGCGCGGGCCGCTTTCCCCATCGGCGCGCGTGTATTCAAAACTCAGCCGGCAATCGCGCGCCACCGCATCCTGCACCGTCGGCAACATCGAAAGGTCTTCGCTTACCGGCCGCCAATCGCTGGAATCGACATGCAGGCGCTCCCGCATCGCCGCCGCCTGCTCCCGCATGTTGCCGGGCAGCGACGCCATCAGCTTGCCCAACGCGCGCTCTGCGGCCGCGGCCAGCTTGGCTCACGCAGCGCGCGCGGCTGCGCCATCAGCAGCGCGCCCAGCTCCGCGGCATCCAACCCGGGCACCTGCGTGCGCCACCCCTTTTCCAGTTGCCAGCCGCCCTGCTGTCCACGCAGCGCTGTGATCGGAACCCCTGCCGTGCTCAGCGCCTCCATGTCGCGATGCATGGTTCGCTGCGACACCTCCAGGCGCTCCGCCAGATCGCGGCCGGTCATGCGGCCGTGTGCCTGAAGCAGCAATAACGCGGAAAGCAAACGATCCGATTTCAGAGCTCACCCCGGTAACCCTTTTTTCTTTTTGAATTATGACATCGGTTGTCATAAATGAATTTTTACTCTTGTCTTCGTAACGACAAATCCGGAGGAAGAGATGGAACTGAAAGAGTTTTTTCTGAAGCAGCTGGAGCAGGAGACCACGCTCAACCGCAAAGTGCTCGAGCGTGTGCCCGAGGGGCGAAATGACTGGAAGCCACACCAGAAGTCCATGGCCCTTGGGTACTTAGCGGCACTGGTGGCCGCCATGCCCGGCTGGGTGGCATTCATGATTGAAGGCGATCAACTGGACTTCGAGGACCCGAACGCCGAAAAATTCCGCACCCGCGCCGTCGAAACCCGCGTCCAACTCCTGCAGTTACTGGAAGATGGCTACGCAAAGGCGAAGCGGGCGCTGGAGGGCACAGACGAACAGCACTTCCTCGGCCGCTGGAGGCTGGTTTCCGGCAATCGCGTGCTCGCCGAAGATGCCCGTTACGTCATGATCTCCGACGCCGTTTTCAGCCATCTGGCCCACCATCGCGGGCAGTTGACCGTGTACCTGCGGCTGAATGAAGCCGCAGTACCGGCCCTCTATGGGCCATCCGCCGATGAAGGACAACCGGCGAGCTAAGCGTCTATTGGGACGAATCCGGGAACATTTTTGCTGCGCACCCGTAAATCACAAACATCGGCGGGTGACGCATGGCAAATCTGCGGCAGGACTTTATCTACACGCTTCGGCGGCTTTCCAAGGCGCCTGGGTTTGTCTTGGCGGTGGCTCTTTCCATCGGAATCGGCATCGCCTGCAACGCCACCATCTTCTCGATCGTCAGCCGCTTCGTGTTGAGTCCCGCGCCAGTCAGCGATCCGGGCACGCTAAGGCGGCTGCACTCGACGCATGAAGGAGACTTCAACAACTTCTCCCTGCCAACCTACATCGATGTACGCGACCAGGCGAAGTCCTTCTCCGGCCTTGCCGCGTATGACGAACTCGTGCCTGCTTCGATCGCTGGAAGGGGTGAGGCGGTGCGCGTCTGGGGACAGGCGACCACCGCCAACTATTTCGATGTCGCCCTTCCCGGCTTGGCGATCGGCCGAGGCTTTGCTGCGAATGAAGAACACGCCCAGGTCATCGTTCTCGGAGATCGGCTATGGAAACGCCTTTTTGCGTCCGATCCGCAGATTATCGGCAAAGTTGTTAAGGTTTCCGGTCATCCCTACACTGTCGTCGGTGTCGCTCCGCCTGGATACCACGGGCTCGATGTCATCCTCGATCCCGAGTTCTGGGTGCCGCTTGGGAATATCGCGCAGCTTGCGCCCCAGGGCGACAATACCCCAAAAATCGATAGCAAGGCGGACCGAGGCTATCATTGGCTCGATGTGATCGGCCGTCTCAAGCCCGGCGTCACGCAGGCCGCGGCGACCGCTGAGTTGCAGACGCTTGCCGGCCATTACGCCAAGGCATATCCCGCCACCGACAAGGGCAATGGCTTCCTGCTGACGCCGGCCGGTGCTCTGCCTCCACGGGCCCTCTCGATGGTGATTGCGTTCCTCGCGATGCTCTCTATTGCTGTCCTGCTCGTGCTCGCCATCGCATGCGCAAATGTCGCAAACCTCCTGCTGGCCCGCGGTGTAACACGGCAGAGAGAGATGGCAGTCCGCATTGCGCTCGGTGCCAAGCGGCGGCAACTGCTGCGCCAGATGCTTCTTGAAAGCCTTCTCATGGCCTTGGGCGGGGGCGTTGTCGGTATCCTGCTCGCGCTCTGGGCCACAGGCGCGCTCTCCGCCTTCCATTTCCCCGCGCCCATTCCGCTCGACACCAGCGTCGCGGTTGGTTGGCGCGTCGTGCTCTATACCTTCGCACTGAGCGTCGCGACCGGCCTGCTGCTCGGAATTGTCCCGGCATGGATCGCTTCGCGACCGGCTCTTACCACTGCACTTAAGGGCGAGGATGCGCTCGTACGCCCGGGCCGGCGCTTCAATCTGCGCAGCATTTTGGTCGTAGCGCAAATCGCCATGTCACTGGTGCTGCTGTGCGGCACGGGCCTGCTGCTGCGCAGCCTGCAAAATGCCACGAACATTGATATCGGCTTCCGTTCCCACGGCCTGCTGATGATGTCGGTCGATCCGCGCGTGCATGGTTACAGCCCGGAGCGCACCACGCAATTCTTCGCGGGAATGCAAGAGCGAGTATCGGCATCGCCGGGCGTGCTATCTGTCGCTGCCACCGATTCCGTCCCCCTGCTTGGCGGCAATCGCAGCGACGGCTTCTCCGTGGTCGGACAGAAGCCCGAACAGAATCTGCCGACCGTCGACCTGTTCATGGCCACGACCGGCTACTTCGAGACTCTCGGCATCCCGCGCCTGCTTGGCCGCGACTTCGGTCATGAAGCCGCGAACGGCCAGAAGGTGGGCATCGTGAACGAGGCGTTTGTGAAGCAGCTATTCCATGGAGAAAATCCCATCGGCCGACGCGTGAATGGAGCGGGCGTGGATTACGAGATCGTCGGCGTGGTGGGGAACATCAAGTCGCGCACCATCGGAGAGGAGACACGGCCTGTGCTCTTCCGGTCGCTGGCGCAGAGCACCGCCGGCGATCCCTCATTCCTTGGCTATACGCTGATCGTCCGCTATCAGGGCGACTCCGGCGCAGTTGCCACTGAGGTGCGCGCGCAGATCCATAAACTCGACCCGGCGATGGCCGTTTACAACGTGGAGACGATGGAGGAGCACCTGCGCAGCGCGCTGTTCCTCCCCCGCCTTGCCGGCACGCTGTTCGGCGTCTTCGGCACCATCGGACTGCTGCTGGCCGCAGTCGGACTCTACGGCATCATGAGCTATTCCGTCAGCCGGCGCACCCGGGAGATCGGCATCCGCATCGCTCTGGGATCGCCGCTTGGCGCGGTCGAGCGGCTCATCGTACGCCAGGGCTTATTGCTGACCGCATTCGCTGTCGCATTGGGCTTGCCCGCGGCGCTGATTGGCGCGAAATTTTCGAGCAGTTTCCTCTACGGCGTGCGCCCGCACGACACGGTAACCTTCCTTACCGTGCCGCTGTGCCTGATCGGCGTCTCGCTGCTTGCCTGCTGGATTCCTGCAAGACGCGCAGCGCGCGTGGATGCGCAAACCGCATTGCGTTATGAGTAGACCGAATTATGGCGCGCTGTTTAGGTCTGCTACCCTTTAAGGTTTGCATAACTGAGCATCAAAGGACGTGCCTGCGCCATGGCTTTCAAGTTCAAGAACGTCGACTTCATCGGCTTCGACACCATGCTTTCCGAAGACGAGCGGCTGGTCCGCGACACCGCGCGCCGATTCATTGACGACAATCTGATCCCCATCATCGAAGAGTGCAATCGCGAGGGCCGCTTTCCTCGTGAGTTGGTCAAGCCGATGGCGGAGATGGGCTTCTTCGGCGCGAATCTGCATGGCTACGGCTGCGCGGGCATGTCGAATGTGGAATACGGCCTGGTCACACAGGAAATGGAGCGCGGCGATTCCGGCATACGCTCCTTCGTCAGCGTGCAATCCGCGCTGGTCATGTACCCCATCTACACCTTCGGTTCCGACGAGCAGAAGGACGAATGGCTACCCGCAATGGCAAAGGGCGAGAAGCTTGGCTGCTTCGGGTTGACCGAACCAGATTTCGGCTCGAACCCCGGCGGCATGCGCACGCGCGCCCGGCGCAGCGGTACAGATTACGTCCTGAATGGCGAGAAGATGTGGATCACCTCCGGCTCCATTGCCGACGTCGCGGTGATCTGGGCCAAGGTCGAGGATGAAGACAATCGCGTCCGCGGATTTCTGGTACCGACCAGCACTCCCGGCTTCCGCGCGTATGACGTGCACGGAAAATGGTCGCTGCGCGCTTCGGTCACATCAGGACTCGCATTGCAGGACGTGCGGCTGCCCGCATCCGCTCTGCTGCCCGGCACCGGAGGACTGAAATCGCCGCTGATGTGCCTCAACCAGGCGCGCTACGGCATTGGCTGGGGCGCGCTCGGCGCGGCCATGTCCTGCTATGACACGGCACTGCAATATTCGCTGATGCGCAAGCAGTTCCGCGACCAGCCCATCGCCAGTCACCAGATGGTGCAGGAAAAGCTTGCCTGGATGATCACGGAAATCACCAAGGGCCAGCTACTTTCGCTGCAGGTGGGCCGCCTGAAGGACGCAGGCAAGGTGAGCCACGAGCACATCTCAATGGCCAAGCGGAACAATGTAGCCATTGCGCTGGAATGCGCACGAATGGCCCGCGATGTTCTTGGCGCCAACGGCATCAGCGATGACTATCCCGTAATGCGGCACATGATGAATCTGGAATCCGTGAAGACTTACGAAGGCACACAGGATATCCACACCCTGATCATCGGCCAGGCCATCACGGGTATTGCGGCGTTCTGAGCCGGCGAACGATGCGTCTATCCCCCGCGAGATGCAGGAATTCGCGTAGATTTAGACAGCAACTTGCTCCCCCAAGTGCCGTCTAAGCCCGTAAGGGGTAGTGTTTCTTGACGCTGAAGACCACGTCCGTCGCAGTCGTAAAAAGCATGCAACTCCCGCGTAAGCCGGAGTTTGACGCGCTGCGCGGCTTGTTTCTGGTGTGGATGACACTGACGCATCTGCCCACACGAATCAGCGATCTGGTCAATCAGCCATTCGGCTTCATCTCCTCTGCTGAAGGGTTCGTTTTCCTCTCGGCGCTGCTGGTCGGGCGTGTCTACATGCGGCAGGCGCTGGAAAATCCGGGCGGCTTACGCAGCAAACTCTGGAAACGCGCGCTGCGTGTCTATGCCTACCACGTAACTTTGTTGCTGCTGGCCTTTACACTCGCTGCGGCCTTCGCCGTGTACCGCCATCACGCTGCGCTGGAGCATCTGCTCGACTTCTACATCGCTCATCCGGCGGTGGCCGTTATCGGCTCTCTGCTGCTCATTTACTGCCCGCCGCTCCTGGATATCCTGCCAATCTACGTGATCTTTCTCCTAGCCTCGCCGTTTGCCTTCTCCATTGCAGCAAAGCGAAGCTGGCGTCCGGTGATCGTAGGCAGCACCATCATCTGGCTGCTGGCCCAGTTCCATCTGCGTATCTACGTGCATGACGTGGTCGTGCGCGTGACGCATCTGCCGATTCCGCTGCAACAGTGGGGCGCGTTCAACCTGTTCGCATGGCAGTGGATCTGGATCATGGGCATGTGGATGGGCGCCCGGTCCGTGGAGGGCGAGCTGCCGCTACACTCTCTTCCGAAATGGACGAACTGGATCGCCGGCGCGCTTTGCATCTTCTTCATCGGCGTGCGGCACGACTTGCTCGGTGCGCGGCTGACGCAGGAGAACCTCGAGGTCTTGGTGGATAAATGGCAGCTCGGGCCGCTGCGTCTGTTGAACCTAATTGCGTTTGTCTGCCTGCTCTACAGCCTGCGCGGTGCGGTGCGGTGGGCGATCTCGCACGAGCCGCTCATCACCCTGGGACGGGCTTCCATTGAGGTCTTCTGCGCGCACCTGCTGTTTGTCTTCGTGGGACTGGCGCTGCTGTACGGCGAAGTGCCGCAGCTGCACGGCATCTATGCGCTGTCGTTGCTGGTCGCAACTTTCATCGGTCTCCTGTACGTCGCGCAGCGACAGGTGCGTCGAAAGCATGCGCAAAAAGAACGCTCGACGCGAGCTCCATCCCCCATCGCCGATACGGCAGCCTGATTGAGCTAAACGGCAACGGTGAAGCTGTCCTCTGTGCGCGTGACCGCCCGGTAGAGCGTGTCGCGCTCGAAGGGCTCGCGCCCGGCTTCGCGGATAAGGCGGATCAGATCGCCGCGTCGCATGCCTTGCGGCGTGCTCGCGCCGGCGTCGTGATAGATCTTTTCTTCGATGACGGTGCCGTCGATGTCATCTGCGCCGAAGCGCAGCGCCACCTGCGCGATGCCGGCGGTCATCATCTGCCAGTACGCCTTGATGTGCGCGAAATTATCCAGCAGCAGGCGGCCCACGGCGATCTGCCGCAAGTCTGTGAGTCCGGTGGTGCGCGGCAGATGCTGCAGCGGCGTGTTGTCCGGATGGAATGCCAGCGGAATGAAGGTCTGGAAGCCGCCGGTATCGTCCTGCACCGCGCGCAGACGAAGCATGTGGTCGACGCGGTCCTCGTCGTTCTCGACATGGCCGTAAAGCATCGTCGCGTTCGAGCGCAGGCCGAGCTTGTGCGCGGCGCGCGCTGTATCCAGCCACTCGTCGCCATCGATCTTGTGATCGCAGATGATGTGCCGCACGCGGTCGGAGAATATTTCCGCGCCGCCGCCGGGCATGGAGTCGACGCCTGACTCTTTGAGCTTCACCAGCACTTCGGGAATCGTCAGCTTGGCGCGCCGGGCGAGGAACGAAACCTCCACCATGGTGAAGGCCTTGATGTGGACCTTCGGAAAGCGCTCCTTGAGGCCGCGCACCAGATCGAGGAAGTATTCGAGCGGCAGGTCGGGATGCAGGCCGCCGACGATGTGAAACTCCGTCACCGCCTCGTGATAGCCGGAGGCTGCCGTGGCCCACGCCTCATCCAGCGCCATGGTGTACGCGTGGGCGTCGTCCTTCTTGCGGCCGAAGGCGCACAGGCGGCAGGCCGCCACGCAGACATTCGTCGGATTGATGTGCCGGTTGACGTTGAAATAGGTGATGTCGCCATGCAGCGATTCGCGCACCCAGTTGGCCAGCCAGCCGACGGCGAGAATATCGGAGCTGCGGTAGAGCGCCAGGCCATCCTCGAAGGTGAGACGGTGCCCGGCAAAAACCTTCTCTGCGATGGGGTGCAGTTGCTCGTCGTGCGTGCGGAAATCATCCCTCACGCGGCGCTGTGAAGTAGACTGGCTCACTCCTTCATCATACGCCCGGCCCGCAACGGCTTCTGCATATGGTTCGCGAGGCGCGGCTCCCGCAACAACAAGCTGATCCTGCTGATACTATGCGGTTCAGCGTTCTCCATTGCCTTTACTTCATCTCAAGCGAGCCTTTGCCGAGACATGCGTTCCCTGAAACTCTGGATTGTTCTGCTCGCAGCGATGACGATAGCGGCTGCGCGCGCAGCAGAGCCTGTCGTTCTTCCGACAGTCAGCTCCGACACCCTGAGCAAGCAACACCTCACGCTTCCCGCGGATTTTCATACCGACCGCAATCTGCTGCTGCTTTATTTTGATCTGACCCAACAGACCGATGTCGATAGCTGGAATACCGTCATGGATGCTTGGCGCGCGAACGATCCATCCTTGACCGCCTATACTTCACTGGTCTCGTCCCAGAAGAACTTTCTCTCGCGCTGGTGGCAGAATTCCTCGATGCGCAGCGCGTATCCGGATTCCAGCCGCTGGCCGACGATTCTGCCGCTGTATCCTCGACAAACACGGCTTTGAGCGCCGGCTGCAGATTTCGTCGGAAAAGGAAGTGGTGCTGCTTCTCCTCGATCGCAAGGGCCGCGTGCTGAGCCGGGTCAGCGGACCGCTGAATGACAGCAGCCGGAACGCAATGAGGGCCGCCCTGAATGCCGCCGGCTCGCCGGTTGCATCTGCTCCGGCGGGTACCTCTTCGCACTGAACAGGCTGAGCGCGGTCAACTGCTCGAATCCAGCCCTTTCCGCAGCACCTGCGCGTCCGTTCCGTCTGCGTAATAGCCGGGGATTCGCCCCGTATCCTGATAGCCGAGGCGTTCGTAGAAGGCCTGAGCGCCGGCATTGTTCATCGCAACCTCAAGCGCGATCGCGAAGCAGCCCATGGCCTCCCAGTTCCGCCTCCCCGGCCTGCATCAGCAGCCGGCCCAGGCCATTGCGGCGCAGTTCCGGAGCAACGTCGATGGTGATGAAGTGGCCAAGCTTGCGGCCTGCCTCCTGCTTCCAGTCCACCACGCAGAAGCCCGCAATCTGCCCCTCGCGCTCCGCAACGATGGTCGTGCTGCGCGGATGGCGCACGAAGTACTGCAGCTCCGCACGCGAGTAGGCAATCTGCGGCGGAAAGCAGCGCGCGTCCAAACTCAACAGCTCGGGAAGATCGCTGGCCTGGAATGGACGCAATCGAATCTGCGAGAGATCTGGGGCCTTTTCTCCGTCCATTTTCGGCATCAAGCGTGAATGCTTTGCAGCTCCCATGCCTTCACACTACCAGCGGATGGATCTACTGCGCTCCGCCCATGCCGACGTTCCGCTTTGCCACAGCAGCATTCGAGGCGCCACTCTGCGGCTGCATCACGACGCCGTTGTAGAGCGAAGCTGCCAACAGCCGGCCGGCATTGGAGCGCACGCCGCGCACGTGCCACCCGGCGTCCCACCATTTCCAGCTCCTGTCCGCCTCGTTCACCGCCATGACCCAGGTGGAGCTCCAGGAGGTGATCACGATGCGCTTCAGGTCGCTCTCATACTCGATGCTGTTGATGTCCGAGATCGGCAACGTGGACATGAACGTCCAGTTGGCGCCATTATCTGTGCTGTAGTAGACGCCTTCACGGCCGCCCACCCACATGCTGCCGCCCGGAGCGATGGTGCTGGTGCGCACCGAGGTGAGCTTGCCGGGCAGCGGTTCCGGCTGCCAGTTCTTGCCGCCATCCTGCGAGATCGCGATGCCGGTGCGGCGGGTCGCCAGCACGATCGGGCCCGCGGAGTGCACGCTGAGATAGTCCGTCTGCCCCAGCACTGGTCCGCCGGTCCACACCTTGCCCTGGTCCGCGCTCTGGTACACGCCAGCCGAGCTGGCGGCGAACCACGTGCTATGTCTCAGATCGAGCTGGTGAATGCGGCCGTCAATCTCTCCCGCCGGCTTCGCGATGGTCTTGGTCGTCTTGACGCGTTTGCCTTTGCGCCGCTCGTAGATGGTCTTCTCTTCCATCTGAACGACGTGCCCGGCGGCCTGCCAGCGCCCGTCCTGCCAGGCGAAAATGCCGTGGCTCGTGCCCGCCAGCAGTGTGCCGTCCGGACTCTCGGCGAGGCTGAAGACATCGCGCCCGTCCAGACCCTGGCTCTGTTGTTGCCATGTCTTGCCACCGTCGCCGGAGGTGAAGACGCCGCCATACATCTTGTCGTTCACTACGCCGGCGTAGAGGCGGTTGGGGTCCTTCAGATCCTGCGTCAGCGCAACGACCTGCCGCTGGGAGAAGCCCCGGTTCGATTCGGCGAAGGTCACCGCCTGATCGTTGCTCATCAGCACGCCGCTGCGATCGGTCGCCAGCAGCACGTGATTGTGGTTCTTGGGATCGACGTAGACGTCGTTGATGATCACGTCCGGTCCCGGTGAGGCGCGACCAGTTCGTGCCCGCCGCGGTCGTGCGATAGAGACCTTCGGTCGTTCCGGCATAGACGATCGCATGATCGACCGGGTCCTGCATCAGCACGCGGGTCCGGCGCGCGGTCGAGGGTATGCCCTGAATCTTGTGGTACTGCTCGCCGCCGTTGTCGCTCTTATAGATGCCCGAGCAGGCGCTGGTATAGACCGTCTGCGGCGTTGTCGAATCGATGATGATGGAGAAGACGTCCGAGTCGTCGATGAGCCCCTGCTTGATGTTGTGCCAGTTTGCTCCGCCATCCGTGGTCTTCCACGGCAGATGCCAGGTACCGGCGTAAATCGTCTTCGGATCTTTTGGGTCGATCGCGATCGATTCCACTTCATGCAGCTCCGCGCTATTCGCCGGGCTGATCTGGTCCCAATGCTGTCCGCCATCTTCGCTGCGGAAAACGCCTTTCAAAGTGCCGACCACCAGCATCTTCGGATTGGAAGGCGCCTGCGCCAGCGCGCGAATTGACTGGCCATCCATGGCCGGGCTCTTGGCCCAGGTCTTTCCCGAGTCATGGCTGATGAAGAGCCCTCCGTCTGGATGATCGACCACCCAGGCTGCAACATAGATCGTCTTCGGGTCCGCTTCATCGACCGTGATGTTATCGAGGATCAGGTCGTCTTTCGGCGAGAGCTTCGCCAGCCGGCTCCACGACCCGCCGTCGTCGCGGCTCTCGTAGAGCCAGCTATTCGTGGTTCCCAGGTAGAGGTGATGACTATCCGACGGATCGGCGGCAAAGCTGCGGGCATCTCCGCCATCCGGGCCAACCGGCACCCACGCCGTAGCAACCGGATTGGCATTCGTTGCTGCCTGCGGAGGCAGCGCCAGAAGCGGCATGGAACAGGCAGAGAGCAGGAGCAGCGACGCAAAACGGCGATTCATCGGAATGACACGACCTCTTTGAAAAAGAACTGTTGATGCAAGAGTAAAGGTCATAGGCAGGGGTGACAATCCCACGAAGGGGCCCGTACCAAGCTGAGCATCTCGACCCGTTTCGAAAACCCTGTGTCCGCCGTCAGCGGTGACGAGAGCTTGTGAAAACGGCCCGGCAATGACCCGATGTTCCGTTCGCATACAGCAAAAGAAAAGGGCTGACCGGAAAACCGGCCAGCCCTTTGTTGCGGAAGAACGCCTACTGGGCGGCAGCCGCCTTCTTCTTATGACGGGCATGGTGGGCGGCGTGGCCAGCGCGGGCCTGGGGCCGCACACTTTCCTCGTTCACCTGGGTTGTACCCTGCACGTCGTTGTCGAAGTTGGCGCCAGACGGAACCAGGTAGTTCTGCACCTGCTTGCCGGGCTCGCTGCCAGTCCGAACCTGGACGCGGGAGGCATCAATGCCCTTCTCCTTGACCAGGTAGTCCTTGGCGTTGACGGCGCGCTGCGCTGCCAGCTTCGGACCCATCTTCTCGCCGGTTGCCGAGTCGCCAACCACAACAGCAGTCGCATCCGACTGACGCTGCAGGTTGAGAGATACGTCATCCAGGCAAGCCTTGGCTTCGTTGTCGACGCGGGCCGGACGGCGCTTGTCACGATCGAAGTTGATCGAGCAAAGCGTCTGCGTCTTGGGCTGCGGCGGCGGTGGCGGCTGCTCGACGTTGACCGAGGTCGTGGTCGAGGCCGTCTGACCCTTATCGTCAGACACGTTGCAGGTCACGGTAATCGGACCGGCAGGCGCGCCAGACGTGTTCAGGGTAGCGGTGGTGTTGGTGCCGTTGATCTGACCGGCAGACGTGGAGTAGGTGTAGGTCAGCGGGCGGTTCTGCGGGCTTACGCCTTGTGCAGTAATCGTCGCGCTGTCACCCGGCTTCACCGTGGTCGGATTGGCGGAGCAGCTGATGGTCGGCGGCTCGAACTGCTTGACCTCGAAGTTCGCGGTGCAATCGGCGAACTGGCCGGCCTTCTGGCCCTGCGTCACGTGGCCGGTCACCGTATAGCTTCCCGGATTCAAACCGTTGGTGTCGACATTGCCGGTAGCCGAATCGCCCGAGACCTTGACGCCATTGGTAGCCGTCCAGGAGTAGGTGGGATTCTTCTTCGGGTTCAGGTTGGTCGCCGTGCCGGTAATGGTGACAGGATCGCCCGGATAGACCGACGCCGGGCTCGCAGCGCACTGGTAGGTGACTGGCGGAGGCGGCGTGATGTTGCCGATGCGATAGACCAGACCGGCGCTGAGCCGGGCTACGCTAAGATTGGCGCGGCCGCCCGTTGGATACGGATTCTGCGGGCCAAAATTGACGTGGTAGTACTGATAATCCGCCTGGAAGACACGGATCGCGAAATGATGCCCGATGCCGTAGTCCAGACCGCCGCCGGCCGTGAGTGCCGGACCCCAGGTATACGGCTGCTTGAAGGGACCGCCCAGCCGGACCGCGCCCGCCTCAAAGTGCACGAACGGCGTGACATCTTCTGTGGGATAGCGGAACACGATGCCGCCCGAAGCGACGGATGCGCCATCATTGTTTCCATCGGGATGAACACTCAACTCAGCCTGAGCGCCGACATACCGATTGAAGAAGTAGGTGCCGCTTCCGATCGCGCCGTAGTCGATGGACGAATACGACACTGGGCCGGTAATGCCAACAAACTGGCCGCCGGGAATCGTGACGGAACCATGCGGCGCCAGATACGAATAGCCTGCAAAGATGTCGACCCGCGAGGCGTAAGGAGCCTGCGGAGCGGTTGTTGCAGGGGCAGGGGCGGCAGGTGCAGCCGCCGGAGCGCTGCTCGACGACTGGTCTTGTGTGGGCTGAGCTGGAGGCTGCGTCGTATTTGTGTCCTGCGCTAAGAGAGCCGTTGTTCCCAGGCCTACCGCACAGGTTACGAGCAGGATCCGGCTCAGAGAATGCAACGGACGTAAATGCATGCGTCTATCCTCCGCAACCGTACTGAAAGTCATACAAATCAATTACGAATGGCACTCAAGTGTCCCATCATACCCGAGGACGCTCTCGCCATCCGGAAGGCACCGAGCAGGCAGCGCAAGGGAAAAGCTACCACGCGTTGCCTAGATTAGTGCACATTTTAATGGGTGAGTTGCCCAGAATTTTCAATAGCTTATCCAGAGCATCACTACAGTAACCCGGGCCATGACCACAGGGCAACCGCCCTACAAAATGTGCACCTGCCCGGAACGAAATTCCGGACTGCACCATCCTAATGGCAGAATCGGCGAATTCAAGCACTATTTCGCCTGAAAATGATGGTATTTACACGGTTTTGCACTGCCGCTTGGCTGCTTGATGCTGGAGCGGCGGCTTTCATCCGCCCACAGCCTTCGTGCAAGATGCTCTAGCTCAAATTGAGCGCACGCTTCAGCGTGCCGCGCTCCCGCTGGATTTTTTCCTGCAGCAGCGTGATGGCGTAGATAAGCTGTTCCGGCCGTGGCGGGCAGCCGGGAACGTATACATCGACCGGAATGATCTGATTGACGCCCTGCACCAGCGCGTAATTGTTGAAAACTCCGCCGGAGGTCGCGCAGGCGCCCATGGAGATCACCCACTTCGGCTCCGGCATCTGCTCCCAGAGCCGCCGGATAACCGGCGCCATCTTCTGCGAGACCCGGCCCGCGATCACCATAAGATCTGACTGCCGCGGCGAGGGACGGAAGACTTCTGCGCCGAAGCGCGCAACGTCAAAGCGCGCCGCGCCCATCGACATCATTTCGATTGCGCAGCAGGCCAGCCCGAATGTCATGGGCCACACAGAGCTCTTGCGGATCCAGTTCACAGCAAAATCAAGCGAGGTCAGGATGATCCCCTCCGGCGGCTCTTCGCCGAAGTTCGCCTCCCGCACCTTCATCTGGTTCTTGGCGCTGCTCTCAAGCGAGCCGAAGAGATACTGATCGCGCGGCGCTGCTGTGCTCATAGAGTCAGTATAAACGGCCTGTGAGACTCAGCGATTGGCGGGCGCAGGCTTCGCGTTTTCAGCGGGAGCGCCATTGTTCAGCACGATCACCTGGTCCGGGCGCGTGTAGCGAAGGCGCATGTGCGCCTCGTATTCGATCGCGTCGGGATCTGTTTTCAGGTGCTCAACATGAGCCTTGAGGCGGCTGTTTTCCTGCTTTATTTGTTCGAGCTTCTGCGCAAGCACGCGATCTTCACTGCGCTTCGCCTGGTACGCGACGACCCCGTTCGCGCCGAAAAGCGCATGGTAGGCGAGCAGAGCGGCAATCACCGCAGCGAAGACCGTGGCGATGCGCCGCCGCTGCCCATACGCAGCCGTGGCTACGGAAAAACGCCGCGCCAACCTGCCCGGCTGGGTGTGGGCCGGTTGCATGTGGGGCTGCGTTTGCGGGGACATCGGATTCACTCTGCTTCCCTTCTCCTACTGCAATACCCAGTTCTTGGCAGCCTCGGTGAGCTTTGCGCTCTCCTCGTGGTCGCGCGCCTCGGTGTAAACGCGCACCACCGGCTCGGTGCCAGACAGGCGATAGCAGACCCATGAGCCATCCTCGAAGATCAGCTTCAGGCCGTCGGTCCGCACCACCTGCTTCACCTTCTGCCCGGCCAGCTCGGTCGGATCCTTCTTTACCTTTTCAGTGAACTTCTGCTTCACCTCGCCGGTCAAGCGGAAGTTCTCTCGCACCGGGTAGAAGGAACCATACTTGTTAAAAAGATCCTTGAGCTGTTCGCTGATGCTGCGTCCGCGGCGCGCCACCATCTCGGCCATCAGCAGGCCAGCGATGATGCCGTCCTTCTCCGGCACATGCCCGCGGATGGTGAGCCCTGCGCTCTCCTCGCCGCCAATCGCGATCTCGTCCTTGATGATCAGCTCGCCGATGTACTTGAAGCCGACCGGCGTTTCATACAACTGCACACCCTGCTTCTCCGCAATGGCGTTGATGAGATTGGTAGTCGCGACTGATTTTGCGACGCCATTCTTCCAGCCGCGCGTCTCGATCAGGTACTCGAAGAGCAGCGCGATCACATAGTTCGGCTGGATGAATGTGCCATCGGCATCGAGAATGCCGAAACGGTCGGCATCTCCATCGGTCGCGATGCCGATGTGTGCGCCCGTCTCCCTCATCTTTTTCTTTGCATCGCCCAGCAGATGATCATCGGGCTCCGGCGCGTGCCCGCCGAAGAGCACATCCCGGTAGTCGTGCACGCAGCTCACATCGATACCATGGTCGCGCAGGATCTCCGAGCTGTAACCGCGCGCCGCGCCCCAGAAAGGATCGAAGACGATCCCGATCTTCGCTGCCTGAATCGTTTTGAAATCGACCAGCTCGCCCAGGCGCTTCAGATAGTCCGGTTTCACGTCGAGCGTCTCACTCTTGTCCAGCGGTTTCGCCTGTGTCACGGGCGTATCGCCGAGCGCGCGAATCTCCGCTTCGATTTTGCTCGTGGTCTCGGGCAGCGCGGGTGCGCCATCGGGGGTCGAGAACTTGATGCCGTTGTATTCCGGCGGATTGTGCGAGGCCGTGAAGTTGATGCCACCGCTGGCCTTCTGCTCGCGAATGGCATAGGCGATCGCAGGTGTGGGAGCAGGCTCCGGGATCACCACCGGTGTCACGCCATGTTGCGCCAGGAGGCGCGCCGCCTCGTCGACGAACATCTCCCCCAGAAAACGCGGATCGCGGCCCACCAGCACGCGATGGCTGCCCGGCTGGCTGGCGACGTACCTCGCGATGCCGGTGACGGCGCGGCGTATGTTGGCCAGCGTAAACTCCTCCGCAACGATGGCTCGCCAGCCCGAGGTTCCGAACTTGATCTCTGTCGCCATATCTCTCCTGTCGATCTCCCTGTCCCGTCTACCCCACGCACTCTGCCTGTGCCGCCCTGCAAGGTTCTTGCATGGGATGCGGCTCGCCGAGCATTGTATGGCAGCGCGCCGGATGCTCACCATCGAGCGTATCGCATGACCGACACTCGCCTCATTCTTGTGACCACTTCACCACGCGCGGAAGCCAAACGTATCGCGCATGCGCTGGTTGAAGAACGGCTGGCTGCCTGCGTAAACCTGATCAGCGATGTGCATTCCATCTATCGCTGGAAGGAGACGGTGGAGACCGCCGACGAGGTGCTGCTGCTGATCAAGACCCAGCAGGACAAGGTCGATGCGGTCCGCGCGCGCGTTCACGAGCTGCACAGCTACGAACTGCCGGAGTTCCTGGTGCTGGATGTGGCTGACGGCAGCGATGCCTACCTGGACTGGATTGGCGCGAGCGTGCGCTGACGATGAAACGGGAAATGCTTTATCCTGACAGAGCCCCGGAAGGACTGATCCCCCACGCATGCGTTGGTTGTTTGTCGTCTTCGTTGTGAGCCTGTGCGCGCTGCTGTGGGTGGCCATCTCGGTGGCGCGGCACGTTCGTCGCGATCGCGCGGAGTTGCCTGCCGACGCAGGGGACGCAGCCGAAACGGACCTGAAGCAGGACAACTGATGCACCGAACGAAGATTCGCAGCAGTTCAGGAGACGAGAAACGATGATGCCCCGCACAGCTATCCGGACAGCCGCCGTACAGGACCAGAGCGCCGCAGCCGGCAGCGCGCGCCGCCTCGCCCGGCAGGGCGGAATTGCAATAGCCGCCACCGCTTTCGTCGCGCTCTGCGCGCACATCTCCATTCCGCTGGGCTTTACCCCGGTGCCGATCACGTTACAGCCCTTTGCCGTGCTGCTGCTCGGCCTCGTGCTCGCGCCCGGGCTCAGCTTTGCCGCGTTGTGCCTCTATCTGCTGGAAGGCGCATCGGGCCTGCCGGTCTTCAGCCCGCACGGGCTGGGCGGTGCCGCGCAGCTCTTCGGACCCACCGGCGGGTACCTGCTGGCAGCTCCGTTCGCTGCTGCCGTGGCGGGACTCATCTATCGCGACGGCAAACGGAAGCTTCTCTTCGCCATCGCCGGCGCGGCCGTCGGTGACATCATTCTTCTCTCGATCGGCGCTCTGTGGCTGGGCATGCTGGCAAATACCAGCTTCTCCGTGCTGTTGCATGAGTCGGTCGTTCCCTTCCTGGCCAGCGACGCCGCCAAAGTAATTGCCGCCGCCGCGTGCGCCCAGACATTCGCGTCGTTCTCTAGACGTCCTTCGCAACCGGAATAGTTACGAAAAGGAATCAAGCAGCGTGAGCACCACCCATTCGTTGGAACAGACGCAGACCGGCATTCGCGAGATCAAGATCGCGCACTCGCCGGACTCCGATGACGCATTCATGTTTTACGGCCTCGCCACCAACAAGGTGCGCGTACCCGGCCTGAAGTTCACGCACACGCTGACCGACATCGAGACGCTAAACCAGAAGGCGATTCACGAAGCCTTCTACGACGTCACGGCGATCTCCTTCCACGCCTATCCCTACCTGCAGGACAACTACACGCTGATGGCGTGCGGCGGCAGCGTGGGCGAGGGCTATGGACCGATGATCGTCGCCAGCAAGCACTTCTCGCTCGACGAGATCAAGCAGGTCCGCATCGCGATTCCCGGCGAGCTGACCACCGCCGCGCTCTCGCTGAAACTCTTCGCGCCGGACGTCCGCACCACCATTGTTCCCTTCGACCAGATCATCCCCCAGGTGCTCGCGGGCAAGCACGAAGCCGGACTCATCATCCATGAGGGCCAGCTCACCTACTCCACCAGCGGGCTCTTCAAGGTGCTCGATCTGGGCCAGTGGTGGCGCGAAGAAACCGGACTGCCGCTGCCGCTCGGCGGCAACGCGATCCGCCGCAGCCTGGGCGAAGAGACCATGCGTGTGGTCACCAAGGCGCTGCGCGAGAGCATCCAGCACGGGCTCGATCATCGCGAAGAGGCGCTGGCCTACGCAATGCAGTTTGCCCGTGATCTGGACACGCAGCTCGCCAACCGCTTCGTCAGCATGTACGTGAACGAGCGCACGCTCAATTACGGCGAGGACGGCAGGCAGGCCATCCGCAAACTGCTCGAACTGGGCCACGAACGCGGCATCATCCCGCATCCGGTAAAGGTCGACTTTGTCGGTTAGCTGCCTGGACGAGTAGAAGACGCGGCCATTGCAAAGTCGTTACGAAACTAGGTTCAGAAGAGCAAAGCGACGCAAATGCTCTCAGGCTTGGGATTGTGTACGGTCGCCGAGCTTACTTATCTTCCAATCTCCTGAGCCGTGCGCAACGTTTTTATCAGAGTGCCGAGTTGATCCTCGATCGCGTCATACGCATCTTGAGCTTTCTGAAGTGAGGCTTCGGCTTCCTGCTGATTGGACAAGCGGTCCTGCTCCAGTTTCTTGAGATTAGAGAGCCCACCCTTCAGTCGATCCATATCACTCGTGAGCTTGTCCTTTTCGGCTTGGCTAGTCGCCGCGTCACGTGCCTCGTCATCGCTTGTGAGGTCTGCCGTTGTTCGTCGAATGCCCTCCTGCACATCACTCGTCTTAGTGCGCGCCGTGTCAACCCGTTCCACTGCCCGAGTCACAGCCGCTGATTGAAGCTGCAACTCAGCAAGTAAGAGCTCCATGCTTTTCGTGCGTGCGCTCTCTACCCGCATGTCCGCACGAATCGCCCGCAATTCGTAAAGGATTGCCTGCAATGTCTGTTCAGATGGCGACGCGGATTGACCGGCACAGATGCTGGGGATTGCGACACTCAGCGCGACACAAAGAAGTAATTTCATCTTGCCCCTCACAAGCGTCGAATCTATCAAATCGTCCGTGGCGAGTAGTTGGCAATTCGAAAGTTGGATTAACGATGAGCGAGGACAAGATGACGTTTCGTAACAGTCTCGTTGTGGCCCCCTAGCGTCAAGCACGAATCTCAGTCATCATCATCCTTGCGATGCTTCACCGGAACCAGCAGCGCTGCCGGCAGCGGCGCATTGCCCTTCGCATCCTTCCACAAAATCACGTTCAGCTTCTGCGGATCGGCGCGGTCTTCATGCCGGAAATCCATCTTGCCGGACTCCTTCGCGCCCGGCGCTGACGGCTTGTTCGCCGTGTAGATCAGGCCGTTGTCGCGATTCGAGTAATCAGCGTCAAAAGGCGGCTGATCGCCCGCTCCCGCAAAGACGCTCGCAATCGGCGGCGCGAAAGCATCGTTGTTGTTCATCGGCGGCAGCCCCAGCAGGTCTTCCATCGTTCGCACCATGCTCACAGTCGTGTAGAAGTGGTCATCCACCAGCGGCTTCGCCTGCCGCGGCGCGTATTTGCTGATGATGAGCGCCGTACTGCGGTGCGCATCCACATGATCGGCGCCGTTCTGCGCGTCATCTTCCAGGATGAAGAACGCAGTGTCGTTCCAATAAGGGCTGTGTGAGACCGCTTCGACCGCGCGGCCGACCGCGAGATCGTTGTCCGCCACGGAAGCGTTCGGCGTCGGCTTGCCGGCGCGGGTGCCCTCAGTGTGATCATTGGGCAGACGCAGCATCACGAAGTCCGGCATTTCGTCACGTCCATCGTTACGTTCCGCAACCCACTTCTTGAAATAGGTGTCGAACTCCTCAAAGCGCATCTGGTCGGGGAAGTCGAGCTGGAAGTCCGGATAGTTCGGATCGAAGTGCCCCACCAGCTCTGGCTTAGTCGCGACGTTCTGCGCGATCAGCGGAATGCCCCACGGATACTTGCTGACACCGCCGCCATAATTCTCCGGCACCGGATCACCCAGGTGAATCGCAGACCGCGCACACTTCTGTCTCTCAGGCTCCGGTGTACCTTCTGTCGGGCTCTGCCGCGGCATGGGTTCCCCGCTGCCGCAGAACTGGGTCGCGATGTACTCGGCAAAATGGAAATACGTCTTGTGATGCCGCGCGAGATTCGTCCACAGGTAGCTGCTCTCCGGCTCATTCACATCCGGAATCTTTTCGGTCAGCGGGAAGCCATTCTCCACCACTCCTTCGTAGTCGTACAGGCGTTCGTTTCCGCGATACGCCTGCTGCCACGTCCGCTCCGTGTAGTCGCTGGAGATTGCAGCCGTAGACCAGACATGCCCGTCACCGGAGACCTCGCCGGAGTCATAGAAGTTGTCGAGAATGCCGAAACGCTCCGCCAGCTTGTGTTCGTTGGGCGTGATGCTGCGGCCGTACATGGTCAGGCTGGGATCGTTATTGCCCGCCGGCAGGTCACCGAAAATCTGATCGTAAGTGCGATTCTCCTTGATGATGTAGATCACGTGGCGAATGGGATTGTGCCCGCTTTGAAATTGGATATGCACGGCCGCGGCATTCTGCATATTGCTGGCGACGGTCTGTTTCGTCAGCTCCGGCAAATGTGGGTCGAGCTGCGCCAGATCGACCGATGCCACCGAGCCATAGAGCAGGGTGGCGATATAGGTGGTTGGCCGGTGCGATTGGGGAAGACCCGGCACGCGCCGCTGCGGCATGCCGTTCGGCCCGGTGCCCGTGCCTTTGCCGGTTGCGACGTAGAGATGACCGGAATCCATGGCTAGCCCGGTGGGCAGCCACTCCGTGGGCACAAAGCCATCCGCCTGCTTCGGTGTGCCGGTGTGGACCCCGCGCGTGCGAAAGATGGCAACCGAATCCGTCCCCGCATTAGCGGCGTACAGATGCCGTCCATCTTTACCCAATGCGAGCGCATTCGGTTCGCCGCCAAAATATTGCTGACCCGGAAGGCGTGTATCAAACATGCCCGCCAGCTTCATCCGACCGCGACGGAGCGAGACCGCGGCCACCGCATCGCGGTTGGCAAGCGCGACATAGAGCGTCTTCTGATTCGGCGCGAGCGTAAGCGCGGCAGGGTGCGACCCGGGCGCGGTTGCTTCTGCTGGCCGCAGCAGCGGCAGCGTGCCGATCACCTTACCGGAACGCAGATCGAGCTCCGCCACACCCGAGCCGTTCCACAAAGCCGCGAATCCCCATCTGCCATTGCGGGTCGCTATCACGGCGATCGGGTAGGCGGACGGAACGACAGGTCCTGTCGACAGATCGAAACGATATCGAACGTTGCCGCTCGCCGCATCGATCAGCAGCACATCGTCGGAGAGCACATCCGCTACCAGCAACTGGTCCCCGCCGCTTCCCTTCACCATGGCCAGCCCCGCCGGCGCGGGAATAGCCTTGCCCGCAGCCACGTGCGCATCGAGATGGTTCTGCATGCGGCCTTGCGCCAGCGTCTGCAATGGAATCGGAATCAGCCGCTCCGGTGTCACTCGCCCGCTTTCGACGCGGTACACGGCGATGGCGTTTCCAGTCTCCTTCGGATTTGCAGCGACAGGCGCGGAGAGCGAATCGAAGGATGTATAGAGATGCGTGCCGTCGCTCGAGAAGGCGAGCCCTTGATACAACGTTTGCGGCATGCCGGGCGTCGTGCGCGGCTCCGGGTAGTCGGTCACCTTTCCGGTTGCCGTATCCAGCACCGCGATGGACTGCTGGTATTCGGACTCATACGTTCCATAGCCTGCATTCAGCAGCGCCAGATAGCGGCCGTCCGGTGAAGCGGCAATCGCCATCGGCAGGCTGTTGGTGCGCTGCGGCGTGCCCGGAACCGGCGTCAGTTGTTTGCTGGTGGGCAGATCGATCGGCGATTGCTGCGCGTGACCAATCGTTAACGCCGTCGTAACTATGAAACCCAGACAGATTCCCCGCTTCATCCCTGAAAGCTCCTTGTCCCTGTTGTACTGCGCTTACCGCCGTACGGCGATTACAAAACTCTTACGCTGACCCCACCGGCATCGCTGTTAGGGTCGAAATAGAGACATTCTCAGTTCCCAAAGGTTCCCCTACATGCTGGTTGAAACACCTTCCGAGATTACCGTTGCAGCGCCTGTCACACACACCTCCGCGCGCACCCGCAGCAAGCAGGAAGTGCCGCTGCTCGGTCGCGCCGGCCAGAACTTCCGCCGTAACTGGGTGACGACGGGCTTCATGCTCGCCTTCCATATCGGCGCAGTAGCTGCGCTCTTCTTCTTCAGTTGGAAGGCGCTCATCGCCGCCGTTGTTCTCTACTTCCTGTCGATCAACGTCGGCATCGGCATGTGCTACCACCGGCTGCTGACCCACCGCGGCTACAAGGTGCCAAAGTGGTTGGAATATGCGATGACCGTCTGCGCCACGCTTTCGCTCGAAGGCGGCCCGATCTTCTGGGTAGCCACCCATCGCGTCCATCATCAGCTCAGCGATCACGAAGGCGATCCGCACACCCCGCACGACGGCGGCTGGTGGGCGCACGTCGATTGGATTCTGAAGGGTGACGCGCTGCATCACGAAACCGCTCTGCTGGCCCGCTACGCACCCGATCTTGCAAAAGACCCTGTGCATCGCTGGTTGAGCCGCTATCACTGGCTGCCCATCGTTGCGGTCGGGATCCTGCTCCTCGCGATCGGTGGATGGCCATGCCTGCTGTGGGGCATCTTCCTGCGCACCACCCTCGGCCTGCACGCCACGTGGCTCGTCAATTCGGCCACCCACATGTGGGGTTCGCGCCGCTTTGAAACCCGGGATGAGTCGCGCAATCTGTGGTGGGTAGCCCTGGTGAGCGGCGGCGAAGGCTGGCACAACAACCATCACGCGCACCCCGTCTCCGCACGCCATGGTTTTGCCTGGTACGAGATCGATCCCAACTATTACGGCATCTGGCTGCTCAAGACGTTGGGCTTGGCCAAGCAGGTGAAGCTAGCGCAGTACGATCCTGCCAATCCACGTCCTGCCGGCGTTGCCTGATTCGATCGAGCATTGTTTACGTATAGCGGCGTCTAAATTGGGCGCCGCTATACTTTTGTCAGCCTATGCGGATCACCCGGCGCGGTCGTGCCATGTTCTTCTTTATCGCGCTCGGTGTCTGCCTCGTCGGAGTTGCCGTCGCGCTCCAGCTTGGCTGGATCATTCTCAATTGGCGCCGCCTCGCACCGCTCCTCATCGGCATCCCGTTTTTTGCTCTCCTGATTGTCGGACTCATCCTCAATACCGTCTTCCTGGTGCGCGAAGTGCGCCGCAACGAGCAGCAGGACAGCTTCCTGAACGCCGTCACGCACGAGCTGAAGACGCCCATCACCTCCATCCGTCTGTATCTGGACACCATGCGCCGCCGCGACGTCTCCCGCGAACAGCAGCAGCAGTTCCTCGCCGTGATGAGCGAAGACACCGATCGCCTGATGGCGACAGTGGAGCAGGTGCTGAAGGCTGGTGAACTGGGCCAGCGCGCACGCAGCCAGATCCGGGTGCGCGTCGATATGGATGAGCTGGTCGAGGAGGCGGTAACTACCGCAACGGTCCGCTATCACCTCGATGCGGATGCGATCCGCATCGATCGGCGGGAAATGCACGCCGGCTCCAGCTTTGCCGTCGCCGGCAATCCGGAAGATCTCCGTACGGCCGTGCTGAACATCATCGACAACGCAGTGAAGTATTCGCCGAACGGCGCGCATCTCACCATCGTGCTCTCTGTCGAAAGCGATGCCTGGGTGATGGTGAGCGTCGCAGACCAGGGTCTCGGCATTCCGCAGCCGCAGCTCAAGCGCATCTTCCGCCGCTTTTATCGTGTGCCCAACCGCAGCATCCTGCGCGTGAAGGGCACCGGCCTCGGTCTCTTCCTGGTGCGCTCCATCGCGCGGCAACACGGCGGCGACGCCTTTGCCGAGAGCGCCGGTGAGGGCCGCGGTTCGACCATTCATCTGCAGCTGCCGCGTATTCTTACTCCCGGCGGCGCGGTGGAAGGCGGAGCCACCGTATGAGCGTCCCGGCGCATGTCCTCATCGTGGAGGACGAAGAACACCTCGCGCAGGGCCTGAAGTTCAACCTGGAAGCCGAAGGCTATCGCGCCAGCATCGCGCGGGACGGCGAAACGGCGCTCGAAGTCGTCGCTGCTGCTGATGCGGAAATCGATGTCATCGTGCTCGACGTGATGCTTCCCGGCT
This sequence comes from uncultured Acidobacteriaceae bacterium, assembly GCA_963736915.1. Classification (GTDB taxonomy): domain Bacteria; phylum Acidobacteriota; class Terriglobia; order Terriglobales; family Acidobacteriaceae; genus KBS-83. The sequence goes on along the minus strand of CAVTQV010000007.1, from coordinate 80,936 downwards.
GTGACGGCTTTTCGGTCGTTGAGCAGTTGCGCGAGCGCGACGATCGCACGCCTGTGCTGATGCTGACCGCGCGCGGACGGCCGGAAGATGTGCTCCGCGGTTTCGCCGCCGGCGCGGACGATTATTTGCCGAAACCGTTCGATCTCTCGATCCTGCTGGCGCGGCTGCATGGACTGCTGCGACGTTGGGCCTGGCAAAGACGCGAGTCCAACAGCACAGTACCGGCGGAAGCGGAATCCTCGTTCAGCTTTGCCGGACGCACCATCGATTTCGCCGCGCTCGAGCTGCACGTCGAGGGCCGCAACATTCGTCTCACCGTCATGGAGGCGGACCTGCTGCGCTATCTCGTCCGTCACCAGGGGCGCACCATATCGCGAAAGGAGCTGCTCGAACAGGTCTGGCGTATGCGCGAGGACACCGATACCCGTGCGATCGACAACTTCATCGTGCGTCTCCGCCGTTATCTCGAAGACGACCCGGCAAATCCGGTCTTTCTCCGGACCGTCCGCGGCATCGGCTATCGCTTCGAACCCGAGTCTCCGTCCGGCAAAGAAGGGTGAAGTTGCATCCTGCCATGGAATCCCGCATCCTATACGCATAGGGGGTGGGGGTATATGACCGAGCTGCTTTTTCAAATCGATGGCATGCACTGCGGGGCTTGCGTGCAGCGTGTCACCCGCGCGCTGAATCAGGTGCCGGGCACAAAGGTGGATGGGGTACGTGTGGGCGCTGCACGGCTGCACAGCGACACGCCGCAGTCCGATGTTTATCTCACCGCGATCCGCAAAGCCGGATTCGAGGCACACCTTGTCGAATAATGCTGCCTTGGCCAACAAGGAGCAGGACGCTGCGGTGGAGAAGCCCGCGGAAACTCCCGTCGAGGCCGCCATAGAAACCATAGTCCTGCCGATTCACGGCATGACCTGCGCAGCCTGCCAGGCCCACGTTGAGCGCTCGCTGCGCGCATCGCCCGGCGTCGTCGATGCGACCGTCAACCTGCTGGCGCACTCCGCGCGTGTGATGTACGCGCCGGCCGAATCCTCGCCGAACGCTCTGGTAGCCGTTGTGAGTGAATCCGGCTACGAAGCGAATCTTCCCGCGCAGGCCGGTTCCGTCAATCATGGTTCGCAAAACGAAGCGCAAAACCCGAAAGACGCGATCCGGAGAGAACGCCGCCTGCTCGTGACCGCGCTGCTCACCATCGCTGCGGCCGTCGCAGTAATGGTGGCCAGCATGTACGTGATGTCGCCCAGCCCGCTGTTCGCAATCGTGCTGGGCGCCATCACCCTGCTCGGCATGGCTACGGCAGGTGCTCCGGTCTATCAGCGCGCCTGGCGGGCCGCGCGCCACCGCAGCACCAACATGCACACGCTGGTCGCATTGGGAACGCTTGCGGCCTTCGGCTACTCCGTGGCCGCGACGTTCTGGCCCGGCCTGCTCACGCGCCATCACATTCAACCCGGCCTCTACTACGACTCGGTGCTCTTCATCCTCGGCTTTCTGCTGCTGGGCAACTGGCTGGAAACCCGCGCACGCAAACGCGCGCTCGACGCGGTCCGTTCGCTGGCAGAGTTGGAACCCGCACACGCCCGCGTGCTTAAAGAAGGACGCGAGCTGACCGTGCCGACCGCAACCGTGCTCCCCGACGATGTTGTCGTTCTTCGTCCCGGTGAGCGTGTGCCCGTAGATGGCATCGTGCTCCGCGGCACCACGAGCCTCGACGAATCGCTCCTCACCGGCGAGTCGCAGCCGGTCGCGAAGAGTATCGGAGATACGCTAATCGGCGGGTCGCTCAATTACGACGGCGCTCTCGAATACCGCGCCACCGCTGTCGGCGCAGAAAGCCGGCTGGGGCAGATCCTGCGGCTGGTCGAGCAGGCGCAGTCCTCGCGTGCTCCAATGCAGCAACTGGCAGACCGCGTCAGCGCCATCTTCGTCCCGGCAATCATTGCTCTTGCGATTGCCACCTTCGTGATCTGGTCGTTCTTCGACGTCAGCCGCGGATTCGCCGTCGCGATCGCAGTGCTGGTGATTGCCTGCCCCTGCGCGATGGGTCTTGCGGTACCGGCGGCGCTGACCGTTGCTATCGGACGCGGAGCACAGCTCGGCGTCCTGTTCAAAGGCGGCGAAGCACTGGAGCGGCTGGCCCATGTCGATACCGTCCTGCTGGACAAGACCGGTACGCTGACCGAAGGCAAACCGAGCGTGGTCGCGGTCTCACCCGCGGCCGGATGGTCGGAAGACCGGCTGCTGCAGCTCGCCGCGTCGGCAGAGCAGCGGTCCGAACATCCGCTGGCGCGCGCCGTCATACACGCCGCTGAGCAGCGCGGACTCACACTCCTGCCCGTCGATGCATTTCAAGCCAAACCTGGCATGGGACTGGAAGCGACTATCGCCGGCGTGGAGCTCCTTGCCGGAAACACGCGCCTCTTCGAGCAACACCACATCACAATCCCAACATTGCCCGAGGAACCCGGCGCGACGATGCTGCACATCGCGTACTCGGGCGCCTACGCGGGTACCCTCATCTGCCGCGATACTGTTCGCGCGGATGCTGCGGGCGCTCTGCGCGCACTCGAAGCACTGCATCTGAAACTCGCCATTCTGACCGGGGACACTGCGGCTTCCGCGCAGCCTCTCGCGGATGCTCTCGGCATTCGCGAGGTCTACGCCGGGCTCTCGCCGGAACAGAAGCTGGAACGCATCCGCGAGCTGCAGCGCCAAGGCAGGCGCGTCCTGATGGTGGGTGACGGCATCAACGATGCAGCCGCCATCGCGCAGGCAGATTCCGGCATTGGCATGGGAACGGGCACGGAGCTGGCACGCGAGGCAGGCGACGCCATCCTGCTGCACAGCGATCTCGGCGCCATCGTCGCAGCGTTGAAGCTCGCGCGCGCGACGCGCCGCATCATGAAGCAGAACCTGGGCTGGGCCGTGGGCTACAACCTGCTCGCCGTGCCTGTAGCCGCGGGCGTGCTCTGGGCCGCCTTCGGCATCCTGCTGTCGCCGGCAGTGGCCGCAGCAGCCATGGCGCTCAGTTCGGTAAGCGTGTTGTTGAACAGCATGCGCCTGCGGCGCTGGAGGGCAGCATGAACAAGAACAAGACGCAACAGCAGCCGGCAGCGTCATGCAATACCGGTGAAAAGCTGGCCGTCGCCGTGGACCCCGAGCTGAAAGCCGCGGCCGTCCGCCGGTTGCGCCGCATCGCCGGGCAGGTGCGCGGCCTTGAATCGATGGTCGAGCAGGAGCGCTACTGCGCCGACATTCTGGTGCAGATCGCCTCTGTTCAGGAGGCCCTGCGCGGCGTCAGCCGCCTGCTGATGCGCAATCACCTGGAGCACTGCGCCACCACGGCAATCCGCGACGGCGGTGACAAGGCCAGCGCCATGTACGACGAACTGCTCGACCTCGTGTACCGGCACGCGCGATAAACTAGCCGCAGGCCGACTGCCGTGCGCATTCTACGACGCTACATTCTGAGTGAAGTGATCTCGCACGCCCTCATCGGCGGCGCGCTGTTCACCTTCATTCTGTTCATGCGGCCGCTGGCCGACATCCTCGGCGTCATCGTGCGAGAGAGCGCATCGCTCGCCAGCATGGCGGAGATCTTCCTCTTCACTCTGCCCAACACCTTCACCATGACCATCCCCATGGCGGTGCTGGTCGGCGTACTGCTGGGGCTCAGCCGCATGGCTGCGGACAGCGAGATCACCGCAATGCGTGCTGCCGGCATCGGCGTGTGGCGCTTTGTCGGCATCGTGTCTCTGGTTGCGGTTCTTGCGTGGGGCGTCTCGCTTCTCAATGCGCTCTATCTTGCGCCCAAGGCGGCGGAGTCGCTTCTCAATCTCGAAAACGCGCTGAAGACATCGCAGGCTTCCTTTGAGATTCAGCCGCGTGTCTTCTATGAAGACTTTAAGAACTACGTGCTCTATGTACAGAATGTGCGCGGCTCCGTCGGCGCGTCGCAATGGCAGCACGTCTTTCTCGCCGACCTCACCAATCCCGCTTCGCCGCTCATCATCACGGCGGCCACGGCCACAGTGGTCAATGGCGGCAACGGCGAGCTCCGCATGCGCCTGCGCAACGGCACACGGCACGAATTCGTGGCCAATGACCCGAACCAGTATTCCGTCTCCACCTTTGCGGAAGCCGATCTTCCCCTGCAGACGGGCAACCAGGAAGATACGCACATCAGCCATGCCGACGCGCCGGTGCTCGCCATGTCCACCCCTGAGCTCTACCGGCGGTCGCAGCGCCATGGCGGACAGTGGTATCGCATCGAGTTCTACAAGCGCCTCGCCTTTCCCGCTTCCTGCTTTGTCCTGATGCTGGTGGGCGTTCCACTCGGACTCTCCTCCCGGCGCGGCGGCAAGAGCGCCGGGTTCGTGCTCACTATCGCGCTGGTCTTCGTCTACTACTTCCTCTCGCTGACCGGCGTCTCGCTGGCGCGCCAGGGCAAGATCACTCCCTTCCTGGGCGTGTGGGCGGCCAACATCATCTTCGCCGCATTCGGCCTGCTTCTTCTGCGGCAGCTCAGCCGCGGCGGCGTTGCGAATCTCTCCTTCAATTTCGGCGGCGCGCGCACACCCGGCAAGGTACTGAAGCCCCGCCTGCCACTCCTTGACACCACACTGCGCCACGAGCGCTCCGGCCGTCGCAGTTTTCCGCTCATTCTGGATGACTATGTGCTCCGCGAGTTCCTCAGCACCTTCATCATGGTGCTCTGCACCTTTGTGCTGCTCATGCTCGTCTTCACCTTTTTCGAGCGACTCGGTGACATCATCCGCAACCGCACGCCGCTGGTGACTGTAGGCGCGTATCTCTTCAACCTGGTCCCCAGCATGGTGTATACGCTGCTGCCGCTCGGCGTACTCGTCGCCGTGCTGGTGACATTCGGCGTGCTCAACCGCTCCAGCGAACTCACCGCCATGAAGGCCACCGGCATCAGCATCTATCGCGTCATCGTGCCCGTGCTGGTGATTGCCGCGATTCTCGCTGTCGGTTTGTTCCTCTTTGACGAGAGCTATCTGCCCGGCGCGAACCGCCGTCAGGAGGCCCTGCTCAGCATCATCAAGGGCAAGCCAGCGCAGACCTTCCTGCGCCCGGATCAGAAGTGGATCTTCGGCGAGCAGGAGGCGGGAAAGCCCGGCCGCATCTATTACTACCAGTTCTTTGATCCGGACCATGATCGGTTCGCGAATCTTTCCGTTTTCGAGTTCGACCCTGACACCTTCTCGCTGACACGGCGCATCTTTGCCGACACCGCACACTGGGACCCGCACCTGAATCAGTGGATCTTCGAAGATGGATGGGACCGCCACTTCCAGGGTGAGGCCGTCAGCAGCTACGACCGCTTCTCGCTCAGCACATTCGCCACTCTGACGGAACAGCCCTCTTATTTCAAGAAGGAGAACCGTCAGTCATCCGAGATGAGCTTCATCGAGCTTTCGCGCTACATCCACGACCTGCGGCAGAGCGGCTTCGACACCATGCGATTGCGCGTGCAACTCGATCACAAGGTCGCATACCCGCTCATCACGCTGATCATGGCCATCTTGGCCGTACCATTCGCGCTCTCCATGGGCAAGCGAGGCTCGCTGACCGGTATCGCTGCCGCGATCGGAGTGGCCATCGCCTACTGGGTGGTGGCGGGCACGTTTGAGGCCATGGGCAACGTGAACATGCTGCCCGCATTTCTCGCGGCATGGTCACCCGACCTGCTCTTCGGCCTCGCCGGCGGCTATCTGTTGCTGAAAACCCCCACGTAAAGAAACTGATTCCCGCCTCTCCGCAGGCAAATCGACACTCATCGCTCACTGCACCCGGCGGCATCGGTGTTACGGAGGCGGTATCATAGGCGCGAGTGGTCATGCAAACCACAATCGAATTGCCCGAATCCGTTTACCGCAAGGGGCAACAGATAGCACGAACTCAAGGCGTTACGATTGAGGAATTCATTGTCCGCGCGTTCGAGCGTGAGTTAAACGCCGAGTCGGATATACCTGCCGTCCACGGTAGGGTGACCCTGCCGCTGATACCGTCTCAAGAACCCGGCGCGTGGATTTGAAAGACTTCGATTCGATGATCTTCTTGCCTGACGTCAATATTTGGATCGCACTCACCTCAAACCGGCATGTTCATCACGCGCTCGCCAATGAGTGGCTGCAAAGCATCGACACCGGCCAGATTGCATTCTGCCGTATCAGCGAACTCGGCTTTTTGCGTCTCCTGACCAATGTCCATGTCATGGGCAAAGATGTTGTGTCTCCGGCGGAAGTCTGGCGCGTATACGATGAATGGCGTACCGATGATCGCGTGATTTTCCTTCCGGAACGTACGGGATTCAGCGAACAATGGCGGCAACTGGAAGACAGCTTCGGGCGGCCCGAACGTCTGGACAGACGCATATCTAGCCGCCTTCGCACTGCAGCGAAGCCACCATATCACGTTGGACAGTAAGTCCTGCCGCTGGGTCAGGTTGCAATCAAATCTCTCGCCTAGTATGCAACGCTGGAGCTTTGATTGAGTCGCTATCTGATCCGCACCGACACGACGGAGGAATTTTCATGATTCGCCATCACATCGCAGCAATCGCCATCATCACGGCCGCAATATCAGTGTCGAGTGCCTACGCTCAAAACGGAGCGCAAAATAAAACCAGGACCGTTGCATCCGCGCAGCGCGAGGTCCTGCTGCAAGCTGACCACTCCTGGAACGGCGTTCCATACACGCAATACCCAAAGGGCCATCCGGAACTGACCATGCTCAAGCTGACGATTGCCCCGCATACCGCGTTGCCGTGGCACACGCATCCTTTTCCAAACGCCGCGTACGTGCTCTCAGGCACGCTCACCGTACACGACAAGGTCAGTGGCAAAACGAAGGTCTTTCATCAGGGGGAGGCATTCGCGGAGACCGTGAATGATGTCCATCGCGGCGAAACCGGCGATGAACCCGTCGTCCTGCTCGTCACGTACGCCGGCACGCCGGGTGTTCCAACCTCCGTCCCGGTTAAGGGACAGCAGGCGGAATACTAGGTTGGTTATGGTGCAAAGCGCTACTTGATCGAATCCGACTGCGCCTGCGTATCGCCGGGCAGAGCAATTTGCGGCACCAGCATGTCCTCTTTGCGGTAGATCATGTTGGTCGCGTTCAGTGACGCCAGCTCAAAGCCATGCCCATGCGTGATCGCATCGGTGGGGCAGGCCTCCACGCAGTACCCGCAAAAGATGCAGCGGTTGTAGTCGATGTTGTAGACCTTCGCGTACCGCTCTGCGCTGGAGATGCGCTTTTCTTCCGTATTCTCCGCCGCTTCGATGTAAATGCAGTTCGAGGGGCAGGCCGCCGCGCATAGGAAGCACGCTACGCACTTTTCCAAACCATTCTCATCCCGCTGCAACACGTGCGCGCCGCGGAACCGGTCCTGAAAGTGCGCGCCGCGGTTCGGCCCCGGTCCGTCGGGATAATTTTCCACCTCGGTCGGCTTGAACATTTCACCGAAGGTGATCGACATACCCTTGGCGACGCCGGCAATGTTGCGCACGATTGACATACCAGTAGTATACGACGTTCGCCGCGGACGCCGGGCTGAGCAGAGTCTCAGGATCCCTGACTGTTCTAAGCGATTTTGATGACATCGTCGCAGATGCAGATATGTCGTGATACGATATATTAATGAAAGACGGACGACCCTCCTCGTCCAGCCTGGTGGAGCGGCTGGCCGAATTTCGCTATCGCCTTCGGGCCTTTGTCCAGTTCAGTGAGCAGGCGGCGCACGCCGCCGGCCTGCAACCGCAGCAGCATCAATTGCTTTTGCAGATTGCCGGAGCCCCGGCCAGTGCCGTTCCCACCATCGCCTACGCTGCCGAGCGTCTCGGACTCCGCCACAACAGCGTGGTCGAGCTGGCGAACCGCTCAGAAGAAGAAGGTCTGCTCGAGCGCACCAGTGACCAGACCGACGCCCGCCGCGTTCTGCTTCGCATCACAGCCAAAGGTTCCCGGCTGCTCCACAAGCTGGCCGCTCACCACCGCAGCGAGCTCGAAGTGATGGGTCCCGATCTGATCGAGGCGCTTACCCGCATCGAACATTGGCAGGATCCGCTGCCCGCCGCGCACTCTGCAGGACGCACTCTGGCGCGAGGTGCTCGATGAGAAGCCATGCCTCCACGCTGCGCGACTTCACTGTCGACCGCCGCGTCTGGCTGATCTCCGGCCTGGCCATCATCGTCGGCATCGGCGGCGCAGGGCTCGCCGTGATCCTGCTGCGGCTCATCGCTTTCTTTACCAACCTCTTCTACTATCACCGCATCAGTTGGGCGATGGTTGGGCCCGCCGGCAGCCCGCTCGGTTATTGGATGGTGCTCGTGCCGATCATCGGCGGTGTCATCGTCGGCATCATGGCGCGCTATGGTTCGGATAAAATCCGCGGCCACGGCATTCCCGAAGCCATTGAAGCCATCCTGCTGAACGGCGCGCGCATCGAGCCCCGCATCGCCGTGCTCAAACCCATCTCGGCCGCCATCGCCATCGGCTCCGGCGGTCCGTTCGGTGCGGAAGGTCCAATCATCATGACCGGCGGCGCCTTCGGCTCGCTGCTGGCGCAATGGGTCAAGCTCACAGACGCGGAACGCACCACGCTGCTCGTCGCCGGCGCTGCCGCGGGCATGTCCGCAACCTTCGCGGCGCCGTTCGCGGCGATCCTGCTCGCCGTGGAGCTTTTGCTTTTCGAGTGGCGTCCGCGCTCGCTGGTTCCCGTGGCCTTCGCCAGCGTGACCGCGGCGGTGCTGCGTGTCATCTGGCTCGGTGCTGGTCCGCTCTTCCCGCTCTCCTCGCAGGCCATGCCCGGCGGCATTCGTTTCGCCCTCTTAGCCGCAATTCTCGGAGCGATCATCGGCCTCTGCGCCGCGGCACTCAGCGGCATGATGTATGGCATTGAAGATCTGTTCGGCAAGCTGCCCGTGCACTGGATGTGGTGGCCCGCAATTGGCGGACTCGGCGTCGGCATCGGCGGCTTGTTCTTCCCCCACGGCCTTGGCGTCGGCTATGACAACATCGCCGTCTTATTGGCCGGGCACGCAACGATGGCGCTCATCTTCGGAATCATCGTCTTCAAATCGCTGATGTGGGCCTTCTCCCTCGGCTCCGGAACCTCAGGTGGTGTGCTCGCGCCATTGCTCATGATCGGCGCATCGCTCGGCGCGCTCTCGGCACATCTGCTCCACATGCCGGAAAGCACGCTCGCGCTGATCGGCATGGGTGCCATGCTCGCCGGAGCACTCGGCTCTCCACTCACCGCGATCGTCTTCTCCATCGAGCTCACGCATGCCTTGCCGGCACTCCTGCCGCTCGTGGTCGCGTGCATCGCCGCTTACACCATCACCTCACTCATCATGCCGCGATCGATCCTCACCGAGAAGCTCGGCCGCCGCGGTCATCACCTCACCCGCGAATACGGCGTCGATCCGCTGGAGATGGTCAGCGTGGAAGATGCGATGACCGACGTTGCCGACGAGCACACTCCGTTGCTTGCCGAGCTTCCGCCGGTCTACACCTTCGGCGATGAGACCTGCCGCAGCGCAGCCGAGCGCATGGCCACCACCGGCCAGATTCGTCTGCTCGTCCTCGACCGCGAAACCATGCAGCCGCGCGGCTATGTCTCACTGCAGGACCTGCTGATTGGCCGGCGCCGCTTCATCAAACGCGAAGAGGCGCGGGAGCGCGTCTTCCGCCTGGCATCCTCGCGCGCCACCGAGCACGACCCCGTCGTCGACCACGAGGAGCCGGTCGAACACGCGAAACGCTAACGCGTCGTCACGAACGTGGGTGCCCCGCATCTTGAAAAGATGCCGGGCGTGAGCGACAACGGAGCGAACCGTAGTAGACACGCGCCGCAGGCGCATCCGCCCGTGCGGCCAGTCCTAGCCGCCCAGCTTGACCAGCGCCGCCGCGCTGGTCAGCCGGCGTTCCAGGTGCCGCTCCAGCGTCTGCACGGAAAAGCGCCGCAGGTCGCGCGCACGCTCCCGCGGCCACGGCTCATCCAGCAGCGCCGCCGCGGGCGCATGAAAAATGCGCGCTGCCAGCCACTGCGAGTCCACGCTGAGCGTGCCGGAGGCGAGCCGCTTGTGGTGCACACACACCAGCCCATCGGAAAGCGCATGGAAGTACGCAGGTGCGCCATCCAGCGGCTCGCTGCAGATCATGCAGCGGCGCAGCTCCGGCAGCCAGCCCATCAGGCGTGTGATCCACAACGCGAAGTAAGTCACCGGCATCCACACCCCGCCGCTTTCCGCCGCCTCCAGCACGGACAGCAGCAGCCGAAATACGGCATCGTTGGGATCATGATCCGCCTGCGTCTCGTCAGTGACTTCGGCGAAAAACGCCAGCGCACTCAACCGCGTGTAGTCCACGGCCATCGACAACGGGGACCGCACAATCTCGAAGTAATCCAGCCGCACCAGCTCCTGGCGCGGCTTTTCGACAAAGCTGGCGCGCACGTGCGTCATCGGCTCCAGCGCGCCGCCGAAGCGCCGTCGGCTCCTCGCCGCGGACTTCGCCACACCCTTCAGCTTGCCGAACTCACGCGTAAACAGCGCGACAATCTGATCGGCCTCGCGGATCGGCCACGTGCGCAGCACAATGGCTTCAGCATTCATATGTGTCTAAACGCAGCAACGCGCAACCCGAAGGCTGCGCGCTGGGCGAAAATTATGTCCCTGGTTAACGGCCAAAATGCGAGGCATTCTTTTCCGTATAGCTCGCCCACTTCTCCGGCAGGTCATCGCCCGCGAAGATGGCGGAAACCGGGCACACCGGCACGCACGCGCCGCAGTCGATACACTCCACCGGATCGATGAACAGTTGTTCCGCCTCGGCGTGATCGCCCTCGTCCTTCTTGGGATGAATGCAGTCGACGGGGCAGGCATCGACGCAAGCCGAGTCCTTAGTACCGATGCAAGGTTCTGCAATAACGTAAGCCATGAAACCAATCTCCAGTGCGAGGTGGGGTCACCTCAATTGTAGCAGCGTTTTTCGGCGCAGTTCCTCGTGCGCGCTCCCGAAAGGCAAGTTCCTCAGTACGTGCCCATCCGGACGCGAACCACCGTATCCTCATGCCGCAGATTGATCCCGCGGTCCGTCTGGTCGCCATTCAGAATGCGCAGCGCGTGCCACTCGCCGTTCTCGTACTTACCTTCCTCCGCGCGCAAAATCTGCGCATGCCCCGTCGCACCTTCGCCAAGCCGCAGCGTCACGCGCGTGTCGAAGCCCGCCACCATGAACGTGTCGGGATTGACCTGGGCAATGAGCACCCGCCCCATGTGATCCGGCGTTCCCGGCGCGTGCTCACCATCCCGTTGCCGATCACCAAAACCGATCTCCGCGCGCCAGCGGCCCAGGTCAATCGAAGTCTCCGTCTGCCCCACTTCTTCGGTTGCGGTGTGCACCTTGCCTTCGAAGATCCACTGCGCCAGGTCGCGATCCATCGGCGCGAGCAGCTTGTAATTCTCCGTGTGCAGCTTGGGAACTTCGCCAGCCTGCAGCGACCATCCCGTCTGGTCGGTCGCAAACGGCGAGTAGCCGATGCCGCCCGCTCCGATGTCGTAGAAGATGCCCTTGGCAAATGCGTCGCCCAACCCGGTCTCCGGAATCCACACCGGATTGTCCGGCCGATGATATGCCGCCAGGATTTCGTTAAACGCCTTGGTATCGCTGGTGTAAATGTCCGGCCCAATCATGTCGATGTGCGTCGCGGTCGCCTTCCAGATGTCGATCACCGATTGTGCAGGTCCGCCGCTCGGATAATCGAAGCCCGGCCTGTCCCATCCGCGAATGCGATAGCCATGTGGGTACTGCATCCATACATTGCAGTACATCGGCAACTGCATTTCTGCTTTGCCCGCCGCTGCCACTTCGCTGATGTAATGCGCCACTGAGTACGCCTGGAAATCCTCATCCGCATCCGGACCAAAGACCTCGCGCCACGTCCCGCCGGACGTCCCGTTAGATTTCCCGGCGTGCTTGCCGAGCGCCTTCACCAGCGCGGCCGGCACCTGCCCGTTGAACTGCTTCTCCGCCGCGGGCGAGTGATCGCGCACCGCATCGATAGCGCCCGACTCGTTCTCCACCTGCACCAGGATCACCGTGTGCTGCTCGCCGTCGATCTCGTGCAGATGATGCATCAGCGCACGGAACGCGGCCTTATCGGCTTCCAGATTCACATCCGAATTCGCGGAGAGCACCTGCACCGGCTCGCCGCGCTCGTTAATCATGCGCGGATACTTCTCCGGATGCGTCTTGACCCACTCCGGCACATAGTGGTCTTCGCCGTTCTTCCACGTGCCGAACCACAGCAGCACCATGCGCAGGTTGTGTTGTCGCGCGCCCGTCACCAGCGCATCCACGGTTGAGAAATCAAACTGCCCCGGCGCGGGCTCCATCTGCTCCCAATAGACCGGCGCCTCGATGGTATTCGCGTGCATCGCTGTCAGCGTCGGCCACACATCCGGCAGCGTCGACGGCCACGAGCTCGAATTGTTGATCTGCCCGCCGAGCACAAAGAACGGTTTACCATCCACCATCAGCGCAAACCGGCCGTCGCGCTTCACCAGCGTGGGCGCGTCAGCAGCCATAGTGGGAACAGTAAGTGCAAGAGCGGCAAGCGGAGCAACAAACCATTTCAGCGCAGGCATGTAAGGCCTTTCATCAGCACAGACACCATACCGCAAAGCGCCGTAGCTCGCCGCAACTAGCACGCGGCTCCCACACAGCGATTGTCATCTCGACCGGAGCGGCGAAGCCGCGCAGCGGAGAAATCAGCTGTATCAATATTAAAACAGGATCGGCTGCGGCGAGCGCCGCTCGATCTCCGCTAGCACTTCGAATGCCTGTCCGCCGAGGTCGGCAAACTCCGCCGCCGTCGGCACCGGCTCATATCCCGCCCCGCAAACATATCCTGGAAAAACTTCTGCAGCTCCGGCAGCAGCAATCCATTCGTCGCCAGCACTTCCTTGCTGTCCAGCCGGAAGGGCTCTCCCTCAAACGTCGTCATCTGGCCGCCCGCCTCGGTCACCATCAGCGCGCCCGCTGCCGTATCCCAAGGATTGAGGTTGAACTCCCAATACGCATCGAATCGCCCGGCCGCCGTATACGCCAGATCGAGCGCCGCCGCGCCGGCACGCCGCACGCCATGCGAGCGCAGCGTGAGCTGCTGATAGAAGTGGATGTTCGGATTCTCGTGCCGCTTGTGACTGGGAAAGCCCGTCGCCAGCAGCGCCTCCTGCAGATGTGCTGTCTTCGAGACGTGCAGCCGTCGCCCGTTCAGATACGAGCCGCTACCCTTCTCCGCGACGAACAGCTCATTGTGCATCGGCTGATAGATGACACCGGCCACGATCTCGCCGTCCTGATCCGGCGCCAAGCCCGCAGGTCGCCGCTCCAGTCCCAGCGATACGCAGAAGTAGGGAAAGCCATGCGCGAAATTCGTCGTGCCGTCCAGCGGATCGACGTACCAGCGATACTCGGCATCCAGCCCCGACCGTGTGCCCTCCTCGCCGTAAATGCCATGATTCGGAAACGCAATATGCAGCTTCTCCACGATCAGCTTTTCGCTCGCGCGGTCCGCCTCTGTCACCAGATCCACGTCGCCCTTGTATTCGGTGAGCACGCCGCGTTCGTAAAAGTCATGGATCAACAGTCCGGCCTCAATCGCAATTGCCGCCGCCGGCACGGCCAGCCCCAGGTTCAGCGAATCAGGAAGTTGGCTAATCACGGCGTGCGTCCCTCGATGCCTCTGCGGAATTTTGACCAGCGCTGCTCTTCAGTCCCCGTCGTCCCTGCTCCGTAATCGTGCGTATCTGCTGCTTGTAGATGAACAGGTTGGGGTGCCCCTCGCGCGTCAGCCGGATCATGCGGTCATCAAAGTACTCGATCCACCCGGAGACGCTTTCGCCGTCGCGCAGCTTCACCGTCACCGGCACCTGCTTATCGGAGAGGAAACGAAGATAAGCGGCCTCCTGCCCGGTATCGCCGGGCGGCGGCAGCTTTTTACTGCGGTGCGACGCATTCTCACTCGCCATGCCGCGATTGTAGCCGAGCCTTGGCATTTGTTCTGATGGCGTCAGATGGCGATGGGCTTCTCCGAGTGGCCTATCCTTGTCGAAAGACCGCATGACCTTCTGTCGGCCGCTCTACGCCTGCAGTGAAATCGTGTTAGCGGCCCGCATCTGCGTAATACCCCGGCCGGTTGCGAACGCTGTACTTCGCGCTATTCGCAACGCTGCTCATCTTCACCGCAATCGAGCGGAATCCGCCCGGGTCCTCCGGCGGACGCTTCGGCGGGTAGTACCCCAGCAGATATTGCGTCCGCAGATCGTCGGCAATGCGGTGGAAGATCTGGTCCAGCGATGACTGATCGGCATAGTACGCGCGCCCGCCCGTCTGCTCCGCCAGCGTGATCATCGCGTGCTCGCCCGCAAGATCGCGGCCCGCGCTCGCCGCCACCGGCACGTCGATGATGCTGTAAATCATCACCTCGTCGCGCACCGCCTCGTCCAGCGCGTCCTCGTAGCTCACATCGTTCACGGTATTGTCGCCATCCGAGATCACCACCAGCACGCGCCGGCCATGCTCCGGCCGCAATAATTGCGACCCGAGCGCGATGCCTCCGTAGAACGCCGTGCCGCCGCTGCCCGGACGCAGTCCACTCAGTCCGGCCGCAATCCGCTTCGCATTCGGAGTAAATCCTGTCACGTCGCGCGCGCTGTCCGCGAACGCCACCACATCGGCGCGGTCCTGCGGGCGCAGCACGTCCTTCGCAAAGCGCTGCGCCGCCGATTGCTCCTGCGCAAAATCCTTGTACACGCTCCCGCTCAGGTCCACCGACAGCACAATCGCCAGCGGCGCCGAAGTGTCCCGCTCAAAAACTGCGATCTTCTCGAGCTTCCCATCTTCGAAAAGTTGGAAATCCTCCCGCGTCAGCCCCCCGATCGGCGCGCCTGCCTTATCTGTCACACTCACGAATACATTTACCAGCGGAGCTTCAACATGAAATGTAGGCTCCTTCTGCGCTGCGGCAGAAACCGCAAGCAGCGCCAGCGCGGAGACCGCGGCCACGCGATTCATGCCGGTGTACCGGGCCCCAGTTCCGCCGGAAATGGCTCGCCGTCCGTCCACACCGCGCCGTCCGCAAAGTGCTCTTTCTTCCAAATCGGCACCGTGCGCTTCAGTGTGTCGATCAGCCATCGGCACGCATCGAACGCTGCCGCGCGATGCGCCGACGTGACCACGATCACGATGCTGCTCTCGCCAATCTCCAGCCTGCCCAGCCGGTGCACAATGCCAACGCGGTCGATGGGAAATTTATCGGCCGCCTCGCGCGCCAGCTTCTGCATCTGGCCCAGCGCCATCTCCTCGTATGCCTCGTACTCGAGATGGAGCGTCTTCCGCCCGCGCGTGTTATCGCGCACGATGCCATCAAAGACCACGACAGCGCCATCCGCCGGCTGCTTCAGCTTCGTCACCAGCGCATCGCGATCGATCTGCCCGCGAATCAGCGCCACTATCGGCTCGGCCGCATCCTCCGCGCCGCCCGACACGGGCGGCAGCAGCGCTACCTCATCGCCGTCGTGCAGCACCGCGGAGCGCTTCGCATATTCGCGATTTACCGCCACCGCCAACGCTCCCCACACCGGATGTCCCGCGCTCTCAGCGCGGCTCCCATTCCGAAGCTGCTCGGTCAAATCCACCACGGTCGAGCCTTCGGGCAGCGTCATGGTTTCGCCGCCCGACGAAACCAGGTCCTTGAGCACACCGAAGAAAAGAACGCGCACCTGCATGTCGTCAGCTTAGACGCTAAGACGCGTAGAAAGTAGTCGCGCCACCGGTGTACCTTCAGTCTCGAAGACTCGTTGCCCAGGGAGAAAAAATGGCCCAGCCGATGCTGATCGCGAAACAGATTGACACTAAATCCGACCTCGTCCTGCTGCCCTCGCTTACCAACCGCCACGGCCTGGTAGCCGGAGCCACCGGCACCGGCAAAACCGTCACCCTGCAGGTCATCGCCGAAGCGCTCAGCCGCAATGGTGTGCCGGTCTTTGCGGCCGACGTCAAAGGCGACCTCTCTGGCATCAGCCAGCCAGGCCAGAGCACGCCAAAGCTCGCCGAGCGCCTCAAGACCATGGGCATCGACGCACCCGCATTCGCCGGCTGCCCTGTCACCTTCTGGGATGTCTTCGGCGAACAGGGCCATCCCGTCCGCGCCACCGTCTCAGAGATGGGTCCTCTGCTCCTCAGCCGCATCCTCAACCTCAACGACACGCAGGCCGGCGTCCTGACGCTGGTCTTCAAGATCGCGGACGACCAGGGTCTTCTGCTGCTCGACCTCAAAGATCTCCGCGCGATGCTGCAACACACCGGCGACAACGCCGCGCAGTACAAGACCCAATACGGCAATATCTCCGCGGCCAGCATCGGCGCCATCCAACGCGGTCTCATCGCGCTCGAACAGCAGGGCGGCGACAAGTTCTTTGGCGAGCCCGCGCTCAACATCGACGACCTGCTTCAAACCGACCAGAACGGCCACGGTGTCGTCAACATCCTCGCCGCCGACAAGCTGATGCAATCGCCGCAGCTCTACGCCACCTTCCTGCTCTGGCTGCTCTCCGAGCTCTTCGAGCGCATGCCCGAAGTCGGCGATCCCGAAAAACCGAAGCTCGTCTTCTTCTTCGATGAAGCGCATCTCCTCTTTAACGATCTGCCCACCGCTCTCGGCGCACGCATCGAGCAGGTCATCCGCCTCATCCGCTCCAAGGGCATCGGCGTCTACTTCGTCACGCAGAATCCGAACGATGTCTCGCAGGTTGTCCTCAGCCAGCTCGGCAACCGCGTGCAGCACGCGCTCCGTGCCTTCACGCCCAACGATCAGAAGGCCGTCAAAGCCGCCGCCGACACCTTCCGCACCAACCCCAAGCTGGACACCGCCACCGTCATCACCCAGCTCGCAGTAGGTGAGGCTTTGGTGTCCTTCTTAGAAGAGAGCGGCACGCCCGGCATCGTCGAACGCGCCATGGTCTGCCCACCCGCCAGCCAGATCGGCCCCATTACTCCACAGCAGCGCCAGCAGATCATCGCAAGTTCGCCCGTCGCGGGAGTCTACGAAAAAGCCATCGACCGAGAATCCGCCTACGAGCGCCTCACCGGCAAAGCCCAGCAGGCGCCCACCGCCGGCCAGATGCAACAGCGCGATCAGGTGCAGCAGCAGGCCCAGACCGCCACCGCAGGAGCGGGCGGCCTGCTGACCGAAGCCATGGGAGCACTGTTCGGCGGCGGCAACTCACGTCGTATGTCGCCAGGGCAAGCAATGGTCAACAGCGCCGCAAGAGCCATCGGCTCCCAGGTAGGTCGTCAACTCATCCGCGGTGCATTGGGCTCACTGCTTGGTGGCAGCACCCGACGTTAGCTCAGACGGGTTGGCGCAGAATCGCCGCGTAATTGCGGCCGCCATGAAAAATGCCAAGAATTTCAACGCGTTTCTCCAGCACTACGAAGGCAATCACCGTCCGCTTACGAAAGTGGGTAATCCGCAAACCGGGCAGAATGTCATCCCGTCTTGTTCCACGATGGGGAAGAATCTCCAGCCGATGGCACGAGCCGAGGAGGCCGTCTACATAGTTCTTGGCGCGGCCAGGGTATGACACGGTTTCAATGTAGTCATACAGTTCAAGGAGTTGTAGTCTGGCTCGCGAGCTGAAAACTACTTCGAATTCTTGAGCTGATGCCGATGCCGGTTCAGAAGCACGAGTCATGAAGGCGAGTACTCATTTCGCCGAGCGAATCTGAGATTTGCCCTCTCTCTTTCTGACTGCGCGTTG
Source organism: uncultured Acidobacteriaceae bacterium (assembly GCA_963736915.1). Classification (GTDB taxonomy): domain Bacteria; phylum Acidobacteriota; class Terriglobia; order Terriglobales; family Acidobacteriaceae; genus KBS-83. Next base: position 63,072 of record CAVTQV010000007.1, on the reverse strand, counting down.
ATGCTGTGTTTCAAGATGCGCGCGAATCGCGTGCAACGGTATCCCGCTATCTGGATTTGCCCGCAACTCCTCATAAGCACGTACTACATCCGTGTGCAGCCACTCCTCCAGCGCGCGGTCACGCGCCACAAGGCTCCTCAACCCATCCCGGATCACTTCACTTTCGCTTGCGTACTCTCCGGACGCCACTTTTTCGCGAACGAGTTGAGCCATCTCGTTCGGCAGCGTAATGCTCATCTGCTGTGTGGATCGCATGAGTAGGATTCTATCCTACCTACCGAGGCACTAGAACTCCGGCATGTTCCGGAATTTCCTCATCCGTGTGCGCCTTCAACCCGCCATACCGCCGCTCGCGCTGCTGGTACTCCGCAATCGCCTCCAGCAGATGCACACCGCGGAAGTCCGGCCAGAACCGCTCGGTCACGAAAATCTCCGAGTAAGCAATCTGCCACAGCAGAAAATTCGAAATCCGCATCTCGCCCGAGGTCCGGATCACCAGGTCCGGATCCGGCATATGCGCTGTGTACAGATGCCGGTGCAGGTCCGCCTCGGTAATCCCCTCCGCGTTCCGCCCCTGCATTGCGCGTTCCCGCGACAATGCAGCGAAAGCATCGATAATCTCCGACCGCGCCCCGTAGTTCAGGGCCAGCGTCAGCACCGTGCCGGTATTGCGCGCTGTCGCTTCTGCGGCGGCCTGCATTTGTTCTTGCACCTCAACCGGCAGCTCGTGCGTGCGTCCGATGTAGGCAATGCGGACGTTGTTGTCGTTCATCCGCTTCACATTGTTGATGAGATAAGACCGCAGCAGCCGCATCAGGAAGTTCACTTCCGTCTTGGGCCGCTTCAGATTGTTCTCAAGCGAGAAGGCATACAGCGTCAGCCATGGCAGGCCGATGCGTGAGGAAGTCTCGACGACATACTGCACCGACTCGGCGCCCTGCTGGTGGCCAAGAAACCGCTTCAGACTGCGGCGCCCGGCCCAGCGGCCGTTGCCGTCCATGATGATCGCGATGTGTTCTGGCATTCGCTCAGGATTGAGCGACCGGTAGATAGCCTGCTCTTCCGGCGAGAGCTCATGGGCCCGGCTGGCTGACTTCATTGAGAATGCCCTTCCCTCTCAGCCTTCGACCGTAGCACATGGCCGGAGCGCGTCGCAATGCGCGCGGCCGTCTGGAGAAAACGGCCGTGCGCACTGCAGTGCAACGTTAACGCTAGCTGAAGGAACTGGTTCCTTTTATGCCACTGCGGTGCGCCGGCGGCCCATCGCCATATCGCGCACCTGGTTCAGGAACATGGAACGTTGCAGCGCATCCAGCTTCGAGATCAGCGGCGCAATCTCCGACAGGAACGGGTCGTCCAGAATCGAGAGCGACTCGTCGTGCTGGCGGTTGCGTGCGTCATGCAGCAGGTTGCACATGTCCACCTCGAGCGCCGTCGCCAGCCGCTCCAGTGAGGACAAGGTCGGCATCGCCTTGCCGTTCTCAATCTTCGAGATGTAAGTGCGGGGCACCTGCATCCGTCCGGCAAGCTGCCGCTGCGAAAGATTGCGGCCGCGCCGGGCATCGCGCACTGCGCGCGCCACCTGCAGACCGCCCTCTTCCGCCTCGGGTTCCCGAGTAGCAGAGGTCGCGGCCGGCATGACCGGTTCGGGCTCTTCCATTTCCAGGGATTTGTGGCACCGCCTGCAGAGGGCATTGATCGTGCGAAATTGCACGAGCTGGCAGTGACCGCAACGTAGTACCTCGCGCGCCTCGACGCTTGCTAAGGTAGTTGCCATATGTTGTACGGAGGCCAGAGCGGGCTTCCCGCGCAGCGGAGATACACCGTCGCGCATAGCTACAGTGCCCGAGTGTTGATTTTCATGTCAAGTGAAATTCCAGTGGAAAGCACCTGGATATTCTCGAAAACATGGCACAAAACCCGAAGAGAACAGCAATACTCTCGCTTTACGCATGACCCGGAGGTGGAATGACTAATCAGATACCTGCCCTGCTCCCCACGCGCGAGGCTGCCTGGGCCCTGCTCAACGAGTTCACCCAGAGTCCCAGCCTCATCAAGCACGCGCTCGCCGTCGAAAGCTGCGTCCGCGCCTATGGCGAGCAGGAAGCCGCGCGTCTCAGCCTGAACGACGAGCGACACCGAAGCCAGCTCATCAACCTCTACAGCGCCACCGGCCTGCTCCACGACTTCGACTACGAGCGCCACCCTTCCGCCGAAGAGCACCCCTACGTCGGCGTGCGCGTGCTCGAAGAACGTGGCTGGCCCGAAGAAATTCGCCACGCCATCCTCGGCCACGCCGAATACACCGGCACGCCGCGCGTTTCGCATCTGGACAAGGTGCTCTTCGCCTGCGACGAGCTCGCCGGCTTTCTCACCGCCTGCGCGCTCGTCAAGCCCACAAAATCCATCCACGACGTCGAAGTAGCCGGCGTCAAAAAGAAGCTCAAGGACAAAGCCTTCGCCCGCGGAGTCAACCGCGATGATGTAATCAATGGCGCCAAGGAGCTGGGCATCGATCTCGACCAGCACATCGCCTTCTGTCTCGCGGCCATACAGCGAGATGCAAAGGAGCTTGGGCTGGCTGGCATCCAATCAGCCGGGTTTTAACGATTCCACTTTTAACACCTTCCTTGTTATGTCACACTTGAAGTGGGACTTCATATGCACACACAAAGAACACATGTCATTCTTCCGCAGGACCTGCTGACCGAGATCGACGGCTTGGTCGGTCCTCGGGGGCGGAGCGCTTTCCTCGTCGAAACCGTCCGCGCCGAATTACAGCGCCGGAAGTTGCTCGAATTCCTGCGCAGCGATGAGCCTGTCTGGCGCGACGAGGATCATCCCGAACTTGCCGCCGGAACTGAAGCCTGGGTCCGCTCCCTTCGTGCCGAAGGTCGCGGAGCCAAAGCAGTCAAAGCGAAATCGGGCCGCAAGCGTACAAAATGATCCTGCTGCTGGACTCCACCATCATCATCGATGTGCTTCGCAGAAGAAATGAACGCCGCCTAAAATTGGCATCTTTGGTGGAGGGCGGCCATTTTCCCGCTACCTCCAGCCTCAATATTGCCGAGATCTACGCGGGCATACGCCCTGGTGAAGAGCCCCGCACAACAGCTTTTCTCGATTCGCTGCGCTGTTTTCCCATCACGAAATCGATCGCGCGGCTCGCCGGCACGCTGAAAGCGCAATGGGCAGCAAAAGGACATACCCTCACACTCGACGACATGTTAGTAGCGGCTACCGCCCTCGAACACGATCTGCCGCTAGTCACAGATAATCGCAAACATTTCCCGGTTCACGGCCTGCGCTTCCACCCTTTGCCATAATCCAACCTGCTATGCTGGCGAGTTTCCTATGCCCAGCCCCGAAAATCCGCCGACCGCGCTCAACAACACCCTCGCGTCGAAGCTCGATCCCAAAGCAAAGCGCCAGCAATCCAACGCCACCGGCATGCTCGCGCTTCTCTCCGCTCTCCGTCAGCAAGAGGCCGCGATTCGCGAGGGCGGCGGTGCGAAAGCCATCGACGCACAGCACGCCAAGCAGCGTCTCACCGCGCGCGAGCGCATCGCACTCCTCCTCGATCCCAACACCGATCTTTTCGAGCTAAGCGCATTCGCGGCCTTTGACATGTATGCCGAGTGGGGCGGCGCGCCCCGCCGCCGGCGTCATCTGCGGCCTCGGCCGCGTCGCCGGCCGCCTCTGCATGATCATCGCCAACGACGCCACGGTGAAGGCCGGCGCCTTCTTCCCCATGACGGCCAAGAAGGTCCTCCGCGCGCAGCACATCGCGATGGAGAATCACCTCCCCACCCTCTATCTCGTCGACTCGTCCGGCATCTTCCTCCCGCTGCAGGAGGACGTCTTCCCCGACCAGGACGACTTCGGCCGCATCTTCCGCAACAACGCGCGCATGTCCGCCACGGGCATTCCGCAGATCACCGCCATCATGGGCATGTGCGTCGCCGGCGGCGCATATCTCCCTGTCATGACCGATCACGTCCTCATGACCGAAGGCAGCGGCCTCTTTCTCGCCGGCCCCGCGCTGGTCGAAGCCGCCATCGGACAGAAATATTCAGCCGAAGAATTAGGCGGCGCCACCATGCATGCAGAAATCTCCGGCACCGTCGACTTCAAAGAGCCCAACGATCACCTCTGCATCGCGCGCTTGCGCTCGCTCGTCGTCGAAGCTCGGCCATCCCGCCAGGGCGCCCTTCGACCGCGCTGCTTTCAATCCGGAAAAGGACGCGCCAAAATATCCCGCCGAGGACCTCTATTCCCTCCTCGATCCCGATCCCGCCCGCGCCGCCAGCAACACCTACGACATGCACGAGCTCATCGCGCGCCTCGTCGATCGCTCGGAGTTCGACGAGTACAAGGCCGACTACGGCCGCACCGTGCTCTGCGGCTACGCGCGCATCGGCGGCTTCGCCGTCGGCATCGTCGCCAATCAGAAGCAGCACCAGCCGCAGACCAGCCCCACCGGCGAAAAGCGCATCGAGTTTGGTGGCGTCATCTATGCCGAGAGCGCCGACAAGGCCGCGCGCTTCATCCTCGACTGCAACCAGAACCTCATCCCGCTGATCTTCATCCACGACGTGAATGGTTTCATGGTGGGCCGCGACGCCGAATGGACCGGCATCATACGCTCCGGGGCCAAGATGGTCTCCGCCGTCTCCAACTCCACCGTGCCCAAGATCACCGTGATCGTCGGCGGCTCCTTCGGCGCTGGCAACTACGCGATGTGCGGCAAGGCCTATGATCCGCGCTTCATCTTCGCCTGGCCCACCGCGCGCTACGCCGTCATGTCCGGAGCATCTGCCGCCAACACACTGGTAGAAATCCGCATCCGCGCCCTCGAGCGAGGCGGACGCAAGCTCAGCGACGAAGAGAAGCAGGAGATCCGCGCCAACATCCAGGCCAGCTACGACCAGCAAACCGACTGCCGCTATGCCGCCGCGCGCCTCTGGGTCGACGCCATCCTCGATCCCGCAAAAACACGCGAAGCCGTCCTGCTCGCCTTAGAAGCCGCAGCACACAATCCGAACGTCGAGCGCTTCCACCCCGGCGTTCTCCAGACCTGACCACAAATTCGGATGTCGTCATCGCCGCAGACGCACGTGCCGCGGACCACTAGTCCGTTGACGATCAAGATGCGCGCTCTGGATGGCCGCGCTGTTCCGCGCAGCCCGAAGCTATCCTCAAATCATGGCGTCACGCGCAGAAGCACTCCCCCGGCAACGAACAGCAGCCCGCAAAAAAACCCGCGGTAAATCTCCGCTAGCCTGGGGCATCGTCTGGGCGCTCGTCCTCGCCGGCATCGTCGCCGCATACTTCACAGTTCGTTATGCCGAAGTCGCACCTCTACTCGGCCCGAACGGCCTCTTCCGCCTCCGCCTCATCGCGCCGCTCGCCATGCTGGCGCATCAACCGCAGCTCGGCATTCCGGACGCTATGGCCGACACGGTCGCGCAGGTCCTGATGTATGCCCAGTTCCCACTCTACGGCTTGCTCCTCGGCCTGCTCTGGCGTGCCATCGGCTTCTTCCGCGCATCGATGGCAATCGTGCTCACGCACGCACTCGCCATCGCCGCCGTCCTCATCCTGGCTCAACTCTAAGAAGTCCAGCTCTAGCCGCAGTCATTCAGATCCGGCAACACGCGCCCCAACGGAACTTCTCGCCCTCAAACTCCGCATCTGAATCTTTGTCTTCACGGACAGGCGGGTAGCCCGCTTCCATCGTCGCGACGACGCGATTCCTACTTCCCTGCAACATCCCATGCTGCGGCGCTCCGCACGCGGGACACGCTTCGGCCTTTTGCCCAATCTCTGCTCCACAGCACGCACAAAAAGCGGCCATCCTGCATCTCCTGGTGTACGGTCTCAAAGAGTGGATGACGTACCTGCCGCATCGGATTCGGTGCAGCGATGAAGAGATCGGAAATACCGGGTCGAAGTGGTACCCTCTTCTGTCCCAATCGTCTTTGCTGTATGACCGACGCGATCAAAATTATCGAGTGCCCGCGCGACGCCTGGCAGGGCCTCCCGCTCGCCATCCCGCCGGAGGTCAAGGCCGACTACCTCCGCGCCCTCGTCACCGCCGGATTCCGCCACATCGACGCCGTCTCCTTCGTCTCCGCAAAAGCCGTGCCGCAGATGGCCGACTCCGAGCAGGTTCTCGCCCTCGCCGATCTCCCCACGCTCGCCCCGGCAGACGATCTGGAAGTCATCGGCATCGTCGTCAACAGGAAAGGCGTCGAGCGCGCCATCAACAGCGGCGGCGTCAGCACGCTCGGATTTCCCTATTCCATCTCGCCCGGCTTTCTCCAGCGCAACCAGCACCAGACCCCCGAAGAAGCCGTCGAAGCGCTTGAGACCGTCGGCTCGTTCGCCTACAAGGCCGGCCTCGACGTCGTCGCCTACATCTCGATGGCTTTCGGCAATCCGTACGGCGATCCCTGGAGCGTCGACGAGATCGTCGCCGCCTGCGATCTGCTCGCCGACTCCGGCATCGAAAGCATCTCGCTCGCCGACACCGTCGGCCTGGCCACACCCCAGCTTGTCGAAGAAGTCGTCGCCGCCGTATTCGCGGCCATGGTTAGCAAAGACCTGCGCATCGAGCTCGGCGTCCATCTGCACGCGCGTCCCGATGAAGCCGCCGCAAAGATAATCGCCGCCTACCGCGCCGGCTGCCGCCGCTTCGACTCCGCAATCGGCGGCCTCGGCGGCTGCCCCTTCGCGCAGGATGTTCTGGTCGGCAACATCCCCACGGAAAGCGTCATCGCTACCCTGAGCGCACTCGGAGCATCATTGCCTCCTCTCGGCGATCTCGCGCCCATCATCGCCGCCAACCGTGCCATTGCCGAAAAGTACGCTGGCGTGAAACAGTAGCGGTTCGTTGAACAATGCCCTAGGAAGCATCGTCATCCTGACCGGAGTGAAGCGTGGATCTGCTCGCGCCGAGCGAGAGAAAACGAGAGAACCCCATGGCGAACTACACCACCATCCTCGTTGAAGAAAAAGAAGTCGAAGCCGGCCGCATTCTCACCATCACGCTCAACCGCCCGCAGCGGCGCAACGCGCTCACGTCATGCATGATTCATGAGCTGACATTGGCTTTGCGTGCCGCGGAAGACAGCCGCGCCGGAGTCGTCGTCCTGCGCGGCGAGGGCGAGCACTTCTGTTCCGGCCTCGACCTCTCGGAGCTGCGCGCCATGTCCAGTCGCACTATGGAGCAGCATCAGCGCGACTCCATGAACATAGCCGAGCTCTTTCGCACGCTGTACAGCCTCTCCATACCCAGCGTTGCCGAAGTTCGCGGCTTCGCGCTGGCCGGCGGCATGGGCCTCGCCACGCTCTGCGATTTCACCCTCGCCGGCGACGACGCCCGCCTCGGCTACACCGAGGTCAAAATCGGCTTCGTCCCCGCCATCGTCTCGTCCTTCCTGCTGCTGCAGGTCGGTGAAAAGCAAGCGCGCGATCTACTGCTCACCGGCCGCATCCTCGACGCTGCGGAAGCCCGCACCCTCGGTCTCATCACAAAAGTCGTGCCCGTCGCCGAACTCGACGCCGCCATCCGCGAGCTCTCCACAACGCTGCTCGCCAACAGCCCCAGCTCCATGCGCGCCACCAAGCATCTCCTCCACCGTCAGGAGATCGAGCGCCTCAGCCGCAACCTCCGCGCCGCCGTCAATATCAACGCCGAACTCCGCGCCACCGATGACTTCCGCGAAGGCGTCACCGCGTTCTTAGAAAAGCGCAAACCAGTCTGGCCGTCGCGCAGCTAGCGCGGCGAGTGCTATGAGTCTCCATGAACCTTGCCGAGAAGATCGAACGGGCATTTGGTCTTCGTCCAAAACCTGCGCGGGTGATACTTGTCGACGAGATCCTACAGTTTGACTCCGATGTAGAAGAGGCCTTGTGGTTCTCCGGCCGAAATTGGCATGACCTTACATGGCAGGACTGGGAAGAGCACCGTAGTGCCATTTTCTTTTTTGCCCCGGATGCATTCGCTTACTACCTTCCTAGCGTATTGATTCTCTCCGTTCAAAATCCGGCACTGTCCTTGGATGCGGCAGATTCATTGGTCGGAGAACTTGATCGGAGTCCATCTGTAGAGGGATGGCATGAGAGCTTCACCAACCGCTTCTTCGCTCTGCAATTAGAAGAGCTCGACGTCTTAAAGGAATGGCTTCTCCAGGTATGCGAGTACGTTCCCTACCAGCGATGGGGGCTTGCTGCTTCGGGTCCGGGAGATACTTTTGGTCGCGCGTTCGACACGATCGAACTTCTCCAGAAAGAGATTGAACTGAGACGTCTGGCGGATGATTCAAGATGAATAACCATCCATTACACTCACCCGCATGAGCACACTGGACTGGCTGCTCGATTCGGACCCCGCCATCCGCTGGCAGGTGTTGCGCGATCTTGTCCATGCGCCCGCAGACGCCGTCGCTGCGGAGCGCGCGCGCATCGCCACCGAGGGCTGGGGCGCCCGCCTGCTCGCGTTACAGGGCGAAGACGGCCAGTGGGCGGGTGGCGCGTGCTTTCCTGCAAATTTCAAGTGGTCCGACGACGAACAGGGACAACCCTGGACTTCCACCCTGCCAACACTCCAGTTGCTGCATGACTTCGGAATCGATCCATACACTGACCAAGTGCGCCGCGCGATTGCGCTGGTCAAAGAGCACTGCCGCTGGGAGCACGCCGGCCAGCCGTTCTTCTCGGGCGAAGTGGAGCCCTGCATCAATGGCCGCACCGTCACCTTAGGCGTCTACTTCGGGCAGGATGTGGATGGCATAGTCGGCCGCCTGCTTCACGAGCAGCTTGAGGACGGCGGGTGGAACTGCGAGGTGGAGAACGGTTCCGTCCGCTCGTCGTTCGCCACCACGATCAACGTCCTCGAAGGGCTATTGGCGCACGAGCGCGCAACCGGCGGCTCCCGGGAATCCATCGCCGCCCGGCGCCGCGGTGAGGAGTACCTCCTCGAACGAAAACTCCTCCGCCGCAAGAGCACCGGCGACATCGTCAGCCCATCCTGGCTCGAATTCTCGTTTCCCGTTCGCTGGCAATACGACGTGCTGCGTGCCCTCGACTACTTCCGCTCAGCGGGAGATATGCCCGACCCACGAATCGACGAAGCCATCGATCTGCTCCGATCCAAACAGCAGCCCGATGGCACTTGGCTGCTGGAGAACACGCATCCCGGCAGGATCCACTTCGCTCTCGAGGACGGCGACCGACAGCCCGGCCGGTGGAACACGCTGCGGGCGCTGCGCGTCCTCAACTGGTTCGAGCAATCCGCTGCCTGAGCCGCGACCGCTCTCGAAACGCACGGTAACTCCCATCCTGGGAAACGCCAAACAATCGTGCCACTTCATATCCCTGCATTCGCTACACTGGAAATAGATACAGTTCCAGTCACAGAAGCAGTGAATCGAAAAGCCACCAAAGGGTGGCTTTTTCTGTAGCTAAGTCCTTTGTTTGGACGAATGAAGCGATAAACCATTTAGAAAGACGAATTTAGCCTGCGGGAGGCCGCCTATCCCATAGCAGCGCAAAGACTTACAAGCCACTCTCCGGTGACGGGAGGGGGGAGGGGGGCCGGGTAATATTACCCAGGCTCCGTTCATGCGCCCGCAGCTCCGCAACGATCGTCGCCGCCGCTTCCCGCGCATCATCGGACCGGTCCGGCGGAAACGAGATCGCCCCCACCCGCGCATGGCCGCCGCCGCCGTAGCGCTCGCAGATGGTCGCCAGGTTCACCATCTCCTCGGGTTTCCGCTTCGTCCACGGATTCGAGCCCACCGCCACCTTGGTGCGGAAGCTCGACTTGCTCAACCCGATGTTGTACGTCGCCTCCGGGTGCAGGTAGTACGGAATGAACTTGTTGTAGCCCTCAAGCTGCCGGTCGGTGATGTCGAAATAGATCACGCCGTCTTTGTACTCGGCGCGCTCGCGGATTAGCTTCATGCCCTCATGGTGCCGCTCCAGCAGCGGCGGCAGCAGCGGCGCAATGAACGGCTCCTTGAGCACAGCCGCCAGCGGCTCTTCGGTCAGCAGCGGGATCATCCGCGGAATCAGCGCCGGGTCGGCCGTCGCTTCGATGATCAGCGTCAGCTTCATCGCCGGCTCTGCCATCTCCACGGCGGACTCCGGGCTCTCATACAGCGCGCCGTCCACGATGTCCGCCCACTTCACCAGGTCCGCGACCGGGGCGGCGTCAAAGCCGAAGCGTGTCGCCGCAATGTGCGTCAGAAAGCCGGCGCAGGAGGTATAACTCGGATCGTAGAAGCGCCGCATCGCATAGCGGCCATCGGCCATGCCGCGCCGGTAGTCCTCATGGTCCTCCGGCGTCAGGAAGGCGCTCAGGTGGTGGTCAAACCACCAGGTAATCTTCGGCGAAGCTGAATACTTGAAATCGACAATCGCGTTCTCGTCGCCGATAAAATCCGCTTCGTTGAAGAGCGCGCCCGCGCGATGCACCAGCCCGTGATAGCTGTATGCCGCTGAAGGCGCAATGCACTCGCGGTGAAACCGGGTGAACAGTGAGGCGGAACATGCCCCATCGAAACACTTGTCGTGATAGAAGACGCGAACGTTCAACAGCACTCCTTGGCCAGGTAGAGAGAATGATTAGGATTGCCGGGCTTCCGCCTCGTGTCAAGCAGCGAACCTGGGTTGCCATCCAGGCTCGCCATGAAGGTTGCGATATCGTGTGTGGTGGCAGTCTGCTCTGCCAGGAACCTCTATGCGCTATTGTGAGAGACCATATTGAGGCGGGAACGCGGCTGGTTCTTCCGCCTGCTGAGCGTCTGTATCGTGCTGCTCGTATTGGTGGCCATCGCCGCGGCTGCCGGCGCGCTATGGCTGCGCCATGCCATGCAAGCCCAGCTCCCGCAGCTCGACGGCGACCGCCGCACCATCGCCGTCACGCACCCTGTCACGGTGCAGCGCGACCACCAGGGCGTGCCGCACATCTCCGCCGCGTCGCTCGATGACCTCATTGCCGCCCAGGGCTATGTCGCCGCGCAGGATCGCCTCTGGCAGATGGACATGATGCGCCGCATCGCCGCCGGCGAAGTCGCAGAAGTCCTCGGCAGCAAATTTGTCGAGCACGACCGCGTCCAGCGGGTCCTCGAGTTCCGCCAGACGGCCGAGCGGCTCACCGCCAGCCTCTCGCCACAGGATCGCCGCCTGTTCGAGGACTACGCGCGCGGCGTGAATGCCTATATCAGCGAGGCCGACGCGCTGCCTGCGGAGTTCCGCCTGCTCGACTATCAACCGCGCCGCTGGCAGCCGGTTGATTCCATGCTGATCGTGCTCAACATGGTCCAAACGCTCGATGAGCAGTGGCCCACCAAACTGAGTCGCGAGGCCACCACGAAGAAGATCGGCCCAGCGCTCGCCGCGGATCTCTATCCCACCGGCTCGTGGCGCGATCATCCGCCCACACAGGCCGCGCCCGACCTGACCAAGCCACCCACCGACGCGCCACCCACGCTGCCCGACGAGGAGTCCTTCCAGGGCATCGCGGACGACCTGCTGCGTCTGCGTAGCGCGCTCGGCAACGCCAGCCCGTGCCGCGGATGCATCGCCGGCTCGAACGAGTGGGTCCTTAGCGGAGCCCACACCGCCTCCGGCCGCCCTATGCTCTCCAATGACATGCACCTCAACCACTCCGTTCCCGGTGCCTGGTACGAGATGGACCTGCGCGCGCCCAGTTTCCACGCCGCCGGCGTGAGCCTGCCCGGGGTACCCCTGATCGTAGCCGGCCACAACGACCACATCGCCTGGGGCTTCACTGCCTTGTATGGCGACACGCAGGACCTTTACGTGGAGCGCACCAACGTGCAGGGCGAATACTGGGACGGCAGCGCGTGGCGCCCCCCGGAGCGCGATCACGAAACCATTCAAGTGCGCTTCGGCAAAAACCAGGAATTCGATGTCCTGCGCACGAATCACGGCCCGGTGATCTCCTCGCTGATGCCGCACGAAACCCGGACCATCGCGCTGCGCTGGACGGTTTATGACCCGCAATTCGCCAGCGGAACTCCCATCTACGCGCTGAACATCGCAAGCAATTGGCAGGAGTTCGAGACTGCGATGAGCCAGTGGTGGGCCCCCACGCTCAACGTGGTCTATGCGGACGACCAGGGCCACATCGGCTACCAGGCGCTCGGCCACATCCCGCAGAGGCCGGGCGGCCTGATGGGCGTGCCCATCACCGACAGCGCGCACGAGTGGCAGGGCGTAATTCCGTTCGCAAGTCTGCCTTCCTCTCTCGATCCCCCCGGGGGCATACTCGCCACAGCCAACTCGCGCATCACCCCGGACAATTATCCGACGCCGCTCTCGCTCGAATGGGCGTCGCCATATCGCAATGAGCGCATCTGGAAATGGCTCGTCAGCCACGAAAAGATGACCCGCACCGACATGCTCGCGTTGCAGACGGATATCGACTCCGAGCTCGATCATGAGCTGGCGCAGCGCTTCGCGTACGCCATCGATCACGCGCAGCATCCCTCCGCACGCCTGCGCACCGCCGCAGATATCCTTCGCTCCTGGGATGGAGTGATGCACACCACGGAAGCTGCGCCCGCAATCGTCACTGCAGCGCGTGACGCGCTGTGGCCATTGCTGCTGGAACCGAAGCTCGGTCCGGACTGGAAGCTCTACGAATGGCCGGAGAGCGCCTATGCTGAAGAGCAGCTCATCACCACCACGCCCGCTGCATGGCTGCCGAAGAAATACGCGAGCTGGGACGATCTGCTCGCCGCCGCCGTCTCGCGTGGACTCGATCAGGCGCACACGCCCTTGTCGCTTAAGAGCTGGCGCTACGGCGACGTGCACACCATCGCGCTCGCTCATCCGCTCTATGGCATGATCCCCTTCTTCGGCTGGACCGGCATCCCGCCTCATCCGCAGTCCGGCGATACCACAACAGTCAAGCAGGTCGGCCGCGCCTTCGGTCCATCGCAGCGATTCACCATGGATTGGAGCGACGTCGATGCCTCGACAGAGAACATCGTCATGGGACAGTCCGGCGATCCGGTCAGCCCGTACTATCGCGACCAGTGGCCTGCCTGGTACAACGCCACCACCTTTGCGCTGCCTTTTACTCCCGCCGCGGTCAATGCAACAACCGAACACACGCTGCGGCTCATGCCGTGACGTTCAACCGAGCGCAGTGGCTCTCGCTCGCCGCTCTACTGTGTACCACGCTTGCAGCAACCGGACTGTTGCTCGCGCGCGGCCCGTCCTGCGGCCATGATTTCGATTTCCACCTTGTCTCCTGGCTCGAAGTCGCACGCGCCTGGCATAGCGGTCTTCTGTATCCGCATTGGGCGCAATCGGCCAATTTCGGCGCGGGCGAACCGCGCTTTATCTTTTATCCGCCTGCGTCCTGGATGCTCGGCGCCGCTCTCGGCAGCGCCTTTGGCTGGAAGGCCGCGCCCTGGCTCTTCACGGCTGTCTGTCTCTTCTGCTCGGGGCTCGCGATGCGCCGCTTCGCCGAGGAGTGGCTCACGCCTGTGGCAGCCACTGCCGCGGCATGCCTCTATATCGCGAATCCCTACATGCTCTTCGTCGCGTATGAGCGCACCGCCTATGGCGAGCTCATGGCCGCCGCGCTCATCCCGCTACTGCTCTCGTTCGCGATCCGGCCTCTGCCGCCCATCGCTGCGCTCGCCGCCCCGATCGCCGGCATCTGGCTGATGAATGCGCCCGCCGGTGTCATGGCCTGCTACGCACTGTTCTGGATCGCGCTACTGCGCCTCGTGTCCGAACGCAGTTGGCGCGCGCCACTTCGCATGGCGGCCGCAACCGCAATCGGTCTCACACTCGCTGGGTTCTATCTCATCCCCGCCGCACATCAAGAACGCTGGGTGGAGATCGCGCGCGCCATCGGTCCGGACATGCGCTTCCAGGACAGCTTTCTCTTTCACCACACCGGCGAACCCTTTCACGACACTGTCCTCCATACCGCATCCATCCTGGCCTGCATCCTGCTCGCAATCGCCTTCGCCTCGATCCTGTTCTGGCGTGACGCTTTGCGCTCCCGGCCGCTGCTGTGGCTAGCTTCGCTTGTCCCGCTGATCCTGCTGCTGCTCGTGCCACTCAGTTCGGCGCTATGGCATTTCGCGCCGCAGCTCGCCTACGTGCAGTTCCCCTGGCGATGGCTGCTTATACTGGCGCCGATTGCTGCGTTGTTTCTCTGCGGCAGTGTCATCCGACCCACGCGCGCGGCATGGCTCGTCATGATGACCGTGGTCGTCTGCGCAGCATCGATCGTCTCCTGCACGCGCCACTTCCACCAGTACTGCGATGACGAAGACAACGTCGCCGCGCAGGTCGCACTCATGCACGAGGGCAGCGGACAGGAAGGCACCGATGAGTACACCCCGCGCGACGATGACAATGCCGAGGTCTATCAGGACATGCCGGAAATCCGTGTCCTGGCAGCTCCCGATGCGGAAGAGCCGGACTCCGGCAAGCAGCAGAATCCTGAATGGCAGGCAGATCCCGCGGCCGAGCGTCGCGCCAGCATCCAAGTGCAACGATGGGGCGCCGAACGTTACGACGTAGTGATCGACTCAATCGCGCCAAGTTTCGCTGTCCTCCGGCTCATGGACTATCCCGCGTGGAAGGTATATCGCAATGGCGTGGATGTCACCGATCGGCCTCGACGCGACGATGGTTTGCTCACCATTCCCGTCCCGCAGGGTCGCTCACAGATCGACGTCCGCTGGCACACGACTCCGGATATCTGGATCGGCCGCGCGCTTTCGCTGCTCGGCCTCTGCATCTTCGGGTTCGTCTGCTATCGCGAGCGGCGGGCTCGCTCTACGCTTTGAGCTGTTCCTCCGCCGCGGCGTAGGTCTTGCGGATACCCTCCGCCAATCCAGTCTTCGCACGCCAGCCTAGTGCATGAATGCGCGATACATCCAGCAGCTTGCGCGGGGTGCCATCCGGCTTTGTCGTGTCGAACCGCAACTCGCCCGTAAATCCAAGCTCGCGCGCCACCAGGTTGGCCAGTTCCCGGATCGTCACATCCTCGCCCGTCCCGATGTTGATCAAGGGCGCCTGCTCCGTGTTGATGAGTGTCTGGAACTCACGATCCGGCAATTGCATCAGGAAGACGCATGCCTCCGCCAAGTCCTCGCTGTACAGCAGCTCGCGCCGCGGCGTTCCCGTTCCCCAAACCTCGATGAAGGGCCGGCCCGCCGCTTTCGCTTCCACAACTTTGCGCATCAGCGCCGGCAGCACATGCGAGGTCTTCAGATCGAAGTTATCGTGCGGCCCATAAAGGTTCGTCGGCATCGCTGCCAGATATTGTGTTCCGTACTGGCGGTTGTACGACCAGCACATCTCAATCCCGGCGATCTTCGCAATCGCGTATGGCCGGTTCGTCGCTTCCAGCGGCCCCGTAAGCAGGTACTCTTCGCGGATGGGTTGCGGCGCCAGCCGCGGATAGATACAGCTCGATCCCAGGAAGAGAAGCCGCCGCACTCCAGCCTTCCGGCTTGCTTCGATCACGTTCGTCTGCAGGATCAGGTTGTCGCGAATGAAGTCGGCGGGATACGTGTCGTTCGCCAGGATGCCGCCGACCTTCGCTGCCGCGAGAAAAACATACTCCGGCCGCTCCATAGCGAAGAACGCCTCCACCGCCCGCGTGTCCAGCAGATCCAGATCCCGGCGCGCGCGCAGCAGCAGGCGCGCAAAGCCCTTTTGCTTCAGGTAAGCTGCAATCGCAGATCCCACCAGCCCGCGATGTCCAGCCACAAATATCCTGCTATCGCGATTCATCAGCTCTCGTGGTAGCGGAATGCGTTGAAGCCGTGTTTGTGGACCAGTGCATCGCGCTCCGCCTCTTTCAAATCTTCTGTCACCATCTCCGATACGAGCTCCGCAAAGCTCACGCGCGGCTTCCATCCCAGCTCGCGACGAGCCTTCGATGCATCGCCCAGCAGCGTCTCCACCTCCGCCGGACGGAAATAGCGCGGGTCGACCGCCACAATCACGCGGCCCTCCGCATCGATCCCCTGCTCATCCGCGCCTTCGCCCTTCCAGCGCAGCTGAATGCCCAGGGGTTCCGCCGCGCGCTCCACAAAGTCGCGAACGCTGTACTGGTGTCCAGTGGCAATCACGTAGTCCTGCGGCGTCTCCTGCTGCAGCATCAGCCACATTACTTCCACGTAATCGCGCGCGTGTCCCCAGTCGCGCTTCGCATCCAGATTGCCCAGATACAGCTTGTCCTGCAGCCCAACCTTGATACGTGCCAGCGCCCGGGTGATTTTGCGAGTTACAAATGTCTCCCCCCGGCGTGAGGATTCGTGGTTGAACAGGATGCCGTTCGAGGCGTGAATCCCATACGACTCGCGATAGTTCACTGTGATCCAGTAGGCGTAGAGCTTTGCTACGCCATAGGGCGAGCGCGGATAAAACGGCGTCGTCTCCCGCTGCGGTATCTCCTGCACCAGGCCAAACATCTCCGACGTCGATGCCTGATAGAAACGCGTCTTGTTGACAAGGCCCAGTGTGCGGATTGCCTCCAGCAGCCGCAGCGTGCCGATGGCATCGCTGTTCGCCGTGTACTCCGGCTCTTCGAAGGACACCTTCACGTGGCTCTGCGCCGCCAGGTTGTACAGCTCATCCGGCTGCACCTGCTGGATGACACGGATCAGACTGGAAGTGTCGGTCAGGTCGCCGTAGTGCAGCAGCAGTTTTTGGTGCTCCGCATGCGGATCTTGGTAGAGGTGATCGATGCGCGCCGTATTAAACAGGGACGTCCGCCGCTTGATGCCATGGACCTGGTAGCCCTTGGCTATCAGAAGTTCCGCCAGATAGGAGCCATCCTGCCCGGTAATGCCTGTAATGAGTGCCTTTTTCATGCGTCAGGCATACGTTACCATGCGCAAACGCCAGCTCTCTTTATTGCTGCCCTGCGGAGGAGCGTCTGGCGATAGCCACCATCAACTCGGCTTCGAAGCGCTCGAGCACCCGCTCCTTGCCCAGATGCTCCACCGCATACGCGCGAGCCGCCACCCCCAGTGCGTGGCGCATCACGGGCGCGTCGGCCATTGTGCGCACAGCGGCAAACAACGCCGGCTTGTCCAGCGGAGGCACGGCCATGCCGCAGGAGCCCACGGCCAGCGCCACCTGCGTCCCCGCTGCCGCCGTTGCAATCACCGGCCGTCCGCTGGCCAGCATCCCCGTCAGCTTCGATGGCATCACTAGGTCGGCTGCGTCCGGCCTCTGCGGCAGCAGATGAATGTCCGCGGCATTCAGCAGATCATTCAGCCGATCGTATGGCTGCAGCGGCAGCATGGTTACATTCGCAGCGCCATGCAGCATACCGGCAAGCTGCGCGTGATAAGCGCCGTCGCCGCAGAAGACAAAATGGATGCGTGGGTCCGGGGCGAACTCCTGCGCCAGCAGCGGCAACAGCTCCAGCCCCTGCTTCATGCCCATATTGCCCGCATACATCAACACCACCCGCTCCGGCCCCAGGCCAAGCTGGTGACGCAGCCGGCTCGGCCCCTGCAGCGGCGCTATCGCACTGGTGTCCACCCAGTTCGGAAACAGCACCGTCTTTCCCACCGGAATGCCCTTCTCCGGTAGCCGCTGCATCATCTTTTCCGACACGGTGGAAATGGCATCGAACAGATGCATCGTGCGCCGCTCTATCATCTCGGCTGCTCTGCGTCCGTAACCCTCACTCGCGAGTAGTCCCAGAACGTACGCCGCATCCACCTCGAAGTCCTGAATGTGCAGCCACGCTACCGCTTCGGCCATTCGCGCCGTCATCAGTCCGGCCACCGACGACATCAGCGTCGGCTCGATCGTCAACACCACATCCGGCCGCCATTGCGCCTGCGAGAGCATGATGGGCAAACTGCTCAGCATAAAGGAGCCGAGATGCAGCACCCGCGTCCGCCCGGAGGGGTGCCGCGGCACGTAGACCGGGCAGCGATAGACGCGCACATCGTCCGGCCCTGTGCCCGGCTCTGTCTTATAACTCCAGGCGTGGTAATCGGTACGTACACGCCATGCGGGATAATAAGGCGGCGCCGTCACGACGCGCACGCCGTGGCCGCGGGCCGCCAGCCACTCCGCCATCTCTCCCGAGTACTTTCCAATACCCGTCAGCTCTGGTGAGTAGTTGATCCCATGCAGCAGGATGCGCAAGCAATACGGTCCTTTCTCCGGCTCATTCGTCCCAGACCGTTTTCACAATCGGTGTATCCAGTGGAAGTACTTTTATCTGGGGGAAGTACTCTCGACACAGTTTTGGTTAAGAAAAGCTGCACAGAGCGGCTGCAAATCGGGTCCCAACAATTGTGAAAGCGGCAGAGCAAAGGCAAGCATACTGGATCGTTCCCCGCTTCTTCCTGCTCATATACAGGCGGTGCCGCGAAGTAAAACACCTCTGCAAGCTCAGGTATGATGACCCCAATGCAGACCGATATCCGTGCACTGCTGGAGAGCGGTGCCGCACGTACAGACCAGGCGTTGCAGCGCCTGCTTCCTTCTTCCGACCAGGTACCTGTCTCCATCCATCGCGCGATGCGGCACAGCGTCTTTGCCGGCGGCAAGCGCCTGCGTCCCATCCTGTGTATGGAAGCGGCCCGCATGGTTGCAAATAGTGATGCCTACCCTGCTGGGGTGGAAGAACTGGGCTCAGCCATCGAGATGCTCCACACCTACTCGCTCATCCACGACGACCTGCCCGCGCTCGACAACGACGATCTCCGCCGTGGCAAGCCCACCTGCCATGTGGTCTTTGGCGAAGCGATCGCGATCCTCGCCGGCGACGCGCTGCAGACCCTCGCCTACTCCGTGCTCGGGCGCCTGCGCTGCCCGCCGGAGGCTGCGATCCGCATCGTCCAGCTCGTAGCCGATGCCACCGGCACCGTCGATGGCATGATCGGCGGCCAGGTGCTCGATCTCGAAGGCGAGCGCTCGCAGCCGACCGAAGCTTCTGTGCTGGCCATTCACCGCGCCAAGACCGGCGCACTCATCCGTGTAAGTATTGTGAGCGGCGGCGTCTTTGCCGGCGCAACAGCGCAGCAGACGGCTGCTCTCACCACCTTCGGCGGTAAGGCGGGATCTGGCCTTTCAGATCATGGATGATGTGCTCGACACGACCAGCGACGCTGCCTCGCTCGGCAAAACGGCAGGCAAAGACGCAGCCAGCAGCAAAGCAACTTGGCCGGCCGTCCGCGGCATTCCGGCATCCATCAGCGATGCACGAACGACTGATTGACGAAGCCTTCGCAGAGCTAGCGCCTTCGGCGCTCGCGCCGAATCCCTTAAGGCAATCGCGCGCTATCTAGTCGAGCGCACCAACTGATGGAGTCAAGCGCGGCGATTGGAGTGAAGCGCTGCGATTCAGTTGTCATTCTGAGCGAAGTTGAAGAATCTGCTGCTCATCCTTTGGTCGCCCACACCACTAAGAGTGAGTGAGCGACCAAAGGGAGCGAACTCCAACAGAATGGGCCGCAGGCGCGATTGCCTCCGACGGCGAGTCGGTCAGGCGCGTGCTTGCTCGCGAACCACGCGACGGATGCGATCGCCCTGTTCTGACAGGTCCTGTACGAAACCCTCGAAGCGGCCCAGCGCTTCCTGCGCTGTGCGGATGTAGTTAGGCAGGTCCTCCCAGAAGTCGCGAACCGTGTCGGAATCTTCCAACAGCGCCACCAGCGATCCCGCCACCGTGATGGCCAGGCCGCTCTTGCGCCGGCCGGTCGCCAGTAGCACCGCGCCGGTCAGCAGCGACCCCGCCGCCAGCCCCCGCGTCCATGCCTTCGCTCCGCCCGGCAGGTTGTCATCCAGCGAATCTCTTAACCGCTCTGCCATCTTTGCCATTTCACTCGCCATGGATTCTTAGTCCTTCCTCATTGCTGCTGTGTCATGGGATGCACGCCGGGCTCAGACGGCCACCTGCGGCCTTCTCCTATGATCCCGTGCTAATCCAGATCGAAGTCCCGCAATGGCTTGCCGGTCGAGGGATCATCCTTGGCGCGCTTCACCGCCTCGGCGAAGCGGCGTTCCATGATGTCCTTTTTGTTCCGCTCGCTCTCCATGGATTGCCGGAAGATGCTTTCCTTGCGCTCCTCTTGATCGCGCAATGCGCGCGCTGCGCCCTCAAAATCCTCAAAGGTGCGTTTTCGTGGAGCGGATTTGTGCCCGATGATCGAGCGCGTCTCCGGATCCACCGTCAGGATCGCCCCGCAGTCCGGACAAACCACCTCGAATGCGCTCATCTGTTTCGCCATGGCTCCCCATTGTAGCGGCACGACGGCGTCACTGGCGCGGGGCAAATCGCACCTAAAGTGGAAGCAATTTATGCCCGGGGCAGGCATTTTCAGCCGTGCGGACCAGCATCTCCAGCAGCCCGTTACCTTGTGCCGCCAGGAAATAGATGCCGGCTACCGCCCGCTCCTGCAGATGACCGCCGGGATACAGTGCCTGCGTGACCGCCTGCGCATGCCGCGCCAGACTGGTTTCCTTCTCCAACTGATACCGGGCCGCCATCCGCCGCAGCCGGTTCATCTGATAACGCATCTTCGAGGCTGCGGTAGAGGCAGAGCGCCCCAATCCGGCATCCATCTGCGCCATCCATTCCGTGACCGCGGCCAGTTCCGCGTCGAGCGCATTGCCAGCCGCTGCTAGCTTCCGCTTGCCCTCTATCGGCATTGCCCGCGCCCCAAGCCGTTGCGCCAGTGCATCCGGAGTGGTCAGAACATCCGGCAGACTCAGCTCGTGGCGCTCCATCAGGGTAGCTATTTTTGGCTCAACTAGCGTCGCCGAAAGCCGCGGCAGAACGGTCGTCGGCCGGCCCAGAATTTCGCGATAGAGGACCTCCGACTGGGCGAAATACGCAATCTCCGCCGGACCGGCAATATATGCGGAGGTCGGCAGCACCGCGTCCTGAAATATTGGACGAAGCAAAGCATTCGGGCTACATCGTTCAGGTGTTGCTTGAACTATTCCCAGCAGGTCACTGGTCGTGTAGCGATGCCCGCCCGCCTTCCACTGTGTCTCGCCATTCACACGCACGCGGCGCAGCGGCAACCGCGCTCCGGTCTTCTCATCCAGCAGGAACAGCAGGCTCGACTGCTCCGTCACCTTGACCTGCGCGTGATACCCCCGGGCGATCAGTTCCCCGTCCCGGCTGACCAATGAGGCATGCAGCGCATCCGCCTTGCAGATCGCATCTTCGAAGACCCTTGCCCCCAGCGCATGGAATCCCCGAGCCGCCGCATCGATGACCACCAGCCCCCAGGGCGCGAACAATCGTGCGATGAGCTTTCCAAAAGCCTCCCCCAGCGTCGCGTCAGGGCGATAGCTCTCGCGCAGCAGCGCAGTGGCGTCGCTCGTCCCCAGAATGTCTTCCACCTCAGCCAGCGCGGTCTCAATACGCGCTTCCAGAGGGATGCCGCCCACCGGTACCGGAAGCTCCGGCGCCGGCCCGATGCCCACCGCCTTCAGACCGTCCCCCTTGACTGCATCCTTGGACGGCAGATGTACCTGCGCGATCTCGGCGAAGTCGTGGTCCTCGCTCGCCAGCCAGAAGACCGGCACCGTGTCGAAGCCCGCGTCGGTCGCCTCGCGCGCCCGCGCAATCGCAGTCGCTGCTTTCAACAGGGTGTACAGCGGGCCTCCGAAGAGCGCTACCTGCTGTCCCGTGACAACCGCCGAAGCGCCATCGCGCAGCCGCTGGATGTTCGCCGCCGTGGCGGCTCCACCGCCGAATTGCGCGTTCTGCGCGTCGAGCAAATCCGCCAGCTGCGCTCGGTATTCCCCGCTTAACTGTCGGCCCTCACCGAACCAGCTTCTGCTCACCGCCGCATTGGAATAAAACGGCGTCAGGGGCCCGGCGCTCTCCGTGTAATCCAGGAAAAGCCGGCTGCTGTGCGGCACAACTGAGCTGGGATAACACTCCGGTTCCACTGCGTCTCCTCAATGCCTCTTCTGATTCTCTACCGAAACGTCGCCCGGTGCAGCGGAAAGACTGCCCAGCGCCGCTTCTATCGCCGCCCGATCGGCAGAGGGCAGATCCTTTGCTGCAAGCCGCGCCAGCGCGTCGTAAATCTGCGCCTCTAACGGATGCCCGGCCAGAGCCTTACGATGCAGTTTGATCGTTGCCGCGTCGCCCCGCGCAAGCGGCCCGCTGAAGCTCCGCGCCAGGCCCTGTTTCTGTACATTTGCCACCGTCGCCAGAGCCATTGGTCCCAAAAGTGCCAATGCTTCTTTTTCCGCAACACCCGCGCGCTCCAGCACACGGACGCCAGCGGCGAGGGTCGCGACCACCAATGGTGAGCCGAACATTGCGCCGGCGTGGTACATCGCCTTGCCTCGGCTATCGATCGCGAAGGGTTTACCGCCGAAACTTTTTACCACCGCGAACAATTCTTTCCGCAACGCGGCACCTGCCGCTTCCACAGCGAAACGGGTCCCCTTCAGCGGAACGATGCGACGCGTCGGGAAGCTCATCATGGGATGCACCGAACCGGTCTGCGCGCCTGCGCTTTCGGCGGCCGACAGCACACGGCTGTCCAACGCTCCGCTCGAATGCACCACCACCTGTCCGCGCAGATCAGGGCGCTGCGTAACCAGCCACCTCGCCGTGTCTTCGAATCGCAGCATCCGGCACGGAGAGCCACAGCACCCGTGCATTCAAGTCGGACGCGTGAGCGACGCCGCACATGCACCCGTTCCACCAGCAGGCCGGCAGAGTCCAGCGCCGCAGCAAGCGACGATCCCCAATTCCCTAATCCAATGACCGCCACGCCGCGCCGTATCATTTCCACCCGTAATCAGCACCCTTCGACAGGATGGTACCGTAGTGATGAGAGACAGGATGGCAACGAAGAAGAAGAGCGCCGCAAGGAAGCAGCAGCAATCCGACCGCACCTACCCCAAGGGAGTCGAAGTCCTCTCTTCCACCGTCAGCTTTGAAGGTCCGGTCTTCCGCGTCGTCACCGATGAAGTACGCGAGCCGGGCGGCGAGGCCCATCGCCGCGATGTCGTGCGACATCCCGGCTCAGTCGTTGTCCTCGCCGTTGATGATGCAAAAAGCAAACGCGATCCGCTCATCCTGTTGGAGCGCCAATATCGTCATGCGGCCGCGCAATATCTCTACGAGGTTCCTGCCGGCAGTCTGGATCCCGGCGAAGATCCGCTCGCTGGTGCAAAGCGCGAGCTTCTCGAAGAGACCGGCTACAAGGCGAAGCAGTGGTCGAAGCTGGTGCGCTATTACGCCAGCCCCGGTTTTCTCGGCGAGTGGATGCAGATCTATCTGGCCGAAGGGCTCACACCCGGCGACGCCGAGCCCGAGGACGATGAGCAGATCGAGCTCTTTGCCGTTCCGTTAAGCGAGCTCCTGCGTCAGATCGATGCCGGACGCATCCACGACGGCAAGACGATTGCCGCAGCGCTGCTCTACGACCGCCTTCGCAAAGAGCGCAAGCGTGCCGAGCGCGCCGCAACACGCAACGACCGCGGCTGAGAGGCGCCTGGTTTTTCACCGTTTCCTTACGCGGTGCGCTCACTTTTCTTGCAAACCAAACCTACCCCCACTGCGTCACTACTTCAAGGCAGGCTGGGTTCATGCCCTTTCGTGGACGAAGCACAGATGTCCGGATCATCGGAATGTGCTCGTTCGAATCTGCTCTGAAGTGAGGTAATCGACACGTGTCCCAGTACAAAGGCAAGGTCAAGTGGTTCAATAATGCGAAGGGTTACGGATTCATCGGCAGGGACGATGGGCCGGACGTCTTCGTGCACTACAGCTCGATCCAGCTCGATGGCTATAAGAGTCTCAAAGAGGGAGACGAAGTCGAGTTCGACATCATTCAAGGGCAGAAGGGGCCGCAGGCGGACCAGGTGCTACGCACCCAATCCGCAGCCTGACCCAGACCATCACCGAAAACCACGTGAAGACGTCCGGCAGGTGTGTGTCTGCCGGGCGTTTCCCATTTGCGCGCGAGACAGGCAAGTGATTGCTCGCTTGCGATACAGTTGCTTTCAGGCGAGCCGCACCGCCTGAAGGTCACGCCGCACGCAATGGAAAACCGCGCCATCGCACAACTGCTTGCCGAAACCGCCGACCTGCTCGAGATCGGCGCAGGCGATCCCTTCCGCATCCGCTCCTACCGCCGCGCCGCTGAGGCTGTGGAGCAGAGCACGATTCCCCTCTCGACCATCGCCAATGATCCGAAGCGCCTGCTGGAAATTCCCGGCATCGGCAAGGGCATGGTGGCGAACATCCAGTCCATCGAGCAGCATGGTTCGCTGCCGGTGCGCGATGAGCTGCTTCAGAAATATCGCCCCTCCATGCTGGAATTGCTGAAGCTACCCGGCATGGGGCCCAAGACCGTCTCGCTCATCTTCGAGGCCACCGGCGTCGCTACCGTCGATGAGCTCGCCGTCGCCATTGACCAAGGGCGCCTCGCCGACCTGCCGCGCGTCGGCGACAAGCTCATCCAGAAGCTCCGCAAAGGTATCGACGAGTACCGCAAGAACACTGGTCGCTTCCATCTCGACGACGCGGAGATCGCAGCCGAGCGCCTCACGCTTTATCTCAAGGACTTTCCCGGCATCGAGAGCATCACCCCCGCCGGCTCGCTCCGCCGCGGGCGCGACACCGTCGGCGACCTCGACATGCTCGTCACCGGCCCCGCCTGCGAAGAGGACGTCGTCTCCGCCGCCGTCGAGTACACGGCCGCATACCCGCCGATCGCGGAACTCCTCGCAAAGGGCCAGAACAAGGTCAGCTTCAGATTGCGAAGCGGCTTACAAATAGACGTCCGCCTGCTGCCGCGCGCCTCCTTCGGCGCTGCGCTCCAGTACTTCACCGGCTCCAAGATGCACAACGTAACGCTGCGCCAGCGCGCGCTCAAACGCGGCTACACGCTCAGCGAATATGCGCTCGCGCGCATCGATGACGGTACGCAGGTCGCCGCCGCGACCGAAGAGGACATCTACCGCGCACTCGACCTCGATTGGATTCCTCCCGAGCTGCGCGAGAACTGTGGGGAGATCGAAGCCGCCGCGCAACACACGCTACCCCGGCTGATCGAAGAGAAGGACATCCGCGGCGATGTCCACATGCACACCGTTGCGACCGACGGCAAAAGCACAATTCGCGAGATGGCCGAGGCTGGCCTTGCGCGCGGCTACGAATACATCGCCATCACTGACCACTCGAAGAATCTGGCGATGACCTTCGGACTCGACGATGAGCGCGCACTGGAGCACATCCGCAACATCCGCGAAGTCGATGCAGACATGGCCGGAAAGATCCGCGTCTTCGCCGGCATCGAGGTCGATATCCTCGGCGACGGCGCGCTCGATCTTTCCGACGAAGTCCTCGCGCAGATGGATATCGTCATCGCCAGCGTGCACTCGCTGTTCAGCTCAGCCGCGCGAGGAGATGACCGCACGCATCCTCCGGGCGATCGAGAACCCGTACGTCCGTATCCTCGGCCATCCCACCGGCCGCCAGTTGCTGCGCCGCGAACCTTACGATCTCGATCTGCCGGCCATCGTCAAACGCGCCGCAGAGCTCGGTGTCGCCGTCGAGCACAACGCCGATCCCAACCGGCTCGATCTCTGCGACCGCGACCTCCGCATCGCAAAAGAAAACGGCTGTCGCGTAGTCGTCAACACCGATTCACACCACGTCTCCGCGCTTGAAAAAATGCAGTACGGCATCCGCCAGCTGCGCCGCGCCTGGCTCACGCCGCGAGGACGTCCTGAACACCCGCAGCGCAGATGATTTCCTCGCCGCCCTCCGCCCTCGCCCCTCAAGCGCATAAAATTCATCGACGACCCGATCCAGCGCGTGCTTTAATTGCACTCTCCCGAAACAAGTAAGGGTCCGAGGTACGTTATGCGCAATCGTGTCGCCGCGTTCATTGTCTGCTGCCTGCCGATCTTCTGCGCCGCCCAGCAGAAGACCGAGATCACTCCCGAGCGTGTCAACGCAGCCCTTGCGCAGCTTGAGCCCTACATTCAGGCCAACCTTGCAAAGACCAAAGTCCCCGGAGCAGCAGTCGCCGTCATCTACAACGACAAGGTGGTCTTCCTCCGCGGCTACGGATTCCGCAAAGTCGGTGAGCCCGAGAAGGTCGATCCAGATACCGTCTTCGAAATCGCATCGGTATCAAAGCCCATCGCGTCGACCATCCTCGCCTCGCTTGTCGGCCAGGGAAAGATCAGTTGGGACGACCGCATCGCCGACCTTGAGCCCGGCTTTCAGCTATCCAGTCCGGAAACGACTCGCGAGGTCACCATCCGCGACTTTCTCTCCCATCGCAGCGGCCTCGCCACCGAATCTGGCGACCTGCTCGAAGACCTCGGCTACTCCCGTCCCGATATCCTCTATCGCATGCGATACCTGCCGCTGCCGGGCACGTTTCGCAAGACTTACGCCTACAGCAATTTTGGCTACACCACCGGAGCCATCGCCGCCGCCACAAAGATCGGCAAGCCCTGGGAGACGATCGCGGAAGAGCAGCTCTATGTGCCTCTCGGCATGACATCCACCAGTTCGCGCTTCTCCGATTACGAAAACCGCACGAACAAAGCGGCCCTGCACATCATGCTCCATGGGCAACCGTTCAATCGCTTTGTGCGCGAGGCCGACGCCGAAGCGCCCGCCGGCGGAGTCAGCTCCAGCGCCCGCGATCTCGCCAAATGGGTACGCCTGCAGCTCAATGCAGGAGAGTGGAATGGCAAACAGCTCATCGATGCCAATGCGCTCGCCGAGACCCACAAGCCCCAGGTCTGCCGCGTCGCTGCCGATCCGGCAAAGCCCAATGAGTGCCCACGGCAATCAGTATTACGGCCTGGGTTGGGATGTAGGCAAAGACGCTCTGGGCCATGACCAGTTCGCCCACAGCGGCGCCTTCTTTCTTGGCACCTCGACCGCCGTTTACATCATCCCCGAGGAGCACATCGGCATTCTTGCCCTGACCAACAGCACACCTGTCGGCCTGCCGGAATCCATCTGCCTCACCTTTCTTGACTATCTCCATTACGGAAAGCAGCAGCGCGACTATCTCCCGCTCATCGCGCATGTGATGGATCAGATGATCGCCGAGACCGCAGAACGCTTCGCCCGACTACGCGACCCTCCCGGCTCCTGCATCTCCCAAAGCCGCCCATCCGCTCAGTGCGTATGCCGGTAAATACTCGAACGAATACTTCGGAACCCTTGAAGTCTCAGTCCAGGACAATCGCCTCGTCCTGCGTCTTCCGCCCCGCGGCGCCTACTACGAGCTCACCCACTGGGATGGCGATACTTTCTCCTACTACTTCGCCAGTGAGAGCACAGGGCACGGCCGGCGAGGTGCAAAGTTCTCCCCAGATAACAATCAGGTCCTGATCGAGAACCTCGCACCCGAACACAATGCCGTCTTCACCCGCTCCAAGTAGAGCAAGCGAGAACGCGCGAGCGTCCGTCTGCCTTCCCAGCGATTTCGCGCGCTTGCGGCGCGGCCTCTCGCTACAGCAGCGTCAGCTCAATTCCTAACCTTAGTCAGACTCCGTCCAAATCAGCCGGACTGCCGCACAATAGCGCCTGACTTCAATCTGCTGACACATTCGATCAATCTATTGACAGATCCCATCCGTGAAAACTGGTACAGCCGCATAAACCGCTGGTCATTCTCTATGACGACCCGCTAAAGTACGGCGATGCGAAAGGTAGCAGTCATCGGCGCGGGACCTGGCGGTCTGGTAGCTGCGCGATATCTCAAATCTGAAGGCTTCGATCCCGTCGTCTATGAGCAGGGCGCGCGCGTTGGCGGCCAGTGGAGCGCGGATCCGTATCACTCCGGCGTCTGGCCCGCGATGCGTACCAACACCAGCCGCATCATGACATCTTTTAGCGATCTCCCGCATTATGCTGGCTGTCCCACCTATCCCACCAATGAAGAGATGGGGGAATACCTTCATCGTTACGCTGAGACCTTCGATCTCATTCCACACATCCATCTGAAGACCCCGGTGCGCGAACTCCGCCGTGATGCGGATGGTGGTTGGATTGTGCGCACCGAGCAAGGCCAGGATCGATACGAGAAGGTAGTCATTGCCAGCGGCCGTTATAACAAGCCGTTTATCCCCGAGGTGAACGGCCTCAAGTCCTTTTCCGGGAGCGGTGGTGTCAGTCACGCCTTCGCCTTTAAGCAGCCTGAAAGCTACCGCGATCGGCGCGTTCTCGTCGCAGGCTGCCAAATCAGTTCATTAGAGATCGCAAGCGACCTCGCGATGTTAGGTGCCGCCCGCGTCGTCGTCACCCACCGCAAGCAGAGATGGGTATTGCCAAAACTCATCAACGGAGTCCCCACCGACCACGTGGGCTTCACCCGCTTCGCCGTGCTGGCCGAAGAATCATTGCCGCAGGACCATCTTTCCGCCGCCCTGAAACAATTCGTGCTCAGTGTGGCAGGCAGTCCGGAGAATTTCGGGGCACCGAAACCACCGGACAATCTCTCCCCCGCAACTTTCACGCAAAGTCATTTCTACCTTCCGCTGGTGGCAGAAGGACGCATCTCCGTCAAGCCGTGGATCGAAGCAGTGAATGGGAAGGAAGTCCGTTTCAAGGACGGCAGCAGTGAGACTTTTGACGCCATTCTCTTTGGTACCGGCTACCATCTCCATCTTCCCTTCCTGAGCGAAGATATTCGTCGCACCGTCGATCTAGACGATCATCACCTCGACCTGTACAAGCACACCTTTCATCCCGACCTGCCTGGGCTCGCCTTCGTAGGTTTCTTCCAGTTGGCGGGGCCTTACTATCCTGCTCTTGAGGTGCAGTCTCGCTGGATCGCCTACACCTTCAGCGGCGCGCGACCTGCTCCTTCGCAAGACGATCTCGCTGCGGGGATAGCTGTCTATCGCGCGGGTCGCGACGGCCCTCAGGTAGTTACATTTCACCAGGCCGCCATCTCGTTCGCGCGAGCTGCCGGAGTCGAACCGCAGCTGGAGCGCTGGCCGCATCTTGCGCGCCCGCTGCTTTTCGGTCCTTTGACTCCGATGTCTTTTCGCATGAGCGGCCGCGATAGCCTTCCCGATGCGCCGCAACGTTTCGCAGAAGACGTGCAAGCCTTCGGGTGCATGCCCTCAAACGAATTCGCTCTCGCTCAGATCACTCAGTTGCAGGGGCTCGCCGCGGCGCGCAATGACGCAGCATTCAGTCGCTATGTCGATTCCATCTGCCCGGCCGATGCGTTGTCGCAGACGATGTAGTCAGCAAGATTAACGATTTGACGGCTCCGCACACTTCAGGACCGCTGCGGAACATCCCTGAAAAAAACGAGCCCTCCGGCCGCCAGGAACTCATCAGCCGCCCTTCCGGCGGATACGGAGAGGCTGATCTGAAAGCTCAACCGGCAGCCCGAGGGCTCGGGGTGATAAGTGTTTATCGGGTCGCGGTCTCCGTAGATTGCGCAACCTGCGCCGACTGCACCGGTGGATGGTGGCTTTCAAGGAAGCTCGCTACGTCATGATGAAACGCCGGGCTGTCCGCCGGAATTGTCATCAACGCCGGCAGCCCAGGAAACAGCTCGCCCAGCGCCTTCATCAGCATCCCGTGCTCATCCAGGTAATAGCGCGACAGCACCGTCTCCTGATGCGTGCTTTGGTCGAAGGAGAGCGTCTCCCAAACCCAGGAGAGATGCGCTGCACTGGGCACGCCATGCTTTTCTGCCGTCTTGCGCATTGCATCCAGCTCCGCGCCCGGCTTCAGGTGCGAACACAGCGAAACCACCACCGTGCCGTTCGAGAAGTAGGTCTTGTCGATGTCGCTCGCAATGAAATGCGCTTCCAACGGTGACTGACCTACGAAAATCGAGGGCACCTCCCGGCCGAAGACGCTGCGTACGGCCACCGGCAGACCGGAGAGCGGTGTCACCTGGCATGCGCCCCCGTTGAAGGCCTGCATCACAACCTTTTCACCCAGAGAGTGCATGCTCATCAGGGTGTCAAAATCGACCGTCGCGCCCTGCAGGCTGGGGGTCTGCGCAGAAGCCGTGAGCCCGACGAGCATTACCAAAGCGGTCAGAGTCTTCATACGTCCACCTCGGTGCCAGATTGGGGCCGACTCCCACTTTCGGCAAATTACCTTGGTAAGTTCGTAATTCCTTTGGGTGCGCCGTGCTCCACCATTGTGGTATCTCCGTTACGGGCTATTTGCCTGAGCCGCAGGAAGGTCTATCGGATCAGTAATGTGAGACATACGCAGGTTTCTTGGGGCGCGCTGCACAATCTCAGCGACGCACGCAATCCAAGGACCAGCCTATCGGCACTTCATAACTTCGGTACTCTAAAGGTCCGGGCGCATCCGGCGCATACCGTTCCGCTCTCGGAACTTAGCCGCGCGAGTCTCGGGGTCACCCATGCCGTACTCTACAGGGGATGCAAGTCTCCCGCCGCCTTGCCTGCTCCCCTCTGCTCATCGCCGCGCTCGCCCTCTCGACCGCCTCTGCCGCTCCCTCCGACTCCGCTTCGCTGGTCAACCCGTTCGTCGGCACGACGAATGGCGGCAACGTCTTTCCCGGCGCCACGATGCCCTTCGGGATGGTGCAGTTCAGCCCGGAAGCGACGCCGGTCAACACGAAGAGGCAGATCGCGGCGCCCGGCGGCTACGAATATCGCGCAAAGCAGATCCGCGGCTTCAGCCTGACCAATGTCGAAGGCTGGGGCTGCGCGGGCGCCTCGGGCGATGTGCCGCTGATGCCCATCACGGAAGCGGTCACCGTGTCGCCCTCGAAAGACTTTCGCCACGACTACGCGGCGGACTTCCACCACGCCGATGAGAAGGCCGAGCCCGGCTCGTACCAGGTCAAGCTCGACAACGGCGTCCAGGTTGCGCTTGCCGCCGCCACGCGCATGGGCGCCGCCACCTTCACCTTCCCTGCGGGCAAGGCTGCCCGCATCCTGGTCCGCACCTCCGATTCCGAAGTCGGCTCGACCGCTGCCCACACGCAGATCGATCGCGCCGCCGGAATCGTCACCGGCTCGGTGACGAGCGGCAACTTCTGCGGCTACATCGGCACGGAAGATCGCCGCCCTTACTACACGCTCTACTTCGTGGCCCGCTTCGACCGCCCCATTACCGAGACCGGCGCATGGAAAGACGACAACGTCACGCCCGGCGCCATCTCCTCCGAAGGAGGCACAGGTTTCGGCCCCAAAGGCTTTCCCGAGGCAGGACACGGCTCCGGCGTCTGGGTCGGCTTCGGCCAGGGTGGCGAGGTGCGCCTGCGCGTCGGCATCTCCTACGTCAGCGAGGCGAATGCCCGCGCCAATCTCGAAGCCGAATCCAAAGCCGCCACTACCTACGAAGAGTCGCCGCCCGCGCCCGCGCAGCATGGAACAAGCGGCTCTCGCAGATCGATATCGAAGGCGGCACGGACGAACAGCGGACCGTCTTCACCACGGCGCTCTATCACGCCAGCATGACGCCCACTACCTACAGCGATGTCAACGGCGAATACACCGGCATGGACCACAAGGTGCATCACGTCGCCGCCGGTCAGAACGTGCAGTACGCCAACTTCTCCGGCTGGGATGTGTATCGATCACAGTTTCAATTGCTCACCTGGCTCGATCCCAAACGCGGAAGCGATATCGCGCAGAGCCTCTACAACCAGTCGCAGCAGGACCACGGCCGCTGGGACCGCTGGACGCACCTGAGCGGCGCGACCCATGTGATGAACGGCGATCCGGCGGCCCCGGCCGTCGCAGACATCTATGCCTTCGGCGGACGCGACTTCGAGCCAAGCGCGCCCTGCAGTCGCTGGTGCGCGCCGCCGACGTCCCGACCAAAGAGGACCTCAGCCACGATGGCTGCCCGGTGGAGTGCGTCGGCCAACGCCCCGGCCTCGATCAGTGGCTCAAGCTCCACTACATCCCCGTGGGCGCTCCCGCATGGGGGCCGGCTGCCGACACGCTCGAGGATGTCACGGCCGAGTTCGGCATCTCTGCGCTGGCCGGCCGCCTCGGCGAGACCGCCGTCGCAGCACCGCTTCCTCGCGCGCGCCCAGTACTGGAAGAACATCTGGAACCCAAACGCCGCGCCCGACGGCGGATACTTCATGAACCGCAACGCCGACGGCACATGGCCCAAAGTGCAGGACGACAATGACAAAGCCCCGCACGACTTCACTCCGGCGACCGAAGACGGCTTCGTCGAAGGCAGCGCTGCGCAATATGTCTGGATGGTCCCCTTCAACGTCGCCGGCCTTTTCGAGCAGATGGGCGGCCACGACAAAGCTGTCGCTCGCCTGGATCGTTTTTTCTATGACGACAAAGGCGCTCCGGCAGTGACGAAATCCGGGCCGCTCCATGCCGAGCTCGATAACGAGCCGTCCATCGAGACGCCCTGGCTCTACGATTTCGCCGGCCAGCCCTGGAAGACACAGCAGCTGGTTCGCCAGGTGCTCAACACCATCTGGAAGAATGCGCCCAACGGTATCCCCGGCAACGACGACCTCGGCGAGATGTCATCCTGGGCCGTCTTCGCCATGATGGGTTTCTACCCTGAAATCCCTGGACGCGCCGAGTTCGTCCTCGGCAGCCCCATCTTCACCAGTGTCACCGTGCACCGCGGCAACGGAGACGTGCACGTAATCGCTCGCGCGGCAGCAACCAATGCTCCTTACGTGCAGTCGCTTAAGCTGAACGGAAAACCCAGCACAAGGACCTGGCTGCCCGAAAGCTTCGCGCTCCACGGCGGGACCTTGGAATTCGAGCTCGGCCCTACACCCAACAAGAGCTGGGGCACAAACCCAGGCGACGAGCCGCCATCCTTCGGACCGCAGTAATCACTCGCAGCGCAGCGCACCCTGAACGCAACCGAAGGTGGAGTGAGGGATTTCTGTCTCTTTCGTTCAATGTCAGTGCGAAGCGCCACTCAGCCAAACAGCGAACGCCGATCATTCCTCGCGCAGCAGCATCAGCGGATCGGCCTTCAGCGCTCGCTGCGCCGGAATCCACGCCGCCAGCAGCCCCAGCAGCAGCATGATCAACACCACCCCGCACAGCACCAGCGGATCGCGCGGAGAAGCCTGGTACACGATGAACGCAAGCACTTTGGTCGCCGCCAGCCCCAGCACCAGTCCTGCGACAGAGCCGAAGACCAGCAGCCGGAATGCCCGCCCGAGCGCAGCATTCAACACCTCCCGGCGCTGCGCTCCCAGCGCGATGCGGATGCCCAGCTCGCGCAAGCCGCCTGCTCACCGAGTACGCCGCCATGCCGAAGATGCCAGTCACTGCCAGCATCGCGCCCAGCACACCCAGCACGCCAAGCGAGATCGTCGCCACCCGCGATGCAAACAGCGCGCTATCCAGCGACTTTGTCCAGGTGTTGATGGTGAACGGCAAACCAGCATCCAGCTTGTGCAGCGTGTCCTGCAGAGAGGTCACCAGTTGCTGCGGATCGCCCTTCGACCGCACCACCAGCGTTGTCGAGCTCGTCGGCGACTGTAGAATCGGCATAAACATCGCCGGTCGCTGCTCCTCTGTCAGCGTCATGTATCGTCCGTTCTCCACCATCCCCACGACCTGGATGCGCGCGCCGTCCGCCTTGAAGTACTTGCCCACCGCATCCCTCGCGGAGCCGAAGACCTTCGCGCGCAAACTCTTCATTCACCACCGCCACGCGCGGCGCATTCTTGTCGTCGTGCCAGGTCAGCGTTCTCCCCGTCAGCACCGCTGTGCCTGCCGCCTGGAAATATCCTGGAGAGATGCAGTACTTCATCGGATTGGCGGCAGCATTCGACTGCTTCAGGTCGGTCGTGCTGTCCTTGTAAACAGCGTCGACGCTAAATCCCATAGCCCCAGCGGCTGCTGGTCGACCATTCCCACCGCGCTCACGCCCGGAATCGCCGCCATCGCATCGATCGCGCGCCGTTGCATGATCTGCACCTGGTCACCGCTGTAGCCCGCCATATCCAGATCGGTACTCACCAGAACCGCACCCTCCGGCAGAAAACCGAAATTGCTGTGCAGCGAGCGCACCAGTCCCCGCACCGCCACCAGCGACGACGTCACCAGCACCGCGCAGATCGCGATCTGCCCGCAAGCAGCAAGTCGCGCACCGTGAACCGCCTCCGGCTACCCCGGTCGAACCCGCCTTCACAATCTCATAGGGATTCGCGCGCAGCACCTGCCGCACCGGCACCACGCCAAACAGCAGTCCGCTCACCAGCGCCAGCAGCACCGCGACTGCATACACATGCCAATCCGGACTCACCGGCACGCGAATCGGAAAACTCGACACCGGCTGCCACACGCTCAGCCAGCGCAACAGCACCACGCTGCCCAGCAGTCCCGCGGCGCCTCCCATCAGCGAAACCAGCAAAGCCTCCGTGAACAGTTGCCGCAGGATCCGTTTGCGGCTCGATCCCAACGCCAGCCGCAATGCAATCTCTCGCGATCGGTCCGCCGCCCGCGCTGCAAACAGGCTGCCCAGGTTCGCGCATGCCGCCAGCAGAATCAACCCCGCCAGCGCCGTCAGCCCCGCAAGAAACGCCCGCACCGGTCCGCCCAGCATATCCCCCGCCAGCCCTGGCCGCGCCAGCTTGAAACTCATCCCGTCGTCTTCCTTCGGATATGTCTTCTTCAGGTATGCGGCGACGGAGTTCAAATCCGCCGTCGCCTGCGCCGGCGTCACGCCCCTCTTCAAATGTCCCACCAGCCACATGCCGCGGGCGCTGCGCTTCTTCAGCAGACTCCAGCCGTCCACCTGCTCCTGATCCACTAGCGGCACCCAGAAATCCGGCGTGAAAAACAACTCCGTCCCGAGAAACTCCGGGGGCGCCACGCCCAGAATCGTGTACGGATGCTTGTTCAGTTGCACCGTGCGCCCGATCACGTTGCGGTCGCTCTGAAAATGACTCGCCCAGTACGCATAGCTCAACACGATGTTCGGACTGCTGTTCTCGCCATGCTCATCCGACAGGTGAAAGAAGCGGCCGAGATATGGCTCAATCCCCAGCACGTCGAAATAATTCCCGCTCGCTTCATAGAGCCAGGCGGGAACAGCGCTATGTCCAGTGCCCAGTCCCGCGCGCGTGATCTGGTACGCCATCAAGCCATCGAAGCTGCGATTGCGCTCGCGTAGGTCAAGATAATCGGGATAGGACTGCATCGGCGTACCGTCGCTTCCCCGCTCGATCATCGCCAGGCTCTGCGCCCGCGGCACATTCAACGGCCGCAGTACCAGTCCATTGAGCATGCTGAACACTACCGCGTTCGCGCCAATCGCCAGCGCCAGCGTGAGCACCGCCACCACCGTGAACCCAGGCGACTTCGCCAGCACCCGCGACCCATACCGCACATCCTGCAGTAGCCGCTCGAAAAAATGGCTCCCCGCCGCCTCATAGGACTCCTGGCGATAGCGCTCATAACCGCCAAACTCCACACGTGCCCGTCGTTCGGCCTCTGCCCGGGAAAGCCCGGAGCGCTGCAGGTCGTCCGCACGATGCTGCACGTGCAAGCGAAGCTCTTCTTCCATCTCCGCATTCTTCGGCGAGCGATGAAAGAGCGATCTCAGGCTATCGATGAAGCTCATATCTCCTCCGGTCGTGCAGCCAGCGCGGTGGCAATCGCTGCAACCAGCCGGTTCCATCCATCCGTCTGTTCGCGCAGCCGTTTGCGGCCGGAGGCAGTCAACTCGTAAAACTTCGCTCGGCGATTGTTTTCCGAGGTGCCCCAGCTCGCCTTCAGCAGCCCCTGCCGCACCAGCCGGAAGAGCGCGGGATACAAGGCTCCCTGTTCGATCATCAGCGCGCTGCCGGTGATCTGCCCGATACGCAACAACACGCCATAGCCATGCAGCGGTCCCAGAGAGACCGCCTTCAGGATCAGAAGATCCAGCGTGCCGGGAAGTATCTGTGCCTGCTCGCCCAAGATGCTCCTCCTAATCTGCTCAGGAGTGTAGGTCCGTCTTTCCTAAGCTGTCAAGGAGAGCTACGCAAAATGGCCTTCGCCGGTTCCGGACATTGTCAAATGGTCCAAAAACAGCTCCCGGCCGTGGCCGGTCCCATCTTGCGAGGCTTACCTCGTGTCATCAACAGACGCACGCGCCGAGATATCCGCAGAACTTATCGGAGATTTTTTATTCCCAGCCACCAAGTTGCAGTGCGACCGCCATGCACGCATCCCGAAGTTCATCCGCCGCTGCGCGATTATTCATGGCTCTGGCCACTACCATGCCACCCACGCACAGCGCGGCCGTCGCCTGCGCAGTCGCCCGGCAGACCGTGCGGGATCGGCCATGGTTTATCGAGCCGCGCTCCAGCACACCCACCATCGCCTGAAACACCGTTTCGAAGGCACGCTTTGCACTCTCGCCGCTGCGCGAGACATCCGTCGGCAATGCCACCATCGGACACGAATTCTCGACATCCTCGAAATGCTGGCGCGAGAGATACGCGCGAACCACCTGCGGTCCAACTTCAGTCGATGTTCGATCGACCTCCACACCCTCCCAGCAATTCTTCCATTCCGGATCGGTGAAGAAGCATCCCAAGACCTCGACGTAAAGATCGCTCTTGCTTTCGAAATAGCTGTAGAATCCGCCGCGCGTCAGTCCTGCGCCGGACATGATCTGATCGACAGAGACACTGTCGAAACCATGCCGATTGAAGAGCCTGCGTGCACTTTCGACAATCTTTCTCTTCACCTCCGTGCGATGACCAGCCGGATAAGGCATAGGCTCTCCTTGCTCCCGATGAAGTATTTACCCATTGCCCTTATTCTGACGAACGAAAAGATGATCTTGAACATAATTTCCTTGCATGTTCCTATGCCTTCGAGCTCAAACAGAGACACCTGGAGGCAGCATGAAAGCAACGACGCATTCGGCATCACAATCTGGTGTTCCGTCACACCCCAACCTGACTCGACGGCAGCTAGTCACGGGTGCTGCCATCGCCATAGGCGGCATTGCCCCAGGCTTCACTCTCGTGGCCCAGTCTGCACAACAGCCCATGCAGGAAACTCCCGGGTCGACTCCCACGTCCACGCGTACGTCGCTACACGACGAGGTGGTCCTCAAGACTTCCCCTCAGCGCATCTATGAGACCCTTATGGATTCAAAACGATTCGCCGCAATCACCGGCGCGCCCGCCGAAATCGACCCTAAGGCGGGCGGCGCCTTTTTCACTTTCGGCAAACTTATCGAGGGTCGTAATGTCGAACTGGTTATCAATCAGCGGATCGTGCAGGCATGGCGTCCCGCCTCCTGGGAACCGGGCCTCTACTCGATCGTCAGATTCGAACTGAAGCCACACAACTCAGAAACCACCATCGTTCTCGACCACACAGGCTTTCCGGAAGGTGACTTCGACCACCTCGAATGGGGTTGGAACAAACACTACTGGGAACCGCTGAAGAAAACCTTCGCTTAGACGTGGGCTGCGGAATGTCTAGTCTCTTTCTCCAAGCCGCGGAATATAGGTACCCTGCTTCGTAAAGCCAGGTGACCTTAAAGGACACGAGGCGACGCGCAGAGATTGTTAGAGACTCACGCTCCGTTGCCTTGCAGGGCAGACTGTCAGCGCTCCAACATGGAGCGACGCAAGATTACGTATTACTCCGAAGAGTAGTCCCCACGAACTAACTGCATCCGAGAGCGAGTCATCCCAGCCATTCGTCGAAAGCCCCGGTACGGATTGCCGCAGCCATCTTCGCAATGTCGCCCGCGAGTACGCGGTCTTCGCGTAGCGGCGGGACAAACTGGCGCACCTGCGCCCTCGCGGTCTCCACGCGTACCGCAGCACGCAACGGCAAACGAAATTCCAGTGCCTGCGCCGCCGTCATCAACTCGATCCCGAGCACCGTCTCCGCATTTTCCACGATCTGTCGCAGCTTCAGCGCGGCAGTCATTCCCATTGAAACGTGGTCTTCCTTGCCACCTGACGTCGGCACCGAGTCCACACTCGCGGGATGCGCGAGCACCTTTGCCTCGTTCAGCAGCGCCGCAGCTGTGACGTGGGCAATCATGAACCCCGACGAAATGCCAGGATTGTCAGACAGAAACGGCGGCAGGCCCTCATTGATGTCTGGATTAATCAGCCGGTCGATGCGCCGCTCGCTGATGCTGAGCAGATCGGCCAGCCCGATTGCCGCGTAATCCAGCGCAAACGCCAACGGCGCGCCGTGGAAGTTCCCGCCGGAGAGGATGTCCCCGCTATCTCCGTCAGCCGTGAATATCAGGGGATTGTCCGTGGCAGCGCCGGTCTCGGTTTCGATCACCGCCGTCGCATGGTCGAGCACGCCCCGCACCGCGCCATGCACCTGGGGAATGCAGCGCAGGCAGTACGCATCCTGCACGCGAGGATCGTTCAGCCGGTGCGATTCACGAATTTCGCTCTGCTCCATCAACGCGCGCAGATGCGCAGCAGCCGCAATCTGTCCTGGATGTGGACGCGCTTCGTGGATGCGCGCATCGAAAGCCGCGGGCGTGCCGCGCAGCCCTTCGAGCGACATCGCTCCTGCGAGATCGAAGAGCCGCACCACGCGCTGCGCGCGAAACAAACTCAGCCCGCCGACGGAAGCCATCGCCTGTGTCCCATTCAGCAGCGCCAGCCCTTCTTTCGCCTTCAGGCGAAGTGGCGAAAGCCCGGCAGCGGCCAGTGCATTCGCGGCCGGCGCGCGCTTGCCTTCCATGAAGACTTCGCCTTCACCGATCAACGCCAGTGCCAGATGCGCGAGCGGAGCAAGATCGCCGCTGGCGCCGACGGAACCGCGCGACGGCACCACTGGATGGATCCGATGTTCCAGCATCGCCACCAGCAGCTCAGCCACTTCCGTGCGCACGCCGCTGCAACCCTTAGCCAGCACATTGGCGCGCAGCAGCAGCATGCCGCGAACCTCGGCCTCGCTCAGCGGTTCGCCCACGCCGCAGCAGTGGCTGCGCACCAGGTTCTGCTGCAGCGTGGCCACCTGATCGGGCGCAACGCGCACATCGGCCAGCTTTCCGAATCCCGTGTTGATGCCATACGCAGCGGCATCTCCCGCCGCGGCGCGATCGACCACAGCCCGCGAGGCCAGCATTCGTTTCTGAGCGGCAGGAGCGATCCCCACATGCAGTCGCTCAGCAGCAACGGCATCGAGTTGGGCCAGCGTTAGAGGATCACCATCAAGCAAAAGAGGAGCGGAGGGGTTCGTCATAGAAGTGCATCAGGCAAACTCTTCACTATAACGATAGAAAGCGCTGCGGTCACGCGGCCTGAGCTACGTCTGTGAGAGCAATCTGCGACGACGAGCCGTTGCCTTCGCAACCTGCGCCCAGGCGAACAGCGCGATTGCACATGCAGGCAGCAGCGTAAACACCCACACCGTGCCGCGCCGCGCAGAGTAATCGCCCACCGTCAGATCGGTTGCCATGTTGGCGTGGCGTCCCGCCTCGTTTACCTGAATGACGGCGCGCCATGGACCGGCATGCGGCAACTGGATAACCGCATCCTGGAGCAGCCGGTTTGTCGCATGCGCATGCGAGAGATGCGCGACGACAGCTTCGCTTCCGCCATTCTCCGGGCTCAGCGTGATGACAACGTCCGCATCCAGCAGGACCTTGCCGCTGGCCTGCTCTTCGATCATGGCGCTCAGGTCAGCCTGTCCCACCCCCAGCGACTCCGGCGTCGTGAACAGCGAGACGACAAACGGTCCCGCCGCCTGCCGCATCTGCAACCGGCCGCCGTCTGCTTGCGCGGCAATCGCAGTACAAGCGAGCATGAGTGAAACCATCAGGCGTTTCACATGCCACCCATCATCATCATGCCGCGCATCTGCATCGGCTGGAGCAGCAGCCAGAATCCGAAGCCGTAGAGGCCAACTGTAAGAACCGCCAGCGGCATGGCGGCGAGCAGGCGCTTCAGCACGGCCGTATTCGCTGCCATTCGCCATGCCAGGTAAAGCGTCAGCAGCAGCCCGCCATCTAGAAAAAGAAGTTGTAACTGCAGCAGACCATTTCCCTGCAATATTCCTGCACCTGCGTTCCAATGCGGCGGACCAAGCCAGTGCATACCGAAGTCCTGTCCCGCCTGCTGTACCAGCGGCAGCAACGCCGGCGCCCCCATCAGCAGATGAAAGAGCAGATGTGCCGCCCATATCCCCAGGCCCAGCGGCGCCAGTGCCAGCGCGCTGCGGCAGAATGCCTCCCGCCGCGTGCGGCCGCCGCGAAATATCTGAGCGACAAGCCAGACGACCGCAATGGCAACAAGCGTGCCCGCAACCACACCGGCAAAGCTGCCCAGGTTTGTTCCCAGCCACGGAAAACGCCGTCCGGCAGCCGCTAGAAATTCAGCTCCGGGCGGTACCATCGCCGCCGCGTTGGCGAATCCGGCTATCACCATCACAAGCGCTGCGATGGCTACGTCCGTCCTGCGCGACAAACGTCCCAGCGATGATGTTGGTGCTTCGGCCAGCACATCTTGTGTCATGCTGCGCGGCACAATTCCGATATTGTCGTGCGGGCACGCCTTCACGCAATCCATACACAGCGTGCAGTCAGCATTGCTGCGCTTCTCCGGCAAATAAAGTTCCAGTTCGCAGCCTCGCTGTCGTTCATTGCCGCGAATGCAGTCGCGCGTTGTGCATGCATTACATGTGGATGCACTACGTATCTTCAGCGTCGTAGGCGAGAGCAGGGATCCGACAAAATTGAATTGCCCGATGGGACAGACATATTTGCAGAAGCTCGCGCCACGAAACAAGCTGTCCACCAGGAATGCCGTGCCTGTATAGGCAATCAGCAACCACGCTGTTCGCGCCGGACTATTCCACCACGCAAACCGCTCATACCCGAAGAAGAACGCCAGCATCAATACGATGCCAACCCATTTCACGCGCAGCCAATGTGGCCAGCGCAGACGCGCCCAACCCATCCGGCGCGCCAGTTCACGCGGCAGCGTGAACGGACACGCCATGCAGAACAGATTTCCCACGAACAACAGCGCCAGCACGCCAAGCGCCCGCACAACATTCCACGGCGCCACACCGGCCAGGTTCATGGCCGCCATCGGATGCCCAAGAAAGCCATGAGCAATCACGATCACCATCGCGATCAAACTGATCGCCTGCAATGACTGCCGGCCGTAACGTGTGCGCAGGAATCCGCCGATTACTGGCACTCGCAGCAGATCGAATCCATGCGTCCGGATGCTTCCCGCGGCCGGCGTGCCTCCGATGGTCACGAGGCCATGCCGCGGAGCGCGCCGCGACAACAGCGCCATCGTGATGCCGATAGCCGGCACCAGGTAGATCGCCGAACCGACCACCCACATGAATGCGCCTGCCGCCGCCTGATCCTGCATGGCGGTCAATCCGAAAATGCGCGGCGCAGCCTCATACGTCGGATACAGCACGCGGCCGGAGAAGGCGAGGAATGCCGAAAGGGCCGTATTCACCAGGTCCGCCGTGACGAGATAGGGCACCACCGCCCAGCGCGACCATCGCGTGCGGCTCGGCCACGGCTGCAGCACGGTCCACCAGAAAAGCAGTGAGGTGAACAGAAAACATGCATGCTCGACTTCGTGCCATGCGGGAGAGCGCAGCGCAAGCTCATATGCCGCCGGCACATGCCAGCCGATATACGCGACGTTCATCGCAATCCAGCCCGTCGCCGGATGTGTAAGGAAGCGCCCGATCGCATGAACCGTGCGTGATGTAAAGAGCGGTCCAATCCCATCGCGCACCCAGCCACGCGGCAAACCGCGCAGCAGCGGAACGGTGGGCGAACCGAGCAGCAGCAGCGGTGGCGCGACCGACATCAGCACGAGATGCTGCGCCATATGCGCCAGCAGCAACCAATTGCCGAGCACATCGAGTGGTGAAGCAATCGCGAGCCAGATTGCGGCGAGGCCCGCGAAGAAGGAACCGGCGCGCCAGCCCGGCAGTTCTGCCGCGCGAGTGAGCCGCGCAACACGCCATCCGCGCCAATAGACCAGTGCCGTCAGCAACAACGAGAGCGTGGCCCACAGCGGAAAGCTCCACGAGGCCGCAATCGCGTCTGACAGATCAGGGTTCACTGCAAACTCCAAACAGCGGTACGGTCGCTAAGGACGGACTGCCTCCACCGGCTCTTTCGGCGCCGGATTGTTCGTCTCCGCCACGTGCCGCGACGCATCGATGGCTACCGGCTGATTCGCAGGATGCAGCGTCTCCAAAAACGTTACCAACGCTGTTACCTGCGGCGGAGACAGCGTCTTGCCGTAGGCCGGCATATTCCCGCCTCCCTGTATGACCTGGCGTACCAGCTGGTCCTCCGTGAGGCGAGTGGCGACATCATCCAACGACGGCCCACGCCGGCCTCCGAGCCCGCCTACCTGGTGACAGTTACGGCACTGCTTTTCCTGAAAAACGATCTCCCCCTGCCGCTCCAGCGGCGTTGTCCCCTGCACGAAGTGGACAGGAACCGGATCCGCGCTCCATCCATCCATCTGGGGACTCCACGGAACGTATGTGCCGAGATGAGTGAGCGTGGCGAAGCCTACAGCCAGCACCACCAGCAGGATTACCGCCACCGGACGGCGATGCCAACTCTTCTCGCCAACGCCAGCAATAAACGGCAGCGCCAGCATGGCAAGCACCCCTATTACGGGCGCGATCAACATCACCGGCGTCTCAATCGCCGGCGGCAGGAACGCAAGCGCCGAATAGATCCAGAGGAAGAAGAAGTCTGGCTTGGGGACCGTCTGCACGATGGTCGGGTCGGGCAC
Organism: uncultured Acidobacteriaceae bacterium; assembly: GCA_963736915.1. Classification (GTDB taxonomy): domain Bacteria; phylum Acidobacteriota; class Terriglobia; order Terriglobales; family Acidobacteriaceae; genus KBS-83. The sequence goes on along the minus strand of CAVTQV010000007.1, from coordinate 20,332 downwards.
GCCGGTTGGCCCGATCGGTCCAAACAGCAGCGCACAAATCGCGACCGCCAGCACGATGCCTGCGGCGAACATCGCGTCCTTCCAAACCGCGCCGGGCACGAACGGCATACCGTCCTTGTGCGAGAGCTCGTTGTACTCCTGGATGTAAGTCTCGCGCTTCACCAGACGCCCGGGCGTTGGCCATTCATTGATCCCCAGTTTTAAGACCAACCACGTGTGGAGCGAGGCAAAGGCCAGCATGAGCGCCGGCAGCACGAACACGTGCAGCGTAAAAAAACGAGTGAGCGTAGCGCCGGCAATAATGGGACCGCCCAGCATGAACTGAACCAGCTCCCGGCCGATCCACGGAACACGGCTCATGATTGACGCGCCAATGCCTAGGCCCCAGTACGCATCCTGATCGAAGCGAAGCACCTGCCCGGTAAAGGCCATGCCGAGCGTCATGAGCAGAAGAAAAACCCCGAGTATCCAGGTAAGCTCACGCGGAAACTTGTATGCGCCAAACATGAAAACCTGGCACATATGGATGAGAACGATGGCGACCATGAAATTCGATCCCCACCCATGCATACCGCGCAGGAACCAGCCCAGCGGCAACTGATGATTGAGCACCTGCAGACTCTGCCACGCAGACCCGGCCGAGGGCACGTAGACCAGCGCCAGCAGGATGCCAGTGACGATCTGCAGCAGCAGCAGCACAAAGCTGGCGCTGCCGAAGACGTACCACCAGCTCGCCGTCTTGCTGGGCACCGGGTGCTCCATGGACTCCTTGACGAAGCCCTCGAGCTGCACGCGGCGCTCTACCCAATCGTAGGCTTGCTTGTACCAGGGCATGGCAGGATTCCCCCCGCTCCTTTTATTCGGACCAGTTTGGCTTCGTTGGCGAGTGTCGGCATCTGCCCGGCGTCAATCATCAGCGTGTCGCCGTTCACGCGATAGTTATAGGTCCAGAGCCCCCGCTCCGGCGGACCCGCAGCGCGTTCGCCGTTGGAGTAATACACCCCCCCGTGGCACGGGCACATAAACAGCTCGGATTGCGGAAACCAGCGCACCGGACAGCCCAGATGGGCACAGTTCACAGCGAAGATGGTGAATGTATTGGCGCCCTGGCGCCGCACATAACAGGCCACCTTCCCTGTGTCGCCGTCCCATTCGTGCGTGAACGGGTTACGATATGTAGCCAGCATGGTTTCGTTCTCGCGAAAATCATTCACTTTGCCCAGCACAATCCAGGAGTTGTACTTACCTTTGCGCCGGATCGGCCCCAGCAGATAGCCGACCACCGGGGTAGCAATCGCCGCAGCCACCAGCGCATTGATCGCGATGCTCACCTTCAACAGGAAAGTGCGGCGCGAAACACCCTCTTCCTTGTCGGTGGCGGCATCCTTGGCGCGATCCACCACGGATTTCCGATCAGGCTCAGGCAGCCCAGGCTCCGGATTCATCGCTTTCCTCCACTCATCTTGGGCTGGTGCGCCGCTCCTTCTATGGCCTCCGGCCCCTGTGATCTTTCCGCTGTGGCCGTGGGCTTTTGGGCCACCAGGAATGCCACCACGTCGCTTACCTCCTGCGGCGTCATCGGATCATCCTTCTGGTCGCGCCAATCCGGCATCCCCAGGTCCGGGCGGCCCACAATGACTGTGGTCCGCAGTGTCTGGGGCGGCACCAGGGCCAGGAAGGCCGGATCAAGGATCGAGCCCGCCTCGCCCACCTTGCCTCCTGCAGGTCCGTGACAGTTGGCGCAGTTGCCCGCATACACCTTCTCGCCCGCTTTGGCATCTCCCTTTCCGTCATCCGCGTAAGGTGGCGGTGTCGCGCCTGCCAATGCATTCTCTTTGTGCCAGTTCGCCCGGATGCCGTGCACCAGTGAATCGATCTGCGCATCCGTGAGCTCGCCGCCAAATCGTTGTGAGAATGGCGGCATCATCGAACCCGGCAACCCCTGGGAGACCACCTGGCGTATCCGCGCGTCATCTACCAGCGCCTGATACACCGGCGAGGCGAGCGGCGTAGACGGTCCGTACAGGCCCTCCGCGCCGTGACAGCCTGCGCAGTTCTGCGCATACAGCACGGTTGGCGATAGAACACTTTCGGGTCGCGGCACCTCCGGACCCGGCGCCGGTTTGCCGGGCAGCTTGCTGCAGCCGCTTGCCAATAATGCGCATGAAAGCGCGAGCACGCCTGCTCTCATCGGCCGTCCTCGCCGTCCTGCCGCGGCGGCTCTGGGCGTTCCACGCCCATACGCACAGAGAGCGGCGCATCCCGCAGGTTCTTCAGGCGTCCTTCGCGCGCCACCACCCAGCCGGCCACCACTCCATATCCCACCTGGCTCACTGCGAACCAGTACCAATTGATGTGGTTATCAAAGAATGGATTGAGCAGTCCAAGTATGGAGTGCAGCAGCCCGGTCCATAGTGCAGGCGCGATCAGTCCGCCCAGCACAATCGGATGCCGCGGCAGAATCGGCAACAGCGCCCCGTACAGCAATCCCACGAGAAATGAAGATGCGGTATGGATCACGACGGCAATCAGAAATGCCGCGAGATGAAAGGTAGCCAGATCATGCTCCGACGGTGAATTCCAGCCCGCAACGCCCGCACCGCCCAACAGATTGACCACATACCAGATGCTGTGGAAACGCACGACACCATAAATCTCCGCGAGCACGATCATCACCGTCCCGCCTGCGAAGCCGCCCTTGATCCCGGAAGAGATGGGATGCGTTGTGATCGGCGTCATGCTGCGGCCGGGGACCGGGTGTATATGCTCGAAGCGCGCCACGCGACGTCCTTCGCGCTCGATCTCGATTTCCTCATCTGCCACCGGCAGCAGTTCATGTGCTTCCTGCGGCAGCACCTGCCGGAACCAGCCCACTGCCCCGGCGATCCCCATCACCACGCCGAGCAAGGAGATCATGAAATTCGTCACCAGCCCGGCGAAGATCAGCGTCAGCCCCACCGCCAAAATCAGCGGCCATTGTGTAGGCGCCGGCATATGGATCGCATTCTCTGCGTGATAATGCCGGCCATCATGCGCGACCTGCTCGTGCTGTGCGTCCGTGCTCATCGCCTTATCGTCCAATCACGTACACCACGGTGAAGACCACCACCCACACCGCATCCACGAAGTGCCAGTACAAGGCCAGCACCTCCACCTTTTCGGTATGCTCCGGCTTCAGCGCTCCCATCAATGCAAAAATCAGCACGGCCGTCAGCATGATCAGCCCCACAATCACGTGTGAGGCGTGCAGCCCCACCAACGAGTAGTAGGTCGTTCCAAACAGGTTTGTGCTGATCGTCAGGTGATCGACGCGGATCAGCTTGCTCCATTCCCTCGCCGTACCCAGCAGGAAGATGGCGCCGAGAACGATGGTGAGCCCCCACCACGCACTGAACGCGGCCATGGCGCGCTTCACAAGAGAGCGTTCCGCCATCATGATGGTGGCGCTGCTCGAAAGCAGAAAAATAGTGTTCAGGATCGGCAACTCCAGCACCTGCCGCGGCTGCGGACCGTAGGTGCTCTTCCCGATGTAGTACACGTAGGCCACGACGAAGATCACAAAGATCGCCGACTCCGCAAGGATCAGCGATAACATGCCAACGCGGCCGCGCGACGGCAACTGCCAGTCAGGGTCGACAGCGTGGCCGTGTGCTTGCGTCATGGGAATCGTACTCATGGCAGTAACATTCCGAGGCGGTCTCTCATGCTTCGATTGGCTCGTCCGGGTCTTCCGGATGTTTCAGGTCCCAAAGCGGCCGGCGGCTGCTGACCACGGGTTCAGTCGCGAAGTTATACGGCGGCGGCGGAGACGTAGTGGCCCACTCCAGCGTCCACGCGTCCCACGGATCGGGGCCGGCCTCGCGCCCTTTCAGGGCGGAGTGGACTATGTTGTACACAAATAGCGCGATCGCGATTGCCTGTATGAATGCGCCCACGCTCACAATCTGGTTCAGCAGTGTCCATCCGCGATCTGCCTCGTAGGTGTAGATCGAACGCGGCATGCCCAGAATGCCGGGAATATGCATCACGTCGAAGCACAGGTGAAAGCCGATGAGAAACAGCCAGAAGTGCCACTTGCCCAGCCGTTCATCCAGCATCCGCCCCGTCGCCTTGGGAAACCAGTAATACATCCCGGAAAAGATCGCAAACAGAATGCCGCCGACGATCACATAGTGAAAGTGGGCGATCACAAAATACGAATTGTGCAATTGCCAGTTGAACGGCGCGACAGACAGGATAATGCCGGTCAGCCCCGCTATCAGAAACTGCACCAGGAATCCAACCGCGAACAGCATCGGAGTGCGATAACGGATCTTGCCGCCCCACATGGTCGCGACCCAGTTGAAAATCTTTATGCCCGTCGGAATGCCCACCAGCATGGTGGAAAGCACGAAGAAGGCATTCGAAATCGAAGTCATGCCAATGGTGAACATGTGGTGCGCCCACACGCCCAGGCTGACGAAACCAATGCCCACCGATGCCGCAACCATCGCTGGATACCCGAAGATCGCTTTGCGCGAAAAAACCGGAATCACTTCGTTCATCACGGCAAACGCCGGCAACACTAGCACGTAGACCTCGGGATGCCCGAATATCCAGAAGAAGTGCGCCCACACCACGGCGGAGCCGCCCGCTTGCGTGTCGAAGAAATGGCCGCCCAAATAGCGGTCGATCGTAAGCATGACCTGCGCTGCGGTGAGTGGGCTGACGGCAACCAGCACAAGACCTGACGTCACCACATAGAGCCATACGAGCAGCGGCATGCGGAAGAGTGTCATACCCTTGCAACGCATGCAGAATGCGGTTGCGATGAAGTTGATCGCCGTGCCGATCGATCCGAATCCGGCGACGATCAGCGATATTGCCCAGTAGTCTGTCGAATGCCCGGGCGAGAAGGCGCGCGCGGTCAACGGAGAATAAGCCCACCAGCCTACATCCGGCGCACTCCCCGCGCCTGGCAGCCCCACTCCGCCGATAAAGCTGTAGTAGAGCAGGAGGCCGCCGAATGCGGACATCCAGAAGCTGAACGCGTTCAGGCGCGGGAACGCCATATCCCGCACGCCCAGCATCAGCGGCATCAGATAGTTGCCGAGTCCGAAGACAAGTGGCATGGCCACGAAAAAGATCATCGTGGTGCCGTGCATCGTGAAAATCCGGTTGAACGTCTCCGGGCTGACGAAGTGATTGTCCGGGAAGAACAGTTGAATCCGGATAATCATCGCTTCGATGCCACCGACTAGAAGAAACAGCAGCGCGTACAGGATATAGAGGACGCCCAGCTTCTTGTGGTCTACCGTGACCACCCAGCTGTGCAGCGTCTCCAGCCAGGTGCCGTCAACGGCTTCGGGAAGCGCGGTTTCTGGAATGCGCGCGCCGCCCAGGCCGCCAGGTACCGGTATGCTCCCTTCTGCCATCTGCGTCCTGCTCTCCTTTAAGTTGCTGCTACTGCAACGTGTTCAAATATGCGGTGATCTCGCGTACCTGGTCCGGCGTCAAATGCATGGACGGCATCAGCGCTCCTGGTTTGATCAGGTCCGGATCATCGATCCATGTCTGAAGGCTCTGAGTTGTATTGTCCGCGGCCCCGGCCGCAAGTGTTTTGCGGCTCGCCAGATGTGTCAGGTCCGGCCCGAACTGCCCATGCGCCGCCGTACCGGCCACGGTATGGCAGTTCATGCATGCCTCCGATTCAAACACATGGCGTCCCGTGGCAACCGCCGGATCCTGTATGCCCGGCTGTTGTTCGCGCTTCACCCACGAGGCAAACTGCTCCGGCGTGTCGACATACACGCGTATCAGCATCTTCGCGTGCTCTATGCCGCAGAACTGCGCGCACTGTCCCTCATATAAGCCGGGCGTGTGCGGATCCATCCACAACTCGTTAATGCGGTTCGGAATCACGTCCACCTTGCCCGCCAGTCGCGGAACCCAGAAGCTGTGCATCACATCGGCGGAAGTCAGTTTCATGTACGTCGGACGAGAAGCATCGGCCGGACTCACTGGAATGTGCAGCTCATTCGCCGTCGTGATGTGCAGCTCGGGATATCGAAACTCCCACCAGTACTGGTGGCCGATCACGGTCACTTCCAAGGCCGCTGGCGGCCTCGGCGCATCCTGTATCGCAAAAATCATGCGCGCGGTTGCCAGAAACAGCACGACCACAATAAGAACAGGGATGATGGTCCAGGAAAGCTCAATCTGATTGCTGCCGAAGATCTGCGGCGGTTCACTGCCGTCGTCATCCGGCCGCTGCCGAAAGCGCACGGCCGCATACATAATCAGCCCGCCCACCACAACGAAAATGCCGCCCGTAATCGCGAGCACAAAGAGTGACAAGCTGTAGATCGAATGGGAGGGCGTCGAAGCAGGTGAAAAGATGCTCGTATTCGTGTTTGCGCCGAGTGCCTGCGCGTGTTTCGCACCGGCAACGGCCAGCGCCACCGCTGCACTCAGCATGCGGCGCGGGCAAATTGCGTAGCATTGCCTTGCACACGCACCTGATCGAGCCATACCTTCAGCATAACGCACTCTCGCCCGATGAATAGAGCGTTTCGCTTCTAGTCAGTGCAGCCGAGAATCGCGATGTGCGGCTTTTCTTCACGGAAAAGTCACCACCAGATTGATCTCTTTTTGTATGCACTGGAAGCGAAAAACCTCGAAGCCCTCTATCGCCGACGCAGTTCCACATACCGCTGCAGCGGCCGCGCACAATCGAGCGCGATGGACCATCGCCTTCCTGCTCGGCGTTGGCGTGCTCATTAACTTTTTCGATCGTGTCAACCTTTCCGTTGCGCATGACGCACTGCGCGACACCTTTCACATGGACGAGGTCGCCTTCGGCTATCTTGCCGGCGCGTACAACTGGACCTATGCCATCTGCCAGTTGCCGGTTGGCGCACTGCTGGATGCCGTCGGTGTTGCCATCGTGGGCCGCATTGGTTCATTGCTATGGGGCATAGCCACGCTCGCCGCAGCCGTGTCGCCCACCTACGGAACCCTCTTCGCCTCTCGCATGCTGCTCGGCATCGGCGAATCGCCCATCTTCCCCGCGAACGCAAAAGCCATTGGCCTATGGTTTCCGCCCGAGGAGCGCGGTCTGCCCACTGCCATCTTTGACGCCGCCGCAAAGTTCTCGACTGCGATCGGTGTTCCGCTCATCGGCATCCTGCTGCTGCACGTTGGCTGGCGATGGGCCTTCGCTGCCACCGCATGTACCAGTCTGCTGTTTTTTGCAGCTTTCTATTTCATCTACCGCGACCCCCCGCCCGGTCAGCGATTTGGCGACACGGCCGAAGCTCACCATCTACCCGTGCCCTTCACCTACCTGCTGCGTCAGCGCAAGGTCTACGGCATCTTCATCGGCTATGGTGCGTACAACTATGTCTTCTATCTCCTGCTCACCTGGTTGCCCACCTATCTCGCCGTCACTCTTCACATCAACCTCCTTCATTCCTTCCTCTACACCGGCGTGCCCTGGCTCATCGCCACCGCCACAGACCTCCTCGCTGGCGGCTGGCTCGTAGACGCCCTCATGCGCCGTGGCTTCTCCTCTACTGTCGTGCGCCAGGCCATCCTGATCGCCGGAATGCTGCTCGGCATGGGACTGCTGGGAGCCGTCCACTCCAGTTCGCCGGGATCGGCGCTCTTTTGGATCAGCATCTCCATCGGCGGCCTCGCAGCTTCCGCGCCAGTCAGCTGGTCTCTGCCTGCGCTCATCGCTCCGCCCGGCGCGGTCGGCCGCGTCGCCGGTGTCATGAATCTCTCCAGTCAGATCTCCGCCATCGCAGCGCCCGTCATCACTGGCTATCTCTACGGCCACACTCACTCGTTCGCCATCGCCTTCAGCGTGCCCGTTCTCTACCTGCTCGCCGGGATCATTGGCTATGTCTTCCTGCTCGGCCGCATCGAGCCTATCCCCACACCCGTTGCGCACTGATCCCGTGCTTCCGGGCTGTATGCTTGTGCCAAAGTCCATGCCTCTGTCAGCTCTGGGTTGGTCACGTCCTGGGTTAATCACATCCGGGTCAGTCACATCTATGATGTGTCGACGTTCCCGCGCAGCCCGCCTGGGCATGCTGGCGATGCTTGTGGTTCTGATGTTGCTGGTTACCGGCATCCGTCCGCTCCTGGCTCTCGATCCCTCCAAGCCCCTTCGGCAATACGGCCAGCAGCTCTGGCAAACAGAGAATGGGCTGCCGCAGAACGCCGTCCACGCGATCCTTCAGACCAAAGACGGCTACCTCTGGCTGGCCACCGACGGCGGTCTCGTCCGCTTCGATGGCGTGGACTTCACGCTCTTCGACCGGCGCTCCACGCCGCAGATGCGCAGCAACCTGATCGGTGCTCTCGCCGAAACCGCTGACGGCACCCTCTGGGCTGCCACCGCGGATGGCCTCCTCCGACGCAACCGCGGCTCCCTGCAAATGCTCGGCTCCGCAAATGGGCTGCCCGCCGGGCCTATCGCTGGCGTGCTGCCCGCCGGCAAAGACAAGCTCTGGGTCCTTACCCCGGAGAGCGTAGCCTTTGGCAGAGGAGATCGGTTCGCCCTCGTGCCGGGCCTGGACGCCCCTTTAACCGGCCGCGACGGCACGCCAATCGCCTCCACCGTGCCGGACGGCTCGCTCTGGGTTGCCACAGCACGCAGTATCGTCCAGTTGCGAGACGGCCGTATCACAACCACGCTTCCTGGCTCCGCCGATCTCCTCACCGTTTCGCGCGACGGCTCTCTTTGGCTTTCACGCGGAGCTGAGCTCTTCCACTACCGGAACGGCGCACTATCGCCTGTTCCCTTTCGAATACCGCCGGCGAAAGAGCCCAAAACGAGAGGGCCCAAGGCCGACACCTCGATCCGCGCCCTCTACTCGGGTCTCAGCGGCACCCTCTATCTCGCCACCTCAACTGCTCTCGGCATCCTCTCCCCATCCGGCGCATTCGTCTGGAAGACCGCCGCGGATGGCCTGCCCACAAACCGGATCCTCCATCTCTTCGAAGACCGCCAGGGCGCGCTTTGGATCGGCGCCGAAGGCTCCGTCGCACGCTATGCAAACGGCCAGTTCGAAACCCTGCACGCGCGCAGCGGCGCTGCCGCTATCGAAACCTTCTATGAAGATCGCGAAGGAAACCTGTGGCTGGGCACCGATGCCGCCGGCCTTTTGGAGCTGCGCGAACAACGCTTCACCACCTTCACCACCGCCGACGGCCTTCCCGGCGACGTGATTCGCACCATTTTGCCGAGTAAAGACGGCGTCTGGGCAGGAACGGATGGCAGCGGCCTCGCGCACCTTTCCGGCTCCGCGTGGCAGACCTTTACCACCCAGCAGGGCCTCGCCAGCAACACCATCCTCTCCCTCGCCGCCGAGCGGGATGATGCCCTCGCGGTTGGCACGCCGGACGGTCTCGACCATCTGACGAATGGTCACGCCGCCCCGGCGCCGCACAGTGAGACCCTGCCCGACGATTTCGTTCGCTCCCTGCTCTACGATCCAGCGGACAACTCGCTCTGGATCGGAACCCGTCGCGGCCTCGCCCACCGCACCAGTAACGGCACCACGCTTTGGAACCGCGGTAACGGTCTCGGCAGCGATCTGGTCGGCGCTCTCGCGCTCGACCGAATCCGGTCCGCCGCATCCCGCAACGGCTCTCTGGATCGGCACGCGCGGTGGTCTCAGCCATCTTATGGACGGGCACATCTCCACGCTCACTACCCGCGACGGCCTCTCCTCCGATGTCATCACCGCGCTCAATCAGGACCAGTCGGGCTTACTCTGGATCGGCACCAATGGCGGTGGGTTGAATCTGCTTCGCGACGGCCGCATCACCGCCTTTCCATCGGCCTCCACCGGTTTGCCGGAGGTCATCCACGCCATTGTCGAGGATGGCCGTGGCAACCTCTGGCTGGCCGCCGCGACCGGCATCTATCGCGTCGCGCGCCGGCAGTTGGAGGCTTTCGCGAGCCACACGCTGACCCACATCGATGTCGCCGCGTACGGTGTCGCGGACGGCATGCGCATCAACGAGTGCTCCTCCGGGCACCCGGCTGCAGTCCGCACGCCGGATGGCGCACTTTGGTTTGCCACGCTGCGCGGCATCAGCGTGACCAATCCCGAGCATCAGCAGGAAAACCGCTTGCCGCCGCCGGTCGTCATCGAGAACGTAACTATCGATGATCAGTCTGCACCTTCCGCCGAAAGCATCCGGATCGGCCCCAGCCACACCCGCCTTTCCCTGCACTACGCCGGTCTCAGTTTTGTCGCGCCTGCACGCGTGCGTTATAGCTATCGGTTGGAAGGCTTCGATCCCAAATGGATCGATGCCGGCGCTCGTCGGGTCGCCTACTACACCAACATCCCGCCGGGCCGCTACACATTCCATGTGCTCGCCGCCAACAATGATGGCGTATGGAACGAGACCGGCGCCACGCTCGAAATCCGCGTGCTGCCGCACCTCTGGCAGACCTGGTGGTTCCGCACGCTTCTCGGCCTTGCCATCCTGCTGCTCGGCTATCAGATCTACCGCATGCGCGTCCGCAATGTGGAGTTGCGCTTCAACGCCGTGCTTGCAGAGCGCACCCGCATCGCGCGCGAAATCCACGACACGCTCGCCCAGGACATCGTCGGCATTAGCGTGCAGCTTGAGCTGGTGTCGCGGCTCCTCGGCTCATCCATCGATGCCGCACGCACGCAGCTCGATGCGGCACGCTCCCTGGTCAAGAGCAGCCTTGCCGAAGCACGCAGCTCCATCTGGAACCTGCGCTCCGCCACCGCGGGCGCCGACGACTTGCCCGCGCGCATCCATCGCGCAGTCACCCAGGCCGCAGCCAACAGTGCCGCCCGCCTGCATTTTCAGGTTCGCGGCACCTATCGCGCGGCGCCATCCCAGGTTGAAGATCAGTTCCTCCGCGTCGCGCAGGAAGCCGTGAACAACGCCGTGCGTCACGCTGGCGCCTCGACCATCGATGTCACCCTCGCCTACGACACGCATGCGGTCGAACTTTCGATGGATGACGATGGCCGCGGTTTCATCTATGATCCTCAAACCTTCGTTCAGGGTGGTCACTTTGGCTTGCAAGGCATGCGGGAGCGCGCGGCCGAGATTGGCGGCATCCTCCGCGTTGACAGCCAGCCCGCGAAAGGTACGCGCATTTCGCTGCGCGTCGAGATACCATGAGAACGCTTGAGACATCGCCTGTGACCACCTCTGTCAGCAATTCCATAAAGCCCGTGCGCCTGCTCGTCGTGGACGACCACCACATCGTTCGGCGCGGTCTGATCGCGCTGCTCGCCACAGTGCCCGAGATGCAGGTCGTGGCAGAAGCCTCCGATGGCCAGGAGGCCGTTGCGCTTTATCGCCAGCATCATCCGGATGTCACGCTGATGGATCTGCGCATGAACACGATGAACGGCGTCGAGACCACCCGCGCCATCCGCGCTGAGTTCCCCAATGCCCGCATCATCGTGCTGACCACCTTCGATGGCGATGAAGATATCTACCGCGCGCTGCAGGCGGGTGCGCGCGGTTACTTGCTGAAGGGGATGGACACGGAAGAGCTGCTTTCGGCGATTCGTACCGTACACAGTGGCAAATCCCGCATTCCCGCCTCCGTCGCCGAGCGCCTGGCCGAGCGCATGAACACGCCATCGCTCACCGACCGCGAGACGGAAGTTCTACGTCTCATCGTGGGCGGCAACAGCAATAAAGAGATCGCGGCGGCGCTCTTCATATCCGAAGCGACGGTGAAGACGCACATCAACAGCCTACTCAGCAAGCTCGGTGTCACCGATCGCACCCAGGCTGCAACCACGGCATTGCAGCGAGGCATCGTTCACTTTGACTAGTCTCGAGACTCCTCGCCGGCGTTTTTTGAGCCTCGCTTTCGCCACAGCGATTGCTTTCTCGATACCAGCGGCTCTCTATGCACAACCTGCCGAGAGCTGGCGCGCCGCCACACCAGAGGAACTAAAATCGGTGATTCCGGCACGCGCCCCCGTCATCTCCGAGCGCATCGAGACCGAATTTCGCACCGCCTCCGGCATCACCGACGGCAACGGCCACTTCATCGCCGGCGTTGTCATGATCACCGCGGGCTACTCCGCCGAAGGCAAATACTCGCATTACTTCCTGGTGCAGGCGCCGCTACGCGTTGGCAGCGTAAGTCTCTCACCCGGCGATTACGTTTTCGGCTGGACGCGCTCGCAGGACGCGCTCAGGGTCAGCTTCTATCAGGCGCCTACAGGCAAACAGGTCGGTGAGGTCGATGCAGTGCGCAACCCATCCGTCACCCGGGTTGAAAGCTTTCGTATATGGCCGCCGCATAGCGGCAATGGTGAACCCCACTCCGCAATTCAAATCGGACGTTTTTCGTTTCCATATTCCGTAGTCAAGTAGCGCGCCACAGTGTTCACTTCTTCCATCCGCTCATGCTTTCAGCCTTCACCAGCTTGCCGCCCTCGGCCAGGACATACAGTTTGTTCGTGGCCAGATTCTTCCACGTATCTCTCTGACCGGAAGGCCAGCGAATCTCCACCGTCTCCACCGCCTCCGCCTTGTCCAGCCCGAAGTGCAGCCGCAGGTCGTTCTGCGAGTAGTAGCTTCCGCCGCTCCGCACCTCATCCACCTGCACGAGCGGCTTTGCTGCCGCGGGATCGGTCTTTGCCGTCACTGTCACGCGCGCCCCAATCCCCGTGCGGTTTGACTTCACCCCCACTGCTTTGATCTTTATCCAGTTGCGCTTTATGCTGGCATCGCACCGCAACAGTTGCGGATACATATTGACGCAATTCACCACGACATCCACATCGCCATCGTTGTCATAGTCGCCAAACGCACATCCGCGCGCCGGCGCCGCCGCCGTGATTCCCGGGCCGCCCTTCGCGCTCACATCTTCAAAACGCCCATTGCGCAGGTTGCGATAAAGATATTTATGCTCCGCATACGGCGCCTCTGTTTTCGATCCGTTCACCTCGGGATAGACATGTCCGTTCGACACCAGCAGATCCAGCCAGCCATCGTTGTCCATGTCGAAGAAGCCGATTCCCCAGCCCAGATAGCGCGTGTTCACTCCCAGACCTGCCTCATACGTGCGATCTTCGAAACTGCCGTCTCCCTGGTTCGCATACAACGAGTCGGTGTCTCCGGCAAAATTTGTCTTCGCTATGTCGAGTGTGCCATCACGGTTGTAGTCGCCCACGGACACGCCCATGCCGGCCTGCGGCTTCCCATCCGGCGATAACGCCGCGCCCGCTTCGATCGCCACGTCCTTGAAAGTGCCGTCCTTCTGGTTCTGATAAAGCGTGGCTGCCGTCGAGTCGTTCGCAACATAAATGTCCGGCCAGCCGTCGTTATCCAGGTCAGCAACCGCGACGCTGAGCGCGTAGTTCCCAATGGTGTTCCACATCCCGGCTTTCTGTGAGACATCGCTGAAGGTGCCGTTGCCGTTGTTGTGATACAGGATGTTCTTGCCAGGCTGCAACCCCGGTGGTCCGCACGCCACCATGATGCCTTTGTAGAGACACGGACCCGACTCCGGCACTGGCGCTGTCTTCAAATCCAGATCGATATAGTTCGCGACAAACAGATCCAGGTGGCCATCACGGTCATAATCCAGAAACGCGCAGCCGGAGTTCCAGCGCGTCTTCGGCTGCCAAAGCCCGGCCTTCGCCGTCACGTCGGTAAACGTGCCATCGCCGTTGTTGTGGAAGAGCGCGCATTCTCCGTAGTAGCTCACGAACAGATCATCGTGGCCATCGTTGTCGTAATCGCCCACGCAGCAGCCCTGTCCCCAGCCGCTGCGCACCAGCCCGGCCTTCGCAGTGACGTCGGTGAAAGTGCCGTCGCGATTGTTCTTGAACAGATGACAGGTCGGCTCCTGGCCTTTGGCAAACCCCTCCAGCCGCCAGCCATTCACCAGAAAGATGTCGATCCATCCGTCGGCATCGTAGTCGTAAAACGCCACACCGCAGCCTGTCGTCTCCAGCAGATACTTGTTCTTTCCCAATCCGCCATAGATCGTCTCTGCGTTCAACCCGCTCTGCTTTGCCACGTCCACAAAACTCACGCCCAGCGGCGTGCCGGCAATGGGCGAAGCCGGTCCTGGCGGAGGAGCGATGGGTTTTGTTTCGTACTCATGCTGCGCGGCAGGCGCCTGCTGTGCTTCCCCGCGGGCCCACGGTGGAACCGCCATCGCGAGAACCTCGGCAATCGGAAGCACCAGTGCAGTCCGGCTTAGCGAGCCAATCACACGTCGGCGGGTCCAACTCAATTCGAAAGCCCCCTCAATTTCTTTTGCATGAAGAGTTCAGCCAGTATAAAGATCGCGTCGCTGTGCTGGCGCGCTCAGTCCGTTTGCTTCGCGAGCGAAGCAGCCTTCTCGCGCTCCGCCGCTGCTTCGGCAGCACGCCCCTGACGCGCCAGCGCTGTAGCCAGCCCAGTATGCGCGTCCGCATAATTCGGATCGCTGGTCACAGCCTCCTGGTAGCGCTCGATCGCGTCCGCCACCTGGCCCTTCGACAGCAGCATATTGCCGGTATTGGTCGCGAACGTCGCACGCTGACGATTCACCGCGACCCGCGTCAGCTCTGCGGCCTGCTTGCGCTCCGCTGCGGCTTCCGCCTTCTGTCCCTGGTCTGCCAGCACTCCGGCGAGCGTAATGTGCGGTCCCGGCTGATTCGGCAGCAGCGCGATCGCATGCCGCAGCGCATCCGCTGCCTCGGGCAGCTTGTTGTCCTGTTTGTAGACGCTGCCCAGCACCGCCCATGCATCGCCGTTCTGCGGCCGCAAATCCAGCGTGTGCCGCAGCTGCACTTCCGCATCCGCGAAGCGCCCCGTCTGCATGTAGAGAATGCCCAGCGTATAGGCCGGATCGGGCGAGCTCGGGTCCAGCCGTGCCGCCTGCTCCAGCTCCGGCACGGCATGCGCTGTATCGTCCTTCAGCTTGTACGCGAGCCCCAGGTTGTAGTGCAGTTGCTGGCTGTCGTGATCCAGCTTTAGCCCGGCTTCGAATTCACGGATAGCATCATCCAGATTGCTCTGCTGCAGGTATGCCACTCCAAAGTCCTCATGCACCACCGGATCATTCGGCGTCAGCTCAGCCGCGCGCTTGTAAAGCGGAAGGGCATCCTTCGCGTTACCCTGCTGCACTAGCGCCAGCGCATAGTTCGTCAGGGCGCTCGCATTGTTCGGCTCAGCCGCGACGACGCGTTCGAACAGCGGAGTCGCCTCGCGCTCGCGTCCGAGCCCCTGCAACGCAATCGCCGCCTGATAAGCAGCCGCGGAGTTCTCCGGCGCCAGCCGCATAGCATCCTGCGCCACCACAAACGCTTTGTCATAACCCCCCTGAGCGGAATACGCGAGCGCCAGCTCATTCAGCACGGCAACATCCTGCGGCTGCTCCGCGCGTGCTGCTTCTAGCGCCGCCGCAGCCTCGGCAGGCTGGCTCAGCTGCATCAGCACTGTGCCCAGATGCAGCCGCGCCGTCCCCATCTGTGGATCGAGTTGCGTCGCCTTTGCAAACTCCGCCTGCGCCGCTGTCCACTCCTGCTGCTGTGCCAGCAGCGATCCCAGCGCATCGTGCAGCGCCGCACTTTCCGGAGTAGCCGTCACGGCCGTGCGTAGCCGATCGAGCGCAGCAGGCCGCTGCCCTGTTTCCGTCAACGCCCGGGCATATGCAATCTCCACCTCCGTCGGCAAAGCTGCATTGCGCGTCGATAATTGTTGGAACAACGGCAGTGCATCCGCCGATTTGCCGATGCGCACGTCGGCCACCGCAAGATTCATCTCCATTTCTGGATCGCCGGGCTTCAACGCCAACCCCCGCTTCAGCTCGGCCGCCGCTTCCTCCGGATGACCTAGATTCAGCAGCACCGACCCAAGCGCCGCGTGGCCTTCTGGAATCTTCGGCTCCAGCCGCACCACTTCCGCGAAGGAACTCCGCGCCTTCTGAAGGTCTCCCGCATTTGCCGCTTCATATCCCGCGCGAAAGGCCGCATCGGCCTGCTTCGCCGTCGCCGCGGTATGGGTTGTCGCCGCCTGCTCCGCTGCATACCCGCCGTGCAGCAGATAAAGGCCGGCCGCCACCGCAACGACAATAGCCCCACCCCTCATGGTTTCGAGAGCTTCGGCGCCGTCGCCGCCTGCAGCTGAACAGACTCCGCGGTCTCGCGCTCCGCATCTTCCCTGCGGCCCGCCGCGCGATACGCCTGCCCCAGCAGGCTGCGGATCATGTAGTTGTTCGGATCCATATTCCGGGCGCGTTCCAGATACATGGTCGCCATCGCGGCATTCCCCTGCTTCAGCAGCACCTTGCCCAGCAACATGTACGGACCGGTAGAGGCCGGCTCCAGCAGCACCGCGCGATCCAGCGCCTGCTGCGCCTTGTCATATTCGCCTGCGCGCAGATAGGCATCGCCGAGCCGGTCGTACACCCCGCCATACAGCGGATTGAGCGCCCGCTCCTGCTCGAGCTCCGCGATCGCATCCGCGCCTCGCGATTGCGCCAGCGCCATCTCGCCCAGCAGCTCATGCACCAGCGGCATCTTCGGCGAGAGTGCCGCTGCCTTCTGCGCCGACGTGATCGCCACCGGCAGATACTCCCGCCGGAAGAGCAGCCGCGCCGAAAGCAGATAGGCCTCCGCGCTATCCGGTGGGAACCCGTATTGCGCTGCGAACGCGCGCCGCGCATCGTCGTAGCGGCGGGTATCCATATAGCAGAGGCCCAGCACATAATTTCCATCAACGTTCGCGCTCGCCACCTTCTCATTGCGCGAGCGCTCCAGCAAGGGAATCGCATCGACCGGCCGCCCCAGCCGATACAACGTGACCCCATCCATCTGCGCGGCTTCGATATCGTGCGGATCTGCGGCAGCCGCGCGTGCAAATGCAGCTTCGGCATCACTCAGCTTGTTCTGCTGATAGAGCGCCATCCCACGGAGCTTCTCGACCCCGTCAGGTTCCGGCGTCTGGGCAGCCAGTACATCGAGGCCGCGCAGCGCCTCATCCAGGCGGCCTTGCTGCACCAGCTTCTGCACCGCAGCCAGGTTGACTCCGCCAGAGGCTTCCGACGGCGCTGCGGGCAATTGTGCTGTGGCCGAAGCAGCTTGTGCGAAGGAGATTGGAGCGCCCAGCAAACCCAGCAGCAGCGGCAGCACGCCGCATCGGCCCAGAACATTAACACGGAACTTCATGGCTTCGACTGTATCCGAAAAAGCAGCGAGGAGAGCAGATAGCTCTCCTCGTGGTAAAGACTTGGCTCCTGGGTTAGAACTGCAGGCGCAACGAGAATTGCAGTTGCCGCGTTGGGAACTGGCTTCCGAATAGTCCGCCGATGGTCTGATCGCCATTGTCGATCGAACCGCCGGGGTTCCCAAGGCTCATATGGTTGAAAGCATTGTAGGCATCAACACGGAACTGCGCGAAGAGCGACTCACGAATTGGGAAGTTCTTCTGCAGCGCCAGGTCAGCGTCAAAGTAGTTCGGACCGAATGTGCTGTTTCTGCCGGTTGTACCGATCTGATCCAGGCCCGGAGCCGTGAAGCCATTGAACGGCTGGTCGGTCAGCGGGGTCGTGGCGCCGTGGAAGGCCACTCGGTTATGGTTCTTCGTGTTCAGACCCGAAATATGCAGCTTCAGATTGTTGCCATGCCCATTCGGGTAGCACGGTGCGCCACCTCCTGGAATGGCGCTGCTGCACTCCTGGTAAGTAAGGCTGAAAGGCAAGCCGCTCGCATACGTCACCACCGGGCTGATCTGCCATCCGCCGATGACTTCGTCAATGTAGCCCGGAACGTTCGAGGCGAACTGCGCATTCCGTCCAAAGGGCAACTGGTAAGTTCCATAGGACGTAAGCTGCTGCTCACGCTGCGAATCGTCACGACCCTTCTGGGCGCGCTTGATCCATGTTGAATAGCCGCTTCCGAAGTTAATCGAACGCTGCCATGCATAGTTCGAGGTGAACGACAGCCCCTTGGTCAGCTGCTTCGCGACGGTGACTTGGAGTGCGTTGAAATGCGTGTCCATGTTGTCACCGTTGTATTGAATGCCCGAGTTCCAACCGCACATTCCTGGCTGGAGCCCTGCGAGTGTCGGTTGTGCGTAGTTGGGATCGCTACACGCCTGTAGCTTGCCGCCGTAATAGCGCTGCAACAAAGACGAGTTGTTTGTGCCGCCGTCGGGGTAGATGCCGAGCGAGTCGGGTGTTGCGCCACCTTCTGCGGTAGCGGTTGTGTAATGAAGAGTACGGCCTTCAATGCTGTACTGCGCGGGCAGGAAGATACCGGGCTCGTTGGGATTTGTGCTGTTGCCATCGCCAGCGGCTAGCGTATGTGTGCCTTTATTCCCCACGTACGCCATGGTCACGGAAAGCGTCGGAGTGATGGAGCGCTGAATGCTCAGATTCCAGGCATCGATCGTCGGCAGTCGCAGCGGATTCGGGCGTGCCTTGGAGTTTACGTTGAAGCCGGGATTCGGAAGCAATCCGCTCGCAGGAACAGGAGTAATCGGGGGTGTACCCGCCCCCGCAGCAAGGGCGAAAGCGGAAGAGTTTGGACCGCCCGCCTGAGGGATCGACTGGTTGGTCAGGATTGGCAAGTTCTGCGTCGCCGTATGGCCGAATATCGAGCCAAATACGCCCAGATCGAAGCTCCGTCCATAGCCTGAGCGGATCACAGTCTTCGGATTCAGCTGATAGGCGATCCCGATACGCGGCTGAATTGCCTTATAACTGGGGTCCCAGCCCATGTTCGAACCGAAGTTTCCGTATTCGGCAACCTGTAGATATCCGGTGTCTAGGTTCAGCAGCGCGCCGTTGCCTTTCCCATTCACCGTTTCCGGGTAGTACAGCTCATAGCGAACCCCCAGATTTAACGTCAGGTTTGGCGTATAGCGCCATGTGTCTTGGGCGTAGAAGAAGAGCCTCTTCTGAAACTCCTTCGCATTCGTCGATGTGCTGGCGTATCGGGAGTAACTAGTCACATCACCGAGCACGAAGGTTGCGAAGCCCAGGCCTCCAGCTTGGTTCGAAGGACTCGAAGTCGGTCCGACTCCGAACTTGAACTCACCGGCGCGATTTACGTCGCTAGGCACCCGGAGGTTGCGTGCGTAGCGAAGATCGGCGCCGAATTTGATCGAATGATTGCCCAGGATCTTGGTCCAGTTGTTCACGACCTGATACTGGTCCTCGCGTTGCGACAGTGGGCAGTTGCAGCGGTTTACGTTAAGGCCGCTGCCATACTGCGGACCGACGCCGGAGCCTTGCGTTGAGGCAGCGAGCTCTCTCCTGCCTGGATCCTCAATATTGAAGGCCGCGGCGCCGCTGGTGAAGCGGTCTCCCAGATTGGAATTTGGAATACCCAGCTGGTCTTGGAGATTTGTCCCTTGATCGTATTTGCTGGTCACCGCGTTGTAGCGGTAATAGCCGAGACGGAAGTCCGTCAGCAGGGTGGCGTTCACTGCCATGTCTGCGCCTGCCGCCACGCTGTCATTGGCGCCCACGGACGTGCCGCCGTAGTTGTTGAGTCCGAAGCCTGTGCCTCCGGCCGGCCCGAAGATAGTCGTTCCTGTCAGGGTGTCTGTAAAGCGGCTGAACCGACCGAAAGCGTGGATTTTTTGGGTTACCTGGAAATCTACGCGGGCATCCCACTGGTCCGCATTGAAGATACCTTGGCCGCTCGCGTTGTAGTTGGCGGCGATGCCCGTGTTACCCGCGACGCCGCTTGGGGCCGTCGTGGGAGCGTATGGCTGCAGCAACTTGAAAAGCGCCAACGCCTGCGGTGACAGCTGCGCCGTTGGGATCACATTACCCGGATAAGCCTGGTGATAGGTGGGACTCGTCGGGTTGGTATTGTCATAGATGATCCCAGCGGGGCCTAACTGCTTCGCATACTCGCTGAAATCGCAACCCGGAATGCCGCTGGGGCCGACTTGAGTCCCAAGGCAGGTGTTCATCAGCAAGCTGGTGGGGACTGTTTGCTGGCCCGAAGTGCCCGCGCGTTGCCGTTGTCCCTGATAGTCGCCGAAGAAGAATGCACGGTCTTTCTTGATCGGACCGCCCACAGAACCGCCGAACTCGCTGTACAGTCCCGACGGAATCAGCCCGCCAAGTTTGTTAGGTGTGGCCGGGTTCGGCGACTGCGAGAACGGATTACGCGCCAGGTTCGCATTGCTTCGGCGATAGTCATACGCGCTGCCGTGGAAGTTGTTCGTGCCCGACTTGGTCTGCACCGTTACAACCGCCGAGACTGCCTTGCCGAACTCGGCGTCGAAATTCTGTGTTGCGATCTTCGATTCGGTGATCGCATCAAGCGCAGGGTTCACGACGATGATGCCCAAAATCGGATCTTGA
>CAVTQV010000006.1:0-161964 GCA_963736915.1 uncultured Acidobacteriaceae bacterium | reverse complement strand
AAAGTGCACAACGTCTGGAACCCTTCAGACAACGGCCATGGCCCCTGGATTGTCCCGGAGCATGGAGTAGTCCTGCTCCGCATCACGAAATAATCCTTCGCTCCGGTCGAGGTGATCCTCATGTCGACCGGAGCCATCTCTCGCACGCGAGACAGCAGAGCGGACAGCACTCCGCATAATCGGAGTGCCATAGACGTGGGTGTCCCGTTCCGAGCAGCGCGAACGTGGGATTCAGCAATCGCGGCAACAAGAATATCGACAATCGGGAATGCGCGTCCGTCCATCGCAAAGCGGTACCATAAACGCATGAAGCGCCTTCTCTCCCTCGCTCTTCTCGCGGTCCTCCCCCTCGCCGTCCACGCTAAAACGAAGAACGAGTTATCGAAGGTCGCGGGCACCTACAAGGGCGAAACCCGGGCCAGGGATGAAACGCGCGCGCAGAGCCAGGACGGCACCTACGCCATCCGCCACCACACCATGTCACTCGACCTCGGCAAGGACGGCACCGCCACCCTCACGCAGTCTCCGACCGGCGCGGATGAAATCACCAGCTTCGGCCACTGGACCGTCCAGGGTGACACCATCAAGCTCACCTTCGATCCCGTCGATAAGCAGCCCACTCCCGCACCTATGACCTTCCGACTGAATCACAAGACACTCACTGCCGTCACCTACAACCACGACCTCTGGCCCAAGCTTCCGCCCCCGCCGCTGAAGTTCGAGAAACAGCAGAACCCCTATTGAGCCCTAAGCTGCGGCGCTGATCCCCGTCATCCTGAGTGCAGCGAAGGACCTGCAGTTTGCACGCACCCGCTGGCGAATGAAATACGAATCCCGGCGCTACAATACCCAGATGCAGCGCACCACTCCAGCCGGACCTCGCATGGGCGCACCCCATCATTCAGGAGTGGTTTCTCTCCCGTTTCGGCTCCGCGACTGAGCCCCAAATCGAAGGCTGGCCGGCCATCCTCGCCGAGCGCCCCACGTTGATCTCCGCGCCCACGGGCTCCGGCAAAACGCTCGCCGCCTTCCTCATCTGCATCGACCAGCTCTTCCGTAAAGCGCTCGCCGGCTCGCTCCAGCCGCATACGGAAGTCGTCTACATCTCACCGCTCAAGGCGCTCTCCAATGACATCCGCAAGAACCTCGAAGAGCCTCTGCAGCAGATACAAAAGCTCGCTCTCGAGCGCGGCTATCTCTGCCCGCCCATCCGCACCGCGGTCCGCACCGGCGACACGCTACCCGCTGAGCGCCGCGCCATGCTCAAGCAGCCGCCGCACATCCTCGTCACCACGCCGGAATCGTTCTTCATCCTGCTCACGGCGGAGAAATCCCGCGCCAATCTCGCCCGCGTCCGCACCGTCATCATCGATGAGATCCACGCCATGGCCGACGACAAGCGCGGCACCCACCTCATGCTCTCGCTCGAGCGGCTCGATGCACTCGTCTGCGGCGAAAACCACCTCGCCCCCGGCACCATGCTTACCGGCGTCACGGCACCCGCGCACCCCCCCCCCCCCCCAGCGCATTGGTCTCTCTGCGACGCAGAACCCCATCTCGCTGGTCGCCGACTACCTCTGCGGAACACGTCACCGTAACTGTGCCATCATCGAGGTCGGCCGGCGGCGCCATTTCGATCTCGCCGTCGAAGTCCCCAACGACGAGCTCGGCTCCATCACCACCAACGCCATCTGGGATGACGTCTACAACCGCATGGCCGAGCTGGCGCTTGAGCATCGCAGCACGCTCGTCTTCGTCAACACCCGCTCCATGGCCGAGCGGCTTGCCTTCGCGCTTGGCGAGCGCCTCGGTCATGAGCACGTCGCCGCGCACCACGGCTCGCTCTCCCGCAAACTGCGCCTTGAAGCGGAGCGCAGGCTCAAAGCCGGCGAGATCAAGCTGCTCGTCGCCACCGCCTCGCTCGAGCTCGGCATCGACATTGGCGCCATCGATCTCGTCTGCCAGCTCAATACGCCGCGCGCCATTGCGCCTGCACTGCAACGCGCCGGACGCGCCGGCCACTGGCGCGGCGCAACACCCAAGGCACGCTTCTTCGCCACCACGCGCGACGATCTGCTGGAGCTCGCGGCCGTCGTACGCGCTTTACGAGCGGGCGCACTCGATCAGCTCGAAATCCCCCCGCAGCCGCTCGACGTCCTCATGCAGCAGATGATCGCCGCCTGCGCTGCAGAGCCGTGGCAGGAGGACGACCTCTTCGCGCTCCTCACACGCGCGTGGCCCTACCGCGATCTCCCGCGCGAAACCTTTGAAGAACTCCTCTGCCTGCTCTCCGAAGGCATTGAATCGTCACGCGGACGCTACGGCTCCTACATTCTCCGCGACCGCATCCACGGCCGTCTGCAGGCACGCCGCGGCGCACGCTCGATCTCTGTCTCGAACGGCGGCACCATTCCGGACACCGCCGTCGTCTCCGTCATCCTCCAGCCCGACGGCCATCAGATCGCCACGCTCGACGAGGACTTCACCATCGATTCCTCCGTCGGCGACGTCATCCAGCTCGGTAATGCATCCTGGCGCATCGCTGCTATCGAAACCGCAGGCCGCATGTACGTCGAAGACGCCCACGGCCAGCCCCCCACCGTGCCCTTCTGGCGCGGCGAAGCGCCGCAGCGCACCATGGAGCTCTCCCGCTGGGTCTGCCAGCTACGCGAGGACATTGCCGCCCGCGTCCCCGACGTCCTGCCCGGCTACATCAGCCAGAGCGATGCAAACATCGCAAGTACAGTTACGTATCTGAAAGAAGAATGCGGCGTCAACGACGCCGGCGCCGAGCAGCTCATCGGATACATCGTCGCCGGCCGCGCCGTCCTCGGTACTGTCCCCACACTCACCACCATCGTCGCCGAGCGCTTCTTCGACGAGGGCGGCGGAATGCAGCTCATCCTGCACGCGCCCTTCGGTGGCCGCATCAACAAAGCCTGGGGCCTCGCCCTGCGCAAGCGCTTCTGCCGCGGCTTCAATTTTGAGCTCCAGGCCGCCGCCACCGATAACGGCCTCAACATCTCGCTCGCCGAGCAGCACTCCTTCCCCCTCGCCGATGTCTTCCAGTTCCTCACGACGCATACCGTCACCGAGCTGCTCGAGCAGGCCTCGCTCGCCTCGCCCATCTTCAAAACCCGCTTCCGCTGGGACGCCACCCGCAGTCTGCAACTGCTGCGGTTTCAAAAGGGCAAGAAGGTCCCGCCGCAGATCCAGCGCACCCGCGGCGAAGATTTGCTCGCCTCGGTCTTTCCGCAGGCGGCCGCCTGCTTCGAAAACATCGAAGGCGACATCGAGATCCCGAACCACCCCCTTGTCCGCGAGGTCATGAAGGACGTTCTTGGCGAAGCCATGGATCTCGCCGGCCTCATCGACGTCATCGCAAAAATCCAGTCCGGCGAAATCCAGTGCGTCGCCGTCGACTCGACCGTTCCCTCTGTCTTTTCGCACGGCCTGCTCAACGCCAATCCCTACGCCTTCCTCGACGATGCGCCCGCCGAAGAACGCCGCGCCCGCGCCGTCAACATGCGCGGCATGGTGCCCGACAAATTGCTCGGCGAAGCAGGCCGGCTCGATCCCGACGCCATCCGCCAGGTACGCGAAGAATCCTGGCCCGACATCCGCGACGAGCACGAGCTCCACGACCTGCTCTACGGGCTCGTCCTCGTTCCCGCCTCGATCCTCGACCATCCGCGCGCCATCGGCTGGCGCATCCTGCTCGATCGCCTAACGTCACAATCACGCGCACACTAGACAACGAGCACGTAATCGCCGCCGAACGCCTCGACGATCGCGCAAACTTGTCTCCGACAACCCCGATCTCCCGCTGCTGCAAAAATCCCTTCACGCGTGGCTCAACATCCTCGGCCCGCAAACCGCGCAATCGCTCGCCGACTATCTCGGTGTAAACGCCTCCGCAATTTTCTCTGCGTTAGTAGCCATGGAGTCGCAAGGCACCATCCTCCGCGGCACCTTTGAGCACATCGGCGTCGATTCGTCATCCCGACCAGAGCCGTCGCTTGCAACGCGAGCGACCGGCGAAGTGGAGGGATCTGCTGTTACGCCAGAATCGGCCATAGAAGCCGAGGTGAGCGACCAAAGGGAGCGAGCGCTACAACACGAGCCGCAGGCTCTTCTGTCTGGACGGCAGGTCCCGCCGCAGGCGCCTCGAACCCAGACCATCAAATCCAATGGTGCGAGCGACGGCTCCTCCAGCGCATCCACAAGCGCACCATCCACACGCTCCGCAAGCAGATCGAGCCCGTCGCGCCCGCGCAGTACATGGACTGGCTCCTCCGCTGGCAAAACCTCGCGCCGCAAACGCAGCTTACCGGCGAAGAAGGCGTCCTCGAAGCGCTCCGCAAACTCGAAGGCTTTGAAGCCCCCGCCATCGAATGGGAAACAACCCTCCTGCCGCAGCGCGTCGCCAATTACGACCCGCGCGCGCTCGACACGCTCTGCATGGCCGGAGTCGTCGGATGGGGCCGCATCTCGCCGCACCCGGCCTTCCTCTCGCCGGAAGGTGGCGCACCCCGCCGCGTCGTCCCCACCAGCATGGCGCCCATCACCTTCTTCCTGCGTGAAGATGCGCATTGGATGGATGGCTGCCTCCGCACGCGCGAGCTGCCGGAAAGCGCGCTCGCCGCATGTCTGTCACCGCTCGCGTTACGTGTTCGCGCGCAACTCGAAAACTCGGGCGCCGCTTTTGCTGCTGATCTCGCCCGCCAGGTGGGCGTACCGCTCGCGGAACTCCACAACGCCCTCTGGGAATTGGTTGCCGCCGGTCTCGTCACTGCCGATGGCTACGACAGCCTCCGCTCGCTGATCGATCCGCGCCGCAAACCCACCAGCAACGCGCCTTTCCGCATGCGCGGAACAAATCAGCGCGCCCGCAACACCGCCGGCCGCTGGAGCCTGCTAGCACCGCCGTCACCACAATCATCTGCCATCCTGAATGACGCGAAGGACCTGCAGTCCGCCACAGCTATTGCTGCAGCACAGCAGCGTGAGACAGGAAATCGAATCCGCCGCCCTCGTGCTCCTCTGGCGCTACGGCATCGTCTTCCGCGATCTCGTGCAGCGCGAAACCACCATGCCCCGCTGGCGCGAGCTCCTCGGCATGCTGCGCCGCCTCGAAGCTCGCGGAATCGTCCGCGGCGGCCGCTTCGTCTCCGGCTTCCAGGGTGAACAGTTCGCGCTGCCGCAAGCCGTCGAATCGCTGCGCGAATCCCGTAAGGCCGTGTCACTCGATGACCCCCGCGCAAACGCCACCGCATTGGTGACAATCTCCGCCGCCGACCCCGCCAACCTGGTCGGCATCATCGTCCCCGGGGACCGCCCCGCCGCCATCGCCGGACGCACCGTCCAGTTCCGTAGCGGCCACTTCGTTCCGGAAAACATGGCCATGCCGGGTGAAATCACCGCGCTCCCGCCACAGCTCATACATCCTCCGATAGAACCCGCGCAGCTCGCCCTCGGCCATGACTGATCAGCAGAAACAGCTCACGCCGCGCCCTACCCCGCAGGAAGGCGAAGACTTCTACTGGGAAGGCCCATACATGGTCTTCACGGAAGCCTGGCACCTGAAGCGCGGCTACTGCTGCGGCTCCGCCTGCCGCCACTGCCCGTACAACCACGAGAACGTCCCGAACAAACCCGGTCGCGTCTCATCCTAGTTTCGGCACGCTCGTCGTCCGCAGTCCACCGAAGAACCACTGCGCAGCGTTCCCACGAAACACAGCATCCCGCTCCGCCTCCGACAAGCTCCGCGTCCATTCCGCATACACCTCATACGGATTCGCAACCTTCCGCGCCAGCCGCGAAATCGGACGATGACTTCCAAACATCACCCGCTCCGTGCCAAAGAGCTCAAGCGCTGCTTCCACCCACGGGCGCGCCATCATCGGCTCCCAGTCCATGCCAAACACGCACTCCACTGCCGAGATGGTCAGCCGCACGTTCTCGCACGACGCAATTCCCTCCAGGTTCCGTTTCCACCGCGCAAATTCCGCGTCATCCGCCGGCACTGGCCACCCCATCACCGCAATCGTGAAGCCGGTCTCCGGATTCTCACGAATCACTGCAAGCAGCTCCGGCAGTTGCGGCGAAAACACCTCCAGCGAGCACCTGAACTTGTAGTTCTTCAGCAGTCGCACTCCTTCGCGCCAGCGCGGATTCTGAAGCAGGTCTCCGCGCATCGCCATGCAGCGCAGTGGATTCTTCGCATCCCAGCCCATGTGCTGCCGCACTGCCGTTACATTCGCATGCTGTGTATACGCGTCCAGCCGGGTTTCCAGGTCCGGCGCGAGAAAATCCACGAGCTCCACGATGGCCATCGGCACCGGCAGCCGCTCTGCCAGGCGCTGCGCCCATTCCGCTTCGCGCACCGGATCGACGGCCAGGAACTCATGCCACACGATCCCATCGATCTCCACATCGCGCAGATCGGCAACGTAGTCCTCGAACATGTACGGCCGCGGCAGCGCCGAATAATCGCCGAGCAGTGCTTCCATCATCGCGTCCACATGCTCGATATGCTTGTAGCTGTTCTCGCGGCCGTCATACAGGTGCATGTGCGCGTCAATGACGCGCCTTTCCCTGTGGATCCATGGGGTCTGTCCTCTTGCAATGCTTTCCGGCAACTCAGCTTCTCAGCCCGTGTGCCATCTCGGTCCATTGCACATCGCCGGCGGAGAACTCATGGCGGAACTCAATCTGATCGCGGTTTCACCCAGGTATTCACCACGCGGGAGTGCGTTGCCTTGAGGTCGGCTGCGGCATCCTCCATCTCACAATGGCTCCACGTATTGCCCGGCGGTCACAGCGTCGCCAGCTATCTCGCCTCGCTTCATCGCCGGCACCGGATAGCTCGTTACCGGCCCGCCTTGCTCCATAGATCAACACCAGCAGCGCCTTCGACTCGCCGTCGACATATTTGTTGCAAGCAATCGGACCGCTCCGCCACCGTCGCCGCGCAGCGAGTTGTCATCGTGCCTCGCCTTGCTGCATGGCGTCTCCACGGGCTGACTATCCATCGCCCAGGTGCCCGCATCGGCTGCAATTTTTCGATCCCTTGCGCGTCCGCCTGCTGAGCGGCGGCGCCGGCCGAACAAATCGCGATAGCAGCGAGCCGCACCTCAGCAAGCAGCTCATTCAATCACACTACGCCGATCCGCATTCTGGACCAGCGCCATCACTCTTCACGCAACACGCCCGGCACGCCCACAACGCTTCTCTTCGGTGACAAGCTATCCTCCCGCAGCGGAGGGAGGGCAGGTCAGCGCACCAGAACGCCCGTCCGCGGAAAGCTGAACGCACCCGCCCGGTCGTCGATCACGTTCACCTGGCAGGTGTAC
The DNA here is from genome assembly GCA_963736915.1 of uncultured Acidobacteriaceae bacterium. Lineage (GTDB taxonomy): Bacteria > Acidobacteriota > Terriglobia > Terriglobales > Acidobacteriaceae > KBS-83. Next base: position 154,609 of record CAVTQV010000006.1, on the reverse strand, counting down.
TGCCCCGGCTTCATGTCCTTCAGCGGCACATCGAACTGGAACGCGACCATGTTGCGGGCGGGATCGGTCAGCTTCGTCGCTTCCACCAGCGGAGTCTCAAACACCTTCGTCGAGCCGGAGAGGAACTCGATCGAAGTCAGCAAACGCGGCGATCCGGTCTTCGCATCCGGCATCTTGTTGTCCGGGCTGTACACCTCGTACAGCAGATAGAGATGCCCGTCCTGCCGGAAGACATGCGCGACATTCGGCACCCACAACTGCCCGTCCTGAATCAGCGGATTCGTCTGCTTGCTCTTCGGCGCGGGCTGCCTCTGACTCGCAAGCAGGACCGAGGACATCTTCATCGGAGCCTTCGTCAGGTCCGGCACGTTGATGTCGGTCTCGAACGAGCCCATGTGCCCGGTCAGGTTTTCGCGCACCACGAACTTCACGTGATACTTGCCCGCCGGCAGCGTGAAGTTGGTTGTGTACTGCACATTCTTCCGCGAAACCTGCTGCTGCTGGTCAATCGCCAGCTTCACCGTCTGCCGCACGTCTCCCTCGACACGGCCGGCCATGTCTTTCACCTCGCCGATGATGTCGATCGTCGCCTTGTCACGGTCGCCGCCCTTCACGAACGGGATTTGCGAGCCCGGCACGATCAGCGAGACCGGAATGTAGTAGCGGTCCGGTGCTAACTGAAAGTAGTAGGCCGCCATGTATACCGGCACGTCTGTCGCCGGCAGATCGCTCTCCAGTTGCTCGGTCAATTGCCGCTCGCGGTCCTCGTGGTTCGAGTGCTGATAGTCCGCCGGCGCGTAATACCCTGGCCGGTATTCAAGCTTCACATCCGGCCGGTTCAACTTGATCTGCAGCCGCCGATAGCGCCCATCCCGCAGTTGGTTGGTGGAGCGGAAGCCGATCACGTAATACTGCGCGGTGTCATTCTCCATCGCCTGGAAGGCCGGCGCAAAGTCATTCGAGTCGCCGTAGAACTTGCCGCCCGTATCGGCCGCCAGCGTCGAGAGCACTTCCTGCGTGTTGAAGTTCGAATCAAGGTTGTTCTGATACGCCTGGCCGTTGTACGCGCTCGCACCGCGGATTGAGCCTGCGGACGCATCGCCCAGCGGCGAGATCGCCTGTAGCCCGCGCATATCTACGCTGTAGATCGAGAGGTTCGCGCGCACAGCGGAGTTCGTAGCCGAGCGCAGTGACGCCTCGTTCTCAATGCCGTCGCGCTGAATCCCGCCCGAAAAATAGAGCAGCGACTTCTTCTGGTTGATATACGCCAGCGACTTCGCGATCTGCGCAATCGCATAAAGCTGGCGGTCAGTATTGACGTCGTTGTACTCGCTCTCGTCCGGCGTAAAGCTGCTCGCGTCCTCGGTCTGGTTGGTGGTTGAGGTCGCGCCCGGCTGGAAGCCCGCCTGCTGCGTGCTGTCGTAGCTCGACACCGCCGCCAGCAGCGGCTGCTTGTTCGCCGTGAAGTCCTGATCGACGCTAAGCGAATCGCTCAGCGACACCACGGCGACCAGATCGGCCGAGTTCATTTGCCGGTTGATGTAGTTCTTCGCCGCCTCCACCGAGCGTGAAAGATCATCCGGCTGCATCGACGTGAGATCGAAGAACAGAATCACCAGGCGATGGTTGCGCAGCGCATCGCCGGTCACCACCCCCGTCGGATTCTTGCCCAGAACAAGCCGGCCCTCCTTCCCGCTCACGGTAGCTTCGTTCAGCGGCATAGCCTGATCGATGCTCTGGAAGTCGAAAGTCTGGATGGTCTGGGGTTTCCCGTTCTCCAGCACCGTAAAGTCCTTCGCCGTCAGCCCGCGCACCACGGCGCCGGTGTGCTTGTCGCGTACCACAACATTGGTCAGCACCAGATCGCTCTGCACCTTCAGCACATAACTGGCGCTATTGGGATTGGCATTATTCGGCTGCAGCCTGCGGCTGCTGGTCCTGCGCTTGCAACAGCGGCACCGTCAAGCCAAGAAACCGAGTGTCAGCAGAGCGCGCATCAGTATCGGAACCTCGCCATCAGGACGAAGGTGCGCATCTGCGCCGCCGACGTCACCTGCCCGTACGTATTCGACCCCAGATTTGTGTCCACGCCCGCATACTGCACCGTGTTCAGCACGTTGTCCGCAGTGCCGCGGAACTCCAGGTTGCGCATCTCGCCCAGCCGGATAGTCTTTGAGAGTGAGGCATCAAACGTCAGCGTCCCCGGCCCGGGTATCGAATAGCGCGACGCGGTCCCATACACCTGGCCCGGCGCGAAGTCGCTGCTGAACGCATCCGTGTTGAACCAGCGGTCCAACTTGCCGCCGCCCGCGGTCAGCGAGGTTCCCAGCACCCGGTTCGGCCGCAGCGATCCCTGGCTCCCGCGCGCTACATCGGCGCTGTTCGCAACGAAGCGCGGCGTCAGCGGCTCGCCCGTCGCGAATGCAAACGTGCCGGAGAAGGATACATTTGCCAGCCCATGCGAGAGCCAGTTCCCGCTGGTCAGGAAGTGCGCATCCGGCCCGAAGGGAAACTCATACACGAAGTCGCCCTTGAAGTTATGCCGAACATCGAACGAGGAGTTCGATTCCTCCGCCAGGATGTTCTGCCAGTTCTGCGCGACCACCGCCGTCGTTCCGCCATTGCCGCCGATCGCGCTGGCGTCGTCGATCGCGTGTGAATAGGTATACGTCGCGCCAATGGCCACACCGCTCTGCATGCGCCTGCGCAGCCGAATCGTTCCCGCGTTGTAATTGGAGAAGCCGATCGAGTCCGAGTAGTTGTAATACACGCCGCTCAAGGAGGAGTCAGCATTGCGTCCCGGTGCTGTCAGCACATCGAGTCGCGTGCCCTTCGCGCCGTTCCAGCCAACGTTCAGCACAATGCCGGCCGGTAAAGTGCGCTGGACGTCCAGGTTCCATACCTGCACGTATGGCAGCCGGTAGTTCTTGTTCACCGAGTAGTTCCCCGCCGCTTGCGGCGTGCCAAAGCCATTTGCCAGGCACAGCGACCAATAAGCTGTGCACGCCGGCACCCCGGCAGAAGGCTGCGTCACCTGGTTGGTCTGCACATCCGCAAACGGCGGCTGGAAGGCAAGGTTCTGGATGAAGCTGATGTATTGCCCGTTCGCGAAGTTCACGCCATAGCCGCCGCGCACCACCGTGTTCTTCATCGCTCGCCACGCAAAACCGACGCGCGGCGAAAGATTATTCCGGTCGGGATAGATCAGCGTCTTCGGATAGCGCCCCGTGTACTTCCCCACGCCGCCGGCCAGCACCGGCGCAACCTGGGAGAAATCCGCGCTGGGATCGATCGTCGCCAGTCGTCCATCCTTTTCCGAGTACGGCGAGAAGTATTCGTAGCGCACCCCCGCCAGCACGGTAAAGTTCGCGCGCACGCGCCAGTCGTCCTGCAGAAACGCGTCATAGATGTTCGCCCGCAGATACGCCTTTTGGTACGGCGCCTGGATCGTTGTCTGCTGCGGGAAGCCCAGCAGAAGATCGGCCAACGATGATCCGGTACTCGCCTGACCGTTTCCCCCGTTCGTGCCTGTGCCATTGCCGCCGGTGGATCCTGGCTGCTCCGTCGCAAGCCCGCTGAAGATGAATGACCCGGTAGAATTCGCCTGGCCGATCATGCTCAGGTCGATGCGTTTGTAGTCGCCGCCGAACTTTATATTGTGTTTGCCATGGAGCCATGAGCTCGAATCGGAGATGCCGATCGTCTGGTTCACCTGGAAATTCGGCTGCTGCTCGGTCAGTCCGCTGAACTGCACCAGCGTGACATTCGGCAAGCCGTAGTTCAGCGGATTCGCCGCCTGCCCGCTCAGCACGTTGATCCCAAGGCCCCGGGCGACGTCCTGCTTGTTGGTAAACAGGTTGCTGACTTCGGTATTGCTCCGATTCAGATTCGCCGTAATGTTGTTCGTCAGCCGCTTTACGCCGAGCGTATAGCCAAGCTGCAGAGAGTATTGGTGCATCTGCTCCTTGCCGCCCAGATCGGGGAAACAGATTCAGCTCGTCCGCGCCAGTGTGACTGTAATTGAAATTGGCATTGATACTTTGGTGCAGCCCCGGAGAGCTCGCGCCCGTGAACTGACGCAGCATGCCGGAGAAGGCATTGCCGCCGCCGAAGCTACGCATGTAGCGTGCTCCCACCGTGGTGGTATTCGTGGTTGCGCTGGTCAGCCGCTGATAATTCTGCCGGTTCGTCGTCGCAATATTCGGCAGCGGCACGTACTTCAGCAGTGCGATAGCCTGCGGGCTGATGCGCGATTGCGGAATCAGATTGCCGCCGAATGGCTGCCCCGTCTGCGGATCATAGATCGTCTCTTGACCGGAGAAGTCTCCCATGCGCTCCAGTGCGTCCGGCACGGTTCCGTAGTTGTCGAATGGCGACGACGAATGATTGCCAATGAGCGAGAGAAACAGAAAGTCCTTCGTGTCGTTCACAAGCAGATGCGGAATGTAGGGCGACCCCGCGAGTATCGCGCCGAAACGATTCGAGTTGTACGGCGGCTGCGGCTCGTTCTGGCCTCGCAATGCAAAATCCTTCGCATCGAACAGGCTGTTGCCTCCCTGCCAGAAGAGCGCGCCATGCGGCTTGTTCGGGTTGAACTTCCGGAAGTTGAAGCCTCCACGGCCCCCCCCACCCCCACCGCCGCGAAAACCACCGCCGCCGCCACCTCCAAAACCACGACCGCCGCCACCGCCATCACCGAAGCCGCTGAAAGCGCCACCCGCCTGCCGCTGCCCCGGAATCTGCGCCAGCGTCTGCTGCTGCTGCATGTTCTCCAGGTTGTCCCGCATCTGGTCCATATTGACGCCGGCAAACGGATTGGTCGTCCCGCTCTGCCCGTTCACCGTCACGGATTCGGTGCTGACGTCGCTGTTCGCTGCGGCCGAGGGCAGCGCTGCTCCGCCGGTCTCTCCTCCAGCCGCGATTGCGCCCAAAGCGCCAGTCAGCAGCCCCAGATTTTGCGCACCCTGGCCGCCCATATATTGCCGCGGACCCTGCCCATTTCCCTGTGTCGCTCCCCGCCGCGCTTCTGCCTGTTCCATCTGCTGCTGACGCGAAGCCAGAAGCAAAGCGAAATCCGTTCGCGGCACAACTGCGCCGCCGTGCAACAGCACCTCTTTGGTGGTGCTCGCAAATCCTGCGAAATCGGTACGCACTACATAGCGACCATCCGTATCGATATGCAGAGTGAAGGCGCCGCGGCTATCTGTGGCGGTTACATATTGCCTGCCCGTCAGCGTGTTCTTCGCCGTCACGCTGACGCCCGGCAGCGGTGTCTGGCCGGAACGAATCACTCCTTCGATCGTCCCTCCGCCCGCAGTAGAAGCAGGAGTCGGCAAAGGCGGCTGGGAGACTTGCGGCATCGTCTGAATCGCGGCAGGCTGCTGTGGCTGTGTCGCAGGCAAGCCCTGCGGCCATCCGCAAAGCGGCATGGCAACGATCAAAGCCGCCAGGGTAGCGAATACGCTTCATCGGCCCTCGGACCCGGCGTCGAGCCATGGTTCATGTCCCTTTAAATCGAAAATCGTAAAAGTCGTCGCTGTGAACGTGCCGTTCAGCACATGACCCTCGGCGCGAAATCCCTCGCCGGGGCGCAAATCGGCGAGCGTCACAGAATCGCGTTTTTCACGGAAAGAAGTGTTCTCATCCACCGCAATGCTCTGGTCGATCCCATCCAGCCGGTGCACCTGAATCCTCGTCCCCGCTATCGCCAAAATCTTTCCCGCCGCCCACGTCTTTCCCAACCCCTCGCGCGCCTTCCGTACCTCTTCGGCAGGAACGTCAATCAGAATTGCAGCGCCGACCGTCTTCTTCTTAAGATCCACATTTCCCGCCGCGAAAATCATGTCTCCCACCTGGACCTCGTTCGCGCGGACTGGATCGCGTCCCTTCATCAACCGTGTATTCACGCCATAAAGCACCTTCCACGGCTGGCCGCTGTCCGTCTTCACGGAAAAGCTGCCCTCGTTCTTCCCCGCCGGCGCCGCGGAGACCACAGTTCCCCGCAGTGTGTTCTCGCGGGAAAACTGCGCCCAGCCCTGGTCATCGGCGTCCTGCGCTTTGAGCGCCGCCACACTCAACAGCAGCAGTACGCCTGTTGCTGATAGACGGAGGCACCGCTTCCAGCGATGCGCCTGAAATTTCGGAAACATGAAAATAAGGAGTCGCCTCTTTAGACGAGCATACGAACTTAAAGGACGCGCCGCTTCCCCGGGGCATTTCACCGGCTGGAAGTAGTTGGTACAGCAGGCGCTTCGTGCCAGGGCCGGGCCTCTCCAATGCACTACACTCCGGCAATGGCCACTTCTCCCACCATCCATCACCACCACGAAACCCACTTCCAGGCCGGAGATGTCGTCCGCGACATTGTCATCGGCATGTCTGATGGCCTCACGGTCCCCTTCGCGCTGGCAGCCGGCCTCTCTGGTGCCGTCAAATCTCTGCACATCATCGTGCTCGCAGGCCTGGCGGAGATCGCGGCCGGCGCCATTGCCATGGGACTCGGCGGCTATCTCGCGGCTCGCGGCGACGCCGAGCACTACCGGAGCGAGCGGTCTCGGGAAGAGCGTGAAATCGTGGAACGCCGCCAGGATGAGCAAGAGGAGATCTATCAGATATTCGATGCCTATGGCGTCCAGCGCCACGAGGCCACCCCGGTCCTCGCTGCCCTGGAACGTAACCCCACCGCGTGGGTCGACTTCATGATGCGTTTTGAGCTGGGCCTGGAAGAGCCTCACCCCGGCCGCGCACTCAGGAGCGCTGCGACCATTGCCGCATCCTACGTTCTCGGCGGTCTCGTCCCTCTGCTCCCATACATGTTGGGCAGCTCCGACACGGCGCTTCCCGCATCCGTCGGGATCACGCTGCTCGCGCTGCTTCTCTTTGGAGGAATCAAGGGCCGGGTCACAGGAGCCGGCGCTCTGCGCAGCGCGTTACAGACAGTCGTGATCGGTGGCCTGGCCGCCGCCGCTGCCTTCGGACTGGCGCACCTCCTCAGCAGACCCTGATGCACAGCCAGAGTAGGTAACGGAAGGCACAGCAATTTTTTTCAGACGATTACTAAATTCGCATAGTCCGCGAAGCGTCTCTTGCGCATCCATAGGGAGGCTGCGTAGTGTTTCCCAGGTTGCGCCAGGGTCGGGATTTGCGATGAGCAAGATTGTGACCTGGGCGTAACCGGGAAATGTCACGCTGTGCAAAGCAACGGCGGGTCTGTTCTACGGCTCCAATGTCGAAGGACCCCCGCCGGAGCGAACAAGGATATAGACGATCGATGCAAGCAGCAGTGGAACTCAGCGCGCCCGGACTCCTTTCCGCCTTCACCGCGACGCGCCGGCAGACGCTCGCGCTGTGTACTCCGCTCACTCCGGAAGACATGATGGTGCAGAGCTGCCCGGAGGCGAGCCCCACAAAATGGCATCTGGCCCATACAACGTGGTTCTTCGAAACTTTCGTCCTCCGCGAATTCCTCCCCGGCTATCAGCCCTTCCATCCTGATTTCCTCTGGCTCTTCAACAGCTATTACAACGATGTCTCCGATCAGCCGGAGAAGAAGCTGCGCGCCTCCTTCTCGCGTCCTGCGCTGGACGCCATCCTTGCCTATCGCCAGCATGTCGAAGATGGAATCGCGCGGCTGGATGCGGCTGGCATGCCTGCTGAAGCGGCAGAGCGTATCGAGCTCGGCATTCACCACGAGCAGCAGCACCAGGAGCTCCTCTGCTATGACATCAAACACGCGCTGTGGACCAACCCGCTGCATCCCGCCTACGCAGAATGCGGCAGCTTCCACACAAACGGCGCACCGCTCCGCTGGCTCCACTTTGCCGGAGGACTCGCGGAAATCGGCCATGCGGACGAGAGTTTTGCGTACGACAATGAATTCCCGCGCCACACGATTTTTCTTGAGCCTTACGCGCTCGCGTCACGCAACGTGACCTGCGGTGAGTATCTCGCCTTCATAGAAGACGGCGGATACACGCGGCCTGATCTGTGGCTGTCCGAAGGCTGGGACGCCGTGAACGCTCAGCAATGGCATGCGCCGCTCTACTGGAAGCAGACTGACCAACGATGGATGATCTACACCATGCGCGGACTTGTGCCGATGAGCGAGATGCTCGCCACACCCGTCTGTCATGTGAGCTACTTCGAAGCCGATGCGTATGCCCGCTGGGCCGGCATGCGGCTGCCAACAGAAGCCGAGTGGGAAGTCGCGGTCGCCGCACGCGTGCCCGCACCTCCGGCCAATGCCAACCTGCTCGAGAGCGGCCAGTTGCATCCCGTGGCCGCGCCCGACTCTGACCTCGATCAAGTCTTCGGCGATGTGTGGGAATGGACCCGCAGCGCTTATCTCGGATATCCCGGCTACCGCGCGCCCGCGGGTGCGCTCGGCGAATACAACGGCAAATTCATGTGCAATCAGATGGTGCTGCGGGGCGGCTCTGCTGTCACGCCCCGTTCACACATCCGCTCCACTTATCGCAACTTTTTCGCGCCTGCGACGCGCTGGCAGTTCGCAGGTTTTCGTCTGGCGCAAGATCAGTCCCCAACGCGGGGGAAAGATACTTACCGATGAATGCAGTCACCTTACCCCAGTTGCCGGCGGCGGCATATACCGCTCTCGGCTCCGAGGTCTTTCGCGGCCTCACATCACGGCCGCGTACGCTCAGCCCCTGGCTCTTTTACGATCAGGAGGGCTCCCATCTCTTCGAACAGATCACCGATCTCGACGAGTATTACCTCACGCGCACCGAGCGCGGCATCTTCCAAGCCAATGCGGCAGCGATCATCGCGGCAGCATCGGCGCCAACTCCGCACGGCCAGCAGCGTGACCTGACAGTGATCGAGCTGGGCGCCGGCACCGCCACCAAGACCGGCCTGCTCCTCCGGGCTGCGGTGCGGCGTCAGGAAGCCGTCACCTACTACGCGATCGATGTCTCCGCCTCTGCGCTCGATCAGGCGCAACGCAATCTCACCGCAGCCATTCCCGGCGTCACCTTCGAATCGCGTGTCGGCGACTATACCCACGGTCTCGGCGAGATTCCGGCTGACGGCACACGCCGCCTGGTCCTCTATATAGGATCGAGCCTGGGCAACTTTGAGCCTGCCGATGCCCGCGAGTTGCTGCGCGACGTCCGCAATCAGCTCGCTCCCGGCGACATGCTGCTGCTCGGCGTGGACATGGTCAAGGACATCCCCACGCTCGTCGCTGCCTACGACGATGCGCGCGGCGTCACCGCGGCCTTCAACCGCAATGTGCTGGCCCGCATCAACCGCGAACTCGGCGCCGATTTCGACTTGCTCAAGTTCCGCCACAAAGTGCGGTGGAACGGTGAGCGCTCGCGCATAGAGATGCATCTCGAAAGTCTGCTGGCGCACGAGGTCGCAATTCCTTCACTTGACCTGACGCTCGCGTTTCGGCGTGGCGAAACCATACACACCGAGAACAGTTACAAATTCACAGTGGAAGGCGCACAGCACCTGCTTGCGCAAACGGGCTTCACGGTCGTCGATCACTGGACTGACCCGCGGCACTGGTTCGGTGTCTTCCTCGCCCGCGTCCACTGAAACAGTCGTCATCCCCAGAACGAACCGGGTGCCCTACTCTAGCCGAAGGCTAGGGTGGGGTAGTCACCGGCATCCGCCCGCGTGAAGCGCCCCTCCCGGCGTGTCATCCTGAGCTAACCCTGTCATCCTGAGCGAAGCGAGGATCTGCAGTTCGTTCGCGTAAAACCACCGCACCAACCGTGAGCGACCAAAGGGAGCGAATCCCATGCAACGCGCCGAAGGCGCCTTTGCCCGGACGGCCAGTCCCCTGGACGGCCAGTCCCGTACACTCAATGGCGAGACGACAGCCATGCACATCCGCCTCGCCACGGAAGCCGATGTTCCCGCCATCCTCGAATTGATCCATGCCCTTGCCACCTACGAGCACGAGCCCGATGCAGTCCAGCTCGGCGAAAGCGAACTGCGCCGCGACGGCTTCGGCCCGCAGCCGCTCTTCGAGTGCCTCATAGCGGACGATGAAGGCGAAGCCGCCGGCTTCGCACTCTACTTTCCGATCTACTCCACCTGGCGCGGCCCCAGCCTTCATCTGGAAGACCTCTTCGTCCGGCCGTCGCATCGAGGCCGCGGCATCGGCAAAGCGCTCTTGTCGCATGTCGCCGCCATCGCGCTGGAGCGCGGCTGCGCGCGCATGCAATGGGACGTGCTCGACTGGAATACGCCGGCTATCGACTTCTACAGCAGTTGCGGAGCCCTCATGCTGGAGCCCTGGCGCATCATGCGGGTCTCGGGCGCAGCTCTCGCCCGGCTTGCGAAACAGCACACAGGCGCGACGTAAGCGATTACACTGTGAGACGTTCGTCATCCAGGAGAACCGCCCGTGTCTCTGCGCGCCTTTGCCGCCGCCGCTATACTCACATCCGCATTCTCGTTTAGCCCGATGGCCCAAGCCCAGAGCATCGAATATCGGCCCGGCGCGAAGGTCTGGGTCATCCAGGCCGGCGAGTTCACCTATGCGATGGGCGTTAACGAGCGCAAGGGGCTGCAATCGCTCTACTGGGGCCCGCGTATAGAACGCGCCCAGGACATCGCGGCCGCGCACAGCTTGCCCGAACGCGCAGCTTTTGATCTCTCCACCACGACCACGCCGCAGGAATACGCCGCCTGGGGCGCCGGTCTCTACACCGAGCCAGACCTGAAGGCCACCTTCGCCAGCGGCAATCGCGATCTCATCCTCGAGTACGTCGACCAGCACCAGACGCGCGAGGTCAACAGCCAGACACTGGAAATCACGATGCGCGATATCAAGCTGCCGCTCATCGTTCATCTCTTTTATCGCGTCTATAACGGGCAAAGCATCCTCGAGCGCTGGTCCACGATCGAGAACCAGACCAAGGAAGATGTCGTTCTCGAAAACGCCGCCAGCGCCACCTGGAGCCTTCCCAACCTCGAGAACCGCAACTACCGGGCCCACTGGATCACAGGGCGCTGGGCCGGCGAATGGCAACTGCAATCCGCGCCACTCGACGTCGGCAGCCAGATCATTGAAAGCCGCCGCGGCTCTACCAGTCACCAGGCCAATCCCTGGTTCGCCCTTGAAGGACCTGACAGCGCGGACGAAGAGCACGGCCCGGTCTACTTCGGCGAGCTTGGCTGGAGCGGAAGCTGGCGCATCACCATGGAGCAGAGCTCCTTCCATCAGGTTCGTATCACCGGCGGTTACAATCCCTTCGACTTCGGCTATCGTCTTGCCCCCGGCGAATCGCTGGACACGCCGCCGTTCTACGCCGGCTTCACCGATGGCGGCATGGGCGAAGCCTCGCGCATCCTGCACCGCTTCCAGCAGGGGGTCATTCTGCCCGGCGCGCCGCATCCCAAGCTCCGCCCCGTCCTCTACAACTCCTGGGAAGCCACCGAGTTCAACGTCAGTGAAGCGGGTCAGGTCGCACTCGCCGAGAAGGCCGCGCAGCTCGGCGTCGAGCGCTTCGTCATCGACGACGGCTGGTTCGGCCAGCGCAAGGACGACCACGCCGGCCTCGGCGACTGGTATGTGAACAAGCAGAAGTTCCCCAACGGTCTCAAGCCGGTCATCGATCGCGTCCATCAGCTCGGCATGGACTTCGGCATATGGGTCGAGCCCGAAATGGTCAACCCCGATAGCGATCTCTATCGCAAGCATCCCGAATGGGCCATGAACTTCCCCGGCCGCCCCCACACCGAAGGCCGCAATCAGCTCCTGCTCAATCTCGCCCGGCCCGACGTGATGGAGTACATCTATCACTGGCTTGACGAGCTGGTCTCCAACAACGACATCGACTTTCTCAAGTGGGACTACAACCGTAACTGGTCCGAGCCCGGATGGGATGCGGTGCCCGTCGCCGACCAGAAAAAGATCTATGTCGCCTACGTCCATAATCTCTACGCCATTCTCGATCGCCTCCGTGCGAAGCATCCCAAGCTCGAAATCGAATCCTGCTCCGGCGGCGGTGGCCGCGTCGATCTCGGCATCCTGCGCCGCACCGAAGAAGTCTGGCCCTCCGACAACACCGACGCGCTCGACCGCCTCTCCATCCAGGACGGCTTCACCCACGCCTATACACCCGGCGTGATGATGGCCTGGGTCACCGATGCGCCCCATCGCAAGACCCCTCTCAAGTTCCGCTTTCTCGTCGCCATGGAAGGCTCGCTGGCCATCGGCGCCAACCTCAACAACTTCACGCCGGAAGACATGGCCACCGCGAAGGATCTGGTCGCCTTCTACAAGACCGTCCGGCCGACGGTGCAGCAGGGCCTTCAATACCGCCTCATCGCGCCCTCGCGTCCCGCCGCACCCAGCGAGCGCGCCGCTACCGAATACGTATCTACCGATGGCACACAAGCCATGCTCTTCGCTTATCTGCATTCTCAGAATTTCGGCGATCCCTATCCGCTCGTGCGGCTCCAGGGCCTCGATCCGAAGGCCATCTACCGCCTGCATCCGCTCGATGCAAAACAGCTCCGCTCGCCGCAGGAAGCCACCGGCAGCTACTGGATGGGACACGGTGTTCAGCTCGATTTGCGCAACGACTACGACAGCGCCGCCGTCGTGCTGGAACGCGTACACGGCTCGGAATAAGGAGGCGGCCTGCAGCTTCGTATCTGTCGGGGTGCGAGATTTTTCTTGCAAGCAACAGTGGCAGAGCATACCTTGTTGCGTGTTTCTTGTAAGGGGCTAGCTCGCCCGCATTCAGGCCGGCCGCTCAACCGCGCTGCTGGCCAACGTCACATGACACAAGCAATTCGGCCCTGAACGTTCCCCGCGCAATGAATGCGGATGCGAACTTTCCCGACAAAATGGGAGGTGCGCTTTGAAATCCACCGGTTTTCGTCTGCTCTTGGGTCTCCTGGTCTCTGGATTGTTCGTTGGCTGCGGCGGCGGAGGCAGCAACCCGCCAGCCAATCCGCTGAGCGTCACCACGACGTCTCTATCTCAGGGGCAGGCTGCGGTCGCCTACAGCGCGACACTCTCCGCAACCGGCGGTACCGCACCTTATAGTTGGAGCGTCAAATCCGGCACCTTGCCTGCCGGCCTCTCGCTCAGCACCGCAGGAGCCATTTCCGGCACGCCCACCGCCGCCGGTGCATCCACCTTTGTGGCGCAGGTCACGGACAGTAAGTCGGCCTCAGCTGCCTCCGGAAATCTCTCCATCGCCATCACCGGCGGCATGCTGCAGATCACCACCGCCGTTGCGCCCACCGGCACTGTCGGCACCGCATACAACTTCCAGCTTGCGGCAACCGGCGGAGTGCCTCCTTATACCTGGGCCGTCGGATCGGGCTCCAGTCTGCCGGACGGGCTCTCCCTCAGCACCGCTGGCGTCGTCTCCGGTACGCCTACCAAGGCGGGCACCTTCAACCCGAGCATTGCCGTCACCGACGAAACCGGAAGCAACACCCTCTCGGCGCCAGTCAACTTCACCATCAATCCCGCCGGCACTCCGCTGCCCGATGGGAACTACGCCTTCCAGTTCAACGGCTACGCGCCCGACGGAACCCCTGTCGCCCTCAACGGCGGCTTTGAAGTCGCCCAGGGCGTGCCCGCAGTCGGCTTCTTTAACCTGAACGAATTAAATCAGCCACCGCAGATCCTCCAGCCCATTGGCCCGGGCGGTTCCATCTCCATTGGTTCCAATGGCCTTGGCCAGGCAGTACTGAAACCGGTGAGCGGCGGCTCCTTTGTTTTCGCGCTCGCCGTACCCGCTTCTACCACGACCGCCGGCAATGACACCGATATCCGCATCATCGAGTTCGACGACACCACCGGGACCGGCATGCGCGGATCGGGCGTTCTGAAAGCCTCGAATCTGAATACTGCCCCCGCCTTTAAAGGCGGCTATGCCTTCGGCTTCCGCGGCTATGATACGCATTCGCAGCCCGCCGCCGTCGCCGGCTCCTTCGTGGCCGATGGCAATGGAAACATCACCAGCGGCAGCGTCGATCTCAATGACAACGGCGCGCTCACCAGTTCCACTTCCGTCACCGGGGCTTACACCGTCAATGCAGGCAATATCAACGGCCTCATTACCCTGAAAATCGGAAGCGGCACTGTGACTTTCGGCTACTACCAGGTGAGCCCAACCGAACTGTTGGCTACTTCGGCCGACCAGACTGGTCCCACCATCCCGATGGTCAGTGGTGTCGTCTTGCAGCAAAGCGGAACATTCACAAACGCCTCATTCACCGGAGCAAACGTGCTCGAAATGACGGGCAGCGCGCTCCAGCCCCCCACCACATATGTTCCGGATGTCACCCTGGGCCTGCTCACAAGCGACGGAAAGGGCAATGTCAGAGCGAGCTATGACGAATTCCAGGCATCGCTGCTGGCCCCGCAGACCTACACGGGAACCTACACAGTAGACGCTACGACCGGGCGCACACCCATCACGGTAAGCAGCGCAACAAAGACGGTCCTCTACCTGGTTAGCAACACGAAAGCATTCGCCATCGGCGCCGACACCTCCACCAGCTCCGGCCTCACCGAAGCCCAAACCGGCTCGCCGTTCACCAACATATCACTCAAAGGAAACTATCTCGGCGGCACCATTCCCTGGCCCGAGCTCAACGTCGTCAGCCTCGCCGCAGCCGATGGAGCTGGTAACGTGCAGTTCACCAGCGACACCAGCGGCTCCAAGGGGCTGGCCTCAAACGTAATGACTACGGGCACCTATTCCGTAGACAGCACCGGCCGTGCGGTCGTGACCGTCACCGGCGACAGCACTCCAAGAATTTTCTACGTCGTCTCACCGACGAAAGCAGCAATGCTCTCAGGCGATACCGGAGGCTTCCTGGCCAGCTTCGAGCAATGAAGCGAAGCACGGAGCAAAAATAACTGACCTCTGGTCTTCTTTGCTCGACTCTGTCTCATAGCTAGGCCAGGACGCTGTCGCACATCCGTTCATGGTTCGATCTCTGCTTGCATCGGCTAAGGGAGATCCGCTGCGTTCTTCGAACCCGCCCCCTGGCCCTTCTCCGGCCCATTGAGTTTTCTTCCCATCGCATCCACACGAGCAGAACTTCTTTAGACAATCGTATGCCTCATGTGTAGGCGGCTGCCGGCGCGTTACCCATAGCTGAAACGGTATCTGACTCAACCATTAGTTTGATTTAGCTTCTGCTACTTGTCACGATGAGCGGAAAGCGATTAGGTTGCTTGTTGAAGTGCATCCGGTCGTTGCTTTTTCCTTTTGCCCCGCCAGTCCATATGGCTCTTCCGTTCGCCGTTCGATGGCCTCGTAACGCCAGACAATCGTCATGCCATTAACGTGCGAGTTAACGATTTCTCCCAAAAGAGCGGACTGCGACTCCTTCAGGGCACTTGTCAATCAAGGGTTAAAGAGACTAGTTTTCGTATGCATTCAAAACAGCAGTCATATGTATAACCTCTAAAATAACGATTAGGGAACAGACAACGTGAATACTTTGAGCCTAGTGAACGCTTTCTCAAAAGCAGCTGAACGATACATTCGCGCGGCAACACGAGCGATAGTTCCAACTGGGCGCCTGCTGCTCCCAGCCGCTCGTTTGCCTTGACACAGCCTCCAATGCGCAAAGTATGGGGGAAGGCGGTTTTCCTTTCTGACCATCCTGTTTCTTGTCACATCCACGGGCTTCTGTCAGTTGACGACCGCGGACATCCTCGGCACAGTTACAGATGTAAGCGGCGCAGTCGTTCCAAATGCCACGGTTACGCTTACCAATCTGGGCACCAACCAGACACGTGTCGCTCAGACGGGCGCCTCCGGCGACTATACCTTTGCTCTTCTTCCCGTCGGCCACTACTCCGTCACGGTCAAAGCTACCGGCTTCCAGGCAGCCGTTATCAACGACGTTTCCGTGGAAGCAGGTGATCGCGCCCGCAATGACGTTCACCTGCAGACAGGCTCGGCGACCACCACCGTCGAAGTACAGGCCGACCACTCCTCTGCTCCAGGCCGACAGCGCCGCCGTCAGCTCCACCGTGACCGCGCAGGCAGTGCAGGATTTGCCCCTCAACGGACGTAACTTCGTTCAGCTCGTCGCTCTCGTCCCAGGCGCCAATGAGGGTCAAGGCAACGGCACTCAGCAGCGGCGGCCGTCCCGACGATCGCCGTACCAACGCCGCCGGCTTTTCCGTCAACGGACAGGACGAAAGCCTCAACAACTGGGTAGTCGATGGTGTCGACGACAACGAGCGCATCATCGGCACCATCGGCGTCAAGCCGAACATCGAAGGCATTCAGGAGATCACAGTCGAGACCAACAGCTACGCAGCAGAGGCCGGGCGTACCGCCGGCGGTGTCATCAACATCGTCACCAAATCCGGTACCAACCAGTTCCACGGCTCCGTCTACGAATACTTCCGCAATGACATCTTCGACGGCCGCAACTTCTTCCAGACCACCGGTCGACAAGCCCGAGCTGCGCCAGAACCAGTACGGGCCAGCATCGGCGGCCCGATCTTCAGAGACAGAACATTCTTCTACTTCGACTGGGAAGGCTTCCGCCAGGTCTCAGGCGTGACGGATACCGGCACCGTACCAACCCTGGCCGAGTACAACGACATCAACAGTCTCAATGGTGGCTCGCCCCAGGCGTTGTTCACGACCGGCGAACGGCACCGCTAGGCGTCTGTCCCTATCAATCCGCTTGTGCTGAATTACCTGAAGCTGTTCCCCAACGCCGACCAACAGCAACGCTCGCAAATAACTTCACCATCAGCCCAAACAAAACGCAGAACTACAACACCTACGATGCCCGCGTCGATCATCGGTTTAACGATCGAGAACCTGCTCTTCGGCCGGTTCTCCTACAACAACGTCGACACCTTTACGCCGCCAGCTTTCGGCACCGTGAATGGTGTTCGAGGTCAGCGGTGGCCGGTACAACTTTGACGGTCCCGCATCCAACATGGCCCAGCAGTACGCCTTCGGCTATACCCGTATCATCACTCCGAACCTTCTGCTCGACCTTCGGGCGGCCTTCACCCGCATCGATAACGCCTCGTATCCGCTCAACTACGGCACCGGGATCGATCAAAAGATTGGATTCCCCGCCAGCATGACCTCCTTCAGTCCCTTCGCCGACTCGCTGACGCCGATCTCCGATCGGTCCCTTCGGGGATATCGGTGACGGCGCATATGTTCCTTTGCAGGATCTCGACAACACCTTCCAGTACAACGGCACGGTCAGCTGGACCAAGGGCAATCACAACTTCAAATTCGGCGCAAACCTGATCCGCAGGCAGGCCCGGAACGTGCAGAGTGCCTCGGCAGTCGGCGCGTACCAGTTCAATCTGTCCAGCGACTGTCAATTCCGATCAAGCTCACGCAGCAGAACAACCAGCTTGCCTCAGCCCTGGTCGGCGGCTTCAACAGTCAGACCCGCAACTACAACATCTTCCCACCCGACTACCGAAGCTGGGAGCCGGGCGGTTTTCGCACAAGATAGCTGGAAGGTGAATCCGAAGTTGACGCTGATGCTTGGTGTTCGCTACGACGTCTTCACTCCCTTTACCGAAGCGCATAACCATATCTCGAACTTACGACTACCCCGAGGCCATCTCCAATCCAGCCGCCGCCACCATCAAGCGCATTGAAGATCGCGGGCGTGAACGGTGTCAGCGACACGGCGGGCATCCCAACCAGCTACAACAACGTCGCTCCGCGACTTGGATTCGCCTACTCGCCTGCGGCCCAATATCGTCGTGCGTGGTGGCTACGGGCTCAGCTACTTCCCCGGCAACTACACCTCCAACGGCGATCTGAAAAATGCCCCGTTCACTTCCGTCTACTCCCCCGTCTGCCAGTCCACGCGTTGCGGTTCTGCTCGAGTGCAGGGTCCCCGGAGCGAGCGCAGGCCAAAACCCGGATTGTGCAACGCTCGGTCAACCGGGGGTCATCAACCAGGGAATCCCGGTTCCTACGGCCCCTACATCAGCGCAGCTCGCGAATCTGTCCACGATCCCCGGTCTCGGGTTTGTGGCTGAAGCTCCCGACTTCCGCACCGCTCTTATCCAGCAGTTCAATCTGCAGTTGGAGCAGCAGTTCGGCGCCAACGTCTTCACCTTCGGCTATGTCGGTAACATCGGCCAGCATCTGCCGGAATCCATCAACGCCGTCAACTCAGCCCCTGCCGTTTAATCGTCATCACCAACCCGGCCGGGGCGACACGTCCGCTTGCCTGCGGCAGCTTCCCAAACCTCGGCGGCGTCAGCTATCTGGCTAGCGAAGGTATCTCCAACTACAACGGGCTGCAGACCTCCTTTCAGCGCCGCTTTATCAAGGGGCTGGCTTTTGATGCCAACTACACCTGGGCCATGGCGTTGAGCGATATCACCGGCTTCTCCGAGCAGGGTGACCAGGGTTGGAGTAATGCGAATCCCTACGACATCCGAGCGGACCGAGTACGGCGTTGCGGAAGACAGACATCGCAAACCGCTTCGCACTCGCGCTGAACTACCAGCTGCAGTATGGCCAGGAGTTCACCGGAGCCAAGAAGGCCTTCCTCACCGGCTGGCAGACAAATATGATCGTTGGCTGGCAAAGCGGGAAGCCTTTCTCCATCCTCAACAGCGGCTCCGGCGCGGATCAAGCGATCGAAGCAGACGGCAAACTTCCACGGCTACAGCAATCGTGCGGTCCCGCAGAACGGCGGCGGCAATGATCGCCCCGATACGATCGCGGATCCTCGGCTCTCCCACAAGTCGCTGAAGGAATTCTTCAACACTGCCGCCTTCGCCCCTCAACCCCTCGGAACCATTGGCAACACCCAGCGCAATTCACTCTTCTGGTCCCCACTTCCGCGATGTCGATCTCTCCCTTTTCAAGAACTTCCCGGTCACGGAACATGTGAACGTGCAGTTCCGTGTGGAGAGCTTCAACATCTCCAACACGCCGAACCTCTACATCAACAATGCCAACAGCGGAAACCAGGCAGTTCGGCAACGCCGCCTTTGGAACGATTTCACAAACCGATCCGAACTACAACCCGCGCCAATATCAGTTCGCCCTCAAATCTCAGTTCTGAACGCGCCAAAGAGGCAGGCCCGGCGATATTGCCGGGCCTGTCTTTTTTCGCAGTTGGGACATTTCAGGCGAGATTATTTGGGCAACCGGGTCACGGCGTTACAGCACCTTCACCACCACAACCGTAGATCATCCGCCTGTTCCTGCGCTCCGGCATACGCGGAAACACCGTCCGCGATCGCGGCAACGAGAGCGCTCGCGGATTCGTTTTGCTTGCTCAGCACCACACTCTGCAATCGCTCAAGCGAAAACTCCTCGCCGCGCTCGTCTTCCTGCTCCGTCACTCCATCGGTGAACAGTGTCAGAAGATCGCCCCGCTCCAGTGAAACTACGGTGTTCGAAAACTCCGCCTGCGGCAGAATCCCGACGATGGGACCTGCCTCCTCCAGCAGCGAGAAACTCCCGTTCGTCGGCGTATCAACAGCGGCGGGTTATGTCCTCCGCTTGCATATTCCAGGGTTCGGCTGGTTGCATGCAGACGCGCATAAAAGATCGTGACGAACATCGCTCCGTTCGTGATCTGCCTCAAGGACACGTCGAGGTCCTTCACGATCGCGGCGGGCCCGCTCAGCTCGCGCGCACGGGTGCGCAGGGCCAGCGCAAGCGATGGCATCAGCAGAGACGCCGCCGCTCCCTTGCCGGAGACATCTGCGATCACCACATCCACCACGTCCTCCGATATCTGGAAGAAGTCGTAATAATCTCCTCCCAGCAGACGTGCCGTATGCATCACCGCAGCCAACTCGAAACCGGGCAGCGTCGGTGGCGCCGTCAAAACCCGTTGCTGGACCTGCGCCGCCAGCACCAGGTCGCGCTCGTAGGCATCGCGCTGTTTCCGCACCTCGGTCGCCAGGCGATCCCGCTGCCTCGCGATCAGCGTCACCAGAAATCCCACCACCAGGAAACTGACCAGCCCAATGAGGTTGTGAACAATGCGCAACTGAACCGAGTCAACCGGCGGCCCAAACCTGTCCTGCAGGACGGTGCACACCACGGCCAGCGCGACCGTAATCGGCAACGGATTGATCAGCCCGCTCAGCGCGATCGGAAATACGTAGAGATAGCCCAGCGAAATATTGGCGACCACCTCCCAATCGGTGTAGGCAACGGCGCCAACCGCAAGCACAACCATCGCGCCCAGCAAACCGGTCGTCCGATGCTCCTCGAATCGCCGCTCACGCGCTCGATCCCGTGCGCCTTTTCCCCAACCCATCATGCGCCTCCACGCAAAGTCGCCTCGGCTCTCCGGAGGCGTAGCCATACTAACCGCACCCCGCACGAAGGCGGCTACCTGAATCTGTTCATTCTGAAAAATTTCAATATGGTGGGCGGTACGGGAAAACCTGTGAGCTCCACGTGCGAAGCAGGGACTCTAATGAGCGCAAATGGTTTAGTCCCCCTACAAAGCAGCATGCTCTGCGCGTGCCTATATGGTCATTTTGAACCTGAAGAGATTGTGGTAGGCTCCGATCCAAATCGACACATTCCTGAAGGGCCCTACATGATCGCGCACACTTCTGCGTTTTGCGAGAGCAGCTCATTGACGACAGCATCTCGTGCGCTACATCTGAATTGACGGAGAGCTGCGGTGATTGAACCAGCGTCGCCGTCTATCCGCGGGATCGCACGCGCTGGTATCTGCTTTTGCTGTGCCTTGTGGTGTATCTCATCACGGCTAAAGGCTACCTTATGGTTTCGGATACGAGCTTCTCCGTACAAACAGCAGAAGCAATTGTTGAGCGCGGCCAACTCGATATTCCCTATGGCGCAGGAGGAACCCTGACATGGCGGGACGGCCGGAGCTACTCAAAGTACGGAATTGGTCTACCCCTGTACTATGTTCCGATCGTTGCCGTCGCCAAACCTATATCGAGAGCAGCGAAGCTGCCCACTGAGGAAATGAGCTGGTTCCTTATTTCCTTCGCCAGTATTCCGTTCGTCATACTTACATTGGTTTTCTTCGCCAAGCTTCTTCGATTACTTGGTATTTCCGAGATATACGCTGATCTATTGCTCGTGGGCCTCGGTCTCGGCACTCTGGCTTGGCCGTATGCCGTTTCTGATCTCAGCGAGGCCATGCAAATGAGCCTTTTAATCGTGGCTGTATATGGCGTGGTGCGGCGGAGTTATCCAGCCTTGATTGTCGGAGGAATAGCCTTCGCCTGGCTGATTCTGGTGAAGCTCATCTATGTTGTAATGTGTCCCGTTTTCGCGGTCTATTTGTTCACCCGGCCAGGAACTTGCGGCACCGATTAAAAATTTTGGCTATAGTTACAGTTCCCTTTCTCGTGGCCTGCTGTTTTCTCGCCTGGATGAATGTAGTCCGATTTGGCAGCCCATTCGAATCCGGCTACGGAGGCGAAGCCGAGCGATTCTTTCCATCGCAAATGTGGCATACCATACCGCAACTACTGGGTTCGCTTAACAAAGGACTATTTGTCTTTTGCCCGATACTGATTCTTGGCCTGTTGGGCTGGAAGGATTTCTTCAGACGGCATCGTGCGGAGGCCATCCTTTGCGTGGCCTTAATCGTTGAGAATTTGCTCTGGAGCGCCTCATGGTGGTCATGGGTCGGTGGATGGTCATGGGGACCTCGTTTACTGGTTCCCACGATTCCACTGTGGTTCTTACCAGCCGGCTTCCTGCTTCAGAAGGTGCAGTCCAAACGACGCCTTTATATCTTTGCGTTGGTCACGTTCATCGCGATACTGCTGCAGATACCCGGCGTCCTGGTTAAAGATCAGGAAATCCACCAGATCAAGGAAGGAATGCTGACGCCAGCGGAGCAGACTGCCGCTCCCTCGGACTATGTCGCGGCCTATCTCCTCCTTAAGCACAAGCTCACCTCCCATAACGAGCTTTATCCGCGTTCTGAATTAGGTATTCCGGGTAACACGACACTGAATTTGGAAAAATACCGAACATTTCACGGACTGAATGTCTGGACTGAACTTAGCGCCCGGCAATTCAACAAGCCGGCAATACGTTGGATTCCGATTCTAGGTTTGCTGATTGTTATAGGTCTGCTAATTCAGATTGGAAGGCGGTGAGGGCAGACCTCACGCGGAGGCCACTGCAACCCGGAGATAGTCGTGGATGTTGAGCGAACACCTCTCCTGCACCAGGCTGTTCATCGGAAGGTCGGTTGGCGATCATTTTCGTGTTAACGTCAATGATCGGTAACCGATGACTTTCTATATTGGGTCCGCATCAGGATGGGGCGCGGATGAACTCTGAGCGGACAGAGGTAGATACGATTACGCTGTAGCAAATTAGCCTGTGTCGGCGCCAGGCATGAAGGAATCTCAGGTGAAGCTCTCTGTCGTTATGCCCGTGTACAACGAACGCGCAACGCTGCGGGAAGTGATCGAGCGTGTTCTTGCCTTGCCGCTGGAGATCGAGCTGATTTGCGTCGATGACGGATCAAGCGATGGCTCAGTCGAGATTTTAAGGAGCTTCAGGGTAACTATCCGCAGCTGCGGCTGTTTCTTCAGCCGCGCAACATGGGCAAGGGAGCCGCGCTGCGCCGTGCCATCTCGGAGGCAACTGGCGATTTTGTTGTCGTCCAGGATGCGGACCTTGAATACGACCCTGCAGATTTCATCAACTCCTTGAGCCCCTTATCGCGGGCAAAGCAGATGTCGTCTACGGTTCACGCTTTCTAGGAGGCGCGCCGCACAGGGTTCTGTATTTCTGGCACTGGCTGGGCAATTCCGTGCTCACTCTCTCCTCGAATTGTTTGACGAACATAAACCTCACGGATATGGAGACGTGCTACAAAATGTTTCGCCGTGAGGTCATCCAGTCGATTCCGATTGAGGAGGACCGCTTCGGTTTCGAGCCGGAGATCACGGTAAAGTTGCGCGCCGGAAATTGAGGATTTATGAGGTGGGAGTCAGTTACTGGGGCCGCACCTACGAGGAAGGCAAGAAGATCGGCTGGAAAGACGGATTCCGCGCGATGTATTGCCTGATCAAATATTCGCTGAAAAGACAGAGCTCAAGTCAGGCCGGGCAGCCTTCGACCTGCTGCCTGCACCCGCTCAATCAACCAGTACCATTCCCCTCAGCAAGCCAGCGACAGCGAATAGGAGCCAACCCCCAGGATCCGCGCCAACTCGACAGCACCGCTGTGGCCATCGAACGCCCCAGGCCGCAATAGCTGCGTGGCCCATAGCGGAGTAACCGGCAGCCCAAGCCAGCCCTGCAAGTTCCTCAAGGGACTATCGTTATGGTTTGGAGATGGTGGGCGCACAAGGATTCGAACCTTGGACTTCCACCGTGTGAAGGTGGCACTCTACCGCTGAGTTATTCGCCGGCAGGTGGGGACTCCCTGGCTTTACCATCCAGCCACTCTCCCGCCCAATCTCGGCGCCAGCCCAGCTCGGCTGCCCACGCCGCCCGTGGCCATCTAAAATGCGATAGCCTATGCCCTTTCGACCGTCAGATCGTCCGGAGAACCGCCCCCCCCGTTTCTGGGACACCGCCCGTCCCAGTCCCGATGACTCGGAAAGCGAGCTGGGGAAAGGAGGAGCGTCCCCTGACGAACTGGAACCCATTGATAATGAGCAACTTGTGATCCGGTGACGATCCGCCGCTCGACCGTGATGTCGATGCAGAAGACGACCTCGAGGATGCGCAACGTTTTGCTGAAGATAGTGTTAAGGAGGATATGGCTACCGCAGCGGCATCCCAAACCCATGCCGGCATAGGCAGGCCGGTTTCGGATGTCGCTACTCTGCCCCCGGGCGGCTGGACGCAGCTCTCCGACGCCGAAATCATGCTGCGCGTCGCAGCCGGGGACGAAGCCGGGTTCGGCATCCTGGTGGAGAAGTACCGCCGGCAGATGGTGCACTACATGTTTCGGATGGTGCACAACAGGCGATCGCTGAGGAACTGGCTCAGGAAGTCTTCCTCCGCGTCTATCGCGCCCGCGCCAGCTATCGCGCGGAAGCCAAGTTCAGCACCTGGTTGTACCGCATTGCGACCAACCTGGGTGTCAACCACGCGCGGACACGCGCCACGAACGCAGCGCCCATGCCGTCTATCTGGATCAGCCGGACCCCGAGACCGGCACCACGCCGGACATGGCCGAAACTACCCCGACGGTGGAACAGGATATGTTGCGGGAGCGGGCCCGCCGCCATCCGCAAGCACGTTATGGCGCTGCCCGAAAGGCAACGCACAGCCGTCCTGATGCACAAATATCAGGACCTGGATTACAAACAGATAGGCGCAGTTTTGAAGCTGAGCGAGTCGGCAACCAAATCACTGCTCTTCCGCGCTTACCAGACATTGCGCGAGCGGCTTAAGGAGTTTGTCTGATGCGCAACTCCCGCCTACATCAGCATCGGAGCAAGGAAGTACCGTCATGAATGCAAAAGCGATCAAAGCGCATCTGGATCAGGGCCAGCAGGCAGACCTGCTGCTCGACCCCGCAGCCGCGTCGCCTGCTGCGCGGAGCACATCGCCGCCTGTGCAGATTGTGCGCATGAGTTGAACGAGCTGCGCGCGACCATGCAGGCAATGGATGCCTGGGAGGCGCCGGAGCCTTCGCCGTATTTCAATACGCGGCTCGCGGCGCGCCTCCGGGAGGAGAAGGCCGACCCGCCCGCCGGCTGGTGGGAACGTGTGCGCGCGCGGCTGCTCTACAGCTCCAATCTGCACCTGCGTCCGGTCGCTGCCGGTGCGCTTGCGCTACTGCTGATGATGGGCGGCGGCACGGCATTCTGGATGCAGCAGAGCACATCGCGGCCGGTTCCGCAGGAGTCTGCTACTGTCCACGATCTCCAGTTGCTCGATGGCAACGCGCAGGTGTACCAGCAGTTGAACTCGCTGGATGCGGATCTGGATGACGACTCCGGCAATCCATCGACGAATTAAGGAAAGCGCACCGACGAAAGCGCTCTGCCTTGAAAAGTTCGGGACCGGGCAAAGCCTCGTTCCGCATAACGTTGTTCCAGCGTTGTTCCTTTGATCAGAAAGACACACTTCCATGCCTCGGTACGCGCGCGGCGCAATACGATCGAACCGGACGGCCACGGGCCTCGCTGCGTCCAGGCACGGTAGTGCGTCTTCGACACGTCGTTTCGTGCGCCGCGCCGCCGCTCTTCTTCTGAAAGCATCGCTCGTCGGTGTCGCCGCTCTCCCGCTCGCGTATGCGCAGCACGGGAGCCACGGCGGCGGCGGTTCGCATCCGTCCGCGCCGCACATGTCGCAACCGCATACCTCTGCCCCACAGCTGCTCCGACGCAGGCTCCCCGACCGGCGTTTCGCGGCCCTGCCTACAGTGGCCCCCTGGTGGCGGTCCCCGGCCTGGCTACGCGCCTCCTCCTTATTCCGGCGCTCCTAACCGCTTCACGCCTGCGCCCGTTCCTCCAGGCCCGCCTTCCGCCTATAGACCGGGTGGCATGTACCCTGTGCAGCGCCCCTACGGCGCGCCGCCGTCAAATTTGAATGGGCCGCACCTCGGGAGCTGGCTCCAGAACCATCAGGGCGAATCCTTTGTTGGCCAGGAAAACGCACTCCGCCGCGAGCCGGGCTTCAACCGCCTGCCGCAGCCGCAGCAACAGCGGCTCATCGACCGTCTCCACCAGCTCGACACGATGTCGCCGCAGCGGCGGCAGCGCACCCTTGGCCGGGTCGAGAATATGGAGCGCCTCAGCCCGGATCGCCGTCAAGCCGTCCTCGGCTCGGCCCAGGAGCTCAACCGCATGGACCCCGGCGCCGGCAACAGGTCCGCGGCGCCTGGCGCGTCCTGCGGGAGATGCCTCCCGCGCAGCGCGAGCATGTCCTCAACTCACCGGCCTATCGCTCCATGTACAGCGACCACGAGCGCCAGATACTCGGCAACCTTCTCTCGGTCGAGCCCTACCAGCCACGATAGAGCCCACCGCCGCGGAACCCAGAGATCTGCTTTGCGCCTGCAGTGCAAGTGCAAAGATACGTCGCAGCGCATAACTCGCTTGGCAATTTCTTGATTTCGCTGACGATAGTAACCCGTCCGGCCCCATAACCCGGCCCAGGTAACCGTGTCGAGTAATCCGGTTTCTGCTTTTTTCTTAGCCTTCTTGGGCTTACTTATCACTAAACTACTCACGAACAAAAAACGTGCGGCTAACTCAGCACGAGATAAAAATAGAGATTCGATATTCGTTGTAGTCGCAGTTACATTTGCCCTTGGTTCTTGCTGGTGGCTTCTTCCCAAACTGTTGGTCACCGCTTCCCGGCGGAAGAGCCTCTTCAAGTCCGAGAAAAATTTGGAAACCTGAAGCGCCCATCGCTCTTCAGGTCAGATAGCTGACGCTTTCGCCGTCTTTGGGGGTCCCCATGAGCCTTGGCCGCTCTCGCTGTTCGAACCATGTTCGTTCGCTCGTTCTCACGCTCACCCTGTCTTTGCTTGCGGGATTCGCCGGCTGCGGAGGATCCTCTTCCTCCACCACCGGCGGCGGCACTTCACAGAAGGTGCTCAAATCCATCGCCGCGTCGGCTGCACAGACAAATCTCACGGTAGGAGCCACCGACAGTTCAGCGCGACCGCAAGCTACAGCGACGGCTCGACCGCCGACGTTACCAAGTCGGCGGCCTGGACAGACGACAACTCCAAAGTGGCCACCATCACGGCCTCCGGCATGGCCGCGGCAATCGCTCCCGGATCGACCACCGTCACCGCCTCTTTGGACGGCATCAGCGGAAGCGCGACCCTCACGTGCCGGTGCCTGCAAAGACGCTCAGCTCCATCGCTCTCACCCCCGGCACCGCGACCCTGGCCATCGGCGCCACACAGCAGTTTGCCGTCACCGGTACTTATAGCGACGGCTCAACAGCCAACGTCACCGCTTCCGCCACATGGTCGATCACGCCTGCCGCGGTGGCAACAATCAGTGCAGCCGGCCTCGCCACCGCGACAGCCGCCGGATCGGCCACCATCACCGCCACCGTCAATGGCGTCAACGGAAACGCAACGCTCACCGTGCCTCCTTCCGTTTCCTCCATCGCTGTCACGCCCAACGGCCCCTCCATCGCCTACGGAGCCACACAGCAGTTCACCGCGACGGCAACTTACGGCGACGGATCCACCAAGGACATCACCGCAACCGCCGCCTGGAACTCCTCTACGACCGCCGTGGCCACCATCAATGCGGCAGGCCTGGCCACCGCCGCCTCGGCCGGTTCCACCACCATCACCGCGTCGCTCAACGGAATGAGCGGCAACACCACCCTCGCCGTCACCGGCATCACTTCCATCTCCGTCACACCGGCTTCCCCGTCATTCGCCGTCGGCGCCACGCAGCAGTTCACCGCCACCGCCACCTACAGCGACAACTCCACGCAGGACATCACCGCAACAGCAACCTGGAAGTCCTCCAATACAGCCGTAGCCACGATTAGCGCGAGCGGCCTGGCCACTGGCGTCACTGCGGGCTCCCCGACCATCACTGCTTCACTAGAGGGGAAGACCGGCTCTGACACTGCAACGGTGACAACAGCCGTCGGCACAGGCGTCAATATCACCACCTGGCACGTCGACAACAACCGCAGCGGGCTCAATTCGAACGA
This sequence comes from uncultured Acidobacteriaceae bacterium, assembly GCA_963736915.1. Classification (GTDB taxonomy): domain Bacteria; phylum Acidobacteriota; class Terriglobia; order Terriglobales; family Acidobacteriaceae; genus KBS-83. Next base: position 127,011 of record CAVTQV010000006.1, on the reverse strand, counting down.
GACCACGCTCACTCCCGCCAACGTCGCCTCGCAAGGCTTCGGCAAGCTCTTTACTTACCTGGTAGACGGCTACGCTTACGCCGAGCCGCTGCTCATGTCCAACATCACCATTGGCGCCGCGACGCATAATGTCCTCTACGTCGCCACCGAGAACGACACCGTCTACGCCTTCGACGCCGATAACTACGGCACCGGAACGCGCCGCTGTGGCACACCTCTGTATTGCAGTCAGGAGAGACTCCGATCAGCGGCACGGTGAAGCCGGTTCAAGGCATCACATCCACGCCGGTCATCGATCCGGCGACGAACACGATCTATGTGGTCTCAGCACAGAAGTCTTCAGGCGGCGCGGCGAGTTATCGGCTGAGCGCGCTCGACATCACGACCGGAGCGCAGAAACATACCCCGGTCACCATCACGGCCTCGGTTCCGGGAACCAATTCCACGAATGTCGGCGGCGTTGTGTCCCTGCCCGCGGGATGTGTCCAGAGGGCAGCGCTTCTGCTGACGAAGAACGGACCGAATAAAGCGCTGTTTATCGGCGTCGGAAGCTGCCATAGCGGATGGCTGTTGTCTTATGATCCGACGACGCTTGCGCAGACCGGAGTCTTCAACGCCAGCCCCAACATCGACGGCGAAGGCACATACGGCGGCGCGGGCGGCATCTGGATGGGCAGCGGCGGCCCGGTCGAGGATGCCAACGGCTATGTCTACGTATCCACGGGCAACGGCCCATGGAACCCCACGCAAGGCGCATATGCGGATTCGATCCTGAAGTTCAATCCCACACCCGTGAGCGGCATGCTGCAGGTCGCGGATTACTTCACGCCCGAGGACTACGGCTATATGAACTGCGAGGACTCGGACCTGGCCGCGGGAGGCCTGCTGATGATTCCCGGCACCAGCCAGATCATCGGCGGCGGCAAGATGGGCAGGCTCTACCTCGTCAACACGGCAAAGATGGGCGGCGAACAGGCCAAGGACGCGGGAGTTGTGCAGAGAGTATTCGTCGAACAGGGAGTGTCCAGTTCGCAGCCGTATCCCAGTTCCTGCACCGATGCAGATGCCAGTGGAAAGCCTCTGCCCAACGGCAAGACCTGGTACGTCGGCGGCAAGAACGATACCAACGGCGATACCAATAACGGAATCAATTCCTACGAGATATTCGGCACCTCAGCATTTTTCAATGGATCGCTCTATCTCGGTGTCACTCCGACGACATCCAGCGCCTCCGTCGGAGTCATACATCGCTTCTCCTATGCTGCTCCCGGCGTCTTAACCTCGCAGGAGTTCACCTCGCTCAACGTCGACCAGCAACAGCCGCAAAACACCCGCGGCACCACTCCCTTCATCTCCGCCAACAGCAACAACGACGGCATCCTCTGGACCATCGACCAGGGCCAACCGCTGCAGAGCCCACAGGCCGTCACCCACGCAACGCTGTACGCCTACGATGCAACGAATCTGAGCAACGAACTATACGGCAGCGATACCGTTTCCGGAGACCAGGCCGGCATCGGTATCAAATTCAGTTCGCCGATAGTAGCCAACGGCAAGGTCTACATCTCCACCGGACACGATCCCGTCACCGCGACCAATCCCAGGGAGAAATCGACGTCTACGGTCTGAAATAAATCAGAACGCCACGGAGAGCCGGTCACCGGCTCTCCGCTGGTACCTCCGCACGTCATCCTGAGCGAAACGAAGAGCCTGCTCTAAGCCCTGCTCTAAGCCCTCGAAGGGACCTGCAGCTCGCTCGCAATGCCCCACAGTCGCAAGCACTACCCGAAGCGGACGCCTCTCCCGTTCTGAATGTTCTTCACGCCGCGGCACCGGCATTCCAACCCTGCCGCCAGCAAGCTAACTCATCTGCATTGACAATCTCGTCCATTACTACTACATTGTAGTTCTAATACTGGACGACACAATGCAGCGAACCAACCCAGCACCGTTGCTCCCAGACCGCCGGTCCTTCCTCTGGTCTCTGGCAGGCCTCGGCGTGGCTGGCAAAGCGTTGGCGTTGAAGCCGCAGAAGGACTCCGAAACGGTCTACCGCTTCACCACACCGGAGTGCGAAGTGCAGATGAGCGTGGAATACTTCGGCAGCTCTGAAGTACACAGTCTTCGCTTCCGCGATTTCCTCAGTCATCACGCCTTCTGCCTCTCCGCAAACGGAGCCGAAGATCCGGCCTGCGTCCAGCGCTTTTCGGGCTCGCTCGCCATTGCGCACTACCGCTTCCGTTCGCGTCATCATGCGCGCATGCCGCTCACTGTGCGGGAGCGCGTCCTCACCATCGATCACGACAGCCGCCTCGATCCCCGCCCTCCCTTCGAAAAGCTTCTCGCCGTCGACGGGGAGCCGTCAGCGACATCCAGGCCTTTGGTTACAACCCGGAAAATCCCGACGCCTCAGCCGCCGGCGCCAGCCCGCTCCCGCTCTGGTGTCTCCTGCGTCAGGACCTCTATCTCAATGAAGAGCCATCCGCCTTCCTCGTCGTTCACTGGAAGCACACCTTCAACGGCATCACGCTTCTCGATGTCATCCCCGGCGAGCAGACCGACCTCGTCAGTGCTTAGTTGACAGGCACTCCGCATTAGTACCACAATGTGTCTCTAATCATGCTGGGTGAATTCGAATACCTGCTCATCACCACCGCTGCCCGCCTCGGGGAGAACGCCTACGGCGCGGCCATCCGCGAAGGCATCGAGAAGTCGCCCAGCGCAAGTGCTCCATCGGTGCTCTCTACACCACCATCGAGCGCCTCGAAGGAAAGGGTCTGATCACAACCTGGATGGGCGAAGCGACCCCCGAGCGCGGCGGCCGAGCCAAGCGCATGGTTCACGTCACCGGCAAAGGCACGCGCGCCGCAAAGGAATTCTACGACCATGCTGCGCGTCTCGAGCAGCGCTCCTGGGGCGTAGGCCGGCCTGAGAGGCTCTCATGACATCCCCTCTCTGGTCTTTGGTTGAGTTTGCCGCCCGTCCGCTTAATCGCGATGAGCGCGAAGCCGTCCTCGGTGATTCGATCGAATCGGGCGAGAGCGCCTCGCGTGCACTCGCTGGCATGCTCGGACTCGTCGTTCGCCGGCAGGCGCTGCTTTGGAAAAGCTGGCGGCCATGGCTCTCCGTGTTCTCTTTGGCGTGCCCTGCACCGTATCTCCTGGTTTCTGTATCCATCTCTGTTACTTGTACATTTGAACGGCTCATGGGGATGAAAATCTGCCATTGGGCGCCGACCGGGCATGAGGGATTTCTGATGCTCCTATGCCATATTTTTCTGCTGATCACCTGGTCCTGGGCAGCCGGCTTCGCTGGGCTCGCTTTCGCCCAAGAACGCTCTGCTTGAACGCCCTCCTCGGTACGTTTGCTGCCTGAGCTTCTGGACGACTTACATGCTCTACATAATCGCGATATCCAATTTCGCCCTATTTCTCTTCCTGCTGCCCGCGATCTGGGGAGTTCGGCAGGGCATGCGCATTCCGGCTTCGGCTGGACTAGCCTTGCTTCTTGCCGCCATCATGACTGTGCTGAGTGCGGCGGCCTGGCTGAATAACGCACTCTGGATCTTCAACTGGCTGTTGCTCTGCCCGGCCTTGTATCTGCTCGCAACCGCGCGCCGCCCCAATCGGAATTGAGCGACTCGTCATTGGGCGCAGCGTCGAGAACACACCATAGGAAAAGCAGTGGCCGACGCAAAATGGTTTTCCTCGGCCATGCGATTGCTTTCGTGTACGGCGGGATCCCGCAATGCATACAGCGCAGGCGAGTCCGTCGCGAACTCCGAGTTGGCTCGCCGCCCCTCAGCTCTTCAGCAAATTCTTCGCCAGGAAGATCACATTTGCCGGCCGCTCCGCCAGCCGTCGCATGAAGTACGGATACCACTCCGCCCCGAACGGCACATACACCCGCACGCGATAGCCGTCCCGCACCAGCGCGCGCTGCAGATCACGCCGTATCCCGTACAGCATCTGGAACTCGAAAGCCGAGCGCGCAATCCCCTGCTTCGCTACGAAGGCGCGCGTCGCCTCCACCATCGCCTCATCGTGGGTCGCGATCCCGTGATACACCCCGCTGCCACCAGGATTTCCGCCAGCCGCACGAAGTTCTCGTCCACCTGCGCCTTCGCTGGAATGCCTTGTCCGGCGGCTCCTGATAGGCTCCCTTGCACAACCGGATGCGGATCCCATCCTTCAGCAGCACCCCGATGTCCGCCTGGCTCCGGTAGAGATACGCCTGGATCACGATGCCGATGTGTCCCGCGTTGCCGGACTCGGCATGAATGCGCCGCACCATGTCGATCGTCGCCTGCGTATACTCGCTGCCTTCCATGTCCACGCGCACAAAGCTGCCCGTCTGCCGCGCATGCTCTGTCAGCTCGCGGACAATCCGCTCCGCCAGCCCCGGATCCAGGTCCATGCCCATCTGCGTCAGCTTCACGCTCACGTTCGCATCCAGCCGGCGCTGGTGAATCGAGTCCAGCAGCTCGTGATAAATCGAGGCGGAGTGGGCTGCCTGTTCGGGCGAGGAAACGTTCTCTCCCAGGCTGTCCAGCGTCACCGAAATCCCCTCGTTGTTCAGAGCAGCCGCCGCATTTAGCGCATCCTCTGTTTGCAGTCCCGCGACAAATCGGGAGAAAGCCGCCGGCCCAGAGAAGAACCTTCAGAGAACCTGCGGATGGGAGCGTTTCGTGAGAGTGCGATGAATGTGCTTCGTAAGAAAGGCATGGCAACCCGTGATCCTCGCACAGGTCACCACTCCTCTGCAAAAGCAGTGGCTGAAATTGCATTGCGCTTACAGTCACGGAGTAATCCGTAACTGAAAGGGTGACTACGATTTTTGAAGACAACGAAGCCTGTTTGGGCGCATCCTAAATATGTATCGCAAGGCAAAGTATAGGCGCGCAACTCTCCCGAGCGCGCAATGCGAATACGGAAGTCACAAACCACGGAACACGGCTCACCCCGTAGTTCCGGCGAGGGTCCCCCGATGGTGAACCACTGCGCGAATCCACAATGCTGCAAGCCGCTTCACTATTTGCGTGAAGGCCGAGTATACGTGTTCGACGTGACCAGACCGGCAGCAAACGGCGAACGTATGCCGCGTCGCATGGAACATTTCTGGCTCTGTGGCGTGTGTAGCGAAGCCTATCTGCTGGAGCAGGTAGAAGACCGGACGGTGCGCATCACCCCGCGGCCGAAAGCGCCGGTCACCGCAAACGTGGTGCCGTTCAGGACTCCGCAGACGATTGCATCCTGAACCGAAGCATGAAAGCGGTTGCCGTGCTCTAACCGAAGTCTAGGTGGCGTAGTTACTGCCCGGCAACTCATGAAAGCCGAAGACCCCACCAAATCTGAACAAAGCCTTATTTGTGCGATGCTCCCGCCGCAGCTCCGCGCATCAGTCCCACAGGCTGCCTGTAGCGTCCCGTCAGAGCGTTCCAGCGGACAAAAACGAGTTCCAGCAGCATCTGCATCCCATCGCGCAAGTAACTGATACGGCTACGTTCATCGTGTCCCCAGGTGACCGGCACTTCGGCGATCTTGAGCCCCCGCCTGATCCCGATAAACAGAATTTCCGGGTCGAATCCCCAGCGCTCAATGCGTTGCAGGCCAAAGACCAGTTGCGCCGCTTCCCGGCGAAACGCCTTGAAGCCGCACTGCGTATCCGCAAACGGCAGCCGCATGATGGTCCGGGTCAGCGCGTTGAAACACCTCCCAAAAATGCGGCGGTAGAGCGGCTGCTTGTGCACGATCCGCCGTCCCAGCAGCCAGCGCGACCCGATCGCCACATCCGCCCCCTCGGCGATGGCGGCAAACAGGCGCTCCGCCTCTTCAATCGGAGACGACAGGTCGGCGTCGGTGAACATCAGGATCTCTCCCGCCGCCCGCAGCATCCCGTTGCGAACGCTGTAACCCTTCCCCCGATTACGGTCGTTGCGGATCAGCCGCACCTCCGGGTGCTCCCGGGCCCATGACTCCACCAGCGCGGCGGTATTGTCAGTCGAACCGTCATCCACCACCAGCACCTCGGCGTCCCACCCGGAGTTCCGGATGCACCCGCTTACAGAGGAAAGCGCCCGCTCAATGCGTGCCGTCTCGTTGTACGCGGGAATCACGATGCTGTACTGTGGATGGCTCAAAACCGGTCGGCTCCCCAGGCCCTCAACTCCTTCTCTCATAGTAGCGGGAACCGCCGGGCACACGCGTGGCCGGGCAGCAAAATCTCTGGAATTCAACAACATATCGCCGCGACAAAATCAAACGGATCGATTTTTGTACTACTGAACCGGCGAGCGCGCATCTATCATTGGATTGCAGCGTTTGAGTGTGAACTTGCCTGGAGCCGCCAGAGACATGACCAAAGCCGATCTTGTTGAGGAAGTCACCCAAATTGGAGATCTGACCCGCCGCGATGGCGAAGTTGTGGTCGATACGGTCTTCGACGCTGTCATCCAGGCGCTGCAGGCCGGAGACAAAATCGAAATTCGAGGCTTCGGCAGCTTCCGTATCCGTCAGCGCAAGCCGCGCACCGGGCGCAATCCCAAGACCGGAGACAAAGTCGAAGTCCCAGCCAAGCGCGTCCCGTACTTCAAGCCCAGCAAAGAGCTACGCGACCTGGTCAACCCCAAAGGCGAAGCTTCAGAAACCCCGAACAGTAACATCAAGCTTGTTCCTCATCAGCGGGGGAGTCCTGTGATGTTTACGGATGCGAACCAACGGGGTGCCCTACTCTAGCCAAAGGCTAGGGTGGGTAGTTCCCAGCGATCCGAGTCGACGCGAACTCCACGAATCCGTGCGAAGCACTACCGCCCCGCAGCCCGAAAATCGCTTCTCCGGGCACCCTACCGCCCCGGCCCAATCACGCTCATCATCCGCCCACAAAAGCCCTGCTCCGCACGATAAGAGAAAACGTCTCCGGCTCGCAATTCGTGCAGCGGTACGCCGTCGCAATCGACTCGGCACGGATCCCGGCATCGATCAATTGCCGCCGGTTCGCTTCGATCAGATCCAGATGAAGATTCGGCCCCATGTTGCTGTGTCCCGGCGCCCGCGCCGTTAAAAACAGCAGCGGATACTTCTCCTTCACCGGGTCTGAATCGTAGACCTCGGAGAACAGCTCCGGCGCATAGCTGAACTGCGAAAGAAACTCGCTCCGGACCTCCTCGCCCACCGCATAGCAGCAAGCTCCGATCGCCGGCCCGATCGCCGCCTCCAGGTCCTCCGGCCGGCTGCCAAACTCCAGCCGCATCTTCCCGATGCCGCCCTCCACAATGCGCTTCAGCGTGCCGCGCCACCCGGCATGAAATGCCGCAACCGCGCGCGTTCGCCGGTCCCGCACCAGCACCGGCACGCAATCCGCGGTCTGGATGCCCAGCATCACCTCCGGATCATCGGTCATCAGCCCATCGGCGCGCAGAACGCGCTCCCGCATCGTGCGCGTCACCCGCCGCGTCAGGTTGGAGTGGATCTGCTTCAGCGTGATCAGAACGCGGCCCTCGCCTCCGGTAGCCGCCATCAGCCGTCGACGGTTCTCCGCAACATTTGCCGGATCGTCCGACTCCGTCAGTCCCAGGTTCATCTCGCCGGCCGGCGAATCCTCACGGCTGTACACCGTAGAAACGCCCCCGCGCCGCGTGCTGAAGCCATGCGGAACCTGCGCCTTCTGCCACCGGGGCGCCATCAGCGTCTCCACCGCGCCCTCGCGGTGAAGAGCAAGCTCGGTCGCCGGAGTCTCCACCATGTCCTCCGGCTCCTGCCGCCGGAATCCCGGGCTCTCCCGGCGAATCAGCCGCCGCCCATGCGTCAGCCCTACACCCGCCAGCAGATCGTCCACCGCCTCGACGGATTCTGCACTCTTTCGATTTCGCGTATTTGGCATGCATCCTGATTCTAGAGGTTCCCGCAGCCTCCCGTAATGGTTCCCTTACAAAGGAGTTCACCTGCGGCCATGCCCACCCGTCGCACATCCGCATGTTTACCATCAGCGTGCCCCTGAACTGGCATCGAAGGACGATGCCCTCGCCACGCGGGACAGCCGATCGATGGGCTAGTTGTTACACCAAACTTCTTGGCTGCCTGGCTCTGGCTCAGGCCGCTCGCAAGCCTATGGAGATTGGTGAATACGCCGAGCACCAAATCCGCGAATCGGAGTCCGATGTTCGCCGCCTCACAAGGAGGTCCGCGCAAATGGGTCCGCACAGACAAAGCGCTCGCCGTCCCCGACCTCGAGCCGCGCGCTGATTGTCGTCCTCGGCGCAAATGTCTGGATTTCCGGCCTTCACTTCGCGAAAATCCTATGGCACCCCTACCAGGGGGATCGAAAACTCAATGAGCCAGGACGTAAAGTTTGCAACCTGGTCTTACATACAAACAGAGGCCGCCGCGTCCTCACGGGAAAATACTCTGGGCGTCACCTCGGATCAATGCCGTTTTTGATCTCATCCTCGCGGCTCGCTGCCTGTCCAGCTCGGCGGCACGGTGAAGGTCTGCAGGGATCCAAACCGACTATATGTTCATTGAATGTGCCGCCCAGGAGCCGATGGCCCAGTTTGCTCGTCGCCGGCGACAAATACCTTCTGAGTAATCAAGGACTTCGAGGGCACACGCATCGTATCTCCGGCGATCCATATCGGCGCAGAATGCGCGCTGAACATAACGAGCAAATGGCCCGCTAAGTCCGCACCTTGTCATCCTGAACGTAACCGAAGGTGGAGTGAGGGATCTGCTGTATCTATCGTTCAAACCGGCGCGAAGCGCCGCTCAACCAGAAAGAGCAAATGGGCCCGCTTTCCGGCGGGCCCGCTCTAGAGGCTTGGAAGGGAGATCAGAATTAGCTGATGGATGAGGGCTGTGCCCTCGAAACCGAGGTAGACACTGCGGGGTGGGTATCACAACTGCTGGAAGTAGCCTCTTTGCTTGAAAACTAGGAAGACGAATGCCGGAAGAAGGTTGCCGGGGCCAGAATCTTTTCTGCCGCGTCAGGTAAGCGCGGCTCCCAGCAACTCCTTCAGCGAGGCGATGTACCGCTCCAGCGCCGTCCGCCCCATGTCGGTCATGCGATAAAGCGTCACCGGCTTGCGGGCCACAAACTTCTTCTCTACCCCCACATAACCGGCTTCTTCCAGCTTCAGCAGGTGCGCGCCCAGGTTGCCGTCGGTCGAGCCGGTCTTCTCCCGCAGCCAGGTGAATTCCGCCTCGTCTACCCCCGAGAGCAGCGACAGCACCGCCAGCCGCATCTTCCCGTGCACCACGGGATCGAGGTCCGGCAGCTCAGGCATGCTGCACCTCGGCCGCCCGCGCCCGCGCCTTGTCCCGGCTCTCCCGGATCATCAGGTAAATCCCGAAGCAGATGTTGCACACGAACGTAGCTCCGAGAAAGAGATAGGCCACCCCGCTTTCGCTTACAAAACAACTCCCAATCGCCGCCGCCCACCACAGCACCCCCACCACAATCTGCGCCGTCCAGCGGAGAAAGCTGCCGGAAGCCACCTGCGCGATGCCGAGCATCGCCTCAATCGCCGCCATGAAGGACTGCCCCTGAAAATGGCCGCTGAAAGCCACCGGGAAGGCGAACACAAAAATGCCTAAGCCCATCGCCGTCCAGATGGCCTGCAGTGCGCGGCTCTTCTCCGTCCGCGGCTTGTTGCGCGTTCGCCCGCGCGCAATGCCGATGCGTCAACAGCACCGCAAAGATCATCGTGATCGGCCATGCCAGTAATGGACCGCCTCCGTGGGGGAGAAAATTCGACCACGCGACAGCGACGAAATACGCAATCCCCCATAGCAGGAAGTTCCATCCCCAGTACTCGGTGCTCTTTCGGCCCGCCCGCATCATCGATTCGATCAGCGCAAGCCGCTCGCTAATCTCCCGTTCGTTCATAGAGTCTCCGCCTCTTGTGCTTCCCTCTGCATTCATCGTTAAATCCCTTCCTCTCGCCTCACCGCTCCTGACCACCAATCGGGCGCCCTACTCTAGCCGAAGGCCAGGGTGGGGTTGTTCCCAACGATCCCATCGACCCGAAGGGTCAACCGCTCCTCAAACTTCGCCTGCTTCTCCGCCCGCCGTCGCTTCATCACTCTCAAACTGAAGCTCACTCGTCACCATCAATGTGCTATTTGCTTCTCTCGCTCGCGGCCGGAACTGGCTCGCCGCATCAGCAGAACCACGGCCGTTGCCGCAATGCATCCCCACATCAGCAGCCGCCCGTTCCCGGTTGCCACAAACAGCACATACGCCAATGCGAAACACCACATGAACAGCTCCCCGCCAATCGCCTGCCCCCATCGAGGCCGCATCTCACCGGCCGCCACGCGTGGCCGCAGACTCGGGATCAGCCGCGGCACCGTTGCCAGGTATCGTCGATAGTCCTCACCCTGCGTCGCCGCGAGCGCCCGCTCTTCGCGCAGCGTCAGGCGGTATTGAAAAAATGTGATCGCCAGCATCAGCACCACAAACCCGCTCCGGCTGGCAGCGAAGGCAATGCCGAACGCCATCAGGATGGTGCCCAGATACAGCGGATTGCGCACATACCGGTACGGCCCGTCGGCCACCAGCCGCGAGTCATGCACACGCGGATCGTGGACAATATCGCTGCGCATATACGCCGCTGCCCAGGTACGCAACGCCGCCGCGCCCAGCGTTGCCGCCGCTCCGACCGCAAAGATCAGCATTTCAGCCGTATGCGCATTCCCGCGTCCGCGCGTCACCAGCCCGGCCAGCGCCGCAGCCGCCGAGACATGATCGACCCAGGAAAGATCAAAGGCCACGAAGAAAATCGCCGCAATCACCCAAACCCTGAAGCGATACTCCACGTCTCCCGCAATTAGCCAACTCTGCGTCTTCTCTTCCATGTAGGTTCACCCGTTCCTGTCAGCTCGCGTGAAGCGATCAGTGCGGCCAGACCAATATTTCCGGATCAATACTCATTGACCCTGTAGCCCGGCCTGTGGAGCCAGCACACGCCGCGGCGCAAGCCGAAATGCGACGCGGAGCGCCGCCGCCGCACTGATCCACAAAATCACGCCGGCACTCACGCACTCCACGGTGTCCCGAACGGAAACCGGAAGCACCACGGCTGCCGCCGCGCACAGCATCATCGCGATCCCTGTCTTCACGTACTGGGGTGCGTGGAAGATCCGTGCCAGCGGGAGAAAATGCGCACCAACGATCAACACAATCGCGGAGATCATCCATGCATTCAGGTGCAAATTTGCGAGCAGGTTCATCACCCCGAAAATACCCACCCACTGCACGACATTCACAATCATGAATAAGCGCATCATCTGCTTCTTCTCCGGCGTCTCCGCTTGGACAATTTTCGGGAGCCGCCGGCGTACGAGCGTGCCGAGAAACCCGATCAGGATGAAGACCGGCAGCACCGCCGCAACAGCCGTCTGCCAGGAAACGCCGCCGCTCACCATGCCCAACGCCAGCCACGCTGCGCCAAAAAAGCCCACGATAGTCGCCCCGATGCTTGAGCCCCTGGCCCGTTCCCATTGAAAAATCTCTGCCGGATTCATGACCGCCTCCCCTGAAGAGCACTCTGCGTTACAGAGCATCTACGCAGACCACTCTGCGCTTTAGAGTGGGAGATGTCAAGAAGATTTTCCTGACCATTCGAGCCCTCATTTCTTGGTTACTAAATGCGCCTCAAATAAGACATGAAATGTCATATTTGGATTTTGCTGACGCCTCAAATTCCCCACCGACAGGGTCACTCCTGGACCGTCGCCAGCGCCTCCCCGATCCACTCCTCGAAGGCCTCCATGCTCTCGTCCCGGCCCAAAAAGCCCTGCACCATCGCCCGCCCCGGAGCCGATCCGCCCTTATCTAACACGGACTTACGGTACTTCGCGGTCGCCGGATCTTCGAGCAGTCGGGCGCGATCGAACTGGTTGAAGAAGTCAATCGCAATCACCTTGTCGTAGAGATACGTGTAGTAGTTCGACGAGTACCCGCAGAGGTGCGTAAAACTGGCATACATATGGTTGCCGTCGATCCAGCGATAAGGCAGAAACCGTTCATAATCAGCGCGTAACAGCGCATCCAGGTCGAGCGTGCCGGGATCGCGGTCATGCACATCAAGCGCGTAATTGGTATAGAAAAGCTGCGTCCGCACCCAGTCGGCACGCCCAAAAGCGCCAGCCTGGTTCATGCTGGCCACCAGCTCCGTCGGGATCGGCTCGCCCGTAACGTAATGACGCGCAAAGGTTTGTAGCAGTCTCGCATCGCGGAAGAACTCCTCCAGCATCTGCGAGGGCACCTCGACGAAGTCGCCTTCCGTCGCGATACCGCTGATCCCGGCCCACTGCTGCTGCCCGCCAAGAATGGCGTGCATCAGATGGCCAAACTCATGAAAATACGTGACTACGTCGGAATGCTGCATCAATCCCGGGTCATCCGCGCTTGTCGTCGCCGCCGGGAAAGTTACAAATCAATGCAGCTTCGGGGATCTGCCGACCGGCAATGCCCGGCACCAGTGGCGCCGCGCTGAACCATTTGTCCTTGCCCTCGCGAGGATGCATGTCGAGGTAAAATCGGCCAGCAAGTCGCCCATTATCAAAGACATCCCACGCCGACACGGACGGATGCCACACCTCCGCATCCGCCGCCGGGCGAAACTCCACCTTGAAGAGCCGCGCCGCGGTCGCCAGCACGCCCGCTTCGACCTGTTTGTATGGGAAATACGGCCGCACCGCCTGCGAATCGAAGGCGAATTCCCGCCGCCGGTACTGCTCCAGCCAGTAGCCGCGGCTCGCCGCATCAATAACTTGCAGCCCAGGCTGCTGGCTCTTCGCGAAATCGAGAATGATGCCGTACTCGCGCTCCGCTCCGGCCCGGGTCGACTGCTCCAGCCGGTCCAGAAATGCCTTCATGTTCGCGGCCGAGCCGATCATCTGGTCTGCCGTCGCCAGATCCGCCCAGGCAGCAAAGCCCAGCAAATTGGCGATCGCATGCCGGGTACGGAACAAGTCGAGCAGCAGCTCCCGGTTCGCCGGGAAGGCGCGCGTGTTGTAGGCCAGGAACATGCGGCGACGGAGGGCATCGCTCTTCGCAAAGGTCATCACCGGCAGGTAGTCCGGATAATCGGTCGTCAGCACGACCTTGCCGGTTTCGTCCGGCGGATGATTGCGCCGGAAGTCCTCCGGCACCCCCTCAAGCTCACCCAGGTCCGTAATCTCAACCTTTAGCGTGCCCTCCTGAACGTTACGGCTGATGGTCAGGCTGAGCAGCGTCGCCTTGTCCTGCAGCTCTCGTAACTTAGCCCGCGTGGCGTCGTCTTTATCCACACCGGCCAACCGGTACTGCAGCAGCGTCCGCTCTACATAATGTCTGGTGGCATCATCGGCTTTCGAGGCATCCACCGCAGCCAATGCTCGATAGACATCCTGGTTCAGCGAGAGCGCCGTCGCCGCCTCTGCCACGCGCTGCGCAAGCTGCTGGGCCTTGTCCCGCACCGGCTTGCTGGGATGGACGCTGTCCAGCAGGCCGCATTCCGAGCCCGCCTGGCTCAGCACGGCAATGGCGTCATCGTAGGGCCGCCAGGTGGAGTCGAGCGTCCGCTCCGTGGCCGCCAGCAGCCGGTCGAGACTCGCCTTGTGGCTGTCCAGCAGGCCTGTGACCCAGACCTCCAGCAGCTCCGGCGTGATCGCCGAGGCTGCTTCGGCAGCATGGGGCAGGCTCCACGCATGACGGTTTGAAATTGCTGCATCTCTCGCATTCATTCTGGAATCCGTTTCCTCGTAAGAAAAGGCTACATGCAGATCACATCTTGCGCTAAGCTCACCTGCTGGTTACTATTTCGCAGTTCAGATATGACGGTGACATGACCTCCACGACGCCACTGATTACCGCTCATCAGCTCCGCGCCCGCATGGGGAAGATCTGCGTCTCCGTAACAGGCGCGACCGCGAATGAGATGCTGAACCGCGCGGAGCAGATCTCCGACAGCAATCCGTTTATCGAGCTGCGCCTCGACACGCTCAACAAGCCGCAGGCGATCCTCGCCAAGCTGAAGTCCTTCGCCGCGACCAATCGCCACGTCACCATGATTGCGACATGTCGGCGCACGGAAGGCGGCGGCAACTTCGTGGGCGAGCTCTTCGAGCAGGCGGAGATTCTGGAAGGCGCAGCGAAGGCCGGCTGCCAGCTCATCGATGTGGAGATCGAGTCGGCAGAGACCATGCGTCCCGCCGATTGGAAGCGCCTGCGCGCCAGCGGTGCGGCGCTCATTCTGAGTTATCACGATTTCTCGCACACGCGCAGCCTGCAGAAGGCCTTCGAGCGCATGCAGCACTTCGATCCCGAGTTCTACAAGATCGTTTCGACCGCGCGTTCGCTCTCCGACAACATCGCCGTGCTCGATCTGCTGCGGCAGCACGGCGACGAGACGAACATGATCGCGATGGCGATGGGCCAACCCGGTATCGTAAGCCGTCTGCTGGGAGCCCGCACGGGCAGCGCCTTTACCTTCGCCTCGGCGGGCGCAGGTGAAGAGACCGCCTCCGGGCAGATCACACTTGATGCGATGCGCTCGCTCTACCGCTTCGAAGAGATCGATGCGGCAACGCGCGTCTATGGTGTCGTCGGTCATCCCGATTGCGCATTCGCTCTCGCCGCTGATGCTGAACACCGCCTTCCGGCGTGAGCGTGTCAACGCTGTCTTCCTGCCGCTCGAAACCGCCAAAATTTCTGACCTGCTTGCGCTGGTGGAACGCATTCCGCTCGCAGGAATCGCTGTGACCATGCCGCTGAAGCAGGAGATTCTGCCCTCGCTCGCCCGCATGGACGATCTCTCGACCCGCATCGGCGCCTGCAACACGATTGTGCGCGGCCCCGACGGCCGCCTCTTCGGATTCAATACCGACGTCAACGCCATCATCGGGCCGCTCGAACGCCGGCTCTCGCTCAAAGGAGCGCGCGTGCTGGTCCTGGGCGCAGGCGGCGCTGCACGGGCCGCAGTCTTCGGCCTGAAGGAGAAGGGCGCAGAGGTCCACATCCTGAATCGCACGCCGGAGAGTGCGAAAGAGCTGGCCACGCAGGCCAAAGCAAAGGTCTTCAAGCGCGAGCAGCTCATCAAGACGGACTTCGACGTGGTGCGTGAATGCCACGCCCGCAGGCATGCACGGCAGCAAAGTCCAGTCGCTGCTGGAACCGGATGAGCTGCGTGCGCGGCTTGTCTTCGATATGGTCTACAACCCGATCGAGACCCCCTTGCTGCAGATGGCGCGCCAGAAAGGCATTGCCGTCATCCCAGGACTGGAGATGTTCGTGCACCAGGGCGCGCGGCAATTCGAAATCTGGACCGGTAAGCCCGCTCCGGAAGCCGACATGCGTCGCGTCGTGGTGCATGCGCTGCAACAACAGCAGCAGACCGGCGAGATTGCCAAAACTGCGTAGCAGCAGCGAGATGATAGCCTGCATCTGCCGGCAACCGCTGGCCCAGAGATCCTGCCTTGCCTAATCTCCGCTCACTCGCACAACTCCGCGCATTGCTGCCCTATGCAGCCAAAATATTGCCCGTGCTCACCGGCGTTGCTGTGGGCGAACTGCCGGTGCACCGGCCCGATCTCTCCGCGCTGAACCGCCATTTTGGCGAGATGCAGAGCGAGAGCCGCGGATTGCGGTCGAGCGTGGACGACCAGAGCGAGCAGATCGGACGCGTTCAGGAGCAGATGGACCGCTTGGCTTCGGCAATCGAGAGCAGCCGCCAGGAACAGCAAGAGTTTGCCAGCGCATTTCGCAGCCTCGCCGGATTGCTGAAGGGACTCTTCTTCGCCGCTCTCTTTCTGCTGGTCGCAATCACGGCGCTGAGCGTGTTGATTCTCTTCCGCATCTCGCACACATAATTTTTTTGCGAGCCGCTCTGCTACTGGTTCGGTAACGTTTCCAATGAGATAGCTAATTCTCATCCACTCTCGTTTGGGAACGCGCAGCAGCGTGCGATGGTTTCGGGTTGCCAGTCGTGTGCATGCGAGGTCTAGGATGTGCCGCAAGTTCGGTGCAGCCCATCTGTAACAGGCGTACCAGGGCGATCGCAGTGGCCTAAGCATTTTTCCTGTAGGTGTAAGGCGGCCAGCAGAAGCCTATGTGGCCTTTTTGTTAAGAAAAGGTCACGCCGAGACAGTCTGCGCTTCTTCACAGCAACTGGAAAAATGCTTTATCGCTGCATGTTTGGCTCAAATCAACTGGCGATGTTCTGCCAGCGTCAATGGAGTGACCGTCTCTATGGCGTGGTACGCCTACTGCATCAGTGAAAAGCAAGCCTTTCCTGAATTAGCCCGCCACCGCAAACCGGTACCAATGCAAGCCTTGACCGGCATCTCAGGGAACCAAATCTTCCTCTATCCAGCCAGTGATCTCGCAGTCATCGTTTCCGAACACAACTCCCAGGAAAATCTCGATCAACAGGCAGCCAAAGATCACGCCCGCGTGGTCGGCGACTGCTTCAAACTATCCACTGTGCTTCCCTTCCGCTTCGGCACCGTCTTCGCGGATGACGAAGCACTCCGGCGTTCCATCCGCTCCAATCAGCGCCAGTACACGACACACGTCGAGCGCCTGCGCGGAAAAGCGGAGATGCATCTGAAAGTCGTAGTCGAAGACTGCTGTCTCCAGCAGCCGCTTCGCGCTGTTTCCCATAAGGAGACCGTCGGCAAGGAGTATCTCTCCAACCTGCGCGAGACCGCCTCCCGGCAACGCGAACGGCAGACCAAGGGCCGCGCGATCTCCGTACAGATGCAGCGCCTCTTCTCGCCGCAAGACGAAGAGGTCACCTGCCGCACCATGGACAATGGCAAGATGCTGTTGGACATCTCTCACCTGATCGACGCGAAATGCGTGGAGCGCTACCAGAACAAATTCACCACCACGCGCGAAATGCTGAAGGATTGCCAGATGCAGCTCTCCGGCCCCTGGCCTCCCTATCATTTCGTTCACCGGCTGACGCGGCCGCATACCGTCGCGCCAGGCATCCCGGCTTAACGAAAAGAACAGCCGTAGAAAGCAGAAGGTCCGCTATCGCGGGCCTTTTTCTTTTCCCGCAATTCCATTCTGTTGCCGAGCTTGACACATACTCGGAGTCCGATATATCGTGTTCTGACTATGGGAAAGCCGCGAATTGCTCCTCCCTTATCGAACGCCGTTACCCACATCCTGCTGGCGCTTGCCCGGCGCGATCTCCACGGCTACGGCATCATGCAGGAGATTGCCGCCATCTCCGGCGGCGAATACAAACTCGGGCCGGGCACACTTTACGACAACCTCAAGACGCTTCTTGCCGCGGGCGTGGTCACGGAGTTCTCCGAAAAGAACGCGCCTGGGGAAGCGCGGCGTCTCTACCACCTGACCGATAGCGGAGCTGCCGTGCTCGATGCGGAACTGAACCGTCTCCGCAGCGTTGTCCAGGTGGGAAGAAAGCGGCTAGCCCGCACCGGGGAGGCGCAGTGACACACTCCACGGCAAGGGCTCTCTACGTCGCGTTGCTCAACCTGCACCCACGCCAATTTCGTAACCACTTCGGAGACGAGATGCTGAGCACCTTCGAAGAAGCGTACGCGGAGTACGGAGCGGCGTGGCTCATCCGAGACCTTTCTGGATCGCTGCTGAGGCAGCGCTTCCTCCGCAGACCCGAAGTCGAATTCGAAGCCGCTGTACCATGTGCGGTCGGCCTGCTATCGGGTGTCTACCCGCTGGTCGGGCCGTATGAGTTTCTGCTCACGAAACTGCTGCTTGCGTCTCTGCTGACGTCCATCCTGTTCCAGGTCATTCAGCCGATGTAACTCGAACGCGCAGGTCTGTTCACGCTCCTATCGCAACACCAACGTGCATCGCTGCATGTAGGGACCGCTTATGCTTGAAGTCGCGCATGTCTCGAAGGTCTATACCGGTATTCCCGCAGTCGATGATCGTAAGTTTTCAAATCGCCCGCGGAGAGATCGTTGGCTTTATCGGTCCCAACGGTGCGGGAAAATCCACAACAGTAAAGATCATCACCGGCATGGTACAGCCGACCCGAGGCCGTGTCCTCTTTGAGGGCACACCGGTCCTCGATAATCTCCTCAGCTTTCGTGCGCGCCTCGGTTACGTTCCTGAGGAGGCGCATCTCTATCCGCATCTCTCCGGATTGGAGCACCTCCAGCTTGTCGGCCGTCTGCGCGGCCTCGGCGAGCGGCTGCTCCTGAAGCGAAGCACCATGCTCCTGGAACAGTTGGGGCTGGAGTCATGGCGTTACACGCCCATCAGCCTCTACTCGAAGGGCATGAGACAGCGGATTCTCCTTGCAACCGCAATCCTTCACAACCCCCAGCTTATTGTTCTCGATGAGCCCCTGTCCGGGCTTGACGTCGTCACCGCGCAAATCTTCCGCGACCTTCTGACCGAGCTCGCCGCCGATGGCAAAGCAATTCTCTACATCTCGCATGTCCTTGAAGTGGTCGAGAAGGTCTGCCATCGCGTCCTCGTGATCGCAAAAGGTCGCGTGCGTGCCGACGCGCCGCCGCAGACACTGTGCAGCGAGATGAAGCTCCCGGATTTACAAAGCGTTTTCGCAAGCCTGGTGGAGCAGTCCGATACGCGGGTCACCGCACGCCGTATGGTGGAGACGATGCATGCCGATGCCCTCTAGTATTCGTCGCGTTCTCGTGGATCGGGCCAACCCAGTCGCTTCCTTTCAGGTGGAAGCCAACCGGCCGCTGGAGACCAGGCCTATCGAGCGGAGCTCCCTCTGGTTTCTCGTCCGGCATCTCTTTTCGTGTTTTTTCTCGAGTGAGCTTCCGCAGTCCTTCTTCGGGCCGGCAACGCTCGCCATGCAGTTGGCGGCATCGCTCGGCGTGCCACCGGCGCTGATGGTCCTCTGTCTTATTGCGTCCTACAACGGCACCATGCCATGGGGCATTCCGCGAACGCCATGGCTGCAGGCGCAAGACCACTTCGTTCTCATCACGTATGCCTGCACGGTCATCGGCATGGTCGCGGTGCTTACCTGGGAACGCTTTCTGCCAACGCTGCTTGAAGCTCGCGTGCTCGGCTTTCTTCCCATCCCGCGAGGCCGGCTCTTCCTTGGCAAGGTGCTGGCGATGGCGCTTTTCTTTGGGGCCTTTCTCGTGGGCTCAAGCCTTCCCGCGGCTGTTGCGATCGTGGGGGTCGTCAATTCACACCACACCACGCGCCATCTTGCTACGCACCTGCTCGCTGTCGGTCTCGCCGGCTACTTCACCGCGACATCGTGCCTTGCGCTTCTATCGCTCACTGCGCTGCTTCCAGTCGGCGTCCGCAAGATCGCCGGCCCTCTACTGCAGGCTGCGCTGATCGCGTTTCTCCTCCTCTCGCTCTTCTTCTCGCCCACCGTCGCGCCGTCACTGCAGCCTCTGGTCGCGTCCCAATCGCGTCTCCTCCTGTGGATGCCGGCGTTCTGGTTCACCGGCATCTATGAGTTCGTCCTGCGCACTAGCACGATGGGCAGAGCCTTCGCGCATCTCGCCGCCGATTGCGGTAGCCGGTACGTTGATCAGTTCAGCAGCTTTCCTGCTGCTGTATCCGCTCGCCTATCGCAGTAGGGCGGCAAGCCTGCTCGAAGGCCAAGAGGCGAGACCAGCCCGCGCCGGCCGCGACTATTTCGCGCCCTCTCCGTGCTTCTCGCGCGATATCTGCCGCTGCCCGGACAGCGTGCTTCGTTTTACTTCCTCGGGCAGACGCTCCTGCGCGTGCAGCGCTTTCGCGCCACTGCGATCTTCGCTTCATGTGCCGGCTGCGCACTCGCCGTGACCATCATGGCGAAACTCCGCGTCATGACCGTCGCCCCATACCTCCGCGTCTCCTCTCACTTCCCGGTCAGCACCGCAGTCGCCTTTTTGTTTGTGGCATTGGGGACCCTGCGCCTGTTGCTGAGCTCGAACCTTGAACCGAAGGCCAACTGGCTCTTCGATTGCATCGTCGGCCGCTGGGACCGAGGCGTAGCCAGCGGCGTCCGGCGATGGATGTTTCTCGTCACCTGTCTTGTTGGCATCGGAGCATTTGCGGCTCTCTTGGGTCTTCTCCGCGAATGCCGCAGGTTTCGCCTCCGCCGCCTTCGCACGGGAGTTCCTCACCCTCCTCCTCGTCTGCTTCCTGCTGGTGGAGCTGTTCTTCCACACCTTCCGCGAGATACCCTTCGCAAGCTCCGGACTGCGCCGGCGTTCGATGTCCATCGCGGCGTTGGTCTTTATCTTCGCCATATTTCCTCTGTCCATGCTCGTCATCCGGCGCCTCGAAGCCTCTGCGGCCGAGAGCTGGCTGATCGTCGCCTTTGTGCTTTCCTGCGCCGGCCTGGCCTACACCACCCTTAGCCGGATGCGCGAACAAGGCGAGCCCTTCGTTCCTGCAGACGATACAGAGGAGGAATACTTTCAGCGATTAGGGCTCTGAAGTCGCGGCGCTTTGAGCAAGGGCACCGACACCCGTCTTTATCATCCAAACAAAGGCGGAGGAATCATGCGAGCAGCCGTTCTCAGATCTCCGGGCCCGGTCGACACCAATCCCCTACAAATCGAAGAGCTCCCCATGCCCGTGCCCGCGGACGATGAAGTCCTGCTGAAGGTGCTGGCATGCGGCGTCTGCCACACCGATCTCCACATCCTCGAAGGCGAGCTGCCGCCGCGCCTGCCGTGGGTCATCCCCGGGCATCAGATCGTCGCCGAAGTCGTGGACCCTCGAAGCTCCAACGTGCAAAAGGGCTCACGCGTCGGTGTTTCCTGGATCGGGGCCACCGACGGCACCTGCCCCTTCTGCCTCACCGGCCGCGAAAACCTCTGCGATCACCCCACCTACACCGGCTACACCCACCAGGGCGGCTATGCCGAATACACCACGGCGCGAGCGGACTTTCTCTCAGCTCTTCCGGAGGCGTTGAGCAACAACGATGCCGCGCCGCTCCTGTGTGCGGGCATCATCGGGTTCCGCAGTGTGCGTGTCGCGGAGGTGAAGCGCGGCCAGCGGGTTGGCCTCTTCGGCTTCGGCGCCTCGGCGCAGCTCATCATCCAGGTGCTGCTCGCATGGGACTGCAAGGTCTACGTCTCGACACGCGAGCTGCAGCATCAGCAGCTCGCGCGCGAGCTCGGTGCGGAGTGGGTCGGCGGCGGCACCGACGTGCCTCCAATTGCGCTCGATTGCGCCGTCACTTTCGCTCCGGTCGGAGAGGTAGTGATCGCCGCATTGCGATCGCTCGCCAAGGGCGGCATTCTTGCCATTAACGCGATTCATCTCGATCGCATTCCCGAATTTGATTACGATTCGCTGCTTTGGGGCGAGCGGCAGATGCGAAGCGTCTCCAACATGACACGCCGGGACGGCCGGGACTTCCTGAAGATCGCCGCTGAAATCGGCCTCAAGCCCACCGTGACCACGTATCCGCTGGAGCACGCGAACCAGGCGCTCCAAAGTATCCGCCACAATAAGTTCACCCGGCCTGCCGTCATCGTTCCTTAGCGGCAGCAATGCCCTCTGCTTCACGCAAACGGAGATTCGTCGGCGGTGGGACCGTAGATCATAGGAACCGGGACGCCGAGCAACCGCAGATACACCGTGAGTTGCCCGCGATGGTGATACCAGTGGTTCAACATCAGTGTTCGCCAGGCCTTGAATCGCGGTCTTGTCTGCAATTCTCGATCTCCCGCCATCAACCGCCAAGGCGCATGCGCCCATGCATCGTCCGTCTCCCGGAGCGTTGTCTCCACGGTGCGCGCACTCTCATCGAGCGCGGCACGAATCTCAGCAGTGCTTTGCGGAAGCGGCTGAGTGAAATTGCCCTGGAGCACGTCAAAGCATTCGGTACTGGTGATGCGGGCGATGGCGGCCGGCGACGTGGCAATGTGCATAGCCAACTGGCCGAGTGACATGGATTTTTCATGTGGTTTCCATGCCAGTTTGTCAGCGGGCACTCGATCCAGAATTCTTCGTGTAGTCGCCAGTTCATCCTGAAACTCAGCCAGCAGTTCGTCGCCAATGCTCATTGATCTCTCCGCTGAAAACATTAGCAGATCAGGCGGTACACGCGCAGGCACACACTCGCCAACTTCAGTTCACGGAAGCAGCATTCTTCTTATCGCGCCGCAGCACGACGGTCGCTCTGCGCCGGTCCGAAGACGAGTGGTCAATCTGCCGCCAGAAAGCCTGGAAGTAATCCACGGCAGAGACGATCGATACCAGCACCATGAAATAAATCGCCGTATACGCGGTCCAGCGTACCGGCAGGATGTACCAGCCCCAGTGCCATTCGTACCAGCGGTGCGCCAGAATCGTCGCCACCACTGCGACAATCTGCACGATCGTCTTCAGCTTGCCCAGATTGCTGGCCTGGATGGTGAAGCCTTCGACACTCGCAATCGATCGCAATCCGCTCACGAGAAATTCCCGGCCAATGACGACAATCGCGATCCACGGCTTCATGATGCTCGGCGTGAACTCCACCAGCGAGATGAATGCCGCCGAGATCATCAGCTTGTCGGCCAGTGGATCGAGCAGCATCCCCATGGTGGTGATCTGGCCGCGCCTGCGCGCAAGATAGCCATCCACGCCATCAGTGATCGCCAGCAGGATAAAGATTACGGAGGCGATCAGCTCCTGCTCGCCCCAGGCGTCACGGAAAGGAAAGCTCGCGGACAGCATCCAGATGAGCAGAGGCACCCCGGCGATACGACTCATCGTGATGGAGTTCGGCAGATTCATGCAGAGGCACGACTCCCAATGTGCCCTTGCAGCCATTAAAGCATTTTTCTTGTAGGTCTAGAGCGGCCGGCGAAAGCTCATTTGGTACTCCTTTCGTCAAGAAAGCGTGACACCGAGAGGTCTCCGCTACCCCCAACATCCGAGAAAATATTCTTCGTCCAGCTTGTACTCTCCACGGTGCGATCAGAAAAGACCGTATTCGACCGACCTGCCGGACAGGCAGGGCATCTTAGCGGAAAGCATCCCTGTACGAGACTTGGCGGCTTATACAGCAAAGCCGCGCCAACAGAAACCGGCCGGCCAAAGCCAGCAAAGGTGGCCCGCACTCTATGACTGAATCACCCGCCAGGAAAATGCCGCACATCCCCGTGCTCGATGGATGGCGCGGGATCAGCATCCTGCTGGTGCTTCTGGGCCACCTGTTTCCGCTCGGCCCCAAGCGCTGGCAGATGAATGCGGCTTTCGCGGCAACCGGCATGGCGGTGTTCTTCTGCCTCTCCGGCTTTCTCATCACAAACACGTTGATCTACCGCCCGGCGGTGCGGGAGTTTCTCATCCGCAGGCTGTGCCGCATCGTGCCGCTCTCCTGGGCCTTCATGCTTATAGTGCTGCTTTTCGAACATGCCCGCTTCAAGATCTTCCTCGCGCAGATGTTGTTCGTCGCGAACTATCCGCCGTTTTTTCTCACGGTTCCGACAGCGCACCTCTGGAGCCTCTGCGTAGAAGTGCAGTTCTATCTCACCATCGCGCTTCTTTACGCACTGTTTCGCCACCGCGGACTCTATCTCCTGCCCATACTTTGCGTGATCGTTACCGGTATCCGCATTGCCACCCATACTGAGATTTCCATCGTCACCTATGCTCGCGTCGATGAGATTCTCGCAGGCGCAACGCTTGCGCTGGTTCTTGAGTCGCCAGGTTTCGCAGCCGTCAAGAGCGGCCTCAAACGGAGCTGGCTCATTCTGCTCTTCATTCCGCTGGCAGTCGCATCCGCCAACCCGCTCAGCGGCCCTCTCGGTTATCTACGTCCCTACATCGTGACTCTCATGGTGGGACAAACGGTCCTGTTCGCGCCCGGTCTCACCGGCAAAGTCCTGCGTTCGCGGACTCTCTTCTTTCTCGCCGAGATTTCCTATGCACTCTACGTCCTGCATCGCCTGGTAGACGTCGGCTGGCTCGATACGGGCACGAAGATCGTGCGCTACGCCAAGCGCGTGCCCGCGCTCGCAGTGGTCTTCGCGGGAGCATGGGCCTCCACGCGCTACTACGAACATTGGTGGATCGCCCAGGGCAAACGCTGGAGCCGGCGCCTGGAACCAGAGCCAGCATCCGCGGCTGCCGCAAAATCGCGCGTCGCCGACCTTGCCTGAAGGGCTATGTTCCTGACTCGGAGATGTAGTGCTCCAGCGGATTGGGCACTAACCTGCGCAGCAGGTTCAGCAGCGAAGCTGGATCGAAATTCTGAAGTTGATGGTCCGCCACAACGCAGTCTGTCATACCGCGGCTCGAAGTCACGATCAGCAGCACATCCTCGCGGATTGCGCGAAGCTCCTTCACCAGCGACGCGCAATCCATGCCGGTCACAGCTTCATTCATCACGATACCGGAGACATTCGGAAACAGTTTGAGAGTCTCCACCGCCTCCGTGCCGCTGTACGCGGTGATCACGTTGTATTTGGCCGTTTCCAGCACCAGCTTGCGGGTGGAGATACTATCCGGAAACTCATGGTCAATCACGAGGAAACATGGGCGGATCATTGACCTTCTAGGATGCCAGTCTGTGCCTTCTCGCGGCCCGAAAATGAGCTCCAAAGCAAGAAGGAAGGCGAAATGCCTTCCTTCCTTTTGCTTCCCGATGCAACCAAATCAGGCGTAGATACCGCGCTGCTTGATGGTGAACGACACACGATCGATGGCCAGCATATAGGCCGCGATACGGTTGTTCACGCCGTGCGCCTCGGAGTAGCGGACAACGTCGTCGAAGCTCTCCGCCAGGATGCTTTCGAGCTGCTCGTTGACCACTGCCTCCTTCCAGAAGTAGCCCTGCCGGTCCTGCACCCACTCGAAGTAGGAGGCCGTTACACCGCCCGCATTCGCCAGGATGTCGGGGATCACGAAGACCTTTTTGTCGGCCAGGATCTCGTCCGCTACCGCAGTTGTCGGCCCGTTTGCGCCCTCGCAGACGATCTTCGCTTTCAGCCGCTCGACATTACGGCTGGTCAGCACATTCTCGGTGGCAGCCGGAATGAAAATCTCGCAGTCTTCAAGAATGAGTTCCTGCGAATCGGCCGCCTCCGCGCCTTTAAAGCCGAGGACCGTCCCGTTGCGCTGCCGGTATTCGATGAGCTGATGGATGTCGATGCCGTTGGTGTTGTGGAGTCCGCCGTCGTATTCGGCGATTCCGATGATCTTGTAGCCCTTGTCCATCATCAGTTTCGCGGCATTCGATCCCACGTTGCCGAAGCCCTGGATGATGACGCGGCAACCATCGCGCTGTATGTTCAGGTACTTCAGCGCCTCATCGCACACGATGCCGATGCCGCGTCCGGTTGCCTCGCGCCGTCCACGCGACCCGCCGATATTCAACGGCTTCCCTGTAACCACGGCAGTGACAGTCTGGCGCATATGCATGGAGTAGGTGTCCATGATCCACGCCATCACCTGCTCGTTGGTGTTCATGTCCGGCGCCGGAACGTCTTTTTCCGGGCCAATAAATTCGATCAGCTCCGCGGTATAGCGGCGCGTCATCCGCTCCAGTTCACCGATCGACATCTTTTTGGGATCGCAGATCACCCCGCCCTTGGCACCGCCGAAGGGAATGTTTACCACCGCGCACTTCCATGTCATCCAGCTGGCCAGTGCGCGAACTTCGTCCAGCGTGACGTCGGGCGAATATCGGATACCACCTTTCGCCGGCCCTCGCGCGATGGAATGTTGGACCCGGTAGCCCGTGAAGACCTCGATGGAACCGTCGTCCATGCTGACCGGGAAGTGCACAATGAGTTCGCGGGCCGGATACCGCAGGACCTTCCAGAGTCCGTCATCCAGGTTCAGCTTTTGTGCCGCGAAATCGAATCGAGCAGCCTGGGCTTCCCAGGGATTGATCTCCTGCTCGAGGGTAAGTGTCTGCATTGCATATCTCCAGTGTTCCAGTGAACGTTGCGCTGCCCTCTGCGAACCATCCAGCATGAAACACGCAGAGAACCGCAGGAAATCCTACGAATGGGTGGTCTCGCCCTCCCGGTACAGGCAGAAGAACCGGAAACAGCAACCACCCGCATTCTTCCGGCCAAACCCACGAGTATAGGCCCGCCCGAGATACATCAACAACCAACGAGGTTAGCGACTCCGGCACTCTCTCAATACTCGTCTAAGTATCCCTCTAAGGGATGCCGGAAGCCGTCGCTGCGAATACCGGCCTTGGCCGCAGCACGCCGCGCGCCACTCTCTGTGTGTGCCGCCATGTACCATGACCGTGTCCCCATGGCCCACATTGCTGCCGATCCTGAAGCCCTGTTTCCGGCGCTCCCGGAGTTCCTCAAGCTGGCGCGCGCCCACACGCTGGTCCCGGTCTGCCGCCGTCTTGTAGCGGACCTGGAGACGCCTGTTTCCGCCTTCCTGCGGCTCGCCGCCGATGAGCCGGAGTGCTTCCTGCTGGAATCGGTCGAAGGCGGCGAAAAACTGGGCCGCTATACGTTCATGGGCGTCAGGCCGGCAGGCAAGCTGATCGCTCGCGGTGGCGAGGTGACCACCTGGCAGGGCAAGCGGCAAAAGACGGTCAAGGGCGATATCTTTGCGGCGCTGAAGACCGCGCTTGCCGGTCATTCCCCGGCGCATGTTGCTGGATTGCCGCCTTTTACCGCCGGTGCCATCGGCTTCTTCGCATACGACGCCGTTCGCCAGATCGAGCGCCTCCCCACCCGCGCCAAGGACGATCTCCAGGTACCCGACGCCTGTCTGGCTTTCTTCCACGAGGTGGTCGCCTTCGACCACGTGAAGAAGGAGTTGCTGCTGATTGTGAACGCGGATGTGCGAGCGCAGTCGCCGAAAACAGCCTACGCCACCGCACTCAAGCGGCTCGCCGCACTGGAACGCCAGCTCTCGAAGCCGCTGCCGGAGCACGCCCGGATCCGGGCACGGAATCGCCGCGAAGAGAAGCTCGTCATCAAAAAATGCACCCGTAAGGCGGATTACATCCGCGCCGTAGAGCGCACGCGAGAGTACATCGCTGCGGGAGACATCTTCCAGGCAGTAATTTCGCAGCGCTTCGAGGTAGATCCCGGCAGCGATCCGTTCGCCATCTATCGCGCGCTCCGCATCGTGAATCCATCGCCCTACATGTACTTCCTGCGGCTGCATGTAGACGCCAAGAAGGACGCCAAACCGATCCACATCGTCGGCTCGTCGCCGGAGCTCCTGGTGCGGGTCAAGCAGCGGCAAGTGGATTACCGGCCCATCGCCGGTACCCGGCCGCGCTCGCAGGACGAAGAAGAGGACCAGCGCCGCGCCGACGATCTGCTCGCCGATGCCAAGGAGCGCTCCGAGCACGTCATGCTGGTGGACCTGGGACGCAACGACGTCGGACGCGTGAGCACCTACGGCAGCGTCCGTGTCCGTGACCTGATGATCGTCGAGCGCTACTCGCATGTCATGCACCTGGTCAGCTCGATCGAAGGCCAGCTTCGCCCGGAGCTTTCCGCCGTCGACGCGCTCCGCTCCTGCTTCCCTGCCGGCACGCTCTCCGGTGCGCCCAAGGTCACGGGCCATGGAGATCATCGAGGAGCTGGAGCCAACCCGCCGGGGCATCTACGGCGGCGGTATCTGCTACGCGGACTACTCTGGAAACCTCGACTCCTGCATCGCCATCCGCTCCATGCTGGTCAAGGATGGCGTCGGCTATATACAGGCAGGCGCAGGCATTGTGGCCGACTCGGTTCCCGAGCGCGAGTACGAGGAATGCCTGAACAAGGCGCAGGCAGTCATCCGTGCCGTGGAGCGGGCACGCGAGCTATCGCTAAACTGCTACTCCAACGACGCGAGCTCAAATGTCTTCAAGCGCGTCGCCTTCTTGTCGAGCGTCACGGTTGCGGAACACCCTGCCCAGGTGCCCAGCGCGCCAATCAGAGCGTCAGAGAAAGAGCCCGCACCCATCTTGAGTGCCACCATGGCAGTGAACACTTCCTGCTCATTCTGGACAAGGAACACATTGGTTTGCAGGATGCGTTCGACGGCTGCGGCGATCTCAGCCGCGGAAAGGCCATAGCTGCGATCGAGAACCCAGACCGTCTCCGCCATGGTGACCAGGCTGATAAAGCCGGGATGCTCCTCGCTCAGCCGATCTTCGATGATTCGGGTCGCGATAGGGGATTGAACAGCATCGTCCTGCGCGATATAGCGCACAAGAATGTTCGTGTCCAGTCCGATCATTTCGCGGAACGATTATCGCTTTCTGGCCGGCTTGTGGCCGGCGGTCGCGCCTTCAGCGATCGCCGCATCCATTTCATCCAGAGAAACCCGCCGCCGAGCGCGAACCATGCCCCTCAGCCGCGCGGCGGGAAGCCTTGGGCAGAATCACCACGGTGCCATCCGGGTGCAGGAAGAACTTGATCCGGTCTCCTGGAGCTAGATGCAGGTATTCGCGGACGACCTTCGGGATCGTCGCCTGTCCTTTTACAGTGAGTGCGGATTCCATCATGGGCCTCTCCCATTACATTATCACAAATGTAATACTTCGCCTTTCCCTCTGATTACCAGAGTTTCACGCGCATTGCGCGACCTTCTCACCAGCAATGGATTAGTGTTGATGCCGCACTTCCGGAGCGTTTCGCACCTGGAATCTCCCACACAAATACGTACGAGCGAGGATTACATTATGGGTCTACTCGACAATCTCCAATCCATGGCAGGCGGCCTCTCGGGCGACCAGCACGCCTCCGTCGCCACCGAGCTGATGAATGCCGTGCAGCAGCATCCCGGAGGGCTTTCGGGCGTCCTGCAGAATTTCCAACAGAACGGCATGACCGATCATGTGAACTCCTGGCAGCAGCCCGAGCAGCCGAATCAACAGATCAGCCCGGACCAGGCCCAGCAGGGTCTCGGCTCCGGCGTGATTGACGCCATCGCGCAGCGCACCGGACTCTCGCCGACGATGGTCAAGGGCGCCGCAGCGGTGATTTTGCCGATGATGGTCGCGCATTTTGCGCAGAACGGCGGTGTGAACCAGTCGAGCAGCTCGCTGGGCGGCCTCGCCTCCGGGTTCCTGGGCAAGCTCCTCTAGCCACGCGCGCATCCCACCCGCTTCGCGGCATCCTCACGGCGGGTCTGTGCCTCCAACTCGAAAAGAAAAGGAGTCTTGAATGGCAGATCTCAATCAGCTCAAACAGAAATACCAGCCGGTGATCGACACGATCCAGAGCTTCAGCGCGCAGGGCGCCACGCTCGACGACGTCAGTCTCGATGGCGACAAGCTGCACCTGAAAGCGTCGGTTCCCTCGCCCGTAGTCGCCAACCGCGTGTGGGACTCAATCAAGCAGGTGGACCCCAGCTACGCCGATCTGCACCACGAAATCACCACAACCGGCTCGACGCAGTCCTACACCATCGCCTCCGGCGACAACCTGTCGAAGGTGAGCAAGCATTTCTACGGCGATGCCAACAAGTACCAGAAGATCGCCCAGGCCAACAACATCGCAGACGCCAACAAGATTCAGGCCGGGCAGACCATCACCATTCCTGCCTGACCACCGCCGTCCGCAAAGTACACTGGAAGGAGCGAGCCCTCTCGCTCCTTTCGTCTTATGGTCTTCGTTCTCGACAACTACGACTCCTTCACCTACAACCTGGTGCAATACATGGGCGAGTTGGGCGCGGAGATGACTGTCCGCCGCAACGACGAGCTGACGCCGGAAGAAGTCGAGTCGCTGCACCCCGATCGCATTCTGCTGTCGCCCGGGCCATGCACGCCGCAGGAAGCCGGCATCAGCGTGCCGCTCATCCGGCATTTCTCCGGCAAGGTCCCGATTCTCGGCGTGTGCCTCGGACATCAGGCC
Organism: uncultured Acidobacteriaceae bacterium; assembly: GCA_963736915.1. GTDB lineage: Bacteria > Acidobacteriota > Terriglobia > Terriglobales > Acidobacteriaceae > KBS-83. The sequence continues at coordinate 97,261 of CAVTQV010000006.1, read as the reverse complement.
ATCGGCGCAGCCTTCGGAGGCAACGTCGTCCGCGCCCCAAAGCTGATGCACGGCAAGACCAGCGAGGTCATCCATGATGGTCGCTCGCTTTTCCACGGAATCGCCAGCCCGATGACCTGCACCCGCTATCACTCGCTGATCGTCGCCGAGGATGGCCTGCCGCGCGACCTGGAAGTCACCGCGCGCACCGAGGACGGCATCATCATGGGACTACGCCATCGCAAGCACCCGACCGAAGGCGTGCAGTTCCATCCCGAAAGCGTGCTCACGCACGATGGCAAGCGGCTGATCCAGAATTTTCTTGAGATGTAGAGCCAGCTGCGGACACGAAGCCTACTCCATCACCGGCTTGCCGTAATCCGGCACCTCCCAGCCCTCATAAGCCGACATCACCGTCGTCTTTCCCTCAGCATTGCCGCTGAGTTTTACGTGCGAGTTCGGGAAATTGCTTCTTCAGGTTTTCATCCTGGGCCCACACCGGCGCATCGACGATCCGGTAGTGATACGTCACGTCGGTTGCTTTGCGCTTGTCCTCCACACGCAGCGGTGTAAAGCCGTCCACTGCGGTCACATCGCGATGACCAAAGCAGAAGCGTCCGCCGGCGCGCCCGCCCAGCGGAGTCAGATCGTAACGCACCAGTTGGAAGGCGCCATCCTCAGTGCGCTTCAGCAGTCCCGCCTTCGAGAGCGCGTCCATGTCCTTCATCTCGCTGCTTCTCGCCCACCTTGACTTCATCGGGGAATTTGCGGGCAGCCGTGAAGAGACATTCATCGCGATGGTTATAGAAATACGCGTTGATCGCGCGCTTGAAGTTCTCATTGCTGGCTTCTGTTTGTTTTTTGTGACAGCCGCCGAGGACCACCATGAACAGCAGCCCGGCGGCCACGGGTCGCAGCAAGCCGATACTGCGGAAAGCTTCGTTCATTCGCATCTCGCTACAGATTCCATTGCGAGATCGAACGTTGCCCCAGGCCATCCATCCAGTCAGCTCAAACCGTACAGCTCAGACCGGCCGTCGGCACTCCATGCCCAGGCAGTTTTCCCACCGCCCCAGCTCTTCGACTTCCGCAAAGCGCGGGTCGGAGTTGTCGCCCATCTGCGCGCGCCGTATCGCAGTGAAGCCGGCATCCGCCAGCTCGCGCGTCATATTCTTCTCGTCCCACATCCAAAGGTGCGCGCTGCGGCCGAAAAGCATTCTCAGCAATCGCGACAAGCCCTTCCCCTGCGAATCGACGCCGAGATACGACTCGCGCATGAACCGGCTGGCGGCCTCCGCATCCGGCGATGCGCTATAGGTGCGGATCAGCCCCTCCAGGTCCGGCAGCACGAAGCGGAAGGTCCCGCCCGGCTGCAGATAGGTAAAGACGTTCCGAATGGTGGCGCGAAATTCATCCAGCGCCAGGTGCTCCAGCACGTGCGAACAGTAAACCGCCGCAGCCGATCCCGTCGCCACCGGCAGCCCCTTGATGACATCCCCGTACTCAATGTTCTTCGGATAGTCGGGAAAGCCGCGCTTCAGCAGTGCGGGCTTCAGGATGGGCAGACGGCGCTCAATCCAGAAGGCCGGTCCGGCATCGAAGTTACGCCAGGTCGCAGGCGCGCAGATCCCGCAACCGAACTGGAGGTAAGCGGAGTTGCCCAAACGACCACGATCGACGTTTCCGTTGCCGTTTTGCTCGATACTCACCCTGTGTCTTACTCCCTGGAAGCCTGCAACACATTGCCGGCTGGCGCGTCGCTACAATAGTAAGAGAAACATATTTTCTGACCGACACCATGCCAAATTCGTGGCAGGCGCAGGCCGTCCGGTTTCTGCGCTCCTTTGCAGTGCTCTCTACCGCACTCCCGCTCGCAGGGCAGACGCCTGCCGTCTCTCCTTACATCGCGAGCACCCGCGCCCAGACACTGCAGGCGGCCGGCGTGCAGATCTCCGGTGACGTCCACGTCGCGAATGGCGACATGGAGCTCGGGAACGGCAGCACCATCACCGCCGGCAACGAGACCGTGCCCATCACGCTGGCCCGCGGTGGCAAATTGAACCTCTGCGCCACTACCAGCATTCATCTGTCTCGCGACCGATCCATCCAGGCGCCGGACGCCTCCGGCCTGATGCTGGCCCTGGACCGCGGCGCAATGGAAGCCCACTACCAGACCAGCAAGTACTCCGACGTGCTGCTGACGCCGGACCTGCGCATCCTGATTTCGGGGCCGGGCGAGGCGGACCTCAGCATCCGGGTCAGTCCCCAGGGCGACACCTGCATCGACAACCGAGGCCCCAACGCGCCCTACATCACGGTCACCAGCCAGCTTGAGGGCGGCCTCTACCGCGTGCAGCCGGGCCAGCACGTCAGCTTCCAGCACGGCAGTCTGCGCGAAGTGGTGGACACGGAGCACGAGCCTTGCGGCTGCCCCGCGCCCGTATCGGTCGCCACCGCGGGCACACCGACGCCCCAGGGCGCAACGCCCGGCCATCCTGTTGGAGGACCGTCCTCGACGCCTGCGGATACCGCATTCCCGCTCGCCGTCAGCGAGGGCCTGACCACGCCTCCCCTGCCGCCCACAACTCCAGTAGCAGCCCCGGGCGAGGTGCACGCGCAGGTGGCTGTGCCCTTCCGCTACGACGGCAATCTCCCTGCCGTAAGCGAAGGCGGCCCGGCCGGAGAAGCTTCAGAAGCGGGCGCCATCCCTGCGCCATCGCCCGCCGCGCCCGCGCCGTCTGCTTCCAACATGGTCGCGCCACCACCGCCGGTGCCCCCGCCCGGATCATCACCCGTTTCCACACAGTCCTCCACCGCGCAGCCTGTAATCACGCAGGTTCCGCCCACCGCATCGCGACGGAAACAGCCCACGCGCGGCCTCTTCCACCGCGTCGGGCGGTTCTTCTCCCGTTTATTTGGAGCCGAGCAGTAAGCTAAGCCGTCGCGTTCGTCAGCGGGCCGTTGTCGCCCACCTTTACCTTTGCCGTGCAGTCGATCATCACGATCTTCCCCGGTGCGTTCGCTTCGTTGCTCGCGATGGTGCTCTCGTCCAGGTTGTGCAGCACAATTGCCCGCGGCTGCTCGCCGGCAGGGCGTCGGCGGTCGCAATCATCGAAGCGGTTGGATTCGACGTCGAGCCAGGTGGCGCCCGAACAATAGATGGCCGGGCCGTCCAGCCGGCTAAAGACGTTCCGCTGCAGGGTGATGCCCTCGTTGACGCGACCTACCACCGCCGCGCCGGTGCGATGCGGCGCAGTATCGATCGTGATTGCGCCGCGTTCATCTCCGGGCGCGAGATTGCACTCGGCAAAGGTGCAGTCATTGATATGGATGTTCTCCACCACGGGCCCGCGCATCTGCTCCAGGTCCGGCGCCAGCAAAATGGCAGGGCCGCCGTAGCCGCGGAAGCTGCTGTTCGCGATGCGTACGCGGGACTGCGCGACCAGCCCGACGGTCGCGCCGCCGGAAAACCTGCAGTCATCCATCTTGAGCTGCGCCTGGTTGGTGGCACTAAGGCAGAAGAGCGTGCCTTTTCCGACCGAGGGAGAGAGCGTCTCGGCAAAGCTCAGCCGCATGCCGCCGGGAACGGGCTCTGCTTTCGTGACAGCAATCTCGCCCAGCAGCTTCAGGCTTCCGGCCTCGCTGATCTGCATGTAGGTGCCGGGCTTGGGAAGCAGCCACTCTGGGACCGGTTTGCCGTCCCCGCTGGCAAAAATGGCAGCCTGCTGATCCGCCACCTGGCTCGCACGCCAGTACGATTGCTGCACGCGCATGCCCGCTCCGGCGGTCCCGCCGAACAAGCCGTGCTGCGCACTTACCGTGCCGGTGCAATCCAGAATCTCCACTCCGCCGCCGCAGCTTGAGACCACGTGCCCGCTGCCGGGATGTGGAACGATCCGTACGGTATCAAGCGTGATGTCTCGGCAGCCGCACAACCGGGCGGCGGCTCCCGGTGCTGCGTGAAAGACTACGGTTTCAAGCAGAATCTGCTCGCATCCGTTCAGGAGCAGCGCGGCCGTGTCGACGGTCGCTTGTGAGCACGAGGGCTGCGTCCAATCGACGATGATGTCGTGCACTTCAAGGTCCTTGCAGGCTGTCAACCGGATCGGCTGGGTCGCACCTGCGAAGGAAAGCTCTGCGCCATTACCGAAGATTTCCAGTCCTTCATAGCCGTTGAACTCCATCAGGACCGCATTCGATGCCGCAAACGTGTACTTGCCGGCTGGAAAGACCAGCCGCGCGTTCCGTCGGGCCAGCGAAGCGATGGCTTTCTGCACCGCAGCGGTTGAATCCTTCTGTCCGGTGGAATCGGCTCCGAAGTCGGTGACCGAAGCACGCCTTTCCGTCCCTGCCGATGCGTCTGTAAGCGGCCACGCATGGCGCCCGGCGGCCAGCGCGGCTCCCCCGGCGATTGCCGTCCGGCCCACGTAACCCAGAAACTCCCGTCGCTGCATCATCGATTGGCGGCTCCTTGGGATCAAAAAAAATGGGATCGAATAGAAATCGACCTGCCCATCGCTGGGTGCCGCCAACATAGCAGCGAAGCCGCTGCGCTACAATTCAACTTTAGGTGCGGGCCCGCCTGCCAAGCGCCCTCTTCTCGCCTTCGAGATACCTCAACCCATTTAGCAAGGAGCCTTATCCGTTATGGCGATTCCCGCCACCCAGATGCGTCCGGGCATGATCATCAAGCACAACAATGAGCTGCATGCGGTTTTCAGTGTGGAGCACCGGACCCCCGGCAACCTCCGCGCCTTCATTCAGGCCAAGCTGCGCAACCTGCGCACCGGCGCCATGTTCGAGCACCGCTTCCGTTCGCCCGACCCCATCGACCGCGTCATCGTCGATGAAATTGCGATGGAATTCCTCTACTCGGACGGCGACGATTACTATTTCATGAACACCGAGAATTACGAGCAGACTCACCTGAAGCGCGACACGCTTGGCGATTCGGTCGAATACCTCATTCCCAACCTCCAGATTCGTGTCTCGATCTTCGACGGAGTACCCGTGGGCATCGAGCTGCCGCAGACCGTTGAGATGACAGTTGTGCAGACGGAACCGGGCTTGAAGTCGGCGACCGCTTCCTCTGTTACGAAGCCGGCCACGCTTGAGACCGGCCTGGTAGTGCAGGTGCCGCCTTTCATTAACGAGGGCGAGAAAATCCGCGTCGACACCGCGGAGGGCGCTTACCTCTCGCGCGCCTAATTTTCAGCGGGGCGGAACATATCCGCCCCGAAGCTCTACTGTCTTTCCCTACTGTGCAGGTCCCGGCACTCCCACCATCCAGCCCACACCAAACTTGTCCATGCACATGCCAAACAGCGGCGACCAGAAGGTCGGCGCAAGGGGCATCTGGACGCTGCCGCCCTCCTTCAGCGCCTCGTAGATCCGTTTGACCTCAGCCTCGTCATTCGTCTCCACGCAAACCTGAAAGCCGCCAGGCGCCTTCGACTCTCCCGGCGGCACATCGCAGCCCAGCAGCATTCCCTCGCCCAGCGGGATCGATGCGTGCATCACTTTGCCCTTCCAGTCCGGCGGCACGGGCGACTCTGCCGGAGCCTCGCCATAGGTGATCTTGAAAGGATTTTCGGCCTTGAACACCTTGGTGTAGAAGGCGAACGCATCCGCGCAATTTCCTTGAAAATGTAAATGAACGCTCATCCGCATGGTTGTCTCTGCTTCCTTTGATCAGCTCGATTTGCCTCGCGCAGCTTTTCCGCCAGGCTCAATGTAAGTTTGCTCTGTTTGTCTGAACTCTTGCGCTACCGCCGGCATGCTGACTGATCTAACGCTGAGAAGTGTACGCCGCGCGACAGAAAAAGATCATGAAGCCTGCCGGCGAGCAGAATCTTCGCCGCTTGCACTCCCCCGCACGCTCTGCAACACTGACCTCTCAACCGTCATGGTCCGCTACTACCTTGTCAAAGGCCGCGTGCAGGGCGTCGGCTTTCGCTGGTTTGTGCACCGCGAGGCTGCAGCGCTCGGTCTGCACGGCTGGGTCCGCAACACGGAAAGCGGCCACGTGGAAGTTGTAGCTGCGGGCGATGAGCACGACCTCACGCGTCTCAAGGCGTTGTTGGCCAAGGGCTCGCGCGGAAGCCGCGTCGACCGTATTGAGCAGCGCGATCTCGATCCCAGTGAGGCCGATGCGCTGGGACCATTTCAGATTGAAGGAGCCTGGTAACTGAATGTCCACTACACCGAAGAGCGCGCCACCCCTCAACTGCGAACCGCTGAAACGACTGGTGCGCACTGTTCCGGATTTCCCCAGGCCCGGCATCCTGTTTTACGACATCACCACGCTGCTCAAGGACCCGCTCGGCTTTGCGATGCTCATCGATGCGCTGGCCGCGCATTACCTGGAGAGGGACATCGACCTGGTTCTGGGCATCGAGGCCCGCGGTTTCATCTTCGGGCCTGCGCTGGCCTATCGGCTGAACGCCGGCTTCGTCCCGGTCCGCAAGCCGCGCAAGCTGCCGGCGGCCACCGCAAAGGTCACCTACGACCTGGAGTACGGCAGCGATTCGCTGGAGATCCACATGGACGCCATCGAGCCCGGCCAGAACGTCATCATCGTGGACGATCTGCTCGCGACCGGCGGCACCATGGAAGCCACCGTAAAGCTGGTGCGCCAGCTTGGCGGCCGCATCGCCGGTCTCGGCTTTGCAGTCGAGCTCGACTTCCTCAAGGGTCGCGAGCGCTTTGAAGAATTCGACGTCTTCAGCCTGCTGCACTATGACGAATAGCTCGCGGATGACATGAGAAGCGGAGGTCTCCCTCCGCTTCTCATCCGGCTACTCCGGAATCAGACCGCCGTACGACGCCCCATAACGAAGTGAAGGATGAAGGACACCACAGCCAAAATAAGCAGGATGTGAATCAGAAATCCTGCCACGTGAAACGCGAAGAAACCACCGGCCCACAGCAACAGCAGCACAATCGCAATTCCTATCCACATCGCACACGCTCCTTGCGGCTTTTCTCGCGCCGTAGCTGCCGCGCGTAGCTACATAGACGGCGGCAACACTCATCGGGTTGTGCGCCTGGATCCGCCCGGTTTCACCCCAGTACACAGCGGATAGACTACGCACATGATCAAAGGCGCTCAGAAGCTTCTGCGCCGGCTCTTCATCGGCTCCGGAGTGACCGGCGTCTATCCGACCCATGCCGCGGCACTCGCTGCTGTGCCAAGGACGCGCAAGGTCGGCTACGACAATCCGGAAACCAGCAATATGTATCCGTTTCTCCTCGAATTGTCGCGAGTCAGCGACTTCGCGGCACTCTTCTATCTCAGCCAGCTTGCCAAACCCGGATACCGCATCTTCGACTTCGGCGGAAACACCGGCGTCCTCTTTTACAATTACCAGCGCCGCTGGACCATGCCTCCCCGCCTGCAATGGACAGTGTGCGATGTTCCTGCCGTGATCGAGGCCGGCCGCGAGTTCGCGAAGACGCGGCCCAGCGAAGGACTGAGCTTCACCTCGGATTTCGTCGAGGCGACGAGCGCAGATCTGCTCTTTACCTCCGGCACTCTGCAGTATGTGCCCGAAACATTGGCCGAGCTCGTGGCGAAGCTCGGAGACGCAAAGCCGCGCCACGTTCTGGTAAACCGCACCGCATTCTGGGACAACGAGACCTTTTTCACGCTGCAATCGCTCGGCCCGGTCGTCTGCCCCTATCGCGTGCAGAACCGCAAAGAGTTCGTCACCGGCATGGAAGAGCAGGGCTACCGCATCAAGGACACCTGGGAGTGCCCGGAAAGCAAAATTAACGTCCGTTGGCACATCCATCACCGCGTCCGGGCCTATGCTGGATTTTTGCTGGAACGCGGCTGAGCCAGTTTTCGTATTCACCTACAGTCCGTATTCATCGGGGTGAACGCATGTCCCTCGTCTCCTTTCGCGGTACCCTCCGCCGTCTCGCTCAGTCCCCTGGCTTCGCGCTTGCTGTCATCCTGACGCTCGCCCTCAGCATCGGCGCGAACACGGCAGTTTTCAGCCTGGTGAACGCGCTGCTGCTGCGTCCGCTGCCCTATCCACAGCCGGACCGGCTGGCCGGCATCGAGATGGTTTCCAACCAGGACGCACCGGACCCCTCCACCGCCATTGACGGCGAAACATGGGAGCTGATTCGTGACCAGGTGCCGCAAGTGCTGGCCGCGGTCTATAGCTTCGAAGGATTGGCGGCCGCGGCGAATATCCGTACACCGGCAGGAGTCCAGAGCGTCTCTTCGGGACGGGTCTCGGCAAACTTCTTTCAAGTACTCGGCCAGTTGCCCGTGATGGGACGCACCTTCGCTCCGGAGGAAGACCGCGACGGCGGTCCGCACGCGGTCATCATCAGCAACAATCTCTGGCGGACTGCATTCCAAAGCGATCTGCACATCCTCGGCAAGCCCATTCTGGTTAAGGGCGAGCCCTACACGGTCATTGGTGTGCTGGGTCCGCGCTTCACGTTTCCCGCCGCAACCGATATCTACACCCCCATCCGTCCTTCGCGCACCGGCGAGGGCGGCGGCACAAACTACGAGTTCACAGCGCGCCTGAAGCCGGGCGCAACCTGGCAGGAAGCGAATGCCGCACTGGGCCGCCTGCGCCCCAAGATGCTGGATTGGCACGAGCATGATCTGCGTCCGGGTGAACATCGCGAACTACAGTTCATTCCGCTGGAGCAGCACCTCAGCGCGGACGAGCATGATCCCGCGCTCGTACTCCTGCTCGCGACTGGCTTCATCGTGCTGATCGCCTGCGCCAATCTTGCCAGCCTGACGCTGGTGCGTATGCGCCGTCGCTCTTATGAGCTGGCGACGCGCCTGGCGCTCGGCGCAGGACGCGGGGCCTTGATGCAACAGGTGTGGGCGGAGAGCGCGGTGCTGGCCGTCCTCGGCGGCGCAGTCGGTCTGATTACCGCCTTCGGACTGCTGCGCGCGCTCGTGGCCCTCCTGCCGCCGGAGGCCGTTCCCTTCGGTGGTGTCGCACTCGATGGCCGAGTCCTGCTCTTCACCCTTGCTATCTCAATCGGCACCAGCCTGCTCTTCGGCATGCTGCCCGCGCTGGCCATCTTCCGCATGGACCCTGCCGCCGTCCTCGGGCAGCGCAGCGTCGCCGGATCGCGCGGCAGCCGCGCCCGCCAGGTGCTCATCACGTCCGAAGTAGCCCTCACCGTGATCCTGCTGGCCGGCTCCGGCCTGCTGATCCGTTCGCTGATCCATCTTCAGAATCTACCGCCCGGCTTCGATGCGCACAACGTGCTCACGGCGCAGGCTTCGCTCGATCAGGCCAACTACCACGATCCCGCGCGCTTCGCCACGTTGATGCGCGAAAGCGTTGCAGCCATGCAGCGGATACCCGGCACAACCGACGCGGCCGTCGGTCTGAGCCTCCCTTACCAGCGAGGGCTGAACAGCGGCGTATTGGTAAAGGATGGTAAGCAGGCCGGGCAGCGCTCCATGACCTCAGAGATATACATCACGCCCGGCTACTTCGATGCCCTGGGCATGCGGCTGCGCGATGGTCGGGCCTTCAACAACGCAGATACCGCAACCAGCGAGGGCGTCGCGATCGTGAATGAGAGCTTCGCACGACAGATCCTGCACGATCCCAACCCAGTCGGACGGATGCTGGAACAGGACAATATCAAGATCAAGAGACGCATTGTCGGCGTCATCAACGATGTGCAGGTCAAGCCAGGTCTCGACTCGGGAGCGCCTATCACCGCCGAACGCACGCTCTATATCCCGGCAACTCAGGTGCCGGGCGACCTCCTGTCGCTGGTTCACGTCTGGTTCCAGCCGAGTTGGATCATCCGCTCCACGCACCTCAATGCACAGACGCCGCGCGCCATGCAGCAGGCGCTCGCTTCGGTCGATCCCAACCTGCCCTTCGCCAGCTTCCACACCATGGATGAACTGCTCGCCACGGCGCTCACACAGCAGCGCATTGAAGTCGCACTGCTCTCGTCGCTGGCCGCGCTCGCGCTGCTGCTTGCCGCGCTCGGCATCTTCGCACTCGTATCCAGTGTGGTTACAGATCGCCAGCGTGAGTTCGGCATCCGCTTCGCGCTCGGCTCGCCGCTCTCGGACTCGATGCTCGTAGCCGGCCGCTCCGGCGCGCTGCCCGCGGTAGTCGGACTGGCTGCCGGGCTTGCACTGGCCTTCGTCGTGCTGCGTGCAATGCGCAGCGCGCTCTTCGGCATCTCCAGCTATGATCCCGTCACGCTTGCCGCAACGGTGATCGTGCTGGCGCTCCTGGCCGCACTGGCAAGCCTGCTGCCGGCTCTACGCATCGCGCGCATTCAGCCGGCGGTCGTCCTGCGCGCGGAATAGAGGCCACACGAACCGACCGTACGGACGCGATCGCGAGTGTCGCCAATTCAGGCCCGCTCGCGCGTCACATACGCCGCCACTGGCAGCGCGCTCAACAGAATCCCCGCCGCCAGCAGAAACGGCGCACCCGGCAGATGAATCTTGCCCGGCTTGATTGCCGCGGCGAACACAAACGTAAACAGTCCCGGCCCTACCAGCGCCGTCAGTCCTCGAATACATTGCACGGCACCCTGCAACTGCCCCTGCTCCTGCGGGTTTACGTGGACACTCATCAGCCCCTGCGCCGTCGGACCGGCCAGCCCCCACAGGTTCATCAGCGGAATGCCCAGCAGAAACATCCATCCCACAGGAGCCAGCCCAAAGATCGCAAATCCAACCCACCCGATCCCCAGGCCGAGCAGCAATGTCTTTCGTTGTCCGAACCACTTCACCAGCGGCCGCACCAGCAGCGCACCCACAATTACCGATCCCACCCCGACCAGGCCAACGACAGTCCTACAGCCCGCGCGCTCCACTGATAGCGATAATCCGTGTAGAGCACCCACGTGTTCACCAGCGACTGCTGCGTCAGATAGCTCAACAGCAGCACGCAGCCCATGCCGAAGAGCTCGCGGTGCCGCCGCAGCAAGGTCAGCGAGCCAAGAGGATTCGCCTGCCTCCAGGCGAAGACGCCGCGATGCTCGCGCGGCAGCGACTCCGGCAGCACAAATAATCCGTACATCGCATTCAGCAGGCTCATCCCGCCCGCCACCCAGAACGGAAGCCGCGGGCTCACGTTGCCCAGCACGCCGCCTAGCGCGGGCCCTAGGACAAAGCCCAGTCCAAACGCCGCACTCACCATCCCGAAGGCCTCTGCGCGCTTCTTCGGATCTGTTACGTCAGCGATGTACGCCATCGCCGTCGGCACGCTCGCCGAAGTAATCCCCGAGACCACGCGGCCCACGAAGAGCCACCCCAGCGTGGGTGCCAGCGCCATCACCAGGTAGTCCACGCCTAGTCCGAAATTCGACAGCAACACAATCGGCCGCCGCCCGAAACGGTCGGAAAGCGACCCGAGCAGCGGCGAAAAGCCAAACTGCATTACCGCCCATACCGTGCCGAAGATGCCGAACATCTCCGCCCCGTTCGCCGTATTGCCGCCCATGAAGCTGGTGATCAGTTGCGGCAGCACCGGCGCGATCATTCCCATGGCCAGCATGTCCAGCGCGATGGTGACAAAGATGAATGCCGCCGCCGCGCGCCGGCGTTGAGGAAGATGCAGATGAGGATGCGAAGGGTCGTGCTGGGCTGACGGGGCAGCGCAGCCTGCCGTGGACGCCAGTGGCTGCTCCGCCGGCTGATCTAACGCCGTACCCGATTCACCCCGCTCCGGCATCCACTATCTCCCGCACTCGAAGCATAGACGTCCTGCTCCCATCTCTGCTTGGAGAAATCGGAAGCCGTTTGGGATGATCCCACTCGGAATCGGGTCGAAACCCAGTGTTCCAGGCAAGCTTGGTCATTCAGCGCGTTGTTCGGATTTGGACAGATGCTCGCAAGAACGGACGCAATTCGCCGCCTGCAACTTCGCATGTCCCAGCTATCTCCCTTATCCCGTTTGGCTTATTGCTGGTCGCCGAATGGCAGTTCACTTGCCGGTTTCTAACGTGAAGAGAGGCAATCGGATATGAAAAGATTCGTGCAGGATCTGCGTTATGCCCTGCGGCAGCTTCGCCGCAGTCCTGGCTACGCCGTTGTCGCCATCCTCACCCTTGCGCTCGGTATCGGCGCCAACACCGCGATCTTCAGCGTGCTCGACTCCATCCTGCTCCAGCCGCTGCCTTTTCCCCACGCCAATCGTCTGGTCCAGATCGACGCGCAATCAGACTTCGCCAGCTTTCCCAAAGGCTGGATACGCGAGTATCAGCGCCGCGCCACTACTTTTGCCTCCATCTCCGGATACAGCCTGAACAGCGAGTACAACATCAGCACCGGCGGTGCAGCCGACCGCGCCTTCGGCAGCACCATCAGCACAAATCTTTTCGACACGCTGCATCTCCGGCCGTCCCTGGGCCGCTTTTTTTCCACGTCTGAAGAGGAGGTTGGCCGCGATCGCGTCGTCGTGCTCAGCCACAGCTATTGGCAGCAGCACTTCGGCAGCGATCCCGGTGTGCTCGGCAAAAAGATTTTGATCGATGGCGTTAGCCGCGAGGTCATCGGCGTCGCGCCTGCCGCCGCCTCCTTCCCCGACGCGAGTACGCAATTCTGGATCCCCATCTCGTTCAAACCAGGCGACACTTTCGATCCATGGGCTGTTTTCGGCTTTCGCGCCATCGGTCGGCTGAAGGACGGCGTCGCGCCTTCGCTCGCACAAGCCGAGCTGCGCTCATTCCATCGGCAGATGCTCTCACTCTTTCCCTGGCGCATGCCGGATAACTGGGCCGCAAATGTTTCGGTTGTTTCGCTACTCGATTCCGTTGTCGGCGATATGCGTCCCAAACTCCTGCTGCTCGTCGGCGCGGTTGCACTGGTGCTGCTTATCGCGTGCGCGAACGTCGCCAACTTGATGCTCGCCCGCGCCGCCTCGCGCCAGCGTGAGATGGCTCTCCGTCGCGCGCTCGGCGCCAACGCTCGCCGCCTGCTCCAGCAAGTGCTTACGGAAAGCGGACTCATCGCTATCCTTTCCGGCATTGCCGGGATCGCGCTTGCCGCGGTGACACTGCACGCCCTTAAGCTGCTGCTGCCGCCGAACACGCCTCGACTCGCCGGCATCGCCCTCCGTGGCGATGTATTGGTCTTCGCGGTTGTGGTCTCGCTTATCACCGGCATACTCGCCGGCCTTGCGCCCGCGTGGAAGGCCGCCGGTCTTGATCTGCAAAGCTCGCTCCGCCTGAACGAGATCAACGTTTTCGGTTCGGCGGGCCGCTTCCGCACCTCGCGCCTGCTGGTCGTCGGCCAAATCGCGCTCGCCGTCATTGTCATCACGGCTGCGGGGGTGATGCTGCGGAGCCTTTCGCGCCTCTCCAGCGTTGACCCCGGATTCCGCACGCAAAGCCTGGTCAGCGCGCAGATCTCCCTCGACCGTAACGCCTGCCGCAGCAAGGGCGCGTGCACGTCCTTCTATCAGAATCTCCTTACGCGCGCGCAAGCGATGCCGGGCATTACCGGGGCAGCACTCATCGATGCCCTGCCGCTCTCAGGTGTGGATGCCTGGTACGTCTTCGATGCTGAAGGCCACCCACGCAGCCCCAGCCAGCTCTCCATGGAGGCATCGAGCAGCATCGTCTCCGCCAACTATCTCTCCATGATGGACATCCACCTGGTTCGCGGACGCCTCTTCCAATCGCTCGACGCCACCGGCACCAGCCGCGCCATCCTTGTCAACCAGTCGCTCGCTAACTATCTCTGGCCCAATCAGGACCCCATCGGCAAGCATATGCAGGATGTCGACGCCGAGCCCACGCCCGCCGTCATGGAGATGAAGACCGCCGCGGTCGTCGTCGGTGTCGTCAGCGACACACGCCATCAAAGCCTTGAAAAAGGCGCCGGCTGGGAAGTCTATCTCCCGCTCAGTTCCAATAACGAAAAGCCGGCGATGAATATCATCCTGCGCTCGAATCTGGGGGCGGGTGAGGTCGCCGGTGAGCTGCGCCGCACAGTCGCCGAGCTCAATCCACGCATTCCCGTTACGCGCGTTCGCACCATGGATGAAGTCGTCGCCGCATCCACTGCCGCGCCTCGCTCGCTCGCAATGTTACTCACCTTCTTTGCCATACTCGCCATTGGGGTCGGGACTCTGGGCGTCTACAGCCTCATCGCCTATACGACAAGCTGGCGCAGGCGCGAGTTTGGTCTCCGCCTCGCGCTCGGCGCCAACCGCGCGCAGGTCTCCACCCTCATCCTTCGCGAGAGCCTCACGCTCACCGTCACCGGCACCCTCGTCGGCCTCGCCGGGGCATTTGCAGTCACCACCCTGATGCGCAGCTTTCTGTTCGAGACCAGCCCCACCGACCCGCTCACCTACACGCTCGTACTCATTCTCTTTGGCGTGCTCTCGATGATTGCAGCATGGCGCCCGGCGTACCGCGCCTCGCAGGTTGAACCCATGGAGGTCCTGCGCGGCGAATAGGCAATGCTCAGAAGCGGTATCGCGCCGTCACCAGCCCGCTGATCGGCGCTCCCGGAAATAGCTCCAGGTCCGAGTGCGATGAATCGTAGTAGCGCGTATTCGTCAGGTTCGAGAGGTGCCCGTCAAATTCCATATGCTGCCGGTGATAGAAGATGGTCGCATCCAGCCGCGTGTAACCCGGCAGCTCCACCAGATTGTCCGTGTAAGCGAAGCTGTCCGTGTTGAAATACACGCCGCCGCCCGCGCCCCATCCGTTTGCAAAGCGGTACGTCGACCAGACACTCCCGCTGTGCAGCGGAATATCGTACGGCCGCTTGCCCTGGAACGAAATGCCGTTGAAGCTCGCATTCGACTTGGTCACCACTGCGTCCTGATACGCATAGCCACCATAGACCATCCATCGCTGCGTCACGCTGCCCTGGAAGGACAGGCTCGCCCCCAGCGTGCGCTGCTCGCCGGCCAGGATGAGCTGGTTAGGGTTCGCCGGGTTTGTCGTCTTGATATTGTCGCGGTCCAGGTCGTACACCGCCACCGTCGAGATCAGTTTGTCGCCGAAGCTCGAAAACTTCGCCCCACTCTCGTAATTCTGCGTCCGCTCCGGCGCCAGGCCGGCATTATTCGTCGCCAGGCTCAGTCCCTCGCCCGAAGGATCGAAATTCCGCGAATAACTCACGTACAGCGTGCTCCACGTCTTCGGCTGGTACAGCAAGCCGACGCGTGGGCTCCACTTGTTGTCGACGCGGCTCAGGTCCGGCGAGTTCGGCAGCCGCTGGTCCAGTGACTGCTTGTAGTTGTCGAAGCGCACACCTGCCATCAGCTTCCACTGCGGAGCGAGTTGCATGAGGTCCTGCACGTAGACTCCCGCCGTCTGTCCCCAGAAGCGGTTATTCACCGAAGGCGTCGCGCTGAGCGTCGGCGCAAGATTGGGCACCGGGTCATAGAGCGTAATCGACGGAGCCGTGCCCGTGAACTGCTGGCGATCGAGTGTCTGCCGTCCGTACTCTGCGCCTATCAGCAGCAGATGGCCGACCCCGGCAAAGCGCCCGCTTCGATACGCCTCAAGCTGATCGAAGATATTCCGCTGGAACGTCTTCGCGTTGTATTGCCCGCGCGTAATCACCGGATTCACCGCAGCAACATCGCCCATCACAGCGACATCGCTCTCGATCAGGCCGCCGGGGTGCGCATGTGTCGACGACTGTCCCGCGATGATCGTGCCATCATTGTCCAGCTTGCTCAGATAGATCGTCGACCAGTTCGCGACATTACCGCTGTTGCGGAAGATCTCGTGCGCGTGCCAGCCGTCGTTGAAGTCGTGCCGCAGGTCGAAGGTCTCGTCCGTCGCGCCTTCGTGCATGTAGTCGTGCGGTGCCCCGACTGCAGGCGCGCCCAAAATGTATCCGTAGTAGTTTCCAATCGGAACCACGCCCTGTGGCCCGTCGATGGCGGCAATGCCGCGATCCGGCAGCCGCTCGTCCCGCAGCCGCTCCACCTGCAGGTACATATCCGTCTTGTCGCTCGGACGCCAGCGCAGAGTCGGCGCAAAGGCGTAGCGGTTCAGATAGAAGTAATGCCGCTGGCTGCCGGTATCCTCGCCCGCGCCCGTCAGCCGCCCACCCAGCGTATTGTTCAGCCACGAATCAGACGCATCCGCTTCCACCCGCCGCTCGCCGTAGCTGCCGCCGGTCACGCCCAGCGTGCCTTCCAATCCCTCCATCGTCGGCTTCTTGGTGATGCGGTTGACCAGCCCCCCGGACGATCCCCTCCCGTAAAGCACCGCTGCCGGCCCTTCCACAATATCCAGTTGCTCGGTATTCGACAGATCGCGGAAGTACTGCGCATCGTCGCGCACGCCGTCAATGTACTGGTCCGTTCCCGCCGTAAAACCACGTATATCGAATGAGTCGCGCCGTCCCTCGCCCAGCGTCGGCTGCACGCCCGGCACTCCGGCCAGCGCGTCCTTCAGGCTGTCCACGCCGCGGTCTTCCAGCAGTTGATGCGTCACCGTGTACGTGGACTGCGGCAGATCCAGCACCCGGATCGGCACCCGGCTCGCGGTCGTCTGCACCGTGCTCGCATAGCCGTCCGATGCCGTCACCGTCACACTCTCCACGTTGTTTTGAATCTTCAGGCTCAGCGTCAGCCGGGTCTGCGTTCCCGGATGCACCGTCACCGATTGCTCAAGCTGCTGGTACCCCGCCTGCACCGCCGAGACACGATACGTCCCCGGCGCCAGGTCGATGTGGAAGCTGCCCATGGCATCCGCCAACACGTCCGCGACAAATCCCGCCTCGCCCGCAAAGTGCAGCTTCGCCCCGGGTAGCAACCCGCCCGAGTCGTCCTGAATCACGCCCTCTACCCGGACGGTGCCGGGCTTGCTCGAAGAACTCAGCGGAGCCTCCGGCGTCGAATCGGCAAAAGTCGGCACGGCCGGCACAGCAAACATCAGGCACGTCAGCGCGCAGCAGGCGCCCAAAGCAAAACGGGGGTATGTCATCGAACAGGTAGCCTTCCAGGAAAATTGGTCAATAGGACTAAATCGGTCCTCGTTTTAGGAAGACTAAATCAGTCGTACTTCCCTATGCCATGAAAGTTCCGCTAAAAGGCGACCAATCTGGTCTGAATGGAGAAAATTGAGAATTGGAATGCAGGCTCTCAGTTCTTGTTTTCCGTTTACCTGCTTCGAATCGAAAGCCGACGGCGCTTACAACGTTGAGATCACGGATTACCACTAACCTCTTTGGCCGAAGGGTGCCGTACCGTATGAGCATGAATCGCCTTGCCCTTGGCCTTCATGTATCCGTAGGCCGTATTGCGGACATACTCAAGGGGCGTCGCGGCATTACGGCAGACACAGCCCTGCGGCTCTCTGTCTTTTTCGGCACAACGCCCGAGTTCTGGATCAATCTCCAGACCACCTATGACCTCAGCAAGGAACAGGCCGAGCATGTGAGCGAAATCGAACGCGAAGTTCATCGCTACGCCACAGCCTGATCGCCGCGAAGCGAAATCAGGCAGCCGCGTACTGAGTTTGGAGCGGCAGGAAGATCGACATCCGCGTCCCGTGCGAACTCGCGCCGGTGTCGCTTTCCACGTCAATCCGTCCGCCGTGGCCTTCAACAAACTGCTTTGCCACGAAAAGTCCAATACCGGTCCCGATTGTCGCCCGCGTGGTGTAAAAGGCATCGAAGATGCGCGGCAGTTGCTCGGGCGCAATGCCCACACCGCTGTCCTCAATGGACAGAACGACCCCATCCTCCGGCGAGCCTGTCCGCCGCACCACGATGGAGAGAATGCCTCCCGAGGCCATGGCATAGATGGCGTTGGTGATCAGGTTAGAGATGACCTGCATGATCTCGCCTTTGCGCAGCGTGATCGGCGGCGTCGGGTCCAGGCAGCTTTGCAGATGTATCCCCGCAGCCTTGCATCGCGGCTCATAAATCCGAATCGCCTCCTCAGCAATTTCGGACAGCGAGCTGTTGATCACCCTCGCGGGATCGCGATAATACCCCAGCGTCTGCTTCGCGATATGCGAAACCCGCGCCACTTCGCTCTCGGCCGCTGTCAGGTAATCGATTTGGGCTGGGTCGGTAGCCTGCTCGCGCGCAAGGAAGAGCAGATTCACGATCGCCTCTAAAGGGTTGTTGATCTCATGCGCAATGGTCGCCGCCATCCGTCCGGTCGCCGCGATCTTTTCCGCCTGCAGCAGAGACTCCTCAAGGCTCTTTCTGGCAGAAATGTCCCTCAGAATCTTCGCCGCGCCGACGATCTGGCCGGAGTCGTCGCGCACCGGCGAGATGCTGAGCGACACGTCGAGGGATTGTCCATCCTTCCTGAGGCGAACGGTTTCGAAGTGTTCGATGCGCTCTCCGGAGCGGATCTTCGCCAGGATCATCGGTTCGTCTGGATGCAGTTCCTCCGGAATGATCTTCAAAATGGAGGCGCCGATCATCTCCTCGCTGCTGTACCCCAGAATGCGCGTGGCCGCCGGGTTCCAGCTCGTCACCCTGCCAGTCAGGTCCTTGCTGATGATGGCGTCATCGGAGCACTCGACGATCGCGGCAAACTCCCTCAGCCGCTTGGAAGCGGCCTTGTGCCGTCCTTCCGCGTTAGCCAGGTCGGCAATCTTCTGCGTGAGCTGCTTCCGCAGGGTTGAGTTTTCGATCGCGACCGCAGCCTGCGCAGCGATGGTTGCAACGAGATCTTCCGACTCCTGACCGAACACGTCGGGCTGTTCATGGCCGTAAAAGAGGCCGCCCAGTACCTCGCCCGACCGGCTCTTCACCGGCACCGCCAGATAGCTGCGCACCGGAAGACGCCTCTTTGGCATTCCGAAGTAGGGCGGGTTTTGGCCGTATCGTGGATTCTTGGTGATGTCGCCCGAACGGACGATGACTTTGCTCTCGAACGTTGGCGCAAAAACTAGCGTGTTGCGCGGCATGGGGAAACCCGCGAACTTCTCGCGGGGCACCCCGGATAGCGTATAGAGCTGACAGCTCTCACCCTCCGCATTGATTACGTTGTAGATAAAGGCGCCAAACTGAGCCCCCGAGAGCTGCAGGCCAGCATCCGTGACAGCCTGCACGATAGATTCAAGATCGGAGCTCTGTGTGAGTTGCAGGCCGGTCTGGACGATAAGGTCGAGCTTCCGGCTGAGCCCGGCGGTCCGGGTCGTCGCTGCGGTCATACGAGTCTCTTCAGTGGCATCAAAGCAGGTCCGGCCATCCGGCGCAAAATTCCACTCCCTAAATGGATGGGTGCATGTTATCTGACGGGCGCAACCGGAATCGTGTTGTATCGGGAATTTCAGTTTGCAAAAGAGATTACATCCCTCTGGACCGTTTCCGAACTTCGAACGCGGCTGCATGACCGCCGCTTCGGTCAAAAATATCTGCCCATCCATGTCGAAAACCCGCCCCGGGTTCCGACCCCTCTATGAACGCGCACTTTTCCAGTGCGAGCCGTAATGGCGTAGGAAACCAACAAGGGAGAGACACAAGATGAAATACATTTTGCTGATGTCCGGAACCAAAGCAGGCGTCGATACCTATCACGCCTGGTCGCCAAAGGATACTGGGGCGCATTTTGCCACCCTCCAGTCCATCATGAAAGAACTGACTGAATCCGGGGAGTTTGTGGCTACTCAGGGCCTCGCCCAGCCGGCGGAAGCGAAGCTTGTGCGCGGTGAGAAAAACGACCTGCCCATCACAGACGGCGTCTTCCCCGAATCCAAGGAATTCCTGTTGGGCTACTGGATCGTGGATGTAGCTAGTCCCGAACGCGCTTACGCCATAGCGGGCCGCATTTCGGCGGCGCCTGGGCCCGAAGGCGTTCCCACCAACATGCCGATTGAAGTGCGGCGGTTGGCGATCCCGGGCAAATCTGAATGACAAATGTCGAGAATCTCCCCGCGGCTCCGACTCACCACTGAAGCGCGGAAGATCCTGAAAACCTAAGGAGAGAAGCAATGAAATACATTCTGATGATGAATTGCCCGCGGAATGCCTATGAGCTGATGGGCTCATGGCCAAAAAAAGCCGTCCAGGACCATATGGCCTTTATGCACAAGCTGAATAAGGAGCTCCGTGAGGCCGGTGAACTGGTCGCTACAGAAGGGCTCGCTGATCCTAAGCAGGCCGTGATCGTACGCGTTGGCAAGGACGGCGCTCCGGTCACCGACGGCGTCTTCCCTGAATCCAAGGAATTCCTCGCCGGCTACTGGATCGTCGATGTCGATAGCGAAAAGCGCGCTCACGAGATCGCAGCGCGCGCTTCCTCCGCCCCTGGGGTTGACGGCAAGCCTTTCGTCATTCCCATCGAAGTCCGCCAGGTCATGAGCCAGGCTCCCGCTGAATGGACCCAGTAGTCCACGAGGTCCGTCATGACTCCTGACCGGCTCGACACCCGCACCGAGCATCTCCTCCGCGACCTCACGCCGCAGGTGCTCGGTGCCGTCCTTCGCCGCTTCCGCGACTTCGCCGCCGCCGAAGACGCGGTGCAGGACGCACTCATCGCCGCGGCAAATCAATGGCCGCAGGAAGGCCTCCCCGACAACCCGCGCGCCTGGCTCATCCACGTCGCCACCCGCCGCATGACCGATCGCGTGCGCAGCGAGCGTGCCCGCCTCAATCGTGAAACCGCCGCGGCCGCTGAAACGCCGTTCTTCTTTGTCCCTTCATTTGATCCCGAAAGCGAAGAGCAGGACGACACGCTCGTCCTGCTCTTCATGTGCTGTCATCCGGTGCTCACGCCTGCCTCGGCCATCTCGCTCACGCTGCGTGCCGTCGGCGGCCTCACCACAGCGGAGATCGCCAGCGCTTTCCTCGTGCCCGAATCCACCATGGCGCAGCGCATCACCCGCGCCAAGAGCACGATTAAATCCTCTGAGGTGCGCTTTCAGCCCCCTTCCAGCAAAGAGCGCGCCGAGCGCCTGCGCTCCGTGCTGCATGTCCTCTATCTCATCTTCAACGAGGGCTATACCTCCAGCGCCGGCTCGGAGCTGCAGCGCCTCGACCTCTCCGCCGAAGCCGTCCGCCTCACCCGCGCCACGCACGCATTGCTGCCGGACGACGCCGAAGTCGCCGGCCTGCTCGCCCTGATGCTGCTCACCGATGCCCGCCGCGTCGCGCGCACCGGCCCCGCCGGCGAAATCATTCCGCTCAATCAGCAGGACCGCTCTCTGTGGGATCAGGCCGCCATCCAGGAGGGCACCGCGCTGCTCACCAGCGCGTTACAGAAAGGTTCCGTTGGCAGTTACACATTGCAGGCCGCCATCGCCGCCGTGCATGACGAAGCGCCCCGCGCCGAAGTCACCGACTGGCCGCAGATCCTCGCGCTCTACGAGCTCCTCAAGCGCATGTCCGACAATCCCATGGTCCTGCTCAACCACGCAGTCGCAGCCGCCATGGTCCACGGCCCCGCTCACGGCCTGAATCTGCTCAACGCGCTCGACCATGATCCGCGCATCGCCGCTCATCATCGTCTCGATGCCGTCCGCGCTCACCTGTACGAATTAGCCGGCGATCCCGCCGCCGCGATCGCCCACTATCAGGCCGCCGCCCAGAAGACCGCCAGCATTCCCGAGCGCAATTACCTGCTCACGCAGGCCGCCCGCCTCGCCGAAAACCCCGGCCTTACACGTGCGCAACCACCAGCCGGCTGAATCCAATTTCCTTCGCGGGCTCCACGCGCGCAAAGCCGGCATCCGCCGCCATGCTCTCGATCTCTGTGTACGTATACGCATCACCGGCCGGAGTATTAGCCAGCATGAGCATGCTGAACGCAGCGGCTGTCGGCGGCGTCACGCGATCGTCATTGGGAACGAACTCCAGAATCGCCGCGCGTCCGCCCGGCTTCAGCGCGCCTCGCACCTTCTTCAGGAACGACGTGCACGTCGGCACATCGAAGTGGTGTAGAAAATTTGGAATCAGCAACACGTCATAATCGCTGCCGAAATCCGTCTCGAAGGCGTTCCCCGGAATCAGGTGATAGCGATCGCCCACCCCCATCGCCTGCGCATTCGCCTTCGCCACCTCCAGCACATTCTTCCAGTCGGCCGCATACACCTGCGCGCCCGGATTCTCCTTCGCCACGCTGATGCCGTACATGCCATGGCCAGCGGCAATATCCAGCACCTTGTGCGCTTCGCCGCCCTGGCGCAGCGCCGCCGCCATCATCTGTGCGGGCATGCGCATCAGCGGCATCATGGCGCGCGCAAACGTCACCCACTCCGGATTCTCCGCCACCGTCGAACCCTGGCCCCTCGCCGTGCCGCCGCGGCGCACTGCCTCTGTCAGCCGGGCAAAGCCCTCACGCACTTGGGGATTCAGCAGGAACTCCATCGCCCCGCCGATATACGCAGGCGATTTCCGGTTCAGGAATACCGCCGTGTCCGGCGCCAGCCCATAATCACTTCCATCCTTGGTCAGGAAGCCGTGAATGGTCAGGAAATCGCACAGTGTGCGCACGCCGCGTTCCGCTGCCTGGCAGCGCTGCGCAATCGCCGCAGCAGTCGTGTTGCCTTCGGCAATGGCAGTGAACACTTCTAGTTCCACGGCAGCACGCAACGCTTCCGTTTGCTGATACGCATTCACTGCGTTGAAGAATCGCTCCGGCGTGGGTTGCGGCGCCGGCGTTGCGTGTGCCGCCTGCTGCGGCTGAACTGTAGTAGCCATCAATATCTCTCCTGTCGGGAAGGGAGTGCCAGCTTAAACCAACGAAACAACTTTTGAATATGTCAATATTTATTGCCAAATCCCGACATCTCCTATTGACATTCGATATGAAGCAGTTGCACCATTCCTGCAGAATGCCGATAGGAATGTCATGAGCACCCGCCAGACCAATCTCCTCCAGGGCACCCTCGATCTGCTCATCCTCAAAGCGCTCAAGACGGGCGAGTTGCACGGCCTCGGCGTCTCGCGCCGCATTGACCAGATCACCCGCGGCACCTTTCAGGTCAAGCCCGGCTCGCTCTTCCCCGCGCTGCACCGCCTGGAAGAAGCCGGCTGGCTCGCTGGGTTCTGGGGCGAGTCGGAAAACAATCGCCGCGCCCGCTTCTATCGCCTGACCAAAGCCGGCGAGCGCCAGCTCGGTCAAGAAACAGAAGAGTGGCAGAAGATCGCCACCGCCATGACCCACGCACTGAAAGCCACGTAAGCAGGTCCGCGATGCAGCTCTGGTCCCGCCTCAAAAGCCTGGCACGGAATCTCCTCCACAAACCAGTGGTCGAAAGCGAGCTCGACGAAGAACTCCAGGGCTACGCCGAAACAATCACGCAAGAAAAGATCGCAGCCGGCATCTCACCCGCCGAAGCCCGCCGCACCGCACTCGCCGAACTCGGCGGCCTCGAACAGGTCAAGCAATCCGTCCGCGATCGCCGAACCGGCACGGGGCTAGAACTCCTTTGGCAGGACGTGCGCTACGCCCTGCGCCAGCTCAATCGCAACCGCGCCTTCACCCTGACCGCGGTCCTCACTTTAGCGCTCGGCATCGGCGCGACCACAGCGATTTTCTCTGCCGTCTACGCGCTCCTGCTTCGCCCGCTGCCTTATCCCGACGCCAACCGCCTCATGTACGCCTCGGCACAAATGTCCAGCGCCCATAACGCCGCGATTGGCTCACAAGACTTTGTCGCGGGACAAACAGGCACGAAATCGTTCGAGCAGTTCGCCGGCTATTACTCCTACTACAGTCAAAACCTCACCGGCCCGGCAGGCCCCTTACGCATCGCCAGCGCCAATGTGACTGCAAATTTCCTCCCCATGCTCGGAGTCGTTCCGCAGCTTGGGCGCCTCTTCACCTAAGACGAAGACCGGCCCGCTGGACCGCCCGTCGCCATGATCAGCAATCATCTCTGGCGCACTCACTTCCACGCCGCACCCGCAATCGTCGGCAAATCCATCGCCATCGATGGCAAACCGCTGACCATCATCGGCGTGTTGCCGCGCCGCTTTAGCTTTCCCGATCTCACATTCGAACCGGATGTCTACGTTGCCGCCGACCTTGATCGCGACACAACCATCGCCATCGACAAACCCATGATCGGCATCCGCACCATCGTGCTGCTGCGTCCCGGCATCAACATCGAGCAGGCACAGGCGGAGTCGCAGACTTTTTATCTGGCACGCTTACACAAGGTTCCGGCTGAGTTCAGGTCATTCTTCGCCGGTCGCGAGATAAACCTCCAGCCGCTTGCAGCGCCACCTGGCGGGCGACAGCCGCAAACCACTCTTCATCCTTCTCGCTTGCGTTGCCGCGGTACTGCTCA
Source organism: uncultured Acidobacteriaceae bacterium (assembly GCA_963736915.1). Classification (GTDB taxonomy): domain Bacteria; phylum Acidobacteriota; class Terriglobia; order Terriglobales; family Acidobacteriaceae; genus KBS-83. Next base: position 73,078 of record CAVTQV010000006.1, on the reverse strand, counting down.
TCGCCTGCACGAATGTCGCCAACCTGCAACTCGCCCGCGCTGTCTCGCGCCGCCACGAAACTGCGTTGCGCGGCGCTCTCGGGGCTTCACGCTTCCGTCTCATCCGCCAGTCTCTCGTCGAAAGCCTTGTCCTCTCCTCGCTCGCCGCCGTCCTCGGCCTTGCCATCGCCTGCGTCGTCACTGCGTTCGTCCGCAGCACCGGCACACTCGCTACGTCACCATCCTCGTCACGTATCTCGCAACTGCTGCAACTTCCCTTCGGCAAACTGAGTACATCGATTTACGTTGATGGATGGGTACTGGCCTTCACCATGGTCTCGCACTCCTCACCACCGTCCTCTTCGGTCTCGCTCCCGCCATCGGCGGCACGCGTCTCGATCTGCGCAATGCCCTACAATCCGCCGCCATGCGCGTCACCCAGGCACGTGAACAACGCCTGCTCCGCCATAGTCTGCTTGTGGTCGAAATAGCCCTCGCCGTGGTCCTCCTCGCCTCTGCCGGCTTGCTCATTCGCAGCTTCGTCAACGTCATGCGCTACGACTCCGGCTTCGACTCTTCCGATACGATTAGCGCCACTACGCTTCTCGCCGGACCGCGCTATGACCGTCCGGACGAGCATGGCATGCCTGCTCCCTCGCCCGACCTCATCCGCATCTTCATCAGTAATCTGCTTACCCGATTACAAGCGCTGCCTGGTGTTCAGTCGGCTGCCATTACAAGCGCGCTGCCACTCGGCCGTGTTCACGACACCGCCATCACCTTCGGATCGCCGACGTCTCCACCTCCGGCGGCTACGTGGAAGACTGCACCCAGCATCTGCATCACCCCGGATTACTTCCACGTCGTCGGCACTCCCATTCTTCAGGGCCGCGCCTTTGCCATGAAAGACACAGCAACTTCGCTTCCAGTCGCCATCGTCAACAGTGCCTTTGCTCGGCAGTACTACGCAGGTAATGCGCTCGGCAAGCGGTTCAACTACATCGTAGGACGCGACAAGTTCGCGCCGATCACCATCATCGGCATCGCAGAAGATATCCGCCACAACGGCTTGGAACAGCCGATCCGGCCAGAGTTCTATCTTCCCGAAGCTCAGTCCCCTTCAGACGAAGTCAACATCGCGCTCCGCGGCACCGCGGACCCCACCCTCCTAGCCAACGCCATGCGAAAAGCCGTCCTCGCAGTCGATCCCCAACAACCGCTCTTCGACATCGAGACCATGGATCAGCGCGTCTCCGATCTGGTCGCGCAGCGCCGGCTCATCATGCTGCTCATCGCCTGCTTCGCCCTGCTCGCCGTCATCCTCTCCGCCGTCGGCGTCTACGGCGTCTTCGCTTACTCGGTCTCGCAGCGCACGCAGGAGATGGGCATACGCCTCGCCCTCGGCGCATCCCGCCGCGGTCTGCTCGCGCTCATCGTCGCGCAGGCCGCACGCCTCATCGCCTTGGGTGGTGTCCTCGGCATCGCCGGCGCCTTCCTGCTCAGCCATCTGCTCACCAGCATGCTGGTCGGCATCAAGCCGCACGACGTCATCTCCTTCTCCCTCGCCTGGATGCTCATGACCGCTGTCGCGATCCTCGCCGGCACCATCCCCGCCTCGCACGCCGCGCGCACCAATCTCGTCTCCGTGCTTCGCGCAGAGTAGGTGCAAGGTCAAACAACACCTCCGTAACTCTGCCTGTCCGCAAATCTGCCAGTTAATTACGCTGAAATTGGTACGCTGGAAATAGAGAGCCAAATCCGCGGAACCTCCGCCAGCATTTGCTTCCTGAATCGTCGCGTTGCACCCCTGTAAGTCCTTTGTTTTGACGAATGAAGCGATAAACCTTTTCGATGGACGAATTTAGCTCGCGGGAGGCACCCTAAACCTGTGATATCCAAAGGCTTACAAGCCAGCCTCCCGTGACGGGAGGGGGAGGGGGGTCCCCTCGGGTGATACGGCCCGGAAATCGTAAAATTGCTGACTCATGCCCGAATCAGAAACCGAATCAGCCTTCCACGAAGCCGAACGTGCTGCCGCCTTCATCCGCGGGCGCACCACGCTTCAGCCTCAAATCGGAATCGTCCTCGGCACCGGCCTCGGCGGCTTCGCCGCCCATCTCAGCGATGCCGTCGCGATCCCATACGCCGAGATCCCGCACTTTCCTCGCCCCACTATCGAAGGCCACGCAGGCCGGCTTGTCCTCGGCAGCTTCGCCGGGGTGCCGCTCGCAGTCATGCAGGGCCGGGTCCACGCCTATGAGGGCTACACGCCCCGCCAGGTTATCTATCCCGTCAGGGTGCTCTCCCGCCTCGGCATACGGACCCTGGTCATCACCAACGCGGCCGGGGGCATACGCACCGACTTCGCCTCCGGCCAGCTCGTCCTCATCTCCGATCACATCAATTTCACTGGACAGAACCCGCTCGCTGGCCCAAATGAGGCGCGCCTCGGCGAGCGCTTCTGCGACATGTCGGACGCCTACTCGCGCCGTCTGCGCGCGCTCGCGCATTGCGCCGCCGAGTCCGAAGGCTTCACGCTGCGTGAAGGTGTCTATCTCGGCCTCACCGGCCCCAGCTTTGAAACGCCCGCGGAGATCCGCGCCTTCCGCACCCTCGGCGCAGACCTCGTCGGCATGTCCACGGTGCATGAGGTGATCGCCGCACGACACCTCGGCATGGAAGTGCTTGGCTTCTCCTCGGTCACCAACATGGCTGCCGGAGTGCTGGGGTCGCCTGATCAAGTCGAGCCAATCAACCACGCCGAGGTGCTTGAGATCGGCCGCCGGGTCCAGCAGACGCTCACCCGGGTGCTGGCCGCACTGGTGCCGCTGCTGGCTCTGCCCGCCTGATCTACTCGGTTCGCGCAGGCCTCTGCTCTTCGCGCACGATCAGCCGGTCTCCCTTGCGGAGATAGCTCTTCCTGCGGAACCAGTCCTCGATCGCCTTTTGAAGCGCATCGAGCGGAACACGGAGACCCACCTCCATCGCTCCGTCGCCGACGGGCAACGTGTCATCGAAGATCGCGCTGTTGGTGAAGTTGCGCATGGCGAAATTGTCGATCCATGCGAGTGGGCAAGCTTGGGGCGGCTCACCTTCGCGCGCATATTCAACGCGCAATGTGCGCAGAAACATCGGCTGGCTAACCTCTTCCTTGCGGCTGGACGGAATTATCTCCGTGGATGAGGACCTGCCGCACGCACGGCCGCCGGCGCATCGAAGCGCGCGAAGTTCGCGTCGAAGCGCGCGGCCAGGGCTGCGGCTTGTCGATCGTAGGCCGCTTTATCCCCCCAGGCATTTCGCGGATTCAGCAGCTCGTCCGGCACGCCGGGGCAATGCGCCGGAATGCTCAGACCGAAGGCCTGCTCCGCGGTGAATTCCGCCCCGGCCAGGCTGCCGTCGAGCGCCGCCGTCACCAGAGCGCGCGTGTGCGGCAGGCTCATGCGCCGGCCCACGCCGAACACCCCGCCGGTCCAGCCGGTGTTCACGAGCCAGCATTGGGCGCCATACTGGCGCAGGCGCTCGCCGAGCATCGCCGCATATACCTTCGGCGCAAGAGGAAGGAACGGCGACGCGAAGCATGTGGAGAACTCCGGCACCGGCTCTGAGCCGAGCCCGGCCTCCGTGCCAGCCAGCTTCGCAGTGTAGCCGGAGAGGAAGTGATACATCGCCTGCTCCGGCGTGAGCTTTGCGATGGGGGGCAGCACACCGAAAGCATCCGCCGCCAGAAACAGCACATTCGCGGGCTGGCCCCCGATGCCGGGAACGACTGCGTTCTCGATGAAATCCACCGGGTAGGCGGCACGGGTGTTTTCCGTGTAGCGAATATCTTCGTAATCAGGATCGCCAGTACGCGGATCGATGACAACATTCTCCAGCACGCAGCCGAAGCGGATCGCGTGATAGATCTGCGGCTCCTTTTCTTCGCTCAGATCAACACACTTTGCATAGCAACCGCCTTCGAAGTTGAAGACGCCGCGCTCGCCCCAGCCATGCTCGTCGTCGCCGATCAGCCTCCGATGCGGATCGGCAGAGAGCGTGGTCTTGCCGGTGCCGGAGAGGCCGAAGAAAAGTGCCGTCTTGCCATCTGCACCGATGTTCGCCGAGCAGTGCATGGGGAAGACGTCGCGCTCCGGCAGCAGGTAATTCATCACGCCGAAGATGGACTTCTTCATCTCGCCGGCATATTTCGTGCCACCGATGAGCACGATCTTCCGCGTGAAATCGGTGATGATGAAAGTCGATGACGTCGTCCCATCGCGTTCAGGAACTGCTTCGAACTCCGGCGCGGCGATCACGGTGAACTCGGCAGCGTGCCCAGCCAACTCTTCCGCATCGGGCCGCACAAAAAGCTGCTTCACAAACAACGCATGCCACGCATATTCCGCCACGATGGTGATCGGCAATCGGTAATGCGGATCGGCGCCCGCATAGAGGTCCAGGACGTAGCGGTCGCGCTCCTGCATATGCCGCTCCACTCGTTCCAGCAGCGCGGCAAAGCGCTCCGGTGGAAAGGGTTGGTTGACCTTTCCCCAGTCGACGCGCGATTCCGTAAGCGCATCCCGGACCAGAAATTTATCGCGCGGCGAACGCCCGGTGCGTGATCCGGTCAGTGCGACAACGGCGCCGTTGGACGCAAGACTCGCTTCACCGCGCGCAATCGCCGCTTCCACCAATTGCGGCGTGGACAGATTCCGGTGGACATGCGGCCCTTCTAACAAACTCCTCGACACAGTGCTCGCGATCGCCGCGCCCATATCACTCCTGTTTCCCGCTTAGGCTACAAAACCGTCCATTGTGCCATCCCGCAGGCGGCCGAGGCCAGCGGCGGTTACCCGGAATGTCAGCAGCCGAACGATGCCTCTGCACGGCACAAGCTAAGCCGCTGATTCAGTGCGCCTTAAGATTCGCTTAAGCTGCGGAGCTTTCATGCGAAATTCATGCGCTGAGAATCGTGCCGCCACACTGCCCTTGCTATGACCGTGGTGGAGGTTCTTTCATGAAACACCTTGCTTTCCTGCTGGCCGGCACCGCCGTGCTGGCAGTCGCCGCCATTCCCGGTCACGCCGACGATGACGATTGGGGACATAACAACCACATCAGGCGCGTCCTGCTGATCAGCATTGACGGCATGCATGCCGTCGATTACCAGAACTGCGCGCGCGGCATCAGCAGCATCAATAACGGCACACCGTACTGCCCGAATCTGGCAGCACTGGGCCGCTCCGGCGTGAACTATGTCGCAGCCAGCACATCGCGGCCGTCCGACTCATTCCCAGGAATGATGGCGATTGTCACCGGCGGCACACCACGGACGGTTGGCGTCTACTACGATGTCGCATACGACCGCTCACTCGATGCCCCGGCAAAGACCACCGGTAACGGGGTGGCTGCCGGCCCATGCACGGCCGGCGCAGCGCCAACCGGCACGCGCACGGAATACGAGGAGGGCATCGATCTCGACCAAAGCAAGCTGAATGGCGGAGCGCCCGGCGCTGGTCTTGTGGACGGCGGAATCGCAGCCATCGACCAGCAGCGACTGCCGCGCGATCCCAAGGCGGGTTGCGCTCCGGTCTATCCGTGGAACTTCGTCCGCACCAACACCATCTTCGGCGTGGTCCGCCGTGCCGGCGGATACACCTCCTGGTTTGACAAGCATCCGGCGTATTCCGCGGTGGCCGGCCCCGGCGGCACTTCCCTTAGCGAATACTTTTCGCCGGAGATCAACTCGGCAGTAGTCGCAGTGCCGGGCTACAGCACGCCGGCGGGTGTCTCCTGCAGTACGATTCCCGATCCTTCGCAAACTGGATCATGGACCGACAGTTTCGCCAACATCCAGTGCTACGACACGATCAAGGTGAAGGGCATCTTGAATCAGATCCACGGCAAGGACCACAACGGCAAAGGCAGCCGTGTTCCGAATCTCTTCGGCATGAACTTCCAGGCAGTTAGTGTCGGACAGAAGTTGATTGAGAAGGGCTTAGGCAGCGGAGGGTATCTCGATGCAGCGGCAACACCGAGCGAGTTGCTTACTCAGGAAATCGCGTTCGTCGATGCCTCGATCGGCGAGATGGTGGACGACCTGAAAGACACCGGCGAGCTCGACTCAACGCTGATTGTCATCACCGCCAAGCACGGGCAGGGGCCGATTGATCCGAACCGCTTCTTCCCTATCCCCGGACATAGCGGCAACAATGGCACCACGCCGGCAACGCTGCTCTCCAACCTGATTCCGCTATCGGAATCGCCGCTAAATCCCACCGGCATCGGAGCAACGGAAGATGACGTCTCGCTGATCTGGCTGAAGGATTCGAGCCAGACAGCTTCTGCCGTCGCCACCCTCGAAGAGAACGGCAGCAAGATCGGCTTGGGAACCATCTTCTACGGGCCGTCTCTTGCGATGAATTACAACCCGCCGGGACTGCTGCCATACGGAGATCCGCGCACCCCGGACATTATCGTGACGCCGAACCCGGGTGTCGTCTACACCGGCAGCACGGCAAAGCAGGAGGAGCACGGCGGCTTCTCGCATGACGACACGAATGTCGTGCTGCTGCTCTCGAACCCCGGATTCCGGCCACGCACCGTCTACTCCGACGTATCGACAACGCAGGTCGCACCGACAATCCTGCAGGCGCTCGGGTTGAATCCGCACCAACTACAGGCCGTGCAACTGGAAGGCACATCGGTGCTCCCGGATATGGAACTCCCTCGCGACAGATAGCTCGGAAACATCGGATCACTAAAATAAAGACGGCCCACAGAATTCTGTGGGCCGCATCTCTTCTTCAGGTCGCTGTTCGCGTTACTGGGACATCGCCTCATGGATGACCGGCAGCATGGGAAGGTTTGCGGTGTTCTTCGCCTCGTCCATCACAATGCGGAGATGCTCCAGCACCTCGTCCACGCTCATGGCGTACATCTCGCGGCCATTGTCATAGCCTTCCTCGATGGCCTGCTTAAGATAATGGCCGGCGATCTGGGCGGCGAGACGGTCGGTAATGACGTTGCCGGTCTTCTTCTTGTATTCAACCCAGGCGACGGCGGGCATGGCGATCCACACCGGACGGCCACTCACCTCGAAACGGACATCGATGGCATCGGCATGCCGGGTCGCAATTGCCACGATATTGGCGCGCCAGAGGCAGTGCAGCGTCTCTCCCGTCCAGCGGTCTTCAACGTCAAATTCCTCATACATGGTGCCTTCAGCCTATCGGCAACGCCCCGGGGGCGCAATACACGGCCGATCCGTAAAACACAGCCGATCCATCGAGAGCAACAAAAATCTTAGGCCTGAGGAAAAAAATAGCAAATCTTCCGCCCATTGCTGCGTCCAATAGTCTGCATTTCGGATTACCGAGCCATTTCAGAGGAGTCAGACGTCGTGCCCAAAGCCCCTACCCCTACCCCCCATAGTGTCTATGAGAAGAAGTTGCGCCAGCAGCATGATTTGCTAGTGCGCTCCATGCAGTCCGCCGTTGAACAGGGTCGGGACGCTGGAATGGACGACACCCAGGACGTGGCCGATCAGGCCGTTGCCTCGTATCAAAAAGAGTTCCTCTTCTCGCAGGGGACCAGCGGCCATGCGCAGATGCAGTTGGTGCGACAGGCCTTGGAGCGTCTGCGCGAGGGCAGCTTCGGCGAGTGCCAGAACTGTGGCGAGATGATTGGCGCCAAGCGGCTGGAAGCCCTTCCCTGGACCCCATTCTGCATCGCCTGCCAGGAAAAAGTAGAGCGGGGCGAGCTGGAAATGCCTGTACGGGCCGCCTGATCCCAGCCCGGCGCTTTGCCATCCCTACGGGGCACTTCGCGTGCCCCGTTAGCCTATTCAGGAGTCTGCGTCTTTTTTGACCCTGAAATCGCGCCGCTGCTACACTTTTGATATCAACTTCTCTGAGAGCCGCGGACCTGCCTGTCCGCCAGCGCGCTACCGCGCCCGCTCTTTCTGCAAGGAATTCAAAGGACTCAGTGGACGCACAGACCCGCAGCGCGCTTAAGAAAGACGACGTTTTTATCCACAGCACCCAGGCTGGCCTGGACTGGATCGCCGAAAATCGTGCCAAAGCTCTCCGCATCGCGATCGCGGTGCTGGTCGCCATCGCGCTCGTCGTGGCAGCCGTCATCATCTATCAGCAGAGGTCCGAGACGGCTGCCAATGCCTTTGGACGCGCCGCGGCTGTCTACGGCACGCCGATCGCCGATGCTGCGCAGCCGATGCCGCCTGGTGTGAAGACCTTCCCTACGGCAGCGGATCGCGCCAAGGCTGCCAACCCGCTCTTTGAGGACGTCGCAAAGCGCTACAGCAGCACGGCCGCCGGACACAACGCGCTGTACTTTGCCGGGCTGACCGCCGCGGAGATGGGCAATACCGGCAAGGCAGAGGCGAACTTCCGCAAGGCCAGCGATGTGCACGATGCGAACGTTGCCTCCCTGGCGCGTCTTGCTCTGGCGAACCTGCTGACGCAGCATGGGCAGACCGGCGAGGCCATCAAGCTCTATCAGGAGCTGATCCAGCATCCGACGACAACCGTGCCCGCAGCCACGGCGCAGTTGCAGCTTGCAGCTTTGTACGAGGCCAATCACAATTCGGCGGAGGCGAACAAGATTTATGCCCTGCTCAAGGCCAAGGACACAACAACAGCCGCTGGCCAGATTGCCGCGCAGAAGCTGGCCGGCCAGCACTAAACGCCGGGGTGGGCCGCTTCCTTCCCGATGGCCGGGCGGCTTCATGCGTCCATGCGCTGCACTTCACCTGACACGAGCTTCGGGGCAATTCCTGTGAGCGAATCCCGCCCGCCCCGCGTCAGTGAGAAGAAGCGTATGGGCAGCTATGAGGGAAATCTGACCGGATTGCTCCCGATGCCGGAGACGAAGACCGCCGGCGCGGCAGCGGACGACCGTACCGCCGAGCTTACGACGTTAGTTCGCGAGTACTCCGCGACTCTCTACCGGGTCGCCTTTTCCATCTCGCGAAACGCCGCCGAGGCCGAGGACATGGTGCAGGAGACGTTTCTGCGCGTCCTGCGCCATCGCGATCGGCTGCCGGAGATTCGCGACGCGCGTGTCTGGCTGATCCGCATCACCTGGAACCTGGTGCTGGACCGCAAACGCCGGCAGAAGACCCGTCCGGAAAACGAAGACATCAGCGAGTTGGCCCGTGTGCTTCCGGCCAAGGAGTTGCGCGCTGATCAAACCGTGATTTCCGCACAGCGCCATGCGCGTGTGCTCGCTCTTATCGATGAATTGCCGGCGAAAGAACGCCAGGCACTGCTGCTCTCCGCTCTCGAAGAGCTTTCTAATGCCGAAATAGCCTCGGTGCTGGGCATCACCGAATCCTCGGTGCGCTCGCGCCTCTTCCGCGCACGCCGCGATCTGGCGGAGAAGCTGCGCAAGGAAGGACTGAAGCCATGAGCTTTTCCGATTCTGCCAATCCTCCGCAAGCCATCGACTACACACCGGAAATTCAAGGTACGCTGGCAGCGCTCGCAGCCGTCCAGCCGCGCGAAGGCCTGGAGCAGCGGATCCTCGCGCGGCTCGCCTCTGCTCCCGAATTGTCCTGGTACCAGCGATGGATCTCAGTCCCAGTTGGAAACCATCGCTGGGCGCTGGCCGCTGCATCGGTCGCGATAGTGGCCGGCGGCGTAAGCCTGACAACCCTTCGACCTCATCCCGCGGCTGTAATGACTCCAGTGGCGGTGCATCTGCCCCGTCCAGCGCGGCAACCTGCTGCTGCCGCGGCCGGAATCGCGGTCAGCGAACATCCGCTGGAACCAAATAAGACGAAGACACGGCATCGCGGCGTGCACCGATCGTTCCGCGCCATGCATGGCCGTGTTCCACTGCCGCGCGGGACCGTTGCACCAATTCGGCCCCAGCCTGTTCCGCTCAATCAATAGCGTCAACGGCGTTCAGACTTGGTTCCCATGCCGAGCAGCATGTGTACGAGGGCCAACACGACTGCCCCGACAAACGCCGAGCCGAACGTGTCCACGTGAAACCCGGGCACTAGGCGCGATGCCAGTAGCAGCACGAAGGCGTTGATCACCAGCAGGAAAATGCCGAGCGTCAGGATGCTGAGCGGGAAGGTCAGGATCTTCAGCAGCAGTCCAAGCGTCGCGTTCAGCAGTGCGATCACCACCACTGCGAGGAACGCTGAGGCCCAGCTACGGATGTGAAACCCAGGCACGAAATAGGCGATCACGAACAGCGTGATCGCGCCGACAATCCAACGCAGCAGCAGTCCCAGCACACATCACCTCTTTACACGTCTCAGGATGAGCCATACGGTAGAGCATTTCGGGACCGGTGTATAGGCGAAGATGCTCTAGCATGAAGCTAGCCTTGCGTCTCTTCGCGATCATCCCTCTTGCACTCTCTCTCGCGGCCGCGCCCGGGTGGCCTGCCGCTGCGCCTGCTGCGCAACCGCTGCCTCCTTTGCCAGATGTACCGGCATTACTGCGCAGCGTGGAAGCCAACCAGGCGGAGCTGGATCGCGCCCGCGAGGAGTACACCTTTCGCCAGCAGCAGCGGCTGACCTTTAATGACAAGCACGGCAAGGTGCAGCGGTCTGAAGAGCGCGTCAGCAATGTCTTCTTCGTGCACGGGCATCCGATCGAGACACTCACCAGCAAGAACGGTAAGCCGCTAAGCGCTGGCGATCTGAAGAAACAGCAGGATCGTGCGACGAAAGAAGCCGTGAAGTATGCCGCAGAGCCTTACGGCCAGCCGGACAAGGACGACGTGAGCGTCTCGCGTCTGCTGGCCATCACGCGGTTCACAAATGCACGCCGCGTGATGGAAGGCGGCCGGCCTGTGATTGCGGTCGACTTCACCGGCGATCCGCACGCGAAGACGCATGGACGGAACGAGGACGCCATCAAAAAGGTGCGCGGAACCGTATGGATCGATGAGGCGGCGCGCGAGGTGACACGCATGCAGGCGACCTTCGATGAGCCGCTGCGCATCGGCTTCGGCTTGTTCGCCACGGTGGATGCCGGCAGCAACTTCTCGTTTGAACAGGCGCTCATCCATAACGAGGTATGGTTGCCGACGAGAGTCGATGCACGCTTCGATGGCAAGGCCGCGCTGTTCGTCGGCTTCCATGTCGATCTGTCGATCCGCTTTGATCAGTACCAGAAATTCAGCGCCAGCACGACCGAGCACACCGGCGCGCCGCAGGCCCGGTGAGTCTCTCATTCGTTGTTCACCCGTAGCTGGTACGTAGCGATTCGTCACAATTCTCTGTAGGTCCCACCCGGTCCAATGAACTCGTGCCTGTGTGGGTCCCATTTAAAGAGTTGACACCGCACAATAATTTCGGCCCATTCGCTTGCCGAAAACTTTATCGCTAACGTAACCTTCTTTCGCTGGATGGACAGTAGCATTTCAGCGTAGGAGCACGGGGCCGGACAGCACGCGTTTCGCGAGCGCTCAAGCCAATCTTGCGACGGACGGCAGCCTGAATCCGCAGGCAAGTCTCCGGTTCGAGTCCCGCAAAAAATCATTTCGCATTCATCTGCAAGGACGACTCCACCGTGCCTTGCGGAATGCTGAACATTTTGAAAGGGGCCGACAATGAAATTTCTCCGACACAAACTATGCAATCTCCTTTTGAGTTGCGCTTGTAGCCTGTTCCTTTGCGCTACATCAGCCTTCGCACAGATCGACACGGGCGGTGTTACAGGAACCGTTACAGATGCAACCGGAGCCATCGTGGCCGGCGCTACCGTGAAGCTCGTCAATGAGGCCACCGGCGTCGCGTCAATTGGCGTCGCGACATCCACCGGCGCCTACTCCTTTAACGCAGTGCGCCCTGGCAGCTACACGCTGCAGGTCGCTGCGCCGGGATTTCAGACCACCATCGATAAAAACGTCCAAGTACACATTCAGCAGACCCAAACCATAGACATCCACCTGGCCACCGGTGCCGTCACGCAGCAGGTTACGGTGACGGGCGCAGCGCCACTGCTGCAGGCGGAAAACGGCGCGGTGGGCCAGACGATCACCGGGCACGTCATCAACAGCATGCCGCTCAAGAGCCGCGATTGGGCGTCGCTTGCGCAACTCTCGGCCGGCGTAGTCACCGCGCCCAAGGGCCAGCCAAGCAGCGACTCCGGCACGACGGACAGCGCATTCTTCTCCGTGAATGGCGTCAACCTGTGGCAGAACGATTTCCGCCTCAACGGAATTAACGACAACATCGAGTTCTATGGCGGATCATCGGTGGGCAGCAACGCGGCCATCACACCGCCTCCCGACGCAATTCAGGAGTTCAAGCTGCAGACGGGCAACTTCACCGCGGAGTTCGGTCACTCGACCGGAGGCGTGGTCAATGCCGCGATCAAATCCGGTACAAATCAGTTCCACGGCGATGCGTGGGAATACTTCCGCAACGACTATCTGGACGCGAACACATACTTCAACAAAGGCAAGAAGTCCGAGTATCGCCGCAATGTATTCGGGGGAACCATCGGCGGTCCGGTTCGCATTCCGGGCGTGTATGACGGGCGCGACAAGACATTCTTCTTCGGTGATTATCAGGGTCTGCGCGAGATCAAGCCCATTGCCGCGTTCAGCACCGTGCCTACGGCTGCGATGGTCAGCAGCGGATTCACGAATCTGCAGGACCTGATTAATTTCAATGGCGGCACCGGTTCCGATGTCCTGGGCCGCACCTTTCCGCATGGAACAATCCTCGATCCCGCAACCACACGCGCCGTCACCGCCGGCCAGGTGGATCCCGTCACGGGTCTGTCGGCGAGCAAGACCGGCTATGTGCGCGATCCTTTCTACAACGGCAGCGTGGCCGGCATCACGAACTACACGGGTCTGGTCTCGCAGTTGAACCAACTGCCTGCGGGCCGCATCGATCCCAACGCGATCAAGCTGCTTGGGGTGTATCCCGCGGCAACCAGCGCGGGTCTGGCGAACAACTTCTATTGGGAGCCAAAGCAGCCCACGAACATAAATTCCTATGACATCCGCATTGACGAGGCAATCAATCCGAACAACGTGCTGTTTGGCGTCTTCGATCGCAGCCTGTACTCGGTCGACGTCCCCTCGTCCTTACCCGGCTTGGCGGTCGGTGAGACCGGCGGACGTCATGACAGCTTCCCCGCCTATGCTTGGGCTGTGGGCTACACGCATGTCTTTACGCCGACGTTCACCAATGACATGCACGTTGGCATGGTGCATTCCGACAAGCTGCAGCGCTCCGTCTACGGCAATACTTTTGGCATCCCAGCGAGCTTCGGCATTCCGGGCATACCGCAGGTAGCGGAGAACGGCGGCATTCCTCCGATCAATTTCAGCTCAAACACCAGTACAGGGCTGACCCACATCGGCGTAGGCAACTACACACCGACGCTGCAGTACGTCTACAGCATCGAAGGCTCGGACAACGTCACCAAGATCTATCGCAACCACAACTTCAAGACCGGCGTGCAGGTGGACTACATCAACGGCAACATCTCGCAGCCGCCGCAGGGGCGCGGGAACTTCACCTTCAGCGGGCAGTACACCGACATCCCCAACAGCAATCAGAACCTGAACGGCGTGGCTGACCTGCTGCTGACTCCAACCGCGACAACAGTACCCAACGGCGTCAGCAATGTGGGCGGCCTCAGCACTTACGGCGGCTCTAACGTTGCTGCCACAGTCGATGACCGCTGGTACATCGGCGCCTTTTTTCAGGATGACTGGAAGGTGCTGCCGGACCTCACGCTGAATCTCGGCCTGCGTTGGGACTACTTCACGCCGTACGCGGAGGTCAATGGACACCAGGCGAACTTCATCGCGTCGAACGGCAACGGTTCTCCCGGTACCTACTACATGTCGAAGAAGGGTTGTGCGGTGACGCGTTCGGCCTCGTTTGACGCACTGCTGGCGCAGAACAACATCGCGCTCGACTGTATCGACAGCCTGGCACTCGGCGAGGCGCAGAAGACGAATTTCAGCCCGAGACTCGGATTTGCGTATCGTATGCGGCCGGACCTGGTACTGCGCGGTGGATACGGCATCACCTACGGATCACTCGGGAACCTGGGCTACGGCGGCACCCTGGGTACCAACTATCCGTTCGTCTACACGGCTACCTTCAACGCGCCGGACTCGCAGCATCCGCTGCTCGCCCCGAACGGGCAGCCGGCGACATTGGAGACCGCGTTTGCCAACATCAACCTGCAGGATCCGTCGATCTACTCCGGCCAAGGCGTGAATCTCTACGGGAGGCAATGGAACTTCCAGACGCCCTATGTTCAGACGATGAACCTGACGGTGCAGAAGCAGATCGACAACCACGACTCCGTGCAGGTGGGCTTTGTGGGCAGCGTAGGGAGGCACCTGGACAACCTCGGCTATTACAACTCGCCCAGCGTGATTCTGCCGACCAGCGTGAATCCGCAGAACTACGTGCCCTTCCCAAACTTCGCGCGCAACTCCACTTACGAAAGCACGAACGCAACCAGCAGCTACAACTCCATGCAGGCCACCTACGAGCACCAGATGAGCGCTGGGCTCTCCGTGCTCGCCAACTACACCTATGCAAAGTGCATGACCAACCAGCACACGCAGGCCTCGCAGAACACACAATACCGCGCCGAGTGGCTGCCGGGTTTTGGTATCAATCGCGATTACGGATTGTGCGATACCGACGCAACCCATGCCGTTCACGTCGGCGCTACCTTTGCGTTGCCCGTGGGACATGGCCGCGCGCTGCTCGGCAATAGCAACGGCGCTGTCGATGCAGTGCTCGGCGGCTGGGGTACGTACTTCATCTACACCTTCCAGAGCGGACAGCCGTTCACCATTGGATGCCCCACCAGCACCTCGAACTTCGGCTGCAACGCCTTCACCGTACCCGGGCAGGACCTCTATGCCGGCCCGCACAATAAGACACAGTGGCTGAACCCTGCAGCATTCACCGTTCCCCCTGCCGCGACCGCGATCGGGCAGCAGGACTTCTCGCCACTGGGCGGCGGACCGCAGCAGGCACGGGGGCCGCACTTCAATAATCTCGATGCCTCACTCTTCAAGAACTTCCATATCTACGAGAGCACCGGGCTCGAGTTCCGCCTGGAAGCCTTCAACGCAACCAATACACCGCAGTTCGGCCAGCCAAGCAACGTCACCGGATTCAACCAGTACAAGCCGGGCAATCCGGGCGGCTTTGCAGCCATCACCAGCACGCGCAACGATCAGCGCCAGGTCCAGGCCGCGCTGAAGCTCACCTTCTAACCGCTACGCCGAAATAGCAAGAGGGCCGCGCACTTGCGGCCCTCTCTTCATGCATAAAGATGATGCGAAGCATTACTGCGGCGGAGGTGTACCCGCGTCGGGCTGAGAAGGAGGTGCGCCCTCTGCACCACCTTGGCCGCCGTGCATGCGCTGACCGCGGCGAGCCTGCATCTTCTGCTGGTCAGCTTCGTACTTTTGCTTCTGCTCGTCGTTCAGAACCGCTTCGATTTTCTGCGAGTCGGCTTCGTGCATGCTCTTCATCTTCTCCATCTTGTCCTGGCGTGATGTGGAAGTATCCGAATGCATGGACTCCATCTGTTGCTGCTCATCCTGGAGGATGGGCTTGATCTGGCTCTGCTGATCAGCGGTGAGTTTGTAGCGCTTGGTCATGTGAGCAAGGCGCTGATCGGCATCCATCCGGTGGCCGCCGTGATGGCCACCCATCCCGCCGGCTTCAGTTTGCGGAGCGCTCTGCTCGGGTGCGGACCCTGCCTCCTGCGCAAGCATCACGCCGGTTGCCAGCAATCCAGTGATTACGAGACTACACAGTTGCCGTTTCATTGTTTGTGTTTCCTCCACGCTCCTATCAACCCCAGGTGCTTGTGCCGGTTGCGGAGCGATCGCATTCCTGCGTGAGATGGAGCCGAGGAGACCGCCAACTCGCGTACGCTCCAAGGCGTAACTGGCCACCGCCCTCGTCTGGGAGGGCTGCCAGCTTGTATGGACGAGGAGAGATGGCTGAGGAGTTTCCTCGGACTGGAAATTAAAGCTATCCGGGAACGAATACAGACAACCAGGCGAATTCAGCTCAAGGCGGATAAACGCGCTGATCGGAATGGAACAAGGCGATCCGAAGGCCTGGTGGGATCGCCTCGATGATCTATCTGCTTGGTTCCGGCTGCAGATCAAGTCCGTTCTCAAGTACCTACTTTACTGTTGTGTTAACGGCGTTTTCCGCTTCTGGCCGGCGGTGTTGATGGCAAGCACCCCGAAGCGATGGCTGCCGCTGGCCAAGTTGATGGTGGTGTTGAGCTGGTTGCTGCGACGTTGCCACCACCAATACCGCGGCGAACGGCCCACTAGCAGCGTCAATCCAACGGTTCTCAATATGTCTCCCGCGGGTCAGCTCCTGGCGTTCGAAGCTACGGTAAAGCTGGCGAGCTGAGCAGAGCCCAATGTGCAGTAGTCGGGCTCTGGAAACCCGGCAATGGCCAGATGATTGGTAGGATCTGCCGTCGCAGCCTGCGGCTGCAAGTTCCCCGTTTGAGTGGCGATAATCGCGCCGCTGCTCTCGCGCTGGAATGCATATGGCTGGGTCGTGCAGAACCCAACGCCTGCGAAGCTGTACCCAAACGCGCCATTTCCAGTCAGGCGATCAGAGTGGGCGTCGAGGTGATGGTCTGATTGAACTCTGTTGCTCCTAGAACCCTTGATATAAACGCAAAAAAGCCCGCTCTGTTGAGCGGGCTTTTCATGATGCTAATGCCGGCGATTACCTAATCTCCCACACACTTTCGCGTGCAGTACCATCGGCCCGACGAGGCTTAACTTCCGTGTTCGGGATGGGAACGGGTGTGACTCTCGCGGTATGCTCACCGGCAAGCTGGGTGCAGCGCCTGGCAGGAGGTTCCCCACAGCCATCTCTCAGTACACACGGGCAGTTTCTCCCCGGAACAGAAATGGCAAACTGGCGCCACAAACTTGCATTTGAACGAATTGCATTGGGCGTGCGATCTAACTGCACTCAAGGCTTGTTGTTGAGTATCTTCTGACAGCGGATTTGCTGCGCAGAATTAATTCTATGGACAAGCCGAACGGGCGATTAGTACTGGTAAGCTGCACGCATTACTGCGCTTCTACCTCCAGCCTATCAACCAGGTGGTCTTCCTGGGCCCTTCTTTTCCCTTTTGGGTTGGGAGATCTCATCTTGGGGCGTGCTTCCCGCTTATATGCATTCAGCGGTTATCACAACCGAACTTCGCTACCCAGCCGTGCCCTTGGCAGGACAACTGGAACACAAGAGGTTCGTCCATCCCGGTCCTCTCGTACTAAGGACAGCCCCCCGCAAATCTCCTACGCCCACAGCAGATAGGGACCGAACTGTCTCGCGACGTTCTGAACCCAGCTCACGTACCGCTTTAATAGGCGAACAGCCTAACCCTTGGAACCTTCTACAGCTCCAGGATGCGATGAGCCGACATCGAGGTGCCAAACCGGAGCGTCGATATGAACTCTTGGCTCCGATCAGCCTGTTATCCCCGGCGTACCTTTTATCCGTTGAGCGATGGCCCTTCCATACAGAACCACCGGATCACTAAGGCCTGCTTTCGCATCTGCTCGACTTGTAGGTCTCACAGTTAACCACTCTTATGCCTTTGCACTCGACGGCTGATTTCCAAACAGCCTGAGAGTAGCTTCGCGCGCCTCCGTTACAATTTAGGAGGCGACCGCCCCAGTCAAACTACCCGCCTAACTATGTCCCTCTCCCGGATTACGGGAGCAGGTTAGAATCACAGCACTCACAGGGTGGTATCTCACCGGTGGCTCCACCAAGCCCGAGAGCCTGGTATCAAAGCCTCCCACCTATCCTGCGCAGTAAGAGCCATAATTCATAGTTAAGGTGTAGTAAAGGTGCACGGGGTCTTTCCGTCTAGCTGCGGGTAACCGGCATCTTCACCGGTACTACAAGTTCGCCGAGCAACTCGTTAAGACAGTCGTACGATCGTTACGCCATTCGTGCAGGTCGGAACTTACCCGACAAGGAATTTCGCTACCTTAGGACCGTTATAGTTACGGCCGCCGTTCACCGGGGCTTCAATTCAAAGCTTCGCCTTGCGGCTAACCTCTCCTTTTAACCTTCCGGCACCGGGCAGGCGTCAGCCCCTATACGTCGTTTTCGACTTAGCAGAGACCTGTGTTTTTGTTAAACAGTCGCCGTACGCGTTTCACTGCGGCCCCCTCGCGCTTGCACGCTAACGGGGCGCTCCTTCTCCCGAAGTTACGGAGCTAATTTGCCGAGTTCCTTAACAAGCTTTCACTCGAGCGCCTTTGGATATTCTCCTCGTCTACCTGTGTCGGTTTGTGGTACGGTTCCCAGCCCTTCTCCTTAGAGGATTTTCTCGGCAGCGTGAACTCACCAGCTTTCGGCCATACGGCCTACTGCTTTACACCTCACTGTTAAGCTCCGACGGATTTGCCTATCGGAACCAGCTTACGTGTATCGAACCTCATAGCCATATGAGGCCCTGGTTATCCTTCTGCGTCTCCCCATCGTCAAACGATGGTCTGGGAGGTCCGGAATATTAACCGGATGTCCATCAGCTACGCCTTTCGGCCTCGCCTTAGGGACCGCCTAACCCTGAGCGGATTAACCTTCCTCAGGAAACCTTAGACTTTCGGCGTGAAGGGTTCTCACCTTCATTATCGCTACTTATGCCGGCAGGGTCTCTTCGCAACGCTCCACCAGTCTTCTCAGTCTGGCTTCAATGCTGTTGAGAATGCTCTCCTACCACGCACACCAGAGGTGTGCATCCGCTGCTTCGGTGTACAGTTTTAGCCCCGTTGTATTGTCGGCACCGGACCGCTTGACCAGTGAGCTATTACGCTTTCTTTAAAGGATGGCTGCTTCTAAGCCAACCTCCTGGCTGTCTGGGCGTTCCGACTTCCTTTCCCACTTAACTGTAACTTGGGGACCTTAGCAGGCGGTCTGGGCTGTTTCCCTCTCGACTATGAAGCTTAGCCCCCACAGTCTGACTGCCGGGCTGGTTGTCACTGGCATTCGAAGTTTGGTTGGATTCAGTAAGCCGGAAAGCCCCCTAGTCCATCCAGATCTCTACCACCAGTGCAAATCACCCGACGCTAGCCCTAAAGCTATTTCGGAGAGAACGAGCTATCACGGAATTTGATTAGCCTTTCACCCCTACCCTCAGCTCATCCGAGCTTTTTTCAACAAACACCGGTTCGGTCCTCCAGTAGGTGTTACCCCACCTTCAACCTGGCCAAGGGTAGATCATCCCGCTTCGCGTCTATTCCTGCCAACTGAACGCCCTGTTCAGACTCGCTTTCGCTTCGGCTCGCTTACGCTTAACCTTGCTGACAAGAATAACTAGCCGGCTCATTATGCAATAGGCACGCGGTCAGGCATTCGCTTGCGCGCATAGCCCTCCCACTGCTTGTAGGCACACGGTTTCAGGTACTTTGTACTCCCCTCGCAGGGGTGCTTTTCACCTTTCCCTCACGGTACTGGTTCACTATCGGTCAGAAACGAGTATTTAGCCTTACGGGATGGTCCCCGTGGATTCAAGCAGGGTTTCACGTGCCCCGCCTTACTCAGGTATCCGCTTCGAGTCCAGATGGCTTTCGTCTACACGCCTGTCACGTTCTATGGATCGGCTTTCCATCCGATTCGACTAACCACTGGATTGGTAACTCTACTGTTGCGGACCCTACAACCCCCGCTGCACCGAAATGCTACGGGTTTGGGCTATTCCGAGTTCGCTCGCCACTACTATCGGAATCGAGGTTTCTTTCTCTTCCTCCAGGTACTGAGATGGTTCACTTCCCTGGGTTCGCTCACTCCCACCTATGTATTCAGTGGGGTGTTCTTGAGGTTTGCTCAAGTGGGTTTCCCCATTCGGAGATCTCCGGATATAACGCCTGTGTGCGGCTCCCCGGAGCTTATCGCAGCTTGCCACGTCCTTCTTCGCCTGTTTCTGCCAAGGCATCCACCGTGCGCCCTTAGTAGCTTGACCATAGAATTAATTCCGCGCAGGAAGCGATCGTGCTGCCTCTTGCTGGATATTCCATGCATATTTCCGCCTGTGCGCCTCACGGGGTACGATCCCCGCTTACGCACTCTATCTAAAGACACTCAACTAACCAGCCTTATTTATCCCAAACTTGATAGGGATCAATAAGCTGCTCAGCCTTGTATGCAATTTACCCAATGCAATTCGTTGTCAAATAACAGAACGCTGCGGAAGCAGCGCGCGCCATAAGGCGCTCTCGAACACAATTCCCGAAGGAACTTGCTCAAAGGTCAGCCTCTTCAACTTGAAGAAGTTCACCTTTGAGCATGGAACGAAGAGGTTGGTGGAGCTGATCGGGATCGAACCGATGACCCCCTGCTTGCAAAGCAGGTGCTCTCCCAGCTGAGCTACAGCCCCATCTATATTTCGATAGATTCCGATAAGGATGGTGGGCCTGGGTAGATTCGAACTACCGACCTCACCCTTATCAGGGGTGCGCTCTAACCAACTGAGCTACAGGCCCCAGTTCGGACCCATGCGCCCGAAAGCACACAGCCCGACTTGGTTAGTCTCTTCTTGTCCAAAAGTTTCGAGGACCAGGTTGAACATGCTGAGCAGCTACGCCGCTCGTGACCATCGATGTTGAGATCTAAAAGTCCGAAGACTTCGAAAGCCCGAAGGCTCAACAGGCAGAGAAGGCCTGATTCAAGCTCCTCGTTGCCCCGGTGGTCCAGGACAGGAGGGTGATAGCCGGCCTACGCGCTACCCGGACTTTGCAGTCAGAGCAGTCCGCAATCGCGGATACGTACACCAAACTATACGTTTCTCTCTTAGAAAGGAGGTGATCCAGCCGCAGGTTCTCCTACGGCTACCTTGTTACGACTTCACCCCAATCATGAATTACACCTTGGACGGCTGCTCCCTTGCGGTTAGCTCACCGGCTTCTAGTGCAACCCACTTTCGTGATGTGACGGGCGGTGTGTACAAGGCCCGGGAACGTATTCACCGCGGCGTTCTGATCCGCGATTACTAGCGATTCCAGCTTCATGGAGTCGAGTTGCAGACTCCAATCCGAACTGAGGCCGGCTTTTTCCGATTAGCTCCCCCTCACGGGTTTGCGACGGTTTGTACCGGCCATTGTAGCACGTGTGTAGCCCTGGACATAAAGGCCATGAGGACTTGACGTCATCCCCGCCTTCCTCCCCGTTATCCGAGGCGGTCTCACCAGAGTGCTCAACTAAATGGTAGCAACTGGTAACAAGGGTTGCGCTCGTTGCGGGACTTAACCCAACATCTCACGACACGAGCTGACGACAGCCATGCAGCACCTATATAGCGGCCCATTGCTGGGCGCCGATATTTCTACCGGATTCCACTACATTTCGAGCCCAGGTAAGGTTCTTCGCGTTGCGTCGAATTAAACCACATGCTCCACCGCTTGTGCGGGCCCCCGTCAATTCCTTTGAGTTTCAGCCTTGCGACCGTACTCCCCAGGCGGATCGCTTAACGCGTTAGCTTCGGCACGGCGGGATTGGGTACCCGTCACACCAAGCGATCATCGTTTAGGGCTAGGACTACCAGGGTATCTAATCCTGTTTGCTCCCCTAGCTTTCGCGCCTCAGCGTCAGTTGTGGTCCAGTGAGCCGCTTTCGCCACAGGTGTTCCTCCTGATATCTACGCATTTCACCGCTACACCAGGAATTCCACTCACCTCTCCCACACTCAAGCCAGATAGTTTCCTGTGCAGACTTCGAGTTGAGCCCGAAGATTTCACACAAGACTTATCCGACCGCCTACGCGCCCTTTACGCCCAATAATTCCGAACAACGCTCGCCCCCCTCGTATTACCGCGGCTGCTGGCACGAAGTTAGCCGGGGCTTCTTCTTCCGGTACCGTCATAATCGTCCCGATCGAAAGGAGTTTACGTCCCAAGGGACTTCATCCTCCACGCGGCGTTGCTGCGTCAGGGTTTCCCCCATTGCGCAAAATTCCCCACTGCTGCCTCCCGTAGGAGTCTGGACCGTGTTTCAGTTCCAGTGTGTCCGTGCGCCCTCTCAGGCCGGATACAGATCACCGTCTTGGTGGGCCATTACCCCGCCAACTAACTAATCTGCCGCGACCCCCTCCTTAAGCGAATTGCTCCTTTGACCCGTAGGTATTATGCGGTATTAGCCCCGGTTTCCCGAGGTTATCCCCCACTCAAGGGTAGGTTAGTCACGTGTTACTCACCCGTGCGCCACTTTACTCATGGATTGCTCCACTTTCTCGTTCGACTTGCATGTGTTAGGCACGCCGCCAGCGTTGATTCTGAGCCAGGATCAAACTCTCGTTTGAAACTGATTCCGCGCTATCCCAGGACGGAGGTCCGGGATAGTCGCGCACTCTCCGGAGCTCGAAAGTCCGGAGAGATTTACCTTGTGAGAATGATCAAGCCTATTCCTGCTGATCTCTCACGACTGGCACGTTCAACCTGATTGTCAAAGATCCTCAACGGTGTCCGCCTTAGCGGGCCGCTTTTGGATCGAGATCTACGGCATTTGCCGCAGGCCCTCGAACTTGCGTGCTTCCGGCTCCGCTACACTCAGTGCAGCTCAGAACCGTTTTTCGCGCACTTGCCAACACTATCCTAGTGTTATCGTGTCGTCAATCCCCTTACAGGATTTCTTTCAACGACCAGCAAAGCGCGCAGCACAAAACTCTGAAAGATCGTAGCTCCGTATCGCTCTCAAGCGGGGAGTGGCCATAAGGCCGTCAGCGGGCCATTCTGCCCGGCTGACTACTGCAGGAGATGTTCGGGTTTTGGGCTACTGCCCGGCGAACATTACTGCCGGTTTCCATCGGCCTTGAGCCAATCCCGAAACCAGCTTCCTTGCGACTGTTTGTTAGTGTACCAAGTTTTTGCTTCCGTTACAACCCGTATCGGATCGCACTCAGTTCACTTGCAAGCAGCAATTCGGATACTACCCGGAGTCTTCCGCTGACGCAAACTTTCGCGACTGTTGAAAAGCTCTCCTTGCTGTTGAAAACACCCTCTCGGCCGGATTGTTGCGGCTATTGCGAATCTTTTGGCCGCCTATGGCTGCGTGAGTTTCAGGGATCGCAACATCCGCTCATAGATCGGCCGCAATGCCGGGAAGTCTGCATCCGGCGCGACAAAGATCACGTAGCGCAATGTTCCATCCTGCTCCGGCAGTGCAACGATCCAATCGCGCTCCGTGCCCCCGCCTGCGCCGCCGGAGTTAGTCGCCTCCAGTGTCCGACCGCGCACCTGGTTTACCACCACATCGGAGCCCGGCCCCGGCTTCATGTTTGGGTTCTGTTGCTGCAGCTGCGCCATAAGCTGGTCCATCTCCATCGACATATCGCCCAGCTTTGGCGGTTGAAAGCGTCCGCTCAACATCCCGTAACCGACCGCATCTTCAGTGTTTACCCCGCCGGGCGGCGCGATCAGCGAGGATGACCCGGAGCTCGCGCCCTTCCAGTTCCCCGGATACTGAATGGTGAAGCCATCGCCCTGAAGCGTCTGCCAATCGCCCTGTGGACTCCATTGCTCCGATGTGAGTCGCGGTAGCGCGCCGGACGGAGCTTCCGATTGGGGCGCAGCCGCGCCATTCCCGCCCTGCTTCCACACGCCGCTGGCTACTTGCTTCGCCGTATAGGGATGCATAGCGGCGGCAATCTTCTTGATCCGCGCGAACTCCGGACTGGTCTTGATGTACTTGGTGCGGGGCGGCAGAGTATCGATCTCGTCGTTCACGTACCCGACGCGGTTGCCCGGATTGGGATGGTCGCTCAGGAACTGCGAGCCGCCCTCGCCGTACTTGCCCTGGATCACTTCGAAGAACTGCGGCAAAGCCCGCGGATCGTATCCCGCGTCGTACAGGATGTCCGTGCCCATCAAGTCGGCCTGCTTCTCGGCATCACGCGACATGCGCAGGAACGAGAGTCCCGCAGTCAAGCCGATGCCCTGCTGGACGACTGCTCCCGCCGCCCCTCCTAGAGCAATCCCCGCGGCGATCTGGCCTAGGCCCGCTAACAAGCTGGGCGTGCGCTGCTTGGTGATGTTGCAAGTGGAGTGGCGCTGCGCCACGTGCGAGATTTCGTGCGCCATCACGCCAGCAAGCTGCGCCTCGGTCTCCGCCGCCTGAATGGTGCCCAGATTCACGAAGATTGAGCCTCCGGGCAGCGCGAAGGCGTTGATGTCCTCCTCGTTCACGACGTGGAAGTTATACGGCCATTTGTAGCCGGGTGCGTACTTCACCAGCTTCATGCCGAGTTGCTCGACATATTGGCTCACCGGATCGCTGTCCGGCAGCACGGGCATCTGCTTCCACACCTGGGCTGCCACCTTCTGCCCCTCGGTAATCTCCTGCTGTTCGGTAAAGGCGTTCTTACAGGGACGCGGCTGAAAGCGCGCCCAGGCGCAAGGTGAAGCCAACAGCAACAAGGCCGCCAGTAAGTTCTTTGTCCAATGCGTCATGTTTTCTTCTATGGGATGCTTACTGCCTTGCGATGACACCCAGATCGGTCAGCCCGTTGACGAAGAACTGCACCGCGAGAGCGACCAGCAACAGGCCCATGATGCGCACCAGGATGCGGATCCCGGTATCGCCCATCACACGTCGTATGCGGTCCGCGCCCACCAGCACGCCGTAGCTGGCCCACGCCGTGATGGCGATGGAGCCGAGAATCGCAATCCACTCCCAGAGTTTCGCCGCCTGGCCCACCAGCACCATCACGCTGGAGATAGCGCCCGGTCCGCTCAGCATCGGGATGCCCAGCGGCATGATGCCCACGTCCTCCTTGGCCGCTGCGTCTTCCGTCTCGCCGGAGGTCTCCTGCGTGGGCGAGCGCTTCGCCTCCAGCATGTCGATGCCGATCAGCAGCAGGATGAGCCCGCCGGCAATCTCAAAAGCCGGCAGCGTGATCCCGAACATGCGGAAGATGAGCTTGCCGATCAGGGCAAAACTGGTCAGCACGATAAAGCAGGTGATCGCTCCGCGACGGGCGGTGCGGGCGCGGCTCTTCTTGTCCTCGCCTGCCGTGACCGCCATGAACGTCCCGATGGCTGCGAAGGGATCGACCAGGAAGAAGATGGAAGAGAGCGCCAGCACGGAAAACCGTACATAATCCGATTCCCTGATTTCGTGCAGCGCGGTCGTAGCGGGACCGAAGATCATCGTTCATCCTCAGGCGACATTGTCGCCGATAAACCGCTCTCGCCAGCAGCCTTTGTTCCGCGTGCGTGTTCACTTTCGGACGGCTCTGACCGAGCGCGGACAGGGAAATGTTCTCTGCCGCCTCAGAATCTGTCGTAGGCTTATCCCCGTGCATCGGCCTATGGCGTGCAACGTAGAGTTCCTATGCTGTCCCTCTGGAGGTCAGTGATGTCCGGTTTCGTGCAGGATTTGCGCCAG
Organism: uncultured Acidobacteriaceae bacterium; assembly: GCA_963736915.1. GTDB lineage: Bacteria > Acidobacteriota > Terriglobia > Terriglobales > Acidobacteriaceae > KBS-83. The sequence continues at coordinate 47,703 of CAVTQV010000006.1, read as the reverse complement.
GCGGTACGCCAGCTCCGCCGCTCTCCCGGATTCGCCGCACTGGCGATCATCACTCTTGCGCTGGCTATTGGTGCCAATACAGCGATGTTCACCGTGGCAGAGGACATTCTGCTGCGGCCGCTTCCCTATGCCGATGCCGGACGGCTCACGGTTATCAACACGACGAATGACGCTCAGCACACCGCCACCTCGTGGCTGAACTACCGAGATGTCCGCGACCAGGCCATCACATTCCTTCTCGCAGGTCGCGATCTACTCGGAAGATGTCGGCGTAGTCGAGGGCAATGCCACAGCAACCTCGCCCACGTCGGCATCTGGTCAGAGTAGCTTGCAGGGCGATGTCCCACCCACCTCTGTGGTGTCGCCTAACGTCAGCCCGAATATCTTCTCCATGCTAGGTGTGCAGCCGTTGCTGGGCCGCACCTTCACCAAACAGGAGGGCGAACAGAACGGCCCCAAGGTCGTTCTGCTTTCCGAAGGGCTATGGCGCGGAGCCTTTCATGCCAATCCGGGCATCATCGGCGAGACTATTCGGGTGAATAACCAATCCCGCACGGTTGTGGGAGTGATGCCCGCCGCATTTCGCTTCCCGGAATCGCTGGGCAACGACATTCGCAAGGGCATCTGGCTACCCATGCAGCCCACGCCTCTTATGCTGAGCGAGCGCGGCTACCATTTCGACTACATTGTTGGGCAGTTGCGGCCGGGCATCACTCTCGAGCAGGCGCAGGCGGAGTTGGATCGCACGACGCGTAATCTGATCGCGGCAAATTCCAAGACCCTGCACCCCGACTTCAAGCTGCATGCAATTCCCTACCTGGAGACGGTCACCGGCAAGGTGCGTCCAGTCTTCTTCGGACTGGTAGCCGCGCTCGGCATGGTCCTGCTGATTGCCTGCGCGAATGTAGCCAACCTCCTGATCGCCCGCTGCCTCGGCCGGCAGCAGGAGTTCGCCGTGCGCTCGGCGCTGGGCGCTCCCCGCGGACGGCTGATCCGCGGCATGCTGGTGGAAGGCGGCCTGCTTTCGGCCCTTGGCTGCGCCCTCGGCATCACTCTCGCCTGGCTCATGCTCAGAGCCATCCACGCACTTCCGGCAGACACGATCCCACGCGCCGAGGCGATCACGCTCGACTGGTCGGTCATCCTCGTCCTGGCCGCAATCGCCACCTTCACAACCCTGCTCTCATCCATACTTCCGGCCTTGCTGGTGGCGCGTACGCATCCGCAGCGCGCATTGCAGACCGCCTCGCGCGGTTTAGGAACGCGCAGCGTCTCCAACCGGCTCACGCACGTGCTCGTCATCGGCGAGGTTGCGCTCTCGACGCTGCTGCTCATCGCAACCGGGCTGCTCTTTCACACGCTCTGGAACCTGCAGCATGCCGATCTCGGCTTCACGACAGAACGCATCACCGGCTTCACCGTAATGCCCTCCGATGCAGCCGGATTTTCCGGCATGTCCGTCTCTGCTGACACGGCGCATGCGCCGGTCTCGATCGCCGTCACCACCTACGGACCGGTGCTGGACCGCCTTCGCAATGCACCCGGCGTTGAGGATGCCGCGCTCGTTACAGCGCCGCCGCTCTCCGGCATCGAGATGGGGACCAGCCTGCGCATTGTTGGCGAGCCGCAAGACGACGCGCACAACTACAACGCACGCATGACCGCGGCGAGCCCGGGCTATGCGCATCTGCTGGGCACACCGGTGCTGCGCGGCCGCATGATCTCGGAGAGTGACACGCCCGCTGCGCCCTTCGTCGCGGTCATCAACCAGATGCTGGCGCGGAAGGTCTTCGGCACACGCGATCCGCTCGGCAAACAGATCAATCTCGGCGGCAAGGACACCGGCATGATCAAGCCCTACACGATTGTTGGCGTCCTTGGGGATCAGAAAGACACTGCAATCGGAAAACCTGCCTCTCCCATGCTGCTGCTCCCCTACCAACAAATTCCGACCACATCCCTCTTCTATCCGGCGCTGCTGAAGACGGTAGTGAACATGCTGGTGAAGACACGCGGCGATGTCGCGGTTGCCCCGATCGCGCGCTCGGTCTTCCACGAGCAGGCGCCCGATTATGCGCTCGACAACTTCCAGACACTCACCGAGACGGTGAACAATAGCGACTTCACCAACCGGCTGGGCCTCTACATCACTGGAGCCTTCGCAGGTCTGGCAGCGCTGATGGTCATCACCGGACTCTACGGAGTGCTTGCGCAGCTTGTCGGCTACCGGCGGCGGGAGATCGGTATCCGCCTCGCACTGGGCGCGCCGCGCGCTTCGGTGCTGCAGATGGTGCTGCGCCAGGGTGCGGCGATGATCGCAATCGGGCTCGTCGTCGGGCTCGTGCTCTCGGCGCTCAGCGGGCGCCTCCTCGCGGGCTTTCTCTATGACGTCGGAGCCTCCGATGCGTGGACGTACGTGGGCGTTCTGCTCAGCCTGTGCCTGATCGGCGCGGCGGCCTCCTACATTCCGGCATGGCGGGCATCGCTGATCCCGCCGGTCGAGGCACTCCGGGACGAATAGCCCTTCTCACGCTGGCCAGCCATCCCACAGGTGGCGCTCTGCAGCATTCGGGTCGAGCACGACCGTGCTCTTGCGGTTGATCACCATCACGGGCCGCTCTGTGAGGTTGAAACGCGGCCACGCCGGTGCGTCGGCGAGTGATGGCACTCGGCCGAAGATGAAATCCACCCATGCGCTATGCACCGAGCGCATCAGTGCATCATGCGCGGCGTCCCCGTTTGTATCGCCCCACACGAAGCTCAATTCCTGCGTATGCGGCACCTCGCCCGCCAGCGGGCCTTTCGCGCGCGGATAGTCAAAGCGATAGAGATACGTCTCTCCACCCGTCCCAGTGTGTGCCTCGGCTACCCGAACCGTAGGGATCCAGTACTCTTCCGCAGTCAGTAGCCGCACCTTGCGCTGCGCGCGGGTGAGATTGGGAAAGAGCGCCTCGTACCGCGCTTCCATCGCCCGCATGCGATCCATCGTTGCGTTCTGGATTTCACGCGGGCCGATCGGCTGATCGAGCGCGGCTCCACGCACGAAGAAACTGCTCTCGTCATGATTGCTGCCGATGAGCAGGCGCAGCTTGCGCGCCGAGCCGGAGCGCACGGATTCGAGCGGCGAACGATCGAGCACGACGCCATCCACCGTGACGCGAAATGGAAAGGCGCCAAGCTTGGCAATCAGAGCGCGTTGCGCGCTCAGCAGTTGGTCAACCGGCATGGTGCGCAAACTAGCGGCATTCCCCTCGTGAAGCCCGGCGCAATCCAGGAACTCGCGCGTCAGCATCCTCGCGCTCTCCCGTGAGTGATACGTCTGACCGCTGCCGCTCTCCATAATGGCCTGCTGAAAGAGCCCGGCCGCCTTCGGTGCTGCCATCAATGCGCAGGTATCCTTCGCGCCTGCGCTTTCGCCGCCCACCGTGATGCGCTCGGGATCGCCGCCAAAGGCAGCGATATTCTGGCGCACCCATTGCAGCGCGAGAATCTGATCGCGAAGCCCGTTGTTACCGGAGCCCGCATAGGCATCGCCAAGCTCGCGAGACAGATCGAGAAAGCCCAGCGCTCCCACGCGATACGCCGGCGTGACACAGACAACGCCACTCCGCGCGAAGTGCGATCCATCTGCGATGCCGCCTGTCGCGCCGGCCGTATTACCTCCTCCGTAAATCCAGACCAGAACCGGATGCGGGCCTGGTGTGACCGGCGTCCAGACATTCAGATAGAGGCAGTCCTCGCTGATGTTCGCGCGGCGCAGTTGGACCGGCGCAGGAGCATACCTCAGTGCGGGCCGAACGCCACCCCATGCACGGATCGGGCGCGGCGGCAGGAAGCGCAGCGGGCCCACCGGAGGCTCCGCAAACGGTACGCCAAGGAAAGCGATGGCGTCTCCCGTGCGCTTTCCTTGCAGCTTGCCCAGCGATGTCTCAACCACATCGGAAAGCGGCGCAGCGGATGCGCCAGCCCTCGTTGCCAGTCCGAGCGCGGCAGCACTCGCCGCCGATAAAAAGTCCCTGCGATTCAAAGCTGATTCTCTGCTCCACCAGCAGCCTACAACGGCGCTCCACCCGCTCCCCTATAATCGAGACAGAACAATCCCCGAGTTCGCCACCAAGGAGTGCGCATGCCGATCCAGACCACGGCCAACATCTGGCACAACGGAAAACTCATCCCCTGGGAAAAAGCGCAGGTGCACGTGATGAGCCACGTGCTGCACTACGGCTCATCGGTCTTCGAGGGCCTTCGCTGCTACAAGCAGCCGGAGGGCGCCGCGATCTTTCGGCTATCGGACCACATGCAGCGCCTGCTCGACTCTGCGCACATCTATCGCATGGACCTGGGCTACACCCTCGAACAGCTCAACGCGGCCGTCATCGAGCTCGTCGAGGCCAACGGCATCGCGCCCTGTTATGTTCGGCCCATCTCCTTCCGCGGCTACGGCGAGATCGGCGTCAATCCCAAGGGCTGCCCGGTCGAGACCTACATCGCGAACTTCCCCTGGGGCAAGTACGTTCCCGGCGATGCCGGCGCGGACGTCTGCATCTCTTCCTGGAACCGCCTTGCGCCTAACACCATGCCGTCCATGGCGAAGGCCGGCGCGAATTATATGAACTCGCAGCTCATCCGCATGGAAGCCGATCTGAACGGGTACGACGAGGGCATCGCGCTCGATACCAACGGCTATCTCTCCGAGGGCTCGGGCGAAAACCTCTTCGTCGTGCGCGGCTCAACCATCTACACCACGCCGCTGGCGAATTCGGTGCTCAGTGGCATCACGCGCGACTCGGTGCTGACGTTGGCCCGCCATCTCGGCATCCCGGTGATCGAGCAGGCGCTGCCGCGCGAGATCCTCTACATCGCTGATGAGGTCTTCTTCACCGGCACCGCGGCCGAGGTCACGCCGATCCGCTCGGTTGATCGTATCCTTGTGAAGGATGGCAAGACCGGTCCCATCACGCATCAGCTTGCGGAGGAGTTCTTCGGCATCGTCAATGGCACACGCCCGGACCGCTACAACTGGCTTACGCCGGTCAATGTGCGGGCAGCAGAGCCGGTCGGCGCGTAACGCGTAACAACGATCGCTGCAAACAAAAAAGGCCGGGACGGATTCGCCGTCCCGGCCTTTCTCGTTGCTTCTACTGGACAGGGTTCCCCGACGCATCGCGGTATTCGATCGGTCCCAGATTCAGCTCTTTCAATCCCGGCTCGATCTTCGCGCGGTCTCCCACGGCAACCACAATCATCTGCTTCGGATGGATATGATCAGCAGCCGCTTGCGTGACCTGCTGCGGTTTTACGGCCGCAAGTTCCGCAGGCAATTTCGCATAGTAGTTGTCCGGCAGCTTGTAGACGAAGAGCTGGCCCATCCTGGCGGATGTACCTTTCGCCGTCTCGAACTGGCCCGGCACCGAGCGCATCTGTGAGTCCTGGGCCAGCTTCAGCTCCGCAGCGGTCGGTGGATCGCTGGTGATGCGATCCAGTTCGGAGAAGAGTTCCTTTGCCGCTGGAGCGGTCACATCCGTGCGCACCTGCGCGCCTGCGAACATCGGCCCACCGAAGCGATTGAAGCTGAAGCGGGAGACGGCGCCATAAGTGTAACCGTGCTGCTCGCGCAGGTTCATATTGAGCCGTGACGAGAACAGCCCGCCGAGCACGTCGTTCATGATCAGGATGCTCGGATAATCCGGAGTGGAGCGAGGCACGCCCAGACCGAAGGCGAGCAGCACCGTCTGTGGCGAGCCGGGCTTGTCGACAATGATGATCTTGCGCTCCGGCGTTGTCGCTTCGGGCACCGACTCGACCGCGGTGGCAGAAGTATCCTTCCAGACGCCAAAGTATTTATCCGCCTGCTCGCGCGCTTCCTTCTCTGTGATATCTCCGGTCAGCACCAGCGCGGAGGTCTGTGGCCCGTAATGTTCATTCCAGAAGCCTGCGAGTTCGTCGCGTGTAATGGACTTTACGGACGCACTCGTACCCACCGCCGGATAGCCGTAGGGCGAGTCGCCATAGAGCGCTTTCATCGCGACACGCAACGTTGCGGCGATCGGCTCGTCTGCTTCCTGCAGGATGTCCGTCAACTGCTGCTTACGGACGCGGTCGACTTCTGCCGGCGCAAACGTCGGATGCTCAACGAGATCAGAGAGCAGGTCAAAGGTCGCATCCGTCGTATTGCTCAGCGCGTCGATGGCGGTGCTGGCGTTGTCCACGAATGCCTGAGTTTTCAGCTGCGCGCCGAGGTGGTCGGCGGCATCTGCGATCTCGGTCGCAGAGCGCTCTCGCGTGCCTTCGGTCAGCATTCCGGATGTAAAGCTCGCCAGGCCGGGCTTGTTCGCAGGATTCGCATCTCCGCCCGCCAGCGTGATGACACTCGCGTTGAGCACTGGCAGCGAATGATCTTCGACCAGGTAAACGTGCAGTCCGTTATCCAGCGTGAAGACCTTCGGCACCGGCAGATGCGCCTCGGGCAGCGGTCCGGCAGAAGGCGCTGTCTTGCGCCAGTCCTGCGCTGTTTCAAACGATGCAGGATAGGGATTCTCCACCTTCACGTTGGCGTCGGTATCTGCCGGGCTGCGCGGCACATCGTGCGTCACCTTCTCGCCCTGGACAGTGGTCACCACCACGCTCTTCGTGTCGACCAGATCGGCCTGCGCCAGCTTGCGCACGGAAGCGACCGAGACATGCTGGAATCGCGCGACATCCTTCGAGAGATAGCCGGGATCGCCGGTGTAGTAGTTGTAAAAATCCATGCGATCGGCAACGCCGCCGAAGCCGCCCAGGCGCTGCAGCCCGCTGATCAGGCCGCTCAGATGCGTGTTGCGCGCGCCGTCCAGCTCCGCCTGCGTCGGGCCCTGCTCACGGATAGCCCGCAGCTCAATCTCGATCTCCCGGCGCAGGTCCTCCGGCTTCACACCCGGACGCGCGATCACGTCGCACTCCGCCACCGAGCCCAGCCGCAGTGAGTTCAGCGTGCATTCGACGCTCTGCGCAATCTGCTTTTCGTAGACCAGCTTGCGGTAGAGGCGGCTTGCCTTGCCTCCGCCCAGGATCTCCATCAGCATCTCGGCATCTGCATCGCCCGGCTGAAAGGCCGGCGGCATCAGCCATGCATAACTCACCCGCGGCAACTGCACTGTATCCGTAACAGTTACGGTCTTCTGGCTGGTGATCGGCGGCGTTGTCACGGTGACCGGCGGCGGCTCCGGCCCCTTCGGGATCGGTCCGAAATACTTTTCGACCAACTGCTTCAGCTTTGCCTTATCGAAATCTCCCGCAATCGCCAGGTTCGCATTGTTCGGCGTGTAGTAGTGGTGGAAGAAGTTGCGCACGTCCAGCAGCCGCGCCGCTTCGATGTCGGCAGTGAGAGCCGATTACCGATGCGTAATAGGGATGGTCGCTGGGAAAAAGCTGGTGATAGACCTCTTCATCGCTCAATTCGTAGGGCTGGTTCTCACCCTGGCGGCGCTCATTGCGCACTACGTCCCGCTGATTGGTCAGCTTCTCGCGGTCCAGCTTTTCGAGCAGAAAGCCCATGCGATCGCTCTCCAGCCACAGCGCAAGCTCCGTCTCATTGCTCGGCACGGTCTCGAAGTAATTGGTGCGATCGAAATCCGTGGTGCCGTTGATGTCGGTCGCACCCACGCCTTCCAGATAGCGGAAGTGGGCCTTCTCGCCCACGTGCTCGGAGCCCTCGAACATCATGTGCTCGAAAAGATGCGCAAAACCGGTGCGGCCCTTCGACTCGTTCACCGGCCCCACGTGATACCACAAGTCGACCGCGACCAGCGGCAGGCGATGGTCTTCGTGCAGCAGCACGGTCAGCCCATTGGGCAGCGTATAGCGCTCGTAGGTGAGCGTCGGCACCTTCAGCGGCTTCGTAGGAGGAAGTTTCGCGGGTTGCCCAAAGCAGGAAGCGGTCAGTATGGAAACGGAAGCGGCGGCGAGGCACAGGCGTGCCCCACGATCAAGCGCAGAGAGCATGAAGTTCCCTCAAAGCAGGTGTCAGAAAAGAGCAGCGGCACGATCATACCCGGAAACCGGCCCGGCAAAATTGGCAAGGTGGGCTGAACCGACGAGTTTCTGCTTCAGGCCGTAGCTTTCTGCGGCGTCGCCTGCTTCGGTTTACTTTCCGCTGTACCGGCCGCGCCGACGGATCAGACTGGGGTGGCGACGCCAGGTCCAGCGGCTTGTCTGTCACCGGTTTGTGGGCGGCCACGTGCTCATCCCAGCCGGGCAGCTTCTGGTTTCCGGTGATCAGCCGCGCGCCGTGTCCCAGCGTCAGATATGTCCAGACCCACTGGAACATCACCGCCACGCGATTGCGGAAGCCGATGAGGAAAGTAGATGTGGACCAGACCCCAGGTAAGCCATGCCGGCCATCCGCCAAGATGCGCCTTGAAAGGCCACTTCACATCGGCAATGGCGCGATTCCGTCCGATGGTGGCCATGTCGCCCTTGTCGAAGTAGTGGAAGGGTTTGCGCGGCCGGCCTTCCAGATCGGCCTCAATCATCTGGGCGGCGTAGGTGCCCATCTGCATCGCCGGCTGCGCCACGCCGGGAACAGGCTTGCCATTTTCCGTGACCTCCGCCAGATCACCACAGATAAAGATATTTCTGTGCCCCGGCGGGTTCAGATATGCGTCCACGGGAACTCCGCCTTTGCGGTTCACCGGGACCCCCAGCATCTTGCCCAGCGGGGAGGCCTGCACGCCGGCCGCCCACAGCGTCACCAGTGCGTCGATGCGCTCGGTATCGGGCGCCTTGCCCAGGACCACGTAACCCGGCTGGATGTCGGTCACTGTCTTGCCGGTAATGATCTCCACGCCGAGCGATTGCAGTTGCTCCACGGCCTTCTGCTGCAGGTCCGGCGGATAAGAGGGGACGATGTGCGGACCGCCTTCGATCAGCAGCACGCGCGTTTTGGTTGTGTCGATGTGGCGGTAGTCTTCCCACAGATACAGACTGGCGATGTCACGAATGGCCCCCGCCAGTTCCACGCCCGTAGGTCCCCCGCCAACTACGACGAAGGTCAATGGCGGATGGTTCCCTGTTTCCACAGCCTCACGTTCGGCAAGCTCATAAGCCAGCATGATGCGGCGGCGCATCTCGGTCGCATCCTCAACAGTCTTTAATCCGGGCGCGATCGTCGCCCATTCGTCGTGCCCGAAGTACGAGTGCGTCGAGCCCGTCGCCACGATCAGGTAGTCGAAAGAGATCTCGCTGCTGCTGCGCAACTGCACCGTCTGCTTCGCAAGATCGAACCCGATCGCCTCGTCCATCAGCACTTCGACATTGTGCTTGCGGCGCAGCACCGTGCGGATGGGCGCGGCGATTTCGGCCGGCGACAGCACGCCGGAGGCGACCTGGTAGAGCAGCGGTTGGAAGGTGTGGTGATTGCGCCGATCGATCAGCGTCACGTCCACGGCCATGTCGCCCAGCGCCAGCGCGGCATTCAAACCCGCAAAGCCTGCGCCCAGCACCACGACACGAGGGCGGACATCAGGGCGTGTCGCGATCTTCGTTGCACCGCTTCCATTCGCTTGTGTCATCGTCACTCCGCAATCAAACTCTCTACATGAGAGATGCGCAAGGAGCCGTCTTCGCTTCCGGCTCTATTGTGTCGGTGCATTTCCCTGCTGACCCTCCGCCGCGCTCAGCACCGTGACATCCCGCACCAGCGCCAGAAATGGAACCTTGCTGTTGCGCAGCTCCGGCATCTTTCCCTGATTCGATCCGGAGATCAGCGTGTCTTCGCCTTGCGTGGTCGTCACATCCGTCACGGATGGAGCCTGAGCCGGATTGGGCGGCGGGAGCATGCTCGCTGTCGTAATGACCTTTTTCGTGACCAGCCGCTGCAACCGGCTAAGGTCAACCTGATTGGAATCGTCTACCGGCATCACGCCAAGATCCATCCCCGGCAGGTCGGATTCGCCCTCCACCGGTCCCGAGAGCCCGGCAGCATCCGGCGGTCGTAGAAAGACGATGGCATGTTGATGCAGCGTGAAGGGAGGCGCTTGCTGCCAGGCGGCCAGAGACATATGCAGTACATAGTTGCTGCCGATGCTGGCGCCCCGAATCCCTACGTCCACGCGAAACTCCACTTGGACCGCATCGGACCGGGAGCTGGGCATGCCGCCGCTGACGCCGGTTCCGGCTTTGATCTCCGCAGGCACTCGGACGGCGTAGACCTCGCCCGCGAAGATCACCGCTGCATGGTGCACCACGGCCGCAAGGACATCCTCAGCCGTCGCCTGGGGCTGCACCCGGCCTGCATCCTGCGCATGAATCGAGTGCGTTCCCGCCATACAGCCCAGCAATGCCGCCGCGGCAACCGCCCAACGCTTGCTCATCATCGCTCCGTCGCCACCTCAGATCTCAGGGTAAAAGTCGAAGAATGCATCGATGCTCTGCTTCAACTGGTTTTCGATTTGCTCGCGTGAGCCCTCCAGCACATGCATCGTGACCTGGGCTTCGTTGCCATTCTGCAATGCCACCGGAGCAGAACCCACCTGCTTCACTTCATCGGCCGGCAGCAGCCGCATTCCATAGACCAGCACAAGATTCGCCATTCGTTTCATCCTCCCTCTACGTCACGCGCGTCTTTCAGCCATTTCTGCGTCAGCGAAGGCGCGGAAGCTTTAAGAGCAGCCGTTCGATCGCAGCCATCCCATCCAGAACGGCTGCACCCCAGAACCGCGTCACCTCATGAATCCGCGCCTTGGCTCTAGAATCAAAGATGCACAGATAAAGATCATGACAGACATCGTTCGTGACACAGTCATTCTGGGCTCCGGCTGCGCCGGGCTCACCGCAGCTATTTACACCGCGCGCGCCAATCTGAAACCGCTGGTTCTGGAGGGCCATGAGCCCGGCGGCCAGCTTTCCATCACCACCCTGGTGGAGAACTTTCCCGGCTGGCCCGACGGAATTCAGGGTCCCGAGCTCATTGAGAACATGAAAAAGCAGGCCACCCGCTTTGGCGCGGAGTTCCGCATGGCCCACCTGGTCTCTGCCGACCTCTCCCAGCGGCCCTTTCTCGCTGAACCTGGGTTCCGAAACCATCCGTACGCGCACGCTGATCATCGCCAGCGGAGCCTCCGCACGGTGGCTCGGGCTTCCGTCGGAGCAGGCCTTGATCGGCCACGGCGTCTCCTCCTGCGCCACCTGCGACGGCTTCTTCTTCTCCGGCAAGGAGATCGCCGTGATAGGGGGCGGCGATTCCGCGATGGAAGAGGCTCTCTTCCTTACCCGCTTCGCCAGCAAAGTCTATGTGCTGCACCGTTCGGACAACTACCGCGCCTCGCACATCATGCTTGAACGGGCTCGTGCGCACGAAAAGATCGAGTTCGTCTCAAACGTGATGGTCGATGAAGTGCTCGGCGTTGAAAGCAAAGAAGTTGCTGGCTTGCAGCTAAGGAACGTCAAAACCGGCACTGTCTCGACCCTGAACGTCTCCGGCATGTTCCTCGGCATTGGTCATGAACCCAACACCAAGCCGTTTGTCGGCCAGATCGAGCTGGACGCGGACGGGTATGTGGTAACCCACGATGATGTCCACACCCGCGTGCAAGGCGTCTTTGCATGCGGGGACGTGCAGGATCGAAAATATCGGCAGGCGATCACCGCGGCGGGCTCAGGATGCGCCGCGGCCCTGGAAACCGAAAAGTACCTGGAGGAGCAGGGCCGGTAAGGGCCTTTTGTGACTGGGCGACGCACAATTTGCCCAATTTGGCAAGAGAACGTTAGTGATGAATATTCCCCCGGTAATTCTACTATCCGTTTCTGCTGCACTTTAGTTACGCTTTTAGAGCGCAATCAGCGCCCGGGAGCCATTACCATGTCACGCACTTTCCGCACACTTGCACTCTCCGCAGCTCTTCTCGCGACAACAATGTCAGCGTTCGCAGATATGCCCGGGGGCACGAGCCCGCCGCCGAAAGCTGGAGCTTATTCATCGATGTCGATGTCAGTCATTTTGTCCTTCTTAGGTTTGTAAGGCTGATAGATACTGACCAGGATAGGAACTACCTCGAATGAGGCTCCCTTTACTGGACACGGCCCTGTGGGCGGCAGGACCCCTTCTGAATGCCGCCCTGTTCTATGTCATGTGGCGTCGTCGGCGCCTCCGCACGTTTCCCATGCTCGCTTCATGGTGCGTGTTCACCGTTGTCAGTACGGGTGTGCTCTTCCTCGCGTATCGCATTGACTCGGGCGGCGTCTATGCGATGGTTTACTGGGTTGTCGAGGGACTGGATGCTCTCCTCCAGATAAGTATCGTTGCAGAGGTGGCCCACATCGTTTTCCATTCTCGCGGGCCGCTCGGTAAGAGTGGAACGTGGCTGACCTCACTCATCGCCATTGCGGTGATTGCTCTTCCTGTCGTCTGGTGGATCCATCCAACTTCACCCACGGTCGCGGGAGTTTGGCAAATCCGGGGCGATCTGTTCACCAGTTTGATCGTCAGCGGGATGTTTACTCTCGTTCTCCTTATGTCCCAGAAACGAGGCTTTCATTGGCGATCCCATGTGATGTCGATTGGCTATGGATTGATGGTTTGGGCAGTAGTTGCTCTGGTCATCGGACTTCTGCATGGGTATTTGGGCAGATCAAGACATTACCTGGAAATCGAACACGCGCGGATGATTGTCTATCTGGCAATCCTTTGCTACTGGATCGCTGCACTTTGGCGCAATGAGCCCGAAAAGGAATTGCCCTCACTGGAAATGCGAAATGCCGTCTTGCAAATGACGGATAAAGTAAGTTACGATCTCGCAAAAGTTTTGGGTACCCCGGAGAAGGAGCACTAACGTGGTCGGCCTCGCTACAATCGCATTCCTCCTTCTGGTCATCATCGGGATCCAGCTTCGTTTCTTCCTGCGCCGCCGCGCTCAGCAGAACACAACCTGGAACACGCTCCTCGCGCGACTCGAGCCTCTGAACTTTGCGGATCTAGAGCGCATCGCGAAAGCCTATCTTGAGCCGCGCGGCAATCAGCTTGAGCTGCAGCCGCCGGCAATGTGGCGTCTGCTTGGCGGAGCCGATGGCCTGCCCCGCCTTCGCCGCAATGCGGACGTGATGCTCGATCTCGCCGTCTTCGTACAGCGCTGGAATTTCGAAGATGCCACAGTAGTCGCAGAGATCATGCGCCGTGACGCTGCGCGCCTGCAGAAGGCCATCAACCAGATCGAAATGGCGATGCTGCTGCGCCGCGGGAGCATGCGCATTCCCTTCTATATCCACGAAGCATCCGCCGCGTACTACCTGATGCGGCAGCGGCTGCTCGCTCTTTATGAGACGAGCCACGCCGGTCTGCTGCCCCGCCTCAGCGCTGCTCTCTAAATCCATTTTTGTCATTCCGAGCGAAGCGAAGAACCCGCTCTCGATCTTGTGGGCAACGAGTGCCCATATCGCGGTCTCGGGGGACATGGCATTGACCAGGGTCGCCATCAGAATCAATGCGTGAGCGAGCGACGGGAGCAAACTGCGCAAAACGCGCCGCAGGCGCATGTGCCTGGACGGTCAGTCCGCGTTATCCTTGTTAACGGCGCTGCGATCCCCTGAACTGGGGACGTGGACCCGAGCGTTCGACACTCCCCGCTGGTGTGCCTCGCCCGATATCCAGATCCGCGAGGTCTCCCATCTATGCCCTTGCCTTCCCATGCCTCCGCCAGCCAGGTCATCGAACATCAGCAGCAGCCCACACTCGATCCGCCCACTCCCGAAGCGTGGCAGGAGCTGCGTGCCCTCGGACATCGCATGCTCGATGATCTCTTCGACGACCTGTCGACCCTGCGCGAACAGCCTGCCTGGCGGCCGCTGCCGGAAGCATCTGCGACGGCACTCGCTGCCCCGTTGCCCGTCGAGGGCCGCCCCGCCGGCGAGGTCTACCGCACACTGACCGAGCATCTGGTCCCATACACCATCGGCAACCGGCATCCGCGAGCCTGGGGATGGGTGCGCGGCACCGGCACGCCGTTGGCGATGCTGGCGGACATGCTCGCGTCGGGCCTGAACGCGCATGTCGCTGGAGGCCACCAGGCGCCGGCGGTCATGGAAGCGACCTGCCTGCGCTGGCTCGCAGAGCTGATGGGCATGCCGAAAGAAAGCTCCGGCGTGCTCACCACGGGCGCAACCATGGCGAATGTGCTCGGGCTCGCTGTGGGGCGGTATGCAAAGGCTGGATACGATATCCGAAAGCACGGTCTGCAGGGCTGCTCGCACCCGCAGATTCTTGTCTACGGCTCAACCGAGACACACTCCTGGGCGCTGAAAGCCGTCGAACTGATGGGGCTGGGCCGGGACGCCTATCGGCGCATTCCAGTGACTGCGGCTCATCAGATAGATTTACCCCGGCTCGAAGCGCAGATCGAGCAGGACCGTGCAACCGGTCATCGGCCCGCAGTCGTCATTGCGAACTGCGGCACAGTGAATACCGGCGCAATCGATGATCTGCCGGCGATTGCCGCGCTCTGCCGCAAACACAATCTTTGGTTCCACGTGGATGGCGCCTTCGGAGCGCTCTTGCGGCTTACGGAGGACTACGCGAATCTGGTGCGCGGCATCGAGCAGGCAGATTCGCTCGCTTTCGACCTGCACAAATGGGTGTACCTGCCATTCGAAATCGGCTGCGTGCTGGTGCGCGATTCCAAGCTGCACACCGCCACGTTTGCGACACACGCCAGTTATCTCGAAGAGGCGCAGGGCGGCATCATGGCCGGCGGGCTGCCCTTTGCCGATCGCGGCGTGGAGCTGACCCGCGGTTTCCGCGCATTGAAATTGTGGATGTCACTGCAGGTACACGGAGTAGAGACCTACGGCCGCCTGATCGCGCAGAACATGGCGCAGGCCGCGTATCTGGAAGAGTTGATCCACGCCTCGCCGCGGCTGGAATTGGTTGCCCCTCGCCCAACCAACGTTGTGTGCTTTCGCTACTGGCGTCCCGAAATTGGCGGCAAAGCATGGAACGCACTGAACCGCCGCCTCGTGATTGAATTGCAGGAGTCCGGCCGCTATATCGTTTCAAGCACAGTGCTCGACGGACGATACGCATTGCGCGTCGCTATCACCAACCACCGCAGCCAGATGGGCGACTTCACCGCGTTGGCCGAAGATTGCGTGCGCTTCGGCGACCAGCTCGCGGCGGAAGCATGAATACTCACGAGGAACTGCAGCGCAACCTGGCGCAAATCGAAGAGACGATTGAGAGCGCCTGCCAACGCTCTCACCGGTCTCGCAGCGAGATCACGCTGATCGCCGTGACCAAGATGCATCCTGCCGCCGCGATTGCAGCAGTCGCGGAGCTCGGCATCACCCACATTGGCGAAAACAAGGTGCAGGAGTTCGAGACCAAGCAGCCAGAATGGGCTGCGCTGCGCACGAGTCATCCCCTGCGCGCACACCTGATCGGGCATCTGCAGTCGAACAAGACAGCGAAGGCCGCGGCGCTCTTCGACGCGATTGATTCCGTCGATTCACTGCGCCTCGCCGAGCGGCTGGACTCAGCCGCAGCCGCAAATGGACGCATCCTGCCGGTGCTCTTGGAGATCAAGCTGAGCGAGGAGGAATCGAAGAGCGGCATTGCCCCAGAAAGTCCCGAGCTAGAGCAGCTTCTGGAGCGGCTGCCGGACTTCGCTCATCTCCAGGTACGCGGCCTGATGACGGTGCCTCCGTATCTGCGTGATGCCGAGGCTGTACGTCCCTACTTTCGCCGTCTTCGCGAGCTGCGCAACGAATATGCGCGACGCCATCCCAAGCTGCGGCTGGACGCGCTCTCCATGGGCATGACGCACGATTATCCGGTCGCAATCGAAGAGGGCGCGACCGAGATCCGGCTGGGCACCGCGCTCTTTGGCGCGCGTGACTACAGCCGGGCCTGAGCTTTCATGTAGCATCGCTCGTGATCCGAAAGGCCTTTCTTAGCTCATGAGTCCTCTCTATGCCGGCGTCCTCGTCGCCATCGTTCTCGGCCTGCTGACTGTCTCGATCTCGCGCCTGCGCAAGACGCGCACTAAGGCCGATTACCTGGTGGCCGGCCGCTCACTGCCGGCTGTCGTGCTGGTCTTCACGCTGCTGTGCTCCTGGATTGGCTCTGGCTCGCTGCTGGGCGCGGCTGAGAATGCCTATAACCACGGCTTCGCGGCGCTCTGGCAGGCCGCCGGCGGATGGGCCGGCCTCGCGCTCATCTATTTCATCGCGCCGCGCGCGCGCAAGTTCGCACAGTTCACCATTCCCGACCTGCTGGAGGTCCGCTACAACCAGCTTGCGCGCGTACTCGGCGTGATTGCTGTGCTCTTCACCTATACCGCCATCACCAGCTATCAGCTCATCGGCGGCGGCGACATTCTGCACATGGTCTTTCCTACCGCGATCTCGCCCGATGCTGGCAAATACATCATCGCCGCATTCGTCATCGTCTTCACCGCCATCGCCGGCATGTCGTCGGTGGCGTATATGGACGTCCTGATCGGCATACTGGCGACCGTCACGCTTATCCTCGCGCTGCCGCTTCTGATGCACAGGGCCGGCGGATGGCACGAAGTGCATGCAGCACTGCCTGCCACGCACTTCGAAATCCTGGGCGACTTCACCTTCATCCGGGCGCTGGAGCTCTTTCTGCCCACCATGCTCCTCATGCTGGGCAATCAGTCCATGTACCAGAAGTTCTTTTCCGCAAAATCCGAGAAGGCCGCACAGCAGGCAGTCGTGGGTTGGGTGTTCGGCACCGTGATTCTCGAAACTGTGATTGTCGCGCTGGCGGTGATCGCTTCGGTTGTCTTCCCGACCGGGGAGGTCCACGAGCATCCACGCGAGGTCATCGCGTGGTCTGCATTGCATGGGCTGCCGCTATGGCTCGGTCCGCTGCTGATGGGCGCGGTCTTCGCGAAGATCATCTCGACGGCGAACAACTATCTCTTCTCGCCCGCGACCAATCTCGTCAACGATGTCTTCTCCCGCTACATCGCGCCCAACGCGTCGAACCGCGTGACGCTCCTCGTCTCCCGGCTGATGGTGGTATTCCTCGGCCTTTGGGCGCTCTACCAGGCGCTGCATACACAATCCGTTCTGCAGAAGACGCTTTATGCCTATACCATCTACTCTGCTGCGCTGACACCTGTCGTGCTGGCGGCCTTCTACTCCCGGCGGGCGAATGCCGCTGGCGCTGTTTCCGCCATCGGCGTGGGCACCTTCGTCACCGTTTTCTGGGACACCGATTTCATCCACCACCATCTGCCGCAGATACTCGCGCAACGCGACGCGATCTTTCCCGCGCTGATCGCGTCCCTTCTCTGTCTGGTTCTCGTGAGCGCGTTCACGCGTGCACCGCGCCGCGAACAGATCGCCCCGTTCTTTCCAACGGCTGAGCCGGCGACCGGCGAACCCGTCGCCTGATTTGTTTCCATGCCCATCGCCTCCCTTACCATCGAGCTCTCGATCCCGCTCTCGCGCTCGCTGAAAGATCGCCGCCAGGTAGTGCGCAGCATGAAGGACCGTCTGCGCCAGGGCTTCAACATCTCCATCTCCGAACTGGATGAAGCGATCACCTGGCAGAGCGCGACCCTCGGCATCGCCGCCATCTCCTCGTCGCGCGATTATCTTCGCGGCCTGATGGCGGAGGTCGAGCAGGCCGCGGTCCGGCTCGCCGCCGAGAATGGCGCAGAAATCCGGGACGCATTCTGGGATTTCGTCGAGTCCTGATACTTCAGTAGCGCCTGCCTGCCCTGGCCGGTCTGATATCCTTTTGGGTTTACCCGGGAGGTTCGTTATGCCAGAGCAACGCGCCCGCAAATATCACCAGGACCGTGTGGCCGAGACCCTCCGCGACGAGATCAGCACCATGATCCAGGGTGAGCTTTCGGACCCGCGCATCGGGTCCGCGCACGTGACCGAAGTGGTGCTGAATGCCGGCGGCAAATCGGCCCGCGTCTATGTCGCCAACGACGGCCCTCCGGAAGATGAGGAGCCGATGCTGGAAGCGCTGGCCGCGGCGCGCGGATTCATCCGCCACGAGTTGCTGGAGCGCATGGGCGTTCGTCACGTGCCCGAGCTCAGCTTCCATCTCGATCGCACGGACCGCATGACAGCCCGCATCGACGAGCTGCTGGGCCGCAGGCGACGCAGCAAGGGCAGCAGCTCCGCTCAGACACCCGCACCTGCTCCGGAGGCCAACAAAGGCGCATGAAGCAGTCTGCCTCCATGTCGCGGCAGCTCGATCGGGCATTGGTCGGTCCACTGGAATCTTCCCTGGTGGGGGATGCGCTACGCGCGCCCGGGAAGCGGGAGCACACGGCGATTGCTCCCATTCTTGACGCCATTCAGGATGCGCAGAGCATCCTTGTTACCGCGCACGCGCGTCCGGATGGGGATGCCGTCGGCTCCGTCCTGGCCTGCGGCATGATGCTGGAGCAGCTCGGCAAACAGGTCACTATGGCCTTCAGCGATCGCGTGCCGCTCATCTATCGCTGGCTGCCGTGCGCGCAGAGCATCCAGCACTTACAGCGCATCGAGGGCGGCTTCGACCTGGTGATCCTGCTGGAGTGCGATGGCATCGAACGCAGTCGCCTGAAAGGACTCGAAGGGCGCCGCCTTATCAACATCGACCACCACACCAGCGGACGCAACTTCGCCCATCTCAACTGGATCGATACCAGCGCATGTGCGGTTGCGGAGCAGGTCTTCATGCTGGCATGCGCCGCCGGCGTGTGCGTGACGCCGGAGATGGCGACGTGTCTTTACATGGCCCTGCTTACCGATACCGGATCGTTCTGCTACGAAGGCACGGACGCAAACACCTTCTCGCTCGCCCACCAGCTTGTCCGGCTCGGCGCTTGTCCGGCGCACATCGCGCAGGATGTCTACTTCTCCAATCCGATGTCCAAGATGCTGCTGCTGGGCGCCGCGCTTGCCAACCTGCGGCGCGACGGCCGTGTGGCATGGCTGTGGGTCACAACCACTGATATGGAGCGCAGCAACGCTGCCGAGGAAGACTGCGAAGGCATCGTGAACTACGCCATTGGAATCGCTGGAGTGGAGGTTGCGGTCTTCCTGCGTGAGCTGCCCGATCACCGCGTTCGCCTCAGCCTGCGCAGCAAAGGCGCGGTGAATGTCGCCGCAATTGCCGAAAGCTTCGGCGGCGGCGGGCACGAGAACGCCAGCGGCTGTACTCTGCCGGGTCCCTTGCCGATAGCGACGGACGCCATCCTCGCACGGCTGCGCACGCTGTTCTAAAACTGCGATTTGCCCTCTGACATTGCTTGGGCGCAACATGGCTTCGTTGTGTGAGGTGCGCATGTTTGCCGAATCAAACGCATGGCCGGAGCTTGATTGGGCCAACTGGGAACCTACCGCCACGACACTCCACATGTGGACGCAGATCGTCGGCAAAGTGCGACTTGCCCTAAGCCCCATGCAGGCGCAATGGTGGAATGTGCCGCTGTATGTCAGCGCGCGCGGGCTGAGCACATCCGCTATGCCGACAGCCGGCGAGATGCTCGATATAGAATTCGACTTCGTCAGTCACGAGCTGCACTTCCGTCTCAGCACCGGCGCGTCGTTATCCATCCCACTGCGGGCGCAAACTGTTGCGGATTTCTATCTCGAGTTTCAGCAATGCCTCACGCTGCTGGGTGTCGATGCGCCCATCCATCCCATGCCGGTGGAGATCAAAGAACCGATCCGCTTCGATCTGGACACCGAGCACGCCTCCTACGATCCCGAATACGCGCATCGCTTCTGGCGCGTGCTGGTAATCGCGGACCAGATATTCCAGAGCTTTTCTTCCAGCTTCATCGGCAAGGTCAGCCCGGTGCATTTCTTCTGGGGCAGCTTCGATCTCGCGGTCACCCGCTTCTCCGGCAAACGCGCGCCGGAGCGTCCGGGCGCCGATGCCATAACGCGCGAAGCATATTCGCACGAAGTCATCAGTGCCGGCTTCTGGCCCGGCAACGGCGGCTACGGCGAGGCGGCATTCTACTGCTACGCCGCGCCATCTCCGGCTGGACTCGCGGAGGCAAAGGTGGAACCGTCGGCGGCCTACTTTGACACCAAACTCGGTGAGTTTCTGCTGCGGTACAACGATGTGCGAAAGTTGCCCTCGCCGGAGAAGGCACTGCGCGCATTCCTGGAGAGCACCTACGCAGCCGCAGCCGATAAGGGAGGCTGGGACCGCGCACGCGCTTGAGCGGCACTAAACGTCCGGGCATTTCGTCACAGATCTCGCGCCGCAAGCCCGGGTCGGCCCCCCGGGCGATATGATTTCTTCCATGATCAAGGCCGCTCCCCGCTTGCTGACTCTGCTGCTGGTTTCTTCACTGACTCTTCCCGCTCTCGCCGCCAAACACAAAACCGCCGCGCACGAACCAACAACGCCGCACATGACGGGCACCATCGTGCTGCATGTCGATCTCACCGACGCCCCGCGGCACATCCTGCACGCACACGAGACCATTCCAGTCTCGGCCGGCCCGCTGGAGCTTGAATATCCAAAGTGGATTCCCGGCGATCATCGTCCCACCGGTCCCATCGACAATCTCGCCGGTCTTTTCATCCGCGCCAATGGTCAGGAAATTCCCTGGCGTCGCGATGAGGTTGATATGTACGGCGTTCACCTCACCGTGCCGGAAGGCGTCACCTCGCTCGATGTCTCCTATGACTTCCTCGCCGTGCCCGGCGGCACCGGCTCCGATGAGGACGACGCCACCAGCGCGAATATGGCGGTGCTTGAATGGAATTCGGTTGTGATCTATCCGGCAAACATTCCGGTCATGGACATTCCCATCACCGCCAGCATCACGGTTCCGGACGGCTGGAACTCCGGCACCGCGCTGACGCCAACATCGCACTCCGGCAACGAAACCAGCTTCGCGACGGTTCCCGTCTACACTCTGGTCGATTCGCCGTTGATCACCGGCCGCTACTTCCGCGAGATTCCGCTGGCGCCGGAGATCACGCCCAAACACTATCTCGATGTTGCGGGCGAAGCGCCGGAGGACGTTGAGATCAAGCAATCCGTACTCGATTCGTTCTCGCGGCTGGTGCGCGAAGCTTCCGCACTCTATCAGTCGCATCATTACGAGACCTACCACTTCGTCCTCTCGCTTAGCGATACCGTGCGGAGCGAGGGGCTGGAGCATCATCAGTCCAGCGATAACGGTGAGCCGGAGCATGGGCTTTCTGATGAATCGATGCTCATGCTGGATGCCGATCTGTTGCCCCATGAGTTCACGCATTCATGGAATGGCAAATACCGTCGGCCCATCGGGCTGGCGACGCCCGACTACGCAACGCCCATGCGCGGCGACCTGCTGTGGGTCTACGAAGGCATGACGCAGTATTGGGGAAACGTGCTGGCCACGCGCTGCGGGCTGTGGACGCCGGAGCAATTCAAAGAAGCGCTCGCATTGACCGCGGCCAATCTCGACCAGAAGCCCGGCCGCACCTGGCGCAACCTGGAAGACACGGCCATCGCAGCGCAGATACTACGTGGCAACACGCAGAACTACGCCAACTGGCGTCGCAGCCAGGATTACTACCCGGAAGGTGAGCTGGTGTGGCTCGATGCCGACACAACCATCCGGCAACTGACACACGGGCAGAAATCACTGAACGATTTCGCCGTGAAGTTTCTCGCCCTCGGCGGCAATACTCCGCCGAAAGTCGTGCCCTACACCTTCGACGACATCGTGAACGATCTCAACTCGGTGGTCGCCTATGACTGGCGCGGCTTCCTCACCGAGCGGCTCACCTCGCACGCGAATCACGCGCCGCTGGGCGGCATCGAGCACGGCGGTTACAAGCTGGTGTACTCCGATGAGCCGACAAAGTTGGAGAAGGCTGCCATTGGTCATCGCGGAGGCGTGGATGCCTATTACTCCCTCGGCCTGCGCGTACGGAAAGACGGCACCATCGGCGACGTCAAGATGTTCTCCGACGCCTACAAAGCAGGCTTCGCGCCGCAATGGAAGATCATTGCGGTTAATAGCCTTGGCTACTCCGACGATGCCTTCAAAGATGCATTGAAGAACGCGAAGAGCACGAGCGAGCCGCTTGAGTTCATCGTCTCCAACGACAACCACTTCCGCACACTCAAGGTCGATTACCACGGCGGCGAAAAGTATCCACGGCTGGAACGGGAGGCAAGCGCGCCGGACCTGCTCGACGACATCGTGAAACCACTGGCCGCGGCACCGGCGTCAGCAAAGTAGTACGTCTTCGATTGGCTGCAAGAGAAGCCCGGCTTCGGCCGGGCTTCTTTCTTATGTTGTGGCTGGAGCGACGCATGAACGTTATCGTGAATGCGTTTTGATTTCCTTTAGCATTCGTTGCCGAAGCAGATCGTTCACACGTGTCTGATAACCGCTGCCCTTCGCTTTAAGCCACGCCAGCACATCCGCATCCAGGCGAATCGATACCGCCTTTTTGACCGGGCGATACCACTTCCCTCTCACCGCATGCTTCCACGCATCGGGCGGAAGCTCAGGAATATCCGACGTATCGATCTGTTCGTCAGGCATTGCCTTCAACGCCTGAATCTCGCGCTTTTGTCGTGCCGCGAGCGGCTGCCCCGGCTTCGCTTCGAACCGGACTATTTTAGATTTCATTCGCTTCCTCATATTCCGTTCGCTCCCTTGGAGTGGCCTTACGGGCGGAGATGATGCGTATCGCTTCGCCTTCTTCATCGATCTCATGCGCTACCAGAAGAATCAGAACTCCATCCACCATGCCGATTGTCTGCCAGCGTTCCTCACCGGCAACGAATCTGTCCTGACGACTCACGTGGAAAGGATCGAAGAAGACCTTGATCGCCGTCTCAAAGCTGACTCGATGTTTGAAGCGATTGCGCCGGTCCTTGGCTTCGTCCCACTCGAATCTCATCTGTATATACAGTATTGCATATACGGCGGTAGACCCTCCCAGGCAAAGAAGAAGCCCGGCCAAGGCCGGGCTTCTCCGTCTTCCATAGCTGCCGTTAGCGCGCCGTCAGTTCCGCCGCAACCTTCTCGGTCACGAAGGCCTCGATCTGGTCGCCCTGCTGCACATCGCTGAAGCCAGCGATGCCGATGCCGCACTCCATGCCGTTGGTGACCTCGCGCGCATCGTCCTTGAAGCGCTTGAGCGATGCGAGCTTGCCCTTGAAGACCTGCTCGCCGCCACGCATCACGCGGACCTCCGCGTCGCGACGGATGGAACCGTCGGTCACGCGGCAGCCGGCAATCGTGCCCACCTTGGGGATGCGGAAGACCTCCTGCACCAGTGCGCGACCCTGATAGCTTTCTTTGAAAACCGGATCGAGCAGTCCCAGCATCGCCTTGGTGATCTCGTCCTGCAACTCGTAAATGATCGAGTGCAGCCGGATCTCCACGCCTTCCTGTTCGGCCAGATCGGCGGCCTTACGCTCCGGCCGCACGTTGAAGCCGATCACGATCGCGTTCGATGCCGAAGCCAGCAGGATGTCGCTCTCCGTGATGGCTCCGACGCCGGTGTGGAGGATCTTGATCCGCACCTTCTCGGTCGACATCTTGCTCAGCGAATCCGACAGCACCTGCACCGAGCCCTGCACGTCGCCCTTCAGGATCAGCGGCAGGTCCTTCACGCCGGCCTGCTTGATCTGCTCCGCCAGTCCTTCCAGCGAGACACGCGAGCTCTTCGCAAGCTGCGACTCGCGCTCCTTCATCTTGCGATACTGCGCAATGCCCTTGGCCTTGTCGCGATCCGCCACCACGAGGAAGTTATCGCCCGCATCCGGCATGCCTTCCAGGCCCAGAATCTCGACCGGAGTCGATGGGCCCGCCTCGTCAATCGAGCGCCCGCGATCGTCAAACATCGCGCGCACCTTGCCGAACGTGTTGCCAACGATGAAGCTCTCGCCGTTCTTCAGCGTGCCATTCTGCACCAGCACGCTAGCCACAACGCCACGCCCGCGATCGAGCTTGGCTTCGAGCACGGTGCCCACGCCGGAGCGGTCGGGCGTTGCCTTCAGGTCGCCCAGATCGGCCGTAAGGCAGATCATTTCAAGCAGCAGGTCCAGATTGATGCGCTTCTTCGCCGACACGTCGACGAAGACGGTCGATCCGCCCCATGCTTCGGGGACCAGCCCGCGATCGCCCAGTTGCTGTTTCACGCGGTCAGGCTGCGCATCCGGCTTGTCGATCTTGTTGACTGCAACAATGATCGGCACGTTTGCCGCTTTCGCGTGATCGATCGCTTCGACCGTCTGCGGCATCACGCCGTCATCCGCCGCCACGACGATCACCACGATGTCCGTCACCTTCGCTCCACGCGCACGCATGCGGGTAAAAGCTTCGTGACCCGGCGTATCGAGGAAGACGATCTCGCGCCCGAAGGCAGGCGAGTCCGCCTTGGCGATGCGCACCTTGTACGCACCGATGTGCTGCGTGATGCCGCCGGCCTCACCGGCCGCGACATCGGTTTCGCGGATCGCATCGAGCAGCGAGGTCTTGCCGTGATCGACGTGGCCCATTACCGTGACCACCGGCGAACGCGTCACCTCGATCTCGCCAACATGCTCGGTTCCGAGCAGCGTTTCGAGCGCCTCGTTCGCCATCTCGTCTTCGAAACTGATGATGGTGGTGTCGGCGCCAAACTGACGCGCCACATCCTTCACCAGCTCGCCGTCGAGCGACTGATTCACGGTGACAAAGACGCCCCGCATCAGCAACGATGCGATCAGGTCCTTGCCCCTCACTTCAAGCTTCTCGGCCAGATCCTTGACGCTGATGCCCTCCGTCACCGTGATGGTGCGCGTGATGGGCAGCGGCTCCTGCGGAATCTGCGCTCCACCGAAACGCGATGGCGGCGCAAAGCCCTTCATCGGGCCTTCCTTGGTCTTCGGGTACTGCTGGCGTCCGCGGCCGCGCGGCGGACCGCTCGGGCGCTGCGGACGCGGTGCTTCACCCGGAGGCGGAACTAATCCGCCCGCGCCCGCTCCTCCGGGGCGTGGGCCAAAGCCGGGACGCCCACCAGGACCACCGGGGCGTGGGCCAAAGCCGGGACGTCCGCCGGGCGCGCCGGTGGGCGCGGACCGTGTGGGGTGCATGGGGCGGCGTCCTGCGGGACCGCCAGGAGCGCCTGCGGGGCCGCCCGGACGCTGTGGATAGCCTCCAGGGCCACCAGGACGCTGGAAAATCGGCCGGCCGCGCTGAATGGAACCGCCTGGGCCGGGGCCTGCGGACGCACTGGGGCTCTGCGGCGCTACCGGACGTGGCGGCGGAGCACTGTAGACGGGCCGTGGCCCGGTCTGCGGCATGATGACGCGCCGAATCGGCGCAGGCGCTGCGACTTCCGGAGCCTCTGCCGCCGGTGTAGCCGGCGCGGGCGGCGACGTAACCGCAGATGCCACTGGCGCAGACGGCGCTGCAGGAGCTGGGGCTGCTGGCGGCGGAGCTGCCGCAACAACCGGCGGCCGAGCCGCCACCGGGTTCGCCGGGGGCGCAGAGGCAATCGCCGGGCGCTGTTGCGTCGGCGTCGATGCAGCTGGCGGCGCCGCTGTAACCGGCGGACGGGCCACCACTGGCCCGGCGGGCGGCTTCGCAGCAATGGCCGGGGGCTGCGGCGGAGGCGCGGTCACAATCGGGGGTGCCTGCCGCGGCTGCGGCATAACCACGCGACGTGGCGGAGCTTCGGGTTTGGGCGCGGTGGCCGGAGGTGCAGCCGCGGCTGGTGGAGGCGCGCTGGCGGCGGGCTTCTGCGGCGCAGCCTCAGCCTTTGCCACAGGCGCCGGAGGCGCAGCCTGCGGACGCGGTGCCGGGCGCTCTGCCTCTTCTTTACGCTGCTGGATCGCCTTCAGAACGTCGCCGGGCTTCGACACCCTCGACCAGTCGATCTTCGGGGCGGCTCCGCTCTCTGCCTTCGCCGCCGAGCCGCCGTTGCGGCTGCTCCCGCGCTGGAAGTGCGAGCGCACGCGCTGCGCCTCATCCGCCTCGAGCGAGCTGGAGTGCGTCTTCGGGTCTGTTACGCCGACTTCCTTGAGCACATCCAGAATGGCTTTACTCTTGACTTCGAGCTCTCTTGCTAAATCGTTGATGCGAACTTTACTCATCCGTCCCTTTACGTGGCACTCTGCCTGCCGTCCCTCAGCTGTTCATAGCAACCTCTTGGTCTGCGGGTTCACATGCCGTTCTATTTGATTATCGCCTGAAAACCGGAAATCCGTGCTGCGTGTTCGTGAAGATACACGCGGCACGGAGACCACCCCTGCGGCCCTCTTCCGGTTACACACCTTCATCGTCGCGCTGGGGCCTGGCATCGGGAAGAACCGACTCTTCCTCCGCCTCTCCACCCGGTAGGGGGCTGTTGGCCGGATTCTGCCGGCGAAGCCGGTCACTGGTGTCGTCCCGGCCCGCATCCTGCGGCAGAACACCCACGTCCCCGACCTCCTGGCCGGACTCGGTCAGCTCTTCCATCCGCTCCCGCGCAATCTCGTCCACCACCCGGCCCGTTCCGTCGTCCTGATCCGTATCCTCGACGCCGTCGCTGTCGTTCACTTCCAGCGCATCCACCTCTTCGCCCAGCTCGGCGTCGGCCTTGGCGCGCTCCTCATCAAGCGAGCGATCCGCCTCGATCGCCTCCAGGTCGCGCCCGGTTCGGTGACCGCTCGCCGTCCCCTCTTGCCTCGCCGGCGACATCTTCCCCATCGAGTACAGTCGCCTCCACAACGTCATCTCCCGCCGGCAGTTGATCCACCAGGTTCTGCTCCGCCCGGCTTACCTCATCGCGTACATCTTCATTGGCTCGCATCGAATCTCCCTCTTCGGATTCAGATGCGGCTCCTGCCGGGAGCTCCGCGCCCTCCGGCCGCTCCTCACCCTCTTCGTACTGGCCGAAGTAGTGACGCACAGCGACCGAGATCTTTTCCAGCGTCTTCTCGCCGATGCCCGGGATTTCTTCAAGCTGCTCCGGCGTCATGTCGGCCAGCGATTCGACCGTCGTGATGCCGGCCGCCACCAGCTTCTGAATGATCGGCTCGCCCAGTTCAATCACCTGCTCGATCGGAGTCGAAGGACCGCCGCTGAGAGCCTGCATCTGCTGCTCAACCTCCTGGCGCTTCTCCTCCTCGCTCTTGATGTCGATCTTCCAGCCCAGCAGCTTCGCGGCCAGACGCACGTTCTGCCCCTTCTTGCCAATGGCCAGCGAGAGCTGCGTATCATCCACGATCACTTCAAGCTGCTTCTCTGTCAGATCGGTGATGCTGACGCGGCTTACCTTCGCGGGCTGCAGCGCCTTCTCTGCGAACGTCGTCACTTCATCGGAGAACTCGATGATGTCGATCTTCTCCCCGCGCAGTTCGCGGATAATCGACTGCACGCGCATGCCCTTCATGCCGACGCAGGCGCCTACCGGGTCCACATCCTTGTCGCGCGATTGCACGGCGATCTTCGTCCGCTCGCCGGCCTCGCGCGCAATCGCGCGGATCATCACCGTGCTGTCGTAGATCTCCGGCACTTCGCTCTGGAACAGGCTCTGCACCAGTTCCGGCGCGGCGCGCGACACAACCACCTGCGGCCCTTTGGCTGCGCGATCAACGCGCAGCAGGATCACGCGCACGCGCTCGCCCACGCTGAACTGCTCCAGCCGGCTCTGCTCGCGGCGCGGCATCCGCGCTTCCGCCTTGCCCAGGTCGAAGATCACGTCCTGCAGCTCGACCCGCTTCACGGTCGCGGTCATCACCTCGCCCGTGCGGTGCGCATACTCGTTGAACACGGTGTCGCGCTCCGCTTCGCGCACCTTCTGGAAGATGACCTGCTTAGCCATCTGCGCGGCAATGCGGCCCAGCACATCCGTGGGCTTGTAGTAGCGAATCTCGCCGCCGACTTCGACGTCCGGCGCCAGTTCTTTGGCCTCTTCCAGCGCGATCTGGTTCAGATCGTCTTCAATTTCGTCGTCCGTCGCCGTAACAGTCTTGTAGACATAGGCGCGAATCTCGCCCGTCTCCTTATCCAGCTCCGCGCGCATGTTTTCCTGCGTCTTGTAGTACTTGCGCGTCGCCAGAGCGATCGCATCCTCGACCGCGGTCACCACGATCTGTGGGTCGATTCCCTTGTCGCGGCTCAATCCTTCAATTACCTGATATAGCTGACTCGCCATCTTGTCTCTGTCCTTCTCCCAACTCAATCTCTGGGTTCAATCTCGCGCCGCGGCATCCCATCACGCGGCCATTCGGTACTGCTCTGTCATCTCGACCGGAGCGGCGAACCGGGCCCCCGGCGACTGGTCTTCGTCGACGGGGTGGAAAGCCGCGCAGTGGAGAGATCTGCTTTTTCACTGCCCCGTTCAAAACTCGGGGATCAATTGTGCTTTCTCGATGTTTGCCAGATCGATCTCGACCAGCGCATCGCCCGATGCGGCTTTTTTTGCCTTTCCCTTCGCTTGGATGGCGGAACGGTCCACCGTGACCTTGCCCTCACCGGCTGCCGCCAGTCGGCCCTGGCAGTGCCGGTTGCCCGCTACCGGCTGAAATGTCTGCAGCTTCACCAGGCTTCCGAGAAAGCGCTCATAATCCGCCGCGCGGTTCAGCTTGCGGTCCAGCCCGGGTGACGAAACCTCCAGCGTGTACTCTGCGCCGGGCACCAGGTCTTCAACATCGATCAGCGTGCCAAAATCGTGGCTGAAGCGCTCGCAGTCCTCATGTGTGACCCCCGACAGGTGCTCCGTGCTCAGCTCGCCGCGCAGTACGGCCGCCGGGACCAGGCCGTCCTCGCTTGCCGTTCCCCGCTCTGCGGCAGCTTTGGCTTCGGCCGCCAGTCGCGCCCGCCCCGCCGCGTCCTTCTCAATCGACACCCGCAGCACCCGGTGCTTGCCCGCCGCCGACAAGCTCGACGTCCACGACCTCCAGCCCGTAGCTGCCCGCTACACGCTCGGCTGCCGTCCGAATTTTTTCCAGCTCCAATGCCATCTAGTCCGCTGCCATCCGCCGCCCGCGCCGGCGTTTGCTGCAAGAAAAAGGTGGGCTTTCGCCCACCATCTCCTTCGGCGGTATGCTCACGCGCGAAGCAAACGTGTCTATCCTCATGATACGCCGCTATTGACGGATTGCCAACCGTTTCCGGTAACCGGTAGCGGATCAAGCTGGGCCGATCCGGGAAAGAGACAGAATTATGAAGCTGATTGCGATTGAAGAACACTTCTTAACCCCTGAAATCCGAGCGGCATGGGCATCGTCCGCGATCGGGCAGGAGGGTACCGCCGGGTTCGATCGGGGACGAAATCGAGGAACGACTGGACGATCTGGGGCAAGGGCGCATAGCGCTTATGGACGAAAGCGGCGTCGATGTTCAGGTTCTCTCTGTGACCACGCCGGCCCTGCACAACCTCGAACCGGAAGAGAGCTCGATTCTGGCGCGACGCACGAACGATCTGGTGGCCGCCACCATTGCGAGCTATCCGACACGGTTCCAGGGTTTCGCCACGTTGCCGACCGCCGCCCCCGAGAATGCCGCCCTTGAACTTGAGCGAAGTGTGCAGCACCTCGGATTGGCGGGTGCGATGCTTTGTGGTCGGACGCGCGACAAGAACCTGGATCACCCCGACTTCCTGCCCATGTTCGAAACCGCTGCAAAGCTCGAGGTTCCGCTGTTTGTCCATCCTCAAATTCCGCAACGCGCTGTAAGGGATGTGTACTACTCCGGATTTGGAGACTTGATCGATACGGCGTTTGCGACGTTCGCTTTGGGATGGCACTATGAGGCCGGCATTCAATTTGTACGATTGATGCTTGCGGGCGTCTTCGATAAACACCCTGATCTGCAAATCATCCTCGGCCACTGGGGCGAGGTGATTCTGTTTTATTTGGAACGGCTGAATTCACTCGCGCGTGTCGCACAACTCCAACGCCCAGTCGCCGATTACATTCGGAAAAATCTGTATGTGACTTCAAGTGGGATGTGGAGTCAGTCTTACCTCGAACGCACGCTCGAGCTGGTCGGACCAGAGCGCATTCTTTTCTCCACCGATTATCCTTACCAATATCGGCCGGGCGGCGCGGGACTGTCGTTCTTAAAGGAAGCGGCGCTCTCGCCTGAGGAGAAGGAGCTGTTTGCTCACGGCAATTGGGAGCGCCTGACGCAGCAGGCCCGGTAGCCCTTTACGGCCGCTTCGCCGACGCCTGTTCCGCCTCGTCTACCGCCTTCCGGAAGGCATCCACCGCCGGCACGTTGTGAGGCTTGAGCGCGTTCTTCGCCTCATCCCGCCAAACCGGAGTGCTATCCAGCGGATTCTCGACACGTCCCCGGTACACCAGGAAGCTGTCTTCCGAGGTA
Source organism: uncultured Acidobacteriaceae bacterium (assembly GCA_963736915.1). Taxonomy (GTDB): domain Bacteria; phylum Acidobacteriota; class Terriglobia; order Terriglobales; family Acidobacteriaceae; genus KBS-83. The sequence continues at coordinate 17,434 of CAVTQV010000006.1, read as the reverse complement.
GTATTCCCGATCTCCGCCTGCGGGTGGGGCTCGTCCTGAGTCCTCGGCCCATTCCGACTCGGACTCCCGCTTTGATCTGGAATGGACGATCCCTGCGAAGCGTCCGGTATGTCGCCCGCGTAGGGCGGCGGCGCGCCGCGCTGCATCCCCACGTCGATCCCGTTATCCGTGGGGTCGATGGCCACCGGCCGCCGGCCCTGCCGAGGATCTTGAACCGTCCCGCTGGCCACCTTGCCGGTTCCGCGGCGAACGACGATGACCAGGTCCGCGCTCTGGCCGGTGAGAATAGGCTGAAACCGTCCCCAGTTCAGCAGCGCAGTCTCGACATCCCGCCGCGCCACCTGGTTTGCCTGCGGATCATCCAGCGAAACCCCGGCGTTCGGATCGATGATGACCAGCACCGTGTGTGCCTGCAGAACATCGTTCGGCAGTGTGGATTTCGGCTTGTTCTTCGCAAACGCGAGAGACGGCAACAGCAGCAGTCCGGCCATACCGGCAACAACGCAGCTTGCTTTTTGCATGGGCATCACCCGCCAGCATCCTACGCTCCGTTGGACGCCTCGCGCGAGAAGCTGTTTACAGGAAATACGGGCTATTTTGCCGCCTTCCAGTCCACGCCCGGGCGCGCCACCGCGTACATCTCCGACATGATCTGCCACATCAACCCCATCCGATCGTCGCCGATCTTGTACAGGTCGAAGTGCGTGCGGTCCGGGATGTAGGTGAAGTGCGGATCGGCCCCCAGCTTCTTCAGCCGCGCTTCGAACAGATGCGCCGCTCCATCCAGATAAAACGTATCCGCCGTGCCGACAATCAGGTGGATGCGGCCCTTCAGCATCGCGCCATTCTTTGTCCAGTTCTCTTCCACCAGGTTTGCAAGGTCATAATGCTTGCCCCAGTACGCGACCACCTGCGGATCGACATCGCCGGTGACCCGGTCGAACATCGGCTCCGGCGCGCCGCTCGCCCCCTTGGGTGAGAAGACCCACTCGAAAGAGCTCATCTGGCCGCCATACGGTCCAAGCACCGCTTCAAGCTGTGCCAGTTGCTCAAGCGTGGCCTGCACCTGGCCGTGATCGCGCATGATAGGCCATGCCGTCCCGTCGGCCTTGCGATACAGGTTCACGTGCGCGCCATACAGACTCGGGCCGGTGAAGTCGTGGAAGTCGCTGGGATCAGGCGAGGTGGACCATGTGCCGCCGAAGACCCGCGGATAGTTCACCTGGAGCTGCAACGTCGCCCAGCCGCCGCTGGAGTGGCCGTTCAGCAGCCGCCCCGTGGGCCGCGCATCCATCCGGTACTTCGCCTCCAGCCACGGTATGAACTCCTTCGTCAGCGCAGTGCCCCACGGTCCGTCGTTCACTGAATCCGCGAACTCGTGCGTGCCCTCCGGCAGTGACTCGTCCAGCATGACGCAGATCATCGGCGGCGCCTTGTGCTCCACCATCGCTTTCCGCAGCCCGAGACCCGTGACCAGCGAATAATCCAAATTGCCGCCGAAGCCGTGCGTCCAGTAGAAGGTCGGATAGCGCCTCTTTGCCTTCGCGTCATAACCCGGCGGCAGAATGACCCAGCCGCGAACGTAAGTAGGCTTGCCCCAGAAGGCGGTCAGCACCGGGCTCTGGAGCTCCGCCTTTTCCACCTCGCCCGGCTTTACCTCCGCCATAGCCTTCGCGACCATCTCGGCGCGGCGCCCTGCGTCAGGATGCTCGCTCAGCATCAGAACAGGTTCGTCGCCAATACCCGGCTCCCAGCCTTTGGCTTCGACGACGGGACTCTCCCAGTCTTCCGGATCGCGGCCGCCATAGTTGTAATTGTGGTCGCTGTCGAGGACCACCTGCAGCTCGTAGTCGGCCCGAGGCATGGTCGAAAACGCCGCCGGGAACGCCCTCTGGTCCAGATCGACTTCGACCGCACTACCCGGCGCAAGGTCGTGCACCTCAACGGCCGCAACCGACGTATCCGTCGGATGAAATTCGCTGATATCGACCTGACTTTTTACCGTCCTCTTCGGGACTCTTGGCAGCAGTGTCGGTTTTTCTGGCGAAGACCAGCAATCGTCCACTAACCCGACCACCCAATTCATCGCCCACCACCACATGAACATAAGCATGACGATGAGCAGCTTCCTGCGCCTGCAACGCCGTACTGCTCAGCAGCCAGTAGAGCTATGGCCGCAAGACTCCCCAGCCAGACTCGCGTCTTCATTGTCTTTCTTTCCTTGGGTTTATCTCTGAATGAACGCTGCCATGGTACAGCACGGATGCAAACCGCGACTTCGGGCAAATTGTTCCACGTGGAACATTCTTCAGGCTGGCCTAAAAATGAGTCACCAACGATGTTACCTTTTAGGCACTCCCCACCACGCAGCTCACATCGCCTATTCCGGTGTGCAACTTCAGACGATAGCTGCCCGAACTGAAGTCGCGGTGGACGCTCTTGCCCAGGAAGCCGTGAGACTCCAGATTGAAGGCGCTCGCATCCACATCGCCGATGTGGACCGACATCGCCACTGCGCGGTAGGCATGCGGATCGGGCACCATCATGTGCAGATCGCCGATGCCCAGCTCGGCGTCGGTGTTGCCGGTGATGCCTTCGATGCTGAGATCGCCGACCTCCAGGTTCAGCCGCAGGTCGCTGCGCTTTGGCACAAAGAGCGTCACGTCGAAGTTGTGGTTGCCATGCTTCGGCATTTCGAGCGCAATCTTCGCCTGCGAGCCGTTCACGGCAAACTCACGGATCCAGTGCGGCGCGGCTGAGGCATCCTCTTGCTTGTGAGACGTGATCACGAGCCGCAGCTTGTCATCCTCTGCTGGTTTCACTCGAACGTCGCCGACGTTGGCATCGAGGATCACAACGCCGCCTGCGGCGAAGGACGCCTCGCGCACCACAGGAGTGAAGTCTTCCGCAAGCGCGCGTCCGATCCCAAGAAGAAATACTGCGCAGACCACGACCCAGCAGACACGCATGCTGCGGCTCATATCGTCTCTCCTTTGCGCTCGTCGATGTCGATCGAACCCGCGCCGACATTCACTTCCAGCCTGCCTTCGCCCTTGCCCTGGTACTCGCGGCTGATGATGAAGTGCGAGCTGCTGCCGCCCGGCCGATGATCGTGGAAGCTGCCCATGCCAACGTTGGCTTCGAAGCTCGAGTAGTCGCGATCGCCCACCATAGTCAGGAACGCCTCGCCCGCGCCGAGGTTTATCTCGCGATTGCCCTTGATGCCGTCCGCATCGAAGTAGAACTTCCCGGCGCCGAGGTTGATCTCGCTCTTCGAGCGAATTCGTGGAGGGCACTTCCAGAGTCACCACCAGATGGTATTTATGCGGAAACTGCAGGCTGATGGTGGCGTGGTCGCCGTTGATATCGAGATCTTTCACATACGCGCGCATCTTCAGCGATGGTGTTGCGCCGGTCTCGATGCGCAGCTTCAGCTTGTCGCCGGCGACGGCTTTTATGTGCAGCTCGCCGGAACATACATTCAGCTCCAGCGTGCCCTGTCCGGAAAAGCTGCGCTCGACGGCAAAGTGCTGCGCGTCTTCCCTGTCGCCCGGCTGGGCCACGTAGTGGCTCGGCTCCGGCGGCTCGCCGCAATTATTGCTTCCGGCCAGCGCCGCGGGCGTCCCGGCGCTGAGCAACAATCCGCACAGCACAAATCCAACCGTCCATCGCACGACTGCCGCAATTCGTCCTGTTACGCGCACGCCTGCCTCCGCTTCCCTGTGCTGCTGTACGCCAGTCCATCGGCGGCGGTTCCCGAAAATCGCCCTGCCGTGCTCCGCGTTACAATGGGACGAAGACATCCGCCGCTGTCTTCGTCCCTCCTAAACGCTGACCGTCTCGGCCGATGTCGCAAAGACATATATGATTGAGAGCCCTGTCCCGGAAGCCCTGACGTTTGACGACGTCCTCCTTGTTCCTGCCTATAGCGAAGTCGTTCCCGCCCAGGTTTCGACGCAGACCCGCCTCACCAAGCGAATCTCCCTGAACACACCGCTGCTCTCTGCCGCCATGGATACGGTGACCGAATCGCGTCTGGCGATCGCGATGGCGCAGCAGGGCGGCATCGGCATTATCCACCGCAACCTGTCCATCGAACAGCAGGCTGGCGAGGTGGACAAGGTGAAGCGCTCGGAGAGCGGCATGATCGTCGATCCGGTCACGGTTGGACCGGAGCAGCTCATCTCCGACGCGCTCGACGTGATGCGGCGCTACAAGATCTCCGGCGTGCCGGTCACCCAGGGCAAGCGGCTGGTCGGCATCCTGACCAATCGCGACCTGCGCTTTGAGACCCGCACCGATATCCCGGTCGGCGACGTGATGACCAAAGAAAATCTGATCACCGTCGCGGTCGGCACCACGCTGGAAGAAGCGGAAAAAATTCTGCACCAGCACCGAGTCGAAAAGCTGCTGGTAGTGAACGGCGATTACGAGCTCAAGGGCCTGATCACGGTCAAGGACATCCAGAAAAAACTGAAGTACCCCAACGCCGCCAAGGATGAGCAGGGGCGTCTGCGGGTGGGCGCAGCCATCGGAGCGACTGGCGATTTCCTGGAACGCGCGGCGGAACTGATCAAAACCCGCGTCGATGCGCTCTCCATCGACTCCGCGCATGGCCACTCCTCGCGCGTGCTGGAGGCCGTCCGCGAGATCAAGAGGCGTTTCCCGGATACTGATCTGCTGGCCGGCAACGTCGCTACCTATGACGGCGCGATCGCCCTGATGGACGCGGGTGCGGATGCGGTGAAGGTCGGCATTGGACCGGGCTCGATCTGCACCACCCGCATGGTTACAGGCGCGGGCATGCCGCAGATCACCGCAATCTCGGAGTGCTTCCGCGCCGCGCGCGAACGCAGGATTCCCATCATCGCCGATGGAGGCATCAAGTATTCCGGCGATGTGACCAAGGCCATTGCCGCAGGCGCTTCCGCTGTGATGATCGGCTCGCTCTTCGCGGGCGTGGATGAGAGCCCGGGCGAGACCATCCTGTACCAGGGCCGGTCCTTCAAGGCGTATCGCGGCATGGGCTCTCTCTCCGCGATGGCGCAGGGATCGGGCGAGCGCTACTTCCAGAGTTCGCGTGATCTGGAGGAGTCCGGACCACGGGAGACCGGCGACATCGTGCAGCGCGAGCGCGCGACCCAAAACCGCCTCGCCAAGTTCGTTCCAGAGGGCATCGAAGGCCGAGTGCCCCATCGCGGCCCGCTGGAGTCCATGGTTTATCAGCTCGTCGGCGGATTGCGCTCCGGCATGGGTTATCTGGGCTGCGGCAGCATCGAGGAACTGCAGAAGAATGCGCGCTTTATGCGGATTTCAAACGCAGGATTGCGCGAATCGCATGTTCACGATGTCATCATCACGCGCGAGGCTCCCAACTACCACGTGGAGTAAGCGCAGGCGGCGCTGAAGCGGGTCTCCCAGAGTGCCCCTAAAGCGCTGCAACGTGAGAAATACCGCAACTCTCCGGCGCTTTTGGCGTTCTCATAAGCACTATGGCTCGTCGCGCCGTCCTTGCCGCTGCTGTGCTTTCCCTTGCTATGCCTGCGCTGGCGCAACAGCCGGTATACCCTAACTATCCGCCGCCGCCCCCGCCTTCCGGCGAAAGCGCGCCACACACGCAGCCGCCGGACCAGACCGATCCGCAGGGCTACCCTCAGCAAGACCAGCAGCAACCAGACCAGCAGGGACAGGCAAACCAGGCGCCGCAGAAGCCGTCACCCTATCCGCAAAGCAATGACCAGCAGGGCCAGCCGTATGGTCAGCAGCCCGATCAACAGTCGGGACCGGCGCAGTCCTATCCCCAGCAGAGCGCGCCGAGCTATCCGCAGTCCGGCAACTCACAATATGGCAACTCTTTAGGCTGGGTGCCGCAGGGCATGGAGGCGCTTGGGCGCACCGCGGCGTTCCATACCGACTTCACCTTTGACCGCTCCATGCTGCAGCTCGCAAGTGGGCTCTGGGAGGGTCCCGGCGACCCTGCGTTCAGCGATGCCGTGAACCGGCTGGATGGGATTTCGGTACACAGCTACCACTACGCTGCGCCGGGAATGTATGACCCGCGGCTGCTGGACGTTGTTCGGCGACAGTACGGCGCGATGGGCTGGGAGCACCTGGTTACGGCGCGCTCGGCTGCGAACGGCGGCGCGACCGACCTCTGGATCAGCTTTCATCACATGCGCGCGACTGGAGCCGTAGTCCTGTTTCAAAGCCCCACGAATCTGAACCTGATCGCCTTTTCCGGCAACCTGAGCCCACTGGACTTGTTGCACCTGCGTGGACATTTCGGCATTCCGCGGTTCCCAGGCGACCGGTTCGTTCCTGCACCGGGACCAGCGGCACGCAACGCACCGCCAGCCCGATACTAGCGGCGGCATCGCGCTCAGGTGAGTGCCTCAGCATCGGCCCGCCAGCCTGAAATGACAAAATCGACGGGAAACGATCATTTGCTTGACAAGCACGTCTCCGGTCGTGTGTGATCATCTGCAGATTTCCTCTGAGTGAGGCGAACGTTTGTCTACAGCAGTCCTGTTGTAGACTGAGCAGTATTTTTGCCGAAAAATCGAGGCTGATCGAGACATCGTGGACCGGCCGAAATGGTCCTCGTGATTTTGCTAGAGGCACTGGCCTCCCTCAGTGCCGGGAGGCGTCTCCATGAGACGGCCTCCCTTCTTTTTGCTCCGGGCCGCCATGCGGCCGAGTCTTTATACTCGGCCAGAAACGCTCAATCCGGATCATGCGACCTTCTCCCCTGCTTGCTGCGGTGTGTGCAGCTTTGCCTCTGCTCGCGCAGCAATCCCCGCCCGCTGCAGACGAAGCCGTCGATCACGCAGACCGTCGTCGTCACCGCCAGTTCAAATCCGCTGGCGCTCGCCGGCTCCGATCGCTCTGTGATTGTGCTCGACACGCAGAAGCAGCCGCTGCTTTTTGGGGCGCTGCCGGAAGTTCTGCGTCTCGACCCTTCTCTCAATCTGCAGGAACGCGGCCCCGATGGCGTGCAGGCTGACCTGTCCATTCGCGGCGCCACGTTTGAGGAATCGCTCATTCTCCTCAATGGAATGCGCGTGGATGATCCGGAGACGGGACACTTCAATCTCGACATCCCAGTGCCGCTGGACGCAGTGAATCGTGCCGAGGTACTGCACGGCGCCGGGTCGGCCTTCTATGGATCGGACGCCATTGCGGGCGCAGTGGACCTGATCACGGAAGAGCCGGAGCGATCCGCCGAGCGCCACCGGAGGCCATCTTTCGATCCGCGCCCGCGCGGGATATGGCAGCTTTCAGAGCACGGAACAGCATGTGATCGGGAGTTATGCCGGTGCGCACTTCTCCGAACAGTTAGCCGGCAGCCGCGACACGTCGAGCGGATTCACGACGGATCGGAATTACCGCAGCCAGGCGCTCTCTTCCGAAAGCTGGCTGCATACTGCCCTGGGCACAACGGACGTGCTGCTGGCCGGAAGCGATCGCCCCTTCGGCGCAAACCAGTTCTACGGACCATACGAATCCTTCGAACACACCAAGGGCTGGCTGGCGATGCTGCAGCAGCAGTTGGGCCAGCGGATGCAAGCCGGCTTCAGCTATCGCAGGCATAGCGATGTTTACATTCTCGAGGTCACCGATCCTGCGCTGTACGAGAACAATCACATCGACGAGGCGTGGCAGGGTGTGGTTCGCCGCACTGACGTTCTGGCCGAAGGTGTGCAGCTTTCCACCGGGCTGGACGGCTCGGCGGATACGATTCGCAGCTCCAGCCTGGGACGGCATGGCCGCAATCAGGGGGCCGGCTACGCTGTTCTCGATCTGCGCAGATGGCCGCGGCTTACGTTGTCTGTCGGAGGCCGGGAAGAAGTGTTCAGCGGAGGATCGCAGGACTTCTCCCCAACATTTGCCGCAGGGTACCGGCTGCGCGACGGCCTGCGCCTGCGCGCCTCCGCCGGCCATGCCTTCCGGCTGCCGACCTATACCGATCTCTACTACAGCGATCCGACCACGATCGGGAATCCGCGGCTCAAGCCGGAGACGGCGTGGAGCTATGAGGGAGGGCTGCTGTGGGCACCACGCGGTCGCGTGTCGCTGGAGCTGACGGGCTTCCAGAATCGCATTGGAAACAGCATCGATTACATAAAGGATTCGCCGGCGGCTCGCTACGTGGCGACCAATACAGGCGCGCTGGCGTTTACCGGAGCAGAGGCGGCGGTGCATCTGCGTCTCGACGGCAACCAGCAGCTTGATCTTGCCTACACCGGTGTCCATGCCAGCCGCGACCTGGCCAGCGGACTGATCTCGGCGTATGTGTTCAATTACGCGGCGCAGAATGCGCTGTTCTCCTGGTCCGCCCTGATCCGGCATCAGGTGGTCGCGCGCACGCAGGTTGCGGTGGTGCAGCGAGTGGGCCATACCGCGTATCCGCTTTGGAGCGCCGCGGTCGCGCGCAGCAGCGGGCATGTGCAGCCGTATCTGCGGCTCGATAATCTGAGCAACACCGGATATGAGGAACTGCCTGGCGTGCCCATGGCGGGACGCAGCGTTACGGGCGGGATTGCGTTCACCTGGGCGCGAGGCCGCTGACAGCAAATGAAAACGCACCCGGAATGGGTGCGTTTTAGAGTTACGTTTTTGAGCGGCTGAGAACTTACTCGCCGGCTTCGCCTTCGGCCGGGGCTTGCTCCGCCATGGCCTTTTGCATCTCTTCACGACGCTTCTCACGAGCTTCCGCACGCTTGGAGCGCTTCTCGTCGAGAAGCTTTTCGGCGCCCAGGAGTTCGATGAAGGCCTTTTCGGCGCCATCGCCCTTCTGGAATCCGGTACGCACGATGCGCAGGTAGCCGCCCTGGCGATCGCCGTAACGCGGCGCAACGGTTTCAAAGAGACGCTTCACTGCGTCATCAGTCATCAGATAGGCCAATGCCTGGCGGCGGGCATGCACATCGCCACGCTTGCCCAGGGTGATCAGCTTCTCCACATGGGGACGCGCGGCCTTGGCCTTGGTGACGGTGGTCACGACGCGGTCTTCCAACAGGATGGACGTGACCAGATTGCGCAGCAGGGCGCGGCGGTGGCTGGTGTTGCGTCCGAGTTTGTATCCAGCATTGCGATGGCGCATGGCAAATCTCTCGCTTACGTGCGGCGGGGCCGCTAAAATCAAGCGCCGGAGAGAGAAGTGTCTCCCTCCGGCGGAAGTGGTTAGAAGTTCTCCGGCTCGTTCTGCATCGGTTCGAGCACGTCGAGGTCATCCTCTTCGTCATCGAATCGGTTGTTGTAGCTCTGCGCCAGCGCCTGCGAGGGCAGGATGGAGGTCGGTCCGGGGACGGCGTTGCCGTTCTCGTCGATCTTCATGCCCAGCGACAGACCCATCTGCGCCAGGATTTCCTTGATCTCGTTCAGCGACTTGCGGCCGAAGTTCTTGGTCTTCAGCATCTCGGGCTCGGTCTTCTGGACCAGCTCGCCGATGGTCTGAATGTTCGCGTTCTTCAGGCAGTTGTAGCTGCGCACGGACAGCTCGAGCTCTTCCACCGAGCGGTTGAGGTTCTCGTTCCGCAGTTGCATGCGGCCCTCTTCCGACTGGTGCTCCGCTTCGATCTCTTCCTCGAAGTTGATGAAGATGGTCATGTGGTCTTTGATCAGCTTGGCTGCCAGGCCGATTGCATCGGCGGGAAGCACCGAGCCGTTGGTCCATACCTCAAGCGTCAGCTTGTCGTAGTCGGTGATCTGACCGAGACGGGCTGCGTCGACCGTGTAGTTGACCTTACGCACGGGAGAGTGAACCGAGTCCACCGGAATGAAGCCGATGCCGAGATCGCTGTCGAAGTTCTTGTCGGCGGAGATGTATCCGCGCCCACGCTTCAGGCGCATCTCCATGTCCAGCTTGCCGCCTTCGCTGACGGTCGCGATGTAGATGTTCTTGTCCAGAATCTCCACGTCGCCGTCTGCCTCGATCATGCCCGAGGTGACAACACCGGGCTGGTCCGCACGCAGATAAAGCGCCTTCGGGCCTTCACCATTCAACTTGAAGGGAATCTGCTTCAGGTTGAGGATGATGTCCGTCGCGTCTTCGACCACGCCGGTGATCGACTGGAACTCGTGCAGCACGCCTTCGATCTTGACCGCGGTGACGGCCGCTCCTTCGATCGAAGAGAGCAGCACGCGGCGCAGCGCATTGCCGACCGTGGTGCCGAACCCGCGTTCAAAGGGCTGGGCGCTGAACTTTCCGTATTTCTCGGTGAGCGTCTCCGTATCAACTGCAAGACGCTTGGGCTTTTGAAATCCTCTCCAAAGCATGCGTGTATCTCCTGCACAGCAAGCGCCGCGAAGCATTCTGCAGCGGCTGTGCCTGTTTCTCCTGTTGCGTGGATGTGACCGCTTGCGCGGGTACTTCGACCCGGCGATGGATTGCCGGGCAAACTTGTTTACTTGCTGTAGAGTTCCCTACTTGCTGTAAAGCTCTACGATCAACTGCTCGTTCACCGGCAGGTTTACGTCCTCGCGCTTCGGCAGCGCCAACACCTTGCCGGAGAGGTTCTTGTGATCGACCTGAAGCCACTGCGGCGACTGCTGGTGGCTCGCGAACTCGGTCGAGCTCTCGAGCACTGTCATCGCCTTTGAGCCTTCGCGGATCTTGATCTCATCGCCCACCTGCACCTGGAAGGAGGGGATGTTGACCTTGCGGCCGTTCACTTCGACGTGGCCATGGCGCACGATCTGGCGCGACTGGCGGCGGCTGGATGCGAAGCCCAGGCGATAGGCGACGTTGTCGAGACGACGCTCCAGTTGCTGCAGCAGGATTTCGCCCGTCACGCCCGAGGAGCGGTTCGCCTTCTCGTAGTACTCGCGGAACTGGCTCTCCAGCGTGAAGTAGATGCGCTTTGCCTTCTGCTTCTCACGCAACTGCAGACCGTAACCGACGATCTTCACCTTGCGGTCGCGGCCGTGCTGGCCGGGGGCGAAGTTGCGCTTGTCCACCGGACACTTCTCGGTGTGGCACTTGGTGCCCTTCAGAAAAAGCTTCATGCCTTCGCGACGGCAAAGGCGGCAGACTGCTCCGGTATAACGTGCCACGTATCTCTCTCCTCAACTTCAGGTGTCGACTGGTTTACGGGCCATGCCCTTCGTCCCAGTCCGTACTTCAGCTACTAGCTTCTAGCCGCTAGCTCCCAGCTGCATCACTTCGACAATCAGCTTCAGCGCATTTGCCTCAGCTTCAAAAAGCTAGAGGCCAGGAGCTAGAAGCTCGTGTCTAACTCGCGAAAGCGCGAGTTAGACCCTACGACGCTTCGGCGGACGGCAGCCGTTGTGCGGAATCGGGGTAACGTCGCGAATCGAACGCACCTCGATGCCGGCAGCAGCCAGCGCACGCACGGCGGACTCGCGGCCCGAACCCGGCCCGCTGACGCGCACATCGACCGAGCGCAGACCATGGTCGCGCGCCTGGTTGGCGGCATTGACCGCGGCCTGCTGCGCCGCGAATGGCGTGCCCTTGCGCGATCCACGGAAGCCGAGCGAACCCGAGCTCTTCCAGGAAAGCGTGTTGCCCATGTTGTCCGTGATGGTGACGATGGTGTTGTTGAACGAAGCCTGAATGTGCACCAGACCGTAGGGCACGTTCTTGCGTTCGCGCTTCTTGAACTTCTTGTTCTTGCCGGCCTTGCCGGTTGCCGCCTGCTGTGCCTTTGCCATTTAGGTCTTCGTCGCTTTCTTCTTGCCCGCGATGGTGCCCTTGCGCGGGCCCTTGCGCGTGCGCGCGTTGGTGTGACTGCGCTGTCCGCGGACCGGCAGGTTGCGGCGATGGCGGTTGCCACGATAGCTCTGGATATCGATCAGGCGCTTGATGTGCATCGCAACGTCTTTGCGCGCGTCGCCCTCAATGCCGCCTTCCTGCTCGATGACCTGACGGATGCGGTTGACCTCGTCTTCGCCCAGATCCTGGATCTTCTTGAACGGATCGACATTCGCGGTGCTCAAAATGCTTGCCGCGCGCGGATTGCCGATGCCGTAGATGTAAGTGAGCGCGATGCGTGCCTGTTTGTTTCTCGGCAGATCGACGCCAGCAATACGTGCCATGCTTGTCCTTCGCTTGCTCCAGTGCAGCTTCGCCGCCTGGAACGTCTGGCCGGAATTGGAAATTCACCGGCAGGTTTCGCGTGAGCCGGGGTTCATCGCAAGCCTTGACTGCGGCTAACTCGCCCCGGAACCGCTCGTGTATGCCCGGGCGTCTTAGCCCTGGCGCTGCTTATGCTTCTGGTTCTCGCAGATCACCCGCACCACACCGCGGCGATGGATGACCTTGCACTTGTCACAAATCTTCTTAACCGATGCACGTACCTTCATAACGACAACCCCTCAATCTCTCGACTCACAAGTTCGAACGCTCCGACAGGGCACGCCCATGACAACGAGCCTTCTGCAAGGGCTGGTTGCTTTTCTGGCGGCAGACCGGCGCGCTACTTGTATCTGTAAACGATGCGGCCGCGGTTCAGATCGTACGGACTCAACTCCACCGCAACACGGTCGCCGGGGAGGATGCGAATGAAGTTCTTCCGCATACGTCCGGATACGTGGGCCAGCACCTGATGCTTGTTCTCGAGCTCCACTTTAAACATCGCGTTCGGCAACGTCTCGAGAACCGTCGCCATAACTTCTATTGCGTCTTCCTTCGACAATCAGTCTTCCTGGTTCTGCCAGACTTGTCCCGCCAGACTGTTCTGGCAAAGCCTCCGGCCACTTATGTGCCAACCCCTATGATACCCGATTCAGGGCGGTTACAGTGTCAAAATCGCCGCGCCATCCTTGGTGACGGCGACCGTATGCTCGAAATGCGCGCTCAGGCTGCCGTCTTCCGTCACTGCCGTCCAACCGTCCTTCAGGACCCGCACCGCGTCCCCGCCGGCGTTCACCATGGGCTCGATGGCCAGCACCATGCCCTCGCGCAGCCGGACGCCCCGCCCCCGCTGCCCGAAATTCGGGATCTGGGGGTCTTCGTGCATCTTGGTACCGATCCCGTGGCCCACAAACTCCTTGACCACGCTGAAACCTTCCGACTCCACCATCTCCTGTACCGCCGCCCCAACATCGCCCAGCATTGCCCCCGGACGGACCGTCTCAATCGCCCTTTCGAGCGAGCCTTGAGTCACATCGAGCAGCCGCTGCGTCTCTGGTGAAACCTTCCCCACCGGGATGGTGATGGCCGAATCGCCGTAATAGCCGTCGATCACCGCGCCGCAATCGACCGAGAGGATGTCGCCCTCGCGCAGCACGGTTTTGGCGGAAGGAATCCCGTGCACCACCTGCTCGTTCAGCGAGGTGCAGAGCACGCAGGGAAAGCCGTGATAGCCCTTGAATGCCGGCTTTGCGCCAGCGTCTTCAATCAGCTTGGCTGCTACGTTTTCCAGATCAAGCGTGGTCACGCCCGGCTTCACCATGGCGCGCACCGCGTGGAGCACCTCGCGCACAATGCCGCCGGCGCGTCGCATCTTCTCCACTTCCTTCGCGGTTTTGATCATGATCGCCATGGTTGTTTCTCGTTCCAACTAGGCCCGCAGGCGCTCGACTGCGGCCAGGATGCTTTCCGTCACCACGTCCACAGGTGCATCGCCGTCTACTTCTGCGTAGCGGCCCAGAGCGCGGTAGTGTTCGAGCACCGGCGCTGTCTGCTCGGCGTAGGCGCGCATCCGCTCCGCAAACACGGCCTCCGTATCGTCGGCGCGCTGCTCGAGCACTGTCTGGTCGAAATCGCAGACCGTATCGGCAACCGGGCGGCTTCAGGTACACGTTATAGATGCGCTTGCAGACCGGACAGCTTCGCCGGCCGGTGATGCGCAGCAGCAACTGCTGTTCATTCACCACCAGGCTGACGGCTACGACTGGAAGGGCCGGAAGGCCGCTGGCGCCGGAGGCAAGCTGCGCGTCCAGCCAGTCAGCCTGCACCAGGGTACGCGGAAAGCCGTCCAGAATGTACCCACGTGCGGTGTCCGGTTCTTCCAGACGGGCCGCCACCATGTCGTTCACCAGGCCATCGGAGACCAGCTTGCCTGCCTCCATCCGGAGCATGTCGTCTTCGTGCAGCTTGCCTTCGCGCAGGAGCCGGTCGGCGATCGGGCTGGGCTTGAGGTCACGGTTCTTGATCTCGCGCAGAATGTCGCCGGTAGAGATCTGCGGAATGCCCCAGGCCGCCATGATGGCCTTGGCCTGCGTTCCCTTGCCTACCCCGGGGGCGCCCAACAGCAGCACCGGGCCGGGATGAAAGCCCACGCCGGCGCCGCGGCCGGCGATACGATCTGCGGAGGCCAACTCCGGATGACCCGCTACCACGCGCGGCGTCCGCGCACCCGGCCGCTTCTCGGCGAGAAGCCCTCGTAGTGCCGCATGATGAGCTGCGACTCGATCTGGTTGACGGTATCCATGGCCACGCCGACGACGATCAGCAGCGAAGTGCCGCCGAAGTAGAAGTTCAGCCCCAGGCCGTGCGTCACCCAGGTCGGCATGCGTTCGAAGGCAGGCCCGATCAGCCACAGGTTTTCGAGGTGGATGCCGTTAATCATGATCTGCGGGATGAGCCAGACCACAATCAGGTAGATGGCGCCGACCAGCGTGATGCGCGTCAGGATGTCGTTGATGTAATCCGAAGTGCGGCGGCCGGGACGGATACCGGGAATAAAGCCGCCATACTTGCGCATGTTGTCGGCGATGTCGTCCGGACGGAAGACGATCGAGATATAGAAGTAGGCGAAGAAGACGATCGCCACCATGGAGAGCAGCTCATACCAGGGCTCGCCGGCGCGGAGCGCGTCAAAGATGCGGTTGAGCACGGTGTGGCTGCGCACGAAGTTCGATGTAGCGAACAGCATCGGCGCAGAGAGGATAGAGCTGGCGAAGATGATCGGCATCACGCCGCCGGAGTTTACTTTGAGCGGCAGGTGCGTGGACTGGCCGCCCATCAGGCGCCGGCCCACGATGCGTTTCGCGTACTGCACGGGGATACGCCGCTCCGATCGCTCGACGTAGACGATGAAGGCGACCACGGCGATCATGCCGAAGACCAGGATGGCCAGCGCCGGAACGGTAAATGCGCCGAAGGCCTGCGTCTTGGCTTTCTCGTACAGGTCGGCGATGCCGCGGGGCAGTCCGTCGACGATGCCGGCGAAGATCAGCAAGCTCATGCCGTTGCCGACGCCGCGGTCGGTAATCTGCTCACCCAGCCACATCACGAAGGTGGTGCCGGCGGTCAGCGTAAGCACCGTCATGGCGACGAATCCCGCGCCCGGATTGATCACATAGGACTGCCCGCCGCCGGTGCTGTGCGAGAGCGTGAGCGCGATCGCGAACGACTGCACAACGCCGAGCACAACCGTCATGTAGCGCGTCCACTGCGTGATCTTGCGGCGGCCGATCTCGCCTTCCTTCTGCAGCTTGGCCAGCGGCTCATAGACCACGGTCAGCAGCTGGAAGATGATCGACGCTGTGATGTAGGGCATGATGCCCAGGGCGAAGACGGTCAGCCGGCGCAGGTTGCCGCCGCTGAACAGGTCGACCAATCCGAGGGCTGAGCCGCTCTGGCTATCGAAGAACGATTCCAGCGCCTTGGTGTCGACGCCCGGCGTCGGAATATGCGCGCCAAGGCGGTAGACCGCCAGCATCCCCAGCGTAAACAGCAGGCGATTGCGGAGGTCCGGGATACGGAAGATATTTGAAAACTTTTCCCACATATGAAGTCAGCCTACCCCTGATCTCCGCTGATGACTGCTTAAGCCTGGGCCGGCGTCTGACCCAGAACGACTACTTTACCGCCGGCGCGCTCGATCTTTTCCTGCGCCGACTTGGAGAACTTGTGCGCGTGCACGGTGATGGCGGTCTTGATCTCGCCATTGCCGAGGATCTTCAACAGACCCTTCTTCTTGGTCAGACCAAGTTCCGCAAGCTTTTCAAGGGTCAGCTCAGTCTCCTGGAGATTGGCCAGGCTGTCCAGATTGAGCACGTTGTACTCGGTGCGGAAGATGTTGGTGAAGCCGCGCTTGGGCAGGCGGCGGTGCAGCGGCATCTGGCCGCCTTCAAAGCCGCGCATCAGGCTGGAACCGGAGCGCGAGCCCTGGCCCTTGTGGCCGCGGGTCGAAGTCTTGCCCATACCGGAGCCCATGCCGCGGCCCACACGCTTGCGATTGGTGTTCGCCTTCTTCGGCGCGCGCAGATTGGAGAGATTCGTTGCCATGATTTCCTCGCTCAACGCCGGCCCGGTTTGCCGTAAAGGCGGAAGGCCGACTCGCATGATGATTCTATTGTTTCGAACGACTCATCTGACGAACTACTCGACGATGCGCACCAGATGCGGAATGGTCTTGACCATGCCGCGGATCGAGGGCGTGTCCTCACGCTCGACGATCTGGTTCAGCCGGGTAAAGCCCAGGCCCTTGACGACCTTCTTGTGCTTCTGCGGGGTCGCAATCTTCGAGCGGTAGTACTCGATCAGCAGTGTCTTCTTGCGCCTCTGCCATGACTATAGCTCCTCTACCTGCTTGCCGCGCAGCGCCGCAACTTCGGCCTTGTCGCGCAACTGGGTCAGCGCGTCGAAGGTGGCCTTGATGACGTTGTGCGGGTTCGCGGTGCCCAGGCTCTTGGTCAGCACATTCTGCACGCCGGCCGAGGTCATCACCGCGCGCACAGCGCCGCCGGCGATGACGCCCGTGCCTTCGGGAGCCGGCTTCAGCAGCACCTGGCCCGAGCCGTAGCGGCCCAGCACCTGGTGCGGAATCGTGGTTTCGGTCAGGTGCACGTGCACCAGATTCTTCTTGGCGCTTCGATGCCCTTGCGGATCGCCTGGGGAACCTCCTTCGCCTTGCCGGAGCCGTAGCCGACCACGCCGGCACCCGGATCGCCGACCACAACCAGCGCGGCGAACGACATGTTCTTGCCGCCCTTGACGACCTTGGTCACGCGGTTGATCGCGACGACCTGATCCTTCAGGTTGTAGTGCCCGGCATCGAGCTTTTTCTTCAGTATTGCCATTCTGTTTCCTTCCGGGCGCGTGGCGCCCCTAACCCGCTAAAACTCGAGACCCGCTTCGCGCGCCGCATCGGCCAGCGCCTTGATGCGTCCGTGATAGAGATAGCCGCCGCGATCGAAGACCACCTTCTTGACGCCCTTCTCCTTCGCACGCTCGGCCACCAGTTTCCCGACTTCCTTTGCCGCGGCCACATTGCCGCCGGTCTTCAGCTTGGCCGCTATCGTGGAAGCGGCGACCAGCGTGGTGCCGCTCGCGTCATCGATCACCTGTGCGTAAATGTGGTTCAGCGAGCGATAGACATTCAGCCGTGGCCGCTCCGCCGTGCCCTGCATCTTGCGCCGGATGCGCGAGTGCACGCGCTGCCGAATCTCGTTTCTCTGTCTCTGCGGAATCATCGTCGTCTCTTCTTCCTAATAGCGGGACCGCCCTGCGGCCCCGTTCGGT
>CAVTQV010000005.1:0-294539 GCA_963736915.1 uncultured Acidobacteriaceae bacterium | reverse complement strand
CTGATTCGAAACAGTGACACGCTCCTCCAGCGTGTTGAGCTGCGCATCGCCATACGACTCCCACCACTTGCCGCGAATCCTGTCATCGCCCGGTTCGGCATGTTTCCAGCCCACACCAGGCGCACTCGGCGGAGGCGGTGCCACGGCCTCTTCTTTAAAAGATGGAGCCATTGCAGCGCTGGGCATCTTGTAATTCGGGCCTACCTCGCACCCGCTCAGGAAAAGAGCGACGGCCAACGCAGCGCAGTTACAAATTGTCGAGCGTTTCATGCTCACTGTCCCTGTTCCTGTACTTCTGCCCGGAGTTTTGCAGGACGTGCACCTTCTCGCCCTCGATCACCGAATCGGGCGGATTGCTGATGATCGGCGTGTTCGCATCCAGCCCGCTGACCACCTGCACGGTGTCTCCGTCGTCGTGCCCGATGGTGATTGGCACCAGCTTCACGATTCGTCATTGCCGACGTGTTCGACCGCGGCAACGCGGAATCCTTCCTTGCGGAAGAGCAGCGTGGATACAGGAACGATGACTGACGAGACCGGTTGCCCGACCTTGAGATGCACCTCCGTGTAGGCGCCCGGCGTCAGCTCGCCCTTGCGGTTATCGACATCCACTTCCACCAGCAGTGTGCGTGAATTTACGTCAATCGATTTCGCGGTACGGACCAGCGTTCCTTTGAAACGAACGGCCCGGGTACTCGGAAAATGTGAGCTGCGCCTTCGTGCCCGGCAGCGCATCGCGAGAGTAAATCTGCGGCACGTTGACGTAGACACGCAGCACGTCTGTCGAGGCCATGTGGAAGAGCTCTTTGGCTGCGCCCTGATCGATGAGCTGCCCGACATCGATGCTGCGCGACGTGAGAACGCCGTTAAACGGCGCATAGATTTTCTCGAACGAAGTCAACTGCTCCCGCCGCCCGACGTTTGCAATTTGCGACTTCACCAAAGTGTTGGATGACTGCGCCTGGGTGGCGAAGTTCTCTGTGTCCTGGCGCGACACAGCATCCTGCCCCAGCAGATTTTGATAGCGTTTCGCCGTGCTTTTGGCATAGCCGGCGTTGGCCTCTGCCGTGGCCAGGTCAGCTCGTGCCTGCAGCAGTTGTTGATCGACTTCCGGCGAGCTGATGACCGCCAGCAACTGTCCTTTGCGCACATGCGCGCGCGATATCGAAATACCGGTGGCTCAGATAGCCATTGGTGCGCGCATAGATGGGCGCGTCTTCGTAGGCGTACACATTGCCGGGCAGAACAATCTCCGAGTTAGGTGAGCCGTTCTGTGGTTTCGAGAGCAGCACATCAGGCGCCGCGAGTGCGTTGGTTTCGGCAGCCAGAGCAGTCCGGGCGTGCTCGCGCTGCACAATGCCCACCACCGCGATGATGGCGGCCACGGTCAGCGGCAGCCCAAGCACGATAACGGCGGTTCGTCCCGAGACATGAGACTGCGGCGCAGGCGCACCGCCGTGCTCGTCATGCGGACGCGTGGTTTGCGGGTTCTGGTTATGCTCGCTCATGGTCGTCCAATGCTCCGTGGTTCTCGCTTGTGGAAGCGCGGCCATTCCGGTCCGTCCGGGCGCGGCGGCGGCGCTCCAGCGCGCCGTGCACAACGCTAAAGAATGTGGGTACGAAGAAGAGAGTGGCCGCCGTGGCAAAGATCAGTCCGCCGATGACAGCGCGGCCCAGCGGTGCATTCTGCTCGCCGCCGTCGCCCAGCCCCAATGACATAGGCACCATGCCGATGATCATGGCCAGCGCGGTCATCAATACAGGGCGGAAGCGCGTAAAGCCGGCGGCCAGAGCCGCGGCCACAGCATCTCCGTCATTGATCTCCAGTTGTTCCTTGGCGAAGGAGACGACCAGGATCGAGTTTGCAGTCGCCACACCCATACACATGATGGATCCGGTCAGCGCAGGCACGGAGATATGGGTGCCGGTGAGGAAGAGGATCCACACAATACCGGCGAGCGCGGCAGGCAGGGCAGAGACGATGATGAACGGGTCGAGCCACGACTGAAAATTGACGACGATCAGCAGGTAGACAAGCAGGATCGAGAAGAAAAGGCCGCTCACGAGTCCGACAAAGGAGGACCGCATCGTCTGCACCTGGCCGCGGATCACCAGGCGCGAGCCCGTAGGCAGCTCTTTACGATGCTTGTCGATGATGCCTCTGATCTTGTCCGCGACGCTACGCAGGTCCGTCTTGTCGATGTTGCCGTAGATGTCGATCACGGGCTGAATGTCGTAATGCGTTACGGTGGCAAGCTCCTCGCCGCGGGTGATGGCAGCAAGGTTGCTGAGGATCTGAATCGGCTGCCCGCCCATCTGCGCCGCTGGGGTGAACATGCTGAAGTTCGCATTTGGATTCGGCGCTGCGCTGGCCGTAATCGGCACGCTCTCCAGATCGTCCAGCGAATCCAGCGAGTACTGCGGTGTCTGCGTCGCTACGTTGTAGCTCACGCCATTCTTGGGATTCAGCCAGAAAGTCGGCGAGGTCTGGAAGGAGCCGCTCAGCGCCACCAGCAGGGAGCCGGCTACATCCCGCTGCGTCAGCCCGATGTCCTGCGCGCGCGAGCGGTCCACATCCACGAAGAGCCGCGGCTCATTGAACGGCTGCTGGATGTGCAGGTCAGCCGTGCCCGGCACGTATTTGATCTCCTGCATCAGCTTTTCGGCGAACTCGTGATTGGCTACCTGGTTATGGCCGATGATCTGAATATCGATTGGCGCGGGCAGGCCGAAATTCAGGATTTGCGTCGTCATGTCCACCGGCAGGGAGTAAAACGTAACTCCGGGAAACTCTTCCGCCAGCTTCGGGCGCAGCTCTCCAAGATAGGCGGCGGTCGGCCGGTGATCTTTGGAGAGAGAGACTGTGATGTCCGCATCCGCCGAGCCCACCACGCCGGTGTTGGTATAGGAAAGGTTCAGGCCGGAGTAGGGCATGCCGATGTTGTCGATGATGGTGACCAGCTCGCGCGCCGGAATCTCGCGCCGGATCGCATTGTCAATCTGGTCGCACAGGCGCGCCGTCTCCTCGATGCGAGTGCCGGTGCGTGCGCGCACGTGCAGCTTGAACTGGCCGGCATCGACGGACGGGAAAAAGTCCTGCCCCAGCCAGGGATACAGCAGCGCAAACGAGCCCACGCAGGCAACGACGAAGAGAATCAAAAATACCGTGCTGTGCCCCACGGCCAATCCGAGCAGGCCGTGATAGAAGCTGCGGAACTGTTCGAAGCGCCGCTCGAACCCAAGCTGAAAACGAAGGAACGGATTGCGGCTCCGCTCTTTCTGCTTCTGCGCATCCGGATCGTGCTCCGTCAGCAGGTACATCGCCATCGTGGGCACCACGGTGCGCGACAGGAAGTAGGACGCAAGCATCGCGAAAACCACCGCCTCGGCCAGCGGCACAAAGAGATACTTCGCGACTCCGCCAGAAGAACATCGGCACGAAGACAATGCAGATCGACAGCGTGGAGACGAAGGCGGGAACCGCGATCTGCGCCGCGCCATCGAGAATCGCCTGTTCGAGCTCCTTGCCCTCTTCCAGATTGCGGTTGATGTTTTCGATCTCGACGGTCGCATCGTCCACCAGGATGCCGACGGCCAGCGCCAGTCCGCCCAGCGTCATGATGTTGATGGTCTCGCCCAGCGCTCCCAGCATGATCAGTGAAACGAGAATCGACAGCGGAATCGAGACCGCGATGATGAGCGTCGAACGCCAGCTCCCCAGAAACACCAGGATCATCAAGCCGGTCAGGCAGGCGGCGATGAGCGCCTCGTGTACCACGCCGGAGATGGCGCCTCGCACGAAGATCGACTGATCCGAAAGCGGCGTGATCTTCAGCTGCGGCGCGTCGATCGACGCCTTCACGGACGGCAGTTTGTTGAAGATGCCCTTGATGATTTCCAGCGTGGAGGCGTTGCCGTTCTTCTGAATGGTCAGCAGCGCGGCGCGCTGGCCGTCCACCCGCACGATGTTGGTCTGTGGAGGAAATCCGTCGCGCACGTGCGCGACGTCGTGGACGTAGACCATCGCGCCATTCACCTGCTTGATCGGCAGATCGTTCAATCCTTCGATCGTGTGGGAGCGCTATTGGTCTCCACCTGGTACTCGTAGGTGCCCACCTTCATCGTGCCGGAGGGCAGGATCAGGTTCTGGTTCGCGATGGTGTTCGTTACATCGCTGGGCGAGAGTCCCTTGGCCTGCAGCTCGTGCAGGTTCAGGTCCACCTGCACCTGGCGCTGCTTGCCGCCGTAAGGATAGGGAATGGCTGCGCCGCGGATGGTGACAAGCTGGGTGCGGATGAAGTTCAGGCTGTAGTCGTTGAGTTGCTGCTCAGTCAGCCCTGTGCCCGACACGCCAAGCTGCAGGATGGGAACGCTCGATGCGTTGTAATCGATGATGAGCGGGGGCGTTGTGCCTGGCGGGAAGTTGCCGCAACTGGGTCTGCGAGATGGCCGAAACCTGCGCAATGGCCATCGGAAGATTGACCTGCGGCTGGAAATAAATTTTCACCACGGAGACGCCGTAAAGCGAATTCGATTCGATGTGGTCGATGTTGTCGACCGTGGTGGTAAGGGCGCGCTCGTGATGGTGACGATGCGGTCGGCCATCTCTTCGGCGGAGAAGCCCTGGTATTGCCAGACGATGCTCACCACCGGGATGTTGATATTGGGAAAGATATCCACCGGCGTATTGAGAATCGAGAGCGGGCCGATGATCAGGAGCAGCAGCGCAAGAACGGCAAAGGTATAGGGCCGTCGTAGCGCGAGTCGAACAATCCACATAAGCTTTGAGCACTTCCTCTGGCACAGGCGGCTTGGAAGCCGGGCCGTTTAGAGCAGTTTCACAAATATTTTGAGGTGGCAGTTTTCGCTCTGCGCCGCCGTTCTTCGGCGGAACGGCGGCGTGGAGACATGATTCTAGCCTTTCACAATTTGAAAAACTGCTTCGGACCGCCGGCCAGCGCTACCGATCGTCCGGCGGAGACAACGATGTTCAAGGGCACGCTCTATGCGAGCCTCTCCAGTGTACAAAGCAACCTGCAAAAGCAGGCCGGCGAAGGACATAGCCATTCGCTATGTCATTGTCAGCTCTCGTCTTCTCATATTGTGCCGGTGCCGCTGCAATTCAGCCCGGCGTGCGACGGGTACCCGCCCGGGATGGGCAGGATGTCGCTTCAGGTCCAATGGAGAGTCGATCAGGGTCAGGTGCACTCTGCTCGATTGCCTTAGGATGACAGACCCGGCCAGTTCGATTCATGAAACAAAGGCCAAGAGACAGGGACGGAGCCGGTCCGAATCGTGCGATATCGGCAGCTCGTTCCACAGTTCCAGCGCCGGGCATAGTCAGGTAATCCAATGATGTGAAAAGATTCGAAGGGTAAAGAAACCAATCTTCGGCCCAAGCCGTCCCTAGAGACATACCTGGATCAGGATTTGCCCTACGGGTCCCACGAAAGATCCGGGAGCGAAGCTCACTCAGACAGAACTGGAAAGAAAAGAAGATAACCCCATGTCACCTGCCGCGCCAACCGAACAGGTTCCGACTTCAACTTACGCCTACCGGGTTCCCGGCGCTGAGATACCAGGCGAAGACAACCCGCAGGGCCCACGTAAGCGCGGTTGGCTCCGCTGGGTGGTACTGCTGGTGCTGCTCGCGTTAGCTGGCCTCATCACATGGCGGACCATAACGGCAAAGCGCGAGGAGGCGGCGACAGCCGCCCGCAGGCAGCGAGCCATGGCCAACCAGGCCATCCCCGTCCAGGTGGCGGCGGTGCGGCAGGAGACGGTGCCTATTTATCTCACCGGCCTGGGGACGATCACGCCGTACTACAGCGTGAAAATTATCCCGCGCGTGACCGGCGAGCTGACCAACGTCTACTTCCGGGAGGGTCAGGATGTTCGCAAGGGCGCTGAGCTGATGACCGTCGACCCCCGGCCCTATCAAGCGACACTGGACCAGGCAAAGGGCCAGTTGGCCCGCGATGAAGCGCAGTTAAAGAACAATCAGGCGGAGTTCAACCGCTACAAGGCGCTCTACGATCAGGGTGTCGTCTCCAAAGAGCAACTGGACACCTACGAGTCCAACCTGGGGCAGTTTGTGGGGGCGATCAAGGGCGACCAGGCGGCGATTGAGTCGGCTCAGCTGAATGTGACCTACTGCCACATAAAATCGCCCATCGACGGCAAGGTCGGCCTGCGGCAGGTGGATCCCGGAAACTTGATCACTGCGAACACCACTCAGACGCTGGTCGTGAATCAATTCCGGCCTATCGCGGTCTACTTCACGCTGCCGGAAGATCAGTTACAGCGCGTGCTGGACAAGCTGCGGCGAGACCATAAGCTCGACGCGATTGCCTTTGACCGCTCCGACACAACACAACTGGAGACCGGCCAGCTCACCGCAGCCGACAACCAGATCGACGTCACGACAGGGACGGACAAGCTGAAGGCCGTCTTTGCCAACACGGACGAGAAACTCTTCCCCAACCAGTTCGTGAACGTTCATCTCGTCCTGGAGCAGCGCGCGAACTCCCTGGTGGTGCCGGCGGCGGCGGTCCAGCATAGTCCGGACGGCGACTACGTGTGGCTCGTCAAGCCGGAAGCGAATCCGAGCGCTGATGCAAGCCAGCCCGCCGGCGCGAGCGCAAAGAGCGCGAACAACGGTCAGGCGCCTGGCACTCGGAAAAGTCACGCCGGGCAGCGGGACTGTCGTCATGCAGCCGATTGTGATCGACACCACGCAAGGCTCGATGGTGGTGGTAAAGAGCGGGGTCGAGGCGAACCAGCAGGTCGTCGTCGATGGCGCAGACAAACTGCAGAATGGCTCGAAGGTCTCCACCACGCCTTCGCATCGCGGCCAGAAGCAGCAACAGCAGCAATTAGGTTCGTCGTGAGTCCGTCTCGCATCTTTATCCTGCGGCCCGTGGCCACCTCACTTCTGATGGTGGCCATTCTGCTCGCGGGCTTTGTCGCCTACAAGCAGCTGCCGGTCTCCGCACTGCCTGAGGTGGACTATCCCATCATCCAGGTGGTGACGTTTTACCCCGGCGCCAGCCCGGACGTGATGGCCTCCGCCGTCACTGCGCCCCTCGAACGACAGTTCGGCGAGATGCCCGGCCTCAACCAGATGACCTCCACCAGCTCGCAGGGCGGCTCGGTCATCGTTCTCCAATTCAATCTCACCGAGGACATCGATGTCGCCGAGCAGGAAGTGCAGGCCGGCATCAATGCGGCGCAAAGCTTCCTGCCCACTGGCCTGCCCAACCCGCCGATCTACAGCAAGGTGAATCCAGCCGATCAGCCGATCATGACGCTCGCGCTGACCTCCGACACCATGCCGCTGCAGAAGGTCGAGGACCTGGCCGACACCAACATGGCGCAGAAGATCTCTCAGGTCTCCGGCGTCGGCCTGGTGTCGATCGCCGGCGGCCAGAAGCCGGCCGTCCGCATCCAGGCAAATCCGGCCCAGCTCGCCTCCTACGGCATCAGCCTGGAAGATATGCGCACGGCGATCGCCGACGCGAACGTGAACACCGCCAAGGGCAACCTGAACGGCACGCGCCAGTCCTATACCATCGGCGCCAACGATCAGTTGCTGACCTCCGGCGACTACAAGCCCATCGTCATCGCTTATCGCAATGGTGCACCGGTGCGCATGTCCGACGTGGCGGACATCATCGATGGCTCCGAGAACACGATGCAGGCCGCATGGATGAACCGCACTCCTGCCGTCATCATGAATGTGCAGCGGCAGCCCGGAGCGAACATCATCGCTGTGGTTGACCGCATTAAAGCCATTCTGCCGCAATTGCGGGTCAGCATGCCGGCGTCGATCAAGATCCAGATCCTCACCGATCGAACCGAGACCATCCGCGCCTCCGTAAATGACGTCCAGTTCGAGCTGATGCTCACCATCGGGCTGGTCGTGATGGTGATCTTCCTCTTCCTGCGCAGCCTCGCCGCCACCATTATTCCCAGCATCGCGGTGCCGCTTTCGCTGGTGGGCACCTTCGGCATCATGTACCTGCTGGGGTACAGCCTGAACAACCTTACGCTGATGGCGCTCACCATCTCGACCGGCTTTGTCGTGGACGACGCCATCGTGATGATCGAAAACATCTCGCGCTATATCGAAATGGGCGAGGATCCGCTTGCGGCGGCACTCAAGGGCTCGGAGCAGATCGGCTTCACCATCGTTTCACTCACCGTCTCGCTGATCGCGGTGCTCATCCCGCTGCTGTTCATGGGCGATGTCGTCGGCCGCCTCTTCCGCGAATTCGCCATCACGCTCGCCGTCACCATCCTGGTCTCGGCAGTTGTGTCACTAACGCTCACGCCGATGATGTGCGCCCGGCTGCTGAAGCATAAGCCGGAATCGGAGCAGAACCGCTTCTATCGCAAGTCCGAGGACTTCTTCAATTACGTCATCGGCCTTTACGGCAGGACGCTGCAGTTTGTTCTGCGTTATCGGTTTACAACGCTGATGGTCACCATCGGCACCCTGGTCCTGACGCTGGTCCTTTATGTCGTCGTCCCCAAGGGCTTTTTCCCGGTGGAAGATACCGGCGTCATCCTCGGCATCACCGAGGCTCCGCAGGCTGTCTCGTTTGAGAGCATGTCGCAACGCCAGCAGAGACTGGCCGACGTCATCCTGCAGGATCCGGACGTGCAGAGCCTCTCTTCCTTCATCGGCGTCGACGGCACCAACACCACCATCAACAGCGGCCGCATCCAGATCAACCTCAAGCCTCTGGCGCAGCGTCACGACCGCGTCATGGATACCATTCAGCGGCTCCAGACAAAGTCTGAAACAGGTTCAGGGAATCACGCTCTACATGCAGCCGTTGCAGGACCTGACCGTCTCCGATGTGGTGAGCCGCACGCAATATCAATATTCGCTGGAGAGCGCTGACGCCAACGAGCTGACGACCTGGACGAATAAGCTGGTCACCGAGCTGCGCAAGCATCCCGAGCTCACTGACGTCGCCAGCGATATGCAGGATAAGGGCCTGGAGACGGACCTGGTCGTCGATCGCGATACCGCGTCGCGCATGGGCGTGCAGATGTCCGACCATCGACAACGTGCTCTACGACGCCTTCGGGCAGCGCCAGGTCTCCACGATGTACACGCAGTTGAATCAATACCACGTCATCCTGGAGGTGCAGCCGAATTTCCAGCTTGACCCGAGCTCGCTGAGCAGCCTCTACGTTGCCTCTTCCACCGGCACGGAGGTTCCGCTGAGCACCTTCGTGCACGTGCAGCGCACGAACACGCCGCTCTGCCATCGACCATCTCGGCCAATTTCCGTCCAGCACCATCTCCTTCAATCTAGGCCCCGGCGCCTCGCTGGGAGACGCGGTCAAAATCATCAATCAGGTCGAAGCCAACCTCGGCATGCCCGCCACCGTGAATGCCAGCTTCCAGGGCACCGCCAAGGCATTTGAAGCATCGCTCACCAACGAGCCCATCCTGATTCTCGCCGCGCTCATCACCGTCTACATCGTGCTGGGCGTGCTCTATGAGAGCTACATCCATCCCGTCACGATTCTCTCCACGCTGCCCTCGGCCGGCGTCGGCGCCATCCTGGCGCTGCTGCTCTTCGGCATGGACCTCAATGTCATCGGCATCATCGGCATCATCCTGCTGATCGGCATCGTGAAGAAGAACGCCATCATGATGATCGACTTCGCGCTCGAAGCCGAGCGGCAGCACGGCAAGAGCTCCGAAGACGCCATCTACGAAGCCTGCCTGCTGCGCTTCCGGCCCATCATGATGACCACCATGGCCGCCCTGCTCGGCGGCCTGCCGCTTGCGCTTGGCACCGGCATGGGCTCGGAGCTACGCAAGCCGCTCGGCATCACTATCGTCGGCGGCCTCATCGTCTCCCAGGCGCTCACGCTTTACACCACTCCGGTCGTCTACTCTACTTCGACCGCTTCGCGCAGCGGCTCAGCGGCGGCGCGCGCGCATCGCGGCACCCGCACCACTGAGCACACGGTCTCGGCGGACTAGGAGCGCTTCATGCATATCTCCGCTCCCTTCATCCGCCGGCCGGTCGGCACTTCGCTGCTCAGCCTGGCGCTGCTGCTCGGCGGCGCGGTCGGCTACGTTCTGCTCCCGGTCTCGTCGCTGCCGCGAGGTCGAGTTTCCCACGATCAATGTGCAGGCACAGTTGCCCGGCGCCAGCCCGGAGACCGCGGCCTCCGCGATTGCGACACCGCTCGAGCGCCAGTTCGGCCGCATCGCCGGCGTGACGGAGATGACTTCTTCGAGCACGCTCGGCGGCTCCAACATCACGCTGCAGTTCGATCTCAATCGCAACATCGATGGCGCCGCGCGCGATGTGCAGGCAGCCATCAATGCCGCCCGCGCGCAGCTTCCTGCCAACCTGCCGCAGAACCCGCGCTTCTACAAGTCCAATCCGGCGGACGCGCCGATCATGATTCTGGCGCTCACCTCCGATCAGTTGAGCCGCCCGGAGATCTATGACGCTGCGGATTCCGTTCTGCAGCAGAAGATTTCCCAGGTGCCCGGCGTGGGCGAGAGCTTTGTCGGCGGCGGCGCCAGTCCCGCGGTGCGGGTCGAAGCGAATCCCATGCAGCTCAGCTCCTACGGCATCGGCCTGGAGTCGCTGCGGACCACGCTCGGCGCGGTGAATCAGAACATGGCCACCGGATATTTCCGGAACGACCACACCATCAGCAACATCAACACCAACGATCAGCTCTTCCAGGCGCGCAACTATGCGCCGCTGGTGGTCGGCTATAACGCGACCACCGGCGCAGCCGTGCGGCTGCAGGATGTCGCCTCGGTCATCGACTCCACTTCGAACCTCTACACATCCGGCCTCGCCAACGGCAAGCCCGCCGTCCTGATCATCATCTTCAAGATCGCCGGCGCGAACGTCATCCAGACGGTCGATCGCATCAAGGCCGCGCTGCCCTCGCTCGAGGCCTCCATTTCGCCGCTCATCCACACCAGCATCGTGATGGACCGCACCGTGACCATCCGCGCCGCGATCCACGACGTGGAGATCACGCTCCTTGCCTCCATCGTGCTGGTCATCATCGTCGTCTTCATATTCCTGCGCGATGCCTGGTCCACCATCATTCCCAGTGTCGCGGTGCCGCTGTCTCTGGTGACACCTTCGGCGTGATGTACCTGCTGGGCTACACGATGGACAACCTGTCGCTGATGGCCCTCACCATCTCCACCGGCTTCGTGGTGGACGATGCCATCGTGGTGCTCGAAAACATCACCCGCTATATGGAGCAGGGCATGACGCCCTTCGATGCGGCCATGAAGGGCTCGCGCGAGATCGGCTTCACCGTGCTCTCCATGAGCACCTCGCTCATCGCTGTCTTCATCCCCATCCTGCTGATGGGTGGCATTGTCGGCCGGCTCTTCCGCGAGTTCGCCGTCACCCTGTCGGTAGCCATCGCGGTTTCGCTCGTCGTCTCGCTCACCACTACGCCGATGATGTGCGCGAAGTTTCTTCGCCAGCACAATCCGAGCGAGCGCAGCCGCGCCTACCGCTTCGGAGAGCGCGTCTTCAACGGACTGCTGGCCGGCTATGACCGCGGATTGCGCTGGGTGCTGCGCCACCAGAACCTTGTGCTGCTGATAACCGTCGGCACGCTGGCGCTGAATATCTATCTCTACATCATCGTTCCCAAGGGATTCTTTCCCCAACGAAGACACCGGCCGCCTGGGCGGCGCAGCGCGCGCGTCACAGGACATCTCCTTCGACGCCATGAGCGTGAAGCAGGCGCAGCTCGCGGCCATCGTGCAGAAAGATCCGGGCGTGGACTACGTGCTGGCCTTTGCCGGCAGCGGCGGCGGCGGCGCTACCACGAACGTCGGCCGCATGTTCATCTCCCTCAAGCCGCAAAGCGAGCGCAACGCCAGCGCCGACCAGATCATCAACCGCCTGCGCGGCAAGCTTTCGAAGATCCCCGGCGTGCAGTTGTTCCTGCAGTCATCGCAGGATATCCGTGTCGGCGGCCGCTCGAGCGACGCCGAGTATCAGTACACGCTGCAGGACTCGAATCTCGACGAACTGAATGAATGGGCGCCCAAGCTGCTCGATCGCATGAAGAAGATGCCGGAGCTGCGCGACGCCTCTACCGACCAGCAGGAGAACGGGCTCGAAGCCCGGCTCGTCGTGGACCGCGATACTGCCTCGCGCCTCGGCCTCACCATGCAGGACGTCGATAACGTGCTCTACGACGCCTTCGGCCAGCGCCAGGTCTCCACCATGTACACCGGCCTCAATCAGTACTACGTCGTCATGGAGGTAGACCCCAAGTACCAGCGCGATCCGGACTCGCTGAAGAACATCTACATCAAGTCCTCCAACGGCACCGCCGTCCCGCTCTCCGCGATCTCTCACTTCGAAAACCGCCGCACCGCGCTCGCCGTGAACCACTCCGGCCAATATCCGTCCATCACGCTCACCTTCAATCTGGCTCCCAACGTGGCGCTTAGCCAGGCTGTCACCGCGCTCGACCGCGTGAAGCAGGAGATGGGTATGCCCAGCAGTGTGCAGGCCGCATTCTCCGGCACAGCACAGGCGTTCCAGTCTTCGCTCGCCTCGGAGCCCATGCTTATCGCGCTCGCTCTGGGCACCGTCTATATCGTGCTCGGCATTCTCTATGAAAGCTACGTGCACCCCATCACGATTCTCTCCACGCTGCCGTCCGCAGGTGTCGGCGCCATCCTCGCGCTGCTTCTCACGCATACCGATCTCAGCGTCATCGCGCTCATCGGCATCATTCTGCTGATCGGCATTGTGAAGAAAAACGCCATCATGATGATCGACTTCGCGCTCGCCGCCGAGCGCGAGGAAGGCAAGTCGCCCGAGGCAGCCATCTACGAAGCCTGCCTGCTGCGATTCCGCCCCATCATGATGACCACTTGCGCCGCGCTGCTCGGCGGCCTGCCGCTCGCCCTCGGCACCGGCACCGGATCGGAGTTCCGCCGGCCGCTCGGCATTACCATCGTCGGCGGCCTGATCGTCTCACAGATGCTGACGCTCTTCACCACCCCGGTGGTCTACCTGATGTTCGACCGCATTCGGCTGTTCTTCATCCCCGGCCACAAAGAGCGCTGGGTCAGCGTCGAGCAGCACGGCGACTGACGTACATTCGATCTGTGCGGGAAGCCGCAGCGTCGAATGCTTCCGCGAAAGTACTCCAGCACATACGAGTCCTCGGAGAATCTTTCTCAGCGACGCCGTTACATAATCCTTCAATCTCCCTGCTTTGCGGCATATCAAAATGGGTTGAAAGAAATTGCCTGTCAACGATTGGCGGCGATGGATTTCGCCATTTGCCACTCTGAAAAATCGATAACATTGTCCCAGCGCACTGCTGTTGAAGGAGACGTCGTGATTCCCACCTCAGGTTTCAGACCACGCCGCACCCTGCTCGTCTATTGCCGCGGCTTTCCTGGCCACGACGGCTCTTCCGGCGCAAAATCTTTTGACCCGCCACATGCGAGCCGCAGTGAGCACCAATCAGGCGCAGGCCGTCGGACGCCTTTCCGCGAATCAGGTCATGAGCCTGGACATCGTTCTGCCGCTGCGCGATGAGGCAAGCCTGGACCGGCTGCTCGACGAGATTTACGATCCCGCAAGCCCTTCCTATCGGCAATTCCTCACGGTGCCGGAGTTCACTGCGCAGTTCGGCCCCAGCCAGGCGGACTATGACGCCGTCGTGCAATACGCAAAGTCGAATGGTCTCACCGTCACCGGCGGCAGCCGTGACGGCATGGATGTGCAGGTCAAAGGACCCGTTACGGCCGTTCAGACTGCGTTCCACGTCAATATCCATACCTATCAGCATCCCAACGAAAACCGCACCTTCTATGCTCCGGATCGCGAGCCGACCGTCAACCTGCCCTTCAATCTCTGGCACATCTCCGGTCTGGACAACTATTCCATCCCGCATCCGCTGCTGGTGAAGAAGAGCGACTACGCAAAAGCTCACGGCATCGCGGCCGATAAAATCGTCTCCCACGCCATCACCGGCTCCGGCCTGTCGGGATCATTCCTGGGTAGCGACATGCGTGCTGCGTATTACGGTGGAACCGCGCTGACCGGAGCCGGCCAGAACCTGGGTTTACTTGAATTCGCCGGCACCGATCTCGCCGATCTGAACGCCTACTTCAAAAACGTCCATCAGACGAACAAGGTACCGATCCATCTGCTCTCGGTGGACGGCACCCGCACCTCCTGCGTCAACACCAAGGCTGGCGGCTACTGCGACGACACCGAGCAGACGCTCGATATGACTCAAGCGATCGGCATGGCTCCGGGGCTCTCCAGCCTGGTGATGTACATTGGCTCCTCGGACACCGCCATGGTCAGCGCCATGACAACGCATAGCCCGCTGCCTACCACCATCGGCTGTTCCTGGGGCTGGACGCCGGTGGATCCGTCCACGCTCAATCCTTACTTCAAAAAGATGGCGGCGCAAGGGCAGACTTTCTTCGCCGCCACGGGCGACAACTCCACCTGGTCGAAGAACAACGAGGCGTGGCCGGCGGATAGTGCCTATGTCGTCTCTGTCGGCGGGACCGATCTCGTGACGACCAAAGCCGGCGGCGCCTGGAAATCCGAGACTGCATGGTCAGGCAGTGGCGGCGGCATTTCGCCGGACAAGATCGCGATCCCCTCATGGCAGAAGATCTCCGGTGTGATCAACTCCAGCAACAAGGGATCGAAGACGTACCGCAGCGGCCCCGATGTGGCGGCAAATGCCAACTTCACCTTCTACACCTGCTCGAACCAGACCGCCTGCGTGGCCAACGAGTGGGGCGGAACCAGCTTCGCCGCGCCCATGTGGGCCGGCTTCATCGCTTTGGCCAACCAGCGGGCGGCCGCTCAGCGGCAAATCCAAACTCGGCTTCCTTGATCCCGCGATTTACCCGCAAAACGTGACCTCTAAATACGCCACGGACTTCCACGACATCAGAAGCGGCAAATCCGGCAGCTACTCAGCGGTCACAAAGTTCGACCTCGTGACCGGATGGGGCAGCCCCAAGGCCGCGTTGATCACAACGCTGGCGCCGTAGCAGCTTCACAACACGCAAGAGGCCCGGACATCTTCTGTCCGGGCCTCTTACGTGCGGCTGTGAGTGGTTTCTTTTTCAAGAGGGCCTTCTCACGGGAGGTCATTACTCTGCACGCAGCGCCTCTACGGCGTTCACCCTCGCGGCGCGCGCTGCAGGAACAGCCGACGCGATCACCGCGGCAGCCAAAATGACGAACGCCGACGCAAGGAACGCGGGCATTCCGGGCGGATGGGCTTCGGCAACATAGCGGCCGATGGCGCGTGCAAAAATCACGCCGCAAATGGCGCCCGCACCCACGCCAATGCTCGCAATCGTCACGCCTTGACGCAGCACATCCCCAAGAATGTCCTTGGGCTGCGCGCCGAGCGCCATACGAATGCCGAACTCGCGGGTGCGGCTGCTGACGGAAAATGCAAGCACGCCCGCCACCCCGATGACCGAAATCAGCAGCGCCACCGCGGCAAATCCGCCGAAGACCACGGCATTCAATTTATCCGGCGTCATCACCTCGGCGCGAATGTCCTCCAGAGTGCTGATCCGCTCCACCGGCTGGTCGGCATTGAGGTCGTGAATCGTCCGGATTATCGCCGGGGCCAGAGCGTGCGGGTCGCCGCCGTTGACGTGCACCAGCAGACGACCGTTCCATCCCTCCTGATCGGCCGGCTCATACACCATCATCCCCGGGGAGGGGATGATGTTTTCGTCATCGAGGTCGGGCACCACACCCACGATGCGGCGCGGCTCGGTGCTGATGCCGATGAATTTCATCACTCCATCGGTCCACCGCAGCTCGCGATTGAGCGCGTTCTGTCCGGGAAACAGCGTCTCCGCGAGCTTCTGGTTCACGATGACAACGCGCTCGCTGCCCTCTTTGTCAGAGTCCCGGAAGTCGCGCCCGGAAAGAAGCGGCAAACCCAGCGTCTCGAAATATCCCGGAGAGATCGACCGGAACTTGGCGCGCCAGTCCTCGATTCCGTTCTTGCGCACAGCGGCGCCCTGTGCAGCAAAGGTGAAGGCGATGCTCAGTGCCTGATCGTCGCGCCAGGGAACGCTGAAGCCCGTCGAGGCGTGCGTCACTCCCGGCAATGTGTTCACCCGCCGCTGTGCCTCACGATAAAAATCCTGCACCTGTTGCGGCGTGCGTCCGTAGGTAAGCACGGGCAGATTTACCGCCAGAACGCGCGAAGCATCAAAGGGCGGCGGCGTATTTTCGAGTGTGTAGAGCGTTCGCATCAGCATCGCGGCGCCGGTGAGCAGCACAAACGAAGCTGCAATCTGCATCACGGCGAAGACGCGCAGCCGTTTGCTGCTGCTTCCGGTGCTGCTGCGCGTCGCGCCGCTGATCAGGCTGGAACTCAGCTCCGCTCGCTCCGATGGCAGCCGCGGCACATAGGCCAGGAAGACAGCGGCGATAAGCGCCAGCGCGATGCCGAACCACACCAGCGTGGCATCCAGCGTCAGGCCGTCCGCGCGCACTGAAAACCGCGCTGCGTAGCGCCCCAGCACGGCCACCATCGGCCATGCCAGCAGCAGCGCGGCAACTACTCCGCTGCCGCACAGGACTAGGCTTTCCGCCAGCAGGGAACGCCGCAGCGCCGCGGTGTTCGCCCCCAGCGCCGAGCGTACCGCCAGCTCCGATTCGCGGCGCACTGTGCGCGCCAGCACCAGGTTGGCGACGTTGGAGCAGGCGATCACAAACAACAGCCCGGAGGCCGCAAACAACACCCAGAGGATAGTGTTAGCGCGCGCATTGATCTGGTCATGCATGCGCCGCGCGCTGATCTCGAAGTGTTCAGCGGGCTTGTATGCCTCCGGATGCGCGGCCGTCATCGCCGCGTAGCGCGCGCGCAACTCTGCTCGCGCGCCATCAAGCGTCGCTCCCGGCGCAAGGCGCGCGAAGATATCTGTCATGCGATGCTCGCGCCCGGTCACCATCGTGGCAGAGAGGTGATGCGGGCTGGTAACGATATTGGAAAAGAATTCGGTCGCCACCGGATACGGTACCGAGGGTTCCAGCACGCCCACGATCGTCGCGCTACGGGCTCCCGTCGCGCTCTCCAGCCGCACCGTCTTGCCGAGCACGGCCGGATCGGAGTGCAACGACTCTTTCCAGAAGCGATACGTCAGCACCATGGCGCCCGCTGCATTCGGTCCATCGTCGGAGGTTGTCAGCAGCCGTCCCAGCACCGGGCGCAGTCCGATCACGTCGAAGTAGTGGCCGTCCACCACGCCACCGGGAACTTCCCGCGGCGTGCCCAGCCCTACGATGGTGAAGCTCATGGTGGAGAATGTGCCCACCTGCGTGATGTTTTTCAGGCTCTTGCTGAGGTCCTCGATCTCCGGAACAGAGAACTTCACATCCGCATCGCCGATGCCCGGCGCGCTTTGCTGGACATAGAGCAGGCGGTCTTCGTCGCGGTTGGCCAGCGGACGCAGCAGCACGGCCCGGATCACGCTGAAGATCGCGGCGTTCGCCCCAATGCCGAGCGCCAGTGTGAAGGCTACGGTTGCCCACAGCGCACGTACGCGCCACAGGGAACGTACAGCTACTTTCAGATCACGAAGGAATGACATATCGTCCCTTGAACCTTTCGAGGCTTTCGATTCAACAGGGCCTCTTATCTGGTTGTCGTTCGGGAGACCGAAAAATCGACAGCCGCTCTATTTTTATTTCAAGTGGCGAATCCGCTCCTACAGGAATTACCGCTCTGGTTCCTGTTGGATCATCATGACGAATGATTTGACATTTTACGTTGATATCAACATAATGGAATGATGTCAAGCGACGAGCCAATTCCTTTTGAAATTACCCTGCGCGTGCGCGACTGCTGTCTATGCCTGCACGTGCAGCGGGCCGCGCGCGCACTGGCTCGACGCTTCGATGAGGCACTGCGGCCGCTGGGCCTGACGAACGGTCAATTTTCGCTGATGATGTCGCTGAATCGCCCGGAGCCGCCGACCATGACTTCCGTGGCGGCGCTGCTGGCAATGGACCGCACCACACTCACGGCCGCGCTCAAGCCGCTGGAACGTCGGGGACTGATCACAGTCACTCCGGATCGCACTGATCGTCGCAGCCGGCGATTGACGTTGACATCGGAGGGGAAGACTCTGCTGGCCTCCGCGGTGCCGGTCTGGCAAAAGACGCATGGGGATCTGGAGTTGCAGTTCAAAGATGGCGATGTGGATAAGCTCCGCAGCAGTTTGCTCGCGCTTTCCTAAGTGGGTTCCCGGGCTCAATACAAATTGCGCATATGGGGGAACAGACCAAAAATGAGAGCCATCACGATCTTCGCTTTAGCCATACTCGGACTGCTTGTTGCGTCCAGCCGAATTCGCCAGCCGCGCGCGCATGCCCAGATTTTGCCCTATTCCGCAATGGCTCCTCTCGATCAGTACCTAATACCGGACAAGAAAACTGAGATCGCACTGGCTCGCAGCGCCGCCCCGTCCTCTATCTCAAACGGTGCCGAAGTGATGGTGCTGGAAGGGAATGGTTATACGACTGCAGTGAAGGGCGTGAACGGGTTTCTCTGCATCGTGGAACGCTCATGGGGAGCCGCCACCGATGAGCCGGAGTTCTGGAATCCCAAAATTCGCGCTCCCATCTGCTTTAATCCCGCTGCAGCGCGGACATTTGCTCCGATTTTTCTGATGAAGACGAAACTCGTCCTGGCGGGAAGCTCAAAGCCCGAAATCGCCAAGGCGATCGCAACGGCGCTGGATAAAAAAGAACTGCCCGCGCTGGAACCTGGTGCGATGTGCTACATGACGTCGAAGCAGCAGTATTTGAACGACCGGGGCAAGAATTGGGAGCCACACGTGATGTTCTTCGTCGCGGGCGACGCAGTAAAAAGCTGGGGAGCCAATCTGCCGGGCTCGCCGGTTATCGCGGCTCAGGACCCGGAAGAACAGGCGACGATATTCATGATCGTGATCGGCAAATGGTCCGATAATTCCATGGCTCCGCTGACTGTGTACTGACCAGTAAGTCGATCACTGCCGGTGGGCTGAGCAAAACGATTTGGAGAAGACAAAAGACGGCGCCCCTGCGCCGCCCTTTGGTTGTCAGCAGGAAATATCTAGCGCGCGAAAGACTGCTCCAGCACATTCGCGGAATAGCTAGCCTTCCGCTCCGGATAGTAGGCATTCGAGACATACTGCTCGAGCATGCGCTGCGTGTTGAAGAACGAGCCGTTCATCGCGATGGTCGTCTGCATCAGCTTCCGCCATCCCTGCTTGTCCTGATAGTAGAGGGGCAGGATCTTCGATTCGAGCTTGCTGTAAAGGCTCGCGGCTTCGTCCTCGGCACGCTCATGATCGTCGATCGCCCAGCCCGTCACGCCTTCGATGCAGCCTTCGATCCACCAGCCATCCAGCACGCTCAGGCTCGCCACCCCGTTCAGCGCCGCCTTCATACCGCTGGTTCCCGACGCTTCATACGGACGCAACGGATTGTTCAGCCACAGATCGACTCCGCCGGTAAGCAGTGCGCCCAGCCGCCACTCATAGTCAGCAAGATAAAAGATGTGGAGCGCGCCGGAGGAGAGCCGGTGCGCTTCCTCAAAGACATGGCGGATGATCTGCTTGCCCGGCTCATCGGCCGGATGCGCTTTGCCACTGTACAGAATTTGCATGCCGCCGGCGTTCTGTGCGATCCGCGCCAGACGCTCCGGATCGGTAAAGAGCAGGTCGCCGCGCTTATAGGTCGCAACCCGGCGGGCAAAGCCGACGGTAAAGGTATCCTCACGCAGCTTGGCGCCAGTGCGCTTCTCGACCTCCGCCAGCAGCAGCCGCTTGCCGTCCGCATGCGCGTTTTCGATCTCTTCCTGCGGAATGTCGATCGCGTAGCGCAGGTGCGTATTGTCCTCGCGCCAGCGCGGCAGGTGCTTGTCGAAGGTCGCCTGCATTGCGGGAGCGGTCCAGGTGCCAGCATGTACGCCGTTCGTAATCGCGGCGATATCGTAATCCGGAAACATCGCGCGGCTCACCTTGCCGTGCTGCATCGCTACGCCGTTCACAAAGCGCGAAAGCCGCAGAGCGATGTAGGTCATGTTCACCATGCCCTCATGGCAGCCGCCGATCCGTTCAATGAACTGGGTCGGCGCCTCGCCCAAAATGCGCTGCGCCTGCTCCATGGAGAAGCGATCGTGCCCCGCCGGCACCGGTGTATGCGTCGTGAACACGCAGTGCTGGCGCACCGCATCCAGGTTGCGTTCCTGCGCGCTCGCGAGCGCGGCACCGCTCAGCGTCTTTTCCACGAGCGCCAGCGTCAGCAGCGCCGCGTGCCCCTCGTTCATGTGATACACGCTGATCTCGTGCCCCAGCGCATCCAGCATTCGCAGGCCGCCGATGCCGAGCACGATCTCCTGCGCCAGCCGATAGTTCGTATCGCCGCCGTAAAGCTGATCCGTCAGCGTGCGGTCGCGCGG
The DNA here is from genome assembly GCA_963736915.1 of uncultured Acidobacteriaceae bacterium. Classification (GTDB taxonomy): domain Bacteria; phylum Acidobacteriota; class Terriglobia; order Terriglobales; family Acidobacteriaceae; genus KBS-83. The sequence continues at coordinate 274,034 of CAVTQV010000005.1, read as the reverse complement.
ATCGTTTTCCTCCAAATCGGTATCCAGCAGGTAGATCGGAATCGTGTGCCCGGTCACGCCTTCCATGTCATAGCGCCACGCGCGCACGTGCACCGGGCGTCCTTCCACCGTCACCACAACGCGCGGCTCTTCGTGCGGCAGCCGCGCCTCCGGAGTCCACGGTTGCGCCTCCTCCGTCTGATTGCCGTTCGCGTCCAGAATCTGTCGGAAATATCCCTTGCGATGCGCCAGCGTTACCGCCGCCAGCGGCAATCCCATGTCCGCCGCGGAGCGCAGCGTGTCGCCCGCCAGCACGCCCAGGCCGCCGCTGTACGTCGGCATGCTCGGTTCGATGGCAATCTCCATGGAGAAGTAGCCAACCATGCCTTCGCTGGCGGCCAGATGAACTGCATTCAGGTTTCCAGGCTTCAAAGTTCCATCCATTCGAGCGAAAAACTCCCTCCAGGCCTCATGTCGCAGCGGCGCGGATTGCCCCGCCAGTGCAGAAAAACGCTGATCCGTGTGAGATGCGCAATGGTTTGCGCAGGTCGCAGCTTCCGGCGAGTTTTGGCCCTGCCACCATCCACCGGAATATCAGTGGAAGTGCGCGTATTTTAGCAACCGTTGCTCCAGGAAAGAAATCGTTTACGTATGCGACTTCCGTAGCAACGCAGGTTAACTAACGGGTTACGTTTGGAACCCAAAGGCCGCCACCCGCGCTTCCGGGCCTATGAATTAAGACACTTATCCAGATCGCACGCTGCTGTGGAAATGTGCATGAACGGGGCAGAAACAAACAGTTAAGTCCGGCCCAACGCCTCCAGCACATCGCACGCGCGCGCCAGCCCGTTCTCGCGCCACAGCTGCTCGCCCACCTGCTCAGCGCGTTCCGCAAATCGCGGATTTCCCAGCATCCGCTGTATCCTTCGCGTCGCACGCTCGGCTGTGTAGTCCTGCCGGCGAATCACGTTCGCCACCCCCAGCCGCCGCATGCGCCGCGCATTGTCCGGCTGGTCATGGCTGTAGGGCATCACCAGCATCGGCCTGCCCGCCTGCATTGCCTGCGCCGTGGTACCCACGCCGCCCTGGTGCACGATCAGTGACGCCCGCGGAAAGAGCTTCGAAAATGGTGCATAGCGCGCGACATACAGGCGCGGCGATTCGGTCCGCGGCACGTTGCGAGGATCGCTACCTACCAGCAGCACCGCGCGCGCACCCGCCTCCAGCGCGGCCCTGGCGCTTTCTTCGTAAAACGATCCGGCGTCGAGTACCGCCGCCGACCCAAGCGTAAAGACGACCGGAGGCTCACCGGCCGCCAAAAATCGCTCCATCTTCTCCGGTAATTCCCGGGCACCCACATCGCTGTCATAAAAGACGAAACCGGTGATCTCCGTATTCCGAGGCCAGTCCGGCTGCGGCTCGCCCAGCAGCGGCGAAAACATCGCCAGCACCAGGCTGGGTGCATGTTTGGCGTCAAAGATGACGTTCGCGCCGCGATCCAGACCCAACTCCGCGCGAAGCCGGTACACCGGTTCCGCCCAGTTGCGTGTCCTCCAGCGGGCAAAGCGCGTGACGGCATGGCCGGCCACAGGCACTGCGCTTTGCAGCCGCGCCAGCGCCGGGTACGGCGGCAGCACCGGAGGATCGTAGGACGAGAAAAACGAGAGCGGCGCCAGCACATAGCTCGCCCAGCGCACGCCCGTGACCTCGGCCACCAGCGGCGCCTGGTAAGTCAGCTCGCCGGCCAGCATCAGGTCCGCTCCGCCGCCTGCTTCGACAGCCGCGAGAAGGTCGTCATAACTCTGCCGGATCGCCGGAAAGAGCACTTCGCGCAGCGTGCGCTCGGTCCCCTTGCGGATGTCCATCAGCTCGGCGACCTGCTGCGCGTTCTCGGGATCGAGCGTGGGGCCAACCTTGAAGAACTCCAGCCCTAGCGGCTCGATCTTCGGGCGGAAGATCTCCGGCACCGCGAGCACCGGCACATGTCCGCGCCGACGCATCTCCAGCGCAATGGCGATCAGCGGATGCACATCGCCCAGCGTGCCGAACGTAGTCAGAACAATCCGCATGCCTGCAAGAGCTTATCGGATGCAATCCGGTGATGCGTTTGTTGCGAATCTGCAAAGAACTCGCTGATCCTGTCGCTTGCCCCGATTCAGTTCGGTCGTGGATTGAACTGAGAGCAAAGGGCAAACGTCTTTTCCAGGTGTTCGATGAAGATGCGAACCTTCGTAGAGATCCGGCGGCTGGCGGGCCGCACGGCAAGGATCGGCACAGTTCGTTCAAAAGGGGTCAGAAGACGCAGGACAGTACCCTCTCTGAGCTCTGCGGCGAACAGCCATGCCGGCGCTTGAGCAATCCCCAGATGTTCGAGCACGCCCATCCGCATCTGTTCGATATCGCTGGTTCGAAAGACTCCTGTGGGGACAACACGCTTAACGTTTTGTCCGGACCCAAAGCTCCACGGCTGTACGGAGCCGCGCTCCATCAATACGACCGATCGAAATCGATGGAGTTCTTCCGGCGATTCCGGTGCGCCGTGCCGCGTCAGGTACTGAGGAGTGGCGACGAGAATGATCATTGTCTGCGCGAATCGTCGCGCAACCAGATTGGAGTCGGGCAGTTCGCCTGAATGAATCGCCAGATCGAAGCCGTTTTCGATGATTGTCGTCGGGCTCTCCGACGCCGCCATCTCGACCGCAATGTCTGGATACGCCGCAAAAAAAGCAGCCAGCTTCGAAACCATGTGAAGGCGGGCGAATGTGGGAGGAACCGTCACGCGGATGAGACCCTTCGGCGCAGTCTGGCCGCGGCCGATGCGTGACGTCGCACTTTCGAAGTCTTCAACAATGCGCAAAGCCGATTCGTAAAAATCGCGACCTGCCTCGGTCAATGCAATGGAACGGGAGGTGCGATGAATCAGCTCGGTTCCAAGCTCATTTTCCAATGAGGAAAGCTGTTTGCTGACGGCAGGCTGGCCTATGCCACGTTCTTTGGCCACAGCGGAAAAGCTGCCTTTCTCAACCACTCGGATAAACACCTGCATTGCATCGAGCCGATCCACCGCAGCCTCCGTATTCCTTTATGGAATGAATTCTATGGGAGCCAAGGACGGTAAGTCCGCCGAAGCCCGCTCTCCCCTCCGGCCGTGCATTCCTATCCGGAATGGCTTCTATTCCCACAACTTTCAAATCCGTGCGTAAGAATGGCTCATCACATACCCACCTCAGAAGTTCCATCCAGGTTGGGCAAACCAATCTGGGCAGTCATCAGGTTTGCAGAAGCCAAAGGAGATTCTTGTGTCGAAATTGACGAACAAAGTGGCCCTCGTAACCGGCGGTTCGCGGGGCATCGGCGCAGCAATCGCGAAACGTCTGGCCGCCGACGGTGCGAGCGTAGCGCTTACGTATTCAAGCGGCGCCGATGCCGCGGCATCTGTCGTAAAAGCCATCGAAGGCGCCGGCGGGAAGGCAATCGCCATCCAGGCGAACGCAGCCGACCCAGATGCAGTCAAGAGCGCTGTGGAGAAGACAGTCGCCACGTTTGGTGGCCTCGATGTGCTGGTGAACAATGCCGGGACTGCCATTCCGAAGAAGTTTGAGGAGACCACGCTGGAAGAGATCGATCGCATGTTCAATCTCAACGTCCGTGGCGCACTGGTCGCAACCCAGGCGGCGTTGAAGCACATGAAGAGCGGCGGCCGTGTCATCAACATTGGCTCCTGTGTCGGCGAGCGCCTGATGACGCCGGGGCTGGTGGCTTACGCGGCCACCAAGGGAGCCGTGAAGATGTTCACTCAGGGCTTGTCCAGAGAGGTCGGGAGCCGTGGCATCACGGTCAACAACGTCCAGCCCGGTCCCATCGATACGGATCTGAATCCCGCTGCAGGCGATTGGGCAGTGCCGCAGAAGGCCGCTACAGCACTCGACCGTTATGGGAAGGCGGAGGAGGTTGCAGCGCTGGTCGCATTTATCGCGGGTCCGGAGTCTTCCTACATCACGGGGGCGAATCTGACCGTGGATGGCGGCACGAACGCCTGAGCCGCGTACACACTCGCTCCACAAAACCTGAAGAAGAGGGGCCGTACGGAAACAGAGGCGGCTCCTTGTTTTACTTTCAAACGAAGATGGCCGCGAAAAAATCATGACGATACTGCAAGGCAAAACGGCGCTGGTGACCGGCGCATCCAGAGGTATTGGAAAGGCAACGGCGTTGGCGCTTGCTGAGGCCGGGGCACATGTCCTCGTTCACTATGGCCGTTCCGCGCAGGAAGCGGAATCGGTCGTCGCCGCGATCCAGGCGCATGGCGGACGCGCAAATGCAGTCTCGGTGGATCTCGGCGCTCCGGATGGCGCGGCGCTGCTCGCCACGCAGGTGCGATCCATCGTCGGCGATCGGCTGGACATCCTCGTGCTCAATGCCGGGGTCAGTAAGGCGGCGCTCTTCGCGGATCACACCGTCGATGATCTGGACAATCTCTTTGCCGTGAATGTTCGAGGCCCGTTTCTCCTGGTGCAGAAACTCCTGCCTATGCTTGGTAACGGATCAAACATCATCGCGATCACGTCCGCGGTAGCCCGCACGGTGGTGGGCAAGCCTGGGCTGGAAAACCCTTCCGTTCTCGCCTACGCCTCCACCAAGGGAGCGCTGGAGACGCTGGTCAAAAACTGGGCCGCCATCCTCGGTCCTCGTGGCATACGCGTCAACGCTGTCGCACCCGGCGTGATCGATACGGATATGTCGAATTTCACCAAGACCGAGGCCGGACGCGAAACTGCGCTGGGCATGCAGGCGTTGAAGCGGATCGGCAAACCCGAAGATGTCGCCGATGTGGTCGCATTTGTCGCCTCCGATGCTGCGCGCTGGATCACAGGCGCCAGTATTCCGGTCGACGGTGGCTCGAAGCTTTAGCGCGCGGCCCTAAGCTCGTAGCTCCGATATCGAGGGGACAAGGCCCCAGTCCCTATACTGGAAAGCGATGCGGAAACTTGATCGCTCCCGCCAGTTGCAGCAGCGTGCCGAACACCTCATACCCGGCGGAGTGGACTCACCGGTTCGCGCCTTCCGCGCCGTCGGCGGAGATCCGCCCTTTGTGGCGCGCGCGGAAGGCCCGTACCTCTGGGACGCCGACGGCAACCGCTACATTGACTACTTCGGCTCCTGGGGGCCGATGATCCTGGGCCACGCCTTCCCGGCCGTCGTGGAGGCGATCCAGCAGGCGGCGGCGCGCTCCGCCAGCTTTGGTGCATCGACAGAAGCCGAGGCTGTGCTGGCCGGCTTGATCACGCAGGCGATGCCGTCGATCGAAAAGCTGCGTTTCGTCTCCTCAGGAACCGAAGCAACTATGTCCGCGATCCGGCTGGCGCGCGCGTTCACGAATCGCAAATACATCGTGAAGTTCGAAGGCTGCTATCACGGCCACGCCGATGGACTGCTGGTCAAGGCAGGCTCGGGTGTCGCAACCTTCGGCATTCCCGGCTCGGCCGGCGTGCCGGAAGAGATCGCGCACTTCACGCTGGCACTCCCATACAACGACATCGCCGCTGTGGAGGCGGCGTTCGCAGCGCGGCGAGATCAGATCGCGGCCATCATCCTGGAGCCGGTGGCCGGCAACATGGGCTGTGTCGCGCCGCAGCCGGACTATCTCGAAGAGCTACGCGAGCTGACCGAGCGCGAAGGCACCGTGCTGATCTTCGACGAGGTGATGACGGGCTTTCGGGTGGCGCACGGCGGCGCACAGCAGTTGTATGGCATCCAGCCGGACATGACTTGCCTGGGAAAGATCATCGGGGGCGGCCTGCCGTGCGCCGCGTTCGGCGGACGCGCCGAAATCATGAACCTGCTAGCGCCGCTCGGCCCTGTCTACCAGGCGGGAACGCTCAGCGGCAACCCGCTTGCCATGGCGGCAGGCATTGCGACACTCGAACACCTCGCAAGCAATCCCGAAGCGGTGTACACCAATCTCGAAATAGCCAGCCGCACGCTTGCTGAAGGCGTTGCCGCGATACTGGCGGACGCGGGACTTCCCATGACAACGAATCGCGTCGGCGCGATGTGGACATGGTTCTTCACGAAGGAGACCGTCGTCGACTTCACGACAGCCGCAACTTCTGACACCGCTCGCGTTCGGTCGCTTCCATCGCGCCATGATGGATAGCGGCGTGTGGCTGCCGCCTTCGCAGTTCGAGGCAATCTTCCTCGGCACAGCGCACACGTGCGAGGTCATCGATGCGACGCTGGAAGCGGCGAGGCAGGCCGTCGCTTCGCTTGCACGAAGCACAGCCCATTCGCTAACTCACTAGAAGGCGGGCTTCTCCCATTCGGAGAAGACAAACTCCTTCAGCTCCTTGCGCTGGCGTGGCGATAGCTCCGACTTGCGCGGTCCTTCCGGCAGCGACTCCGGATCGCCGAGATAGCCAACTGCTGTAACGGCGACAGTCTCGAAATCGTCCGGGATATGGAACGACGGCCTGCGCCTTCTCATGATCGAAGCCGGCCATGGAGTGCGCATGTAGCCCTAACGCAGTGATCTGCACCATGAAGTTCGCCATCGCCGCGCCCGTGTCGTGCCAGGAGTGGCGATTGATCTGCCCATTGTGCGCAAAGTGCTTGCGCGCGACGGACAGGACGAGCACCGGGGCATGCTTTGCCCAGTCCTGATTGAACGGCACCAGTGAGTCGAGGATCTTCTGGTAGGTCGCATCGCCACGATGGCCGACGATAAAGCGCCAAGGCTGCTCGTTGAAGGAAGATGCAGCCCAGCGCGCGGCCTCGAAGCCTTTCTTCAAGTCCTCAACGGGCACATCGCGATCCGCATAGGCCCGCGGGCTCCAGCGATGCAGAATGGGTTCCAGCATGCCGGCGACTCCGGGGGCATGCTTCAGGCTCTCGATAGATTCCCGCGTTGGCGACATTCGATTCCTTCTCCTCAAATCTCAATGGATTTGTTGTTGGATTCAGGGCAGGGCGCGGAGGGTTCCCCAATCCTTGCGACTCATTGTGACTGCAAACCGAGAGCTGTCGCAACTGCGGGAATCGGCATGGTCTTCCCACTCTCTTTGGTGACTACACCGAAGGTGCTCTGATAGTCCCAGACCGCCCAGCCAATGCCTTGCTCCTCCAGCGCAGTGCGGGTGTCGTGTAGCCAGGCCACCCGCATAGCCGGATCGGAATATGGCTTGTACGCGCCGAACTCGCCGCAGTATATCGGCACATGGTGCAGTGCGGCCCATTTGCCGGCAAAGCTCAGCTCAGAACGAATGCGGGCCGCGTCCCAGCGATCGAAGCCGTAAGTGTTGATCCAGTGCTGATCGATCAGGCTCTGCTCCTGCGAGATATTTGGGGCGATGGCCTCGGGCGAGGAGGGATACGGCACGTGGCGAAGCGGCCGCACCGCTGCCATGGTCCACGTTGCGCCCTGATGCGTAAACGGGAAGGGCTCGTAGTCATGAAAGGTATAGATCACGTTCGCATCCGAGACAGGCTCCAGCGTGAGCAGATCGGTGAGACCGGAGTAGCGTACGGCCGTTGCGATGGTGGTGTGCTGTGGCGCGGCCTGCCGGATCGCCGCAATTGCTCGCGTCTGCACGGCATTCCATTGCTGCGCATCCTCAAACTCCGGCTCGTTCAGCACCTCGAAGAACACGCGATCGGGGTCTGTCTGCGCATAATGGCCGGCGAGAGCGGTCCACATCGCGCAGAACCGCGTGACGGCCGCTTCGTCCGTGCGCAACTGGCGCTTGAACTCATCGGATGGATGCACGTCGATGATGACGCGCAAGCCGTCCTTCAGCATCGTGTTCACAGCCCGGTCGAGCTCGGCGACAAACGGGGCATTGAGGCCGTTCGGCGGAGCGCCGCGCAACAGCTCGTCGGCATCGATACTGACTCGCACATGATCGAAGCCCATGGAGTGCATCAGCGAAATGTCGTCCGCAGTGGTGTAGCTGCGCAGCCGCGCGGGCGAGTAGTCCTCTACCTGCGCGAACCACAGGCTGGCATTCACGCCGCGATGCAGCAAGTGCGCGCGGCGGCCAGCGACATCCTGCGGCTGCGCAGCCGCGAAGCACGGCGAGAGAAGCAGGATGGCAAGGACAAAACGAAGGATCCGCATGGCGCATCCTTTCTACATCAGTCCGTACACTGGAGATGCAACTGGCAGATCGCTATCATTAGATCTGTATGCCGCAACCTGTTCCGCGCAACACACGCCAGAAACAAGCCATACGCGAGGCCTTCATCGAAGCGGACCGTCCGCTCTCTCCGGAGGAAGCACTGATCGCCGCGCAGGTCCATTACGGGACGCTGGGCATCGCCACCGTCTACCGCAACATCAAGTCGCTGCTGGCAGAGGGCTGGCTCGATCCGGTTTCGCTGCCCGGCCAGTCAACCCGCTACGAGGTAGCCGGCAAGGCGCACCATCATCACTTCCACTGCCGCAAATGTGGACGAATGTTCGAGCTTGGTGACTGTGCCGACACCGTGCTGCCGAAGCCGCCCAAGGGATTTCGTGTTGCCGGTCACGAACTGCTGCTCTATGGCAATTGCGCCCGCTGCGCCAAGGGCCCGGCAACGGGACGCCGCCGCTCGGTCCGATAACGCGTAGCAGATAACGATTCTTTGTTATCATTAACAATGTCGGGGACCGCGCAGCTCATTCGCCCGCGCCCAGGATCGTTCTCTCATGCACCTCGTGACCGTGATCCACGCATTGCTGGCAGTCTTCGCCCTGGAGGCGGTGGCCATGCTGGCTGCGTGGCTGTTGCGCAGGCGCGAGTACGCGCTCAGCTCATTTCTGCCATACCTGGTCAGCGTTGCCACCGGCCTGCTGCTGGCTACAGCGGTGCTGCATTTGCTGCCCGAGGCGATCGCCAGCCTTGGCAACACGCCGCGCGTCTGGTATCTGATGGTGGCCGGCATACTGGGCCTTTTCTGCATCGAGCAGATCGTCGCGGCCATTGTGCATGCGGGAGACCCGGAAGCCGCCGTTGTCCACGTGCATGCGCACGGGCACGCACACCATTCGCTGCGTCCGGCAAACCTGATCGTCGCCAGTAGCCTGCATAGCTTCATCGACGGTGTCTCGGTGGCGGCGGCCTTCGCCGCTGGTCCCCGCGTGGGGTGGGTCACCGCGCTCGCCATCAGCCTGCACGAGGTTCCGCATCGCGTCGGTGATTTTGCCGTGCTGCTGCACGCAGGCTACACGGCAACCAGCGCGTTCCGTATGGCAGTGCTGCCGTCGCTCGGCGCGCTGCTCGGAGTGGCGCTGGTCGCTGCTTTCGGCGCGAGCGGCGGCACGGCTGTCTACTGGCTGCTGCCCATCAGTGCGGCGAGTTTTCTTTATATCGCCTGCGTGAATCTGCTGCCGGAGTTGCGCCACCAACACAGCCGCGCAGGAGTAGCGCTGCAGATGCTGTGTCTGCTGGGCGGAGCGGCGCTGGTGGCGCTGGTTGCCGGACTGCCGGGCGCATAACCGCCTCAACTCGACTTCGCGCTAGAAAACGAAATTCAGTTGACCGGTGTACGTACGCGGCGACACGAAGTGCGTGCCGCTGAAGGTAGATAGGAAGTTATACAGCGCGTACTTGTTGGTCAGGTTCACGACCGACACGCTGGCGTTTACCTTGTAGTGCTCCGTGTGGAAGAGATTGTCGTAGCCGCCCAGTGCGTCAAAGGTGTTCCGAGGCTGGACGCGCGGTGGGTTCTTGTCGTCATTCTCCGTGCCCGGCGCAGGAATCGTCACCAACGGTGAGCTGAGCTGGTTACCGGGGCAGCTTGTGAGCGGATTAGCGAGAGTGGCACGCTGGCTGCCGCAGGTCAGATCAATCTGCGCCTGCTGGTCCGGCGTCAGTCCGGTCAGGTTGACCTGGAAATCCGGAGAGTTGGGATCGGCGGTCGACGCAAAGGGAACCGCGCCTGCCACGAGACCGCTCTCGTACGTCCAGTTGAAGCCGAGCAGCGGACCATGGCCGGCAGTCCTTTGATATTGCAGATGCGTTGTCTGCTGGAACGCCTGGTCATGATCGATCCGGAAAGGGGCGCCGGAGAGCGGTGTGTTGGGATTGTTGAACAGCAACCCGCCCACCTCAGGCCCGAAGAAGCGCGACCGGGAATGTCCAAGCACTGCGTACGCAGAGACGCCGTGGATCGGCGTCAGGTTCGCACGAATGGCGTAGCCGTCAATCTTTGACTTGTTCCACTGGATCGGGAACGACAGCGGGGTATTGAAGAGCACGTCGAAGTCGTAGTCGCGATCGGTGAATTTCCAGAAGTAGTCCCCCTGCACGGCGATCTTTGACCCGATAGCCTGCTCAAACCCGGTAGAGAACTGGTTGCGCTTGCCAGGTTTTAACGCGGTATCGCCGTACGCGCCAAAGACATTCTGCGCCAGGCCGCCCGCGCCCGTGGAACTGGAGAGAATCAGATTCTCGTTGTAAGGCGTCATGAAGAACTTCCCGTACGAGCCGCGAAGCACTGTGTTGGTCCCGCGAATGCGATAGGAAGCGCCCGCACGCGGCTCGACCATCGAGCGGCTGGAGATGCCGTTGTAGTTGTCGGCACGCACGCCGCCGCTCAGCAGCCATCCGCGGAAGTGCAGCTCGTCTTCGATATACACCGCTTCCTGCTTGATGTCCGTGGTTCCGCTGAAGTGGAAAAGCGCGCCACCGCGGCTCAGGTCGTACGGCAACAGGCTGGGCAAGAAACCTGGATTCGGCGTTTCGCCTGTGCCAGTACAGTGGAGGTCCCCCGGATCGGTCACTGGCGCGCCGCTCGCGTTGAGGCATGGCGAATTGTAAGCAGGATCGGTGATGCCGAGACGAAAGTTTTCAGCCAGCGGCGTCTGGTAGATATTTACGCCGGCCTTCAGATTCTGGATGCCTTTGGAGTAGGTGAAATCTTCCTTGATGCCGAAATTCGTAAGACGCCGCGACTGCTGCAGCGTGGCCGGCTCATCGGCAAAAAGATTTGCCGAGGGGTAATAGTGCACCTGGTCCTGACGTACATAGATGTTCGAGCTAAGCAGGGCCGACGGATTGAAGATGTGCGTCCAGAAGGCTGAAGTGTTAAAGCTCTTGATCTCGTTGCGCTGATCCTGACCCAGCGCTTCCTGGTCGTACTGATTGGGTTCCTGTGCCCAGGAGCGGGACGCGCTCAGATCAAGGTGCACCGTGTTGTTCTGGTTCGGATTCCAGTCCAGACGCTCGAAGATGTTCTCAACGTTACCGTGATCGTTCATCGGACGAAATTCCGGCGTGTCGAGGAAGCGCCCGCTGTTCACGACATCGATGCTGGTGAAGGAACCATAGCGCGATGAGCCGATGCCCAGACTGCCGCCACCCGATCCGGTGCCGAACGAGCCATACCCGCCGTAGATATTCCCATGCAGCTTCTGACTCAGCCCGGACTTTGTCGTGGTTTGCACAACAAGGCTCGCCTTGTCGCCGTACTCCGCGGGCGGGACGCCGCTGATCACGTTCATGCTGTCGATGGAACTGAGCGCGATCTGGTTGGAGAACTGCCGGCTCTGCTGGTCAGTGATGGGCTGACCATCCACGCTGAACTGCACATCCTGGTGCTCGCCCTGCGCGTGGATAATGCCGTCGGAGTCCTGCGCAATACCGGGCGTGGCCAGCGTGAGCAACGAGCTCACGGCGGCGTTCGTGTTCTGGTAGGGAATCTGCCCGATCGCGCTCGCATCCAGGTCCGTGTGCGCAGTCGGCGTATTGGTGACGATGTCCTCCCCACCAGCGGTCACATTCACAGTGGTTGCGACGCTGGAAAGCCCGAGCTGCGGCTTCAGCACTACCGGCACGGCGCTGCGCATATCCACGTCCGTAGTCGTGGAAGCGAAACCGGGCGCGGTGATCGCGAGGTGATAGCTGCCGAAGGGCACATTCTCGAAGCTGAAGCTGCCGGTAGCATCGGACTTCGTCGCGCGATTGAAGCCGCTGACCGGGTTTTGAATGCTGACAATCGCGCCGGGAATGGCATTGCCCTGCGGATCGGTCACCTGACCCGCTACCGAACCCGTGAGCGTTTGAGCGCTGGCCGCCGCCACCATCACGATAATGGGCGCTGAAGCAGAGAGAATGCGGCTGAGCCGCCTGAAATCGAAGGACACAAGAGCCTCCAGATCAATGAAGATCGGATATCTGCAGAAACAGGAATGGATGGAGTGCAGACGGAGCTAGAGGCTGGAGGGCGGAGGACGGGTGGTGGGAAGCGCAACAAAGCTAGGCGAGCCGCGACTGGGCGCGCAGATCAAGAACACCATCAGCATCTGCATGGTGACGATCAGGCTGATGACAGCGGCGATGGAAGGGGTCGTGTGCCCGAGCGTGCAGATCTGGCAATGCTCGGCATGCCCGCTGATACCGTGGTGATGCATCAGCAGCGCGGAAAAGAAGACCAGGATCGAGAGGCACAGGACTACGGCAAGCAGCCGGAGTGCAATCGATTTGCGGTCCTGGGCGCGCATTCTGTTTCTGCCAATCGGAAAAGCTGTTACTGATATCGAAATATCAGTTGTTAAAGTATGAAGGCTTTCCCAGGCGAAGTCAATGCGCGGAACGGGTGATATGTGCGCGATTTGGCATTGGCCTCCGCCAGTTTATTGGACGTCGAAAGTGGCCTTTCCAGCAGCCAGCGGATGTGATCTTCCATGCCATTCCAAAATGCCGGACAGGCCAGGCGGCAGGGTGATTTCGGTATGGAGACCGGTGCTGGTCACTTCGTATTGTGCTTCGATCATGCCCAGCGGGTGTGGATAGCGGACCGTCAGTTTTTTAAGGCCGCCAAGGTTAGGCGCGATGCGCACAGTGCGAAATCCAGGAGTTCCGGGACGAATTCCGCCGACGATGGTGAGCAGGTCATACGTCGGATGCGCGCTCCACGCATGCGAGTCCGAACGCGTGTCGCCGGGCATCTCCGGCCAGGTGCTGAAACCCATCGGCAGCAGATCACGCCATGGGCCAAGCGATGACAGGTAAAGATCGCCCAACCCGGCGTGCTCCAGCGCGCGCGCCAGGTAGAAGCGGAAATAATAGCTCGCCGGCATCAGGTGTTCCTGGTCGTTCACGATGCGCCGCAGGATGCCTTGCTGCTCGCCAATGGGAATGACGTCATAGAGAACGCCGAGAATATTCGCGTGTTCGCTGAAGACAGTGTGATCCGGCGTATCGGCCAACAGCTTGCGCTCCGGAGACCAGCAGTGCTGATAAACCTCCCCGCGCATGTGTGCAAGCCGAGCGTCATAGGAGGCGGCGACCGCGGGATCGCCCAGAGCGCGTTCCAACTCGGATGCATTGCGCAACGCTCCCATCAATTCCAGCGAGAGCACGCACGATTCGCCGTGCGCATCGAAAGTCGGAATCTTTTCACCCTCCGGAACCCAGTCCACGAAATTCCAGTAAGGCGATTCGCGCAGCAATCCATCGGGCTGCAAATAATGAAAGAACCACGCCAGCACATCGCGCGTGCCCTGTAGATTTTGTCTGACGATCTGTGCGTCCGGACGATACCAATAAAGATCATCGAGCATACCAATCCAGTAAAGAGAAAACGGCGGGATGATCTGCTCCACATTGCTCGGATAGCGGCTTTGCGTCAGTCCTTCGGCGATCTTCGAATTGCCAAACGCCGCAATCGCCTGGCGCGCCAGTCGGTCGTCGCCGGTCACGGCATACGAGATGAGCGCCTGGATGCGCGTGTCGCCGATGTATTGCAACTGCTCGTAGTACGGCGTATCCATGTAGGTTTCGTGCGCGTCGAGCCTCGCCGTTCGCCAACCGATATCCCATATGTGCTGGAGATCGGCGTCGCCGGAATCGAAGGTCGCCCGCTCCTCGAAAGGATATGTACTCTCGTGCGCGGCGAGATGGTCGAGTGTCAGTGGCTCATCGCCGGTTTGGATATCGATCTGCACATAGCGCCAGGTGCGCCACCATAGCGGCTCGAATCTGTGTTGCGAGTCTCCGTCTGGCAGCACCACGTCATGGAAGCCGATGGCATGCCGGCCTGCGATGTCGTTGCGGTTGCCCTTCTTGAGCTGCGCATCGTACAGCGCCTCAGAGTAAGTGAGCACGACGCGGGAGCCACGGCCGCCGCTGAATGTCAGCTCCGGATACGCGGTCGTCAGCGTCTTGCGGTCGAGCAGCACTTGGGTTGTTGTGTGCGGTGGGATCGTCAGCGCGCGGCCGGGAAATCCCGAGTCCGCGGCGCCCGTCAGGGCTGCCCGGACGATGGCTCCGGCGCTCTCATCCTTGTAGGTCATCTGCGGCAGCGGGTCGGGCATCAGGCGCCAGGGAATATTTGCGACGTCGCGCTCGGATGCTGCGTGGCCGGCATCCCGGCTGTCGTCCTCGCGCATCGCGGTGCGGGCCGCTTGCCAATGCAGCGATGTATCGCCCGGCTGCTGCCACTTCCAGCCGTACTTCGCCGCGTTGAGCGTCACGCCCGGGCTTGCTGCCATGTAGTCCCCGCGGCCATCGTTGGCGCGCGGAATGACGGTAAGGCCGGGCTCTTCCGCGACCTGCCAGCTTCCATTGGTATCTGCGGCGGACTCTGCTTTGCCGTCACCCTGCACGAGGAACGCGGTGCGGTCCGACATCAGCGCGACCGCCGAATAGATGCCGAAATTCCAGACGGTGGCGGTCAGCAGGTTCTTTCCAGCGTGCAGCGCGGGTGCGATATCGAACGTCTCGTAGCGCCAGTGCGGCAGGTCGCTAGCCGCAGGGCCGGCACCGATGCGCTTTCCGTTCACATAGAAGAGGAATCGGCGATCTCCGCTGACATCAACAATGTAGTGCTCGGGCACAGCGCTGAGCTCGATCGGTTTGCGGAAGTGCAGCACGATCGGCTCGCGCAGCGGCGCGGTGGGGTGCGAGATCCAAACCGCTGACCAGTGCGCTCGCGGTTCCTCGGCGTGCACGACTCTTGCTGTTGCAAACAGGAACAATACACAAAGCAGCGGTGCAAACCGACAAAACGGCTTTCTAATAAGCAAACTAGGCTCCCATGCACGAAAGGACGATCTTACCGCTCCCGGCTGCTCTTCATCGCTTGCCGGCCTCTCGCAGACTCGCAGTGCCACGCTCGCTCCATGTATATATGGAGCGGCGAGTCGCTGTGCATGAGCCACATGTAGTCGACAAAATCCGACTTGCTTCGGAGGCAGGATGAACATACTAGGCGTTGACATCGGCGGTACCAATCTGAAGTTCCGTACAGAACAAAAGGAGGTCGTCAAGGTCCCGTCAGGGCCGAAGATGACGCCCGATGTCATGATGGCCGCAATCAAGCAGCACACCGCCGGCTGGAAGTACGACCATGTCTCCATCGGCTTCCCAGGCCCCGTCATCCATGAACGGCCGCTGCTGGAGCCGCACAATCTCGGCAAGGGATGGGTGCGCTTCGATTTCAAGAAGGCATTCGGGAACAGGCCATTGAAGCTGCTCAACGACGCTGCCATGCAGGCCATGGGCAGCTACAGAGGCGGCCGCATGCTCTATCTCGGGCTTGGCACCGGCTTGGGTTCGGCGATGGTGGTGGACGGGTCGGTGCAGGCGATGGAGCTGGCGCATCTGCCGTGGCGCAAGCGCAAGAGCTACGAAGATTATCTGGGCAAAGCCGGTCTCAAACGCAATGGCCGCAAAGTGTGGCAGAAGGATGTGTTGACGGTGATCGCGCTGATGACGCGTGCCCTGGAGGCCGATTACGTTGTTCTCGGCGGCGGCAACGCAAAGCTCATGAAGAAGCTGCCAGACAATGTCATCCTCGGATCGAATGACAACGCCTTTAAAGGCGCCTTCATGCTGTGGAAGGATGAGCATTGACGGAGGTGTAAATCCGATGACGCAGCACCAGCCTGAAACCTCCCGCATCGACCTGGAATCGTATCGCGGCTACGCCGGCCTCCCGCCGCTTGTCGGCCTGCATTCGATGCAGGAAGCCGTCACAAAGGGGATCACGGTTGCGGAATGCGTGGCCAGGCTGCTGCGTATTCACTGGTCCCTCAGGCGGCTTCACTCCGTCTTCGTGGAGCGAATCGCCGCAATGCCTGTCTATGAGCTCAAGATGGCGTTCAGCCTGCACGCGCTCTATTGCGCCGAGCATGTGGAGGAATTCGCAAAACGTGTCCGCGAGATGCGTCAGCCACCGTATGGCCTGGAAGTTTCGCCGGATGCGAACCTCGATTTCTTCTTCAACGAGATATCTGCTGCTCCGGACGTGGCCGCCCTCGTGCTCGGCTTGTACTCCTATGCAGTGCCCGGGCTAACCCGCGCCCTGGAGCGTCTGATTGCTGACACGAACAAGCTCTTCGATCACCCCACCTACCGGATCTGCCGGCTGACCCTGATCGAAATGCAGGATGTCTTGCAGTACGGCGACGAGGCAGTGAAGTGCCTGGTTTCTCAAGAAGTGAAGAGCTCTCTGGCTGAATGGACGACATTGCTGGCCGATTTATTGAAGGCCGCAGGAGACCTGGACGGGACCGAGGCCAGGTCGACTCTCGAGTTGAAGCCGATGTTCTCGACAACCACTCGCAAGTACGAGGCAGCGCCTCGCCGGGATGAGCGATTCAAAGACCCGTACAACATGGGGGTCAACGCAGAAGCATTGCTCTTCAACCCCGATGTGCCGCCGCTTCCCAAGTCGATCATGCTTTACTTCAAGCGCATGCGGGAGATCGACGTACCGGAAGTGATGTCCAGCATTCTTTCGGAAACCAGCAATAAGCCGTGGGAGTACTACCATGCGATGACGCGCCAGTTATGGGATGAAGCTCGTCACGCAATGATGGGAGAAACCGGCTTCGTCTCGATGGGTATCGATTGGACGAAAATCCCATTCAATTTCACCTGGTCGCTGGGGTTAAACACGCAGCTCTCACCGCTCGAACGTCACGCTGTGCTCTACACCATCGAGCAGGGCCTGATGCCCAGGAAGACTGGCAAGCAGTATGAATGGGAAGTTGCGGTCGCAACCAGCAACCGGCTCACGATGCTCATTCAGGACTACGACTGGGCTGATGAAGTTCTGCATGCGCAGATTGGCAGAGAGTGGCTCGTGAAGGAGCTTGGCGGCCAGAAGGCTGCATTGGAGTTCGGAGACCGCGCATGGTCTCGGATTCTGGTCGATTGGGGCAGGTGGCGCGATGAGGGGCTCACGCAGCATCGCAACTGGTGGCCTGAGATTTACCGCGAGTGCTGCAGATACTGGGCCGTGGACCCTGATCCCGGACTGCTCGCCTACGACACCACTTATGAGACCACGCGCGCGGATTTGAAGCAGGTCTCCGGCTGATTGAGCTCCGGCTTACGCGGCGAACTCAGCTTTCCGCAGCTTTGGAGCGAGCAGCATCACGAGTAGCAGCGCGAGAAGATAGACGCTGGAAGCAAGCACAAAAAGACTGCTGTAGCTGTGCGTGCGCTGCAGGACGTGTCCTGCATAGAAGGCAATCAGAAACCCGCCGACCGAGCCCGCCATGCTTCCGATGCCGGTGACCGAGCCTACCGCGGTGCGCGGGAACATATCCGAAACGGTCGTAAAGAGATTCGCCGACCATCCCTGATGCGCTCCGGCCGCCACGCCGAGTAAAACGATGGCCGCCCATTCAGAATCCAGATGCCCAATGCTGAAGACGGGCACGACGAGGCACGCGCAGAAACCCATGGCCGCGAGGCGCGCGCCTTCCGCGGAGAAGCCAAGCTTGCGAAAAGGCGCGGGCAGCCAACCGCCGGCGATGCTGCCTACGGCGGACATGTTGTAGATCAGGATCAGCGGCAGGCCGAGGTGCGAAAGATCAAGATGGAAGCGCGCGCTGAAATAGGACGGCAGCCAAAAGAGATAGAACCACCAAATCGGATCGGTTAGAAATTTCGCAACCGAGAAGGCCCACGTCTGCCGATAACCGAGCAGCCGGATCCAAGGGGTCGAGGGACCCATCTGTGTTGCGGCTTCCTTGTAGATGTGGCGCAGCTCGGCGCCAGTAAGCGTGGGATGATCGGTGGGCTTGCGGTAATTCTTCCACCACCAGACGATCCAGAGCGCGCTGAAGACACCCGTGGTGAGAAATGCAGCCCGCCATCCAAAGCGGATGGTTACCCAGGGCACGATGAGAGGAGCAAGAATGGCTCCGACATTTGCACCTGAGTTAAAGATGCCGGTGGCCAGCGAGCGCTCATTCTGCGGAAACCATTCAGCGATGGTCTTGATGGCGGCGGGGAAGTTGCCCGACTCTCCGATGCCGAGACAGAAGCGCGCAAGGCCGAACTCAAGAGCCGTGTTGGCCAGCGCGTGGCCCATTGCAGAAAGGCTCCAGACGCCCATGATCAGGATGTAGCCGAGGCGGGTGCCGATCCTGTCCACCAGGCGGCCGGCTACGAGCAGCCCGATAGCGTAAGCGGCCTGGAAGGCATCCACGATATAGCCGTAATTGAGCTCGGTAAGACCGATGGTGTGCTGAAGCGTGGGCTTGAGCAGCGCGATCACCTGGCGGTCCATGTAATTGATGGAGGTCGCGAAGAAGAGCATGGCGCAGATGGTCCAGCGCACATTGCCCAGACGCACGGCGGCAGGGTTGCTTTTCTCCTGCTCCGGGTCGATCTCGCTCGAATTCATACTCGTCCTGCTTGACGGATTTTTTGGAGACAGCGTCTGCGCAAAAAACACTTCCTCTGGATCACAATCGAGAAGTGTCACCCATACTAATGCGTCTCGTGCACGGGAAGGACGGCCCATCCCGTAGAGTGAGACGGAGCAGCACAAATGTGCAGACAGGGTACGCTACTTCTGATACATAGAAATCGCAGAGCGGCAACGCCTCGTCACTCGGACTCTGCTGCCACGCCAATGCAATGATCACTCCATTCCATTCTCGTGTTGTGCACACCGCAAACCCATCCCGATCTTTTGCAGGACGAGCCTTGTCAATTGTTCTCTGCGTGACTGTTGCATCGGTGGCATGGGCGCAACACTCGGGCGAAACCGTGATGCTGGATGCATGGTTCAACAGCCAGCAGAGGAAAAATGCGGCTGGGCAACAAGAATATTTCCATTACAAATGGAACGATTCCAGTGACAGCGGCTACTCTCTTTTCGGACAGATGTTCGCGAGCCACGGCGCAAGCCTTCAAACGCTCTATCAAGCTCCGACGATGGAACGACTGAAAAACGCTCAGGTATATATCATCGCCTCACCTGACAATCCGGCGAGGAACCCAAAACCTCATTACGTGCAGCCGCATCAGGCCGATGAGATAGCTGCATGGGTGAAACGGGGTGGCGTTCTCGTGCTGATGGAAAATGATCCGGCCAATGCAGACATAGCACATCTCAACCTGATCGCGGATCGCTTCGGCATCCACTTCGAAGACGTGTTAAAGCACCATGTTGTTGGCGATCACGTTGAGCCTGGCTATATCCCGGTGAGCGGCGGCGGCCCTGTTTTCCAACATCCACATACGCTCTACATGAAGGACACATGCGGGATTTCGCTGAAGGCTCCCGCCAGAGCTCTGCTGGAAGACAAGGAAGGAATCGTAATGGCAACGGCGAAGGACGGGAGGGGCACAGTGGTTGCCGTGGTCGATCCCTGGCTTTACAACGAATATACCGATCCTCGCAAACGTCGGCCGCGCCAGGATAACTATGCGGCAGGAAAGGAATTCGTAGCGTGGCTCCTGAAGCAGGTACCCAGCGGCAGCCACGCAGTATCTCAACCGCGCGCGATTCCGAGCCGCGGCAACGAACAGATGCGCTGAGGAGACGATGAAGACCTACTTAATGGCTGACCCGGTACGGTATCCAACCATGAGCACTGAGCAGATCCGGGAGACGTTCCTGATAAATGGTCTCTATCAACCGGGAAGACTTGTTCAGGCATATGTCGATCTGGATCGAGCCGTTGTGGGCCTGGTTACACCGTTGACGACTCACATCGCGTTAAGCGCAGATGAAGCATTGCGGGCGAATTACTTTTTGGAGCGGCGCGAGTTAGGCGCGCTGAACATTGGCGGCAAGGGCGTGATCCATGCAGGCGGCGAAAGTTACGCACTAAACAATCTCGATTGCCTATACATGGGGCGAGGCACAAAGGAAATCTCTTTCGAATCGGTAGATGCTAATTCACCGGCAGTGTTCTATCTACTCAGCTACCCTGCACATGCAAGCTATCCGGCTGCGCTGATTCACAAAGACCAGGCCAGCCCAAGCGAGCTGGGGAGTGCCGAAAGCTCCAATCGCAGGACAGTATGCAAGTACATCTATCTCGATGGCGCACGAAGCTGCCAGTTAGTGATGGGAGTCACGCATCTTCATCCGGGAAGCGTGTGGAATACCATGCCCGCTCACAGACACATGCGGCGTTCTGAAATTTATATGTATTTCAATCTTGCCGAGGATGCCCGCGTGTTTCACATGATGGGCCCGGCCGGAGAGACGCGGCACATTGTCATGAAGAACCGCGAGGCCGTCGTCTCACCCGGCTGGTCGATCCATGCAGGCGTGGGCACCCAGGCTTACAGCTTCTGCTGGGGCATGGGTGGCGAGAACCAGGACTACGCGGATATGGATCCAGCGCCGCTTGGCAGCCTTCGCTGAGGCGGAGCAGCCGAACTTCAGGAGGAGCGATGAGACTGATCGTCATGGTTGCAATGGCTGTGCTCGCGTCTCACAGCTACGCGCAGGTACAGGCCAAGGCCGAGGTCTTTTCCGGGCAGGCCGTCACGTCGCAACTGGCTACGCTGGTGCAGGCAGCGAAAACCTCCGGCGGCAGTGGAGCGATACTTGGCGAGTACAAGTCAAACGCAATCAAGCTTTCGGTTCGGACGGCAAGTGGCGGCGCTGAGATACATGCGCATTACGACGACATCTTTTTCGTTACCGAGGGAAAGGCGACGCTGGTCACCGGCGGTAGCGTGATTCGTGCCAAAACCGACAGCGAAGGCGAAACAAAGGGAAGCAGCATACAGAATGGTGAGTCGCAAACTATTGCTAAGGGGGACGTCGTTCACATCCCGGCGGGATTGCCGCACCAGTTGATCCTTGCTCATGGCGCCGTATATAGCTCAATCGTAATTAAGGTCAAGGAAGAGCCTGAACAGCAGTGAGCATAGCCGGCTGCATGCAGCGGTTGTGGCTTTTCGCGATCAGCGCGCCATCCAGCCGCCATCCACTACAAGCACCTCGCCATGGATGTAGCTGCTCGCGGGAGAAGCCAGGAACACTGCGGCTCCGGCGATGTCATCCGGCTCGCCCCAGCGCCCGGCTGGAATCCGATCAAGTATCTGGCGGTTTCGTAACTCGTCCGCTTGTAGAGCGGAGGTATTTTCAGTGCGAAAATATCCGGGCGCAATCGCGTTTACCTGCACGTTGCGCTCCGCCCATTCATTTGCCAGCGCTTTGGTGAGTTGTGCCACGCCGCCTTTCGATGCCGCATAAGATGGCACTCGAATGCCTCCCTGGAATGACAAAAGAGAAGCGATGTTGATGATTTTTCCCTGCCTTCGCTCCAGCATCGCGCACCCGGCGAGCTGGCACAAGCGGAAGACGCTGTTCAGGTTCACCTGCATAACGTCCATCCATGCCTTCACGTCGTGACTCTCTGCCGGCTCGCGATAGATGGTGCCTGCATTGTTCACCAGAATCTCCGGTGCCCCCATCGCGGCAACAACAGCTTCATAGAGGGAATCGGGTCCATCGGGCGTGCCAAGGTCGGCGGCGAAATTCTGTGACTCTCGCCCCAAGGCGCGGATTGCCCTGCTGGTCTCATCCGCAGACCGCCGATTGCCATGGCACGCTACGGATGCTCCTGCCTCAGCAAGTGCAAGTGCAATCGCACGTCCAATGCCGCCGGCCGACCCGGTGACCAGTGCGAGCTTTCCATCAAGGCGAAACTGATCGAGGATTCCCATCGTTTAGAAGCGCTGACATTCCTGCATACCTAAAGGCGAGTCCGCGGCATGTGCTCCAGAATATAGCGTCACGTGCTGGTTCCCACTCGTTCGTGAAAGTGCTTCTTCTTGCGGCGCCACAATAGATAACCAACACCCAGGAGCGCGGCCGATATGGTCCACGAGCCTTTTTCGAAATAGTCCAGGAACGTCTGGAACTCGGCCGCGAACGCGTATCCGGTCATGGCGATGGTCGTGACCCATGTGGCGGCCCCCAGGGCGTTGTACAGGAGAAACTGCTTCCAGGGCATGCCCAATGCTCCGGCAACCGGCCCAGCGATCGTGCGCAGGCCAATGATGTATCTCGCCCAGAAAACGGTCGCGCGCCCGTGATGACGAATCTGATCGGTCGCAACGTCGATATCATCGCCCAGATGCCACTTCTCGCGGAGCCAGCGGAGGAGGCGGGGCCCCAAGCGTCTGCCCACCAGAAATCCCAGATTGTCGCCCAGTATTGCCGCCGCGATTCCAATCAGAATAATTGGCGCAGGCGACAGGCTCTTTTCCTTATGAGACAGAAAGCTGGCGAGCATGAGAACGGTTTCGCCGGGCAGCGGCAATCCAGCGTTCTCTCCAAGCAATCCTGCCGCAAGGGCGAGATATCCCCACTTGAGCAGCGCATAGCGGATGATGTGAGCAAGCCAGTTCAAGGGCGCATTTGAGCCAAGCTGACGACCTGTTGGTTGGATGGCAGGCTCTGGTCCCCGGCGCTTAGGAATTGCGCGGGAACGCCGGCCTTCCTTTTCGCCTCAGAGGCAGGTAAGCGAATCAGCAGAAGACACCACCGGCTGGACCGGCTGCACAAACCGGTTGGAAATTGGCGGAAGCGCGTGTGAGTCGAACACACCGTTGCCCCTGCGGACGACCGCCGGTTTTGAAGACCGGGAGAATCACCGGATCCTAAGCGCTTCCTGAATGTCACTACTGCATGACCTGCACCTGCAGTTTCGCATCTATCAGATGCATGTCAGCCGATTTACGCGGTACGCACACACCTCTGCGCCTGACGCAGCAGGTGAAGGCGGGCGGTTGCGCCAGTAGACTTCCTCCAGGGCATGGAAAGGCCAGCCAAAGATTCTGCTGAGTTGAGAATGACAGTGAGAGCGGTGATGGAGAACGAGCCCGAAAACCTGTACCGCAGGCTTCCACAGCTCGGGGCCTTCCTCGATGGTGCTGCGGCTCGCGAGCTGCTGGAGAAATTTCCCCGAGAGCTGGTAGCAGATGCTGCGCGAAGGGCTTTGCTCCGTCTGCGGAAGGAAATAGAGGACATGGCTCTGACCACCCCGCTTCTCAATAGAAAGCTGGAAGCGTTGGGAGAGGTTGTTGCCGCGGAGCTGCATGACACGTTGCGGCCATCATTGCGTGCGGTTATTAATGCAACCGGAGTGATTCTGCAAACGAATCTCGGCCGCGCTCCTCTGAGTCGCGCCGCCCGTCAGCACATCGAGGAGGTAGCCAGCGGCTATTGCAATCTTGAGCTGGATCTCGATACCGGAGAAAGGAGCAGAAGAGACATCCATATTGAGAAACTGATTCCGCGGGTCCTCACCATTCTTGCAGGCAAACATAGCGACGATTTCGCTGAATCGAGAGCCGCGCTCGTCGTCAATAATTGTGCTGCCGCGACGTTCCTCGCGCTGAACTCATTGGCTGAAGGAGGCGAAGTGATCGTCTCGCGCGGCGAGCTGGTGGAGATTGGCGGCGGATTCCGCATTCCGGAGATCCTGCGCAAATCGGGAGCGGTCCTGCGCGAAGTGGGCACTACGAATCGGACCCGTTTGGCCGATTATGCATTCGCGGTCACACCGCAGACGCGCCTTATTCTCCGCGTGCATCGTTCCAACTTCCGGCTGGAGGGCTTTACGGAGCGGCCTTCGATACAAGCGCTGGTCGAGCTTGGTGCGCAGAAGTCGATTCCGGTATTCGAAGATCAGGGAACGGGATGTGTGGCGCGGCTCAACCAGTACGGCATTGCTGACGAATCATGCTGGCTGGACAGCGCAACAGCAGGACTGTCACTCGTCGCCGCGAGCGGCGACAAACTCCTCGGCGGCCCTCAGTGCGGCATTCTTGTCGGCAGGCGGGAACTCATAGACCGCATGCGTGAGAATCCGCTATACCGCACATATCGCGTCGATAAGTTGACCTATGCTGCACTGGAGGCAACGCTGCTCGCTTATCTGAATGGCAAGCAGAAGAGTATTCCAGCGATTGCAATGCTCGCCATGAGCGCTGAAACCATTCAGCAGCGATGCGAATCATTAGCGGCTGCTGGGTGTTCTCTTTCGTTGATGACTGAGGTTGTGCCAACGCGCAGTGTGGTTGGCGGCGGCACCACACCGGGAGCTTCGCTGCCGAGCTTTGCCGTCGCGCTACACCATGTCCAGTTGAACGAGCATGCGCTCGCATCGCGCTTGCGGCGGCTGGACCCGCCGATTGTCTCCCGGGTCGCAAATCAACGCGTGTTGCTGGATCTTCGAACAGTGCCGGACGAGAGTGACGCAACGCTCGTCGCATTGCTGCAGAAAGAATTCGGCAGCGACACGCGGCGCGATGAGCCAGCCGCAGTCCGGGCTTCGCGATGAAACCGCTCCAGCATCAAACTGCCTCTCAGGATCATGCTTCTATGAAATCCGTCGTGATAGGGACTGCGGGCCACATCGATCACGGCAAAACCGCGCTCGTATATGCGCTCACCGGCACCGATACCGATCGCCTGCCAGAAGAGAAGCGACGCGGAATCACCATCGATCTTGGCTTTGCCGCTCTGCAATTGCCGGATGGCCGTGGGGGATTGCTCGATCTGAGCCTGGTCGATGTACCGGGTCACCAGGCCTTCGTGCGCAATATGCTGGCTGGCGCGGGCGGGATTGATTGCGTGATGCTGGTGGTTGCCGCGGACGAGGGAGTCAAGGCGCAGACGGAAGAGCATCTCGCCATATGCAGTCTGCTCGGCATCCGCCACGGCCTCACTGTGTTAACGAAGAAAGATGCAGTGGATGCGGGTCGGCTGCAACAGACCTGTGATGGCGTGCGCCGATTCCTGCAGCACACGTTTCTCCAGCACGCCCCGATCCTCGCAGTATCGGCGAGCACCGGCGAAGGCATTGCAGAGGTCAAGAAGACGCTGGGTACAGTAGCGTCCCAGATCCCCGAGCGGAACCACGACTATGTTCCCAGGCTGCCGCTTGATCGCGCTTTCTCGATGCGCGGCTTCGGAACTGTGGTCACAGGAACGCTCCAGCAGGGTTCCTTACGCACGGGCGATCTGCTTGAGCAGCATCCGTCGGGTCGCATCTTGCGGGTCCGCGGTGTTCAGGTGCATGGCAAGCAGCGTGAGGCAGCACAGGCTCCGTGCCGCGTGGCGCTGAATCTGGCCGGTGTGGAAGTGGCCGAAATCCATCGTGGTGACACGCTTGCGCCGCCCGGCACGCTGAGTATGGCGAGCGTGCTCGACGTCGAGCTATCGATGCTTCCCGGTGCGCCCCGTATCCGGCATCGTTCGAAGGTTCGAGTACACACCTTCACCTCGGACGCCCTTGCAACGGTATTGCTATACGATCCCAACGGCGGGGATGCATCGGCCGCCATTCTTGCTCGCCTCCAATTGTCGAAGCCGCTGCTGGTCATTCCGGGCGACCGGGTCGTGCTGCGGCAGTGCTCTCCGGCGACGACCGTTGCCGGCGGGCGGGTTCTCGATGCGCACGTGCTGCCGGGCATGAAGAAATCGGCTGCGCTTTCATGGCTGAAAGCGATCCAGAATGCCGGCCCAGCGGAGTGCCTGCGCCTCCGCGTGTCGCGCCGCGGTACGCAGGGGATCGCTCTGCAAAGTCTCATCGCCGAGACCGGTATGACTGCCGAGGCATTGCATGCCCACATGGCCCCGTTGCTCGCACGCGGTCAACTTATTGGCAGCGCTCACGACCATTTCGTCACAGCCGAAACGCTGAACCAGGCGATGGGCAGCATACTCGGCGAACTGAAAGCGGCCGGTTCGGGATCGATGTCCAAGGCGGAGTTACAGTCGAAAGCCCCGGTGGACGCGCACATATATGAGGTAGCGATCAGAAAGCTCGCCGAGACGAACAAGATCGAGATTCGGGCCGAGCTAGTGGCGCTTGCAGGTCGCGGTGACGCGATTCCGGCGGAACGTCTGCGTCTCCTGAGCTCGGTGGAGGACATCTATGCCGCTGCCGGCCTCGCCGCGCCGCTGTTGAGTGAGGTGTCGCTTCGCATTGGAGTTCAACCCGGAGAGACACGCGAGCTGATCACGCTTCTGCTTCGCTCCAGGCGCCTGGTGCGCATGGGTGCGGACAATGTATTCCTACACATGGAGCCTCTTGCAAAGCTCTATGCCGATATGCGGAAGCACAAGGGGCAGACGTTCGATGTAGCCCGGTTCAAGAGTTTCACCGGTCTGAGCCGAAAGCACGCCATCCCGTTACTCGAACATCTCGATCAGGTGCACGTCACCCGAAACAGCGGAGGCGTACGCGTCGTGCTGTGATGTGCGTGCTCAAACGTCTGCATCGGACCGGACAACCTCCGCGGTTCCGCAGCATCGCAAGTAAGCAGACGTTCACACGTGCACTGAGGCGAAACTATGCTCGCAGAATTGCTTTCCCGCTGGCCGGTTATCCGGCAAATCAAAACGCGCTCCGACGGCAACGGCGCGGAGTCCTGGAGTGACCGCACACGCAACCTGCAGCCGAAGACTGCCGGGTGCGAAGTAAGCCGCTCTATCTGTCCGTACTGCGCGGTGGGTTGCGGCCAGTTGATCTTTCATAAGGAAGGCAAGCTGGTATCGGTCGAAGGTGATCCGGAGTCGCCCATCTCGCGCGGACATCTGTGCCCGAAAGGCGCGAATACATATCAACTGCATACGCACGCCGGTCGGTTGAGCAGAGTGAAATATCGCCGTCCGTTCTCAAAAGAATGGGAAGAGTTGGATCTCGATCGCGCGATGCAGATGATCGCAGATCGCGTCTGGGACTCACGCGAAAGAAGCTTTCAGGAGAAGAAAGACGGGCACAGCCTGATGCAGACCAAAGCGATCGCGCATCTAGGTGGCGCGACCCTGGACAATGAAGAGAACTATCTGATCAAGAAGCTCTTTACAGGAGGTTTGGGCATGGTTTGCATCAGCAACCAGGCCCGAATTTGACACAGCTCTACGGTGCCCGGTCTGGGCACCTCGGTAGGACGAGGCGGAGCGACGACGGCGCAGCAATCGCTTGCGGACGCGGACGCCATTCTCATCATCGGCTCTTCCATGGCCGAGCAGCATCCGGTCGGTTTCCAGTGGGTGATGCAGGCGCGTGAACGCGGCTGCAAAGTCATTCATGTAGATCCGCGGTTTACCCGGACATCTGCCAGCGCAGATATGTGGGTACCTTTGCGCGCAGGATCGGACATCCTCTTCCTGGGAGCGCTCATTCGCTACGTTCTGGAGAATGAACGCTATTTCAAAGAGTACGTACTGCACTACACGAATGCATCGACGATCCTTCGCGAAGACTACCGGGACAGTGAGGATGGCGCCGGATTATTCTCGGGTTGGGACGCCGAAAAGAAGAAGTACAGTCCAAAGACATGGCTTTACGAAGGATCGCAACCGAAGGACAGCGAAGGCGGCCATCATCCCGCCGGCGGTGGCCACGCCAAAGACCGCGGCGGGGAGGCGGGCAATACACACCAATATGTAACTGACGAGACCCTCCAGCATCCGCGCTGCATCTTTCAGGTGCTCCGCAAACACTTTGCGCGGTACACGCCGGAGATGGTCGAACAGCACTGCGGTATCCCGCAGAAGGTGTTCATGGAAACAGCGGAAGCCTTTATCGGTGCGTCCGGTCCGGAGAAGACAGGCTGCATCTGCTATGCGGTCGGATGGACCCAGCACTCCACCGGCGTGCAGATGATTCGCGCCGCTGCCATCCTGCAGTTGCTTTTGGGGAATATCGGCCGGCCAGGAGGCGGGATTCTCGCGCTGCGCGGTCATGCTTCCATTCAGGGCTCCACCGATATCCCGACGCTCTACGACATCCTGCCCGGCTATTTGCCGATGCCGTTCTTCCAGGAAGACGGAACTTCTCTGGATACCTTCCTTCAGAAGCACACTACCAAGGCAGGTCTCTGGTCGCACTTCGACAGATATTTCGTCAGCCTGCTGCGTTCCTGGTATGGCGAAGCTGCGACCCAGGATAACGAGTGGGGATTTCACCTGCTGCCGCGCGTCACCGGAGATCATTCGGAGCTTGGCTACTGGCTCGACATGGCGGATGGAAAGCTCGAAGGGCTGTTTGTCATGGGGCAGAATCCGGCCGTAGGGGCGCCGAATGGCCGGCTGCAGCGCACGGCAATGAAGAATCTCAAATGGCTCGTCGTCCGCGACTTGGTCGAGACCGAGACCGCCAGCTTCTGGAAGGACTCGCCGGAAGTAGAACGCGGGGAACTGAATCCGGAAGAGATTGGAACAGAAGTCTTCCTGCTTCCCGCGGCTGGCCAGGCGGAAAAGAGTGGAACCTTTACCAACACCCAGCGGCTTTTGCAGTGGCACAACAAAGCTGTGAATCCGCCAGGAGACGCACGCAGTGAAACCTGGTTCATCTATCACCTGGGCCGGCTGCTGAAGGAAAAGGCGGCGAAAAATCCGGTAGACAAGAACGCCGCGATCAATGCACTCACCTGGGAGCTTCCGACGGAGGGCGATATGGGAGATCCCGACGCCAAAGCGGTACTCGCAGAAATCAATGGCTACAAGTGGAGTGACAAATCGCTGCTGAAAAGTTTCGACGAATTGAAGGCGGATGGTTCCACCGCATGCGGGTGCTGGATATACACGGGTGTCATGCCGGAGCGCGACAAGAACATCGCTAACCTGCGCGAGTCCAAAGACGCGCTCGGACACGGGTGGGGATTTGCCTGGCCTAAGGACATTCGCATTCTCTACAACCGTGCCTCTGCTAAACCCGACGGAACGCCATGGAGCGAGCGCAAAAAACTCGTCTGGTGGGACGCGGAGAAGCGCGAGTGGACCGGCGAAGATAACGGCGATTGCAAAAAGACCATGCCTCCGGATCACAAGGGCGAACCGGAGAAGGGCGGCCTCGAAGCCTTGGACGGCGATAAACCGTTCGGCCTGCATCCGGACGGACGCGGCTGGCTCTATGTGAGCAGCGGACTCAAGGACGGTCCGCTGCCCGCGCATTTCGAGCCGTTGGAATCGCCGGTGCACAACCCGATCTATCCCGGGCAGCAAGACAATCCACCGGCGGACAAGAAGGAACGACCAGACAATCCATACGCGAAGTCGGCCGCCGATCCGCGGTTCCCCTTCATTCTGACGACGTATCGTCTCACCGAGCATCACACCGCGGGTGGCATGTCCCGCGTGCTCAGTCATCTTGCGGAGCTGCAGCCGGAACTCTTCGCGGAGATCTCGCCGGAGCTCGCCGCGGAGACCGGCATCCTGCATAGCGACTGGGTCACGGTGGTGACACCGCGCGGCCTGATCTCAGCAAAGGCATTGGTCACCGCACGCATGCGGCCGCTTCAGATCGATGGCAGAACGATCCATCAGGTGGGGCTGCCATACCACTGGGGATGGAAGGGAACCGCGATCGGTGATGTCGTGAACGACCTGCTTGCCATTTCGGAGGAGCCGAACGTCCGCATCATGGAGTCGAAGGCGCTGGTCTGCAACATCGTGGCAGGACGGCGAAAGCAGGGTAATGCCGCACTGCAGCAGTTGGCGGAGCTGTTGAAGGAGCGTGCATGAGTACCCACATGCGGCATACCGGCATTCAGCCCGGCGAGACAACTGCGTTTCTCACCGACTCAACGCTCTGTATCGGTTGCAAAGCATGCGAAGTGGCCTGCAAGGAATGGAACGGTATTGAAGCGGACAGCCTGGAACTCACCGGGTTCTCCTACGACAACACCACCGCGCTTGGGCACTCGACGTGGCGGCATGTGAAGTTCATCGAGGGCACACCCGAGCCGGGCATCGGCGGAAACGATGCAAGCCAGCTATCGTGGGAATTTTCCTCGGACGTCTGCAAACACTGCGAGGTCGCCGGCTGCCTGGAGGCATGCCCCACCGGCGCGCTCGTCCGCACTGAATTCGGCGGCGTCTACCTGCAGCCGGATATCTGCAATGGCTGTGCTTATTGTGTTATCTCGTGTCCATTCGGTGTCGTGCAGAAGAATGAAGACGATGGCCGCGCATTCAAATGCACCTTTTGTACCGATCGCCAAAAGGCAGGCCTGGAACCGGCCTGCGCAAAGGCCTGTCCCACTGAGTCCATCAAATTCGGAAGACTGAGCGATCTGCGGGAAGAAGCGAACGAACGGCTTTCCGTTCTGCATAGCCGCGGCATGGAGGACGCACAGATCTACGATCCTGCAGATACGAGCGTGAAGGGAATTCACTCCATCTTCCTGATACGCGGTGAACCGCAGACATACAACCTGCCGCCGCAGCCGGAAGTGCCGACCATTTACCTGAAGGATGGGTGGAAGTCCGCAGCCTGGGAATCGGCTGCCATGCTGGCCGGCGTTCGTCGCCTCATTTCTTCTCTGCCGCTCCGCGAAAAGAGCATGGCGATGAACAATATCGAACAAAATGCGGTCCGCGAGTCGCGCCTGGAGACAATTCGCGCAGAAGCAAAGGAGAAGGGGCGAGTCGCTGTGCCGGGCATCCGTCCATCCGGCGCTCCGTTCCCCGTAGCATCGCCGGACACGGGCTATTACAAACAGCCGCTGCTCAAGGAGCCGCAGTGGAGCCCGCTGATACCGGTGTATTTTTTCGTTGGTGGCGCGACAGGTTCGCTGGGAGTGATCGGTTCACTCGCGGATTTGCTCGGTGGCGATCGCGACCTGGCGCAGAAGGCGCGATGGATGGCGGTGGGCGGAGCTGCGCTCTCTTCCGCCTTGCTCGTTGCGGACCTTGGACGGCCATCTCGCTTTCTGAATATGCTGCGCGTGTTTAAGCCCCAGAGCACTATGTCGATGGGCTCCTGGGCGCTTTCGGCGTTTTCATCATTCGCTGCTGTTTCGAGCTTCGCCGACCTGCTTGCCCTGCGCTTTGGAAACCGCCTGCCAGTTCGCGCGATCCGTGGCATCGGTCGCGTCGGCTCTGTGCTCTTCGGTATGCCATTTCATAACTACACCGGCGTGTTGATAGGCGCGTCGGTGATTCCTGTATGGAACAACCGGATTCGCTCGTTGCCGCGTGAATTTGGCATGTCAGGACTCCAGTCCGCCGTGGGCTTATTGGAACTCGCCGGAGAAGCGGGAAATCCGGCGTTGAATTGTCTCGGCTTGCTCAGCGCAGGCTTTGAATCCTGGGAGGGAATCGATCTGCTTCGCACCTCAGATCAAGCGCTGGTTCCCGCCAAGAAGGGCATCAGCGGAGCTTTGGTGCAAGCTGCGGGCGTTCTGTCGGGGCCGCTTCCCATTGCTCTTCGAATTGCCTCTCTGTTTCTGAAGAAGAGCAGACGCCTGCGCCGGCTCGCCGCATGGTCCGGCATCATAGGCTCGCTGTTCATGCGCCACGGCTGGCTTTACGCCGGCCATGTCTCCTCGCGTGACTGGAAAACACCCTTGCAGATCGCCGGCGAATCCTCAGACTCGTCTTCGTGAGGCGTCTTCCATCCTTCCGGATAGTCAGCCTCTTTCACTACATGAAAACTATGAGTGAGCCGCGAGAAAATGGCTGCCCTTGCGCCTTGTTCGCCTTCAACATCCGTTGTAACTGCCAATCCAACTCAGGACAACTTCAGAGCGTCTGAACCAAACACTGGAGCGAAAGTGGAATTGGAGGTAGACGTGGCTCGGCCTGGTCTTGGGCGGAATTCGATTTCCGTATTCATCGCTCTAGCCCTGACTGTTGTTCTTCCTGGCTGCCAGAAGAAGACCCAGACCATCCAGCAGCCGGCTGCCAACGGCGGTCAACTTCGGCCGTATACAGGAACCATGGCGCCCGATGCTGGCCAGTGGGTGCGTCCCACGAAGGACTATGCCAACACACGCTACAGCACGCTGGATCAAATCAATTCCAGCAATGTCGCAAATCTCCACGTTGCGTGGACATTTAATACGGGCGTTGCAAAAGGGCAGGAAGCCGCGCCCATCGTTGCCGGCAATACGATGTACATCGCTGCTCCATGGCCCAACAAGCTTTTCGCGCTCGATTTGACCAAGCCCGGCGCTCCGCTGAAGTGGAGCTTCAATCCCAATCCGTCCCCAGCTGCCCAGGGCGAAGCGTGCTGCGACCTGGTGAATCGGGGCGCTGTTTTTGACAGCGGCAAAGTTTTTTATAACACGCTTGATGGCTACACTATCGCGCTCAACGCCACGGATGGAAAGCTACTATGGCGGACGCATCTCGCCGATATCAGGAAGGGCGAGACCATCACGATGGCGCCGATGGTGGTTCACGACAAGGTGTTTGTCGGGAACAGCGGTGGTGAGTTCGGCGTCCGCGGCTGGTTCACGGCTCTGAATACGAAAGATGGATCGATCGCGTGGAAAGCCTATAGCACCGGCCCGGACACCGACGTGCTGATCGGCGATAGGTTCAAGCCGTTCTATCCAAGTGACAAGGGTACAGACCTCGGCGTAAAAACCTGGCCGCCGCAGGCATGGCAGATAGGCGGCGGAACGGTATGGGGATTCTCCGCATACGATCCATCCAGCAATCTGATCTACTACGGCACCGCAAATCCCGGGCCATGGAATGCAGAGGTGCGTCCCGGAGACAACAAGTGGACCTCCGGCGTCTTTGCGCGCGATGCCGATACCGGCCAGGCAGTCTGGTTCTACCAAATGTCTCCGCACGATCTCTACGACTGGGACGGAATCAACGAGGACATCCTGTTGGATTTGCCCTGGCAGGGAAGCACGCGCAAGGTGCTGGTGCGCCCGGATCGCAACGGCTACATGTATGTCATCGATCGCACAAACGGGCAGGTGCTCTCCGCCACGCCATATGTCTATATGACTGCTACCACCGGCGTCGATCTGAAGACCGGGCAATTGCAGCGTATCGCGGCAAAGACGCCGGAGACCGGGAAGGAGATTCGTAATATCTGTCCCTCCTCTCCCGGCGCGAAGGACTGGCAGCCGTCTTCTTTCTCACCGAAAACAGGACTGCTGTATGTTCCACACCAAAACATGTGCATGGATAAGGAGGGCCTCGAAGCCAACTACATTGCAGGCACGCCGTACGTCGGCGCGAGCGTCCGCTATTATGCAGGCCCCGGCGGCAACGAGGGCGAGCTGATGGCGTGGGATCCCATTGCTGGGAAAAAAGTGTGGACCATCACAGATAAGTATCCGATGTGGAGTGGCACGCTCGCCACGGCAGGCGATCTGGTCTTCTTCGGCACACTCGAAGGCTGGTTCAAAGCAGCCGACGCACGCACGGGCAAAGTCCTTTGGCAGTTCAAGACGGGTTCCGGCATCATCGGCCAGCCGATTACATATCGCGGGCCGGATGGAAAGCAGTACGTGGCCATTCTTTCCGGAGTCGGCGGCTGGCCCGGTTCGATCGTATCCAACAATCTCGATACGCGCGACGACACTGCCGGCAATGGATGGGGTAGCGCCCTTCACGATCTGAAAAGTGTGACGCAAGCCGGAGGAACGCTCTATGTTTTCGCGTTGCCCTAGCTTTTGTCATCGCCTCGGACTCGTTCTCTGCGCTGTCGCTGCTTTCCGCCACGGCAGCGATCGCGGCCACGCCGCTGCGCATCTGCGCCGATCCGGACAACCTCCCATTTTCGGACCACGCAGGCCGCGGCTTCGATAATCGTATTGCGGCATTAGTTGCGCACGATCTGGGACGTCAAGCTGTGTTTATTACAACGCGGAGCCGACGCGGTTTCCTCCGCGAGCAGTTCAATAAAAACGCCTGCGATGTGCTGACCGGAGTGCCCTCTGGAATGCGTGGCGTTGCCACAACACGCCCGTACTACCGCTCGACCTACGTCTTCGTCACGCCCGCGCGCGAGCATCTGCAGATTGCCTCCTTCGGCGATCCGCATTTGAACGGCCGCCGCATCGGACTTCAGATTCTCGAAGAAGATTTTTCGCCGCCATCGCTGCCGCTGATTCGCAATGGGCATGCCGCGCAGCTAGTCGGGTTTGAATCCTTCGGCACTGGCGGCGGAGACATCATTCGCGCCGTCGCCGACGGACACGTAGGTGTCGCCGTCGTGTGGGGGCCAGTGGCTGGATACTTCGCGGCCAGGCAGCGCGCATCACTCGCCTTGACGCCGGTATCGCCAGCCGTTGACTCATCCGGCGTTCCGTTCGCTTACTCAATCACCTTTGCTGCTCACAAGGGCGATACGACGCTCCTCCATGCGCTGAATGCTTCCCTCACGCGACTGGAACCGCAGATCCAGAAGATCCTCGCCGCCTATCACGTACCGATGATGCCGGAAACGAAGGGGGCGGTATGAGACTCAATATGGTCGCAGGCGTCGCCATCATGCTGCTCGCCATCGCAGGCTGCAAACGCGAGCAGCGTGTCTTCGATCCCGGAGCGGCAGGCTCCCAGGTCGCGAATGGTGTTGCACTGACCGATGTACATGCGGGCGGCGGTGCGCCTCCTCCGTCCGAAGCGAAGTACCAGGAGAGCGCTTATGCGGTCTCCGAAGGCAAGCGCTTGTACAACGCCTACAACTGCTCCGGCTGTCATGCGCATGGCGGAGGAGCAATCGGTCCCGCACTCATGGACGCGGAATGGATCTATGGCAGCCGGCCGGACCAGATCTATTCCGACATCGTGCAGGGCCGCCCGAACGGGATGCCAAGCTTCAGCGGCAAGATTCCCGACTACCAGGTGTGGGAGCTGGTTGCATATGTGCGCTCAATGAGTGGCCAACTGCCCGAGGATGTCGCGCCGTCGCGCTCCGATGAAATGCCCGTCGCCAAAGCAGAACAGGCGCGCAAGAAAGAACATCCGGAAGACGAATCGCAACAGACGGTCAAACAGGCGCAGCCATGACAATGCTGACTGCGGTCCCGGGATTTCACGGCAACCAGACCTCGCTCAATCCGGTTGGGCCGGGGGCATCGCACATCGAGCACACCTTTGCCGTCATCTTCTGGATCACGGCAGTGGTTTACTGCATTGTTCTCATCACGCTTGTCATTTCTGTCTACCGCAAGCGCC
Source organism: uncultured Acidobacteriaceae bacterium (assembly GCA_963736915.1). GTDB lineage: Bacteria > Acidobacteriota > Terriglobia > Terriglobales > Acidobacteriaceae > KBS-83. The sequence goes on along the minus strand of CAVTQV010000005.1, from coordinate 238,916 downwards.
ATTCACTCGACATCATGCCCGATCCGCAGCAGACATCGCAGGCGAGCGACCGCATGGCGACGCGTGCCGTGGCCGGGGCCATGGTCGTGACGGTAGCGCTGCTTTTCGTGATGCTGATCAGCAGCTTTCGCACCAGCCGCGCCTTGGGAAAGATGAATGACGATCAGGCCCTGACCATCGACGTATACGGGCATCAATGGTGGTGGGAGGTGCAATATCCAAACACCAGCGCGCCTTACAAAATTGTTGAGACCGCCAACGAGATTCATCTTCCGGTCGGTGTGCCGATTCGCATCCATGGCACTTCGCGCGATGTGATTCACAGCTTCTGGGCACCCAACGTGCAGGGCAAGCGCGATCTATTGCCGGGCTATGACACTGACCTGATGCTGCGAATTGACCAGGCAGGCCGCTGGCGCGGGCAGTGCGCCGAGTATTGCGGCGAGCAGCACGCGCATATGTCCTTCTACATGGTTGCGGAGACGAAGGCCGAGTTCGAGGCGTGGCTGGATGCTGAAGCGAAGCCCGCCGTGTCGCCGACCACGCCACAGACCGTGCACGGCCAGCAGGTCTTTCTTACGCATGCATGCGTGATGTGCCACACCATTCGCGGCACCAGTGCCGGCTCGCGCGTGGGTCCGGACCTGACGCACGTGGCCAGCCGCGCGACGATTGCCGCCGGCATGCTCCCGGACACCATCGGCAATCTCGGTGGATGGGTTCTCAACGCGCAGGCGCTCAAGCCCGGCTGCCGCATGCCGCCCAATCAGATGTCCGGGAGCGATCTGCAGGACCTGCTTGCCTATCTGGAGACTCTCCGATGAATGTCGTCGTCGCCCAACCCGAGATGACGGAAGCTGAGCGCAAGCAGGCCGCGCAGCTCGAGCGAGTGTGGCGTGAACCGTCAGGTTTCATCGGCTGGTTCAAGGCGGTGCATCACACCACCATCGGCAAGCGCTACGCTGTGACTGCGTTCGCGTTTTTTCTCCTCGCCGGTCTGCTGGCCGGTGTCATGCGCCTGCAACTAGCCTTTCCTGAAGCGCATATCCTCTCCAACGACAAATACAACCAGTTCTTCACCATGCATGGCAGCACGATGATGTTCCTCTTCGCCGTGCCCATGATGTTCGAAGCGCTCAGCGTGTACTTCGTTCCCCTGATGGTAGGTACGCGGAACATCGCCTTTCCGCGGCTGAACGCGTACAGCTATTACCTGTATCTGTTCGGCGGCATCATGCTCTACGCGGCCTTCCTCTGCAACACCGGCCCAGACCGCGGCTGGTTTTCCTACGTGCCGCTCGCCGGCCCGGACTTCGGTCCCGGCAAGCGCCCTGACTTCTGGGCTCAGCTCATCACGTTTACGGAAGTTTCCGCGCTCGCCGTTGCAGTGGAGATTGTTGTAACGGTCTTCCGCCTGCGCGCTCCCGGCATGTCGCTCAACCGCATCCCCATCTTCGTCTGGGGCGAGCTCGTCGTTGCCTTCATGGTGATCTTCTCTCTGCCCGGTGTTGTGCTGAGCAGCACGATGCTGCTGCTCGACCGCACCTGCGGCACACAATTCTTCAATCCGGCTGCGGGCGGCGACGTCCTGCTCTTCCAGCACCTGTTCTGGTGGTTCGGGCACCCAGAGGTATATCTCATCTTTCTGCCCGGCACGGCGATTGTATCCACCATCGTGACGACATTCAGCCGCAGGCACGTCTTCGGCTATCTCGTGCTGGTGCTAGCTCTGGTCGCCACTGGCTTCATGGCCTTCGGTCTTTGGGTGCATCACATGTTCGCCACCGGCATTCCGCAGATTGCGGAGAGCTACTTCACAGCCGCCAGCATGATGATCGCGATCCCGACCGGCGCGCAGATCTTCTGCTGGATCGCTACCCTGGCCACCGGCAGGGTGGTGCTCCGAACGCCGTTATGGTGGGTGCTCGGCTTCTTTTTTATTTTCATCATGGGCGGTATGACCGGGATCTTTGTAGCGTCCGTTCCGGTCGATCTCCAGGTGCACGACACGTATTTCGTCGTGGCGCATTTCCACTATGTGCTGATCGGCGGCGCCGTCTTCCCGCTCTTCGGAGCGCTGACATATTGGTTTCCAAAGCTGACCGGCCGGATGCTGAGCGAAGTGCTGGGGCAGATCACCTTCTGGCTGTTTTTCGTCGGCTTCAACGTAACCTTCTTCCCCATGCACCTGGTGGGCATTCGCGGCATGCCGCGTCGTGTCTATACCTATCCACGCGGTATGGGCTGGACGCTGCTGAACCAGATTGAATCGCTCGGCTACATCTTGTTGTTTGTCGCGGTCTGTGTGTTCCTGTGGAATGTCTTCCGCTCACTGCGACGGGGTGAAGTGGCTGGTCCGAACCCGTGGAAAGCCGGCACGCTGGAGTGGGCCACCAGCTCGCCCCCGCCCTGCTACAACTTCCTGCATCTGCCTACAGTGAATGGCCGCGAGGCGCTGTGGGACGCGGCGCCGAACCAGCCGGTAGTCGTGGGCCTGGATGAGGACACGCGATCGTTCATCACCACCCGCACGCTCGATGCGGAACCGGACAGCAAAGAAGAATTTCCTGCGCCGACACTGTGGCCCTTCCTCGCCGCACTGGCCACTACTGCGGCGTTTATCGGCAGCATCTTCACACCCTGGGGCATCACCATTGGAGCGGTGCCGATCGCCATCACACTCATCGGCTGGTTCTGGCCGGTGAGACAGGCCGCCGAGCGCCGCCGCGCGAGAGAGATATGGCAGACAGAGTAGAAGCCGCCGTGCTCGATGTCTCGAAGCTGCCGACGGTGGTCTTCGGCATTCGCAGCATCACGTGGTGGGGCATCATGGGCATGATGGCGATTGAGGGCATGGTCTTCCTGCTCATGATCGCCTCGTATTTCTACCTGCACTCCCGCGGGCTGGAGTGGCCGCCGCACTCTAATCCTCCAGCACTCTTCTGGGGCACCCTCAACCTGACGATTTTTGTGCTGAGTGCGATTCCGAACGAGTGGTATCGCCGCCGAGCCCGCAAAGGAGATCTTCGTGCCGTGCGGATCGGTCTCGTCATTCTTGCTTTGGTGGGCATCGCCAACGTTGTGGTCCGCTACTTTGAGCTGCGCCATCTGAATACGGACTGGAGCATAGACGCATACGGCTCTGCCGTGTGGACCCTCATGGGTTTCCACATCGTCCATCTGCTGACCGATCTCGTCGACACGATCGTGCTGGCAGTCTTGTTCTTCACCCCCATGGTCGAAGGCAAGCGCTTCATGGACGCGTCGGAGAATGCGGACTACTGGTACTTCGTCATCGCCTCGTGGATACCGATCTATTTGGTGATCTATTGGGCGCCGAGGTGGCTCCATGCTTGAGGCGCAGGAGGCACGTCCCGTTGCTGCTGAGCAGAGGAAAGATCTGCTGTTGTGGATTGCTGTCCTGCTCAGCCCATCGGCGGCGCTGATCAACACGATTGTCGGTTACACGGTCGCACACTGGGCCTGCGATGTGAATTACAAGCGGATGTCGTTTGTCGTCTCCGCCATTGATTTCGTGCTGTGCCTCTGCGCCTTCGCGCTTTCCTTCTCGCTGTTCCACAACATCCCGCCGGCCGACGAAAGCCAGCCCGAAGCGGGACGCCGTAGCTTCATGGCGAAATCCGGCATGCTGCTTTCCGTCATGTCAGTGCTCGTCGTGATTGCCGGCACAGCCGCGCTTCTCATTCTTAACCCTTGCGACTAGCCATGTCTCCTCCGCACATCTCCGCCGCTCTTCACGCTTCTCGCCACCAGCACAGTTCCTTCCATGTGGAGCGAGCCGTGGAGTTGGGAGCCGCAGATTGTGCTGCCTCTCGCAATCCTGCTCCTCATGTATGTCGCGGGTGCGATGCGGCGAGGGCAACTCTATCTGCTGCGCTGGCGGCATTCCGCATTCTTCTTGGGCTGGCTCAGCCTTTTCCTTGCACTGACCTCGCCCATTCACGAATTGGGTGAGCAGCTCTTCAGCGCGCACATGCTCCAGCACGAGATCATGATTCTCGTCTCTGCCCCGCTGATTGCCGCTTCCCATCCCGGCGCAACATGCTTGTGGGCCTTCGCGCCACGGGGCAGGGCAGGCATCGGTGCATGGGTACACCGCGTGGAGCAGATGCGCGTGATCCGCTTCCTCACCGCACCGCTTATCGCATGGCTGATGGAAGCCATCGCGCTCTGGGTGTGGCACATCCCCGTGCTCTATCAGGCGACGCTCCAGTCCGACTGGATCCACGCAGCGCAGCATCTCAGTTTTATTCTCACCGCGGTGGTCTTCTGGTCAGCGCTCTACGGCGTGGGGCGCTCCGCCCTGAGCTACGGCGCGGGAACCTTCTACGTATTCGGCACAGCGGTTCATTGCAGCGCGTTGGGCGCGCTGCTCACGTTTTCGACGGTGCTGTGGTATCCGGTCTACGTTGGGACAACAGCCCGTTGGGGCTTCACGCCGCTGGAAGATCAGCAGCTTGGCGGCGTGATCATGTGGGTGCCATCGGCAATCGTCTTCATCATCGTTGCGCTTGCACTGTTCGCAAAGTGGCTGAGCGAATCCGATCGCCGGCTCAAGCTGGGGAGCCTCGAAGCTGTATTGCAGCAAGGGGAGCACACATGACGCTGCGTCTCCTCCTCCCGATCTCGCTCCTTTTGTGCGGTCTGACAATGGGCTGCTCCAATGCTTCGCCGCATGCCGCCCAGAGTAGTGCGACAGATCTGATGATCCATTACGGCTGCCCCACCTGCCACGTGATCCCCGGCGTTCCGGGGGCCGTCGGCAAAGTCGGACCGTCGCTCGCCGCGCTTCCGCAGCGCTCGTATCTTGCCGGCGTGCTGCCGAACACGCCCGCGAACCTGGAGCAATGGGTGATGCACCCACAGAAATTCCAGCCGGGAATCGCCATGCCGGAGATGGGCGTCTCCCCTGCGGATGCTCGGCAGATCGCGGGATTCCTGGAGACCATGCATTGAAGCACGGGAGCCGCGATGATCATCACCATCTTGCTGGAATGCGGCGGAACTCTGCTGGTCGTGGTCGGTCTGCGCGAAGTTTTTCGCGATATCTTCCACCCCACGGCCTCCGGCAGCCTCAGCGATTTCGTCGGGCGATTCGTGTCGCTGCTCATGCGGCACACGTCGCTGCGTTCGGCGGTCGGGCCGGTTTCTCTTGTCATTGTCATTCTGTGCTGGGTCATTCTGCTTGCCGTCGGATTTGCGCTCATCTACTGCGGCATTCTGCCGCGCGAAATAGCCGGCCCTGCCGGCGAGAGCCATAGCTTCGCGCAGAACTTTCTCCGCAGCCTGTATTTCTCGCTTGGAGCCTTCGATACCTTCCAGACTTTCAATCTTTCTCCCCAGACAAACTGGTTGCGCCTCGTCATTTCGATCGAAGGACTGATCGGGATTTCCATGATCACGGCGAGCGTGTCATGGCTCGTACTTCTGTATCCTGCGCTGGCGCGCACGCGGCTGTTTGCACGCCACGTCTCGTCGCTGATGGAGGCAGAGAAGCGCGCAGGGCTCAGCCTGGTTCAGGCGATCGGCGCTCCGCTATTGACAGAACTTGCTGCAGGAGTGCTGCAGTTTCGGCTGGACGTGATTTTGTTTCCGATACTGCTGAACTTCTATTCCTCGAACGAAGGCTCCACGGTCGCCTATGTGCTGCCCGATCTTCAACGGATCGCGACGGAAGCACTCTTGGCAGAGAAGACCAGCAGCCTGGCCGCCGCAGGACAATGGCTGCAGGTCACGCTCGAAGACCTCTCGCGTGTTCTTGCCGAACGCGTGCTGGGTATCGAGGCAGCAGAGACGGCGCGAGTCTTCACCGCGTTCCGAGAGCGAGAGGAATGACGATGCACTCCTTACAGGAAATGCATCGAGATTCGGGGCTCTCATAGTAATTACAGATTCAGATCACACTTGCAGAACATCGCCATCGCGGGCAACCATCTCGTAAAGCACTGGGTTGACGAAGAAACCGAGAAAGAGACGCGAAACCAGGCCTGCCACAATGACGATCGCGAATGGCTTCTGTGTGTCCGATCCGATGCCGGTAGAGAGCGCCGCAGGAAGAAGCCCCAGGCAGGCGACGAGAGCGGTCATCATGATGGGTCGCAGCCGCAGCAGGGACGCTTCGCGCGTTGCGGTGCGGATATCCTTGTTTTCGAGACGTAGCTTATTGATGTAGGAGACAAGAATAACGGCGGTCTCGACGGACACGCCCATGAGGGCGAGAAGGCCCAGTGCCGAGGAAACGCTGAACGGCGTGCGTGTGAGTTTAAGCGCGATCAGCGCGCCCACCGGTTCGGTGAGCACGACGCCGAGAGCGATGGTCAACGGGAATTTGAAATTGCCGTAGAGCGCAAACAGGATCATGAAGATGATGAGCAAAGCGAGCGGGCCAATCAATTCCATCTGGTGCTTGGCTTCGAGGAATTCGCCGTACTCGCCGCCCCAACTCAGCCGATAGCCGGGGGGCAGAGATTTTGTAATCTCCGCGATCGCATCCTGTCCATCGTTCACGGCGCTTTCCAGGTCGCGCCCTTCGATGCTGTACTGCACGCCGATATACCGCGAATTGTTCTCGCGATAGATGAAGGATGCACCGCCGGCCTCGTGAATATTCGAGAGCTCGCTCAGCGGAATCTGTTGGCCCGTCGGTGTGCCTACCAGCAGATTGCCGATCTGCTGCGCATTCTCCCGAAACTCCGGCTTCATGCGGACCACAAGGTCAAATAACTTCTCTCCCTGAATGACTTGTGTTGCAGCCTGACCTCCGACGGCGGCCTGCACCACTGTCTCAACATCGGCAACGTTGATCCCATAGCGCGCAATCTTGTCACGATCGACATCAATCAGCAGGCTGGGCTGTCCGAGCTCGCGCACGACTGTCAGCTCAGTGAAGCCAGGCACCTGCGAGAGACGGCGCTTGATTTCGAGCGCTTTGCTCTGCAGCACGTTCAGGTCGGGACCATAGATCTTTACCGCAAGCGCGCTCTTCAGTCCGGTGAGAGCTTCGTCCACCGCGTCTTCGGCGGGTTGGGTGTAGTTGAAGATGACGCCGGGAAACGCTTTAAGTTTCTGCTGAATATCCGCGGTTAGCTCAGCCTTGTTGTGGATTCCGCTCGCCTTCCATGAGGCATCGTTGTACGGTTTGAGCCCGACATAGAATTCGTCGTTGAAAAATCCCGTTGGATCGGTGCCATCGTCCGGTCGGCCCAACTCGGATCCGACGTCGGTCACCATAGGGTAGTTCATCAGGATCTTGCGAACCTGGGGTGAGAATCGGCTCGCCTCCTCAAACGAGACGGTGTAAGGCATAGTGGCCCGGACCCAGAGCGCGCCTTCGTCGAGATGCGGCATGAACTCACCGCCGATGAAGGGCACGAGCAGAAGCGTAGCGGCAAAGATTATGGTTGCCACCAGCATCGTCGTCTTCGGATGGTCGAGGCACCATTCCAGCTCACCGGCATACTTGTCGCGCACCCATTCGAAGGGCTTGTTCACACGCTCGCGCACGCCGCGCTTGAACCACCAGGCGCACATGACGGGTACAAAGGTTAGCGTCAGAACCAGTGCGCCGACCAGCGCAATCGCTACGGTATCCGCCATCGGCCGGAACAGTTTTCCTGACGGCCCGCTAAGTGCATAGATCGGCAGATAGCCTGCGATGATGACGGCTACCGAGTAAAAGATGGGACGATCGACATCCTTTGCCGCGGCCAGGATTACCTGCTCCAGGTTGTAACTCTGGCCTTCGCGCGCGCCTAACTCGCGAAACACGTTCTCGACCATGACCAGGGTACCGTCGATGAGAATGCCAAAGTCGATGGCGCCGATAGAGAGCAGGTTTGCCGCGATACCGCGCGCATGCAGGAAGATGAATGAAAAGAGGAGGGACAGAGGAATGGTGAGCGCGACGATGACAGCGGCACGAATGCTCACCAGAAATGCCATGAGGACGATGAGAACCAGAGCCATGCCCAGCAGCATGTTGTGCTCGACCGTGTCGATGGTGAGCTGAACAAGATCGCTGCGGTCGTAGTAGGGGTGTATTTTTATGTCCGCCGGAAGGATGTGTTCGTTGAGCTGCTGCGTCTTTGCTTCGACACCCTTCAGCACATTTTGCGTTTGCTCGCCCCGCCGCATCATGATGACGCCCTCGACCGCGTCATCTTTATGGTTGAACCCGAATTCGCCCAGGCGCGGCGCGTGCCCGATGGTCACGTCGCCGATGTCTCGGATACGAATCGGCACGCCATTCTGCGTGCCTACGACAACGTCGCCAATATCCGCGGTATCGCGGACCAGTCCGAGGCCGCGAACGTAATAGAACTGGCCGCCCTGCGAATAAAAACCGCCGCCGGCATTGGAGTTATTGTTTGTGAGCTGCTGCACCACGGTCGGCACGGTGACGTGGTAAGCGTAGAGCCTGGCCGGGTCGAGCAGCACCTGATACTGCATGACGGTGCCACCGAAACCGGAATCGTCCGCAACGCCAGGCACCTGTTTGTATTCGCGCTCGATGACCCAGTCTTCGTAAACCTTCAGCTCCTGCGGCGTGCGGTCGGGACTATCAATGACATAGCGATAGACAAGACCTGACGGACTGGCGAGCGGCGCCAGCGAGGGAGTAACGCCGGATGGATAGGTCACCCCACTTAGGCGCTCAAAGACCTGCTGGCGGGCGAAATAATCGTCCGTGCCTTCATCGAATGTCATGCGGACATCGGACAGTCCGTAGAGAGAAATGGAACGCATGACGGACATCTTGGGGACGCCGTTCATCTCCACTTCGGTGGGGATAGTGACCAGACGCTCGACTTCCTCTGCCGCGTGCCCCGGCCATTGTGTAATCACCTCCACCATTGGCGGAGCGAGGTCGGGGTACGCGTCCACAGGCATGTGGTGGAACGAGATCGTTCCACCAATGACGATGAATACCGTCAGCAGCAGGATCAGCAAACGTTGACGCAGCGCGAACTGGACGATGTGATGAATCATGCGAAGCTGACTCCTCAGTGCTGCAGCGAATTGGCAAACTGAAGAAACAAGCTGCCATCGCCCACAACTCGTTCTCCCACGGAAATGCCCTTCAGGATTTGCGTCTGCCCGTTCTCGCTCTGGCCGATGTCCACATCGCGTCTGCCAAACTGATTCGTCCCGATAGCGATGTAGACAAAAGGCTGATTGTTGTCGTCGCGCAGAATGGACGAATCGGGAAGCGCAATCGCGTTGGCGATAGACCCCGCCGTCACGGTGACGGTGCAATACATGTCCTTCTTCAGCTTCTCTCCAGGATTGTCCACGACGATGCGCGCCTGGAGTGTTCTGGTGTTTGGGTCGAGAGCTGGCGAGACATAGGAGATCCGCCCGTGAAAGCTACCGGGAAACGCATCCGTTTGCACGCTCACATCGTCTCCGCTGCGAACGAACGCGAGGTCGGCCTGGTACACATTCGCAAGCACCCAGACAGTGCTCAGATCGGAGATGGTGAAGGCCTGCGTCTGGCCCGCTTGCACCACCTGGCCCGGTGACACGAGGCGTTCCACGACCTCACCACTGATGGGTGCGAGCACAGGAATCTGGGCTGAGCTGGAGTTCTTGGCCAACTCCGATGGATTTTTGATGCCGAGGATTTTCATTCCCTGCTCCGCCGCATTCAGGTCTGCCCGTGCCTGATTGCGATCCGATTCCGCCTGTTCCAGATCGCGCTGCGCGACGGCGTGGTGCTGATATAGGTCCTGCTCTCGTGCGTAGTTCTTCTCTGCGAGGCGCGACGAGTCGGAGGCCTTCAGATACGCGTCCAGCAACTGCGAGTAGTCGGGGCTGCTCACGTCAAGCATGGGCTGGCCCTCCTTCACTTTCTGTCCAGGCACAACCAGGATCCGACTCACTGGACCGCCCACCTGCGTGATGACCGGCGTTGTTTTGAAGGCGTTATACGCAACAGCACCGGTGAGGCGCAGCGTGCGCGTCATGCGCGTAGGCTGCACCGTGATTACCTGCACGTGCGACATCTGATCTTCGGGAATGGTGAAGAGCTGAGGAACGGCAGAGCTCGCCGCGGTCGCGGAGAAGGAGGTCATCTTGTTCGCGTGCTCGCGATCCTTCGAACTGCAGGCCGTAAGGACACATACGAAAGCGAGCGTCGTGGCGCATGGGAGTTTGCGTCGGCGGCGTGTGATCGGCGTACTGGTCATGGCAAGCTCCTGGTGCCTACTGCTTGGCGAAGCTGTTCGAGCGCAATCAGATACGAGGCGAGCGCCTGGCGGTAGGCCAGCTCAGTAGCCCGGTAGCTTCGCTCGGCGTCAAGATAATCAAGCAGGCTTGCCGCGCCATGCCGATAGGAATATTCGCTAATGTCGCGGGACTGCTTCGCCTGGTCAAGGTAGCCAGAGCGATACAGGCCGACGACCTGATCGTTTGAGCGAACAGTTTCAAAGGCATCTCTCACGTCCGTCAGCACCTGACCGTTTGCGAACTTCTCCTGCTCCTGCGCCTGGGTGATAGCGAAGCCGGTGCGCGCAATCTCACCCTGGTTACGGTCGAAGATCGATAACGGTATCTGGCCGAACAGGGAGATGTTGTTGATGTCGCTAAGGTGCGTGTAGCTGATTTGCGCGGTGACGTCTTTTTTGGCGATGGCCCTCTGCAATTCGTATTGACTAGTCGCGGCGGTTACGCCCTGCTGCGCCGCCCGGAGATCGGGCCTGGTCTGCAATGCCTTTGCCTCAAAGTCTTCCAGATTGCCCTTGACCGGCTGGTAGTCGAAGCTCCCGGCTACGTCATAATCCGCCGCTATCGATTCGTATCCCAGCAACTGCCGCAGGTCGGAGAGTCCCTGAATCCGGGCGAGGCGCGCGGCGGAGACGTCGGTCTGAAACTGAAGCAATTGAAGTTTGATCTTGAGCAGATCGTCTTCGCTGATGTCGCCTGCCTTATAACGCGCTTCCCCTATATCGACCGTGTTCTGGAAACTCTTAAGGTCCTCGTTGGCCAGCGCCAGCGTGGATTCGGCGAGTTCGACATTGATGAACTGCGAGGCAACGTTGAAGGTAAGGCTGCGCTCGTTGTCATCGACCTGCGAGCGTGTCACGGCGGTCTGATCCCTGGCTGCCTGCAGCCGGTGTTGCCGCTTCTTTCCGCGCTCGAACAGATAGCTGATGCCCAGGTCGAACTGCGCCGTGTTGTCGATATAGTCCGAAGTGATTTGGCCCGGCTGGAAAATCGGAAGAAATTGAGAATCGCCCAGGAGCACCGGGTTCGGTCGGAGATTTGCCGTGGTCTCCTCGGCCTGGCTTTGCTGGATCGTGGTGCGCGCCGCCAGCAGGCTGTGGTTGTGGCGCAGCGCCATCTGGATGGCGTCTTCGAGCGTGATGGTGACGGATCCCGGACTCTGCGCCAGCGTATGAGCCTGTGGAGGTGACGGAGCTGGTGCAGGCGTGGATTGCGTGTCCGCAACTTCAGAAAACAAAATCGCGACCAGCAGGCAGGGAATACACAGACGTCGAAAACGCATGGGCAATCAGCCTTCGTCAGGGAGGGCGTACAGGAACTGGGGCGCCGGAAGCGGCACGGAAATCAGGCAGTTGCTATGCGGGAGGAGCGCGTGCGGGCACGTGGCGTGCGGAGTTCGTCGGAATAAAGCTAAGCTGCTGAGGTTCGGGCGCGGCTCCGGTTGCGATCAGGACGCGGACTTGAGCGCTGGCCGTGGACGGCTCAATGGCCTGGTGGCTCAGATGGCAGATCGGGCAGTTCTCCGGCGAGGAGCTGGCGTGATGATGCCAAACCACTCCGAGCGTTGTCCCGATCAGCAGCGCGAGGAGCGCCACCGGGAACACCAGACGCCAGATTGTCCTTCGACTAGGCACGTTTAATGAGCATTTCAGGGATCTTGAACGAAGTGTGGGTAGTTTAGTCCAAGCGTTCAACTCTTGACCATTTAGCTCAGCACTACACGCCTCTCGGAAGGCCTTAGGCTCGCGGCATGTCTGGCTCAGGTGGGACGCGCAGACCAGGGCAGCGGGGCGAAGTGGCTCACCTCGCTTTACCGAAAATGCGAAAAGATAAGAGCCTCTCCATCGCTGAGCCTGAGACAGTCTTTCACCTTGTAAACCATTGATTCAAAATGGCAGATGACGCACTCGTGCAGGTTCGCTCATTCGCGTAGAGCACGCCAAATAATAGATAAACGACACTCAACCCTGTAACAGGCACCGAAAATCAGGTCCTTCGATCCTTGCTCCAGTCTGGATCTTCACTGGTACAAAGATTCCCGGAGGCACTCAAAAGATTACATTTAGCCGATAGGATCCAGTGATGGCGTAGGGCCGTCGTGCCTTGCTACTACTACTACGCAGGCCGTCGCATCTGCAGATAGCAGCATGCCTTCTAGATCCTCACCTTGGCCGCGAGGTGGAGACCGATAGTTGACCGACTGTCGCCATATTCGTTGAAACTCCGGCTTTGCGGCAATCTTCGCAAGAGTCTTTCCGTCGTTAGTTGTCGCGCCATAGCATTGCGGACATGGTGCCCTCATCCTGGAAGACCTGGAGCAAGTCACTGAGATCTCGGAACGGCACATTGTTGACGACCAGCTGATAGACAAACTTCTTGCCACCCTTCGCCTGAATGTAGCCTGCAAAAGCCTGACCCCTGATCAATAGGCATTGCGGGGTTTGTCCGACAAAACTGCCTGGCTTGGCATGCACCTGTCCCTTCGCGGGTGCGAGCGTACTGTCGGACTCGAAATCCGTAACAAATGCAGGCGAGCCGTCGACGCCATGATAGGCAGGGAGGCGAAATACTGTGGGAATGCGGGGCGGGTGCGCATCTCGGTGAGCATGCGAGTCACTGTCTGGTTGATTGCCGTTGTTTCCTCGCCGCCGCTGCCATCGACGAAGAAGTAGTCGCTCGAATTGATACCGTAATTGGTTTGCAGATTTTTCTTTTCCGCTGCAAGGGCTGACTTCATGTCGTCGGCGCCCTGCGTCACGTCAAAGAGCAGGAGGCTCGTACCAGCGCCAATGTTATAGCTGACCTCGTCGATGAACCTGGCGTCTTCAGCATAAGGAAGGCCAGGAAGCTCAGCTATGCGCATCTTCGGTTGGTAACTGTTCTTTGCAGGGAGCAGGCGAACGGGATTCGCTTCAACGGCGGCCGCATCGACCTTAACGCCGGCATTGCGCAGCTTCTCAATAAGGACGGTTCGCGCATAGCTCGAAGGGTCGGTGATGCGGAAGGTACGGATAAGTGGGTAGTGACCGGTTAACGGCGGCGCAAAACCGACCGGGAGATCTCCACTAAGCGTGGCCGTACAAGAGGGTGTTCCAATACATGTTGGAACATCCGGCGCAATGCTGAGAGCGGAGCCGGCTGGTCTCATCATCACTTTGTTATTGACGGCGAGCGCGGCAGATGCCGGGCGATGCTTCATCGATGCGGTGTTACCCACCTTCTCCGGGCTGATAGTGAGGTCGACCACGTCATCGTTGACAAAGATAGGCCTCACCTTGAATTCCCCACGGAAGAAGTAAGGCTGAAAGAGGCGATCGTCGATGACGACGTCGCCTGCTACTTCTTTGATTCCGGAGGCAGCAATTTGATGGGCAAGAGCAGCGTAACCATCCAGGGGATCAGGCGCGGTTAACTGGGCATTGCCAAGCGAATTCGCCTCGTTGTGATCGAAGTCGCTAACGGCAATGGTACCGTCCGGATTCGTACGGCCGCCCATGGTGAGGTCTCCCGAGGCGACGAGGATCAGATCGCCTTGCAAGATGCCCCGATCGTTGATGAGCCCGTGTCGATAAACAGGAGTATCGAATGTGTGAGCCGGGCCGACCTGGTTCAAAAGTTCGCCGACGGTGAAGACCTTGCGCACCGATCCGATAAAGAATTGGTGGCGCGGCTCGAAATCGATAAGCGGCTGGCCAGTCTCGACGTCGACCACACGCAGACCCCAAATCGCACCCTTGTAGTGCGGCTTGTCCATGATGGCCTTAATGTCAGAGGGCACGTTGGCCGGGTCGGGAATGTGCTGTGCGCTGGTGGGTCCCGTAGCCGAGCAGACGAGCAGCAGAGAAACAGCAAAAGCCGAAATATAGCGTCCCATATCGCCCTGTTTATCCTTAACCAAAACAACAAGAACATTCTTCGGTGAGCTTGCATTCTGCCGCGCTGCAATACGCTTATCAGAATGGATGGGGACGATAGTACGCGGTTCCTGCGAGTTCACCAAACAGAAAGGACAGACTCTTTCACCGCCAGTCTTCTATTTCTGCCGATTTCCCAAATTGGTCGGGTTGAGGTTCTAGCGGCTTGTGCCTGAGAACTAGAAATCTTTCGCCGTCACCTAGAGTCTGACTCGCCGCGAAAGCCCGACCGCATCAGTTCATCCGGCGGTAATGGCGTAATGCCCTTTCTGGTTCAGAATAATGATGGCGCGCTTGCCTCCTTCAGCCGTAGAGCTCTTCACCAGTTTTCCATTCACCGACACGCGATCCGTCGCAGCAGTTATTGCGACGGAGACCTGGGCTTCTGTCTCGGCAGGTAGATCAATCGTAGTGACGTATCCTCTTTCTCCGGCCACGATATCCACTCCTAGCAATCCATGCGGCGTCGGCTCCGCGCCTTTCGCCCAGCGCAGATCGATAAGATCGGGACGTATGTTGACCTTGGCAAAGCCTCCGGCAGTGGGTTGAATTCCCAGAATCTGAGCCATCAGCCATGGCGTAACTCCGCTTGACCATCCATGCGCGAGGCTTACGAAAAGTCCGGAAGAACCGTCGGCCTGCAGCGACTGATGAAAGCCGGAGCCCTTGTACCAGGAAGGATCGTATCCTTCCCAGAAGCTCGTCGCGCCCTCCTGTAGCATCCCGCCCCAATACTGGCGAATCCAGTTCAGCGCTGCTTGCCGCTGCCCCATCTTCGCCATCGCGCCGATCACGTAGTAGTTGTAATACGGCGTGATAATGAATGGGTTGTATTCGACATGTCCCACGTCAGAGAGCGAGTTATGCCAGATGGCGGCGTATTGATCTTTGTTCGCAACCCCTGAAAGGACTGCATACGCATTCGGCTGCCAGCGATTTCCAAACGATCCCTGTGCGTCCAACATAGAGTGCTGCGCTGCTGCCTTTAGGGTATCGGCTTGCTCTTCCATATGCTTCGCATTGGTCTCGTCATGAAGCACACGCAGAAGATATGCCCCATCCTTGAATGCGGCATAGTATTCAAACTGCGTCGCCATCCGGGTCTGCGCTCCGTCTCCAGCCATATCTGGCGACCAGTCCACAAAAGGCCACGCATGCGACAGGTCGGAGAACAGGTTCTCCTGATTAAGGTCTTTCTCCATGTACTCGAGTAACTGCACCAGCCGGCTATGCACGCTTTCCAGTTGCTTCATCGAGCCGGTGTGCAGGTAATACTCTTTCTCGCCGGTCACAAAGAACGCTGAGTAGCCCGGAATTCCGTTCACATGCTGCTCGACTGGCGCATCTCCTATCAGCCGGTTTAGCGTGTCCTCCATCAGAAAACGATCAGCAAACACGTCATCAATGGTTAACCCGCTGACATCGAGATCGCCCATCCAGCGACGACGATCCCGTTTCGAGGCGTCCCAAATGTCGTCCTGCATGCACAGATGCGCCGTATATGCGCCGACCGTCCACATCTTATTCAGTTCCGGGTCGGATGATTCGAAAGATCCCAGGTATCTGACCGGATAGGCAATTCCATCCAGTCGAATCACGGGGTAGCGCGTCTCGCGTCCACGTGTGAAGCGCACAACTGCATAGCGGAACGCGCTCTTCGGACCGTAAGCCGTCGCATGCGGTGGCAGATAGACCGGATCTATACCGAGATACGGTTGCGTAAGAGTTTCCGCCTCAGATTCTCCATACTGTACTGTCACTTCCGCTGGCGCGTCCGAACCCGACTGCAATTCCAAGCGGCCTGTCACTTCTCGGCCAAAATCGAGCAGCATTTGCGGTGCATCGTGTAAGGAGACTTCCTCCGCCGGCAGTGTGACCGTCAATTCATCGGTGGCCGCGGTTCCGGTAAGCGCCTGCGGACTTTGAATGCTGCCCAGGCCCGCGTAGATATTGCTGACCCTCATTGGCTTCAGAGCATAGTGCGCCAAAAATGGAGAAATGCCGTCATAACCAGGCCATGCGTACATACCCGCATCAGCATTTCCCTGGAATAAATCGATCGAGCCCTCGATGCCGCCTAGATCGTTCACCTTGGGCCAGCGTTGAGTCATCGAAATCCAGGCTCTGCCATCCGGCCGGTACAGCATTCATTTCAGCCTTCCATTCAGCATCGCTCATCATCAGTCGTGGGGTCTGTATGCCGAGCGCCGCCGGTAGAATCATCGCCGCCAGCACTTGTCCGTGTGACTGCTGTCTGCTGATCCAGTCCTCGTTTTGGTTGGTGGCATCCGGACCACGTACAGCCTCAATCGCCAAAACGTTTCTGCCGGTATGCAGCGCGGATGTGACATCGCATTCGTAGACGCGAATTCCCATCGGGAAGTCGAGGTTCAACGTGTAATGCCCCACCTCTTTTCCATTCAGGTAAATCGCGGCCTTTCGGGGGCCCGCCAGATAAAGCGTGGCATGTGCAGGAACAGCCTTTACCGCGAAGACGCGCCGGAAGTAGTGCGGAGCGAGATCGTCCACTGCCGGGTCACGCCGTGCACTCGGAACATTCTCGCGTCCTGTTAAGGCATCCGCCTTCGTCCAGATATATTGCTCGGGCAAAGGCTTATGGACTGCTGATTCCAGTTCCGAGGGCTGCAGGTTTTGCGCAGGATCCAATTCCGCATCCGGAATCTTCGTCGGCCCATTCGCAGGATTTCCCATCTGCGCTTCCGCCGGTACGTTCGCTCCCATCAAGCATAGAAGAAATACAAGTCCCATGATGCGATACATCGGCTTCCCCCTGGTTTGATCAGATAAGTTTGGGATCCTGATGAAGGATTCAGGATCCGACGTTCCTGGGGCCGCAGGCGATGCGTCTTCTTCGAAGATCGCCCGAAACCAGAACCTTGCTACATAGCGAGAAAGTCAAGACGTGTGCTACGCAGCAAGGACGCATGTGGAATGAATCGATTCGTGCTGGACGGCGCCGTCCAGCTTTACCTGGTTATAGAAGGCGCCCGCCTTCTTGCTCTTCGCGTTAATGCGAAGAGAGCGGCCCTCAGGAAACGGATCTCCGCGGATGGAAACAGTGGCGCACCCAGCGCCCACTCCGGCTTGCCCGGACAAAGCGCAAACAGGCCCAACGAGCTGAGTATGTACCAGGCGCCCATGGCGCCCGTATCCTCATCCCCTGCGAAATTGTCTGGGGAGTAGAGCTCATTGAGCACGCGGTGCACCCAGTACTGCGTCCTGTCTCGCCGGCCGGCCGCGCTCAACATGTAGAGCACATTGTGGACCGGCTGGTTGGAATGTGCGTACTGACCGAAGTCTACGGCGGCCATCTCCGACATTTCGTGGATCTCCTCACCGTAAGTGCCGACATGAAAGACAGGCGCCTGCGTCAGCATCTCTTCGATGCGTTTCACAAACTCATCTTTGCCGCCATACATCTCCATCAGGCCCTGCGGATCATGGAGAACATTGAAACGGTACTGCCAGGGGCCGCCTTCAACATAAGCTCCACCCCAGGTGTACTGATCGAACGGCTCAAGCCACGACCCATCCGCGTTTTTGCCACGAATGAACTTCGTAGAGGAATCGAAAAGTTTCCGCCAATTCTGCGATCGCCTCTCGAACATCGCAGCATCCTCAGACATGCCGGCTGCGCGCGCCACCTGGGCGATACAGAAGTCACCGTAGGCAAAATCCAACGTCTGGGCTGCGCCGCCACCGACTAGGTCGCTGGGAACATAGCCCAATTTCAAATAGTGCTCGATGCCGACGCGACCATAGCCTTTGTTGGGATCACCCTTCTGCGTCGCGTGCTTTTTCAGGCCGAGGTATGCGCTTTGAAGGTCAAACCCTGTGATGCCCTTGGCTACTGCATCGCCAAAAACAAGATCGATCAGGCTGCCGGTCATTGCACCGCGGTAGCCAGGGCAGGGAAATTGCGGGAACCAGCCACCCTCTTTGAGCGCGTTTATCCAGCCCTCAAGAATCTGGCTCAGTCGCTCTGGATAGAGCAGCGACATCATTGGGTACCAGGCGTGGTAGTCGTCCCAGTAACCGTGGTCGGCGAACAGGAATCCCGGCTCCACATTCCCGTTGTAAGGGCTGCGATGTACGATCTTCCCGCAGCATCTTGTTCATGCCACATGCGCGGAAACAACTGGGTGCGGTACAGGCAGGAATAGAAGGTACGTAATTGAGTTTCTGTAGCACCTAGAAGGCTGAACGCGGCCCAGTGCCGCTTCCCACGCAGTGGCCGCTTCGTGAACGAGGTCTTCAAACGGCTTCTCCCCGATCTCCGCTTTAAGATTTTGTGACGCCTGATCGAAGGAGATGAATGAGGTGCCGATGCGCATCTGAATCGGACCGGCCTTGGCAGATGCGAACTGCACGACAGCGATGCGGTGCCCCTTTATCGGCTTCACTTCTACTCGCGCGATCGGCGCATCGGACTTCACGACGTAGTACGCGGCAAAACCGGGCTGCACGCCTCCCTCATTCTGGCGAGTCAAAGCGCGAATCAATCCGCTTGCGCAGTCGTATTCGATCTCCGCATCGTCGCCGGGTAGATCGAGAAAGACGCCGTGCAGGCCGCTGTCCTGAAACGTAAATCGCATCGCTGCGCCGTGCTCGCTGGGCGTCAACTCCAACCAGCAGCAATAGCGCATGAGGCGCAGCTTGACGAAATGTGGCGAGATCTGCAACTCGCCTGCACGATACGAAGAAGCACGGCTGGACGGCTCCGGAGGGGCATCCCCACTAAAGGGAAGTATGGTGGCGTATCCGTAGTCTCCCAGCCACGGGCTAAGTTGATGCGTGCAACGAATGCCCTGCAGGCGCTCATCCTGTGGCTGGAAAAACCAGCCCTGCTGGTCGCTGGATTGCAACGTCCAGTGTGCCATGCCGAAGGGCATGGCCACAATCGGAAGCGTATTACCGCGAGAAAACAACGGCGTGGAGTTGGTTCCCTGCAAGGGGTTGACGTACTCCAACAGATGAGCCGGCTTTGTCGTGCGTGCCGCGGAACTACCTCGATGCGCATCATCCGAATTACCTTTCGGCTCCTGCGCATTCCCGACGCAGGAGGCCAAAGCGGCCGTGCTGCCCAACTTCAAAAAAGTGCGCCGGTCAATGCCCGTTGTATGCAAAGCTCGCTGTCTCCTCTGGAACAGTGTTCTGTTTTACAACCGAGATTCTATTCGGTCCGACTAGCAGGCTAGGAGATGGGCACAAGCTGAAATTGATGGGGCACAGGCTGAGCGACTTCGCGCATCCTCGCTGCGACCGCGTCATCGACAGCATCCAGTGAGTCCATTGCTGGCTTGGTCTGCGCCAGATGATCTTCGTCAAGCGGCACCTGGATATTTCTCCAGCGGTCGAAATGAATCTCCTCATGGGAGACAGCCAGTTGATACACCTTCATCGCCTGGTCGGTAGCCGGTGTTTTCAGCAGCGCCAGGTTGATTCCTGCGCTCAGCTGGTCATCGTTGAATGCGCCGATCGAGGTGCCATCGATCTTCAACGAGTAGGTGCCTCGCTTGAGGCCGCGCACTTTCAGCATCTGCTGGTTGAGCGAGTTCGGCGTATCGGAGCTTCGGATCGACAGGCCTACGGTCGCTCCGCCACCCCACATGTCCTGCCACTGCTGAAAGGGCAGGGGCAGTGACGCGTCGAGCTCCGTCCAGCTGATGCCATCCGTTGCGGAAAGCTGGCTTATTTTCGCGAATTGAGCGCTCTCCACACGGGGTTTCGACTGCGCATCCAGCACTACTGAAGAAACCACTGGACGGGCGTGCCACGCCTTCAAAATCTCTGCAGCCATGACGACATGGCCGCCGAATGAGGGGTGAATATCATCGGGGATGATTTGTTTGGCTGTCTCTGGGTCGAGAGCATCGGCACGCTTGAGCATCTCGACCATCGGCGTATTCAGGTCAATGGTTTCGAGCCCTGCGTGGTCTGCGTAATTCTCGATCCATTTTCCGTAACTGCGCATAGCCTGGTTGTATGCAACGCCGGCTGCAACAGGAAATGCCGGCGGCCTGGTCACTTCATCGTACGGAGTTGGTTCGAGCGCCACGATGCGCGCCTGGGGTAAAGTCTTTCGCACCGTATCGACGATGTATGTGTAACCGGAAAAGTACTTCTGGTCATTCTGCATCGTTTTCGGCGCGATATCCGCCATCGTTCATCCCGAGCATGATCGTGACCACCGTTGGCTGATAGGGAAACACGTCGCGGTTGAGCCGCGTGTCAATCGTGCCGCCTCCGCCTCCATGCACTGTGTCTCCACCCCACCCGGAGTTCACGAACGTCACGTTGAGATCCGGATAACGCGTCGCGACAAATGTTTCAAGGATGGTCGAATACATGCGCTGCTCGGTGATGCTGTCGCCGTAGAAGACGACCTTGTCCCCGCCGTGCAGATAAAATTGCGTGCCGCTGCCGGCCCACGCGCTCGCTGAGACGGCCAGCATCGCGCATGCAGCCATCTGCGATAGCTTCATCGCTTGTCCTCACATATTTGGTTGAATTGTCTTGCGTCGGATATCGGCGTAGACCTCATTGGTTCGGCTGAAATGTCACTCTTACGAGCTGCAGCGCAGGGGACATTTCACGGGGGAAGCCTCCAAAGATCTGCAATTGCATGGTATCGTACCGGATAGCAACGGGAAAAACACTAATCTGCCGCTCTATGCCTGTCAAATGTTTCCTGCGGACAGTCGGAATTTGGAGAAGTGTCGCGTCCCTGCTCCATATCAGCAGAGGATCTGCATACGGCGATGAATCAGTATCTGGCCCGCACGAGAAAATTCGGATCGGCTCTTGACACTCCTTGGTCCCGTGTATTTAGATGGTCGCGCTTTATGGTACCGATTCCATATAAACGTCGAGCTAATTGCAGAAAAGGTGAACGCATGTTGGAGCGAATGGCCTTATCTTCGCCGCGGGCAACGGGCTCTCGCACCCGGCTTCGGAGCGCTGTCCTTATTGCGAACCTCAGCCTTCTCGGCTGGGTCTCGCTGTTCCTTTGCCTCTTTATGGCAGGTCCTGCCGCGCAAGCCCAGCTGGACACGAGTACGATTCGCGGTATTGTGACCGATCGGAGCGGCGCAGTCATTCCTGGCGCGACCGTCGTGATTACGGACGTCAATACGAATCGTTCCTTCACCACGACGACTAACTCCAGCGGCGAATATTCCGCGCCCTCTCTGTCGGTCAGTATTTACCGGCTTGCTGTCACGATGCGCGGTTTCAAAACCATCACGATCAACAATGTAGTTCTGCACGCCAACCAGACCATTGCACAGAACGCAACGATGGATGTGGGCGCGGAGCAGCAGGTTGTCGAGGTTCGGGCCAAGGGCGTCGAAGTCGACACCGACACGAGTGAGCTGGGAACGACGATTACAGCGGACCAGGTCGCCAAACTGCCGCTGAATGGGCGTGATTTCACGGCGTTGCTCGCTCTGGTTCCAGGGGCGGTGCAAAATACCGGCGACAATGTAAACCGCGACTCGCTCGGCGGCTTCCCCAGCGGCCAGTTCGGTGCCAACATGCTGGTGGACGGCACCGATGCAACGCGGGTTGACGGAAACACGGTCTTCAGCACCTTCGGTCGCGGCAACGCGCGCATTACGCGCTCCAGCGTCGACAATATTCAGGAAGTGAAGATCCTCTCCTCCGACTACTCCGCCGAATATGGCCGGGCCATCGGCGAGATCGTGAATGTAATCACGAAGTCCGGAACCAACCAGCTTCACGGTGAAGCATTCGAGTTCTTCCGCAACGATGCACTGGATGCGAAGAACTATTTCTACAATGGCACGCCAACGCCGCTCCGCCTGAACCAGTTCGGGGGCAATCTCGGTGGTCCCATCGCGCACAACAAGCTGTTTTTCTTTGGGAATTATGAAGGTGTGCGCCAGCATGTGACCACGCCGGTCACCGGCACGAGCCTTGTCTTGAATGCCCGCATGCGCGCCATGGCCGCTCCGTCGATGGCGCCGATCATCGCAAGGATTCCGGTGGGCAACGGCGGTCCGGCCCCGACGCAGAACCACATCATCTACAGCTACTGGTTTGACGTCCTGAACGGCGCAACCTCAAACGACATCCAGGAAGATACAGCAGCGATCAAGTTCGATTACGTGCTCTCGCCGAAGAATAACTTCTCCGTTCGCTACAACTACAACTCCAGCAACACGTATGGTGTCTACGGCCTCGCGATCGGTCAGACAGCAAGCGCGCCAGAACTGTCGCAGTTAGGCAAAGCGACCTGGAACTATACCGGCTCGCAGACCTTCCTGAATGAGGCAGGCTTTGCCATCAATAGCCCACACTCTCATCAGGACGCAGGTGAGCCCGGCCTTCCCATCTTCTCCTGTTTCTTTTGCAGCGTAGGATTCGGCACCGCTCCCAGTCCGCAGTTGTTTGCTTCGAAGGAGCCTTCAATCTCCTATCAAGCCATCGATACAGCGACAAAGATTCTAGGAAGGAATCAATTTCGGTTCGGCGCCGATATCCGGTGGAACAACGTCGGGCGGGAGCTCGATACGCAGGACACGCTGCTCTACAGCGGCGGACCCACGGTCGAGGCGGCAACGGACCTGCCCTGCAACGGCCAGCCTCAGGGAACCAATGGGTGCGTCGATCCCTCCGGCGGTCCAGAGGGGTTCGTGGCCAATCAGGGGCTCGGCTGGACCCGTCTGGGCTATCCGCTCACGCATATGAAGAACGTGATGATGGGATACTTCGTGAACGACGAATGGAAGGTTCGCCCAAACCTTGCGCTGAATCTTGGCATCCGCTGGGAGCACAACACCGTTCTGCATGATGCCGAAGGAACGGTCCAGAACTTTGATATCGCCACCCTGTCCCTCCTTCCGCCGAAGACGCCGTTCTATGAGCCCTCCTATGTGGATTGGGCGCCTCGTTTCGGATTTAACTGGGATCCCACCGGCAGAGGTCTGACCTCGCTCAAGGGAGGCTTCGGTCTCTTCTTCCTTCCGATTCCAGCCGGCAGCCCGCTCAATCTTGCGGCGAATACCGAAGAGAACCTGTCCATCAATCTGCTTCAGATTTCTTTTGACGGTGTGGTGTGCACCCCGCCGCTCACAGTCATCCAGTATCCGCTGCCTGCGCAGGCGCCCAACTGCAATCCGAAGGCTCCGGTCAGCGTCACTGCCTTCGATCGCCATCAACGCGATTCCTACTCCGAGCAGTGGAGTCTCGCGCTCGAACAGCAATTCGCGAAAAACTCCGTCGTGACGTTCGCATATCGGGGCAATCGCGGGCTGCGTCTGGCCTCAGGAGGGAACCTCAACCTCGAGAGTCCTCTCACCGGCCATAACTACATCAGCGACACTTTTGGCGGAATCAATCTCGCCGGCCAGTTTGCCAAATCGGGCTACAACGCACTGAACCTGAGCGTACGCACCAACACGCATGGCCTCAGCCTGCAGGCCAATTACAACTGGATGCACGAGTTCGATAACTTCATGGGCCTGTTTGAGGCGTATCAGAATCCATACGATATTCAGTCGGACTTCTCGCCCGGCGATATCGATATACGCAACTCGTTCTCCGCCGGTATGGTGTACAGCCTTCCGCAGTCAGCAGAAAGGTTCCGCAGGCTGACTTCAGGCTGGCAGGTTACAGCGATTGTGCAGGGCCGCACCGGATCCCCGGTCAACCTGGGATGGTCGGAGAACAATCCGTTCACGGGAAGTCTCCGGCCGGATTGCAACTTCGGGGTTCCCACTCGTGCGACGAACTACCATCTGCCGGGACCACAATATAATGTCGCCGCATTTTCAGCGCCGGCGGGAAATTTCGGAACCTGCCCTCGCAACTACGTGCGCGGTCCTGGGTTCATTCAGCCCGATCTCGGCCTGGTGAAGGACACTAAGCTGGGTGATCGTCTCACCTGGGAGCTCCGTGGCGAATTTTTCGACATCGTCAATCATCCGAATTTCTCAAACGCTGGCAGCACGGTGAACGGCTTCAGCTTCGGCACCAGCTACGCAACTGTGGGCAACCTGGTCGGATTGGGCACGTCTCGCCAGGTACAGCTATCGACGAAGTTCATCTTCTGATGCGAATTCGGGACTCATTCAATAACTCCAGTCCCTTCCTCCGCAGCACGCAGTGCCGCAGAGGAAGGGCTGCCATGGGCGTGGCGGCTCTTTGTCTGGCGCTAGGGATCGCTTCGGGCAGCGCCGAGCAGTCGGCGCCGTCCCCAGTGAAGGTCATCTATGTCATTCCAAGCTCGCACTGGGATCTTGGTTTTCTTCGCCCCCCGGAAGAGGAGATGGATGCCATCAAGCCTCATCTGGATGACGTAATTCGCGCATGTGCTGCCGACCCGCAGTTCCGCTGGACAATCGAAAGCGTATGGCAGTTGCAGGCTTGGCTTGACCGCACGCACGATGCCGCGCTGATCGATCGCATGGCCGCGCTCCTGCGGAGCGGCCAGATCGAGTTGTCGGCTGCGGACGGCAGCATGCATACGGAGTTCATGGGCTCGGAAGAGCTGAATCGGCTGGTGTATGCAGCGAAAGATGCGGAACAGCGCTTCGGCCTGCGCGCAAGCGTTGCGATGATGAACGATGTGCCGGGATTTTCCATGCGCCTCCCGCAGGTTCTGGCACGCTCCGGCGTCGGCTACCTGATCACCGGATCGAATATCGCTTTTGGCGGAGGAACCAGTCTTACGCCGGGCAAAATGCCCATCTACTGGCGCTCTCCCGACGGCAGCAAGATTCTGATGTGGCAGACGCAGGGAAAAAACGGCGGCTACCCCGAGGCAATGGCCGACTACTACATCGATCCGGATGCTCGAGATCCGTATCAGCATACGAAGTTCTACCCGAAAGAATGGGCGGGTCTTTCGAATCTCGAGATCATGCAGCGCGGTATCGACAAGTTGCTCGCCGACTATGCTGCTGCCGGATACCAGCACTCCGCTGCGGCGCTTCTGTATATGCATGACGGCATCGGTCCCGAATATGAGCTGCATGGGCTTATCCCGAACGTCCATGCATGGAATGCGGCAGGCCGTTCGCCCCGGCTCGTCATTGCCACGCCGGCAGAATTCTTCGCAGCGATGGAACATGACAAAGGATTCCCAACCTATACCGGCGACTGGAGCGGCCTGTGGTCCGCCGTGAAGCTGAACTCACCCGCCATGAGCGCGGATGCACGCTGGTTGCAAGAGGAGCTGCCGCACGCGGAGACACTTTGGTCGCTCGTCAGCCATCTGCGGCCCGATTCCCCCTATCCCGCGTCATCATTTTCCGCGGATTACAGAAAACTATTTCTCTATGACGAGCACAACGGCTCTGGTCAGGGAGGCTGGCCGAAGCTGCTCTCGCATGCGGAGGTGCTGGAGCAGAACCAGCAGTACGCAGGCTACCTCCAGTCCGCGCGTGCGTCCGTCAGGGATCTGCTGGCCGCAGGCATGGCACAGCTCGCAAGCGAACCTCGTGCCGCAGGGAAACAGTTGGTGCTGGTCTACAACCCCAAAAGCTGGTCCTTCTCGAGCCTGTCGCGCCTCGCACAAAAAGGCTCCTACACAATTCGAGATGCGAGTAGCGGGCAGGAGATGAAGACGCAGCGCGACGAGTCAGGTGTGACGTACTTTGAGGTCCATGACGTTCCGCCACTCGGGTATCGCACCTATATTGTGGAGCCCGCGTGCACCGCGAGTGCAGGCGAGACGACCACGGTGTCCATGCTGAGGAGCCCATTCTTCGAAGTAGAGCTCGATCGCCGAACCGGCGAGATCACGAAAATCACAGACCGCCGCACCCACCGCATCGTGCTCGATAAGCACCAGGGTGATTTCGCCGGGCGGCTGATGCGCGATCCAGGCAATCACACCGGAGGCGGCTTCGCAGGCGCGGTCGTGCTCCACCATGAACGCGGCCCGCTGTTTGATCGGGTGCGCTTCGAGAGGCCCGGCTCGTACTGGCCCGAAACGATCATCACCTTGCCTCGCAACCAGCCGCGCATCGATGTGAGCGAGACGCTCGATCGAGCGAAGATGCCGTTCGTTTCCTTCCACGATCCGGGAGCGCGATATTCCTTCGGATTTTCCTTCTCTCAGGCGAATGGCGCGCATAGGCTGGTGAGCAACGGCGATGAGCTGTATCGCTTTCCGGAGGATCTGCTGCCGGGCGCGAAGAAAGATGCCGTTGTGCCCCGCCATACTCTGGTGTGGAGTACGCAGCAGGGGAATCATCCGTATCAGCTCATGCTGGCGCAGCAGCAGTCCTTTTATGACGAGCTTCCTCTGAAGCCATGCCAGACGGGCGTTCCGGAGTGCCCGCCTTCCCTGCGCGTTGTCGTCATGCTCAAATCAGATCAGGCGGAGACGCGCGACCAGGGCGTCGTGAGTTTCCCGTCCTACGAGCCCGGTTATCCGACGCGCTACACCTATAACTTCAGCCTCACCGCATCCCCTGGCAAGCCTGATCCCGTAGCGGCCCAGCGTTTTGAAGCGGAGGATACGCTTGCATCGGTTCTGCTGCCGCCTGGTCTCCAGCCGAGCCAATGGGTGCAATCGCTGCTCTCCGTTAATGCACCCAATGTGATCGTTCAGGTTCTCAAGCCAAGCCTTGACGATCGCGCGGGGACCTCACTCTGCGTCTGCGCGAGATCGCGGGACGCGATACGATCGTCAGTCTCAATTCCGTCATTCCCATAACCCGCATCTCGGAGACGACGATGACCGAGGACAAGGAGCTGCAAACTGGTCTATCGCCACACGCAATCCAGTTGACCGCCTACCAGACGCTTACCTTGCGCATCACCACCGGCGCATCGGTGACGGCACAGGCGCGGGGACATGAGTGACCTCAATGGCCGAAGCGAACGGCACCGGCAAAGACAAAGGGCTGGTGTTCCATATATGAAGCCGACGCCACCGTCAGATGCGGATTCGGTTACAGACGATAGTGAGGGTGTGGCGGCGGACTGCTCAACGGGAGTCTCTCAAGAGTATCGCCTGCAGATCTCAGTTATCTCGAGCAGCTTCGCGCACAGCCACCGATCGGAACCCGGCCCCTTGAGGAAGAGCGGGAGCGGATGCGAAGCGGACAAACCACGGATCTAGACAACGTCGCTGTTCAGATCGAAACGCGCCAGACAGTTTCCTGCCCTGTTCATATCCTCCGGCCAAGCGACACATCCAGCTCGTTGCCTGTGACCTTCTACTTCCATGGCGGTGGATGGACCCTCGGCGATCTGAAGACACACGCAAAGCTGGTCTCTGAGCTCGCGATTCGTTCGCGGAGCGCAGTGGTCTTCCTGGAATACCCTCTCGCGCCTGAGCACCCGTATCCGGCGCCTCTGGAAGCCTGCATCTCTGCTGTCTCGGAAGTGCTGCGGCTCTCGCCTTCGCTCGGCCTCGACAGCAATCGCTGCGGATTCGTCGGGGACAGCTCCGGGGGAAATCTGTGCCTCGCCTACGCTCTGCTTGCCAAAGATCGCAAACTCTTTGTGCCTCAGACGCAGGTCCTGCTCTATCCCGCAGTGGATGCATCGCTGTCGCTACCGTCGCATCTGCGCTTTGCGAGCAATCCCAACCTCGGGAGACAGACGATGGAGTGGTTCTGGAGCAACTACATTTCCGACCTGTCGATGCGAGAGTCAGCGCTGGTATCGCCTTTGCACGCCAGTGAGGATGCATTCGCCGCCTGTCCACCAACTCTGATCATCAGTTGCGAATATGACATCTTGCGGGACGAGGCAGAGCAAATGGCAGCACGGCTCATCCGGGCCGGAGTTGAGGTCATTGCCGTGCGCTGGTTGGGTATGCTCCACGGATTTGTGGTCAATGAGGCTCTGAGCGGCTCTGCTGCCGCGCAAGCATGTGTGAATTTTGTGGCGCAACATCTCGTTGCTGCGTATGGCATTGGCCATGGAAGGGCGGCGATTTAGAGCGGGAGTTTCTTCTCGGATTCGAATTGCAATACACATGGTTACAACATCGCGGACCAAAACAGGAGTATGCCCGATGTCACGATTTCATAGCCAAATCATCCACTCCATGATCGCAATATTCATTGCGATCGGATGCACTGCACCTCGGGACCTGTCTGCCCAGGAGGCTAACTGGACGGAGCTGGCATCATTCCACTACGGAATTGCGGCGGATGTGGTCTATGGGCATGCCAACAATACTGCGCTGCTTCTGGATGTGTGGCAGAATCTCGCCGCCAAGGGACCTGTGCCGACGCTCATGTATGTCCACGGAGGAGGATGGATGATCGGAGACAAGGGAGGCGCAGCGAATCTCTTCCTGCCGTATATCGAGCGAGGGTGGAACGTGGTCAATGTAGAGTACCGCCTTGGCGGCAACTCGCCCGCGCCGGGCGCCGTGGAAGACAGCCCGTGCGCGCTGCGATGGATCTACGACAACGCGGATCGCTATCACTTCGATCTCAATCGCATCGTTGTCTCGGGGCACTCGGCCGGTGGCCATCTGGCGCTCATGGTCGGCATGCTGCCTGATGACACGGATCTGGACAGCGAGTGTCCAGCGGATGCCGGCGCGCGTCCGCTCAGAGTTTCGGCGATCGTCAACTGGTTCGGTATCAGCGACGTCGATGATCTGTTGCAAGGGCCGGATCGGAAGACTTATGCAGTCGCGTGGGTGGGTGCTGATCCGGACAGGCAAAAGGTCGCAAAAGAGGTATCGCCGCTCACCTATGTGCGCCACGGCCTCCCGCCGGTGATCACGATTCACGGCGACCATGATCCGACCGTGCCGTATTCGCAAGCGGTTCGATTGCAAAAGGCGCTGGATGCCGCTCAGGTGCCGAATGAGCTGGTTACGATCCCTGGAGGATCGCATGGTAGCTTTTCAGACGCGGAGACGTTGCGCGCCTTCGCAGAGGTCTGGAAGTTTCTCGATGCGCATGGGCTTGCGACGCACAGCCGAGAGCCGAAATGATGTAGAAGGCCGTTCGGGGCGCGGACAGTGTGTGGGTACCACGACACATTGGGCCATGAATGCAATGATTGCAACATGTTTCCAACACTGGCGGTGTACTGGCATGGCGGTTCCGTTTACATTTCTCGGGAGCATGATGGTGTTGCAGCTCATATTTGTACCTGCCTGCGTGCCGGAGCGTCGCGGCATAGCCCTCGAGGAGATCGCTACACTGATGTCTGGGCGGCAAATCCGGCAATCGCGTTCAAGGCGCGCATGAACGAAAATCCCTCCACTCCACAGAGAAAAAGAAAGCGCTCCCCGACATTGCTCGATGTCGCCCGGATGGCTGGCGTCGGGACGACAACTGTTTCCCGCGTGATCAACGGCGGTCACTACGTGGATCCAACCACCATGTCCAAAGTGCAGGACGTGATGCAGCGGTTGGGCTACCAGCCCAGTCAGGCTGCCCGCGCTCTCAAGGGTGAAAAGACTCACAGTATCGGGATGATCATTCCAACGCTCCGCGATCCCTTCTTCGCGAATCTAGCCAGTGTCGTTCAGCAGATTACGAGACAAAAGAACCATCTTCTGATCGTGCTTGCGTCCGAGGATGACCCTTTGCAGGAGACGGCTGAACTTGATCGGTTCCGCAGCTATCGCGTAGACGGCATGTTGGTCGTTCCGCCACGGGTGCAGACGCAGCGATTTCTCAGCGCGGTCAAATCACTCGCGATTCCGACCATCGCACTCGACCGCCCCCTGGAAATGCGCTGCTCATCCGTGCTGTGCGACAACTTCGAAGCCGCAAAGGCTGCAGTGCAGCATCTGCTCGCGCATGGCCGGAGGCGCATCCTGTGCCTGGGTGGTGACCCCGACCTCTACACCATCAAGGAACGGGTGCGCGGCTATGAAGAGGCCCTGGCCGATGCCAGATTGAAGCCGCGTGTGCTCACGGGCGCTGATGCCAGGCAGTTGACACGTGCACTCAAGGAGCGCTTCGCAAACTCGCGCGAGCGCCCGGACGCCATCTTCGCCGTCCACGGAGATGCATCCGTCTCGGCGTATGAATTCCTCATCGACTCTTCTTACAAGATTCCTCAGGAGGTCGCGCTGATTGGTTTCGATGAGTTTCCGCTGGCCGGCACCCTGCGTCCCACCTTATCTGTCATTCGGCAACCCATCAACGAGCTTGGAACCACGGCAGCTCGCATTTTGTTCGAACAGATTGAGGGAGAACCGGGAAATCCACGCAGGATCACCATCGCCACGGAATTAATTCCGCGCATGTCCTGCGGTTGCGAACACGGCACGGACGGCCGCGGCATTCGTTGAGCCTTTAACCCGACGTCGATGCATCGGCATAGCCATCGACAAGCTTCTGTAGGCTATCGGTTCAGCAGAGAAGTCACCCGAGCTCCAAAGCCTTTGCCGAGTGCTGGAGCCCGCTCCGCTTTCCTCCACGACCTTTGACACACACCATAGCGAGCTTGGCGTGCAGATGAGCCGCTCGATTGGTGGCTGACGAAATCTGCGGAGATCCTCGACCCCTCCACAACTCGCAAAGTGTTCTCGTGAGCGCAATCATATGCCCGCTATTGGCACGAAATGTGAATGCCAGAAGAACAAGTGCTGCTCAATCCTGCCTGAATACTGTTACGTGTATTTCCATACAACATTAGTGGAATAAAGTTTCAGAACGGCACATGCGAATATCCGTAACAGAACTAGTAACCATTTGAGTATTTGCATTCCTGTCTTGGTGTTCGACCGGGCTTTGGGCGCTCTTTGGGCTTTGTGTGTTCGGGTCTAGATTAGCGGTGTCTGTGCGGCATCAGGGCCAATTCATTGTGCCGCTGTCCAGTGTTGCCGGAAAGACATCCGCTATGAGCCAGACGACCAGCAGTCGCCACTCCCGCCTAATTAATCGCATTTCTCAGCGCATCGCGTTTGCGATCAGTCTTGCTCTCTGCGTGTTCGCGGTGGCGCGCCCCGCTGCGGGGCAAATGCAGATTGTGCCCGGCATTAGCACGTTTGCGGGCAATGGAACGGCTGGCTATACAGGCGATAACGGCGCGGCGACCAGCGCGCAGTTACACCAAACCGAAGGCGTTACCACCGACAGCGCCGGCAATGTATATATCGCGGACTGGACGAACAACGTTGTCCGCAAAGTGGCTGCCGGAACCGGCATCATCACGACGGTAGCGGGCAATGGCACGGCAGGCTACTCGGGCGATACCGGTGCCGCGACCAGCGCCAGCCTAAGAGGCCCCACCGGGGTGGCTGTCGACAACGCAGGCAATCTGTACATTGCCGACCAAGCCAATAACCGCGTCCGCAAAGTGGCAGCGGCGACGGGCTTGATCACGACTGTGGCGGGCAATGGCACGGCAGGCTATACGGGCGACAACGGCGCGGCAACCACCGCTGAGTTGTATTCACCCACTGATCTGACCTTCGACAGCGCTGGCAACCTCTACATCTCGGACAATGCCAACAATCGTATCCGCAAAGTTACGATTGCGACCGGCGTGATCACGACTGTAGCGGGCAATGGAACGGCTGGCTATACGGGCGATAACGGCGCGGCGACCAGCGCTGAATTGAATCAGCCTGCCGGCCTTGCTTTTGACAAGTCGGGCAATCTCTATATCGCGGACGTTACCAACAATCGTATTCGCAAGGTGGCCGCCGGGACTGGCGTGATCACGACCTATGCCGGCAATGGGATGGCCGGCTTTACGGGTGATGGCGGGGCGGCGACCAGTGCGGAGCTCAGTACTCCCGCCCGTGTCACTCTCGATAGCGCAGGCAACCTGTACATTGCGGACCAAGCGAACAATCGCATCCGCAGGGTAAGTCTAGGGATCATCACGACGGTGGCGGGCGATGGGACAGCCGGCTATTCAGGCGATAACGGGCCGGCAACCAACGCCGCGTTCAATGCTCCCATCGGCATTGCCATTGACAACGCGGGCAGCTTCTATGTCTCGGACTTTCACAATGATGTTATCCGCAAGCTGTCGATAGCCGATTACAGTTTTCCGGCAACAGCGGTTGGCGCCAGCAGTGCGGTGCAGACCTTATACCTCGAGACCACCGCGGCGGAGACGATCACCAGCATCACGGTTCCGCAGTCGCAGGGCGGGAAGCAGGAGTACAGCGTTGGGACGATCACCGGTTGCACGATCGGCGCAAACAATCCGGCGGGCACGATCTGCGTGATTCCCATCACCTTCACACCGGCATATCCGGGTAAGCGTTGGGTGCCGCTTCAGGTGCTGACGAGCGCCGGCAATATCAACTTCGGTCTGACCGGAATAGGTGTAGGACCGCTGGCCGCGCTCACGCCAGGAATCATCAATACGGTGGCTGGCAACGGCACAGCTGGTTATACGGGCGATAACGGCCCCGCTATCAGCGCCGAGATAAACACGGTCTTCAGGCAGGCCGTTGACAGCGCGGGCAACATATACATCGCAGAGTATGCCAACAACCGCATCCGTAAAGTAGCGGCAGCAACCGGCATTATCACGACGGTTGCCGGTAATGGAACTGCGGGCTATACCGGCGACACTGGTCCCGCGATCAGTGCGGAGCTCAAGGGTCCTCAAGGTGTGTCCGTCGATAGTGCAGGCAATCTCTATATCGCGGACTATGGCAATTTCCGCATCCGCAAGGTGAATGTCGCGACGGGCGTGATCACGACGGTGGCGGGCAACGGGTCCGGTACCTACTCGGGAGATGGCGGACCGGCCACCAGCGCAGGACTGGTAGCTCCGGGCGAAGTAATCGTGGACGGTGCAAGCAACCTCTACATTACGGATTACAACGGCTCCCGCATTCGTAAAGTAGCTGCGGGAACAGGCATCATCACGACTATCGCCGGCAACGGGACGGCTGCCTACTCTGGGGATGGTGCTCCGGCAACGAGTGCCGAGCTTCAACATCCTGGCGGCGTCGCCATCGATAGCACGGGCAACCTCTACATTGCGGATCAAAAAAATGATCGAGTCCGCAAGGTGTCGGCAACTACCGGCATCATCACGACTGTGGCGGGTAACGGAACACAAGGCTACTCAGGCGATGGCGGCCCTGCAACGAGTGCCGAGCTTTATTATCCCGGCACCCTTGCCATCGACAGTGCGGACAACCTCTATTTCTCAGATCAATTTAACAATCGCATTCGGAAGATAGATGCGAAGACACAAGTGATTACAACACTTGCGGGTACTGGGCCGGCTGGCTTTGCAGGCGATGGTGGCGGCGCGACCCGTGCCGAACTGAATGGTGCGCTCGGCATTGCTTTGGACAACGCGGGTAACATCATCATCGCGGACTATGGCAACAACCGCATTCGCAAAATTGATATCAGCCAGTCTGCACTGACATATCCGACAGCGACAACGGTGGGGACATCGGACTCGACGGACAATCCCCAGACAGCAATCGTTTCGAACATCGGCAATGCCGATCTGACGATCACGCCGCCGTCCAGTGGCAACAATCCGAATGTCAGCTCCAGCTTTGGGTTCGACTCGGCCTCCACCTGCCCGGAGCTCTTGACCTCGAGCGGCGCGCAAACGTTGGCGGGCGGTGCCAACTGCACCATCGCCATTGATTTTGATCCGGTCCAGGTAGGAACGCTGACCGGATCTGCCATTCTGACGGACGATTCACTGAACCTGGCCGGCGCCGCGCAGACAATCCATCTGTCAGCAACGGGCGTTGCCGTAGGTACAACGGCGACCGTCACAGGAACACCGAACCCTTCTGTATTTGGCCAATTGGTAACTTTCACAGCTACCATATCGCCAGCGGCCGGCTCATTGGTTCCGACGGGCACAGTCCAGTTCAGCGTAGACGGGACGAATGTGGGTGGACCGGTAACACTGAGCAGCGGAGCAGGCACCTTCACCAGCAACACGCTGGCGGTCGGCACCCATACCGTCAAGGCGGTTTATGCTCCCGACTCGACTAACTTCACAGCGAGCAACGGTTCAACAAGTCAGGTGGTTAGCAAAGCTACTCCGGGTCAGAACGGTGTGGCGAGCGTCACGCTCACTTCGTCACCCAACCCATCGACCTACGGGCAGCCTGTCCTCTTCACTGCAACCGTGCCAAGCGGAGCGACGGGCACAGTGCAGTTCAAGGAAGGCACAACTGTACTCGGTACCGGCACCATCTCCGGCACGACGGCTACCTTCACCACATCGACCCTGGTAGCCGGGACGCATTCGGTTACTGCTGTCTACAGCGGCGATGCTAATTACAACACCGCCACTTCAACAGTTGACAGCCAGGTGGTAAACAGCGGGAACTTCCCTGCGACGCCGGTCCACTCTACGAGTTCGGCAGAAAATATCTTTGTCACCATTCCCACAACCGAGACGATCACGAGCATCAGCATCCCGCCATCGCAGGGCGGCCAGCAGGAGTTCACGATCCAGTCGATCACGGGCTGCACCGTGGGAGCGAGCAATCCCGCGGGCACGGTTTGCACGATCTCGATCACGTTCACTCCGGCCTACCCCGGACAGCGGTGGGTGCCGTTGCAGGTCGTGGCCAGCGGCGGGAATTTCAATGTGGGTCTGTCTGCTATTGGCCTGGGGCCGGTCGTAGCGTTAACACCCGGCGTGATCTCGACTTATGCCGGCAATGGCACACAAGGCTACTCGGGAGATGCCGGCCCGGCTACCGCTGCGGAGTTGAATAGTCCTGTAGGTGTGGCCTTCGACAGCGCGGGCAACCTCTATATCGGGGATTATGCCAACAGTCGCGTACGCAAGGTGAACGCGGCGACGGGGACCATCACGACAGTGGCGGGCACCGGTGTAGCAGGCTACTCGGGTGACGGCGGTGCGGCAACCAGCGCCCAGTTGAACGGTCCTGAAGTTGTTGCCCTGGATAGTGCGGGCAACCTCTACATTGCGGAGTATTCCGACAACCGAATTCGCAAAGTAGCGGCGGCGACCGGAATCATCACGACGGTGGCTGGCAACGGGACACAAAACTACTCGGGCGATGGCGGTCCGGCCACCAGCGCCGCGTTGTGGACTCCTACTGGAGTGGCCCTCGACAGCGCAAACAACCTTTACATCGCGGACTTTGGCAACCATCGCATCCGCAAGGTGGCGGCGGCGACCGGGATCATCACAACAGTGGCGGGCAATGGAACACAAGGCTATTCGGGCGATGGCGGCCCAGCCACCAGTGCCGAGCTTGCAGATCCCACGCATGTTGTCCTGGATAGCGCGGGCAACCTCATCATCGCCGATCCTGGCAACAACCGCGTCCGCAAGGTGACGTTAGCGACGGGAATCATCACGACAGTGGCGGGCAACGGAACCGCGGGCTATTCGGGTGATGGCGGCCCGGCGACCAGCGCCGCATTGCATAACCCTGAGTATCTTACCCTCGACAGCGCAGACAACCTCTATATCGGGGACTATCTCAACAACCGCGTCCGCAAGGTGATGCAGCGACGGGAATCATCACCACGATCGCGGGCAACGGAACCGGCGCGTATGCGGGTGACGGCGGTGCGGCGACTAGCGCTGAGTTGCAATATCCCAGCGGGATCACATTCGATAACGCGGGGAACCTCTACGTCTCGGATCTCGGTAACAGCCGCATCCGCAAATTGGATTTAAGCCAATCGATCCTAATCTATCCGACAGCAACAACGGTGGGCACGTCCGACTCGACAGATGACCCGCGGACGACCATTGTCTCCAACATCGGCAACACGAGCCTGACGGTTCCGCCGCCGTCATCTGGAAACAATCCCAACGTATCGACAAGCTTCGCGTTGGATGCAGCAACGACCTGCCCGCAATTGTCGACGAGCGGCTCCCCGCAGACGCTGGCAGCCGGGGCGGACTGCACCTATGCAGTAGATTTTGCACCGACCACAGCAGGAGCCATTACAGGCTCTGCGGTCATGACCGACAACTCCCTGAATGTGGTCGGCTCGACGCAGACGATTCATCTCAACGCAACCGGTGTAGCAGCGAGCACGACGACTACGGTAACAAGCTCGCTGAATCCGTCGGTCTATCAGCAGTCTGTCACCTTTACAGCGACCGTTGCTCCGACTGCTGGAACAGCGGTGCCGACAGGAACGGTGCAGTTCAGTGTGGACGGCACTTCTGTGGGCGGTCCGGTGACGTTGAACAACGGGACCGCGACGTATACGATCAGCACGCTCGCAGTGGGCACGCATACCATCGCTACGGTCTACACGCCAGACACCACCAGCTTTACGGGGAGCAATGGCTCCATCAGCCAGACGGTGAATAAGATTGGCACGACCACCACGGTGACGAGCTCGGTGAATCCGTCGGCGTTCATGCAGTCTGTAACCTTCACGGCGACTATTTCTCCGGCTACGGGAACAGGCGTGCCGACGGGTACGGTGCAGTTCAGCGTGGACGGAACGAGTGTGGGTGGCCCGGTCGCGCTGAGTGGAGGCGTGGGGACGTTCACTATCAGCACTCTGGCGGTGGGCCTGCATACGATCACCGCGGCCTATACGCCGGATACAGGAAACTTTGCCGGAAGTAGCGGCTCGACCGGCCAGCGAGTCGGCGCCATCGGCGGCTCTACGACTACCTTGAGCGTAGCTCCCAGTACAGTGATGTATGGCGATACAGCGACGCTGACCGCGGTGGTGACGCCCAACTTTGCCACCGGCACCGTGAGCTTCTACGAGGGCGCGACGCTTCTGGGCACGGCCTCGCTCGACAGCACCGGAACGGCAGTGCTGCCAATCAGTACGCTGAACGCGGGCGTGCATACCATTACGGCGACGTACAACGGTGATCCGGGTGTTCCGGCGAGCACCAGCAACGCGGTGCAGTTGACCGTGACGCAACGCACTGCCGCGGGCGGCGGTCCGGCGATCACGGTTACGGTGAACGACGCGGCGCGCTCGACGACCCAGGCCAATCCGCCGTTCACCTATTCCGCGGCGGGCACGCTGGTCAATGGCGATACCTACGCCACGGCGATCAGCGGCACGCCAAACTACTCAACCGCAGCGGGAACAACCGCAGGCACGTATGCGATCACCGTTGCAGGTCTGAGCTCGGCCAACTACTCGATCGCGTTTGTTCCCGGCACCCTGACGGTGACGGCAGCGGATACGACGGTTACGCTCGTTGCCGGTCCGCCTGCGACACAATACGGCGATCCGGTTACGCTGACCGCGACCGTGACTTCAGGCGCCACCGGGACAGTGAGCTTCTTTGATGGCTCGGTGCTGCTGGGCACCGGTGCGGTGACGAACGGCGTCGCGACGCTGACCACAAGCACGCTCACCGCGGGCACGCATACGATCACGGCGGTCTACAACGGCGATGCGACGTACGCGAGCAGCCAGAGCGGCCCGGCAACCGTAACGGTGGCGAAGAAGACGTCGCCCGGCGGCGGTGCGGCTCTGACCATCACGGTGCAGAGCGCGAGCCGTGAATACAACACGGCGGATCCGCAGTTCAATTATGTGGTCACCGGCACGCTGGTCAACGGCGATAGCTATGCGACGGCGGTCACAGGAACGCCGGTGTACTCGTCGAGCGATACCGCGACCTCGCCGGCAGGCTCGACCTTCCCCATCAACGTGAGCGGGCTGAGCAGCGCGAATTACGAGATCGCGGTTGTCCCGGGCACGCTGACCATCGTGACCGCACCCACAACGACGACGCTGGCGGCCAGCACCGCTTCGGCGCAGTATGGCGATCCGGTCACGCTGACCGCGACCGTGTCTCCGAGCGATGCAACCGGCGCAGTGACCTTTATGCAAGGCGCGAAAGTGCTGGGCACGGGCACCGTGTCGGGCGGCGTCGCCACCCTGACAACATCCTCGCTGCCGGCGGGCACCTACACCATTACGTCCAGCTATCAGGGCGACACGGATTACGGCGCGAGCACCAGCGGTGCGGTGACGTTGACCATCACTCCGAGGACGGCGCCTGGTGGCGGAGCAGCGCTGACCGTAACGGTAGCCGACGCAAGCCGTCTGTATGGGCAAGGGAACCCGGCGTTCACCTATAGTGTGGCCGGCATTCTGGTCAATGGCGATACATACGCCACCGCTGTCACAGGCGTGCCCGTCTATTCGACCACCGCTATCTCAACCTCTTCGGCCGGGACATATCCAATATCGGTCGCGGGCCTCAACTCAAATAACTACCTGGTCGCGTTCGTGAACGGCAAGCTCACGGTGACCAAGGCGACGCTGGGACAGAATGGGTTGGCGAACATCACGTTGACCTCTTCGCCGAACCCGTCGAACGACGGCCAATCGGTCACCTTCACAGCAACGGTACCAAGCGGAGTCACCGGCACGGTGCAGTTCGTGGATGGCGCGACGGTGCTGGGTACGGCAACCATCAGTGGCACGACGGCGGCCTTTACTACGAATGCGCTGACTCCGGGAACACACCCGGTAACGGCGGTCTACAGCGGCGATGCCGATTACAACCCGGCAACGTCGGCGATCGACGACCAGGTCGTGAACCAGGAGAGCACAACCACGACGGTGACCAGCTCCCTGAATCCGTCGGCGTTCATGCAATCTGTCACTTTTACGGCGACAGTTGCACAAGTCAGCGGACCAGCCCAACCCACCGGAACCGTGCAGTTCAGCGTGGATGGCGTGGCTGCAGGTGGTCCGGTAACCCTGAGCAGCGGCACGGCAGCGTTCTCGATCAGCACGCTGGCGCTCGGTGTCCACACGGTGACCGCGGTCTACACGCCGGATACGGGCAGCTTTACGGGAAGCACTGGCTCCATCGGCCAGCGTGTCGGTGCGGTAGCCTCGTCGACGACCACGCTGACGGTAGCTCCGACGACCGTAATGTATGGCGATACCGCGACTCTGACGGCAGTCGTCGCGCCGAGTTTCGCCACCGGCACCGTGAGCTTCTATGAGGGCTCGACGCTCCTGGGCACGGCCTCGCTGGACAACACGGCTACCGCAGTGTTGCCGATCAGCACGCTGAACGCGGGCGTGCATACCATCGTGGCCAAGTACAACGGCGATCCGGGCGTTCCGGCAAACACGAGCAACACCGTGCAGCTGACGGTGA
The DNA here is from genome assembly GCA_963736915.1 of uncultured Acidobacteriaceae bacterium. GTDB lineage: Bacteria > Acidobacteriota > Terriglobia > Terriglobales > Acidobacteriaceae > KBS-83. The sequence continues at coordinate 199,725 of CAVTQV010000005.1, read as the reverse complement.
CGCAGCGCACCGCGCCAGGCGGAGGCCCGGCGATCACGGTGACGGTCAACGATGCCTCGCGGACAACTACGCAAGCCAATCCGCCGTTCACCTATTCACCCGCGGGACAGCTGGTGAATGGCGACACCTTTGCGACGGCGATCAGCGGCACCGCGAGCTACTCTACCGCAGCCGGAACAACGGCTGGCACGTATTCGATCACGGTCAGTGGTCTGACTTCGGCCAACTACACGATGGCGTTCGTTCCCGGAACGCTGACCGTAACCATCTCGCCCTCGGCGACAACGCTGGTGGCGAGTCCGAGTGCGACGCAATACGGCGATCCGGTCACACTGACGGCGACCGTGACCTCAGGCGCAACCGGCACCGTCAGCTTCTATGACGGTTCGGTGCTGCTGGGTACGGGCACCGTGTCGAATGGCGTCGCCACGCTGACGACCACCACGCTGGTTGCGGGCACACATACGGTGACCGCGGTCTACAACGGCGATGCGACTTACGCGAGCAGTCAGAGCGGTCCGGCAACCGTCACGGTGGCGAAAAAGCAAGGAGCAGGCGGCGCCGCGGCGCTGACCATCACGGTGCAAAACGCAAGCCGCCAGTACAACACGGCTGATCCGCAGTTCGCTTACATCGTGAGCGGCACGCTGGTCAACGGCGATGCGTATGCCACAGCGGTGACGGGCACGCCAGTGTACTCGTCTACCGATACCGCGACCTCGCCTGCAGGCTCGGCCTTCCCCATCAATGTGGGCGGGTTGAGCAGCGCGAACTACGAGATCGCAGTTGTCCCGGGCACGCTGACCATCGTGACCGCGCCCACAACAACGACGCTGACCGCCAGCACGGCTTCGGCGCAGTATGGCGATCCGGTCACGCTGACGGCAACCGTGGCTCCCAGCGGCGCGACCGGCACGGTGCTCTTTACGCAGGGCACGAACGTGCTAGGCACAGGCACAATCTCCGGCGGTGTCGCCACCCTGACAACCTCGTCGTTGAATGCAGGTACCTACACCATCACGGCCAGCTATCAGGGCGACACGGACTATAGCGCGAGCACGAGCGGTCCTATCACGCTGACAATCGGTAAGAGGACCGGGCCCGGCGGCACAGCGGCGCTGACAGTCAGCGTGGCAAACGCAACTCGGGCCTACGGAGAAGGGAATCCAGCGTTCACCTATACCGTCACCGGCGCGCTGGTGAATGGTGATACGTACGCGACGGCGATAGCAGGCGTGCCCGTCTACGCAACGACCGGAATGCCAGTTTCGCCGGCCGGGACATATCCCATATCAGTAGCCGATCTGAACTCGAATAACTATCTGATCACAGTTGTGAACGGCACTCTCACGGTGACGAAAGCAACACTGGGGCAGAACGGAGTGGCCAACATCACTCTGACCTCTTCCCTGAACCCCTCAATCTACGGCAGCTCGGTGACCTTTACTGCCACCGTTCCTGCTCCTGCAACCGGTACAGTCGTCTTCTACGACGGTACGACTGCCCTGGGCACAGGAACAATCGCGAATGGCGTCGCGACACTGACCACCAGTACGCTCGCCGTCGGCACGCACCCGGTGACAGCCGCCTACAGTGGCGATCCCGATTACAACTCCGCCACATCCGCCCTATACAGCCAGATTGTGACGGCGCAGGCAGCGGTGCTGGACTTCACTCTGACGCTCACTTCGGCGCAGAGCCAGACAGTGATTCCGGGCAACGCGGCGCCGTACACCATACAGGTTGCGCCGACCAACATAAGGTATCCGGGAGCGGTGACGTTTTCGGCTACCGGTTTGCCCACCGGCGCAACCATCAGCTTCTCGCCTGCGACCGTGGCGGCAGATGGCGGCGTCACACCAAGCAACGTGAAGGTGCAGACAGCACCTCAGAAAGCAGCACTGAATGGCGGCAGCGTCGGTTCCTTCGCGCTGGCTCTGCTGATGCTGCCGTTTGCGACCTCCCGGCGGATACGCAAAAGCAGCCGTCGTTACTTTTACCTGCTGATTGTTCTGCTGGGTGGCGCCGCTGCGACCACTGGTCTGACCGGCTGCGGCTATAACGGCAACGGCTTCTTCGGCCAGGCGCCGCAGAGCTACGACATCACGATTACCGCGACCAGCGGGACCATCCAGCATTCGGTCCACGTGACGCTGAACGTGCAGTAGCTGACAGGAGAAAAAAGGACAATGCACTCAGGATCGAAATTTTCCCTGCTGCTCGCGGCTTCACTGCTGGTGCCGGTTGGTCTCGCAGCGCAACAACCGTATCCGGCAAGGACCTCGGATCATCATGAGGTCGATGCGGCCGTTACTTACACCGAGCAGTACAGCAACCTTGTATCGACGCCTACCTTCTGGCACAGTGGCGGCAGCGTCGAACTATCACTTCAGGCCTATCATGGCTTCGGCCTGGCCGCGAATGTTGCCGGAACACAGACCAACAATGCCGCCGGCAGTGGAGTTGGTCTTAGCCTGGTTACGGCAACCTTCGGCCCGCGCTACACCTATTACAAGCCGATTGGCTCCGAGCACAAACGCAGCCTGGCGATCTTTGGGCAAGGACTCATCGGCCAGGCATGGGGCTTCGACAGCTATTTCCCGACCACATCCGGCGCCATAACGTCGGACAACTCCTTCGCGCTTCAAACCGGTGGCGGGGTTGATCTAGGCCTGACGCGGCACTTGGGTGTCCGCGTCTTTCAGGCTGACTGGGTCCGCACACAACTGCCAAACGGCACAACCGATGTGCAAAATACCCTCCGCCTCGGCGCCGGAATCCTCTTCCGCTTGCCACGCTAGGCGACTACCAACCCAGCTGGCCGCTCAGGTCGTACCGGAGGGCAATGGGCGCCGCTAAGCAGAAGCCGCCGAGCCTCTTGCCGGTCTGAAAGATATCAACTCTGCTGCGCCGGCGGGCTTGCTTCCGGGCTTTGGAATGCGTAGCCCCATTCCCTCGAACAGCAGCAGATGCGCCCGATGCAGTAAATCCGGGGTCAGCTCAAAAGCTCCTGAACCCACAACCGCGGCGGCATCGCACCGGGGGCACACAGCGGTGGCTCCGGCAGCAACCCACACGCGGATTTCGCTCTTTGGAAACATCTGCTCGCAAGAAATGCAGCCGCACAGGTCTGCGCTTTCAATCTCCACACGGTTATGGTGCATGTGTCTTGGAAGCTGATACGCTGCGATGCTTGGGGGTTTTGGATTGCTTGATGACCCCGCTGCTCGTTGACTGGAAAGAGCACCTTTGGCGGTGGCGAGCACCCCGCTTGAAGAAATCCGCCGTTTTGACGAGCTCATAGTAGCCGCTTTCCCGGAGAATCCGCTAACCCAACGACCGTACATTACCCAAACGCGACTATAAAAGTTACGCAAGTAACCCAAGGGCAAAGGCATGCGCTTGAGCCCAGAAGGTCGTCCTCCTCTGAAGGGCAGCCGGTTCGAGCCCTGTAACTGCAAGTTTCAAAGATGTGTAATGGCGATGGTGGCCAGGGACGGGATCGAACCGCCGACGCCGGCCTTTTCAGGGCCGCGCTCTACCACTGAGCTACCTGGCCAGCTCTTGCACAGGCGTGCGCTGGAAGTGCTGTTCACTCTTCCGGTAGGGATGCCGCTTCACCTTCCGCTCTCATTCCGGGGTCGGAACGAGACTTTATCGGGGCGAAGCCGCGAGCGAGACAACTGCGTCAGTATAGCATTCAGGAACCCTGGCTTCAGGCAGAGCCAGCGCCTACCAGCGCAGCGTCACCTGCTGGCGAACATAGCCGTCGCCTGCGGGAAAATGAACCGCAAGCTTGCCCTCTGGAGTGATCGTTCCCCCCTCTACATTCAACCGCCCGCGGTCGCGCTGGCGCAGAAACAGCGTTTGCGTGCTGCCGCCCTCGGCTTCCAGCAGCAGCGAAAGTGATCGCGGCGCCGCCTCCTGCCGCAGCACCTTCAGCATCGCAGTACGCGCGCCGGGCAGCGGCAGCGCGCCGTCTGCTCCATAGTCCAAGCCGACCTCTACGCTGGGCGTCGGCACATCAAGCACTCCGCGTGCTGAAACCTTAGCGCCAGCCACCGTGCTTCTCAGCGTGATCGCGTTGCCGTCCTTCACCTCGGCACGTACTCCCCAGCCTTCGGAAGTGCGCTCGTAGTGCAGGTCGACGGTCCTGTCACCCAGACGCAGGTTGTGCAAGGTCGCATGGTCCCACTGCGCCGGCAGCCGCGGATCGACCGTGAGGGTGTGTGTCGCGGCATCGAACGACACGCCAAAGAGCCCGCGGATCGCCGGAGTGATCACCATGGCAGACGACCAGAGTTGATGCGTGGTGCTGCGTCCAAACGGCGCAAAGAAGTCGCCGCTCAGCAGCTCGGTTACGGCGCCCAGGTCCTGCGCGGTAGTCAGGTTCGCCGTCTGCATCAGGTGCGCATAGCCGCTCAGCGTGTGCCCGGTTCGGTATTCGGCCACGGAGGTCCAGCCGGTGAACAACGGCCACACCGAGCCCTGGTGATAGCTGATCGGATCGTAAATCGCCTCATGGTTGCCAACGTCGCGCGTGCCCCAATCCGTGGAGAACTCGTCGGATGCCCAGCGCGCGAACATCTCGTCCGTCCGCGGTAGTCCAGTGTGCCCATCCCACCAGGCAACGCTCGGATAAATCGTCGCCGTGTTATCGACACCTTCCGCGCCGTTGTAGCTGAAGGCGTACATGCCCTTCTGCTGCGTGTATTCCTCCGGTATCTTCGCCGCGATCGTCTTCTCCCGCTCGCCGGCCTGGCTCGCGACGTCAGCTTTCTGCATGCGGCGGCTCAAGCGCGCCATTGCACCGCTCGCCTGCTCATCCAGCAGCGCCAGGTAGATCTCCTGGTGAGGCATCTTTGGGATCCAGCTCTCCACCCAACCCGTGCCCTGCGAATTGTCGTAGATGCCGTCGCCGTCTGTGTCGTGCGTCCGCTCGAAATCCCACGCCTTCATCACGGCAGGCCAGTTCTTCTCCAGGAACGCAGTGTCGCCGCTTGCATCCACGTAATCTTCCATCGCCATCAGGAAGAGCGGTGTCGAGTCGGCCGCCGCGTACTCGTATGGAGTCGAAGCCCAGTCGACGGAATCCGCCGTCTGCGAATACTCGTGCGGCATCTTGCCGTCGCCACGCTGCCGCGCAATGAGAAACTCGAGTTCCGTACGCGTCAGTCCGAAATCGCCATAGCTGTCGATGGCATAGATGGTGTACAGCGAGTCGCGCCCGAAGAACCATCCAAAGCCCGGCCGCGCCGAATCACCCGATGAATAGAACCCGGCCACCAGCCCTGTCTCGTTGCCATGACGCACGCGCAACTGATCAATCGAAAGCGCCGCCCAGCGGAAGTAGTCGTTGAATGCGGCATCCGGCGTGTCCACGGTCATGCGCGTATCGAAGAAATGGGCATAATAATCCGAGGTCTGCCGATACAGCGCCAGCGCCTGAGTATTCTGCTCGCGTAGCGCAGCTTCCAGTGCGGCGGGGCTGGCGGCTTCCCGCGTGCGTCCCATCGCCATCAGCAGCGGATACGACTTGCCTCGATCCGTCTTCGGATCATAGTGAAGAATCAATTGCGTCTGATAGAACCTGGGGCGCTCCTCGTAGGGCGGCAGGATGCCCGGCCGTGTCCCCGGCATAGCAACAGCGGCCGCAAGCTCCGGCCAGTCGGTGTGCAGCATGTACCATCCCGGCTCATGCAATCCGTTGGGAACATGTGGCTGCAGCGGCACCCACTCGGCATTCACTTCGCCGAACTGCGGAGCGGGCCACATCGGCTTAACCTCCGGTGTGAAATTGAAGGTCAGCGTCATGGGCCGAATGCTGTCCAGCGTAAACAGGACCATCGCTCCCGTCGTGCTCTTTGCCGGATCCTGCGGCCCGCATTGCGTAGCAAAAAAGGTCTCCCGCAGTGTGAACGCGATATGCGAATAGGTAATGGTCGTGTGGTCCGGCTCCACATCGATCTCCGCCGCGTGCGCGTTCACGTCAATCGGCACATCGTAGTTCTCCACCTGCGCCTCAATCCGCATATGGCTCAGCACCTTTACCGGAAAGAGCCATGCCTCAAATTGTCCATCCTGCTGGCCGACGATGGTCCCGCATTCGCCTGCCACCGTGAATGGCTTCAACGCCTCGGCATGCTGCCGCAGGTGTAGCGCGCTCTGTGTTGGCGTAAAGTTCTCAATCGGAGCAAGCCAGCTCTGTGCATTCGCCGTCGCACACGTTGCTGCAAGCAACACCAGCAGTTGTCCTACACTGGAAGCTATCCGGCGCAAAATTCCATCTCCGTTTCGAGCCATCTTTCGAGCCATCGCATGTTTCGAGCCATGACGCGTATGCTACTTCCTCGCTACTGCCTCACGCAGCTTACTTTGCTGATTGCCGCTCTGCTCGCGGTTTTTCCTGCGCGGGCAGCACAGCCCCGCACAGCACAGCCGCACACAGGGGAGCAGCAAACCGCCGCAAATATGGAGCAGGCGCGCGCAGCCGGGCCGCTCGCACTCCGCGCCTTTCTGGCCGGCATGCCCAAGGGCGGCGACCTCCACAACCACCTCGGCGGCGCCGTTTACGCCGAAACCTGGCTGCGCGATGCCGAGACGGACCACGTCTGCATCGATCCGAAGGCGCTCGACTTTGTCCACCGCGGTGCCGCGCTTGCCACCGAGCCCTGTCCCGCCGGCACGATCGCCGCATCCACCCTGCCGCAGAATCAGCCGCTCTATGACAAGCTGGTGGACGCCTTCTCCACGCGTGCCTTCGTGCCCTCAACGGACGACAGCGGTCACGACGATTTCTTCGCCTCCTTCGGTCGCTTCACTGGCTTGGCGGAGAGCCATAAACCGGAGTGGGTAGACGAAGTCGCCGCACGCGCAGCGGCACAGAATGAGCAATATCTGGAGCTGATGGATACTCCCGATACTGCCTTCACTGTAATCGCGCAGGCAAAGCCGGTTGCGCCCGGCACAGGCTACGCCACGTGGCGCCAGCAGTTGCTCGATGGCGGTCTCAGCCAGCAGGCGCTTGCCATCCGCAAGCAGATGGATCAATTCGAGCAGCAGCGCCGCCAGCGCGAGCACTGCGACACCGCGCAGCCCGCACCGGCCTGCAGTGTGGAGGTGCGCTACCTCTATCAGGTGCTGCGCAACATGCCGCCCCCGGCCGTCTTCGCCCAGATCGTGCTTGGCTTCGAGGTCGCGGCAGCCGATCTGGCTTCGCCGCATCCTCACTACATCGGCATCAATCTCGTCCAGCCGGAGGACGACGAGTACTCCATGGCTGATTACACGCTCCACATGCAGATGATTGCGGCGCTGCGCCAGTTCTATCCGCATGTGCCCGTCACTCTCCATGCCGGCGAGCTTGCCCCGGGTCTCGTCCCTCCGGAGGGCCTCCGCTTCCACATCCGCCAGGCAATTGAAATCGCCGGCGCGCAGCGCATCGGCCACGGTGTGGACGTGATGTACGAAGACCACCCCTACGATCTGCTGAAGACCATGGCCGACCGCCATATTCTGGTCGAAATCAATCTCACCAGCAACGACGTGATCCTCGGCATCCGCGGCAAAGATCATCCCCTGCCGCTCTACCGCAAGTTTGGAGTGCCCATCGCACTCTCCACCGACGACGAGGGCGTTTCCCGCATCGACATCACGCACGAATACGAGAAAGCCGCCGAGACCTTCGGCCTCACTTACCCGGATCTCAAGCAATTCGCGCGGAATTCCATCGAGTACAGTTTTCTTCCCGGCCAGAGCCTGTGGCGCGACCACGACTATCGTCACGCCCAGACAGCCTGCGTCACCAGCCTGTCGCGCGAGCCTGCGCCGGACACCGTCTGCTCCACCTTTCTGGCAAACAACCCGAAAGCACAGCAGCAATGGGAGCTGGAGCAGCGTTTCCATCGCTTCGAAGCCGCCCAGCAGCCGGATTTGCGCTGATACACTGAGCCTTCGCAGCCAGTTTGTCGAAGAAAGAGTTCCGTTGCCCGCAGCAAAAAACAAGCAAGTCACCTATGCCGATGCCGGCGTCGATATCGCGCGCGGCGATCAGGCCAAGGAGCGCATCAAGTCGCTCGCGCAGCAGACCTTCACCCGCGGCGTGCTCGGCGGCATCGGCGGTTTCGGCGCGCTCTTTGCGCCCGATCTGAAGCGTTATAAGAACCCCGTGCTCGTCTCCAGCGCAGATGGCGTCGGCACCAAGCTCAAGATCGCCTTCCAGCTCGGCATTCACGACACGGTGGGTCAGGACCTGGTGAATCACTGTGTCAACGACATTGCAGTACAGGGCGCGGAGCCGCTCTTCTTCCTCGATTACCTCGCGACCGGGCGCCTGGAAAACAAAGTGATCGAGAAGGTCGTCAGCGGGCTGGCGAAGGCATGCAAGGAGAACGGCTGCGCACTGATCGGTGGCGAAACAGCGCAGATGCCCGGCTTCTACGCCGATGGCGAATACGATCTGGCTGGCTTCATCGTCGGCGTGGTCGACCGGGACAAGCTGATCACCGGAAAAGATATCCGCCCCGGTGACGTTCTCATCGGCCTGCCCTCCACCGGCCTGCACACCAACGGCTACTCGCTTGCCCGCAAGCTCATCTTCGAGACGGCCGGCCACAAGCCCGGCGATCGCGTGCCTGCACTGAAGGAAAAAGCCGGAGCGGCGCTGATGAAGATTCACCGCAGCTATCTTCCGGTCATTCGCCAGCTCACGCGCGCCGGCGTGGTCGCCGGCATGGCGCACATCACCGGCGGCGGCATCACGGAAAATCTCCCCCGCATCCTGCCGAAGAACATCTCTGCGGAAATTGATCTCAGCGCATGGCCGGTTCCTCCGCTCTTCCGCTATCTCGAGCAGCTCGGCAATGTGCCACAGGACGAGATGCTCCGCACCTTCAATATGGGGATCGGCCTCATCGCCGTCATTCCCCAGGCAAAGTGGAAGCGCGCACAGTCGCTGCTCGGCCGCCTCGGCGAGCCGTTCCACGTCATCGGGCAGGCCGTCAAAGGCGACCGCAGCATTCGTTACCGCGCATGAGCACACCGCATCGTCTCGGCATTTTGCTCTCCGGCCGCGGCTCCAACTTCATCGCCATCGCGGACAGCGTTGCCGCCGGTCGCATCCCGAACACCGAAATCGCTGTCGTCATTTCCAACAAAGCCGATGCGCCCGGACTCGCCGCCGCGAGCGCACGCGACCTCACCGCGCTGGCCATTGAAGCGAATGGCCGCAAGCGCGCCGAGCACGATGCCGCCATCGTCGCCGCCTTGCGCGAATACCGCGTCGACCTGGTCTGCCTCGCCGGCTACATGCGGCTGCTCTCGCCTGCTTTCATTCAGGCCTTTCCGCAGCGCATCCTCAACATCCATCCGTCGCTCTTGCCTGCGTTTCCCGGGCTCGACGCGCAGCACCAGGCATTCGAATACGGCGTCAAAGTCACAGGCTGCACGGTGCACTTTGTGGATGAGCAGCTGGACCACGGTGACATCGTTCTCCAGCGCACAGTCGCGGTGAACGACACAGATGACGCGCACACCCTCAGCGCGCGCATTCTCGCAGAGGAGCACATCGCCTACACCGAGGCGATCACCCGTGTGCTTTCCGGCGAATATGGAATCGAAGGCCGCCGCTTCGTCCGCAAACGATAGCTAACCCTATCGTTATCTCAATCGCAGCAGGAACTTCCGCCTCGTCATCTCGACCGGAGCGCCGCAGGCGCAGAGTGGAGAGATCTGCTTTCCCCGACACGCTGCTTGTGATGTCGCTCAGTTCTTAGGCGCTCAGCGCTTCGTAGCGAACGCCGGTCAGTTCCTCGGAGACATCCCACAACCGCTTTCCGGCCGCAGCATCCATCGCATGCGGTTTCGGCTTCACTTCCACCGGCGTGCCTTTGATCTCCGCAATCCCATCCGGGCCGTAGTATCCGCCGCCGTGCGCATCGGGCGAGGTCGCAGCATACAGCAGCGGCCACGATCCGCGATCGTCTGACTGCGCCACCAGCGGCATCAGCGCATTCACGACCCGTCCCTGCAACCCCCTCCCCATACCGTTGCTGATGATGTTCGTCACCGCCACTCCGGGATGCGCGATGATGCTCTGTGTACGTGCCGTCCGCGCACGTAAGCGTCGATCGAATTCCAGACCGAAGACCACGTTCGCCAGCTTCGATTGCTGATATGCGCCTCGCGGATCGTATCTGCGCTCCGCATTCAGATCGTCAAAATTCAGCTTGCCGCCCTTGTGCGCAATCGATGCCACGGTGACGACGCGGCTGCCCGCTTGCCGCAGCAGCGCAGGAAGCAGCAGCCCGGTAAGCGCAAAGTGGCCCAGGTGGTTGGTTCCAAACTGCATCTCGAAACCCTGCGGCGTCGTTCGCCGGTCGGGCAGCGCCATCACGCCCGCATTATTGATGAGGAGATCGAGCGGCTTGCCATCATTCAGGAATTCCGCGGCAAAACGGCGCACGGAATCGAGATCGGCGACATCGAGAACGCGCACCTGCACGTTCGCAGCCGGATAGTCAGCGGCAATCTTCGCGCGCGCAGCCTCGCCCTTTTCAGCGCTTCTGCACGCCAGGATGACCTCCGCGCCGGCTCGCGCAAGATACCGGGCCGTCTGGTACCCGATGCCGCTGTTCGCGCCGGTCACAATCGCCAGCCGCCCCTGTTGCGAAGATATCTGCCGCGGTGTCCACTTGCTCATCGTGTTCCTTGCTTTCTGATGGCGCTATGCAGCACGCGTTCCAGCTTCCTGCAGCGTCACCTTTGCGCTCATCTTCCGTTGCCCGCGCAGAAACGTAACCGTCACGGTGTCGCCTGTCTTATGTTCGTCCATGATCTGCGAAACATCCTGGCCCGTGGTCACCTGCCGGTCGTCAATCGCGACGATCAAGTCGCCGCCAAGATAGATAGGCGTGTTGCCAAGATAGGCTTGCTGATTGCCCCCGTGCAGCCCTGCGCGATCCGCAGCGCCGCCGGGAATGACGCGCTGGATCAGCACGCCATAGTCCGCCGCCAATCCCATCTGTTGCGCCAGATCGGGCCCAATCGGCAGGGAAGTGATGCCCAGCGATGGCCGGCGAATGCGTCCATAGTGTGCGAAGTCTTCCAGCACCGCCTTCGCCGTATTGATCGGAATCGCAAAGCCGATCCCCGCGCTCTGTTCTACGGGAACTTGTGCGTTCGGGTCCGTCGCGATCAGCGAGTTGATGCCGATCACCTCGCCATGTGAATTCAGCAGCGGCCCGCCGGAGTTGCCGGGATTGATGGCCGCATCTGTCTGGATGGCATTCTCAATCAGATTGCCCTCCGGCCCGCGGACCGAGCGCAGCGCGCTGATGATGCCGGTCGTCATCGTGCCGCTTAAACCAAACGGATTGCCGATAGCGTAGACTTTCTGCCCTACCTGCAGGTTTTGCGAATCGGAAAGCACAGCAGGTTTCAGATCCGGCGCATCAATCTGCAGCAGCGCCAGGTCGTGCGGCTTATCCGTCAGCACTACCTGGGCCTTGTACTTGCGCTTGTTGGAGAGCGTGACCTCAATCTGCCGCCCGCCCTCGATCACGTGAAAGTTGGTCAGGATGTGGCCATGCGAGTCGACGATGAAACCCGAGCCCTGCCCCTGCTGCGGCACAGCGCCCCAGAACCAGTCATACGCTACCGCCGTAGACGTGATGTTCACCACAGCCGGCAGCACGCGCTTGTACACCGCGATGTTGTTCTGCTCCACGCTGTCATAGTTGCTCTGCGCGTCCGCTACAGTCAGTTCTACGGATGGACTCAGGTGTACGTCATGCGCCAGCGCAGGCAGTTCATGGCGCGCGAGCCGCTGCAATTTGTGCATGCCCGGAATACCAAAGCTGGTGACATACCAGAATCCAGCGACAATCAAAACAACAAGCGCTGCAAGACGGCGAATCTTCATTGTGCGGTCGTTCTCTCCTTGCCGTGCGAATGGGCGTTTCATCGTGAACCTCGCGCCAAGGCGCGCAGCTCTCGATACACAGCCTCTGTTTGTCTTCTTACCTCTTCGAAAGACGTGTCGTTGCGGATGATGGTATCGCTGAGCCGCATCTTTTCCTCGTCCGGCATCTGGGCTGCCATGCGCTCGCGTGCCTCCGCTTCCAGTGACAGTCGCGTCGTCTCGTCAGGATCAGGCCCCGCCATGCGTGCCACATACCGTGCGATGCGCAATGCCTCCGGCGCGGTCACCAGGATCCGCCGATCGAAGCGCTCCTGCCAGTCCCGAGTCCCCGCCGCCCGGCTTGCTTCAAACAACAACGCCGTCTCATAGATCGCCACTGCATCCGGCTGCTCCCTCTCCAGCGCCTCCATCCAGCGCCGCTGCTCCGCAATCACCGGCGGATGCACGATAGCATTCAGTTCTGCCAGCCGTCCCTCCCCAAAGGCAGTCTTCGCTAGCCTGCGGCGGTCCAGTGTCGAGTCAGCGCGCAGCACGCCCGGGCCGAAGGTCTTCACGATGTCGCGGTACACCGCTTCCCCCGGCTCCATCATGGCGCGGCCTACGGCATCTGCCTCCATCACCTGCGCGCCAAGCTCGCGGAAGATCGCCGCCACCGTCGTCTTCCCGCTGCCCAGGCCTCCGGTCAATCCAACCCGTAGCATCGGCGCTCTACAGCGACATCCCGCGGCGCAGCTTAGCCGCGCGCACCGTGTTTGCCATCAGCATCGCGATTGTCAGCGGCCCCACGCCACCTGGCACCGGTGTGTAAGCGCCGGATACCGCAAACGCCGCAGGATGCACATCGCCGATCAGCGTCGAACCTTTCTTCTGGAACAGCTCCTCGCGTCGCGCATCGCCCTTGAAGAATCGGTCGAACTCTTCCTGCGTGGTCAGGCGATTGATGCCCACATCCAGCAGCGTCGCTCCGGGTTTTACCATATCCGCGGTTACGTATCCCGGCCGCCCGATCGCCGCAACCACAATATCCGCGCGGCGGCAGACATCCGGCAGATCGCGTGTCTTCGAGTGGCAGATCGTGACCGTCGCATTCTCGGCCAACAGCAGAATCGCCGCCGGCTTTCCCACGATATCGCTGCGGCCAATCACCACTGCATTCTGTCCTGCAATCGGCAGATTGCTGCGCTTCAATATCTCGATCAGTCCCGCTGGAGTGCACGGCGCGAGCGCAGGTTGCCCGGTCTGCAAACGCCCCACGTTCACCGGATGAAATCCGTCAACGTCCTTCTCCGGAGCCACCGCTTCCAGCAGCCGCTTCGCGTTCACCTGCGGCGGCAGCGGAAGCTGTATCAGGATGCCGTCAATATCGTCACGCCCGTTCAGCTCAGCCACCAGCGCCAGCATCTCTTCGGTTGTGACCGTCTCGGGCGGCGTAATCAGTTCGCTGCCCAGTCCAAGCTCCTGGCAGGTGCGCACTTTGCTGCGTACATAAATCTCCGACGCCGGCACATGGCCCACCAGCACGGCGGCCAGCCCTGGGCGGATGCCCTGCTCCGCCAGCGCCTTCACTTCGCGCGCCACGTCTTCCTTGATTGCGGACGCGATCGCCGCGCCATCCAGCCTGCGTGCCTCTCCCATGTCCCTCCTGTCAGGACGTCGTAAGTGCTGCCCCGCTCATACCCTCTGAGGCCCTGCTTCTATGGTAATGGTTGTGCGCGGATCTCCCGCTCTACACTGGTCGAAGATGAAGAAATTGCCCATCGCAGCCGCGCTCAGCATGCTTGCGTGTCCCGTATGTCATGCCGCGCTCGTGCATCTCAGCAGGAGATTCAACAGGAAGCGGTCCTCTGCTCCGGCTGTGGCCGCCGCTATCCCATACGTGACGGCTTGCCTGTGCTGCTCGCGGAAGCTGCTCTCCAGTAAGAGATCTGTTCCTCAGTGCGTCGGAATGTTGTGCACCGTCATCAAATAAGCAAGCACCAGTGCAGCAATCAATGTCACGACAAGCAGGACAAGCAAAGCTCCCCATGTGAAGCCCCGCTTTTCAAGAAAATCCTTCTTTGGCTCCTCTTCCTGTCGCTCCGGGATGCCCGGTCTTCTTCATAACGCAGCCCCGTAATTCACCACAATCAACAAAGATTCACTTTCTCCATACATACCAATAGGGTAAGCCAGCGTCTCTCTGTATAGCGGAGTACAACGCAATTGAACCGGCGCAACATTCTCTGCGTATCGGGTTCACAGAAGAAGAGAGTATCGGGGCGAAAGGAGGAGGGCGATGAAGGACCAGGTGAGAGTGGATCGACTCCATGCAGGCGTGCCGGCGGCCCTTCCGCCTTCACCGCAGATTGAAAAGTTCAGCGAGGCTGAGCTCACAAACCTGCGCACGGAGCTACTGCGTAGTCAGTTGGATAGCTGGCAGGCCGCGGACCTCACGGCGAATTTCCTGGCCGGTCATGGTTATGGCGCCAACGCCGAGAATTTGCGCGAACTCATCGCGAACATGGAAATGTCTCGCTGCACAATAGATTGCCTCCAGACCGCCCTCGAAGGTGTCGCCTACATCCAGTAGGCGACGCTCGTATCCTTGCTCAAAAGTGATGGCTTGCAATAGCTGGCTTCCGTCCGCGAAGCTGCCGGCGTCTTTTCGCGCCGGCCGCGAATGGCGCAGATGCGTTCTTCATCCGGAGCGGAATAACTGCTCATTCTTTTTGGATGGAATTGTGGAGCAGGGAAGGACAAGCGGGGGAGGGGACCCAGGCCCGTTTGTTACCTATTTAAAGGTTGCGTTGGTGCGAACCAACTCGTCGCGGTGGCCTGATGAATCGGTCATGGAACCAAACGCCGAACCGCCCAGTGGGTTGGACTTGAGCGCCGCCTCCACGTCTGCTTGGACCTTATCCAGCCCTTCGGCATTCGTCGCGATGTAGACAATCGTGAAGCTGCCCGGAGCATCGGTATGAATTGCCTCGGTATCAATCTCGTACTCGGCAATCGTACCCGCGGCAAGCTCCTTTTCGAGCAGCGGCACCACCAGATTCTTGCTCACCGACTCAACCGCATCGTCTGAGGCATCCGGCTTCAATTTATAGAGCCCGACATGCGTGTAACCATTCTTCACGGATCCCGAATGCCAGTTGTAATACCGGCTGACATAGATGCCGTCCCAGTGCTTGGTAGCGCTGGCGAGTACCGGAGAGGTGGAGCTGCCACTTGAGTAGAACTGCTCGAGCACGTTCATCAAGCCGGCCATCGACATGGCCGACCACCACTGGTCATGCGTCGCACCGTCCGGTGTGTGAATCACGGTCAGATCGTTGCCATAGCCCACGATCGTGCCGCCGGAGAGCGCCTTTTCAAGAATTGGCCGATCGGTTTGGTCCGATTTGGTCATGTCGGCCCATTGGGCGCGTGGAATAACCCAGTTGCCAACGTAGGAGTACATCGGCGGTTTTTCCTTAACCTCTGATGTCTGCGCACCCACGGGCGCAGCCATTGCGGCGGCCATGCCGACGGTACATAGTCCCGCGAGAACTCTTCCCGGTAATTTGTTCATGTTTGTCTTTCCTTTCGCGATGCAGCCAGGATTCGATCCTGCTTCCTGGGCGCGCCAAGTCTATGCCGTTTCGCCGGAACCAGAGGAAATCAACGGTAACCGGTCAAATCAAGGGCAGTCGGAGTTCTCGGCTGGACCGCAACAGCCCTCATGTAAAATCACAGAAGTGCGCCCGTAGCTCAGCTGGATAGAGCGATTGCCTCCGGAGCAATAGGCCGGGAGTTCGAATCTCTCCGGGCGCACCACAACCCCCTCAACCGCACAACTGCTCTAGGCCATCGGCATCGTCGCGTGCTCCTGATCTGCGCGGCGACCAGCAGCCGCGGATCCAAGAGCGTGATTGCCGAGATACCAAAGCAGCCATGCGGGTGCAGGCCATAGGTAGAGTGGCGAATGCCACGGTGTCCCTCGCAGGGCCTCGGCTTCCATAAGTGCCATCAGCACGGCAAGAACCATCAGCATCACGCGTGAGGGGTATTTGGTGGCCGAGTACATGAGAGCAGGAAGCGCAAGCGCGGTATCGCTCACCCATGCGTACGGCGCCACAAGCACGGACACGAGCAGGAGCAAGCCTCCGCCCGAAGTCCAATCCCAGGCAGCGCGTCGCCGCCAGTAGTAAACGACCGCGAATATGCTGCCGAGCGCACACGGCAGCCATTGCAGCCATAGCGCCTCTGGCCGCAGCCACAGGCGAAGCGCCACGCTGATGCAGGGGATGTACTCTTGCTCCACTTTGGAGCCGCCGGCCATCGTCGCGTACTGCGACCACGCGTGCGGGTCCAACACCCATGCAATGCCGATGCTGGCTGCCAATGCCACGGCCGCGCCGGCAAGGATGCCGAAGCGCCGTTCCCGTACCGTCCATAGCAGCAGGACCGCGGCAAACGGCAGCAATAGATGCGGCTTCAGCATGCAGAGCCACAGCGCCGCTCCGGCAGCAAACGGGTGCGTGCGGTGGTAGCGAAAGAAGAGCGCAACGCCGAGCAGCGGCAGAATCGCACTCTGCCCCACGAGAATGCAGATCAATGCCGGCGCAAAGCCGTATGGCAGCCAGCGCAGCAGTCCTTTCGGCCGTCCGAAGACGTCCCACAGCAGCCGCACGGAAAGAACGAACGCGACGAGCAGAAGCGCAGACCATGCCAGCGTCCCCCAACGCTGAGATAAATATCCCAGCGGCAGCACCAGCGGCAGCGCGAAGGGAAGGTTGCGCAGGATCAGCGGAGCATAGGAGCTATCGAGCCCCGCAGCCCGCTGCATGCGGAGGGTCTCTGCGGCATCGTAGGGATTTTTCCCATGTGCGAATAGCTGTCCCGCGGTCCAGAACGACATCGCATCGTGATGCACTAGTCCATTGCCCGTGATGAGCAACATGCAGATCGCGAGCGCCATCAGCGCAAAGCTCAGCGCGCAGGCGCAAACAATCACGGCCTCGGCGGCTTTGGAGATGCTCACCGCACCCTCACGAAGGCTCCATATTCGTCGGCAGGCATGCGTTGTAGTCAAGTGATGCGTTTGACGCCGGCGTGGGCGGAATCGGCGGCGTGGCCCACGGTGCGTTCGTGAAGTCGAAAAAGTCCATCAGATTCGGCTGTGCCGCAGCGCGTCCTCGACTAACTTGATTAGACCTATCTCAAAAGCAAATGCCAGTCTACAAATCTATGAATTCGATTCGTTTCGAGAGTACCCAAGTCTGGTACTTAGACTGACTTGCTCGGTCCAATTAGAAACAGAGGCAATATATTGTCAATTCGCCCAATCCCATACGGGCTTACTTTCCGGCCTCCATACATCTCAGCATCAATTCGAGCCTGCGGACGACTTGCGCTTCTCGCGCTCGATGCAGGCCGCGCGGATCGCCTCGTACCGCGCCTGCAACTTGTCCAATTCCAGATCGCTCAGGTTCTCGATATCAATCATCTGGTCCCGCGCCTTGTCCAGTGCCCGTATCAGCTCGTTCAGCTTCAGATTGATCGCGCGCGCGTCCCGGTTCTGCGTGTTCTGGATCAGGAACACCATCATGAATGTAACAATCGTCGTGCCAGTATTGATCACCAGTTGCCAGCTGTTCGAGTAGTGAAATGCCGGCCCGGCCGCCGCCCACACGCGCGATGATCAGAATCGCTCCGGAGAACGCCCACTTTGATCCCAGCCAGCCGGATGCCGCGGCAGCAAAACGTCCGAAGCGGTCGCTCGTCGATTTACGCTCCGCCTCCGCAATCGCTTGTTCCGGCTGGACGGGTTGCCTCTTCCCGGCAGAAGCGGATTTTGTTCTGGAAGTCGTAGCGCGGCTCGCTTTCATGCAGGCATGATACCCGCACTGCGGTTTGTTGATGAACACGATCAGGCTCGGCAAAATCAAATCCACACGGAACCGTCTCCCCTGAACCCGGCATCCGAACCAGAAGGAGGTTCGCATGAAAGCTGTCGTGTTTCAAGCCGTGGGGGACGTCCGGCTTGCCGATGTTCCCGAGCCAAAAATCAAGGATGCAAACGATGCCATCGTGCGCATCACATCATCCGCCATCTGCGGCACCGATCTTCACTTCATCCGCGGCACCGTCAGCGGCATGAAACCGGGGCGCATCATCGGTCACGAGGCAGTCGGCATCGTCGAAGAGACCGGCTCCGCGGTGCGCAATTTCCGCAAAGGGGATCGCGTCATCATCCCCTCTACCGTCGGCTGTGGAAGCTGCAATTACTGCCGCGCCGGCTT
This sequence comes from uncultured Acidobacteriaceae bacterium, assembly GCA_963736915.1. Lineage (GTDB taxonomy): Bacteria > Acidobacteriota > Terriglobia > Terriglobales > Acidobacteriaceae > KBS-83. The sequence goes on along the minus strand of CAVTQV010000005.1, from coordinate 181,539 downwards.
CTACGCGCAGTGCGATCGCATCAATCCCGCAGGCAAACTCGGCGGCACCGTCTTCTTTGGTGGGCCGGAGAACGCAGGCGGCCTCGACGGCCTGCAGGCGGAGTACGCGCGCGTTCCCTATGCCGCAACAAACCTCATCAAGCTTCCCGAAGAGATCACCGACGATCAGGCCATCATGATGAGTGACATCCTGCCCACCTCCTACCAGGCGGCCGAAATGGCCAACATCCATCCCGGTGACACAGTCGCAGTCTTCGGCTGTGGTCCCGTCGGCATGATGGCCATCGCCTGCGCGCAGCATCTCGGCGCAGGCCGCATCTTCGCTGTCGATCAGGTTGCGTCACGTCTCGATCAGGCACGTAGCCACGGCGCCGAAGCCATCGACTTCAGCAGGGAAGATCCCGTCGAAATTCTGCGCGAGCTCACCCTCGGCTCCGGCCCGGATCGCGTCATCGACGCGGTAGGCATCGACGCCACCACCGCCCATCCCGACGGGAAACACAAGCAGCAGTTCGAGCAACAGATGAAGACCGTCGATCCCGATGTCAGCAAAGCGAAGCGGAGCTGGTGGATCGGCGGCGCACCCACCCAGGCTTTGGAGTGGGCCGTGACTTCCATTGCCAAGGCCGGCACGCTTTCCATCATCGGCGTCTATCCGCCGCAACTCCAGTCATTCCCCGTCGGCGAGATGATGAACAAAAATCTCACGGTGCGCACCGGCAATTGCAATCACCGCAGATACCTTCCCCGCCTCGTCGAGCTGGTTCGCTCCGGCGTCATGCACCCGGAGGAGTTCTTTACCCAGCGCGTCCCCGTAGCGTCTGCCATCGATGCCTATCATCACTTCGACCGGCACGAAAGCGGCTGGCTCAAGGTAAAACTAGAACCCGGCATGGCAAGCAAAGCTGCCTGAAATACCGTGCGCGCCTGGAGCCACTCGGCTCCAGGCGCACTCAGCTTTTGCGGATCATCCAGGAGACTTCGTCGTCTCGACCGAAGTACCGCATGCGTACACTCGGTCATCTCGACCGAAGCGCCGCAGGCGCGTAGTGGAGAGATCTGCTTTTCCTGCGAACGCACATCAAGCGGAGCGCCGCACCGACTGCGGCTCATTCCGTCCGCGCACCGTCGTGGTCTCTTTCGCGCTGCCTACCTCATCTGGGTCCGCCGGATCTTCACGCCCCGTCTCCTCCTGGCGCTGCTTCTCTGCCGGAGTTGTCACTGTCGTTCTCTTTTTGTTCTGCTCGTCCTTGGTGCTCATAGCGCTCTCCTTCTCCGTAATGAGATGCAGTCTCATTCGAGCCACGCCCGCGCTTGACGTGAACCGCAGAATCCATGGCGGCGCCCCTTCATCTCGCCTTAAGGCAGCCCGCCGTACGATGTAGATGTTCGCGGCCAGGCAAGTAGTGCTTTGCCGAGGCTAAGGAGGGCGCAATGTCGTCCAGACCGCCGCAGGCACGGCTATCATGTCCACTACCTGTCGCAGTCGGCATGCTGGCTTTTTTTAGCCTGACCAGCGCACTCCCGGCCCAGAGCCTGCAATCCCAATCCACGCTGAGCCTCGCCTCACTGCCCGAAGCACCGGTGCCGCAGGTGTCGTCTTCCTCCTCGTCGGATTCCTCCACGCAAGCCGCTGTTCCCGGTCCGCCACAGCAGCAGCAGTCCAGGCAGACGCTCCCCAAGCCTGACGGCCAGACTCCGCAAGCTCCGGCTCCGCCTTCACTCGGGGATCTCGGCCTCGCGCCCAGCCAGACAAAACCTGATCCGGATCTACAGGCCCGCCTCGATCGGCACACCCGGATGTTGCGGATTCACCAGCGCCTCGGCCTCTTAACGCTGGTTCCACTCGCCGGAGCTTGCATCAGCTCCGCGGCCGCTCCTCCCGATCCCCGCAAAGGCAGCGGCAATACGGTCGGACGCGATATACATGTCGCGCTCGGCGCAACTTCGGTCACCATGTACGCCATCACGGCCTCGTATGCCATTCGCGCGCCCAAAATCTCCGACGCGCCCGCGCGCGGCGGCATCAAGTGGCACAAATATCTGATTTACGTGCACGCCCCCGGCATGGTGCTCACGCCCATCCTCGGCGCTATGGCATTCGATCAGGCCAACAACAATGAAAAGGTTCATGGCATCGCTTCGGCCCACACCGCCGTTGCGTGGACAACGGTCGCGGCCTACGGAGCCGCCATCGTCGCCGTCTCCTGGCCCATTCATTTCGGCTCTTTCAAACTCTGAGCAGCCATGCAACGCACATTCTTTCTCGCGCTCCTTTGCATGCTCCCGGCCATCGCACATTCCAATGCGCAGACCGTAGCCCCGCCCGACCAGTCCCGTCCCGACCAATCATGGACACTCGATCAGTCCACCCTCAGCTATCACATGTCGCATCCGATTCACGAAGTCGACGGTGTCAGTCACGCCGCGCGCGGCAAAGGCGTCTGCCATGCGGGCCAGTGCGACTTTCTCGTTGCTGCGCCCGTCAAGTCCTTTGATTCAGGCGATTCCAATCGCGACCTTCACATGCTCCAGGTCACCCGCGGCGCTGAATATCCCATCGTCACCGTGCGCTTCCGCGTGCCGCAATCCGCTCTCAGCCAGCCCACGCTGGACTGCGATCTTGAGGTGCAATTCGCCGGCAATGTCGCGCATTACGCCCATGTCGTGTTTCAGCAATCCATCTCCGGCACCACCCACCACATCACCGGCGTTGTGCCTTCCACTCTCAGCGATTTCAAAATCCAGCCGCCCACGTTCCTGACCGTGCCCATCAAAAACGAAATCCCGGTGCGCGTCGATATGACGTGGCATCCCTCGTAGTGCCTCACCGGTATCCCTTCGTCCGGAAGCGCGATACCGACACATAGAACGTATTCGCATCCATGCCCGGATTGTGCCGGCTGATATTCGCATTCGACAGATGCTGGTAGCGGTAGCCGATCGAGACCGCCTGGCGCTCCTTGCGGAAGATGTTCACGCCCGTCCCAAAATCCACCGTATACATATATCGCGATCCCTCCGGCGACAGCACGTGGTCCATAAAGTAGATAAAGCCTCCGTCCGTGCTTAGGAACGGCTGCACTCGCTTTGACGGAAAGAAATCTGACTGAAAGCCCACCGGGCTCACCCCGCTGCCATAGGTCCGCTTGCGCTGCAGCTCTGGGTCGGTCTGGTTCGCCACCGGCTCGTCCAGCATGGCAAGCGCCGTCACCTCCGGCGAATACCGCATCGTCCAGTGGTCCCAGTGCTCGAACTCATACGAGTACCGCACATCGATCGGCATATACTTCACATCTTTCGCGTAGCCCCAGATGTGCCCGCTCATCAACGACAATCCCCACCACGCGCCGAATTCATGCACACCGCCCGGCCGCGGATATACCGGCAGATAGCTCAGCGGCCGCACAATATCCGAAGCCGGTCCACCTGCTGCCTCGCCTCCGCCCGGCGTCTCTGGCGCATCGCGCTCTGCTGCCGCAGTCGTCGCCGTTTCAGAGGACAGCTCCTCATCCTCCGGTCCCGGCGGCTGGCTGAAGAAACTCTTCGCCTTCACCGTGCGCGAGTCGCGATACCACGGCGGCCGGAAGCGAAGGATATTCGCCGTGCCGCGCGATGGCGTAAGGAACTGGTCCGCGGTCAGTGCAAAGGGATTTCTGCTCTTCGCCTCCAGTCGCCGGACAACATGCTTGTCCAGCGCGTCTTCCGCAAGCGTCCAGCCGAAGCCTCCGGCGGGTGTCGTCACCAACTCCACCCACCCCGTCTCGTTGGTTGTGACGCGTCCCTTCTCGTCAGAGAAATAGTGATCGCCATTGTGGCCAATCGCCGCCTCGCCGAATGGGCCCAGCTTCCACTCGAAGCTGTAGAAGGTCGAAAAGCTCAGTGCGCGCAGCATCCTCCGCCAATAGGGCCAGCTATTCGACTGCTCCAGCGTCATCGACTTAGGATCGTTCTGGATCCACAGATAGTTCGTGATCGATCCCATCATCGGATGCCCGACATAGTCATCCAGAAACGGGTTGTTATCCGCCCAGATATCCCAGCGCCAGCCTTCGACGGAATTCACATAACGGTTCCACCATGCTCCATGTGTCGTCTCATACCGGTACCAGTAGCCGGTATAAAGGTTCCCCGCATTCTGAAATGCATTGAAGATCGCCGACGAGATGACAAGCTGGCGCACATGCACGCGGCAGATGCGTGCATGCGTATGGTCATATGGGCAATCCCGCAGCGTCACCTCAGGGGACGTCTCCTGCCGCACAACATGAGCCGGCGCTAGAGCAGCCTGAGCCGGAGCGAATGATGAGGAGAAGAACGGAGCAGTCTGCCATTCCGTCGCGCGCAGCGACGCTGCATCCGGCGCATCCGGCAGAGCGTCGGACGCCGGCCTCTGCGCATGTGCCGGCATTGCCAGCAGCAGCGCACAAACTACATGCGCAGAAACAAGGTTATGGATTCGGCGATAAGGAGGACCGGCGGGATCGTCCGTTGGACAAGGCAGCGCAGTCAACAAAGCCTCCGTTGTGTGTGGACCCTGCGCAGGTTCGAAACAACCAACCAGGTTCTACACACATCACTAGACGAGGCAATCCAGCACTCCGGTTGCCGTAGCTTCCGGATTTCTTAACAGACGACTTTTCCAAAATGGACAATTCGCGAGCAGCGACACACAGCTCAGCACTGCATGACTTCTTTCGTTTCGAGGTTTCAGCGCCGCCCGGCCGGGTCTGAGCTCACCGGCGCCGCCTGGCTTACTGCGCCTGCAGGATCAACCGGTGTTCCAGCCGGAAGCGCAGCACACTCTCTGCCGGAACCTTAACGACGCGGCCGCGCGTAAATATCTGTGTCAGCGCGCCGCCTCCCGCGCCGGAAAGCGCTCCGATTCCCGCGCCTCTGCCGCCGCCGAAAATGCCGCCCATCAGCGCTCCCAGCGCAGCGCCGCCGCCTAGAAATTCCGCGGTCCGCCGGTTCTTGCCCACGCCTCTGCTGCTGCTCTCATCCACATTCGAGGTCACCACTCGATACTGTTTCCCGCCGATCCTCACCGAGTAGAGATCCAGCACCAGCTCAGGACTGCTCGTCGCGCCGCCCGTCTTCACTTGCCGTATCAGCAGTTGCGCCGCTGCCCCTGCAGGAATCGCCTCGCCGCCTGCCGCATCCAGCACGCGCTCTGTAATTGCTCCGCGATAAAGCTGTCCCGTCTGCGTATTCGTGGAATCGATAGTCTCGTCCGTCCGCACCACAATGTCCGTGCCGAACGGAATCACCTTCGCGTGCTCCGGCGCAGCAGCAACCTTGCCGGCTCCGTTGAACACCAGCGATTCAATATCATGCACCGGGAACTGATACTGAATGCCTTCGTTATCTGTAAAGCCGACCGGGTTGTTCCCGGTAAAATGCCCCACGTAGCTCTTGCCGTTGCGCAAGGTCACCGTATCGACAGACGCATTGAACGCCAGCGTCTGCACATCCGCCCGGGGAAACGTGTACTTGATCCCCTGCTGATCGGTAAAGTTCACGACACTCCCGGTGAACTGTCCGGAATAGCTCGCTCCCTGAGTCAGGATCACCGTGTCCGCGTATCCGGGAACACTCATGCTCAGCAACATCGCAACCACGGCCGCCATCGTCTTCATGCAACGCTCCTGCTCCTGTTGATACGAAAAGCATTGGGTGGACAGGGAACTGCCTCGTCCTCCAGAGGACGTTTCCACATTCTGCTTTTCGGGGGGAACTAGCATTTTCGCTTCCGGTCTATGCAGAACAATCGAACTCGTGGTGGCTTTTCCGTCGGGAAAAGCCATCACGCTGTGCTGCTTCACTGAGGCGATTAGAAGCGAAAATGCTCTAGCGCATCATACCGAAAGATCACCGCAATGCAGTGAAGAAATCAGCGCACTTCATGCAGGCAAAAGCCGGCCGGTGTTAACTCAGCAGGACAACCTTCCCCGTCTCCAGCTTGTACACGCCGCCCACCACGCGGAGACGCCCCGCACGCACCGCCGGTGCCAAAAGCGGTTCCAGTCCCTTCAGCCGTTCCACGCTGCGTCGCACATTCGCGCGCACCGCATTGGCCAGCCGATCGCCCGGCTCATGCTCGGACTCGATCACCGCCGGCTTGATGTAGTTCACCAGGTCGTTGATGGCTCCCGGCAGGGAATCATGCTTTTCCACGTGCTCGATTGCCGATTTCACCGCGCCGCAGTTGCTGTGTCCCAGTACCAGAATCAGCGGCACGCCCAGCTCGGCAACCGAATATTCCAGGCTGCCCTTCACCGCCGCGCCCGCGCCGCTCACATAATTGCCTGCGACACGTACGATGAACAGCTCGCCAATGCCGCGGTCAAACAAAATCTCCGGCGGCACGCGCGAATCGGAGCAGCTGAAGATCGTCGCAATCGGTTTTTGTCCAGCGGCCAGCGGTAAGAAGTCTGCCGGTGTCCGCTCCGGATGCTCGGCATGGCCGCCGGCAAACCGCGCGTTGCCCTCCATCAGCAGCTTCAGGGATGTGGCTGCATCTCGCTGGTCCTTGCCAGGCGGCTGATCGGCCAGCGCGAAAGCTCTTGCACCGAGTGAAGCACCGGCAACACCGGCACAGGCCAACCGAAGAAATCTACGGCGCGACTCCAGTTCATCGAACACAGAACGACCTCCAGGCTGCGCGCATCATACGCCGCCTGGCTTCACGCCCGTCCAGCGAATTCTCTGGTCTCAGTTGCGACCTTGATCCGTTCGCCCTCCTTTATATAGAAGGGAACCCGCACCTCCGCGCCCGTCTCCAGCCGCGCCGGCTTGGTCACGCTGCCGCTCGCCGTGTCGCCCCGCACTCCCGGCTCCGTGTACGCCACCGTCAGTTCCACCTGCGCAGGCAGCTCCAGCCCGATCGGGTTGCCGTTGTACATATCGATCTTCACGATCGTCCCTTCCACCAGCAGGTCCAGCGCGTCTTTCACCATCTCGTCCGTCAGCGCCAGCGTCTCAAAGCTCTCCTGGTTCAGGAAATACGATCCATCCCCATCGCTGTACAGATAGGACGCATCCACCGTCTCCAGGTCCGGCTCCTTGAACTTCTCGCCCGCCTTGAATGTCTTATCGAAGACCGCGCGCGTCAGCATGTTGCGCATCCGCAGTCGCACCAGCGTTTGCCCGCCGCGCGCAGTCGGCGTGGATATCTCCGAGTCCATGCAGAGGTACGGCACATTCTCGTACTCGAACGTCATCTTCCGTTTCACATCGATCGCATCAATCAATGCAGCCATAATCCCTCAAGAATAGTTTGGAAGTTAAACGTCGTCATCTCGACCGGAGCGCCGCAGATTCGCGGTCCCCGGCGACAGGTCTTCGTCGACGGGGTGAAAGGCGCGCAGCAGAGAGCTTCGCCTGCTCTCCTCCCGAGAGCCTTCAGCCCACGGCGGATTCCGTTGGCGAATTCAGGCTGAGCCGCTGAAGTTTCCGATAACCAGACTTTTCAGGAGATCCGGAGTGGAGACGAGCAAGTTCCCCAGAGCTAGAGATACAAGAGCGGCCAGTCTGAGCACGTTCAGCACTAGTGACTGCTATCCAAGTACGCTCTTACATGTGGAAGGTTGAGGTAGATACACCACCAGAGGCCGATGAGCAGTGTGAAAGGCACGAACAATATCCCAAAGTATTCGTCGGGGCCCTGCCGCTCCGGGTGGTACATGTCGTATATAAAGCTGGCGGTAAATAGCAGAAGCAACAAACCGAAGGACATCGCAACGTAAGCTCCCCATCGACGAGCATCACGCAAGGCTGCTGCAGCCCTAACACAAAGCCATGTGAGCGCGGTCATGATGATGACAACGAGAAGCAATATAGCGAACCGACGAGGATCATCAGGAGTAGAAGCATGAGTTTTCCAGGCCCGAACTCCTGTTATCCCCAAGATGACAATAAAGAAAAGAGCATAGAAGCCCCATAGACACCCAAGCGCGACTAGCAACCCCGCACTAACTCTTACCCCTAAGAGACTTGTCCGCTCGTTAGCCGAGTCCAGGATCTCTGCGTCCTCTTTCATATCCTGATTGTCGCTCCATCTCAGATTCCTTGAAAACGGAGTTTGCGGTAAGTCGCAAAGACTCGTCGGGAATTCCCAACAGCGCCGACAGAGCCCTCAGCCAACAGCCGATATAGACAAGTCCTCAATCCCCGCATATCGCGCAGTCGTCGCCATCAGCGCCTCCACGGTCTCGACCGGCCGGATGCCGCCCCGCGCTCCTTCATACATGCAGTTCAAGGCCGCCGCCGCGCAGGAAAAATCAAGCTGCCGCTCCAACTCCCAGCCCTGCAGCAGCCCATAAATAAATCCCGCATGGAAGATATCTCCCGCGCCCGTCGTATCTACCACCGGCACCCGGTACGCCGCCGCATGCAGAAAGCGCTCGCCGTCCCACGCCAGCACGCCATCCGGCCCCAGCGTCGCCGCGGTCAGCGCGCATCCATAGCGCCGCTGGATGTCGCGCAACGCCATCCGCAAACTCGCCTCGCCTGTAAGTCGCCGCGGAAAATCCCGGCTCACCACCAGGTAATCAATCTTTTCGATCAGCGCATCCACGCCGGGATAGATCTCATCCAGGTCAGCCACCACCGGCACGCCCGCTTCACGCGCCCACCCCGCCGCCCGCAGCGCCGCCGCCGTGTCATGTCCATCCACATGCAGCGCGCGCGCATTCACAATCCACTCGCGCTGCAACTCCTCCGCCTGCAGCACCACGCGCTCATCGCGCCGGCACATCACCGTACGCTCGCCGCTGCGGTCCACCAGGATCAGCGACCGCGCGCTCGCCGTCCCCGCCGCACGAATCAATTGCGCTTCCACGCCCAGCCGCTCGAACGCCTCCGCGTGCAGCCGTGCTGCATCGTCATCGCCCAGCTTGCCCACATAGCGCGTCGCGAGTCCCCAGGTCTGGCACGCCACTACGGTCGACGCCACCTGTCCGCCCGGCGTCACCCGCTCCGAGTCATACTCCACCTTCGACCCGCACTCCGGAAACTCCGCTATATGGATCGTGGTGTCGGTAGCATTCAAGCCCACCCCCACCAAATCGACCTTCGCCCACTCCGCCATCCCGCGGCCTGCCATCCCCCGTCCTGCCATCCAATGATTCTATCGGTCAGCGCCGTCCCATTTGGCGGTTTTTGCGTAGATCGCTTTGCTGCCATAGTCTCCGTGATACCCTTTGGCGGGTCCCGGGCCACCGTTCTGATTTTGATCTCGAAATCGGGGTGGACGTATGGCAACGATGACCGTAAGTCCCCGTCGACTGCGAGCCGACGATCTCTTCTTCTCGGCGATGGCGCTCCTTATTCTGGTCACCGTCCTCATCGGCTTCGCTCATACCTATTTCCTTGCCGGGATGGTGCGTGCCAGGCTGCCCAACAAATTGGTGCACGTACATGGCGCCATCTTTGTAAGTTGGATTCTGCTGCTCCAGGTGCAGGTGGGGCTGGTTGCTACCCGCCACGTTAAGTGGCATAGGCGTCTCGGCATTTTGGGAGTTGTGCTCGCGCCGCTCATGGTCGTCTTCGGCGTCTGGACGCTCATCGACTCGGTACAGAGGCATGGCGTTACGGATCTAAGCCCGGAAATGCTGCTCGCCGGCGACCTGATGCAGCTTCTTTTCTTCTCAATCTTCGTAACCTGGGGCCTGCTCGCGCGAGGTGATGGCGCTGCTCACAAGCGCCTCATGATCTTCGCCACCCTCGCGATCCTCATGCCGGCCCTCAGTCGGTGGCCCTATCGATTTCTCGCCGGCCTCATTCCGTTCCTGGCGTTCTATCTCTGCTATCCCGCCTTGATCGTCGTCTTCGACCTCGTCTCGCGCAAACGCCTGCACCGCGTCACCGCATGGGGTTCGCTGCTGATGGCCCTCATGATCGTCATCATGCTGGCGCTGCCGCACGCAACCTTCTGGCACCACTTCACCGCGTGGATACAGAAGTTGTGAGGCAGCGCAGGACCAGGACACTTGGAAAACAGTTCCAGACGAACAAAGGGCAAGCCCATTAAGGACCTGCCCTTCGAGAGCCGCAGCCCTCACACACAAACGTCACCGGATCGTGATACGGCTCTGATCCAGCCCGGGTGTCAGCGCCAGAAGCACATCGCCGCGATGGAGTTTTCCGAACGTGCTCGCTACGTACACCACCGTTCCCGCCGGCCCTTTCACGGTCAGAAGATTATGTGGCTGCACCGTGTAGGTGCGGCCCTCAACCTTCACGTCCATAAACGTAAAACCGCTGTTCACCAGGGTCACAAAGACTCGGTCGTCTTTCGCACGGTTCGAATGATGATTCGTAGTCACTGCTGCAGATGCCGATGCGACCGAGCAGATTGACAATGCCAGAAGAGTGCATGAGCGAAGCATAAATACCTCTCTTTTGCCTGATGCCAGGTTTGCCTGATGCCAGGAGCAGATTTTTCAACCAGCGTTTCCGTCGGCATGATCGACAATCACTACCAACGCGCTAACACTAGCCGCTCCTCCCAGAGGACGAAAACTCCAAAGCTGTCATCCGCGCCCGCCATGCGACGAGCCGTGCATCCGCAGCGGCAAGCCGTTCGCCGCCGGTATCGAAACCAGGCAAGTGTGCAACAATGTGTGCCACCGGGCGGTACGCGCTAACGCCGTGTCGCTCCGCAGTGACAATATTGTTTCAGCAGCGACATCTCCTCATCCGGAGCCCTGGCATGTTTCGAACGTTTCTCATGGCAGCAGCCATCGCCGCCCTCCCCGCTTTCCCGCCCTCGCCACTTATCGCCCAGCAAGCCCCGCCGCCTGCGGGCGAGACCCACAAGGCGATGACGCTGCCCAAACCCGTCAACCTCAAAGTGTTGCCCAAGGACACATCGCCCGAGGATCTGATGAAGATCATGCAGGGCTACTCGCAGCAGCTCGGTGTCAAATGCACCTTCTGCCACGCCCAGGACACGGCCACCAGGCGCCCCAACTTCGCCTCCGACATGAAGGCCGACAAAAACACCGCGCGCACCATGATCTCCATGACCAACGAGATCAACGCCAAGTACCTCTCCCAGATTCACGACCCCGACGCCGCGCCCGACCAGAAGACCGTAAGCTGCGGCACCTGCCATCAGGGTCACAGCATGCCCATGCCCTTCAAGCCTGGGGAACACCATCCCGGAATGGACCATCCAGGCATGGACCACCCCGCCACGCCACCGCAGCCATAGCCAAGCGGCGGATTCTCAACCCGGCCGCACAAATTCCGTACGATACTTCGCCGCCAGCGCGCCGGCTTTCTCCCGGAACGCCGCCTCGCCCGCTTCGTCCAGCGGCGGCGGCGGAGTCGTTCTCGTCGCCACCCGCACGCCCACCTCTTCAAAAAACCTCTCCTGCCCCGCAGGCGCGCACGTGCACAGCGCCCGCACCGGCGCTTCGGAGGCGTTACGCACCTGGTGCGGCGCATTCGCCGGTATATGGATCGTCTCGCCGGCACGGACCGTCTGCTTCACCCCGCGAAACGTAGCCTCCAGCTCGCCCACCAGCACCACAAACGTTTCCTCGAAATCATGCCGATGCGGCGCCGGCCCGCCACCCGGCGGAATATGCATATCAATCAGGCAATAGCGTCCGCCGGTATCCTCGCCCCGCAGCAGGATCGTGTACGTATCCCCCACCAGCCCGATATGGAGCAGCGACGCATCCGCATCCGGCCGCACCACCACCAGCCCGCGTCGAGGATCGTCAGCAGGAATCCCGGATGTACCTGTCGATGTAGCCGCGGACGTTTCAGAAAGTTCAGACATAATGGGACTCCTCCTGGCTGGCTCAGATGCAGGGCAGGCTCAGATGCACCTGCAACCGAATCCCTCTCAGTTACCTAATTTGCCACAAGCGGCTTGTAGACCAGAAAGGGCCCACCCTTCAGCTGCTCCGTCAGCTCCGGACTGGGCGTTCCGCACACTTCCCCAGACACAGAGCAGATCTGACCAATCGCAGCCAACACCTCCGCCAGATTCTTCCGGTGATCCAGAATGGCCTGCGAGTCACGATACCGCTCAAACACCAGACACTCCGTCCCGTCGCTGTTCAAGTACTGCACGTACTCCAAAGTCCCCGTGTCCTTCGTGCGCACCAATTCCAGGCATCGCGCAGCAAGCGGCTTAAACTCATCCAGCTTCCCATCGTGAATCCTGAGTCTGGCGATAAGCAACAGTTCACTCATAGCTCTCCTCTCAAGCGTGTTCTTCCGCGCTTAGATGTCTGCGGTGTTTATACATCGGCAGGCGAACGCTTCGACCGAACTGTGGATGCCAGATCACTCCTGAGCGCAGCGAACGGTGCGATTAATTCCTGCCGTTAGGAGGTGATCCGTGAACGCGAGTTAGTTCCCAAGCCTGAAATTCGAAATACTCCGCTTGGTCAACGACAGGTCCTCGAACACCGCGGACGTTCCCTTGCCCATCGGGGACTGCGTGCTGACTCCCAACCAGATCGTCGAGGGATAGTCATTTTTGAAGAGCCGGATCAACTGCCAGTTCTTCCCATCGAGCGAATAGTAGAACCCAACCACCTTGGCATCCGAAGAGATCTTCATAAAGACACTCTTCGCCGTCACCACATCGTGATCGTTGTCATCGGAAGTTCCCGTCGTGCGAACCGTGACCATCCTGGTCTTGTGGCGTTCATCCATCTCCATCGCCAGCTTCAGCCACAGGTCATCTCTCACCCAGATGTAGAGCGCCCCCGCATCATAGGTCTCAGGAAATGTCGGCGTAACCTTCGCCGTCAGTGTGAACGGTTTCGTGTTGTCTACCTCCGTCAGCAGGACGGGCGCACTGCTGTTGGAGCCTTTCCCGTTCGGGTCGCGGAAATTGTCCCGCTTCGCACCAGCCCTCAGCGTCAGCTTCCCATTGCTCACCTTGGCGTCATCAGCAGCACCGTTCAGCGACCGTGTAAACGTGATCCCCGGCAACGCTATGTGACACGCCTCGCTTTTCGGCTCCTGAGCAGAAGCCCGGTAAACCACACACAGCAAGAGCAGCGACAACGCGGAGAGCAGTATCCTCATGATTCCCAGCTTCCTTTTGCCCGAGATTACACGAAACTCTTCGAAGCGCCGCGTGGTGAATGAGCATGAGCTCATCTTGGGGCAACGGAAGCGGCTTCTCAGAACTTATCCGCGTCAGCAGACCACTTTGCGGCCATGTGGCTGGATTCTCTCTGAGGGCTTTGGCGCCGATGCGCCAGCCGGAAATTGCCGCGCGGGGTGCTCCCCGATGCACTAGCAAAAAACCTGCATCCAACCCTCGTGATGATTGAGAAGCGGACTTCATTCATCCTGTTGGCATGCCTCGGAGTGGCCTTTGTCCCCCCGCGAACCTTTGCGCAGGACTACGTGAACCTGCCGGATGCCCCCACTCCCAGGCTGTTGGCGCTGCCAGGTAATCCCGGTAATCCTGGTCAGTCAGCGAATCCCACCGTCGACACCACTACCGGAGTGCCCCAGCGGGAGGCCACTTGGCGCAGCCTTCCCGGCGACTTCCTTCATGACCAGAAGGATCTGTGGACCTTTCCGCTGCGGCTGGCGAAGGGGCACTCCCTGCTTCCCACGGCCATTGTTCTTGGTGGAACCATCGGGCTGATCTACGCCGATCCGCACATCATGCCTTACTTCCGCAACCACCAGAAGAACCTGGATGACTTCAACGATATCTTCGACCCCATGATCACTACCGGTGAAGTGATTGCGCTCCCGGCCGGGCTTATGGCCGCCGGCTATATCCGGCACGATAATCGCGAGGTGAATACATCGCTACTCGCCGCCGAGGCATACGGCGACAGCGTCGTCATCGACCTGGCCATGAAAGCCATAACGCGCCGCCAGCGGCCCTCCGACGTAGCGCCGAATGGTGACTATTCCAATACGTTCTTCAATGGTGGCAAATCGCCCTTCAAGGGCAGCAGCTTCCCTTCGGGCCACGCCACGGCCGTGTGGTCGGTGGCGACGGTGGTTGCCGAGCGCTACCGTCATCGCGGCAAGCCCTGGATTCCAGTGCTCGCGTACACACTGGCGACCGCTATCAGCTGCTCGCGGATCACAGAGGCCGCCCACTTCCCCTCGGACGTGTGGCTCGGAAGCGCGCTCGGATATTCGATTGCCAAATATCAGACGTTGAAGCCCAGATAGTTCGGAATCGACGATCCTTCTCGCTGACATACGCGGCGATTCGTACCGCAATCTAACTGGCATCGATCAGGATTGGTCGCAGCGCCTGCCATCAACAAGACAAAAAGCTCACGCTCAGGCCAGCCATTTCGATGGTGGCGCAGGAGGCTCCAACAACTTCGCCATCCGCTTCTACCGCGAGAGGCGTACGATACTTCAGCCCCGGAACAGCGCTACATTCCACGCGCAATACATCTTCATAACGTGCTGCAGTGCGTTTGGTAAGTCTACTGTTACGCTGACCAGCTCCCAGAACAAGCGCCTCAAACGATGCTTTGGCAAGATGCCATCGCGACTCACCCTCCACGCTGGCCAGGCGCAGAAACGGAAGATCCAGGTCCCCGCCGGGCCGCCACAGGTTTAGTTCCGCTACCCGTACTGCGATGGCTTCGGATGCCCGCCTTTCGAATATCTTCCCCTCCACCGTTTCGACCTTCATTGCAAACGGTTGTACAGGATGTGAGAAGAGCGCTTTGAGGCCCGCGCCGAAATAAGCCTTCCGTCCCGTCCGCTCCTTCTCCAGGCGTGGGGTCGCTCCCATCATCGCTGCGTGGAAGCCCATTCCGGCAGCCATCGCGAAGAACCATGTTTGTGTGCCGCCGGAAACGCAACAGGTAATCTTTCCCAGGGGCACAGGACGTGGCTTTGCCTCGAGCAGCCAACGTGCCGCTTTGGCCGACTCGCCAGGAATATGCAAGTTTTGTGCCAGGATATTTCCCGTGCCGAAAGGAATGATGCCCAAGGGTACTTCCGATCCGGCGACTCCTTGTAAAACATCGAAAACTGTTCCATCACCGCCGCAGACCACGATAGCGTCGACGACCTGCTCGACTGCCTGCTTCGCATGGGCGCCTGCCGCCCGGTTTGCCCCCGTTTCCAGCAGCTGGACTTCGACGTCGGCTCGCTTGAAAACGTCAAGGACAGCGGGCAGATCGCGTGTGGCCCGCGACCCAAACACCGGATTAGCGAACAGCACGATCTTGCGCACGGAGTCATCGTATCTGCTTTCTTATGAGATGGCCCGCTCGTCGGAGACACATCCAAGTGATGAGCGAAGACGGCCTGGCTCACATGCGCCTTCCGCCGCAGCCTCGCAATCGCTTTCGGCGAGAAAGGCTTCACCGGGGTCAGGCAGAGATTGTCGAACTCGCGTATGGTCTGTGCGCTGATCAGACCTGCTTCATGAACATCCACCGCCGTCTCATGAACTACGGCGAGGCGATTGCTGCGATCTTTCAATCAATGTGCCCCGCAGCAGCACCCCGGGCATAATCGGAATCACGCGAGCTTGCGTGCACGTTTCATCACTACAGCCTTTCTCGCGCCTAGCGAAGCCCGCGCCACACCGCGACCCTTGCTCTGCCCGCCAATCAGCAAATCCGCGGAGATACCAAGCCCAGTCCTCACCCGCCGGACCATCTCCAGCGTCAGGCTCCGTTTTCCCGTCAGCACCTCCGACACCCGCGCACGGCTGCCGATCATCGACTCCAGGTCCTTGCGCGTTAGCCCTTGCTGCTCCATTCGGAAGTGAATCGCAGTAATCGGGTCGGGCGCATCGATCGCGTGATGCTTCGCCTCATATGCATCGACCAGCGTTGCCAGCACATCCAGCTCATCTCCCTCCGGAGTGCCGGGACGCGCGCTCATCAACTCGCCGATGCGAGCGACTGCACGTTCGTGGTCGCGTTCACTCCGAATCGGACGAATCTGCATACCTGCTTTTCTCATATCGCACCTTCTTCACGTCGATCTTGTTGTATTCCTTGTGTGTGCCCAGCCAGATGATCAGCAGTACCTGATGCGGGTAGTTGATCGCCACTACCAGCCTGTACTCGTTTCCTTTGATATTGAAAACGACGCGCTCCGAGGAAACGATGCTTGCAGATCGATACTGCTGCTTCAGTTCGGCGGTGCTCCCATCTTGGGAGCAAGCGTATTTCTCACCCAACCAAAAACCACCGCTCATGAGCCCGCCGTAAAACCCCAGGCATAATCGGAATCCCCGAAGCCGACCCCACCACCGCATCCACTCCGCAGTGCGGACACATCGCCGTGCCATCCTCCAGCCAGCGCACAATCTCACTCGGAAAATAAATCCGCTCGCACGCGATGCACCCGCACACCTCGCTCGCTTCCAATTCCATCTGGTTTGCCCGCGTGTGCCGGTGCAGCCGGCTCGCCTCGCGCTCGCGGTCCACCCGCACCCGCATTACGGCAAACAGCAGCCCCCCTGCCACAAACAACGGCCACGTCAGGTTGAAAGACAAGGCCAGTCCGGAGAGCATCGCGAAGCCGCCGCTGTGTGACGACAAGCCCCACGCAATCGCAGCCAGCGACGCCAACGCACCCGTCGTCACCCCAATCGTCGCCGCCCAGGTCTCCCGAAACGCCGCCGCCGAAGGCAGCACGCACACCAGCGGCACTAGCGTCACCCATCCAGGCCCGCCGCCCACGCCGTTCGCCGAAGCCCACCCCTGCGCAATCGCCAGCGCATCCCCCAGCACAAGCAGCAACTGCGCCCACAACAAAACAACTTCAGCGCGGCTCCGAATCGGAACGAAAGTATCCACAGGGAACCTTCACTCTACACGGATCGCCTGCCCGAAAGCGTCATCGGAGCAACGCGAAAGGGAGGCGTGAAATATGACAGGGGTTGTCATATTTTGGCATGCAATCCGGCACGAACCACAAACCGGGTGCCCTACTCTAGCCGAAGGGTGGGGTAGTTCAAAAACAATCCAGTCGACCCGCAGGGTCATCCTTCATTCGTCTGACCCAGCCGGTCCATAACGGAACAGCAACACGAACAAATCGTCAAAACCTGCCAGTTAATTACATCCATTTCGCTACACTGGAAACAGAGTCGGAAACAAAAAGCCACCACAGCGGTGGCTTTTCTATTTTGCGAGGTATTCGCTGCCCCTAACTCCTGTGGAATGACGAATAAAGCGATAAGCCCTTTAGAAAGAAGAATTTGGCCCTCGGAAGGCCGCCCATCCTATAGCAACCAAAAGAGTTACAAGCCAGCCTCCGGTGACGGGAGGGGGGGGTACCGTCACTTAACCCCCACCACCGCCGTCCCAAACGGCGGAATCGTCATGTGGTCCAGCCGGATCGTCTTGCTCTCGTAACCGTAACTGTTCAGCAGCATCAGCCCCACGCCCCCGGTCACCCCCTGCGACGTCAGGTCATAGGTCACCATCTGCGGCTTGTCGCTCATATTCAGCGCCACCAGCACCGAGCGGCCATTCCCCAGATAGTGCCGCAGGAACGAAAAAACATTCGGATCATCCGGATTGATCGTCACGTAGCCACCGCTCACCAGCGCCGGCTCGGTCCGCCGCAGCGTCAGCAGTTGCTTATAAAAATTCAGGATCGACGTCGGGTCCTTCGACTCGGTCTCCACGTTATACGTCACCGAACTCGGCGGCACTGGCAGCCACGGCTTCGCCGTCGGCCACGTAAACCCGGCATTCGGCCGCGCCGGTGTCCACTGCATCGGCGTGCGCTCCCCATCGCGGCCCTTGTCCTTCGGCCACCCGGTCACACCGACGGGATCGCGCACATCCTCCACCCGGGTGGGCACCGTAGTGCGCATCCCGATCTCCTCCCCGTAGTACATCTGGGGGGTGGCCCGCGGCAACAATTCCAGCGCCGCCATCAGCTTCGCGATCTCATCGTTGTGCTTGCCGTCGCCATAGCGGTCCCACTGCCGCGCCTGGTCATGATTGCTGAAGAAGTACTCCGGCCACCCATGCGCCGGATTGTTCTCCAC
This sequence comes from uncultured Acidobacteriaceae bacterium, assembly GCA_963736915.1. GTDB lineage: Bacteria > Acidobacteriota > Terriglobia > Terriglobales > Acidobacteriaceae > KBS-83. The sequence continues at coordinate 163,547 of CAVTQV010000005.1, read as the reverse complement.
ATCATCAAACAGCTTGCGAAATTTCGTCGCGGAAAGCTCATTCACATCCGCGATCTGGAAATCCATCGGCAACTGCACCTCATCATCGTGCGTGCCATACATCTTTGACAGCTCGACGATATTCGGCTCGTCCGCCTCGGAGAGCAGCACCGGATGTCCCGGATAGCTGTCCACCAGCTTGCGCATCTCCTTCAGCACGTCATGCACTTCCGGCAGATTGTCCGTGTACTTGTGCTCGATGTTCGGATCGCCAAAGGCATTTGTGCCCGGCAGAATCGGATCATCATGCAGGTTCGGGTCTTCGAAGAGCCGCGAGATGGCATCGATGCGGAATCCGGCAACGCCCTTGTCCAGCCAGAAGCGCATCACGTCATACATCGCCTTGCGCACCTCGGGATTGCGCCAGTTCAGGTCCGGCTGCTGCACATAGAAGTAGTGGTAGTAGTACTGCTTGGTCTTCGGATCGTAAGTCCAGGCCGAGTGGCCGAACCACGACTGCCAGTTGTTCGGCGGTCCGCCATTCTTGCCGTCGCGCCAGATATACCAGTCGCGTTTGGGATTGGTCTTCGACGACCGCGACTCCAGGAACCACGGGTTCTGGTCCGAAGTATGGTTCATCACCATATCCATAATGACCCGGATGCCCTGCTGCTTCGCCGCCTTCATCAGGTTGTCGAAGTCGCCCATCGTGCCGTACTGCGGATCGATTGCCTCATAGTCCGCGATGTCATAGCCGAAATCCACCTGCGGCGACGGATACATCGGCGTAATCCAGATCGCATCAATACCCAGCGACTTCAGATAGCTCAGCCGCTGCTGAATGCCCTTGATGTCGCCCGTCCCATTGCCGTCCGTGTCCTGGAAGCTGCGGGGGTACACCTCGTAGATCACCGCGTGCTTCCACCACACATCACCGTTCGTCTTCAGCGGCTCCGCCTGAGTCTGCGCGGTCGCCGTCCCACACGCCCAAATCGCCAGACAGAACAGAATCCACAATCGCCGCATGTATCTTCCCCTCCAAAACAAACGCCAGCATACTCGAAGAGCAGCAGCACAGGCACAACCGCGCCGCTTGACCACCGCACATCCCGCTGCCGACAATGGCAGCCGTGCATCCTCTGCTCGATGAGATACGGGAGCTGGTGAGCGCGCCGTTAGCCGGCCGCTCTGCCGAGCAGGTCGTCCGCCATCCAGCCGGAGACCCGGCCCGGTGGAGCGCGCAGCAGGTAGTCGAGCACCTCTCCGCCACCTGGCGATCCACCACCAGCGGCATTGAGGATCGCCTCCGGAAGGGAAGGCCGCTGCTCACGCGTCCTACGTTTGCGCAACGCGTCAAACAATTGGCGGTCTGTGAATGTGGCTACTTTCCCAAAGCCCGCAAAGCGCCGCTCGCGGTGCAACCCGGCGAGCCATCGGGTGAGCCACTAACTGGCGATGAGTTGATCGCCCGTTTCAGCGCCACGCTCGCCGCGATGGACTCAATGCTGAATCGCATCGAGCCACAGTCGAAGAATGCGCCCGTGCTGACTCATTTTCTGCTGGGGCCGCTCAGCGTAGAACGGTGGCGCCGCTTCCACCGCACACACGCGCGGCACCACGCACGCCAAATAGAGCGCGCAATCCGTTCAGCCGGAGAATCAACCGGATGAATTCACGGCCTTGCAGCTACTTAACCTGACTCAGCAACAGCTTTCCAATCGTCTGGAGCTGCATGTTCGAGGTGCCTTCGTAAATCTTGCCGATCTTCGCGTCTCGATAGAGCTTCTCCACCGGATAGTCCTTCACGAAGCCATAGCCGCCGTAGATCTCGACCGCCTTGCTCGCCGCGCGTTCCGCCACCTGCGAGGCGAAGTACTTCGCCATCGCCGCTTCTTTCACAAAGTCGAGGCCGGCATCCTTCAGCCGGGCAGCGTTGTAAACCATCATCCGCGTCGCTTCGATCTCAACCGCCATCTCGGCAAGCTGAAACAGCACGCCCTGGAACTCCGCGATAGGTTTTCCGAACTGTTTCCGCTCCTTCGCGTAGTGCGCTGCGTGGTTCCACGCACCCTGCGCCAGCCCCAGCATCTGCGCGCCGATGCCGATGCGCCCTTCGTTCAGCGTCTCGATCGCGATCTTGTAGCCCTTGCCCACCTCGCCCAGCACATTCGCGGCCGGCACCTTGCAGTCATCGAAGATCAGCTCGCATGTTGAAGAAGCGCGGATGCCCAGCTTGTCTTCCTTCTTGCCGACAGAAAAACCGGGGAAGTGCTTCTCCACCAGGAACGCCGTAATGCCTTTGTAGCCGGCGGCTCGGTCCATCGTCGCGAAGACGATGAACACGCCGGCTTCCTTCGCGTTCGTAATCCACAACTTCTGTCCGTTCAGCACATAGTGGTCGCCCTTGCGCTCCGCCCGAGTCTCCAGCGCAAAGGCATCGCTGCCGGAGCCGGCTTCGCTCAGCGCGTACGCGCCCACCATCTCCGTCGCAAGCTTCGGCAGATAATGCTTCTTCTGCGCCTCGCTGCCCCAGCGCAGCAGCGCGTTAATGGAGAGCGTGTTCTGCACGTCCACCATCACGCCGACCGAGGGATCGACCGCGGAGATCTCTTCCACCGCAAGGATGGCTTCAAAGAAGGTGCCGCCCGCGCCCCCGTATTCCACCGGGATTTCAATTCCCATCAAACCCAGATTGAAGAGCTGCGGCAGCAGGGAAGGATGAAAATGCTGCTCCTCATCCATCTTGCGCACCAGCGGCCCTATAATCTCGCCGGCAAACTGGCGAACCGTGTCACGAAACATCAGCTCATCTTCGGAAAGCCGGCTCAACGGCGATGCATGGGGAGATTCCAGGGCCACTACGGACATGATATGTACACCTCACTTCTACAGATTGACGTGGAGAGAAGCCGTGCAGTCTCCGTCCAAACGGAAGAGTGTAGCAGGGTCAGTTGAATGCATGCATTCTGACGGAATCGGAAAGTAGGCATTGGCACAGATGCTTCTCAGATCACTTTTCCTGCCGATGCCCGGACCCTTCCGGCATCAGCATCACTGCTATGAGCGATGCCAGCGCCAGCATCATCGACGGCAAGAAATCCATGATGAGGAAACTTCACCGCGCCCAGCGCGCCTAGCAACGCGCCGCCGGCATATCCCACCCAGCTCAGCACGAAGGCGCTCACCTTGGCGCGCGAATTCCGCGGATCCGGATTCTGCGACTCCGAATTCCGGGAATCCGACCTTCGGGAATCTATGATCGCTTCGCCCAGCAACTCCAGATCCCCGGTGATGAACGTGGTGTTCAGGTGGAAACCGCCAATGTACCGGAAGGCGCCGTTTTGTACCCCGAGAATACAGGCCAGCAGCAACAGCAAAAGACCTGCGTGCGCTCCGGCGTTCTTCCACGCGAGCATGAGCAAGACGGCCGATTCAATGCCGAGAATAGCGATGCGCTGCATCTTCGTCGGCGCTTTCGCCCGGCGATCCTGGCCAGGAGACGCGCGATGATCACACCAGCCAGAAACGCCGCTACCAGGCCGCCGCGCAGCGCAACTTCTCCCGGATTCCGCTGCAGCAGCGAGATGGCGAACAGTACGGTATTGCCCGTCATGTTCGCAACAAAGACGCGCCCACTCAGCAGGTAGGCGGATGCATCGACTGAGCCGGCCACTGCACAGAGCAGACAGATCAGTGGGATCGCGTGCGTCGCCGGCCGCGGATTGCCAGGCTGCCTTGGCATAAAGCTGTTTGACTTGGATGCGCCGCCGACTGGGATTTTACGAGCTCATCGGAACGCGCAATTCAGGCGGGAAGGCCGGGCCCGTGTTCAGCAGTCGCCTGCGCACTCCGCGATTCGGGACGTCGCCGCGAAACCCACGGCGAGCGGTGCACGATCGTCAGCTTCTCCCGCGACAGAATTTTCCGCGCCTGCGTGCGAGCATGGTTTGCCCACGGGCCTACCGGGTCCAGCTTCAGGTACAGCGTCCAATGGCGCAGAGCGCGCCGCCGCTCTCCGATGCGCTCGTAGGCCAGCGCCAGGTTGTAATGCGCATCGGCATACTTGGGCACCAGCCGTATGGCGCTGCGGTACGCTTCGATGGCATCGGGCAGGCGCTCCAGCTCGTCGAGCACGTTTCCAAGATCGAAGAAGGCCAGCGCATAGCCCGGATCGGAGATGGTGGCGCGGCGATACAGCTCCTCTGCGCGCCGGAATGCCCGCCGGTTGTAGCAGATCGTGCCCAGATTGATCGAGGATGGCGCGTGGTGCGGATCGAGGTGCAGCAACTCTTCATACGCTTCAGCCGCCTCATCCATCCTGCCGCTCTCCTCAAGCTGCACCGCCTGCAGGAACAATGCGGAGACACGGCCGTCCGCGGCCGCGGGTTTGGAATTGGTATTCGCCACAACCGATAGCTCGCCGCAGGCCGGCGCGTCGAAATCGAAGACGAACTGACGCGCGATCGGCTCCATGACTGCACCGGAATGGCGAAAGACCACGCGCGAACCGCGACGCGAGGCAGTCGCCTCCAGCAGGGGATTACTCATGCCCGAAACGGCCTGCATGGCATCCACGGACGCACGAATGTGCGCAACGGAAACACAGTTTGCGCGCAGATCACGAAGTTTTCGGAGTTTTACCAGGTCCTGAAAGCTATACGACTCGCCCGTCTCGATCAGGCCCGCACGCTCCCATGCCGAAACCTGCCGGGCACGAAGGCGCAGAATGCGAAGAACGTCCTGACGGCTATATCTGCTCACAGCGTCACGCTCGTCGAGGGGACGAAGCCCCATCTGCTCCAGACCGCTCAAGCATTTCGGTATCGCTGTAGGCCGTTCCACCACTGCCGAGAAAATCCTCGTGCATCACAGGATTCCCGAAGATGCTTAGCGCGATTATGCGGAGTCGCGGCTGACGGTGCAAGCCGCAAAGCTGAAATAAAAGAGGAAAAAGAGGTACAAAACCCAAGAGGAACCGAGCTTGGTTCCACCTTGTCTGGAGCCGACGACCGGACTTGAACCGGTGACCTGCCGATTACGAATCGGCTGCTCTACCAACTGAGCTACGTCGGCGTTCCCTACTGGATTGTAGCGTCGCCAAGCAGAAACGGTAAAGTTGGTGCGGCTCCTGTTAGCTCTTTGGTTTTGTTGCTCGGCTTCCGGTGCGATTCAGCGTGCCGTGCAATCGAATCAATTCATTTTCACACGCGAGAATGGTTGCTGAATCCTTGTTCGCTAGCAAACGAAGTTCGATTCGGCGTCCCTCTTGAACAGCTTTCGCAAGTGCGTAGTGAATAGCTCGAAAGTCTTTGCCTTTGTTGTGGTAGGGCTTGCCGGCAAGGAGCCGCTCGACATTCAATGCATATTCCCGTTCGGGCCTTCTGCTGTGTGTGTACTTGCCGATGTAAATGTCCGCGCCGTCTATCGTCCACTGATAGAGTCCAGGTTTCATTCGATCGACGCCGGGATCAATAACGTACTCGCACCACTCGGGAAGTGCCTTGCGTCCTGCCATCCTGTGATTTCCTTTCGGACACCTGAAGGCAACCATAGGCGGCGTGACCCAGCCATTCACTCCAACGTCAGTGGTAGGGAAGCAGGCGCCGCATGAATTCGGACATCCCGTATCGTCCGCAAAACACGAAAAAGCCACCCGGCAACAGGGTGGCTTTTTCTCTAGGGAGAATAGTTCCAACGGAGGCAAGGCCATCAGAACTTTCTTGGCGTCATAGTATGGGTGGCCTATTGGGGTGTCAAGGCCAAATCATTTTCCTCGTAACCGCAAGATTACAAGCGGCTTAGCAGGATACGAAGATTGTCCTAAAACACGCTATATATTCGCCTGGTGTTCGCCTTGAGCAAAATTTTTACTCCTCCTAACCTAAACCGATTGTTCAGGTTAGTTGAGGCACTGCACTGTTCATGGTTCAATTTGGGACCGCACAGCCGTAGCAATCTGGCTACATCTGGTCGCACATCCGCCACACTCGGGCTCACCGGAGATTCAGCTTGATGAACTCCATCTCCTCCACCGACGAGGCCGGCTTGCCTCGAGCAATGCGGTACAGTGCCCGCCCGCCGCCGAGAAACAGCCCCAGCAGAAACGTCGCGCCGCAGGTGATCAGGCAGAACGTCACCACATTCACCAGCAGCCGAGCCGCCTTTGTGGTGTCCGGAACATAGCCCGCCGGATTGTTCCAGGTCACGGAAGCTTCGTAGTTCACCTTGTCCAGCAGTTTGTGCGCATCTCCGGCATCGAACCCGCCGCTCGTGATGCCGACCAGCAGACCGCTGCGGCGCGTCGCAAGCGCCTGTACGTTGCTACTCTGCAGGGCGGCCGTAAAGGGCTCCTGCGGTTGATTGCCCGCCTTCAGATATGCCGCAATCGCCCGCTCGCGCTCGGCGGCAATCTGCGGCGTCGGATACTCGATGATCGTGAGGGTCCCTTCTCCGCTTCGCATGTTAAATCCGCCGCTGAGCACCTCGGGGCTCTTGCTGAAGTCCACCAGCGCAGCCGGCAGCACACCGCCGCTGCGCGTGTAGCCCTGCGGGCCCAGCGAGTAGCGCGTGTGCGTCGGCTCCAGATCGGTGCGAGGCAGAAAGCCGGGCAGCGCGGGCGGCACACCCGCCGATCCGCCAACCTTCGGCACCCGGTCCGCAAGCTCCCGCAATGCAGCGGCAGACATCGCAGTCAGATGGTCGAACTTTGCGTCCACCACGATCGCGCCATTCCAGAAGAGCACGCGGTCGCCATTGGCCGCTCCACCCTTGCCGATGTCTTCAGGAGCCATCCCTGGAATCCGATAGAAGGTGTAAGCGGCATAGGCGCCGGAGGCGTCGGCGAATCGCATCGCGCGAACCGTCACCGTGTTGACGTTGCTCTTATACGTGCCGGAGGCGAAGTCGCGGAAGCCGTCCTCCACCAGTACCTGCGCATTGCCCGCATCCGCCGTGCCCGGCTCGGTGGTCTTGTCCAGCTTGCCCTGCAGCTCAAAGCCCGCGAAGCTCTCCGGCAGCAGCGGAGCGGGCGCTGCCGTTGCAATGACCTGTTTGGAAAGCGAAGCGTCAGACGGTGACTGTCCCCGAAGCATCGGCGGGAGCAGCGAACACACAACCAGAGCAGTGGATACAAGAGCCAATCGAAAGGGACGCGCGGGGAACAACATCAGTTATAAGTTTACTCTTCCGTCGCCTGCGATCCGGACAAAGAACGCAATGCCGCCGGCTACTGCCTGCCTCATGCGGACTGATAACCGGGATCTCCGGAGCCCGCGCCGCGGCTATCGCCCAGCTAAAATGATTTAGACTCCACCCATCTATGGACCAGACCCTCGAGAACCTGATTCGCCTCCAGCAGCTCGACGGGGAAATCCGCCAGCTCCGCGCCTCACTCGAAGCCACACCGCGCCGCATTCGCTCCATCGAAGCCGAGCTCGCCGCTCACGCAAAGAGCATCGCCGATTTCGAAAAGCGCCAGCGCGAAGAAGAAGCACTGCGCCGCCGCCTGGAAAGCGATCTCAAGGACCAGCAGGGAAAGATCGCCAAGTCGCGCCAGCAGCTCAACATCGTGCAGAACCAGGCGCAGGCCACCGCGCTCGAGCACCAGATCAGTTTCGCGGAGCAGGAGATCAGCCGCTTCGAAGACAGCGAGCTCGAAAGCATGGAGCGCTCCGACATCCTCGAGCGCGAACTGCTCGCCGCGCGTCAGCAGCACGCAAGTCACGCCGCCTATCTCGAAACAGAAAAAGCCGCGGCGGCGCGCAGCACCGTGCTGGAGCAGGCCGACCTCAGCAAATGGCAGGAGGAGCGCGCAGCGCTTCGCCCGCAAATTGATGAAGACCGCCTCGCCGAGTACGACCGCATCGCCGCAGCGCGCGGCACCGCGCTGGCCCGCGCCCGCGATCAGCGCTGCACCGGCTGCCAGATGGGTATACGCCCGCAGCTCTGGAATCAGCTGCGCGACGGCCAGTCGATGAAGTGCGAAAGCTGCGGCCGCATCCTTTATGTGGACAATCGCCGCGAGCCCCAGATTGAGACCGGCCGGCCCGGTACCGCAAGCGGCGCGCAGACCGCATGAAGCGAATTGCTGTCGACATGGACGAGGTGCTCGCCGACGCCCTCGGCAAACTCATTCGTCTGTACAACGCGGAGTTTTCTGAAAACCTGACCGTACAGGATATGTGGGGCAATTGGATGGTCAACGTGCTCCCGGCGGAGCGCCAGGACCGGCTGATGGCCTACCTGCAGGAGAAGGACTTCTTCGAAGATCTCGACGTCATGCCAGACAGCCAGCGCGTCCTCGAGCGTCTCTCCGGCCGCTATGAAATCTTTGTCGCCACCGCAGCCATGGAATTCCCCAACTCCTTCGGCCCGAAATTCCGCTGGCTGGAGCGGCACTTTCCTTTCCTCTCGCCCACGCGCTTCGTCTTCTGCGGAGACAAGAGCATCCTGCATGCCGACTACCTCATCGACGACATGCCGCGCCACTTCCAGCGCTTTGCCGGCCAGGGCGTTCTCTTCACCGCGGCGCACAACGCAAACGTCGTGGCCAAGGTGCGCGTCAACAACTGGCTGGAAGTGGAAGACCTCTTCTTCCCAACCTGAATTGCCGCCATCGTCTGAGCCGGTTATGCGGCCTGCAGTTCGCCGGCGAGCCCGCCACCAGCACTTGCATAACCGCAAAATCGGGTACTCTGTGCTACGCGCAACGGCTCGCCCATTTATGTTAGTGTCCTCACGAGGTCCCGGGAACGGATGGCTCTAGGCAGCGCTTCAGGACAAACGGTTTCTGTTTCAGAGAGCGGCAGCGCGCACTACGGCCGGGCGCTGACCATCGTGACAACGCTCTTCTTCATGTGGGGCTTTCTCACCGCGCTGAACGATACGCTCATCCCGCATCTCAAGCAGATCTTCGAGCTGGACTACACCAAGTCCCAGCTGATCAATCTCGCGTTCTTCGGCAGTTACTTTATCTTCGCGCAGCCCGCCGCCAAGCTGATTGAGGCCATCGGCTACAAGCGCACCATGGTGGTTGGTCTCGGCGTCATGGCTGTGGGCGTCTTCCTCTTCCTGCCCGCTGCCAGCGTGCCATCGTATCCCTTCTTTCTCGCCGCGCAAATCATCCTCGCCGCCGGCGTCACCGCCTTGCAGGTTGCCGCCAATCCCTACGTCACCGTCCTCGGGCCTTCGCAGACCGCGTCCAGCCGCCTGAATCTGACCCAGGCATTCAATTCGCTGGGAACCACCATCGCGCCGTACTTCGGCAGCGTGCTCATCCTTGCCGGAGCCGCCGGGCTTGCCAATATGTCGCGCCAGCAGCAGGCGGCCTCGGTCAAGGCGCCCTACGCAGGCATCGGGATCGCGCTTGTCCTGCTCGCTATCGCGATCGCCTTGGTCAAGTTGCCGCGTCTCCAGACCACGCAGGAATTCCGCACCACCGGCAGCGCTGAAAATCCCCTCGGCTCCATCTGGGAGCACCATCACGTCTGGCTCGGCGCCATCGCCATCTTCCTGTATGTCGGCGCCGAAGTATCCATCGGCAGCTTTGCCGTCAACTACATGGGGAGTCACGATCTCGGCTCTGTACCTGCGGCCACTGCCAGCAAATTGGTAGCGCTCTACTGGGGCGGCGCGCATGATAGGCCGCTTCATCGGGGTTGGCGTTCTGCGCCGCGTTCCCACAGGACGAGTCGTTGGAATATGCGCCATCGTGACCTCGCTGCTGGTCGTCACCTCCATGCTCACCAATGGGCACACCGCCATCATCACCATTCTGTTAGTGGGCCTCTTCAACTCCATCATGTTCCCCAGCATCTTCACCCTGGGCACGGCGCACATGGGACCGCTCACCGGCAAGGCATCCGGCCTGCTCGTTCAGGCCATCGTCGGCGGCGCCATCATTCCCGTCGCCCAAGGCGCAATTGCCGACAAGATCGGCATCCACCACTGCTTCATCCTGCCGTTCCTCTGTTACCTGTTCATCATCTATTACGGCTTCCGCGGCTCCCGCCCCACCGGCCCCAGCGTCGACCTCGTCGCCACCGATTAAGTCGGAGTCGAGAAAAGAATCGGGTGCCCTACTCTAGCCGAAGGCTAGGGTGGGGTAGTTCCCAAACAATGTAGTCAACCCGAAGGGTCACCGGATTCGTACCCGCGCCGAATCTCATAGACCACTAGTTCGCATTTACTCCCGCCACCGGGTGATCAGCCAGCCGGATCCAAATAAAATCCCAAGGGCAATGAGCGCAAAGAACCGGCGAAGCAGCCGTCGCTCATCGCCATGTGCAGTCGGCCAAATGTAAGCGGAGGCAATATACGCGACGAAAACAATGGCTCCCGGAATCCACCAGGTCCATCGCGATACACGTCTTATCCGTTCTCGAGCAGAGCCCATACCGGAGATTGTGGCACGCGCAGTAACAGTGCAAAATCCGGTAACTCCCGAATCGGGAACAGCAGCCAAAATTCTGCCAGTTAATTTCCCTCGATTCGCTACACTGGAAATAGAGTCAAACGACAAAAGCCACCGTTGAGGTGGCTTTTGTCATTTATCTATCGAGTCGGCCCCGTCGTCGAGGGGCTAAACCCTTTGGAATGACGAATGAAGCGATAAGCCCTTTAGAAAGACGAATTTGAGCCTCGGGACAGGCCCTATCCTGATGATTCCAGGTCAGTTACAAGTCAACCTCCCGCGGCGGGAGGGGGAGGGGTGGGTAGCCAGACCTAAGCCGCGCTCGGCTCATCCAGGGCTAAGGCCGCAATCTCCTCCTCAGAGAAGAACAGTATCTCGCCGTTCGTGCGATTCAGCACGCGCATCGGCACGCCGGCCTTCAGCGTCCGGTGCATTGCCTTCCGTTGAAAGGGCGAGCTGCTCAGAAAGGTGCAGATGCGCTCGAAGATCGGCAGCCACTGGCGCGAGCGCGTGCGGATTGCCTCGCCCGGCCCGTCCGGGTGCGCGACAATTTCCATCTCCAGCACGCCATGATCGGACTGGTTGCAGAGTTCCACGGGGCGCAGTTGGAGCGAGTAGCGAGTCATATCGTTCATCATCCGACTTTCTGAATCAGATTGTGTAACTGGGGTGAGAATCGTTTCCGGGAACTTGCGTTGCTTCTGTCCCTGCCCGGCAGCCGCTCTTTTCCCCAACCGACCGAGTAGTCTATCCGATGCATAACGGCTCGCGGCCAGCGATTCCCGCGCCGCGAACATGCCGCCCGTGCAATTTTCCCGCGTTACTAGTAAGCCGCGTGCACCCGGTCTGGTACCCAGAATCTGGTACCCTCAGACTCCTGATGACTCGACGCGCTTCCTGCCTCATCTGCTCCTGCTTTGTATTTCTTGCTTGTTGGATGTCCGCACCGCTTGCCCGGACTCAGACCAGCGACGCCAATCACAAGGAAGCGGTGGATATTTTCCGCCAGCTCATCGAGATCAACACCACCGATTCGGTGGGCAGCGTCACCGCCGCGGCCAAAGCCATGCAGCAGCGCTTTCTCGACGCAGGCTTTCCCGCCGCGGACATGCAGCTGCTCGGCCCCAACGACCGCAAGCAGAACCTCGTCGTGCGCTACCGCGGCGCCAGCGGCAAAAAGCCCATCCTGCTCATCGGCCATCTCGATGTTGTCGAAGCCCGCCGCGAAGACTGGACTACAGACCCCTTCCAATTCGTAACCAAAGACGGCTACTACTATGGCCGCGGCACCCAGGACATGAAAGAGTCAGACGCCATCCTGGTCGAAACCCTTCTCCGCCTGCACCGCGAAGGCTTCCATCCGGATCGCGACATCATCCTCGCGCTCACCGCGGATGAAGAGGGCGGCAAGTCCAACGGGGTGAACTGGCTGATCGAGAACCACCGCGACCTCATCGACGCCGAATACGTGCTCAACCCGGACGGCGGCGGCGTGGAGCTGCACCAAGGCAAGGCCACCATCTTCTCCGTCGACGCCAGCGAGAAGCTCTATGCCGACTACCAGCTCACCGTCACCAACCCCGGCGGCCACAGCTCGCTGCCCCGGCCGGATAACGCCATCTACGAGCTCACCGACGGGCTGGAGCGCCTCGCCCACTACAGCTTTCCCTTCGAGCTGAACGGCGTCACGCGCGACTACTTCCAGACCGAATCAAAGATCATGTCCGGCCAGACCGCCGCCGACATGCGCGCCATCCTGAAGACGCCTCCTGATCCGGCCGCCATCCAGCGCCTCGACGAGACGCCGGAATACAACTCCACCCTGCGCACCACCTGCGTCGCCACGCGGCTTGATGCCGGGCACGCCAACAACGCGCTGCCCCAGCGCGCCCAGGCCATCGTGAACTGCCGTATCCTCCCCGGCCACTCCAAGGAAGAAGTCCGCCAGGACCTCATCCGCGTGCTCGACAGCCCGAAGATGACGGTGCAGTACGTCGGCGATGGAGCAGAAGGCCAGGGCCAGATCTTCGACAAGGCGCCCGATAAGAAAGCCCTACCGCCCGCGCCCATCAAGCCCGAAGTGACACACGCGCTCGACGAGATCGTGGGCAAGATGTGGCCGGGGGTGCCCGTCGTCTCCACCATGGCGGACGGCGCATCCGACGGCATCTACACCAACGCCGCCGGCATGCCGACCTACGGCGTCTCCGGCATCGCGCTCGAAAGCGACGATGTACGCGCCCACGGCAAGGATGAGCGCCTGCCCATCGCATCTTTCGATCGCGGTGTCGATTTCTACTACGACCTGCTCAAGACCCTGACAGTTTCGAAATAGCAGCGAGGATATCCAGCGTCCAGTGCGGCTCCACCTCATCGACGTCCTTGCGATCGTTCTTTACCTGCTGGGCATCACCTGGTTCGGTCTCCGCTTCCGCCACGGGCAGCGCTCACTTCGCTCCTACTTCCTCGCGGACCGCAACGTCCCCTGGTGGGCCATCTCGCTCTCCATCGTCTCCGCAGAGACCAGCACTCTTACCATCATCAGCATCCCCGGCCTGGCCTACACCGGCGACTTCGGCTTCCTCCAGATCGCCATCGGCTATTTATTAGGTCGCATCGTCATCTGCGTGCTCTTCCTGCCGCGCTACTTTGAAGGCCAGCTCATGACGGCCTACCAGCTCATCGGCGAGCGCTTCGGCAAGGCACTGCATCGCTTCACCGCCGGCCTCTTCCTCGGGACGCGCGCAGCAGCCGAGGGTGTCCGCATCTTCGCCGTCTCCATCGTGATCGCCGTAGCCTTCGGTACCGGCACTGTTCCCTCGATCGTGATTCTGACCATCCTCACGCTCATCTACACGTTTGAGGGCGGATTCGCCGCTGTCATCTGGACTGATGTCATCCAGATGCTCCTCTATTTCGCCGGCACCATTCTCGCGCTCTGGACGCTTGGCACGAAGGTCCCCGGCGGCTGGCATGTCATCCATCACACCGCCGCTGCCGCGCATAAATTCACCGTCTTCCATTTCGCCCTCTCGCTCACCCAGACCTATACCTTCTGGGGCGGCCTGATCGGCGGCTGCTTCCTTACAATGGCCAGCCACGGCACGGAGCAGCTTGTCGTGCAGCGCCTGCTCGCCGCAAAGAACCTGGCGCAATCGCAGGTCGCACTGCTCGCCAGCGGCGTCATCGTCTTCATACAGTTCGCGCTCTTCCTGCTCATCGGCGCAGGGCTTTACGTCTTCTACCCCGCCGGCACGCTCGCGCACGTCGGCACGGCAGATCGCCTCTTCCCGCTCTTCATCGTTCAGGACATGCCGCACGGCATCTCGGGCCTCGTCATCGCCGCCATCCTCGCTGCTGCCATGTCGAACATGAGCGCTGCGCTCAACTCGCTCTCCTCCACCACGATGGTTGACTTCTATCTGCCGCGTCATCCAGAGATGGACGAGCGCGCGCGCACGCGCCTCTCGCGCATACTCACTGCGGTATGGGCCGTGGTGCTGCTGGTGCTCGCCGTTCTCTCGCGCACCGGCGGCCATGTCGTCGAGATCGGCCTCTCCATCGCCTCCGTTACCTGGGGCGAGATGCTCGGCGCCTTCCTGCTCGGGACGCTTACGCGACGCGCGAATCAGACCGGCACGATCATTGGGATGATCATCGGACTCATCGTGAATCTCATCCTCTGGCAGCAACCCGGCCCGTTTGCCGCGGGACACATCTGGGCCCTCCCCAAAGTCGCGTTCATCTGGTACGTGCTGATCGGAGCGCTTATCACCACCTCCATCGGCTATGTCGCAAGCCTGCTGCTGCCGAAGCAAGAAAGGGCCATCGCCGCATGATCCATCATTGCCGCCAAGCTGTTCTCGCGCTGTCCATTGCTGTTGCCGCGCTTGTTGCGCATGCTGCCCAGGCTCCTGCGCAGACTTCCGCCCGCGTTTTGGCCTGCGGCCTTTGCGCCCATCGACGCGATCGTTAACGAAGCGGTAGCGCACAACGAGCTGCCCGGCGCGGTCGTTGTCATCGGCCATGATGGCCATGTCATCTTCCATCACGCCTATGGTGAACGCTCGCTCGTGCCCACGCGCGAAGCCATGACCGAGGACACCATCTTCGACATGGCCTCGCTCACCAAAGATCTCGTCACCGCTACTGCCGTGATGCAGCTCTACGAGCAGGGCAAGATTCGCATCGACGATCCCGTCGCGCACTACATTCCCGAGTTCGGAGCCAACGGCAAGCAGGACATCACCATCCGCCAGTGCCTCACCCACTACTCCGGCCTCGCGCCCGACCTCGACCTCACCGGCCCATGGCACGGCCGCCAGGAGGGCCTGCGCCGCCTCTTCGAGTCGGCGCCCGTCGCGCCTGCCGGGGTCATCTTCCGCTACAGCGACGAGAATTTCATCGCGCTCGGCGCGTTGGTGGAGCGCGTCTCCGGCCTGCCGTTGGAGCTCTATGCGCAGCGCAACATCGTCGCGCCGCTGGGCATGAAAGACTCCGGCTACTTGCCGCCAGCCGAGAAGCGCGACCGCATCGCGCCGACACAGTATGTCGATGCGGAAGGCAATCTGTCTACCTCGGGAACCATGCTGCGCGGCACCGTGCATGACCCCACCGCCCGCCGCATGGAAGGTGTCGCCGGCCACGCCGGCTTCTTCAGCACCGCGGCCGATGTTTCGCTTTATGCGCAGGCATTGCTCGATCGCCTCGCCGGCCGGCCCAGCAGCTTCCCGCTCAACCAACTCACGCTCGCCAAAATGACCGAGCCGGAGCAGCCCGCCACCGGCACGTCCCTGCGCGGCTTCGGCTGGGACATCGACTCGCCCTTCTCCAGCAACCGCGGCACGCTCTTTCCCGTCGGTTCCTTCGGCCACACCGGCTTCACCGGCACGTCGCTCTGGATCGACCCGCAAAGCAACAGCTATGTCATCATCCTCACGAACGCCGTGCACCCGGACGGCCATGGCCACACCGTCGCGTTGCGCTCGCGCATTGCCGATGCAGCCGCGCAGGCCATCGGGATCAAGACGCAGGAAAGCGGACAGCTCGCGCAACTCACCGGCTACAACGAATCTCTGACCGGCGCGCGCCGCTGGCAAGCGCGTAACGGCGATGTGTCGACCGGCATCGATGTACTCGAGGCGGAGAAGTTTCTCACCTTGCAGGCGCTCGCGAAGAAGCGTGGCGGCCATCTGCGCATGGGTCTGCTCACCAGCGCCGTCGGGGTCGATCGTGATGGCCATCGCACCATCGATGTGCTCGCACACGACGCGCACGCAGCCGACCCCGGCCTCACGCTCACCACGCTCTTCAGCCCGGAGCATGGCCTGCAAGGCAATCAGGACACGGAAAATATCTCCAACACGACGGACGCTGCCACCGGACTGCCGGTGATCAGTCTCTTCGGATCCGAGGAGAAGCGCCGTCCATCGCCCGACACGCTGCGACGCCTTGATGCAGTGATCATCGATTTGCAGGATGTGGGCGTGCGCTACTGGACCTACGACGCGGCAATGGGCTACATGCTCGAAGCCGCGGCCAAAGCCCACATCGATGTTGTCGTGCTCGATCGGCCCAATCCAGTGACGGGTTCCTTCGTACAGGGACCGATGTCCGACATCGGGCACAACAGTTACACCAACTACATGCCAATACCCGTACGCCACGGCATGACAATTGGCGAGCTCGCGCGTTATTACAGCGGCGAAGGCCACATCAACGCTGCGCTTACTGTCGTGAAGATGCAGGGCTGGCAGCGCGGCGATTGGTTCGACTCGACCGGCCTCACCTGGATCAATCCTTCGCCTAACCTCCGCAGCCAGCGCGCCGCCGAGCTCTACACCGGCCTCGGTCTCATCGAGACCAGCAACATCTCCGTTGGCCGCGGCACCGACACACCATTCGAGCTGCTGGGTGCGCCCTGGATTGACGCGCGCACGCTGGCTCGCACGCTCAATGCGGATCTGCTGCCCGGGCTGCGATTTATTCCAGTCAGCTTCACGCCCGCCAAACCATATCCCTACGCAGGCCAGCTCTGCCACGGCGTCTCGATCATGGTGACGGATCGCAATACGCTCGACGGCCCGGAGCTCGGCCTCGAGATCGCATCCGCTCTCTGGAAGCTTTATCCGAACGACTATAAGCTCGACCGCATCGATCACCTGCTGGTGAACAAGTCCGTGCTGGACGCGCTCCGCTCCGGCGAAGATCCCGAGCGCATCGCGGGCGACTGGCGGCTGGCGCTCGAAGCCTTCATGCAACGCCGCGCAGCCTATCTGGAGTATTGAGGATCTATCGCGACAGCTGACCAGTCATCCTGAGTGCAGCGAAGGACCCATAGTTTGTTGAGTCATCCGCAACACTTGGTGTGAGCGACAACGGAGCGAACCCGACAGAACGCGCCAACGGCGCCGTCGCCCGGACGGCGAGTCCCGCCCCTGGCGCGTGTGCCCGTGCGGTCAGCACCCAGTCCCGGTACACTCATCGCGTGCGCACATCACGACTTGCATTCGCCCTTGCGCTCGTCATCGCAGCGCCAGCTTTTTCGCAGACCACGATGCCGCTCTGGCCGGGCACGCCGCCGGGCGCCGCGAACGTTCCCGCCGGCGAGCAGGAGCATGACACCACGAAGCCGTCCGATAATCTCATCGCCGGCAAACGCGTTGCGCGCATCGGCTTTGTCTCTAAACCCACACTTGCCTTCTATCCCGCGGCAACCGGAAAGAACACCGGCGCTACGGTTGTGGTTTTTCCCGGCGGCGCCTACCAGATCATCGCCTACGATCTCGAAGGCACCGAGGTCTGCGACTGGCTCAACAGCATCGGTGTGAACTGCGCGCTCGTGAAGTACCGCGTGCCGGACGCGGGGCCGTTCCCGAAATACACGCAGGACCTCGCCGATGCGCAGCGCGCCGTCCGCATCGTGCGCCAGCACGCATCCGAATGGCAGCTCGATGCGAACCGCGTCGGAGTGCTAGGCTTCTCTGCGGGCGGCCACCTCGTCGCGGTGCTGGGCGCCCACGCGGCGGATGCGATCTATCCCGCTGTGGACGACGCGGACAAACTCAGCGCACGTCCGGACTTCACGCTGCTCATCTATCCCGGCTATCTGGAAGCGGAGGACACCCATACCTTACATCCGGAGGTGAAGCCCATCGCGCTTACCCCGCCGAGCTTTCTCCTCCAGGCTGAAGACGATCCGGTGAAGGTGGAGAACGCATGGGTGTATTACGAAGCCCTGAAGCAGGCCAAGGTGCCGGCGGAGATGCACCTCTACGCAAATGGCGGCCACGGCTACGGCTTGCGGCCTACCAAGCTGCCTGTCACCCACTGGCCCGACTTGGCTGCGATCTGGCTACGCACGCTCGGCATCACAACGCCCTAACACCGATTGTTACCGAATGGCCCTTGCGGGTGTCTCACAGACAGCATGATCTCCCATCTTAGCCGACGCGCCGCTCTCCGGATATTAGGGTCGCTTGCGATATCGCGAGCGATTCTGCCCGCGCAAGCTCAATGGGACCCGGCGCGCCGATACGGACCGCCGCGCACCACGCGCCGCGTCGCGATCGGCGGCGCCATTCTTCAAGTGGATTTCGCTAAGGGCGATCTTGATCTCTCCGATGACATCATTGTGAAGCGCATCGAGATGGCGGCGCATGCCGTCGCGACCTACTACGGGCGGTTTCCCGTGCCGCGCATCCGCATCCTTATCGTTCCCATGCCCGGCCGGCGACGGCGTGCACGGCACAACCTGGGGCGATGTCGGCGGCTGGCCGTCCTTCACGCGCATCGGTCTCGGCCAGCACATCTCCGCACAAGAACTCACAGAGGATTGGACCATCACGCATGAACTCGTCCACTCAGCGTTTCCCACTCTGCCCGATGACCAGCACTGGATGGAAGAAGGTCTCGCCACCTACATCGAGCCGATTGCGCGTGTGCAGGCCGGAGAGTTGCCGGCGAGACGGATCTGGCGCGACATGCTCGACGGCATGCCGAAAGGAGAGCCGCAACCCGGCGACGAGGGCATCGACCGCACTCACACCTGGGGCCGTACTTACTGGGGCGGCGCGCTCTTCTGCCTGGTCGCGGATGTCCAGATTCGCGTCGCAACAGCAAACCGCAAAGGCCTGCAGGACGCATTGCGCGCGATTGTCGCGGCCGGTGGCACGATCGATCACGAGTGGCCGCTGACGCGCGCTCTCGAGATCGGCGACAAAGCAACCGGCACGCACGTGCTTACAGAGCAGTATCGTTCGTGGAGCACATCACCCGTGCAGGTCAATCTCGGTGAACTATGGGAGAAGCTGGGTGTGCGTCGCGATGGATCCGATGTAGCGTTTGCTGACACAGCGCCATACGCAAAAATCCGCGAAGCCATCACCGCTCGCGAGCAGCCATCTACTGTGCGAGAAACTTCTCCACCCGGTCGGAGACCTGCTCCGCATCACATTCCGTGATCAGGTGGCCGCATCACCTATGGCCAATATAAGTCGCCGCTCCCGCTGTTTTGGCCCATGCAAGCGCAGGTCCCGGGTACACGCTGCGTTCGTGCGCGGAGACAATGATCAGCCACTTCGCGCGCATGTCGTTGGCCACTTCTTTTGCTTTACCGGATCTGCTGGAAGAAGAAAAGGCCTTTCAGGCAGGCTACATATTGGTGTGGCCGTGCCGCATCTCTTCATTGAACTCCGGCTTGGTCAGCGAGAGTCCATGGTCCAGCAATGCGCGATAGTGCTCGGCCTCTCCGGCCAGTTTCGGGGTTGCCGCGGCAAACTCGCCATCGAGCGCCAGCCAGCCTTCCTGCGCCAACTGCGCAGCTTCTTTCTGCAACTCTTCCGGTGCCGTATTCAGATACTGCGCGTCGTAGGCATCGGCGATCCATATCGGCTGATTGCCGCCCAGTGTCGCGGAAAGCCAATAGACCTTCATCTTCAGGAACTCGCGCCGCGCCGCCTCCGTCGTGTCGGAGAAGATGAATTTCTTCTGCCACCGGCTGTAGTAGCGCGTGGTCACCGGCACCGGCTGGCGATTGCCCGACTTCAACATCTCCAGTTGTCCCTGGTCCAGCGTCTTGCGCACTGCGTTGTAGATGAATGCTTCCGCGTACGGCTGCTCCGGAGCAGAGACGACTTCCGCAAAGGTCACGGTCATGCTCGCTGCCACCTTTGCATGCAACGGTGCCCCGGCGCCATCCTCCAGACCAACCACCCCATGCACCAGGTAGGTATCAGCGCCTGACGTCGACAAGTGGAACGGCCACTTGAACTCGCGGCAAACCAGCGGTAGACCGGCAAGGGAGACCATCGCATTCGGATTCGGATTACGCAGCCGCTTCGCCGCCTGTTGCAGATAGACCGCCAATCCCTGCTTCTGGTCGGCCGTCACGGGCGCAAAGCCCTCGCTCAACTCCAGCGTCAAGGTGCGTTCGTTGGCGCTATCAGCCGACAACCCAAGCCGGAAAATGGAGGTCGGCTTCCCGTGGAAATCCGCACCCTCGGTGGTGGTCAAAATGGTGAGACCGGCCTGCTGTGCGGCCTGTTCGACGGTCTGCTGCAAAGTGCTAGACGCGAGTGTCATTCCAGTCCTGTTACGGCGAGATACGGCGCGCCAAGGCGGTTCTACCGCGCAGGCTGCCTCGTTCATTGTAACGGGCTGATCTCGAGACTGGCTTTGCGGATTATGCGCGCGCGGTCATCGGCAAGGCAGAGCAGTCCGTCGCATACCGCGTCTCGCGCCATCCCTGTATCGGCTTGCGATCACGCCGATGCAGAAGCTGCTCCACAGTCCGCAGTTCGGCATCTATCGGAGCGCGGTCCGCCGCCCAGCGCGCCGCCTCGCTCAACCGCCGGCGTGCCTCTTCCAGCTGTCCCGCCTGGCGCTCCAACACTCCCAGCAGAAAGAGCGCATCCGCATGGCGCGGATCCATCTGCAAGACTTCCAGGTACATCGTTCGCGCGGCAGCGGCGCGACCGGCGCGGTGGTGTTGCGCGGCTACCTTCATCACGGCCATCAAAAGCTGCGTAACAGGGACAAAGGGTCGGGGGAGGGCACTGGTCATTGCATCACCTCAAAAGCAGGTTGAATATATTGCCTGCCGACACCATAGTCTGCCTTCGCCTATTCTTCACCAGAATGTTCCACGTGGAACGATTCGATTCCTCAATCGAAACATCCGTCCTTCGCCGAAACTTCGCCATGACCAAAGTTTGCTGTCTGTTTAGTTTCCGGTTGCCTCGTACGCCATGCTTTACTCTCGCCTCCCGCTACCATAGGAGCGATGCCGATCTCCAAAGCCAAACGGGCCGCAACCCAAGGCTCGCCTGCCGCCACGCCCCTCATGATTGCCGGCAATCTCCGCAACAGCGAAGCCACTGGCGAGGTGCGCAGCCCCTACGATAATCACGTCATCGCGGCAGTATGCCAGGCCACCGGCGGCGATGCGGACGAAGCGCTCCGCGCGGCGGAGAAGGCTTTTGCCGAAACAAAATCGCTGCCATCGTGGCGTCGTGCGGCCATCCTGGAGCACATTGCCGCTCGCATCGAGCGCGAATCCCTCGACCTTGCCCGTGGCATCGCCCTCGAAGCCGGCAAGCCGCTCTCCGCCGCACGCACGGAAGTCCAGCGCGCCGTCCAGACCTTCCGCGTTGCTGCTGAGGAAGCCAAGCGCATCAATGGAGAGCTACTGCCGCTCGACTGGACCGCCGGTAACGAGAACCGCGCAGCGCTCATCCGGCGTTTCCCCATCGGGCCCATTCTCGGCATTACCCCATTCAATTTCCCGGTGAACCTTGTTGCGCACAAGCTCGCACCGGCGATCGCCTCCGGCAATCCCATCATCCTCAAGCCGGCGCCGCAGACGCCGCTCAGCGCCTTGCGCCTCGGCGAAATGGCGGTGGATGCAGGCTGGCCGCGGGGCGCCATCAGCGTTCTGCCCTGCTCGAACGAGGTCACCGCAGGCATGCTCGCCGACTCGCGCCTGCGCATGCTTACGTTTACCGGCAGCGCTGCGGTGGGTTGGAAGCTCAAAGCCATGGCCCCGCGCTTGCGCTGCACGCTGGAGCTCGGCGGCAACGCGGCGATGATCGTTCATGAAGATGCGGATCTCGATCTTGCCGCGCAATCCATTCTCACCGGAGGCTTCAGCTACTCCGGGCAAAGTTGCATCTCGGTCCAGCGCGTCTTCGTCCACAAAACCCGCTGGCAGACGCTTGCGCAGCGCCTTACCGAAGGCATCGAGCAGATGCACGCCGGCGATCCGCTTGACGAGCAGACGCAGATCGGCCCCATGATCTCGCTCGCCGCCGCCGAACGCGCTGCCGACTGGATCGAGAAAGCCGTCGATGCCGGCGCGCGCCTCATCACCGGCGGAGAGCGCCGCGGCGCGCAGCTTTCGCCCTCGCTGCTGGCCAAGGTCCCGCACAACACACCGCTCTTCAAGGAAGAGGCTTTCGCGCCTGTCGTCTTTCTCAATCCGTACGACAGCTTCGATGAAGCCATCACCGCCGTCAACGACTCACGCTATGGTCTGCAGGCCGCCGTCTTCACCAAGGACTGGGGACGCATTACGCAGGCCTTCCGCGAGATCGAGGCGGGCGCCGTCCTTATCAATGAGGCGACATCCTGGCGCGCGGAGCACATGCCTTATGGTGGTGTGAAGGAAAGCGGAACCGGCCGCGAGGGCCTGCGTTCGGCAATCGAGTCCATGACGGAAGAGCGGATGCTCATCGCGCGCTTCTAGAGTCAGTTTGGCATCCTGAACGTAGCTGAAGGTGGAGTGAGGAGCCTGCCCTGAGCTTATCGAACGGATGTGCCATCCCTTCGTTTCGATATCAGCGCGAAGCGCGCTCAAGCACTATGAATACTGTATTGCACAGTTGCCACATTTTCCCGAAGTGGGCCTATTCACCACCACACGGGTGACGCGCATTTCACTTCTGTGTAGGTTGGGAATCGCTCGCGCTATCGGATCATGAGAGTACGCGCTTCGAGCGCGGAAATGACGACCCGCTATGTTCGAAACACACATCTGGAGAAAGACAGCCCTTTGCGCAGCGCTTGTGCTGGCGATGCACGGAACTGCCTTTTCTGACACCACGCGCAGCAGTTCCTCCTCCGCACTGGCCGCTGTAGAACCCAGCCGGCTGGTCATTCGCCTTATCAATGTCGACACCGGCGAGCCCATGAGCCACCAGAACGTCGTTATCGAGTGGGACGCCGACGCCGAAGAGTCGCTCGTCTACGTGGGCGGCAAGGGACGCGGCACGATGGATATCCTGGCGGGCAGCCAGAATTTCACGCTGAAGCCCGCCACAAAGGACTACGGCGACCCGAACCGCCTCGCCTATTTCAGTTGCAGCGGCCCGACCCTTGCCGTGCCGGTGCAGCAGGCCGTTCACAAAGGCTTCGTCGCGCACAACGAATGCAATACCCGAACGGTGCAGGCGAATCCCGGAGAGATCATCTTCTGGGCGCGTCCTCTTCCGCTCTGGAAGCCGGATTTTCAGTAAAGAAGCGCAGATATCATCCTGAGCAACGCGAAGAACCCGCAGTCGGCTTTCACCGCGCCGGCAAAACCGTCCCGCGGCACTCCCCAAAGCCAATCCGCGTCGCGCCCTCGCGCTCGCAGTAGCCGCGGAAAATCACCGTGTCGCCGTCTTCGAGAAACTTCCGCGTCTCTCCATTGCGTAATATCACCGGCTGCGCGCCGCGTGCCGTGATCTCAAGCAGGCATCCGCGCGATGTCGTCGCCGAACCCGAAACTGTTCCCGTCGCCAGCAGATCACCTGTGCGCAGGTTGCATCCGTTGCTGGTGTGGTGTGCGAGCATCTGGGCGAGCGTCCAGTAGAGCTCGCGCAGATTGCTGCGGCTCAGCAGGAATGGCGCTTCGCCTGCCTGGTGCATCCGCGGCGTTTCAAGGTAGACCTCAAGCTGTACATCGAACCCCCCTCGCCGCTGGTCGTCACCGCCCGTGAGATACGGAAGCGGTGCTGGATCGCCTTCCTGGCGCGAGTACGCCGGAACGCGGAATGGCTCCAGCGCATCGAGCGTCACCACCCAGGGCGACACCGTCGTCGCAAAACTCTTCGCGAGAAACGGTCCCAACGGCTGATACTCCCAGCTCTGGATATCGCGCGCCGACCAGTCATTGACCAGGCATAGTCCGAAGAGGTGTTCACGCGCTTCGTCGATCGGCACCGCATCACTTAACGGATTAGTTTTGCCGACAAACGCGCCCATCTCCAGTTCGTAATCGAGCATGCGACTCGGCGCGAATGTCGGCGCCTCTCCCGCTGCACCGGCAAGTTGCCCGCGCGGCCGCCGCACCGCCGTGCCGCTGGGCACAATCGACGACGCTCGCCCGTGGTATCCGATCGGAACATATTTGTAATTCGGAAGCAGCGGATTGTCCGGACGAAACAGCTTGCCGACGTTCGTCGCGTGATAGATCGAAGCATAGAAGTCCGTGTAATCGCCGATGGCGGCGGGCACCAGCATCTCCACCGCGCTCTGCGGCTTCAACGCTGACTCCACCGCGGCACGGTGCCGCATGGTTTCCACGCGGGCCTCTTCAAGCATGGCGCTCAGTTGTTCCCGCAACAGCCGCAGCGAGGCGCGCGGCAGCGACATCAGCGCGTTCAGTGTCGTCTGCCTGCAGGCCGCGATAGTCGCATCGTCCAGCCCTGTCAGTATGCCGGCCGTTGTCAGCGCGTGCAGGTCCAGCCCGCGGTCGCCGATGGCCACAACGATGCGCGGCTCGGCCTGTCCGGGAATCCGCGCCACACCAAACGGCAGATTCTGGATCGGGAAATCCGTCCCCGGCACCTGGGCCGTCTTCACCCAGCTCCGCAGCGCGGGATCGCTGGTGTTTACAGCCATCCCAGCGCCCTCAGGTCCTCAATCGGCTCCGTGAACGAACACGATCCGAAGCCGATACAGAACTGCGCGCGCGCCTCTAGAATCTGTTCGGTCGTCAGTGTTACTCCGCTGTTGTGCCAGGTCATGCTCATCTCATCCATCGTAATGGCATCGGCGTCCCGCTCGCCCAGCATCCATGCTGCTTCCTGCCGTAGCGCGGGCTCATGCCACAGCAGCACCGCAGCGCAGAAGACGTTCAGAAAGCCGTGCATCACGGCCTCCGGGCTGTCCTGTTTGTAGGTGAGACGCTGCATCGCGCGCAGCGGATGATGCAGCCCCGCTGTCGCCTTGAAGGCCACCCGCCGCTCGCTCGCAACGCGCAGGAACTCCAGTACACGCGCCTCCTCCGGAATCGCCTCGGCCACCTGTCCGCCGGTCCGGATCTTTGCTCTCGCATGAGCGACACCCATCGCCGGCAGCAGCGAGCGCCACGTCTCTGGCGGCGTCTCCAGGTAAAGCTGATAGCCTCCGTACGCCAGCGCCGTATCGTGAATCTCGCGGGCATTCGCAGCCTTCACTTCCAGAACATCGATTTCGCCAAATCGGTCGCGCTTGTCCGCATTGAAGCGAGTGACTCGCTCCACGTCTGCCGCAGTCGCCAGCACGCTCAGCCGCCATGCGCTGGCATCCACGTGCGCAGTCCGCACGACTTCTTCGTATTCCGCCAGGCAGCTCGCTGGCACGATGAGCCTCCCCAGCATCCAGGCGTGCTCGCCTCGTATGTAGCTGTCGTAGTTACGTACGACAGCATCCATCGTCAGGCAGGCAGGCGGAAATAGCCCTGCGTAATCGATCAGCCCAGCCAGCAGACTGCGCAGGACAGAATGTTCTGTACCGCTCAAGATTGGTGGTGGTGGCCGGGCGGGGTGAAGCGCCGGTTCAAGCCCTGCCAGCATTCAAAGTAGTTTCGCTGCAGCGTATTGCTCTCCAGCGCGTGCTTGGTGGTCTGCACCACGAAGCGCGTTTCGAACATGAAGGCCAGTGTGTTTTCCAGACGCACCGGCTTCAACTCCGCATTGCTTGCTTTTTCGTAGGTCTCCGCGTCCGGCCCATGCCCGCTCATGCAGTTGTGCAGGCTGCATCCGCCCGGCAGGAATCCTCCGGCCTTTGCCTCGTACTCGCCGAAGATCAGCCCCATGAACTCGTTCATCACGTTGCGATGGAACCACGGCGGCCGGAAGGTGTGCTCCGCCACCATCCATCGCGGCGGAAAGATCACAAAGTCGACATTTGGCGTGCCCGGTATCTCGCTCAGCGAAGTCAGCACCGTGTAAATCGATGGATCGGGATGATCGAAACTTACCGTGTTGATGGTGTTGAAGCGCGCCAGGTCGTATTTGTATGGCGCATAGTTCCCGTGCCAGCCAACCACATTCAGCGGCGAGTGCTCCATCCCGCTGCACCACAGCGAGCCACCATACTTCGCAATCACCTCGACATGCTCTTCCACGTTCTCGTACGCCGCCACCGGGCTCAGAAAGTCTCGCGCGTTTGCCAGGCCGTTCGCGCCGATCGGCCCCAACTCCGGCAGCCGCAGTGGCTGTCCGTAGTTCTCGCAGATGTAGCCGCGCGCCGCCTTATCTATGAGCTCCACTCGATACTTCAGCCCGCGCGGCAGAACGCAGATCTCCCCCGGTCCTACCTCCAGCTTGCCCAGCTCGGTAAAGATCAGCAGCTTGCCTTCCTGCGGCACCACCAGGAACTCGCCATCGGCATTCCAAAAGAACCGTTTGTGCATGGAGCGGGTTGCCACATAGATGTGGATTGCCACGCCGGTCTGTACTGACAGATCGCCATTGCCGCCGAGCGTCATGATGCCGTCCACAAAATCGACCGCACCCGGGGGGATCGGCTCCGGGCTCCACCGCAACTGGTTGGGCGAGGTGACGGCGTCGGGATTCGGCCAGCCACGGATCAGCCGCTGCGCCCGCACCGGCGTGTAGGGCTTGTGTACGGTCGATGGCCGGATGCGGTAGAGCCACGACCGCCGATTTCGGTGCCGCGGCGCAGTAAAGGGTGTCCCGCTGAACTGCTCCGCATACAGGCCCAGCGGATGCTTCTGCGGTGTATTCTGCCCGACCGGCAGCGCGCCCGGCTCGGCTTCGGTAGCAAACTCGTTTAGAAACCCAGACTGATAGCGCAGCTCCGCCATGCATTCCCTCCGAAACAGCCGTTTATAACACGAAAGCTTACGCCGGTGTCCGCGGGAACAGGCCAGCGCGTTGTGATCGCGAAGTTATACGTTCCCTAAGCCGCGTTACATTGGGAGGGTTGTCCAAACCGCCCGATAGCAATCCCAATCGTAAAAGGATGGAATGGTAAAGATCACGCGAGCCTCACGCGCAGCCCTGTTCTCGTTTCTTGCAATCGCCGTCCTCGCGTCTCTCGAGCCATTGCGTGCGCAGCCTGCCCCCGCGCTCAAGCTCATTCCCATGCCGCGCGAGGTTCAGTCAGGCAGGCTTCTTCCTCTTGATCGCGGCATCTCCATCCGGGTCGGCTCCCGCGACGCGGAAGACCGCTTCACGGCGGAAGACCTACGCGCCACGCTGAAGGAGCGCCACATCCCGAGCGGTGCCGCCGGCCCGGTTGTCGAGCTACTCCGTGCCAGCACTCCCTCCGGCAGGACGCTGCTCGCATCCGCCCACATCACCTTCGATCCCGCAATGCACGACGAGGGCTACGTCATCCTCCCGCGTCGCCGCGGCCTCGCCATCATCGCGGCCACCGGCACCGGCCTCTTCTATGGTGCCCAGACCGTCAAGCAACTCGTGGTCGGGAACAGCAAAGAAGCCCGGCTCCAGACCGCCACCATCCGCGACTGGCCCGCGCTTCCGCATCGCGGCCTTGATGACGATCTCTCCCGCGGTCCCGTGCCCACGCTCGAATTCCAGAAGCGCCAGGTCCGCACGCTCGCCGCATACAAGCTCAATATCTACTCGCCCTATTTCGAGCACACACTTCAATACTCCGCATCGCCCCTCGTCGCGCCGCCCGGCGGCTCCATGTCGCCAGGCGATGTCGCCGAACTCGTCCACTACGCCGCGCAGTATCACGTCACCGTGGTGCCGGAGCAGGAGGCCTTCGGCCATCTGCATCACGTTCTCAAATACGAGCAGTTCTCCTCGCTCGCCGAAACACCGCATGGTCACGTGCTCTCACCCGTCCAGCCCGGCTCGCTTGCGCTGATCAAAAGCTGGTTCACCCAGATCGCGCAGCAATTCCCCTCGCCGTGGGTACACATCGGCGCGGATGAGACCAACGAGCTCGGCAAAGGCCAAACAAAAGACCTCGTCGCCCAGCGCGGACTCGATCAGGTCTATGTCGATTTCCTTACCCAGATTCACAGCACCATTCAGCCGACCGGCAAGCGCATCCTCTTTTGGGGAGATCTCGCCTGGCACAATCCCGACCTGCTCTCCGCATTGCCAAAGGACATGATCGGCGTCCCCTGGGTCTACGACGCCAAGCCGAATTTCGATAAGTACATCCAGCCCTTCAATCGCGCGGGTATGGAGGTCTGGGTCGCCCCCGGAGTCAACAACTGGCGTCGCGTCTATCCGGACAGCAACGTCGGCCTGGTCAATATCCAGCACTTCGTTCGCGACGGCCAGCGCCTTGGCGCGAAGGGCATGCTGAACACCGTCTGGAATGATGACGGCGAAGGCATCTTCGACGAGGATTGGTACGGTGTCCTCTTCGGTGCAGCCGCTGCATGGCAGCCCGGAGAAAGTTCCATTCCGCAATTCCAATCCGGCTACGGCGCAGTGTTTCATGGTGATCTCAGCGGCAAAGTCGATAAGGCACAAGCTGAGATCATGGCTGCGCAGAAGCTGCTCTCCGACAACGGCTTCCGCTTCGGTGCATCGAACGCGCTCTTCTGGGAAGATCCCTGGAGCAGTGAAGGTCAGCAGGACTCGGCCAAGCTGCTGCCTATCCTTAGAGATGTCCGCCTCAGCACCGAAAATGCCATCACGCTCATCGACCAAGCCCGCGTCGGCGCTCCGCTCCGCGAGCAGGAAGCGCTTGACGCACTCGCCCTTGGAGCGCGCCGCATCGACTTCATTGGGATGAAGTTCCAATTCGCCGACGAGATGGCCCACGCCTACTCCGATGCGTACAGCCAGGCGGCGACACCGCACTCGCCCGCCTTCAGCGATCTGGTCCAGATCAGCAGTGCTAACGGCCGCTGTCAGGACCTGCGCGACGGCTACACCTTGACCCGCGAGCTTTTTGAGCAGGCGTGGCTGCGCGACAACCGCCCCTACTGGCTCCAGAACGTGCTCGCGCAATACGACATGGCAATCCAGCTATGGATCGCGCGTGGCCGCCAGTTCGACGCCCTGCGCGCCCAGCTCTCCTCTACTCACACACTGCCCAAAGCAGAGGAAATCGGTGTTCCCGTCGTCAATGGCGACTGACATCGGATAATGGTACGAAGGAATCATCATGCGCATTCTGCTAACCGCCGGCAACCTGGTGTTGCCGGATTCCGTCCTCGCCGAACCATGGCTGCTCATTGAAGACGGCACCATCCACAGCTTCGGCGTCCGCGGAGACGGTCTGCCGCAGCATCAGGAGCATCACGATCTCAGCGGCGCCCTGCTCACGCCCGCGATGCTCGACATTCACGTGCACGGCGCCGCCAACCATGACGTGATGGAAGGCACGGCCGAAGGCGTATCACATGTGAGCCGCTTTCTCGCATCTCGTGGTGTGGGCGCCTTCCTGCCGACGACAGTCACCGCAAAGGTGGACGACATTCTCAGTGCTCTTGAAGGTCTCGCTGGGTTGATAGAAAACCCCGGCTCCATCGAAGGAGCTACGCCACTGGGCATCCACCTCGAAGGCCCATTCCTCTCGCACGCGAAACGCGGTGTGCATCCGCCCGAATTGTTGCAGCCGCCCTCCGTCGAGCTATTCGATCGCTTCTGGCAGGCCGCCCGCGGCCACATCCGCCTGATGACGGTTGCGCCGGAACTGCCCAACACGCTCGACCTCATCAAACACGCCACATCGCTCGGTGTGCGCATCAGCCTCGGCCACAGTGACGCGACCGCTGCCGAGACCCGCGAAGGCATCGCCGCCGGCGGAGTCTCCGCCACCCACACTTACAACGCCATGCGCGGTCTCGACCATCGCGAGCCCGGGATGCTGGGCGAAGTGCTGGATGATGACTCCCTCTACGCCGAGATCATCGCCGACGGCATCCATGTCGATCCCATCACCGTCCGCATCTACTGGCGTTCCAAGGGGCCGGCGCGTGCCATCCTCATCACCGATGGCATGAGCGCCACCGGCATGCCCAACGGCCGGTATCGCCTCGGCACCTTCGAAGTCGATGTAGCCGACGGACGTGCCACGCATGGCGATGTGCTGGCCGGCAGCGTGCTCACCATGGATCGCGCTGTGCATAACTTCGCGGAGTTCACTGGCGCGCCGCTCGCTACAGTCGCTCGGCTCGCCACCACGAATCCTGCGGCGCTCAGCGGCTTTGCCGGGACGCACGGAGCCATTTCGCCCGGCCGCCGTGCAGACGTTATCGCCTTCTCTCCGGAAGGGCAGCTCGTCGCCACCTGCATCGCCGGCCGCTTCGCGCGCGTGCAATGACCCAGCGCACTGCCGTCATCATCGGCGCAGGCCCCGCCGGCCTTACCGCTGCGCTCGAACTGCTGCGCCGGTCCGGCAAGACACCGGACGGCGCACCAGGCATCCGCCCCATTGTCCTTGAAGCGGACGACTCCATCGGCGGTATCTCGCGCACCATCCGCTACAAGGGCAACCGCATGGACATCGGCGGCCACCGCTTCTTTTCGAAGTCGGACCGCGTCATGCAATGGTGGCTCGACTTGATGCCCATCGCGGACGAAGGCGCCGGGCATGCCGTCATTTCGTATCAGAACCGCCATCGCTCGTTGAGGACGCTTCATGCGCATACTCGGCCGGATGCCGATCCTGAGCTTGTCATGCTCGTGCGTTCCCGCCGTAGCCGCATCTACTTCCTGCGCCGCTTTTTCGATTACCCCATCACGCTCACCGCCGATACGCTCAGCAAGCTCGGACTCGCCCGCACCGCGCGGGTCGGCCTCAGTTACATCAAGTCGCGTCTCCATCAGCGCCGTCCGGAAAAAAGCCTCGAAGACTTCCTCATCAACCGGTTTGGTCGCCAGCTCTATCTCACGTTCTTCAAGTCCTACACGGAAAAAGTGTGGGGTGTGCGTTGCGACCAGATCAGCGCCGAATGGGGCGCGCAACGCATCAAGGGACTTTCACTTACTCGCGCGGTCACACATTTTCTGAAGCGGGCCTTCACCCCGCGTTCCAAGGGCGCCGACCTCGCCCAGAAGCATACCGAGACCTCGCTCATCGAGCAGTTCCTTTACCCCATGCACGGCCCCGGACAGCTCTGGGAACATGTCGCCGATCTCATCCGCCAGCAGGGCGGGGAAGTGCTGACCGGCTGGCGCGTGGACCGCATCGAGACCGACGGCGCACATCGCGTCATTGCCGTGGAAGCGCAACAGAAGAACGGCGAGCGCCGCCGCTTCGCCGCCGACTACTGCTTCTCCACCATGCCAGTCGTAGAGCTGGTGCGCGCAATCGATCAGGATGCGCCCGCGAACGTGCGCGAGGTCGTAGACGGTCTCATGTACCGCGACTTCATCACCGTCGGCCTGCTCCTCGATCGCCTGCTCGTCACCGAACCGGACGGCTCGCCGCTCAAGGACACCTGGATCTACGTGCAGGAGCCGGATGTGCTCCTCGGACGGTTACAGATCTTCAACAACTGGAGTCCGCACATGGTCGCCGATCCATCCAAGGTTTGGATCGGTCTCGAATATTTCTGCTACCAGACGGACGATCTCTGGCGGATGCCGGATGAAGAGATCATCCGCTTCGCCACCCGTGAGCTGGCAAAGATCGGCATCATTGACGCCGCCGACGTGCGCGATGGGCACGTAGTTCGCGTGCCCAAAACCTATCCGGCATATTTCGGCACTTACGATCGCTTCGGAGAAGTCCGTGAGTGGCTAGACCCGTTCGAAAACCTCTTTCTCGTCGGCCGCAACGGCATGCACAAATACAACAACCAGGACCACTCCATGCTCACGGCGATGACCGCGGTCGACAATATCCTCGCCGGCATCACAGACAAGAGCGCGTTATGGGAGATCAATACCGAGCAGGATTATCACGAGGAAAAGGTGAATTGAGGTCGCTCTGTGATATCTCTGGATGTCGCATTGAAATGAACCATCCCGAATGACCATCCTCACCTTCACCCTGGCCATCCTCGGCACATCGCTCCTCGCCGGTCTGCTCGGCGCGCTCACCGGACTCGGTGGCGGCGTTGTTGTCGTGCCTGTGCTCGCGCTGGCCTTCCACGTGGACCTGCGCTATGCCATCGGCGCCTCGCTGATTTCCGTCATCGCCACCTCCTCCGGTGCGGCGGCCGCTTACGTCCGCGAAGGCTTCTCCAATGTCCGCATCGGCATGTTCCTTGAAATCGCGACCACGCTGGGCGCTCTGGTTGGCGCGTATCTGACGGCGATTGTCTCCACCAAGGCCATCGGCATTGTCTTCGGCGTGGTGCTGCTCTACTCGGCTATAGCCAGTTTTCGCGGACGGCACGCGGATGCCCCTCCCCCGCAGCCCAACGGCCTCGCCGAGCGTCTGCGCCTTGCCGGCGCCTATCCGGTCGAAGGCGGCGCGCTCCAGGCATATGTCGCGCAGCGCGTTCCTGCCGGCTTCGGCATCATGTTTCTTGCCGGCGGCTTGTCCGGACTGCTCGGTATCGGCTCCGGTGCAGTCAAAGTACTGGCTATGGATCAGGCCATGCGCCTGCCCTTCAAGGTCTCCACCACCACCAGCAACTTCATGATCGGCGTCACTGCCGCTGCCAGCGCTGGAATTTATATCAGTCGCGGATACGTGCTGCCGTCGCTCGCCATGCCCGTGATGCTCGGCGTGCTCACCGGCTCGCTGCTCGGCTCGCGCATCCTCGTTCGCGCTCGCGTGTCCACCTTGCGGAAGGTGTTCGCCTTCGTCATCGTCGCGCTGGGCGTGGAAATGATCTACTCCAGCCTCACGGGAAAATTCTGATGGCCATGGGACATACGCCAACCCGCCAGGAAGACCAGCGCATGGAAATCGCCATGGGCATGCTGCTGCGTATCGGTGTCATTCTCGCCGCCGTTCTCGTCGCCATCGGCGGTGTGCTGGTGCTGCGCCATCCCGGATCGCCGGTGCCCGACTATACCGTGTTTCATCCGCCCGCGAAGCACGCAGCAAGCGCCTCGGCAAACGTGCCCTTCCGCTCCATCTCCGGCGTACTTGAGCAGCTCCATACCGGCAGCGGCGGCAGCATCATCGCGCTCGGTCTGCTGGTCCTCGTCGCTACGCCCATCGCGCGGGTGATCTTCGCGATCATCGGCTTCGCCCGCGAACGCGACCTCCTCTACACCGTCGTCAGCTTGATCGTGCTCGGGATTCTCGCCTTCAGTCTGGTGCATGGGAGCTGAGCGAAGAAGACTCTGCAATTCCTCATCCCATCGCCTTCCCGCAATGCACACAGTACCGAGCGCCCGCCGTCTGCACCGTTCCGCAAGCCGGGCAAGCCACCATCGCGGCCGGCGCGGGAGGCAGCGTCGTTCCCTGCACCACCGAATGGGCAAGCAGTGCGGCCTGCTCCGCATTGAAGAGCCGCACCCGCCCGGGCATGAAGAATGCTTCGATAATCCCGAGGATCGCCGGAATCCCCGTCCAGAACAGCACCAGGTACAGCACTCCTAGTCCGTTGCGGCGCAGGTAGAAGTGATGCGCTCCGAAGCTGCCCAGCAACACTGCCAACAGAACGCCAAGCAGCTCATCCCGCTGCGTGCTCGGATAGTAGATGTTGAAGGTCGCCTGCTGCTCTGCTGTCATCTGCGGTATCGCCATCGGAGTCGTCATTGCTTCTGTCCCATCCTTTTGCCCTGCGAACCGGGCATACTCACAACTACGCATCCCCGCGATTCATGGTTCCGTAACGTCCCGCGTCCGATATTGAACCCTCCCTCGCTAGACCGCATCGAATTTTGATATGAGCACCGCACCCACCATCTCCGCACAATCCAGCGGCACCTTCTCCCTCGGCGGCAAGACGCAAGTCCACCGCCTCGGATTCGGCGCCATGCGCCTCACAGGTGAAGGCATCTGGGGCGAACCCAAAGACCGCGCGGAGGCGAAACGTGTCCTCCAGCGTGCAGTCGAACTCGGCGTCAACTTCATCGACACCGCCGATGCTTACGGCCCCTACGTCAGCGAAGAGATCATCGCGGAAGCGCTCCATCCTTATCCGAAGGGTCTCGTCATCGCCACCAAAGGCGGGCTGGTACGCACCGGGCCCGGCGCATGGCAGCCTCTTGGCCGCCCGGAATACCTGCAGCAGGAAGTGGAGATGAGCCTCCGCCGCCTCAAGCTCGAGCGCATCGACCTCTGGCAGCTTCATCGCATCGATCCCAAGGTGCCGGTGGAAGAATCGCTCGCGCCGATCAAAAAGCTGCAGGAGCAGGGCAAGATCCTCCACGTCGGCCTTTCAGAAGTAAAGCCGCACGAGATCGATCAGGTACGCAAGTTCATCGAGATCGTCAGCGTGCAGAATCAGTACAACCTCGGCGACCGCCAGCACGAAGACGTCGTCGACTACTGCACGCATCACAAGCTGGGCTTCATCCCATGGTTCCCGGTCGCAGCCGGCAAACTCGCGCGCTCGGGCGGCCCGCTCGACGCAGCGGCAAAAAAGCACGGCGCCACTACCGCGCAGCTCTCGCTCGCCTGGCTGCTCCATCGCTCGCCGGTCATGCTGCCGATCCCGGGCACGTCCTCGGTGAAGCACCTGGAAGAGAACATCGCATCCGCGTCCCTCCACCTCGAACCCAACGAGTGGAAGGCCATCGAAGCCGACGCGAAGCAGAAGTAATCGCGAAAGGGGAGTGCACGTAGCTCTCCCCTTTTCTGTCTGCTCTAGCGCCACATCCGGGTCAGTAGCCCAGTCAGATGCGGATCCTCTTTGTTTATCAGCCGGGCATGATCTTGGTCGATGATCTCCATGGTCATCACGATTGGTGGATCGTCAAGCGTTTTCGGCGGATCGGCGTGGCGAGTGCTTACTCGGAACGTCAGCGTCTTGCCATCGAAGTGCGGGTCGAGCAGAGGCTCCGGCGTGCCGGCGGTCGCCGTTTCCGCGTTCCCAGACGTTTTGCGGTGCAGATAGAAAAGGATAGCCCCAGAGAAGGCTTCGCCCTCCTGCGTAAGCGTCACGGTGACCCACGGCAAATCCCGGTACTCGCCGTGCCAGACTCCACTTAAGTTGTTCGCGGCTGCCTTTGCTGCTGGACTACCTGCATTCAAGGCAATCACTTTCACCCGTGCCTGGCCGAAACCGGCCACTGCGATCATCATTAGCATCGCTGCAATTGCCGCACACTTTGCTCGCATAGCACTGCTCCTTTCGTCACACATGTCCGCCTGGCTTGGCAATCGCGACGGTCGCCAACGATCCACCCAGGCCCATCGTTTCCACCGCTGAGGAGGGAACAACCACCATCGATCCTTTTTCCTTGATTGCCTCGTAGAGCATGTTCATCGCGCGCAGGTGCAGTGCCATCGGGTTCTCCGCATAGGCAGAGGCGGCCTTCACGAAGTTTGCGGATATGTCGGTCTCTGCCTGGCCCAGGATGATGCGCGCCTGCCGCTCGCGCTCGGCCTGCGCCTGCCGCGACATCGCATCTTCCAGCGCCTGCGGGATGCGCACATCGCGAATCTCCACCGACTGGACCGTTATCCCCCAAGGGTTCGTCTTTTCATCCAGAATGCGCTGCAGCTCGCGCCCCAGCGTCTCGCGTTCGGTGATCATCTGCGCCAGCTCATGGCGGCCGATGGACTCGCGCAGTGCCGTCTGCGCGCTCATCACGATCGCTTCGAGAAAGTTCTCGACTTCAAGAATGGATTTCTCGGCATTCCATACCAGCCAGAAGACGATCGCGTCGACATTGACTGGCACTGTGTCACGAGTCAGTGTCGATTCAGCGGAGACGCTCGCCACGCGTACGCGCTGATCAATATGCGGGCTCAGGGCCTCGATCACCGGCACGATGAAGAACAATCCCGGGCCGCGCAATCCGGCATACCGGCCAAGCCGCAGCAGCGCAACCTTCTCCCATGGCGGAATCACTTTGATGGAGAACAGGAGATAACATCCGATGACGGCCCCGATAACGAGCGGCGCAGGATGACGCAGGATCGCCGTAAGCGCGCCACCGGCAGCTAGCGATGCAAGGAACGCCACGGCTGCGACTCTGTTGTGTACAACGCCGACTCTGATCATTCCACTACCTCCTGCGGTTCGACTCTGCAGCGGCTTTCCGCAACTGCTCGATAACTTCATCCACCGTGTAACCCATGGCTCCGGCGCGCGAGACACAATCGCCCACAACCTGCGAGAGCTGCCGTTCGCGCTCCGCATCGGCACGTCTGATCTTCTGTGTACTGATGAACGAGCCCGTTCCCTGATGTGTTTCCAGCAGGCCGCCCAGTTCCAGCTCGCGATAGGCGCGGGCCACCGTGTTGGGGTTGATCTCGAGGTCCACGGCTAACTGACGCACCGTGGGCAACTGGTCGCCGGCAACCAGCGAACCGGAGGCCATGCCCGCACGCACCTGGTCGATGATCTGCCGGTACACCGGCACGCCGCTCCGTAGATCAAGCGTGAAGCGGAACTGTGTGGATGAGAGGCGCGGTGTCACGGCTGGTACTAATGTACTATTATACTAGTACAATATGTCAAGTAGAATTTACGACGACGTTTCTGGATTTCGCGGCTGTCAGTTCATGTAGTCGCGCCGCCCTGTCGGGAAAAATTCTTCGCCCCTTGCGCTAACCTTCGGCATAGTGCTACAGTCTGTAGCACTATGAACAGTAGCACTTCCGCCCCTCCGAATCCGGAACCACACACTCAGGACCACGATCCCGCAGGCCTTGGCGAACTCGAGCAGGCCATCCTGCGTATGGTCTGGCAGGAGCGCCAGGCCACCGCCGAGCAAATCCGCGAGCGGCTTCATTCCGAGGGCCGCGTCTTGAAGGAGTCCACCGTCCGCACCGTCCTGCGCCGGCTCGAAGAGAAGGGCTATCTCGCCCACACCGTCGAGCAGCGCACGTATCTCTATCGCGCCGCCGAGGACGGCCGCTCCGTCGCGGGCCGCGCCGTGCAGCGCATTGTCGATCGCTTCTGCGGCGGTTCCGTGGAAGCGCTCCTCGTAGGCATGGTCAGCGCCGACGTGCTCAGCGAAAACGAATTGCAGCGCCTGGCCGCGAAGATCGCTCGCGCCACCGCAAAGGCAGGGAAGTCGAAGTAGAAGCGCCCTCCGAACGTGTATCGCAGTACGCGATTCCGCCGTGAGCAGCATCGAGTGAAGGAGAATGAAGGAGAAGTTCAGATGAGCATCGTCAGTGTTCTCGGAGAGTCGGCAGTTCGTTCTCTTGCCCTGGCTCTGGCCGTTGCGGTGGTGTTGCGGCTGCTCCGCGTCCAGCACGCGCGCATCGCCAAGCGCGCCTGGACCGCCGTCCTCATCCTCGCGCTTGCCATGCCCGCGCTCGTCGCGCTGCACATCCCGTCCTTCTCGTTTACGCCGCTATGGGCTACGCCGCAGACGATCATCGTCAGCCCGCCGCCTGCTTCTGCTTTCCAGGCAAACGTCGTCACCGCGCCGGCCAGCGCCGCCATCCAGCAAACTCCCGCATCGCCGGCTGACCTCGCGCCTGCCGTTACGTTGAGCGTGCCGGTTCCACGCGAGTTGCAAGGGCCGCCCGCGCCCGTCCAACACGCCGTCCGGCACATTGCCCTGTGGCAAATCGGTTTTGCCGCCTATCTCGCCATCACCGCGCTGCTACTGCTTCGTGTGCTCCTCGGCCTTTCGCTTGCCGGACGCCTCTGGCGTCGCGCGCAGCCCTTCGCGAGCTCCGAAACCGACCTCCCCGTCCGCCTCTCTGTCGATCTCCGTTCTCCCGCCACCGTCGGCCATGGCATCCTGCTGCCGCTTGAGGCTGTCGGGTGGGACGATGCCACGCTGCGCACCACGCTCGCGCACGAGGCGCAGCACATCCGCGAAGGCGACTTCTATCTGCAGCTCGCCGCAACCCTGCATCACTGCTTCTTCTGGATCAGCCCGCACGCCTGGTGGCTTCGCCCGCAGCTCTCCCGGCTCAGCGAGACCATCTGCGATCGTGCCGCCATCGCCTCCGGCGGCGACGGCCTCAGCTACGCGCAACTGCTCCTTCGCTTCGCAGTCGCCGAGCAGGCGCCCGCCGGCATGGTGGCCATGGCGCAATCCGCCGGACTCCGCGAACGCATCGACCGCCTCATCGCCGACCCCGAGCTCACAGGCGCATTCCGCAAGCGCCGCGGTCAGGCCATCGCCGCCGCCGCGCTGTTTGCCGCCGCCGCCCTCGTAGCCGCGGCCTCCATCCACATCGTCCAGCCGCAGATGGTCGTTCTCGCCGCTCCGCAAGCGCCCGCCGGGCCTCCGGCCACGCCGCAATCTCCATCTGCTCCAGCCGACGCTCCTCCATTGCCTCCTCCACCGGCGCCCGATGCCGTACTCGCTCCGGGACCTGGTATCGGTATCGGCGTTGGTGAAGGCGCCGGAGTCGGGCAATCGGAAGATGGCGTTGTCCGCGTCCAGCCTGGCGTTCACGTCCAGGTTCACGCTGTGCCGCCCGATGGTCAAACCCAGGTTTTCGATGGTTCGGATCCCGATGGCATGCCTTCGGTGCTCGCACTCGGCCCCATGACCGCCGTCGTCCCGATCGGCCCCTATGGCCATGGTCGAACCCCGAATCACGATGGCACGCACATGAAGATCCGTGAGCATGCCGCGCGTCCTGGCTTTCCAGTCCGGCGACAATCGAATTCATCGAGCTCGACGGACGCAACTACGCCATATGTGGCCCAGACAACCACGGTACGGTCCACGACTGCGAGCTCAACGGCTACAGCCTCAAGGATCACAAGAACGGCGCGGTCCTCTTTCGAGCGCGACGGCAAGACCTACATCATCGACGATCCCGCTCTCGTGAAGCAGGCGCAGGATGCATATGCGCGCGTCGGAGAACTAGGTAAACAGCAGGGCGAACTCGGGGCGCAGCAAGGCAAGCTAGGCGCGCAACAGGGCGAACTCGGCGCCTTGCAAGGCGAGCTGGGAGCGATGCAGGGTCAACTCGGCGCGATGCAGGGCCATTTCGATATGCCTGACTTCCACTTCGAAATGCCGGAAGGCTTCAACCAGGCAGTTCAGAGCTTCACCGACAGCACAACCAGACTCGCGCTTGACCAGAAGCTCAGCGACGCAGACCGGGCGCGACTCGAAGCCGAGCAGAAAGAAGCGCGTGCGAATTTCGACAAGGCGCTCGCCGACTGGAAGGCACAGCAGCCCCAGCGCGAAGCCATGGAGAAGCAGATACGCCAGCAGGCTGAGCAGATCCGCAAGCAGATGGAGCCGCTGATAGAGAAAATGCACGAGCTCGGAACGAAGCAGGGCGACCTCGGCCGGATGCAGGGTGAGCTGGGCCGCCAGCAGGCGCTCCTCGGCATCCAGCAGCGCGAAGCCAGCCGCGAAGCCGACCGCAAGATGCAATCGCTCATCGATCAGGCGATGAAGGAAGGCAAGGCCCATCCGGCACAGTGAAGATAGCGAGCCAGCGAGTCTTTCCCGCGGAGCGAAGCAAAGTGGAGCGATCTGCTGTTTCCACTCGCTGGCAATGCTTCTGTCATCCTGAGCGAAGCGAATGACCTGCAGTTCTATTTGGGCCTGCGGGTCTATTTGCTTTTCAGCGCAATCGATTGGATCAGAATCTTGTCATTCGTCATCGTGCCGATTACGTGAACATCCTCCGCAGCGAATTTAGCCGCCTTCGCCTGCGGCTTTAGCTCATAAACATGATTGCCGTACCAGAGCCCGTATTTCGATCCTCTGCGCACGCACCGCCGTACGCACGCCTTGTCCGGCTTCATATCGGAAGTTCGCTGGCAATTTGTTCCGCAGTGCGTGTCGGTAACGAACCCATCCCAAGCCGCCTGGTTCTGGGCGAGGCAAACAGAACCAAATGTGAAAAGAGAAATCAGCGCAAAAACGCGCATCATGGCAGACCTCCTCCAACGCAGGAACATTAGCACGCCTTAACGCGCTCCGCGAGTCGTGACCGCAAACAAAAGGAGGGAGCCCGAAAGCTCCCTCCTCTGTTGCTCTCTGATCGCAGACCCTTAGATCTCCTTCACTCCATCCACAAACGCCTTCAGCCGCCGCGACCGCGAAGGATGCCGCAGCTTGCGCAGCGCCTTCGCCTCGATCTGCCGGATGCGCTCACGCGTGACCTGGAAGCTCTGCCCGACCTCTTCCAGCGTGTGCTCGGAGCCGTCTTCCAGGCCGAAGCGCATCTTGATCACGCGCTCTTCGCGCGGGGTCAGCGTGCGCAGCACCTGCGAGGTGTATTCCTTCAGGTTCACGCTGATCACCGCCTCGGACGGCGATACCGCCTGGCGGTCTTCGATGAAGTCGCCCAGGTGCGAATCTTCTTCTTCGCCGATCGGGGTTTCGAGAGAGATTGGCTCTTGCGCAATCTTCAGCACCTTGCGCACCTTCGCCACCGGAATGTCCATCCGTTTGGCGATTTCTTCCGAAGTAGGCTCCCGCCCCAGCTCCTGCACCAGTTGCCGCGAGGTGCGGATCAGCTTGTTGATGGTCTCGATCATGTGCACGGGGATACGAATCGTGCGCGCTTGGTCGGCAATCGCACGCGTGATCGCCTGGCGGATCCACCACGTCGCATAGGTCGAGAACTTGTAACCGCGACGGTATTCGAACTTGTCCACCGCCTTCATCAGCCCGATATTGCCTTCCTGAATCAGATCCAGGAACTGCAATCCGCGGTTGGTGTACTTCTTCGCGATCGACACCACGAGGCGCAGGTTGGCTTCAATCAGCTCCCGCTTCGCCCGCTCGGCATCCATGTCGCCCTGGATCATCTCGCGCTGTGTGCGCTTCAGGTCGGCGATGGAAACACCGATCTCCGTCTCCAGCCGGTCCAGGTCCGTCTTGCAGTTGCGCTGCTGGCGCCGGTACTCCTTGCGCAGCTCTTCGCTCTTCGACGCATCGTACTTCTGGTCCAGCGACTTGATCTGCCGCTCCAGCGTGCGCATCGAATCGACCGTCTTGTTCACCTTGTCGAGCAGCCGCTTGCGCTCGGCGTTGGTGTACTTCAGCTCGCGCACAATCCGCGATACCTGCACCCGCTCCCGGCCCATCAGCCAGCGCGTCTTGCGGTGCTCCTTCGCTTTGGTCTTCGGATTGACTGTTTCCAGTTTCTCCAGCAGAGCCTGCGCCTTCTTCTGGTGCTTCACCAGCGTGTCGACGCGGCCCACCGTCGCCTTCACGCGCGCCTGCAGGACCTCTTCCGTGATCTCCTCTTCATCGAAGATCACCACTTCCTTGATGTTGCGTACGCCGCGCTTCAGGTCTTCGCCCAGCGCAACCACCTCGCGGATCACGATCGGCGACCGCGAGATCGCCTTCAGTACGCGAAGCTGGCCGCGCTCGATGCGCTTGGCGATTTCGACTTCGCCCTCGCGCGTCAGCAGCGGCACGGTGCCCATCTCCCGCAGGTACATGCGGACTGGGTCGTTCGTCTTTTCGAGTGTTCCCGGTGTCAGGTCCAGTTCGACGTCGTCGCCCTCTTCGGCGTGCTCCGCGTCGAACTTCTCCGCCCCCGCAAACTTGGGCTCGCCTTCGAGCAGGTCGATGCCCTGTGTGTTAATCGTCGTGATGAGATCGTCAAGATCATCTGCCGAATGCATGTTGTCCGGCAGCAGGTCGTTTACCTCGCCATAGGTGAGGTAGCCCTTTTCCTTGCCCTGATCCATCAATTTCTGGATATCGTCTTCGAACTTGTCTTCAATCGCCAAAGCGCGCCTTGTCTCCCCGCGTTATATCGCCGCTGCGCAGCCGTTTTGCTGCAGTAAATGGTATGGACAAACCCGTCCTATCTTTGAGTGAAGATGCGCGATAAGGGCCACTCTGTGGTGGCAAAATCCCGCGGCCGGACCGGCAATCAAGCGGGCTGGTGGACGCACACTTCAAGACAGAGATTGTCAGGATACCACGCGATCCACCTCGGCCAAAGAGGTCCGACGCAGACCAGCGCTTCTATCCTCAACTATTAGATGTATTTCGGCCCGTTTCGTTTCACCCGGAATCGCCGCTGCCGGACGTTTTCGGCGCGCCCTTAAGCCTGTTCCAGCAGCTCGCGCATCCGCTGGTCCAGCTTCTGAAGTTGCCGGTCCAGTTCCATCCGCTCGGTGATCAGCTGCGTCACCCTGTTCAGGTCCCCGCGACGTTCCGCATCGGCAATCTCTCCGCGGATCTGCCGCTGGCGCCGTTCGATAAAGTGCTGTTCTAGCGTCGCGAGCGCCATCTCCAGCTCATGCGGGCTCACCGGCTCTCCCTCCCGCATCAGCAGTTGCGCCACCAGAGTGCGCTCTGCCGGCCCCACCGCCTCCAGCGGATCAGGCTGCTGCCGCTCAGCCAGAGCTTTTAATGTGACATGGATGCCAAGTCCTTCAAAGTGTGTGGGTTGCGCGATCATCGCCTGGCTCGTCCGATGGAAGGTCTCGCTTTCCAGTGGTCCGGCCAGCGCCCGCACCAGCACCCGCTCGCATTCCGAGAGGTTCGCCGCCGCCACGCTCTGGATATGACCCTGCCGCTTCGCCGCGGCCTGCTTCAGCTCCTGGCGCAGCACCGCCGAATCGATGCCCAGCTTTTGCGCAGCATCCTGGGCAAACTCATCCCGGACGATGGCATGCGGCATTCGCCGAATGTGCGGCAGGAGAAAATTCACCGCCTCTACTTTGCCCTGCGCCGTCCGCACCGGGAATAGCCTCCGCGCCCGCTCGATCAGGTAATCCGAGTGCCGTACCGCCCCTTTCAGCGCCTCGGCGTACGCCTGAATGCCTCGTTCGCGCACAAAGCGGTCCGGGTCCAGCCCGCCTTCGAGCGTCACCACTCGTACTTCGAAGCCCTCTTCCGTCAGCAGCGCAATCGACTTCTCCGCTGCATTGGCCCCCGCCGTATCCGGGTCGAAGTTCACCACCACCCGTGTCGTGTAGCGCCGCAGCAGGCGCGCCTGCTGCTCGGTAAACGCGGTTCCACTGGTGGCCAGCACCGGTGTCACCCCGGCGGCGAAGACCGAAATGCAGTCCATCTGCCCCTCGACCAGCAAGGCAAAATTCTGCTGCCGGATGGCCTGGCGCGCCTTATCGAGGTTGAACAGCACCTGCCCCTTCGAGTAGAGCGGCGTCTCGGGCGAGTTCAGATACTTCGGGCCGCCCTTCTCCTCCGAATCCAGCGCCCGCGCCGTAAACGCGATCACCCGTCCGCCTTCATTCAAGATGGGAAAGGTGATCCGCTTGCGAAAGCGGTCGTACAGCCCTCCGCCGCCGTTTTTAGCTTCGCCTTCCCGCTCCTTGTAGCTGAACAGCCCCGAAGCCCGCAGCACCTCCGGCGGCGCAGCCCCGCTCAGCCGGTCGCGCAGGCCGCCGAAGCCCTCCGGCGCATAGCCGATGCGGAATTTCGCAATCGTCTCCAGCTTCAGTCCGCGCCCCGTCAGATATTCGCGCGCCCTCGCGCCCTCAGCAGACTTAAGCTGCTCTTCAAAGAACGCCGTCGCCTGTTCGTGCAGCTCCAGCAGCCGCCCGCGCAGCCGGCTTTCCGCCGCCTCTTCCGGCGAGTTGAACTCCCGCTTCGGCAGCGCAATCCCGCACTTCTGCGCGACAATCTTGATCGCCTCCGGAAAGCCGACCTTCTCGATCTCCTGCACGAACTTGAAGACATCCCCCGACACCCCGCACCCGAAGCAGTGATAGAACTGCCGCGTCACGTGCACGGAGAACGATGGCGTCTTCTCGCCATGGAACGGGCACAGGCCGGAGTAGTTCTGCGCGCCGGCCTTCTTCAGCGTGATGTACTCGCCGATCACGCGGACAATGTCCGCCTGTTGCTTCACGGTCTGGGCAAAATCAGACATCCGACGGCTGGTAACTCCAGATATGCAAGGCTAAAGCCCAGTTGTAACCTCATTTGCAGCCGCTGGCGAACTCCACATTTGTGGAAAGCCCGGCTACCACAGCCGTTGTCTCCGTTCAGATCAGCTAGAATCCGTCCGAACCGCCCCAGCTCCTCCTTTTTTACCCCGCTGGAGATCCACACCATGACCGAATGGAACGCCCCGGAATACGACCGCCTCTCCGCACTTCAGGACACTATGGCGGCAGAGGTCCTCGCGTTACTCAAACTCAAAGGCGACGAGCGCGTATTAGACATCGGCTGCGGCAACGGCAAAACCACCGCCG
Organism: uncultured Acidobacteriaceae bacterium; assembly: GCA_963736915.1. Taxonomy (GTDB): domain Bacteria; phylum Acidobacteriota; class Terriglobia; order Terriglobales; family Acidobacteriaceae; genus KBS-83. The sequence continues at coordinate 119,802 of CAVTQV010000005.1, read as the reverse complement.
CAATCGCCGAGCGCCTCCCGCAGGGTTCCATCACCGGCGTGGACGCCTCCGCCGAGATGGTCGCCTTCGCCAGCGAGCACTGGACCGCCGCCCACCCCAACCTCAAATTCGCCGCCGCCGATGCCCGTCATCTCCCCTTCCAGCGCGAGTTCGACCTCGTCGTCTCCTTCAACGCCCTGCATTGGATTCCCGACCAGGCATTGCCCTTGCAGGGAATCCACCAAGCCCTCAAGCCGGAAGGCAAAGCTCAGTTGCGTATGGTCATCAAGGGCCAACGCACCTGCATCGAGGATGTTATCGAGGAAACTCGCAAATCGCCTCGCTGGGCCGGCTACTTCACCGGTTTCCGTGATCCCTTCCTCCACCTCACGCCCGACCAGTACGCCGCCCTCGCCGAACAGCAGGGTTTCCGCGTCCTCAGCATCAGCACCTCCGACAAAGCCTGGGACTTCGGCTCCCGCGACGCCTTCCTTGCGCGCATGAAAGTCACCATGATCGAGTGGGTGCAGCGCCTGCCGGAGGCGGACCGCGTGCCTTTCATCAACGACGCCCTCGATCGCTACCAGAAAGTAGCCGCCCAGGCGCCCGGAGAAGAGAACTACTTCCGCTTCTACCAGATGGACATCACGCTGGCGCCGGTGTAGCGCGGATTTCAGTGCTCGGCAAAAAACGTGAGAGTGCGTGCGTCTGCGTCCACTGTGGCCTTCTCATCGAAGCCGTGCATCTGGTCGGGATAGATGTGACTGGCACAGCTGAAGTGAGCCATGCCGCAGAGCCGGATCAGTTGTTGCGCATTGCTGACGGGAATGTTGGCATCGCGCTCTCCGTGCAGGATCAGCAGCGGCGGCATGCCTTTCAGATTACGGAAGAATTCGTCCGGCAGGCTTCCGTACCACTCCGCAATCGCCGTAACCGGCAGCTTGCGTGAACCGGCGGCCAGTGCGACGGACGCTCCCAGGGAGTACCCGACCACATAAATCTTTTGATTCGTGCTCGCCTGCCGCAAAATTGTGACCAGGTCGCGCACTGCGTCAGCCCAGGCCGCATAATTCCGCGCATTGATCGCTTTGTTGCCTGTCGCGGCGTAGTAATGGAGCAGCAGTGTCCTATAGCCCCGGGAAGCGAAGAACTCGGCTTGTCTGCGGTAGCCCTGCGCTTCGGGGCCGCTCGCCCCATGCAGAAGGATGAGCGTGGCAATCGGAGTTCCCGACGTGAATACCTCGTACTCCACCTCGCGCCCATGGCTCAAAAACCTCTCCGCCGCAACCTTTCCGGCGGGCACAGTGTCGGAGCGGTACTGTGCGCCAGCAGACGCTACATAAACCAGCAGGAAACTAACAACGGTCACTCGAAATAAAGTCCGAAGCATAACGGACCTATGCCGGGAAAACCAGCTTGCCTGTGTCGGTTGCAGTGCTCGCGGCGGGCTGGGATAGTTGTAGGGCGGCGTAGCCATGCGCGGCATTGTAATGAGTTCTCCTGAGAGAACGCGGCTCGAAGGCCGCGCAGTGCGAAATCATGAAGACAAACATCCTCACCTCGATCGTCCTCATCGCCGCGCTCACTCTCCTTGGCCGCCAGTTCATCCACCAGCCCTGGCCTGCGCTGCGCATCGCTGGCGCTGCCATCGCTTTCACGTCCCTGGTGCTCATCCTCGTCGCGCGGTTCCAGTTGGGCCGCGCCTTCTCCATCCGCGCCAAGGCCACCCGCCTGGTCACCACCGGACTTTACGCGCGTCTCCGCAATCCGATCTACGTCTTCGGCTGCTTCTTTTTCCTCGGAATCGCCATGTTCATCCCGTTCTGGTGGCTTCTGCTGCTCCTCCTCATCGTCATTCCCATGCAGATCGTCCGCGCACGCCGCGAAGCCGCCGTTCTCGAAGCCACCTTCGGTGAGGAATACCGCCGCTACCGCAGGCAAACATGGTTCTGAAAACTGTTTCTCAAATGGAAGTGGCTGAATGGCAAGGATTTGCCATTCGCGGAGCCCTCTTCTCAGTGCATATGTTCCACGTGGAACATTCGGCAGAGGGAAATCTACCCAGCCGAGCAACCCTGCGTCGATATCTGGTTCTAAGACAAAACGGGCTATACCGGGGACTGAGTTGAGGTGCGTCCGCGATCAGGCCCTCGCCTCCCCCTACTTGCCACCGCCTTGAGGCGATGAGCAGCCGCAACCGAACGGGAGATCGCCATGAATGCCGTCATCCAGACACTGCGTGCCTTGTACGAATCGTTTTTGAATTTACCTCACCACCGGGTGGCTTACGGCGTCGCAGCCGCTGCTGCCGCGCTGCTCATCGGTATTCCCCTGCTGCGATTGATCTTTGGCTCTGGCACCATTAGCGAAGAACCGGTCGCGGTCGAAGCCGGCTATCCCTCCATGTTTGGGCTTGCATCCGCGCCGGTAAACGTCCGGCCTGCTTCCGTCGACGTCGCCCCCGCGTCGAACGTGACCGCGATTCATGGGTCTCTTACCGTTCCGTGCATCCACTGCGGCGTCACCATGTCCCCACGCCAGGACTTCTGTCCCGCGTGCGGCTACGCCCAGCCGATGAAGCAAAGCTTCACCGCCTGACCTGCCTGATACGATTCCGCGATGCCCTCCCTTTACGAAGCGGTGCGTGAATCTCTGCTCAAGCTTGGACCTGCGAATCCGATTCTGCGCTCGGCCATCCGGCTGCAGGCGCGCGCGAGCGGATTCAAGGTAGCTGCGTCGCAACAGATGCCAACTCGCGCTATCGAAAGATCGATCGCCGCATGCTTCTTCCGGCTGAGCCATTATCCGGTGGTGCCCTCTGTGGTGCACATGTGGGATCTGCTCTTCGACACCGTCGTGCCGGAAATACAGGGTGCAAGCATGCGGTTCTCGATTTCTCAAAGCCAGGGCTCCACCAGTACACGAAGAGCGGTGTCGCCCTGTGGTCTCCCGGAGTGGTCGAAGAAGACTCCATGGATGCCTACACCGGCCGCGTACCAGCCGCAACCGGGCGATGTCGTCTGGGACATCGGCGCGCATGCCGGAGCCACCTCGTACTTCTTCGCACAAATGGTCGGCCCCTTCGGCAAGGTCTACGCCTTTGAGCCCGACGAACACAGTCACACTATCTGCTCCGCAATATAGAAATCCATCAGCTCAGAATGTCATTCCCGGTGAAAAAAGCGCTCGCCAATCGCAACCGGGACCGCGCTATTCAGCATGGACGGCACCTTGGTGCCGGTCTCGCCGATTACACGCAGTGTCCGGACAAACAGAATGTCAGCGAAGTGGAAACCATTTCGTTTAGCGATGCATGCCGCGAGTTCGGCGTGCCCTCCTTCGTCAAAATGGACATCGAAGGAGCGGAGGTCGCCGTTGTCACCGGCGCTCTCTCCGTCCTGAAGGAACATCCGATCCACTTTGCCATCGAGACGGAACATCGGGTGGATCGCGAATATACGTCGGTACCGATCACGCGCATGCTCGCGGGCATCGGCTATAAGGTATGGTCCTCATCAGAGTTCGGGCAGCAATTTACCTGGGCTCAGCCTGCGGGTTCCTGAGCCGCCAGCCCACGATGTGCCTGCGCCTGTTCGCAGGAAAAGAAGGTAACTCCCATGTTGGGAATCACACCTGATTTGTGCCGTTTTATACCCGCCCATTCGTTACACTGGAAATAGATATAAACGCAGTTACACAATGTTGAGAAGAAAGCCACCGTCATGGTGGCTTTTTTGTTCTGTAACTCTAATAGCTGGACGAATTTAGCGATAAGTTGCCTAGAAAGACGAATTTAGCCCTCGGGAGAACGCCTATAGCATAGCAATAGAAGGACTTACACGACGCTCTCCGGTGACGGGAGGGGGGAGGGGTGGGTCACGTTTTTACGTCGTCCGCAGACGACTAATCCGCCGGGCTCTCAGCCGTGAAATCCGAGCAGCACGGCTTCATGACCGGCTGAAACTCCATCAGTTCCACCCGGGTGCCGTCCGGGTCGTAGAGGTTCGCCTGCCACTTGCCATCCTTGCCCATCTGCGGCCCGTCGTGCCGCGGGCTGAAGCGGATCGCGTCACTCACATAGAGCGCGGTCACCGCCTTCTCCATATTCGGTACGCCGAGTGAGAAGTGGTTCAGCACCCCAAGCGTCCGCGCATCCACCTTGTTCGCGTCGGGCGTGTCGGAGCCCGGTCCGGTCATCATGTACTCCAGCCAGTCGTGCCCATCCGGCACCTGCTCCGAGATCCAGTCCACCTTGCCCGGATGCATGGCGCCATACCAGTACGGCCGAAAGCCCAGCAGGTCGCGATAGAAAGTGTCTTCTTTCGCGCGATCTTTGACGAGATAGCCGACGTGGATGATCCGCGGGCTCACCAGGTTCGCCGCCGCGTGGAACGGATGCTCCGCAGCTTGGTAAAACTCGACGCGGTTGCCCTCCGGATCGCGCGTGAAGAACCACTTGCTGCCATCTGAACCAGTCTTTACCGCATCGACATCGCGGTAGTGATGCGCGTCAAGATAATCATGCAGTCCCGCGGCATCGGTTGTCGCAAACGCGACATGGTCTAGCCGGTTGATGGAGTGCGCGGCGGGCAGTGGCAACACCTCGATGAATTGCTGCTCGCTCACGCGGTAAATGGTCCCCTGCGGATTCTCCGGATCGGGCTCTTTGGTCGCGCCCAGTTCGTCGGCATAAAAATGTTCCGCCGCCACGGGATCGCTGGCGTAGACGGCCATATGCGAGATGCCGGTAATCTTCGGGCGCTCCTGCGCGCGAGCAATAGACGCCGGCAGCGACAAGACCCGCCAATATCGGCAGGGAAAGCAGGGAATTATGAAACCGAGATAGTTGCATAGACATAGACCGCCTTCTCACAGCTTCTCGACCGGAGCCAAGCGAAATGTAGAGATCCGCTTTCTCCGGCCGGCACGTCCAAGCCATCATCGCGCAAAATCGTCATTCCTGCTCGGCCCACATCGCTCGCACCCCCGCCGGAGTGATCCCGCGGTCGCGCAACGCCCGCAGACTCAGGGCATCGGTCCGTTTGGCCAGTCGCTGTCCGGCGTCATCCCGCAGCAGAGGGCAGTGATGCCATGCCGGCGGCGTAAGCCCCAGCGCGCGATAGAGCAATATCTGCCGTGCCGTTGACTTCAGCAGGTCCGCACCGCGCACCACCTCGGTGATCTGCATTGCGGCATCGTCCACCACGCACGCCAGTTGATACGCCGGCACATCGTCACGCCGCCACACCACGAAGTCGCCGAGGTCCCGCCCCGCGACATAGCTCCGCGCCCCCAGCCCCGAATCCTCGAAGCCGATCACTTCGCCGTCCGGGATACGAAACCGCCAGTTCACTCCCGCCGGCGCACGCGCGTCCGTTATCGCTTGGGCTCGCGGCCCACTTGCCTGCGGGCGACAAGTACCCGGATATACCGGCTCGTCGTCCTCGTTGTCTTGATCCTCATGCGGCGCGCTAACGGCCGCAGCCAGCTCGCGCCGCGAGCAGGTGCACGGATAGATCCATCCGGCCGCGTGCAGCCGCTGCCAGGCGGCCCGGTAGAGCGCATATCGCTCGCTCTGCCGGTACGGCGCGAATGGCCCACCTACATCTGGCCCCTCCTGCCACTCGATTCCCAGCCATCGGAGGTCCTCCAGCATGGCTGACGCATACTCCGCGCGCGCCCGTTGCGTATCCAGATCTTCGTCTCGCAATATAAGCGTGCCGCCCACATCGCGGGCCCGTTCATATGCTGTCCAGAAGGTGCGCGCATGTCCCAGGTGCAGAAGGCCGGTTGGAGAAGGCGCCAGCCGCCCTCGATATCGGCTCCGAGTCATGCGTTGGTCTTCATTAGGCACCGAACTAAGCACTGAATTGGCGGAGGTGATGGTCGGCATGCAGGTAGCCCCAGCGCAGCCAGTCCTCCCTCGACATCGCTCCGAAGAACGGATGCTGTGCCTGAGCCAGTGTAGGACAGGAATTGAAGCGCATCAGGGTATCAAGCAGCCGTGCCTGATCATCGGCGAAGCTGCCGGGGCAGGTGCCGCCCGCGCCCTGCTGCAGCTCCGGCAATGTCTTCATGTTCTTGGCCCATGGCAACGACGTGCGCAGAGCCAGATATTTGATCATCCGGCGCGGTATAGGCACGCGCACACGTGCCACCATTCGCCCGCTCAGCGCCACTTGATAGCTGTCATCCAGGTGGCACACCATTCCTCCGACAGACATCATGCCCCACTGCCGCGCCGATTCCGGCGTCAACGCAGCGAGACGTCGTGCAATCTCTTCGCTGTCGGCAACATTCGCAAGCGTCTTCTGCATTGCAAGTCTCCTCCGCGCCAGAATAACGGCTGCAGCCCGGGAAATCAGTAGAAACAGACGTGAAAGGAATTGCTATTCGGAATCGCCGAGCATCCGGGAGTCGGCCTCGCCCGCTATACTGCCAGCACGCAGCGCGGAGTCAGCATCGCTGTGAAGAACTGACGCCGCGGCGGGGGCGACTTTGTGGGAAGTGTGAGAGATGCCGGTTCCGCCGGAGCTAAGGAGACGCGAGCTGATCGCGATTCGGCTCCCGGCCAGAAAGCAAGCCGAGCGAATCTGCTGGCCTCCTTTCTTCCTCTCTACGTAGTCATTTTTGTCGGTTTTGTCGGCTACAGCCTGATGATCACTGTGCTCACGCCGGCACTCATGAGCAATCACAATCTGTTGCTTCCAGCCGGCACCCCGATGAGCAGGCGAATCGTGCTGCTTAGCTTTTTGCTCTGTCTCTACCCATTGGGCCAGTTTGCTGGATCACCGATTCTTGGCTCGCTATCGGATCGCTTCGGGCGCAAACCAGTCCTTCTTGTATCCTTGGCGGTTACGACTGTCTGTTATGCGCTGATCGTGGCTGCGCTCACCATGCGGAGCTTTGCCCTGCTTGCTGTCGCCTCCCTGATCACAGGGACTGCCGAAGCGAATATTGTTGCCGCGCAGAGCGCGATTGCGGATGTGGTCAGCCCGGAAGAGCGGAGCCGCTTCTTCGGCTACATCTACATGAGCGTCAGTGCGGCCTATATCATCGGGCCGCTGGTGGGCGGCAAATTGGCCGATCCGAAACTCGTTCGATGGTTCAACGATGCCACCCCTTTTGCTGCGGTGTTGCTTCTGCTTGTGTTCACCACGGCAGCGACTGCGCTGCTGTTTCGTGAAACCAATCCGCCTGGAACTCGTTCTGCGGTGAGCTTTACCCAGGCATTCACAAATCTAAAAGGTGTCGTTGTCGATCGCCGGCTGCGCGGCATCTATTGGCTGAATTTCTTTTTCTACTTCGCTATCTTCGGTTTCTTCCGCTGCTACCCCATGTATCTGGTGGGCCATTTTCATCTTGAGGTGTCGCGCGTTTCGGAGTTGATCGCCTGGGTCGGCGTTCCCATCGTGATTGCGAATCTCTGGTTGACCGGCTTTCTCGCTGCCCGCGTAAGCACCAAGACGCTCGCTACCTGGTCAGCTACTCTCACCGGGATATTCATGATCACTGTGGTAGTGTTTCGTCCTGCCGGAGCGCTATGGCTAACCCTGTTTCTGACTTCAGGCGCGCTGGCGCTATGTCTGCCTGCATGCGCAACGTTGCTCTCGCAAGCCGCGGTTGAGGCGGAACAGGGACGGGTCATGGGCAACAATCAGGCTCTCCAGGTTGGTGCGGAAGCACTTTCAGGCTTTCTCGGCGGATTGGCGGCCGCGCTGATGGTAGAGCTGCCTCTCATCCTTCTGGGCTTGCTTGCGATCACGGCGGCGATGTTTCTGAAATTTGGAACAGGCAGACCCACAGCCGATAACTCACCTCAAGCTACCGGGAGCACAGTGATGCCGGTGAGGGAACCCGGATACTAATTCAAAACAAATCCGGAATGCTTGTAAATGCAATCCGCGTCGGCGCGGCTGTGCCGGCGGGCAGCATGCTTGCGTAGAACAGCATGGTCGTCCCGTGTTTCTTGTTGATGCTGTCCATCGTTTTTGACAGGTTCGTCCGCCGCACTGCCGCATCCTGCCCCGCGAATAAATCAAGTGTGTGCAGATGGTCGGGCACCAGGTTGCTCAGCGTCACACCGACGTAGAACGGCTTTGCATAATTCCGCCCGGTCGGGACCTTCGCCCACAGCTTCTTCAGGCCTTCGGTCAGCGTCTGGTTGTCCTGGCACTCCACCAGCGGTGTGCTCTGCGACCACCCAAGCTGCGGAATGCCCGAGTTGTGCTGCCGTGACGAAAGGTCCTTCGGCACCGCAAACTTCACGCTCAAACGCAGATTCGACGCCCACAGGTTCGCCGTCCTCAACCGCATCGCCGTCTTGTGCAGCAGCTTGCTGACGACCGCGTACGCGCCCTCCGAGGTGCGCAGCTCCGGCGCCAGCACGTGGCTATTGCCGATCGACTTGGCATGCTCCAGCTCCGCGTCTTCAAAGTCCTCACCGCGCAGCCAGTGCCACAGCTTGTCGCCACCCATGCCGCCCCACAGCTGATTCATTCCGTCGCGGTCGAGCGCCCATAGCTGCTGCATGGTCCGGATGCCGGCCTGGTGCAGCCGCGCTTCCATGCGCGGGCCTACCCCCGGCAGGTCGCGCGGCGTCAGCCGCATCAGCGCTGTCTCCAGAATGTCCGGCGTCAGCGCCACCAGCCCATCGGGCTTCTCCATGTCGCTGGCCACCTTTGACAGGTACCGGTTTGGTGCAAGGCCGATTGAGCAGCGCAGCGTCGAACCCACCGTCTCGCGGATCTTTGCCTTCACCCGCTCGGCCAGGTCAAGCGCCGCCAGCAGTGGCTGCTCGCGTCCCACCAGGCGGCAAGCCATTTCGTCGATCGACATCACAGACGATACCGGCACCACTGACTCGACTGCCTGCACGATGCGGTTGTGGTACTGCACGTACAGTTCGTGGCGGCCCTCCACCAGCTCGATGCCCGGACACATCCGTTTCGCCTCGCCGACCTGCGTTCCTGTCTTTACACCGAACGCCTTAGCCTCATAGCTCGCCGCGATGCAGCATGTGGTATCCGCCACCACCGGGACCACCGCCACGGGTCGCCCGCGCAGGCTAGGCACCAGCTCCTGCTCTACGGATGCAAAGTAGGAGTTCAGGTCAAGAAATAACCAGCGCAGCCGGGGCTCTTCCGGATTGTGGGTTGGCGTTGTCACGCACATCGATTCTGCTTCTGCTGTGGCAAAGGCAGCAAACCGGTGGAAAACAAGGAAATATTCCGAGACTGGGAATTGCCGCTAACTTACGGCGGCAGAAAGGCTTCCCAAACTGCCATTTCGGACGGTACTCTCATCTGCGTGTATTGAGGGAGCCGATTTGCCCCGGTTTGGGGACGGCTGTCAAGTAGCAATCAAGGTTATTCTGTGTTTGCCAGCAACCAAATAACGGATTTCGGGTTCTATATCACCGACGCGGAGTGAGTCCGATGCTATCCACTGATTTTTCCATCGTCGCTCATTGGTTGTCGCAGTTGGAGTCATATCTGCCGGCCATACTCGTCACCGTCGGCGCGGCCCTGCTCTTCGGATGCGGGGTAAGCGCCCTCTGCTCGCCCTGCCGCGAAAAGGACGACATCTTCCATCGGCACGTTTCTTAGCTGGATTGCAGATGCACAGGGCGGCCATTGGTGGCCGCCCTGTGCTGTTCATGCGCTCCTGGATTCAGTTCCGCAGTTCTAAGCTCGCTTGCTTTCAGAAGACCAGGCGTCCCTGCACCACAACCACGCGTCCGGAAACAGTCGACTGCTGGCTGGATCCGTACGGACTTGTGGGCGCATTGATGTCGCCAGAAATGGTGCCCAGGGTTGTCGACGAGGCATTGTTGTTCGGCTGCGCGAAGTTCACATGGTTGAACGTGTTGTATGCTTGTGCGCCAACTTGGAAAGCTAAAGACTCCTTCTTGTAAACGTCCTTGAAGAGCGTCATATCGACATCGGAGAAGTGCGGTCCGCGGAACGAATTGCGAGGGACATTCCCGAAGACGTTCTGTGTTGCCGCTCCATTAAAGATGCCAGGCTCCTGGAAACAAGGATTGTGGTAAGAAGTGCAGGAATGGTTGAAATTGTTGTTCAGCACTTGCGCAAGCACAACCGAACCGCCGCTTCCACTCGCACCGAGCGCTGCGCCGGCAGCCGTGTTGAGCACGCTGAATGGTTCTCCCGAACGCCAGTATGCCTTCGCGCCCGCCGTCCATCCCGCTGCCACGGAATTTACGATCCTGTTGCTGAAGCGATGCGGCTCTGCATAGACCAGGTCCATCACAAAGTTGTGCCGGATGTCATAGTCCGAGCTTCCATACATAAGCGTGGAAGGCAGTCCCGGCGTCACCTGGAATCTTAATGAGCCGTTGCTATATGGCAGCTGTGAGTTGCCGCCGTTGGAAATGTCATCCAGAGCATGAGAATAAGTGTAAGCAATATCGGTTGTCAGCCCGCTGTGATCAATGTGCTTGTACTGCACCGAAACGCCGTTATAGTTCGAGATCGCATCGTTGCTAAAACTCGAAACTTGACCGAAGCGTGGATCCGGCGACGTTGCCGGCAGCCCTTGGAAAGATGAGAAATTAGGCCCAAAGTTCTGATTAAGATGATTATTGGCGACAAACAAGTCATAACCATGATTACCGGCATAGGAAACAATTACGGCATCAGTCTGCGTGATCTGCCTCTGCAACTGCATGCTGAATTCAAGATAGCGAGCCCCGTGAAAGTCGTTCGGGGTCGTGGTGTAGTTCGGTGCAAGGAACGGTATTCCTTGCGCAGCAAGCTGAGTTGATATTTGGTTGAAGGTGGCTCCCTGCGCGAAGCCGTGCAACACCGCCTGCGCTGATCCCTGTGCGAACGCAAAGGCGCTTCCCGCATCCTGGGCGACTGTGCCGTTTGGTACGAATGCGGTGTAGCTGTTCGGGAAAGACAGGAAAGTCTGCTCTGCGATCAGGGCAGGAAAGTTGTCGGCGAATAGCCCGATCCCGCCGCGGACGACCGTCTTTCCATCACCGTGGATATCCAGATTGAACCCGAAACGCGGCTGCACCACTGCCCCTTCGATGGATGGAAATAGATTGCTATGTCCGGTCGAAAGAGTGGCATTGTAAGGAGTATCCAGAGTTGCCGAAGTATTAGGGAAACCTCCCTGGTAACGCGAATAGCAGTTTTCGTCGCAAGTCGGGTTTCCATTGCGGTCGACGCGAAGTCCGAAGTCGAGCACCAGGTTCGGCAGGACCTTCCACTCATCTTGCGCAAAAATGCCGAAGTTATAGAAAGCGCTGTGAATATTGCCGAAGGCGGGAAATGACTGCAGGAATATGGAACCGGCACCTCCGGGCAGGGATCCTCCGGCCTCATCCGCTATGCCGCCGAAGATGTAGTCGCCGCCATAAGCGGCTGTCTGCAGGCTGATATCGGTGGTGAGGAATCGCTTGAAATCGAACCCGAACTTGAAGCTGTGATTCCCCTTGATCCAGGAAACATTGTCGACCGCCTGATACTGCGTGGCGTTTACGCCGCCGGGAAAGTCGACCCATGGCGCGCCCAGAGTCGTGGATCCGGTGAAGAACGTGCTTTGCCCTATACCAGGCGTCAGGTTCGTTCCCCCGCTGGTGCCTTGGTCGAACTCCGTGGGAGACGCGGCAAGGCCGGCCTGCAGGTTTGGCGGCTGGAAAATTCCGCTGTAATAAACGGCTGCCGCAAGAAACTGATTGGTTAGGTTCGGAGTAAACGTGTATGTATCATTGAGCTGTCCGGTCCAGCCCGGCTGATTGCTGACCATGCTCCAGTTCGGATTGATCAGGCTCACATACGTAGGCTGGTTGCCCTGATCATCCGTAACCCGGAAGAAGATCCGGTGCCTGTCGTTGATATTCCAGTCAAGCCTTCCCGCCGCCATCCACTCCCGGTTGAGAGCAACAGAGCTGAGAAATCCCGAATTAATACAGCCTTCCGCGGCGCTCGTGCCCAACCTTCCGCCTGTTGCATAGTCCGGTGTTCCGGCTAACCCTCCAAGAGGATTCCCGTTACTGTCGACGGCAGGCCCGCATCCGAAAGTTCCGGAAGAATCCTGCAGAGCACCGGGGCCGGTAGTCACCGGAACCGTCTTTCCATAAGCTCCCCCTGCCGCGGTGCCCTTGAACATCGCGCTATACAGGTTCTTGCTTCCGGGGGTGATGCCGGGATTGGCCAGGATGCTGTTTTGGAGCGTCTGCGAAGGCAGGTTGATAAAGGCGACAATTGGCTCGATATATCGGATTCCCTCCGTGTCCACAAAGAAGAACAACTTGTCGCGCTTGATCGGTCCGCCGACCTGGGCGGCATACTGGTTGGAAACCGCCTTGGGACGGCTTCCGCCCTGCTGCTTATTGAAAAAGTCATTCGCGTTCAATCCGGAGCTGTTGTACTGCCATTGCGCCAGTCCATGCACACGATTCCCGCCGGATTTCGTCGCATAGGTCTCAATCACGCCTGCCTGCCGTCCGTATTGCACGCTGTATCCGTTCTGCACCACGGCAGCCTGCGCGATCTCCTGCTGTCCGATCGTCAGGTTCGAAGAGCCGGAAAATGCCAGTCCACCATACAGGCCGACGTTGTAGTCAGCGCCATCGATTACCACCAGGTTGGATAGTCCAGGAAGCCCATCAGAGGTAAAGCTGCCGAATCCAGTCGTGCCTGCACCGACCACCACACCCGGTACTGTATACGCAATCGTGGTGATGTCTCCGCCCGGCGCCGGCAGGTTCTGGAACTGCTGCGTAGTAAATGTCGTCGTCAGGTTCGCCGTTTGCGTATCGATCAACTGCGCATCATTAGCGTTCACCTGAACCGTTTGCGTGCTCGCGCTTGGGGACACGATGATTTTGACCGCAGACTGCTGTCCAGTCAGGATCTGCACACTGGTTGTGTTGGATTGAAAGCCGGCTGCTGATGCCGAGACATTGAACATGTCTGGCTTCAGAAAGGGTGCCGTGAACCGCCCCTCTGCATTCGTCGTCAGATTGATAACCGCGCCCGTCGCAGTGTCTTTCAAAACTACGGCTGCATTTGGCACGGCTGCGCCGCTCGAGTCGGTAACCGTTCCGTTGATCGATCCAGTCGTCGAAGTTTGGGCAACTCCCATCGGCAACGGGATAAGACTCGCTGCCATAAGGCTCAAAACAGACGCGAAAGTGAACTTCCGGTGCGCTCTTCTGATACCGATCTGCATACACCCCTCCAACACCCGCGGAGCGGAGGAAAGTCTCTCCTGCCACCGCTCTGCAGGTTTTGTGCTCTGGGCGAGGTAAATGCAAGATCGAAACCAATCGACCTCGGTGGTGAGCGGACAGCGTTCGGTGACGACTGTCCGGCGCTCAACGGTGAGTGACGATGAAGCATCAAAGCAATATGGAATCCTGAAACGCGTATCCGCGATTACGTACAAATTCAAGGCAATTCCCCACAAAGACCGGAGACGTGCCCCCTCGATGAAGCTGTAAGTGTCGGAACTGGGACGCTGTTCACAGTAGTTCGCGCCGCAGGCGCTTCCGCTTGGACGGCGAGTCCCTATAATTAGCTCTCGCATGGACGAGACCCATCCCAGCCATCCCCACGCCGCCTCGATCGCTGAACTGGAACGCCGCCACGCCCTAGCCGAAGAGGCCGGGGGCGCCGAACGCCGCGAGCGCCAGCACAAGGCTGGCAAGCTCTCCGCACGCGAACGTGTCGAGTTGCTGCTCGACCCCGGCACCTTCGAAGAGACCGACAAGTTCGTCACCCATCGCGCCACCGATTTCGGCATGGACAAGCAGCGCATCCCGGGCGATGGTTTTATCACCGGCTATGGCGCCATCGATGGGCGCACTGTTTTTGTCTATGCGCAGGACTTCACTGTCTTCGGCGGCTCGCTCTCGGAGACCAACGCCGCCAAGATCGTCAAGATCATGGACACCGCCATGCGGGTCGGCGCGCCGATCATCGGCCTGAACGACTCCGGCGGCGCGCGTATTCAGGAGGGCGTCGTTTCGCTTGCCGGTTACGCGGACATCTTCCTGCGCAACACGCTGGCCTCGGGCGTTGTTCCACAGCTCTCCGCCATCATGGGACCTTGCGCCGGCGGCGCCGTCTACTCGCCGGCGATCACCGACTTCATCCTCATGGTCGATAAGACCGCGCATATGTTCGTCACCGGCCCGGATGTCATCCGCACCGTGACCCACGAAGAGGTCTCGAAGGAAGAACTGGGCGGCGCAGCCACGCACAATGAAGTCTCGGGCGTCGCGCATTTTCTCGCGCATGACGACCAGGAGTGCCTCGCCATGCTGCGCGAGCTCTTCAGCTTCCTGCCTGCAAACAATCTCGATCCGCCGCCTCGCCGCGCAACCAGCGATCCTGCCGATCGCGAAGACACACGGCTCGACACTATCGTGCCCGCTGATCCCTCGCAGCCGTACGACATCAAGGATGTCATCACTCGCATCGTCGACGACGGCTACTTCTTCGAGGTGCAGGAGCACTTCGCGCGCAACATCGTTATCGGTTTCGCGCGTCTCAACGGCCGTTCCATCGGTGTGGTCGCGAACCAGCCGGCATTCCTCGCCGGCGTGCTCGACATCAATGCCTCCACCAAGGCGGCGCGCTTCGTGCGTTTCTGTGACGCCTTCAATATCCCGCTGGTCACGCTCGAAGATGTGCCCGGCTTCCTGCCCGGTACCGAGCAGGAGCACCGCGGCATCATCCGCCACGGCGCGAAGCTGCTCTATGCCTTCGCCGAAGCCACGGTCCCTAAGTTGCTCGTCATCACGCGCAAGGCGTACGGTGGGGCCTACTGCGTCATGAGCTCAAAACACATCCGCACCGACGCCAACTTCGCGTGGCCCACAGCGGAAATTGCCGTGATGGGTGCCGAGGGGGCGGTCAACATTGTGTACGGCCGCGAGCTGGCGCAGGCCTTGCGTGCAGCCGAGGCAAAAGAGGGCAAGCTGACGGAAGAGCGCAAGGCCGAGGTGCTGGCCGAAGCACGGAAAGAGCGTGTGGCCGAATTCCGCGAGCGCTTCGCGAATCCCTACATTGCCGCCGAGCGCGGGTACATCGATGCGGTCATCCGCCCGCGCGAAACACGTCGCCGCCTCATCCGCGCGCTGGAGATGCTCGATGGCAAACGAGACACTAATCCGCCGCGGAAGCACGGGAATATTCCGTTGTGAAAAGGACTAGATGCCGAAGAACTTCATCCAGACCACGTCCTTCATGCACGTACCCCTGCCGGAGTTTGCAGCAGCTGTGGCGTTCTTTCGCGATCTGCTCGGCTTCCAGGAATATGTTCTCGTGCATGATTACGCATATCTGGAGCGTGAAGGCTGCGGTATTCGCATCTGGGGACGCGAACATGTAGCAGATGCTCCGCGTGGCATTCGCAACTTCCGATACTACTTCGACGTGCGTGACGTCGACGCGCTCTTTGTGGAGCTGAAGCCCAAGCTCGACAATCTGCCGCCCGGCGATGTTCATGGCCCGGCCAACAAACCTTACGGCCAACGTGAGCTGCTGATTCTCGCGCCCGACGGCGACCTCGTCTGCTTCGGTCAGTCGATCTCGAAGATGCCCACCGACTCCCCACCACCCAGCTAAAGCTAGAGGTGTCATTCTTTGCAAAGCGAAGAGTGAGATACCGCGTCGCTCGTACTACACGGCTCCCTAGCGATTACACATTCCTCTGCCGCATCTGCTCGGCCAGGTACTCCGACGACCGCATCGCCAGCGCCAGGATAGTCATGGTCGGATTCTGCCATCCCGAGCTAACGAAGCTGCTGCCGTCGACGACGAAAAGGTTCTTGATATCGTGGCTTTGGCACCACTTGTTCAGCACGCTTGTCTTCGGATCGTCTCCCATCCGGCAGGTTCCCAGCTCGTGAATGCTGTAGCCAGGCGGGTTGGGCTCGTAGTTCTTTGCCAGCACCTCGAAACCCGCGCGCTCGGCCATCTCGATGCTTGTGTCCACTGCGTCGCGCGCCATATTGAATTCGTTATCGGTGTAGCGGGTGTCGATATGCAGCACCGGGATACCCCACGCGTCCACCTGATGCTTGTCTATCGTGACGCGATGCTCATCGTGCGCCAGCACTTCACCCATGATGCCCGCATAAAAGCCACTGCCGCTGTAGCTCTCCAGCTTTTCTTCGAGTTCCTTTCCGTATGCGGCGAAGTTTTGCGGGCCCATCGGATGCGTGCTGCTTGACACGTTCAGCGCATAACCGCGGATAAAATTTTTCTCCTTGGTCTGGATGTTGCGGAAGCGGGGAATGATCGCCGCACCCTCCATCAGCTCGCGCGTGCTCCTGCCGTCTCGCGCTTCGGGCACGGAGCAGACGATGCCTGCACCGTAAATTTGATCGATCAGGTAGTGCCCCATCACGCCGCTCGAGTTTGCAATCTTGGAGTTCAGCAGCAGCCGCGTGCTCTCCAGCGTTCCCGCTGCCAACACCACCACGCGCGCTTTGATCGACATCTCGCGGCGCGAGATACGGTCCACAAAGTGAACCTCGCGCACCAGGCCGGTTGCTGGATTCACGCGCAGCTCGCGCACGACCACGTTGGGGATAGCCTGCAGCTTTCCGGTCTCGAAGGCATCCGGCAGCAGCAGGTTTATGGAACTGGCCAGGCCATTGATGCCGAGCGAGCGACGCTGCCGGCACACCGGTACGCCTAGCGGCTTGCCCGCGTCGCGAAAGCGATCCATCGCGACGCACCAGGGCTCCTCCGGGGGAACAAAGTTGCCGTCAGGAAACTGCGGCATCCCGTACGGCACGCCTTCGACGCGGAAGATCTCTTCCACCCGCGAGTAGTAGGGCGCCAGGTCGGCCAGGCTGATCGGCCAGTCGTCGCCGAAGCCGTCATGCGACTTCGCCTTGAACTCGTAGTCGCTCAGCCGGAAGGATTGTCGCGACCAGAAGAGCGATCGGCCGCCAAACAGGCGCACCCGCACCCAGTTGTAGGGACTCGCCGGCGGGCAGGTGTAGGGGACTTCTTTCTCGTCCACCCAGGTGTTCGCATTGAACTCATTCGCCTGGAAGACGTGCGGCACCTTATCGGGCGCTTTGAATCCGCGATAAGGCAGCGTAAAGGCTTGCCGCAGTTCCGTATCCTTGCGTATGTCCGCCACCGGTCCTGCGTTCAGCATGACGCAGGAGATGCCTTTTTCGGTGAGCACCTTCGCAGCCATTCCGCCGGAATGACCGGAGCCAATAATCAATACGTCGACTTCATCCAGCATGCGCGGTATCCAGCATTCTTGTTGAGCCTTCTGTAAAGCACTTTCGCAGCTGATCGCGCTGCATGTCTGGATCTACCGGATACCAGTACAAGCCCTCCTCCATACGGCGGTCGTCCTCCGAGGGAAGCGAGTCGCTCCACGGTTTCGAGTTAATCGTCGCCGTGCGGATGTCGCTGTGAGCAAGATTGATGAATCGCTCGTATGGATCGTTCGGCGGATGATCGGTCATCCACGTTCGCAACCAAGGCCGGAGCAGTGCGTCCGCCTGTTGCAAATTCACGCCGGCAAACGGAATCCCAAATTGCTTCTGCGCCTCCGCATCCAGCCGATTCAGACCGTCCACGTACATCTTCTGCCGGTCCGCGGGCGAAACCGAGATCAGAAAATCCAGAAACTCCGGCACGCCCGCGTCGAGCGCTCCCGGCGCGTTCTTCATGGGCGGCATCAGCACTTCGCATAATTGCCGGAGCGTCGCGAACTGCTGCCGGCTGAAGAAGTGTGTCTTCGTATGTGCGACTGCATCCGGCACCAACGGCGTCATCGGCAGCGGCTTCGCCTCCATTAACCCGCGCATCCACGGCACCGGCCCCGGAGCCGGCAATGGCGCAGCTTTCGGAGAGATCGGCGGAGGCGTCGAGGGGGCCACCGACGCCGGCGCATTCTGCCCCAGCATCGAACGCGCGCTTACTGAGGCGGCAACCATGGCCTTTACAAAATCGCGCCGTCGCATATGAGCTTCCTTTGTAGAAGAATCGTTTGTGTAGAGGCGGGAAAGTCTCCTGCCTCACTATAGATAAAGATAGTGAAATCGCTTACGTTTGCAAGGTTGCGGAGCCCATTCGAGAAGAAAAGGCCACTTTGAGGGGCGGTGGCCTGGGCTCGTGTACGCTATCGTCTTTCAACCCTCGATTGATAGCAGGAGACCGCTGCAATGAAAATTGTCAGCATCAGCAACGCCGAGCACTACACCTGGCCAAGCGCAGTCAGCGAGTACCTGTGCGATGGCTGGCATCTTCATCGCTCTGCATCCCTCAGCGTGATCGAGGAGCGCATGCCGCCCGGCAGCGCCGAACGGCGCCACCTCCATCAGCGCACCACGCAATTCTTCTACGTGCTCGCAGGCGAGCTCACCATCGAGCTTAACGGGGAAGAACATCGCCTCACCCCCTCCACCGGCTTGGCGGTTCTGGACGAGACACCGCATCAGGTCTTCAACCGCGGCGCAGAGGACGCACACTTTCTCGTGATCTCCCAGCCGCCCAGCCACGGCGACCGCATCCCTGCGCCGAGATAGCGCCGGGCGTAGAATGCGCATCTATTGAGTGACATCACATGAAAAGGAGCGCTCATGTCCCCCGAACCTCAGGTGCGTCTCGTCCCTCTTCCCAACAGCGATCATCCCGCGCCGCGCAACTGTCGTCATATAGGGAAGACCTCTCCTACGCAGCAGATCACCGTCACCGTGATCCTCAAACGAGCCCAGCCGCTTGATGTCGCAGGGCTGAAGGGCCGTCAGCTCAGCCGCGAGGAATATCTGAACACGCATGGCGCCACGACACAGGCGATCGAGCAGGTGCGCACGCTCGCGGCGCGTCACGGACTGACGCTGGTGCATGAAGATCGCGCTGCCCGCCGCGTCTGGCTGCGCGGGACAGCGCAACAATTGGAGCAGACCTTCGGCGTCCAACTCAACGATTACGAGCACACCGCGCCGCCGCCAGCCGGCCGCTACTTCCACGCCCTCACCGGAAGTGTCTCGGTGCCGGAGCCGGAAGCCGGCGTTATCGAAACCGTGCTTGGTCTCGACACGCGCCCCATCGCCCGCCCGCATATCCGCTGGCTTAGTCAGATCGTCAATGCCAATCCCAATGCCACCCAGACCAGCTTCACCGCTCCGCAGGTGGCAAAGGCATATGATTTTCCCACCAGCGCCAATGGCGCCGGCCAGTGCATCGCGCTCATTGAGCTCGGCGGCGGTTACGAAACCTCCGACATCGAAACCTACTTCGGCCAGCTCGGTATTACCCCGCCGACCGTCGTCAGCGTGCCCGTTGATGGCGGCACAAATTCACCAGGCGATCCCAATGGCGCGGACGGCGAAGTCGCGCTCGACATCCAGGTCGCCGGCTCGATTGCGCCCGGCGCGCGCATCGCCGTCTATTTCGCGCCCAATACCAATCAGGGCTTTCAGGACGCCATCTCCGCCGCTATCCACGACACGACCAACAAGCCGTCCGCCATCTCCATCTCGTGGGGCGGCCCTGAGTCGTCGTGGGATACGGCATCGCTGGCCAGCTTCGATAACACGCTTGCAACTGCCGCAGCGCTCGGCATCACCATCACCGTTGCATCCGGCGACTCGGGTTCCAGCGACGGCATCTCCGACGGCGCAAACCACGTCGACTTTCCCTCCTCCAGCCCGCATGTGCTGGCATGCGGCGGAACCGCGCTCACTATTTCGAACGGCAGCCGCTCCACGGAAACTGTGTGGAACGATCAACAGCAAGGCGGTGGCGCAACCGGCGGCGGGGTCTCTAGCTACTTCGCGCTGCCGTCGTGGCAATCCGGAGCAAAAGTTCCCGCGCCATCCGGAGGCCAGGGGGGCCGCGGCGTGCCGGATGTCTCCGGCGACGCTGCTCCCGCAACCGGCTATCAGATTCTCGTTGACGGGCAATCGGTCGTTGTCGGCGGTACCAGCGCGGTCGCGCCCCTTTGGGCTGGGCTTGTCGCACTCGTGAACCAGCAGACCGGCCGCAATGCCGGCTTTCTCAACCCCACCCTCTATTCCGGCGGTGAAGCAAATTTTTTCGACATCACCTCTGGTTCGAACGGTAGCTACAAAGCCGCGGCCGGATGGGACCCATGCACCGGGCTCGGCTCACCGGACGGACAAAAGGTTGCGAGCTTGTTGGCAAATCGCGTCGCGTGACCCTCAATCCGATTTTTTGTGGTGGTCGCGGCGAATCCAGTGCCACAGCTTCCCGAGGCCGAGCATGCCGCGCCGATGCCGCTTGCGTCTCGAAACTGCAGGAGCGGGTACTTCTTGCTGCGGCACGGGTTTGGCCAGCGGCAGTCGCACCGTGGGATTCCGCTTTCTAAGCGGCTTACCCGTGAGGTTGGGTGTGTCGGCCGCCGCCGGATCGGGCAAAGAATCTGCATTCAGAGGCAGTGTCGAGTTCGCGCTATGGCCATCGGGCGTCGCAGGCAATGGATGGCTCGCGTCGGCGGCCTTTGCCGGCTGATACTCCCAGGCCGCGCCGTTCTCATGGCCGAAGACTTTGCCACGCCGCCACATGGCCCACGCGATCAGCCCGGCCACAACAAGCAGCAGCGCCATCATGGTCGCGGCTTTGAGCGTGTGGGCGCGCTCTCCTTGCCGTGTGCGATCTGTGACGGGCGGGGAAGTCATCGTCGGCATCCATCAAAAAAGTCGTGAGTGGCCGCAAACAATAACGAGCCGGATCGAACCGGGCGCGTATCAGTGTACCCGGAGACGGCAATATTCTCGCTCTAAAAGAGGTGCCCATCCAGCACGAAAGAGATCGTTCAGCTCCCGTGCGGCCGAAACACTGGCTTGCCCTTGTCGCTCCAGCTCACAAAGCCCATCGGTGTGTGATGGTCATGCGTGAACAGCACCAGCCAGTTCTCCGGTATTGCGCGCTTGTAGAAGCGCTTACGCTCCTCGATGCAGCGCAGCGGGTCCAGATCGTAGCCCAGCACCCAGGTAACGTCCAGATGTGCGCTGGTGGGCAACAGATCGCTGATATAGCAGGCATGCTCACCGCCGGATTCGATGTGTACCGCCATCAACTGGTGCGTGTGGCCGGGAAAGAGCTCCACCGAAATCCCCGGCATAATCTTCTGCACCTCGCCTGCGCCGAGCGACAGCAGGGACATCTGCCCGCTCTCGACCAGCGGATCGTAATTCGCGCTGATGTAGCTCACAGCATCACGCTCGAGTTGCAGGTGTCCATGCTCCACTTCGCCGCGATGCGCAAAGTAGCGCGCATTGGGGAACGTCGGCACGATACGCCCGTCGTCGAGTCGCGTGGTGTTCCATCCACAATGATCGAAGTGCAGGTGCGAGTTGATCACGACATCAATCTCTTCCATCCGGATGCCCGCCTCGCGAAAGCTATCCGGCAGACGTGCCTTGGCGTCGTAGATTGCGCGCAGCTTCTCCGGCAGCTTGTTGCCGATGCCGGTCTCGATCGCAATCGTCAGCTTGCCCGTGCGCACCACCACGGTATTGGTGCCCAGCAGGATACGGTTCTGCGCGTCGGCCGGCGCGCGCTTCTCCCAGAGCGGCTTCGGCACCACGCCAAACATCGCGCCGCCGTCCAGGTAATAGGTGCCGTCGGTCAGTATTGTGATTTCGAAGTCGCCCAGCGTAGTGCGCGCGCGTACCAGGTTCGGTGTCGTGTCATTTTCTGCGGGATGTCTCATCGTGCAAATCTCTTATTGGCTCGAGGGAGCGAGATACGCCTGGAATTGCGCCAGGATCCTCGTATACAGATGCGTTCGCGCATCCGGTCCCGCGATGGAATGCGTCTTCCGCGGATAAAGCTGCAGATCGTAGGGCAATTGCGCGTCGATCAGCTTCTGGATGAACTGAATCGTGTTTTCCATGTGCACGTTGTCGTCACCCGTGCCGTGCACCAGCAACAGGCGCCCCTTCAGCTTGTCCGCATTGGTGACCACGGAGAAATCACGATACTGTTCCGCATTCTGCGCCGGCTCGCTCATGTAGCGCTCGGTGTATGTCGAGTCGTAATTCCGCCAGTCCGTCACCGGCGCAACGGAAACACCGGCCTTGAAGCGGTCCGAATGTGTCATCGCATACAGCGTGAAGGTGCCGCCCCAACTCCAGCCCCACCAGCCCAGACGCTTCGCGTCCAGCTCCGGAAACTGCGCCAGCACCTGGTCAATCGCGGCGAGTTGGTCCTGAAGCTGGACCGGCCCGAAGTTGTGATATGCGGCCTGCGCAAAATCGCGTCCACGGCCGCCCATGCCGCGATTATCCACGTGTAGCACTGCGAAGCCATGCTCCGCCAGCACCTGGTCGAAGAGCGTCGTCCGTCCCTGCCACGCATTCTGCACCGTCTGCGCGTGTGGGCCGCCATATGGGTTGTTGATCAGCGGCACCGACCCATCGTTATGCTCGCCCTCAGGCAGCATCAGGCTTGCATAGAGCGTCGTCCCGTCGCTTGCTTTCAGCGTCAGTTGGCGCGGGGCCATCAACGTGTACTCGGGATTGAGCTTTGGCCGCCAGAAGATATGGCATTGGAGCCTCGTCACACTGCACATCCCCACTGTCGGCGGCGTCTGGAGATTCGAAAAGTCGTCCGCGAACTCCCGCCCGTTCGGCGAGAACTCCGGTTTGTGTACACCGTGTTCCTGCGTCAGCGGCGCCCGGTCTGTGCCGTCCAGCTTCACGGCCCAAAGCTGCTGCTCGCGCGGGTCCCCGTCGTTCGAGATGTAATAGACCATCTTGTTGGCCGGATCGACCGCCTTGATGGACGAAACTTCGCCGTCGCCGCTGGTAAGCTGGCGCACCAGCTTTGCCTCGGCCGCCATCGGGTTCCGCTCGTCGAAGCTGTAGAGATAAATCTGTGTGTGCCCGTTGCGCCAGCTTGTCCACAGAATGTTCGTTCCGCTGATCGTCACGTCGTAGCTCTCATCAAAAAACTTCGGGTCGCTCTCATCCAGAATCAGTTGCGAGCGGCCCTTCTCGGCGTCCGCAAAATACAGCCGGCGATGCTGGTGGTCACGTGTCAGCGTCTCGATCCATAGCGTGTGCGCATCGATCCAGCCGAAGCGTGGAATGTAGTCATCGCCGGCGGCGAGCGGCACATCCATCCATTTCGTACGCCCGGACTTCACATTCACCACGCCTACCCGCACGACCGGATTGTGATCGCCCGGCTGAGGATAGCGCTGCATCTCCACTGTTGCGTGCGTCGGAATCCAGTCCGTAATCGGATACTGCGGCACCGCGGCTTCATTCATCTGGAGATAGGCGATGCTCTTCGAGTCCGGCGACCAGAAGTAGTTGCTGCGCACGTCCAGCTCTTCCAGATAAAGCCAGTCCACTTCGCCGTTCATCGTTGCCGGTCCGCTCGCTCTCGTAAGCCGCACCGTCTGTTCGGTATATGGCAACCGCCGCAGATACAGGTCGTGATCGTGCACATACGTCACCGCGCTGCCGTCCGGCGCGAACTTCGGATCGTCCCCGCTGGCCGTGCCCGTCTCCGCCACCGCGATACCGACGCCGTCCTTCAGCGAATACAGGAAAAGCGCGCCGTTCGAATCGAACAGCAGATGCTTCGAGTCCGGAGCCCACAGGTAGCTGGCCTCGTTGTAGCGGCTGCGATGGTCCAGGTCCTGCTCGCTCACCGCTTTCGAGTGCATACTGCCGATCTTCTCCTTCGCCACCAGTACGCTCGTCTCGCCCGTTCCGCCATCGACCGCCATCAGATCGCCGCTGCCGTTCAGATACGTCATGCGCGTCCCGTCGGGCGCCCACTCCATCCCCTTCGGCGCGTCCGCGGTGAAGCCAGGATCGGTGAAGATAGCCTGAATGCTGAGCGGCTTTGTCTGTTGGGCGCCGAGAACCGCGGCCGCTGCGGAGATAGCGATGCAAAGGGGAAGAGCGCGGAAACGGAAGGTCACGAAGGCAAACTCCGACAGCCAGAAATAAATCCTGCGGCAGGGAATGATCGACCAGTGTACAGGAGAGGGTAGGCCAGGGAAGGTGCGAGAGGATGGATGACGCGGAGTGGTGATGCGTATCGCGATTGTCTCCGACATCCATGGCAACCGCACGGCATTTGAAGCCGTCCTCACACACCTGCGGGAAACCGCCCCCGACCTGGTCCTGCATGTCGGGGATCTTTCACTTAGCGGAGCGAGTCCCTTAGAGATCGTCGATCATATTCGCGACCTCGGCTGGCCCGGCGTCGTCGGCAACGTGGATGAAGTGCTCTTCCGGCCTGTGTCGCTCCAGGAGTTCGCACAGCAATCCAGCGCGCCAGCGGAGCTCTTCACCGCAATCGAAGAGATGGCCGCGGCCACGCGCGCATTGCTCGGTGAAGAGAGGCTTGCATGGTTGCGGGACCTGCCTCGTGTGCAACGCAACGGTTCACTTGTGCTTGTGCATGCTCTTCCCGAAGACCTCTGGCGTGCACCTGCGTCGGATGCGAGTGATGCCGATCTGCAGTCGGCCTACGGCCCGGTCAGCGACTCGGTTACCGTCTACGGGCATATCCATACGCCCTATGTCCGATGCGTTTCGGGCAGCATTATCGCGAATAGCGGCAGCATTGGCCTTCCGTACGATGGCGACCGGCGCGCCTCTTATCTACTTCTGGACGACGACAAGCCTTCCATTCGGCGCGTCCCTTATGATCTGGAGAAAGAACTGAAGGTGCTGGCTAACTGCGGTTTGCCTCATGCGGACTGGATCGCGAGATCGCTCCGGAGCGCGCGGCCCGAAATGCCTTAGGCGCGCTCAGTTGCCGGCGATGCGGCTGCCGTTCTGTGCCACCCTCAGTCCGCTCAAGCCATTCACGTACTTCGCTACGCCGCGATAGAGCGACTCCGCGATGCGCTGGCGATACTCGGGCTCGCTAAGCTGCGCTGCGTCGTCGGGATTGGTAAGAAAAGAGATCTCCGCCAGAATGGAAGGCATGTTGGCGCCGATCAGCACGACAAAGGGAGCTTTCTTTACGCCACGATCGCGCAATCCCGGATTGCCGCGCTCAAGTCCGGAATATAGCGAGGTTTCGACGTCGGCGGCAAATTCGCGCGATTCGTCGATCTTGTCCTTGAGCGTGATCTTCTTCACCAGTCCGGAGAGCTCATGGATAGACTCGTCGGAGACCGCATTCTCTCGCGCCGCCACCTCCAGCGCGTCGGGTGAGGTAGTGAAGTTCAGGTAGTAAGTCTCCACTCCGCGCGCTGTTGGATCGGAGCTGGAATTGGCGTGCACGCTGATGAACAGGTCTGCCTGCGCCTTATTGGCGATGGCCGTGCGCTGCTCGAGCGGGATGAAGGTGTCCTCGTCGCGCGTGTAGATCACGTCCGCGCCCATGCGCTGGCGCAGCAGCTTGCCCAGCCGCAGCGCCACGTCGAGCACTACATCCTTCTCCTGAATGCCGTCCGGCCCCAGCGTTCCGGAGTCGTGGCCGCCATGCCCCGCGTCCACCACAATCCTGCCGATTTTTAGACCCAGCGCGCGCGTCAACGATCGCTGCCCATTCAGCGTGGACGCTGCTTCGTGCGATGTGTCCTTTGGAATTGTGACGTCATCCTCATCCTCATCGGCCGTCTCATCATTGGCCGACGTGCGAGGGTGAGCACCCTTCCTCGCGCCGGGTACAGGCGAGGAAACGGGCGGACTGGAGAGCACTCTCCGGTTCGTCTGCGGGGTCCCGTCATAGGAGGGTGCATTCACGTTGGCCGCATTTACATTGGCAACAATCGGCCCCGTCGTCGGTTTGCTGGTGGCTTTCACCTGATCTGGGCGCGTGCTCACCTCGGCAATATCGCGCAGCGCGCGCGTAGCCTGCCGGCTGCTTTCGCTGCTGCTGCTGGTGGCCACCGGTTCCGGTCGCCGGGTAATTGGTTGCGGAGCACGCAGAGCCGGAGGCGCGGATGCTATCGGCTGCGGCTGGCTACTGGGCCGCGCGCCATGAATGTCGATGATGAGCCGCCACGGGTTCGGCAGAAAGAACGCCGAGTACTCCGTTACATGGTTCACATCCAGCACAATGCGGGTCACGTCATTCGAGAACTGCGCCACGCGGATGCGCTCCAGGAATCCATTGTCCGTGACGTTCACCATCTTACCGATCAGCTCCGGCGCAACCCGTGTCCCATGCAGGTCGAAGTAGATGCGGTCCGGATTAGGCACGCGTGCCGCCTCGTACTCCACTTGGTCCTGCAGGTCTATGGCGACCCGCGTGTACACCGGCGTCGACCAGTGGCGCACATTGGTGATCAGCGGCAATTGGCCGTGGTGCTGCTGCGCCGCAACCCGCACAGCTCCGGTCAGCAACGGCTGGCCTTCTGCAGCATCCCCGGCCGGGTTGGCTAGGGGCGCTTGTCTTTTCACCGCCGTTTCCGGCGCTACACTCGTCAGCTCATTTCTGTGCGCGGCAGCGCTGCTGCTTTGGATTGGTGCGTTCGTCGTTGTACGCGATGCTGCGGCATTGCCGTTGGATAGATTCCCTTCGGGATTGCTCTCGGTTGCGATCCCACGGGGCGTGTCCGCCAATCTTCTCTGCTGCCCGTGGTGCTGAATCTCCTTCAGCCCAGCCCGCGCCTGCGCACCCAGCGGATTCCGCGGATAGCTGCTCAAAAATTTCAGGTAGGCGGTTTTTGCCGCGACCGCATCATGCAAATCGTGCAGATAGATGGCTCCCTCCGCCAGCAGCGCGGATGCCCGATACGGGCTCGCCGGATATTGCGCGCGCAGAAACTCGAACTGGCCCACGGCGCCCAAGAGCGTGTTGTCCTGATGAAAAATGCGTCCTTGCTCGGCCAGCAGACCGGCCACCATGTTCACCGACTCCGCCGCCTTTGGGTCCGCCGGATTGCCGTGGTACACCGCGCGATATGCATCCAGCACACGCTCGTACTCACCGCGCGTGCGCGATGATTCCGGGCGCGATTCCAGCTCGTCGCGCAACTGCTCGGCATGCGCAAAGGGTGTTAACACCGCGGATTGTCTGGAATGCGCAGCATGCCGATGGCTGGCAAAAGCCGGCGAGCACAGAAGCGCGAACGTCACCCCGGCTGCGGCAATGAGTACGCCGCAGCGGCGTCGAAGCGGGGAAAGGAGCCGTGCCGGCATAGGATTCGACGAGAGAGCGCACATCTCCTGTGAGCCTGAACCCAGGCGGCCGGAGAATGGACGCGGCTTTCTATGAAAAAAACTGGTCCATGCCAATCAAGCTGGCTACCGATTCACGAGAAATGCATTCGCACCAGAACACGCCCATTATAGGTGGGCGGCAACCGGCAAAGCTCCGAAGAAGACGAGCGGATACCTACTTGAACACCCTCTGAATTCCACACTTGGCACAGGCCAAACCTGAGTGGTTTGCGGTGTCGAGTCGCCAATGTAGAACACCGAAAGCGAGCATCAGCCGAGCAGACTGCCGACCACTTCCGGCGCACCGGCAAGCGCGGCATCCAGCTGCGTTGCATCCTTTCCACCCGCTTCGGCAAGATCCGGCCGTCCACCTCCGGAGCCGCCGACACGCTGCGCGATCTGCCCGATAATCTTTCCGGCCTGCACGCGCTCCGTCAGGTCTTTGGTTACACCGACGATCAGCGCAACTTTGCCGTCTTCAGCCGCCGAGCCCAGCACCACGACACCGGAGCCGAGTTTGTTACGCAGGTTGTCTACCAGCGTACGCATCTGTCCGCGATCGAGCGCCGCCACCCGTTGCGACAGCACCTTCACGCCATTAACTTCGATCGCCTGATCCGCAGCCGAAGAAACAGAGGATGCGGCCGACTTCATCCGCGCCTGATCCAGCTCGCGCCGCAGGCGCTTGATCTCATCCTCTTGTGCCGAGAAGCGTTGACGCAGCGCTTCGGCAGGCGCAGCATCGCTCGCACCGGCAACATGTGTCGCGAACTGCGCAGCTTCATAGTCGCGCCGGAATTCGCTGAGCGCGCCCATGCCGCTCACAGCTTCCACGCGACGCACGCCCGACGACACGCTCGATTCGCCAGTCAGCTTCAGCAGCCCGATCTCGCCCGTTGCGCCCGTGTGCGTGCCCCCGCACAGCTCGGTCGAGAAGTCGCCGATCTTCACCACGCGCACCCGTTCGCCATACTTTTCGCCAAAGAGCGCCATCGCTTTGTATTCATTCACGGCGACATCGATCGGCACATCCACCAGCGTCTCGACTTTGGTGTTGGCCAGCACCTGGCGGTTCACCATGTCCTCGATGTCCTGCAACTCCTCGTCAGCTACGGCGGTGAAGTGCGAGAAGTCAAACCGCAGCCGCGATGGCGCGACCAGCGATCCCGCCTGCTTCACATGCGTGCCCAGCACCTGGCGCAGCGCCGCATGCAGCAGGTGTGTGCCGGTATGGTTGCGCT
The DNA here is from genome assembly GCA_963736915.1 of uncultured Acidobacteriaceae bacterium. GTDB lineage: Bacteria > Acidobacteriota > Terriglobia > Terriglobales > Acidobacteriaceae > KBS-83. Next base: position 91,455 of record CAVTQV010000005.1, on the reverse strand, counting down.
GCGTCGCGTTACGGAACTCCGCATCCACGACCGTATCTACATGCATGCCCAGCGCGATCGGCTGCTTCAGCCGCACGCGATGCGCGCGTACACCCTGCACCGGTTGCGTGCAGCCCAGCACGTCGGCAAGCACCGTGTTGTGATCGTCCGAGCGCAGCCAGCCATGGTCGCCCACCTGGCCGCCGGAGTCGGCATAGAAAGACGTGTGATCCAACACCACCTCAACCTCTTCACCTGTCGCCGCTGCAGGCACACCGACGCCATCACGCATGATGGTCAGCACTTCACAATTTGTTGAGACAAGCCGCGAGTAGCCCTCGAATTTCGTCTTCGGCAGCTCGCGATAGGCCGGGTTTGCAGATGCTTTCGTGCCGCCCTTCCACGAAGCCCGCGCACGCGCCTGCTCCTCTGCGCGCGCCGCCTCAAAGCCGGTCAGATCGAATTCCAACCCCTGGTCGCGTGCCGCATCTACCATGAAGTCGAGCGGCATACCGTACGTTTCGTAAAGATGAAATGCTGCCGTGCCGGGATATGTCACAACCGCGCTTTCCTTTTTGTTGGCCAGCAGCGGGGCGAAGTCCTGCTCCAGCCTCGCGAGTCCCGTCTCCATCACCCGCGCAAACTGCCGCTCCTCTGCCAACACGACCTCGCTCACGCGATCTGCGCTCTCGTTGAGTTCCGGGTAGGCTCCGCGCATCTCATCGCGCACCGCGTAGACCATTTGGTTCATAAACGGCTCGTTCTGTCCCAGCAAACGGCCATGCCGGATGCCGCGTCGAAGAATCTTGCGCAGCACATAGCCACGGCCCTCGTTTGCGGGCAGCACGCCATCGCTGATCAGGAACGTAGCGGCGCGTGCGTGATCCGCGATGATGCGCAGTGACGGATTGCCCAACAGATCGCCCTTCACATGGGTAAGCTCCGCTGCCTTTTCGATGAGCGGCACAAACAAGTCGGTTTCGAAGTTCGAGATCTTGTTCTGCATCACTGCGGCTACGCGCTCCAGGCCCGCGCCGGTATCGATCGATGGCTTCGGCAGCAGCGTCAACTCTCCCTGCGCGCTGCGATCGAATTGCATGAAGACGAGATTCCATATCTCGACATAACGCGCCTCGTCCTGGCCGAAGGGCAGGTCCTGGCCGGTCTCCGATGCCTCAATGCCCATGTCGTAAAAAATTTCCGAGCATGGCCCGCACGGGCCGGTGTCCCCCATCTGCCAGAAGTTGTCTTTCATGCCCATTTCGAAGATGCGCTCCGCCGGAACACCCTGCTCCAGCCAATAACCATGCGCCTCTTCATCGCGGGGCACGCCTCCCTCTCCTTTGAAGATGGTCACGTACAGCCGGTCCTTGGGAAGGCCGAACCACTTTTCGGAGGTCACCAACTCCCACGCGTATGCAATGGCGTCGCGCTTGAAGTAGTCGCCGAAGCTGAAGTTGCCCAGCATCTCGAAAAACGTGTGGTGCCGTCGCGTGAAACCGACGTTCTCCAGATCGTTGTGTTTGCCGCCCGCCCGCACGCATTTCTGTGACGTAGTCGCCCGGTTGTAATCGCGACGCTCTAGACCGAGAAAGACATCCTTGAACTGGTTCATGCCCGCGTTGGTGAAGAGCAGCGTCGGGTCATTGGCGGGAACAAGCGAGGAGGAATGCACGCGACGGTGTCCCTTCTCCTCGAAGAACTTCAGGAACATCTCACGAATCTGGTTGCCGGAACGAGCTTGCATATCTTTCAGTCTACAATCCGCGCACTATACTGCTTGACATCCTCCTGGTATGGGATCATCGGCATCCTTCATGGCTCTCTTGGACGGCCTCGTTGGCAATGACTCGGCTGCGCCATCCATCCGCCGCGTCAAAGCTCTCCGGCTGGCGTTATTTTGCGGCATCTTCATTGGCGCAGCGCCGGCTCAGCAAAGAGGGAACGTGTCGCCGCCATCCCCCAATCACTCACAGGTATCCTCGGTACCCGGCTTCCTGCGCCGCCTTCTGGACTATTACCGCGACGACTGGTTTCCACCATCGCAATCGCCTGTCGCTCCGACGCCTGCCACTCCGCAAAAGCGCGGCTTGCACTCGCCGCTTGACTCGCCGCCGCTGCCCAGCGGCGATTGGAGCTATGGCGGCTCGCCTGATATCGGCGCACCTGACACCAACAGTTATCCTCTTATGACTGCAATCAACGAGGCACGCTCGCGTTCGAAGATCTATGGCTGGATTGAGCCGGGTGTGAATGGTTCAACGGCACGAAATACAAATCTGCCCGAAGCATTCGACCAGTATCCGAACTCCATTCAACTGGATCAGTTCATGATCCATATCGAGCGACTGCCGGACACGGTGCAAACAAAGCATTTCGATTGGGGCTATCACTTCACTGCGATCTATGGCACCGACTATCGCTACTTCACTGCACAGGGATACTTCTCCCAGCAATTGCTGAAATTCAATCGGCAATATGGGGCCGATCTTCCCATCGAATACGTCGATCTGTATTTTCCTCGTGTGTCACGCGGCATGAATATCCGTATCGGCCGATTTATCAACCTACCGGGTATCGAAGCACAGCTTGCCCCCAGCAACTACGCTTTCAGTCATTCCGTCCTCTATTTCTCCGAGCCGCTTACCGATACGGGAGCACTCGCAACCATCAAATTCTCGGACCAATGGCTTGTGCAGGCTGGTATCACAGCCAGTCATGATGTAGCCCCCTGGACCAACGACGCACAACCCTCTGGCACTCTTTGCGCAAATTACACAACCAGCAGCGTGAACAACGATGTGTACGCTTGCGCCAATGGCATCAACGACGGCAGATATGGTTTCGATAACTTGCAACAGTTCGATATCACCTGGTATCACCGCTTCTCGCAAAGGACCCACATCGCCACCGAGGGTTGGTACATGTACCAGCACGGTGTACCGAATATCGCGGGACGCGTGACCAATCCCATTCCACCTGAGCCGGGCACGAATGGAGCAAGTTGCCGTATCGGTGTGCCGCGCTGTACAGCAGGGGAGTACGCCGTCGTGAATTACATCGAGAAGGAATTGTCCCCGAAACTCGTCGTCTCCTTCCGCTCCGAAGTGGTGAACGATCGTCGGGGACAGCGCACGGGCTACGCAACAAAGTATTCAGAGAACACGCTGAGTATTACCAAATGGATCGGAACCACCGTTGAAGTTCGCCCGGAACTACGTTTCGAACATTCCTACGACCAGCGTGCCTACGACAGCGGGCGCGCTCACTCACAATTCACCGCAGCGTCTGATCTCATATTTCATTTTTAGTTCGTAGCCGGGCTCTCTTTTATGCATTTCCGCTAGATCTCTTACGCCTTCCTTATTGGTTCGAAAAGAACTTACTTACTCCTAATATCTTTCGCTTGCTCCATCGGACTTTTGCTGACGAATCAACGGTAGATTCAGAACGTTGGTCATCGGGAAGGGCCATTCGCCGTGCGTCAGACAAACCGTTCTCTCTTCTCAACCTTGATTCCATGCGTGCTTGCCGTGCTTCTTTCATCCGTCAGCGCACTTGCACTGGAGGAGGCTGCCACGCCTTTACCATGGCCCCATGCGTCATCAGCGATAGTGCCTGAATCACCGGGCGTGGACATCATGGTGCCGGATGAGCCACAGACGCCGACGGCGTTGCAAGGAGGTTTCTGGCATCGGCTCGCTACCTCCTATTCGGAAGACTGGCATGGCGCGGCGTCGAGCGGTCCAGCACCCGTTCGGGCGGGATGGCCCGCACCGGTTAGCGCCCCGCCCTTCCCCTTTTCAGACTGGCCCTACGGCGGGTCGCCCGTCATTGGCGCGCCCGACACGAATACGTATCCGTTGATGGATGCAATCAACGACACGAAATCGCGCACTAAAGTCTACGGCTGGTTTGATGGCGGCTTTAACGTCAGCACTTCGAACCGCGGCAAGTACGCCAATGCACCCGCAGCCTACGATGTCATCCCCAACTCTATTCAGTTGGATCAGGCCGCTCTGTACGTCGAGCGCCTCCCTGATGAGGTGCAGCGCGACCACTTCGACTGGGGCTTCCGCTTCACCCAGCTCTATGGCCTTGACTATCGGTACACCACCGCCAAGGGTATCTTCAGCCAGCAGCTACTCTCCAGCAACAATACTTACGGCTACGATCCGGTCATGGCGTACATCGACCTGTGGCTACCGCACGTTGCCAAGGGGATGAACCTGCGGATTGGTCGGTACATCTCGCTGCCGGATATCGAAGCGCAGCTTGCGCCGAACAATTACACCTATAGTCATTCGCTGCTGTACACGGTCGACTGCTATACGCAGCAGGGAGCTGTAGCTGCCGTTAAGCTAAGCAATCACTGGCAGGTGCAGGGTGGGATTTCTGGCGGCTGTGAGGCGTCGCTCTGGACTGATGACGCCAAGCCCACCGGAACTGCGTGCGCTTCGTACTACTGGAACACAGGTGGCGATGATCTCTATCTCTGTGCGAACGCGATCAACGATGGGAAATATGCATACAACAATGTCAATGGGTACTATCTGACCTGGTATCACAAGATCAACGCGTCATGGCATACCGCCACGGAAGGCTGGTATCAATACGAACGCGACGTCCCGAACATCGCTGGGAATGTCGCAAACCCAGTTACACCTGAGACTGGCACCAATGGAGCTCACTGTGGTCCCGCCCAGCTTCGCTGTTACGCGCCCGACTGGGCTATCGTGAATTATCTGGAGAAGGATTTCAATCATCATCGTGATTCGCTGAACATCCGTAACGAGTATGTCGATGACATTCGCGGCCAGCGCACCGGCTACAAAACACGCTATACCGAGCATCTGGTCGGCATCGATCATTGGATCGGATCAACGATTACGATACGTCCGGAGCTCCGGCTGGAGCATGCATTCGACGCGCCGGCCTTCGACCTCGGACATAAGAAGACACAGTTCACAATCGCTGGAGATCTGATCTATCACTTCTAAGATCACGGCTCTTCCACGGTATCCAGTCCTTCCAGCGAATCCTCGTCCGGCAACCAGTTACGCAGCACCTTGAAGACGGTGGGCGGCGTAAAGCCGGCAGCAATCAGCCGCCGCATGGCACGCGCCGCTTCCTTTTTGTCCTTAGGCTGCGCCATGCGCTTGCGTTCGATGTACGCGCGCGCCAACTGCTCTTCGTTCACGTTCTCGTATGCAACGTCCAGCGTGGATGAGACCAGCTCCGGATGCACGCCCTTCTGCATCAGCCCCTGCTGCACGCGACGCCGTCCGAACTTGTCGTTTTCCTGCCGCAGGCGCGTGAAATCTGCCGCGAAGCTCGCATCATTGAGGAAGCCATATTCCTTCAGCTTCCTGACCACGGAAATGATCTTCTGTTCGCCCGCCTCGCCGGGCTCCACGCGGGTCCGCAGCTTACGCTTCAGCTCAGCCACCGTCTGCGCCCGCCTGCCAAGCGACGCTGTCGCGTAGTCAAACAGCCCCAGCTCCGTCAATGGCTCGCGCGGTTTCTTCGGTCGATCGCTCAGGCCCACGGGATCACATCACTTCTTCGGAGTTGTCCAGCGATCGCACCATGTATTCACAGTCTTGTACCAGAGCTGCGAGTTCTGCGGCTTCAGCACCCAATGGCCTTCGTCGGGGAAATACAGCATCTCCGACGGCACGCCCAGTCGCTGCAACGTGGTGAAGAGCTGATATCCCTCGCTCACATCCAGCCGGTAATCCAGTTGACTGTGCACCACCAGAGTCGGCGTCTTGAAGCGTGGCGCAAAAAGCATCGGCGACCACCGGCGATACGTCAGCCGGTTGGTCCACGGCGTCCCGCGGAACTCCCACTCGTTGAACCACAGCTCATCGGTTGTTCCGTATGCCGACACGGGATTGAACATGCCGTCATGCGAGACAATGCATCGGAATCGCTCCGTGTGCCCCAGGATCCAGTTCGCCATATAGCCGCCGTAGCTCGCGCCCAGCGCGCATTCGCGTGTCTTGTCCAGGAAAGGGAACTGCGCCTCCGCCGCATCCAGGCCGCGCATCAGGTCGATGTATGGACGCCCACCCCAGTCACCATTCACGCCGTCGACGAACGCCTGCCCGTAGCCGGTGGACCCACGGGGGTTCACCATCACGACGGCGTAACCGTCCGCTGCAAATAGCTCAGCATTCCAGCGATAGCTCCAACTGTCCCCCCACGCGCCCTCCGGCCCGCCATGCATAAGGAATTTCACCGGATACTTTGTCTCCGGATCGAAGCCCGGAGGCCGAATGAGGAATCCCTCCACTCGCACGCCGCCCGAGCCATGGAACCAGTAGTGCTCCATGTCCGGAATATCGAGTTGGCTTAGCAACGTTCGATTGAGCCTCGTCAGCGGCTGCTCCGTCACGTCGGATGGCTCTGCGAGTGGAGCCCGGCGGCTACGAACGCTGCGGACATGCAGCGTTGGTTGTTTTGCCGTGCGCGCAGTCCTTGGAAACGACTCCTCGATCAGGTTCAGCAGCGTGATCTCCGGCGGACGCCGGACCGTGGTGCGGCTGGCCACCATGTGCGTGTTGTCCGGGGTCACGTGCAGGTCGCCATATTCGCCGCGCCGCGCTATATAGCTGCGCTGCCCGGATGCAAGATCGAGCTGGAAGATAGGCTCCTCACCTTCATCCCCCGCCGTGAAATAGATGCTCTGCGAATCCGGCGCCCACACCAACTCGTCGACCCAACGGTCGAAGTTTTCCATCGGCAGCGCGATCTTTTTTCTAGTGCGATCGTAAAGCGCCAATCGAAAGCGATCGCTCTCATAACCAGCCCGCGCCTGCGAGCGCCACGCGATGTATTTGCCGTCAGGCGAGTACGCCGGACTGAAGTTGCCGCCGGCACTGGTCGAAATCTTCACCGGCTTCGCCGCCGGGTCGGTCAGGTCCAGTGTCCACAGATCCACGTGGGTGGAGATCGCCGGCATCGGGTCGGTGTTCTCTTCGAACGTCAGCTCTTTGCTATCCGGAGAAAACGCATATGCATCCGGGCCGCCTAGCGAAAAGGGTGGCACATCATGCTCGTCACCGGGATTCAGGTCGCGTGCAGGCCCGCCGCTCACCGGCTGCAGAAAGAGATGTGATCGCCGATCGCCGGTGAATGCATTCCAGTGCCGATAGAGCAGATGCTTGAAGATCTGCGCTTTCACCTTGCTGTCGGACTTCGCCTTCGCGTGCTCGGCGTTGCAGCGCTCCTCGTCCGGTCCAGTGCACTCCGGATACACCGAAGAGGTGTACAGGATGTTCTTCCCGTCCGGCGACCACATCGCGCCATCTGCGCCCATCGCCGCATGCGTTACCTGGTGTGCATCGTCCAGCGTGCTGCTGTGCGGGTCGAAGTTCGCAACGTACACCTGCTGTTCGCCATCACGCGAGCTCTGAAACAGCACGCGCGTACCGTCAGGCGAAAATCGCCCGTGCCCCTCGCCCGGCAACGAGGCCGTGATCGGCTTTTCCTCCATCGGCTTCGAGCCAACGCCAGTCGGAACAATCCAGAGATGCGACGTCTTCCGGTTCTGTTCCAGATCGACATCTGTCACAGCGAAGAGCACCCATCGCCCATCGAGTGACAACGACAGATCGTCCAGCCGCCTCATGCGCTGCATGTCCTCGAACGTCATGGGACGCCGCGGCGGGGGCGCCGCTTGCGGGTAAAGCGTGCACGGGACCAGAACGGAAAGCAACAGCGCAGCACACAAGCGGAGACGCATGTTGAACTCGCAGGAAAGATTAGCGGACTACCTATCCTACCTGCTCGCTCTCGCAATCGGCAGCAAAACAAACGCGGAGACCAGTTGCGACCAGTCTCCGCGCGATGCGCTTCAGATTGAGATTACTGCGACTCGCCCGGGCTTCCGCTCGGTGGCGGCGGTGGCGGCGGGCCTCCATCCTGCGGCCCATCGGGCCCTCGCCGGTCGCGCGGACCGCGCGTGTCATCCCGACGTATGATGACGCGCTCACGTCTTTGCGGTCCCAGCGTCTGCAGCGTCTTCCATTGCGCAGTGGTCAGCACGCCGCGCAGTCCAAGCAGCATGCGCGCATTCGCCTTCTCCAACTCGGCGCGCGACTGCGCCACCTTGTCGATCTGCGCCAGGATATGCGCCTCGTCCGGTTGCTCGGCCGCGAGCAGTGGTTCCAGGATCGTCTCTTCCTTTTCCACTGCTGCATGTTGATCAATCAGCTTGAGCCGGCTCTGCTGGAAGATGTCATCCATCTTCTTCTGCTGGTCTGTGCTCAAGCCTAGCTTCTGCGCAATGTCCGTGTTGTCCCACCAGCGGCCTCGCGGGCCCATGCGGAAGGCGTGTTCCATGGGCGGGCGATGCGGCGCCATCGGACCGCCATCTATTCCCGGTCCCTGAATGGGTGCGGGTGGTGGCGGCGGTGCATTGGCCGCGAGTTCCTGCGCCATTGCCGGCAATCCGCCCAGCAGAAGCGCTGTGCTGACGGCCAGGTGTGTGGCGCGAATTTTTAGTATTGAATTCATCTTGCTCCTTCTCCGTTGAACGATTCCATCTATGGTTCGCGAACTCTATTGCCGTGTGGTCGTGTCGCTTGCATTCCACGAGAGCGGCTGCATCGCTGACGGCACTTCCTGCGATACGTCCTGATCGACCGCTTCGAGCAGCGCGTTGTCGCGCGCCAATTGCTGCTGTGGTGTTTCCTGCTGTTGCTGCACATGCGCTTGTGTTGGCACGCTGGGGCTCTTTTGCCAGCGCAGCAGCGCAATGCCGGTTGCGGCCAGCAGCATGCAGGCCAATGCCAGCGCCGTAGCAAATCTTCCCCAGTGCAGTGTCGTCCTGACATCCACTCGCGATGTCCGCGTCGAGGCTGCCTTTTCTGCGCCCCATTGCCGCGCCGCGGATCCAAACCATTGCAACGCATCGCCGAGCGGTTGTGTTTGCGCCTGGCATTCCGCGCATTCTGCGATGTGCACCTGCTCCACTTCGCTGGCGTCGCCTGCGTGCCAGCGCAGCATTGCTTCCCGACTCAAGTGCGAATTCATCGTCCCTCCCCCACCTGCTGTTTCACGGCATTCAGCGCGCGGTACAGATGCGACTTCACCGTATTCAGGTTCAATTGCATAGCTTCCGAAATTTCTGGCAACTCCAGTTCTTCGACAAAACGCAGCAGGAAGATGCTCCGCTGGCGCTCGCTCAGCGTCTCGACAGCACGCCATACGCTGGCGACCCGTTCCTCGGCGATCATCCGGTGCTCCGTGGAGCGGCTCCTATCCGGCAGACGATCGCTCATCTCCGCGGCATCCAGCATCGGCGCGCGTCTCCAGAAGCGCAGCTTCATGCTTCGCTGGTGGTCGCGCACCAGGTTTACCGCAATGCGCATCAGCCATGTGGCCATCGCGCAGTCACCGCGAAAACTGGCCTGTGCCCCGTGCGCCCGCAGAAAGCAATCCTGCGTCAGCGACTCGGCTACGTCTTCGTCGCGCGTGGCGAACAGGATGTAGCGGAAAATGCGGCCGCGGTACAGCCGCATCCACTCCTCAACGCCGCCGGTTTCCTGACGGATGGCTGTCGCTGGTAGCTCATCCGCCGCCATAGCATTCGCAATCACGTGTTCCATGCACACACATAGACGATGCGGCGGCGGCGGAGTTTACAGCGAAAATATAGCGAAAACGGCTTGACAGGTTGGATTTCCTAGGATGGCAGCTTTAGGTCAGAGCAAAGCCGCGCTCTCGAACGCGAGTTGCGCCGCTTCCGCAGCAGGCAGCGTCCACACTGCCAAGGCAGCGTTCGGCTGGCTCAAACGTCCGGGCTCAAAGACGCTGCTCTTATTTAGCTCTTCATCCAGCTCCGCGCCCGCCCAGCGCAGCGCGCGGCACACCCGTGCCCGCACCATGGGCTCGTCCTCGCCGATTCCGCCTCCGAACACAATCGCTTCCGCTCCGCCCAGCGCAGCCAGATACGCGCCCACGTGCTTGATGATGCTGTAGCAGAACATCTCCATGGCCAGCGCAGCCCGAGGCTGGTCGAGTTGTTTCATCAGCACGCGCGTGTCTAGCGAGATGCCCGAAACTCCCATCAATCCCGACTTCTTATTGAGCACCTCGAGCGCGCCGTTGACATCCAGTCCCGCCTGCTCCGTCAGTACCTGGACGATCGCCGGGTCGACGCTGCCGCTGCGCGTTCCCATCATCAGCCCTTCCAGCGGGGTCAGCCCCATCGAATTGTCCACGGCAACACCGTCGCGGATCGCAGTGGCCGAGCAGCCGCTTTCCAGGTGCAGCGACACCAGCCGTATCTCTTCCAGCGGCCGCTTCGTCTCCAGCGCATACCGCTCCAGCAGCGAGCGATGCGAAAAGCCGTGGAACCCATACCGCCGGATGCCGTGTTTGTCCGCAAGCTCCGGCGGCAGTGGATACCTCCACGCAATCTCCGGCATCTTGCGATAGAACGACGTGTCGAAGCCAACCGCGATCTTCATCTCCGGCGCGTGCTTATGGAGCGCGCGGATCACCTCCAGCGAGCGCGCATTGTGCAGTGGCGCGAACCGCTGAAGGGCTTCAATCTGCTCCTCCACCGCGCCATCTACAATGACCGGCTTGTCGAATCGATCGCCGCCATGCACCACCCGCACTGCGGCCAGATCTACGTCTTCGTATGTCGCGCCGTGCGCCCCGGCCTGCTCGCGCAGCCACTCCATCAGTACGCCCGCTGCATCGGTAAAGCTCTTCGCCTCCACATCATGCGACTCGGCAGTCTCCCGCCCGCGCATGATAGAGAAGGTCGCAGGTTTGTCCTTGCCGATGTTCTCCACCATCGCACTGGTGCGGGTCACGCTTTCGCAGCCGAAGCGCTGTGCGCTCCGCACCTCCACGACGTCTGCTTTCAGCGAATTGCTGCCGGGATTGAGGGTCAGGACGTTCGGCACATAGAACCTCTCTGTCGAGTTGGGATGATCAGAAAACGACGACGGCGGCCCGGAGGCCGCCATCAGTGTTTGCTTTCTGCTGAGACGCCCTATTGTTTGGGGGTAGGCGTTGCGCTAGTATCGGCCGATGCTGGCTTACCCACCATCCGCACCGCTTTGTCCACGATCGGATAAAGTAGCTGCTGGTGATCGAGCCGCGCCTGCTGCTTGATATATTGCCCCATCCGCATGCCCGCCTCGCGCGAATCCGGCAGCGTGACATCCCGCTTTTGTGCGGCGAACTGCGCCATCGTCTTCACAATCGCGAAAAAGCCGGCCTCGGTTTCTCCGCCCTGGTGCCATGCATCAGCAACTGTGTCGGTGACCACTTGATCGATAGTCCAGTTTTGCGTAGCCGTATCCGCCGGTGTGCTCTGCGCCTGCGACGCGGCCAGCAGAGACACTGGGCATGCCAGACCGATGGTTAGAACCAGAATTCGCGATACGCCTCTCATGCAATCAGCCTTTCTCGTGCCATTGCGCATCTAGCGCCGGTATCTGTTGTCACGCTTGCTGTTCTGATTTGCCTGCCCCAGGACCGCTCCAATGCCTGCGCCGGCTGCGCCTCCGATGATCGTACCCTTCAAGCCGCCACCCAGAGCCGCTCCTAATACGGCGCCGCCCGCGCCACCAATCAGCGCGCCGGTTCCCGGACCAATTCCGCCCTGGTCGCGGCGATGTCGCCGGTCCCAGTCACGATCTCTCTGGTTGTAGTAGTTACCGCCCCGCCCGCCGTCGCGCACTCCGTTATAGAACTGATCGCGACGTTGCGCCAGCGCCGGCAGGGAAGCCAGCACCAGAAACAGCAGGCTAAGGAATACGCTCGTAGCTCGTCTCACGATGTCTCCTCTTCTTGACCTGCGCAGATTACACCACCTCTGTTGAAAGCCATGGGGTTTGCACTGCTATTCTGATGCTGCTTTTGCATTGGGCGGGGCGCAATCGCCTGCGTCGCCGTGTCTTTTTCCGTCCGCCGGACGTCTACTCTGTTTAGGAATCCGGTCCAGAGGTATTTCGGCTTATGTCTCGCCTGCTCACGCTCAGCCTGCTTGGTCTTCTGCTTCTCCCGTTGCCGCGTCTCCAGGCCCAGGCCAGCTATACGCAGTTGCAGCCCACGGATTCCGGCTATGGCCCGCTGGATAATTCCACGCCTTCCATTCCGCCGGACCAGATCATCCAGAAATTCGCTGCGAAAGAGACCGAATTCCGCAAGGCGATGGACCAGTACACCTACACGCGTAGCGTGAAGATCGAAACCATCAACGATGATGGGCACCCTGACGGCGGCTACCAGCAGGTCACCGACATCTCCTACGACGGCAAGGGCGCAAAGCTGGAGCATGTCACCTTCGCTCCTGCCAACACGCTGGAGCGCATCATGATGACTCCCGCCGACATGTCGGACATTGAGCACCGCCTGCCCTTCGTGCTCACCACCGAGGACTTGCCCCTCTACAACATCAACTACGTCGGACGACAGAAGGTCGACGATCTCGACACCTACGTCTTCGATGTTGGTCCAAAAAAGATTGAGAAAGGCCAGCGTTACATTCAGGGCCGTATCTGGGTCGATCAGCACGACCTGCAGATCGTCGTCGTCAGCGCAAAGAACGTGCCGGACGATCTTCGTCCTGGCCACGAAGATCTTTCACTCCCGTTCACCACCTATCGCGAGCAGGTCGACGGACAGTACTGGTTCCCGGTCTATAGCAAGTCCGATGGCATCCTGCACTTCTCCGGCGGCAAGGGCTACATGTCGCAAGACGTGCATGTGCTCTCCATCGTGAAGTACACCAACTACAAGCGTTTCGGCTCCTCCATCAAGATCACCTTTGAAGGCCAGGACATTACCAAGAACGGCCAGCAGCCGGCGCCGGGCAATGCTCCTGCCGGCCAGCCCCAGAGTCAGCCCCCGAGTCAACCTCAGACACAGCCTGCGCCGCATCCCTGATCTGCAGGGCTGGAGCATTTCCCCATTGGCGTGATATCACGGATGGGCATGACTCCCAACACATCGCAAGATCCGGCAGAGGCGGCAAAGCGGCTTGCTGCCGAATGGGCAGCAACTCAGGTGGAAGATGGTATGGCCGTCGGCCTTGGCTCCGGCTCCACTTCGGCATTGGTCATCGATGAGATCGGCCGCCGCGTCCGCGAAGGCCTTCGCATCGTCGGCATCGCCACCTCCTTACAATCCCATCGCCAGGCAGAATCGCTGGGAATCCCGCTTACGGATTTTGCGCGCCAGCCCCAGCTCGATCTCACCATCGACGGCGCGGATGAGGTGCAGCGCGGCACGCTTGCGCTCATCAAAGGACACGGCGGCGCACTGCTGCGCGAAAAGATCGTCGCCAAGGCCAGCCGTCGCATGCTCGTGGCTGTCGATCGCCGCAAGATTGTCGATCAGCTCGGCAGCACCTTCACCGTGCCGGTAGAAATCGTCCCCTTCGGTTGGGAGACGACTCAGCGCCGCCTTCGCGACCAGGGCTTTACCTCCGAGCTCCGGAGAAACGATGACGGCAACCCGTACGTCACCGACGGTCAGCACTATATCCTGCACTGCAAGCTGATCGAGTCCGGCCTTACTCCGGAGCAGGCAGCCGAAGCTTTCAAGCGCACCACCGGCGTCGTCGAGCATGGTCTCTTCCTTGGAATCGCCAGCAAAGTGGTTATCGGCAGCGAGGAGGGCCTGGATTTTCTGGAGCGCACGCACAAATAGGCTCGCTTTCCCTTGCCAGATACAATCAAGAAAAGCTTGCCATGCCAACTTCTGTCATTCCCATGCAGCATCTCATTGACGATCTCCGCATCCGCTCGGCCAACGTGGTCGATCCGCCCCTCACCCTGGAAGCGGAACGGCCCATCAGCGATGCCGCAGCCGGTCTCGTCTATCAGACCCGTCAGCAGATTCTCAAGATTCTTGGTCTCGCGGACCACCGCCTGCTCGTTGTCGTCGGCCCCTGCTCGATTCACGACACGGAAGCTGCGCTCGAATATGCCCGGCTTCTGAAGCCGCTTGCTGCCGAGCTGGCGCAGGACCTGCTGATCGTCATGCGCGTTTACTTCGAAAAACCGCGCACCACTGTTGGCTGGAAGGGCCTCATCAATGACCCCCATCTCGACGAATCGCATCGCATCAACGAAGGCCTGCGCATGGCGCGCAACCTGTTGCTCGATCTAGCCGAGTTGGGTGTCCCCGCCGGCAGCGAGTTCCTCGATCTCATCACGCCACAGTACCTCGCAGCACTGGTAAGCTGGGGCGCCATCGGCGCGCGCACCACGGAAAGCCAGCTCCATCGCCAGCTCGTCAGCGGTCTCTCCTGCCCGGTTGGCTTCAAAAACGGCACCTCCGGCGATGCCGGCATCGCGATTGAGGCCATCCTCTCCGCACGCCAGCCGCACACGTTCCTCGGCCATACCAAGGACGGCCAGACCGCCATCTTCGCCACCGGCGGCAATCCCGACTGCCACCTGATTCTGCGTGGCGGCCGCGGCGTCACGAACTACAGCGCTGCCGATGTGGAGCGCATCGCCGGGCTTGAAACCAAGGCTGGCCTCCAGCCCGCCATGATGATCGACTGCAGCCATGCCAACAGCCGCAAGGACCACACGCGCCAACCTGTCGTTTGCCGCGATGTCGCCGCGCAGATCGCCGGCGGCGACCGCCGCATCATCGGCGTGATGCTCGAAAGCAATCTGATCGCGGGTTGCCAGAAGCACGTTCCCGGCCAGCCGCTGGTCTACGGCCAAAGCATGACCGACGCTTGCATCGGGTGGGATGAGACCGCGCCGCTGTTGCGCGAGCTCGCTGCTGCAGCACGCACCCGCGATTAGCTCATATCTTAGGACGGGAGCCGGCTACACAGTGTAGACCGTGCCATCTATTTTTATCTTCGAACACCAAAGGCAAAACCGAATGTCCCGGCCGGGTGCTAGATTCTCAACGTGCAATACAGACCATCGATGGACTCCGCAACGGCAACAAAAAGCCTTCAGACTGTTCGATTCATGCTCCCTGTGCGGCCATAGCCTGGCCAAAGATTGAACAAGCTCGCGCGTGCTGTCAGGTCCTGGCGATCGATCCGGTATCTGCTTTTCCATGGGGCTCTCCGTCTGTACCCACGTGCTCCAACTTCAGCAGCTTCTCCTTGCGCTCCTTGCCCCAGCGATAGCCAGTGAGCTGTCCGTTCTTGCCCACCACGCGATGGCACGGCACGATCAGCGCCAGCGGGTTCCGAGCACATGCTCGCGCTACGGCCCGCACCGCGCGGGGCTGCCCCAGCTCCGCCGCGACCGCCGAGTAGCTTCGCGTCTCTCCCCGTGGGATCGTCTGCAGCAAGCGCCATACGCGTTGTTCGAATGCTGTCGCACGCAGATCGAGCGGCAGGTCCAGCGCCACCGGATGCTCGGTCATGCGCGAGATCACTGCGCGTGCCGTCGCGCCCAGCCGCTTGTCTTGCATGGATGCCGCGTCGATCTCCGCGGCAGGGAAGCGCTCGCGCAGCTCGCGCTCCATTGCTCTTGCGTCATCGCCAAGTGTCACCGCACACAGCCCGCGCGCCGTCGCTGCAACCAGCACCTTGCCCAGTGGACAATCGCTCACCAGATACCGAATCTGCTCGCCCAGACCGCCCTTGCGGAAGCGCTCCGGCAGCATGCCCAGCCGCGCATCGGCGCCTTCGTACATTCGGCTGGATGAACTGAACCCCGCCTCGTAAATCGCGTCGGTCACGCTGCTGCCACTCGCGAGCCTCTCGCGCAGCAGCGCATGACGTCGGTCGATCTGGTAATGCCGCGGACTCACGCCCAGCACGCGCTCGAACATCCGTTGCACGGTAAACGGGCTCATGCCAGCCAGGCGGCCCAGTTCCTGCAGCGTCACCGCACGATCCACATGCCGGTTAAGATAGTCGCACAGCCGCCGCACCATCTCCGCCTCGGCATGCTCACCCGCCGGATGGCAGCGCCGGCACGCCCGATACCCCGCAGCGATCGCGGCATCTGCATTCGCAAAGAAGCGTACGTTCCGCCGCGCCGGCCGTCGGCTCACGCAGCTCGGACGGCAAAATATCCCCGTCGTATCCACCGCATATACGAACTGTCCATCCGCCGACGCATCCCGCGCCTGCACCCGCCGCCACGCCACCTCGGCATCGAACCGGGCATCGAATGCGGCCTTCATCTCCACTACCTTCACTGTTGTTGGAACCACCTGTATCGTCGCCATGTCAGCATACTGCGCTCAGGCGCGCGGCGGCGCGCTCCGGTTCTTGCTGTAGAAGTTGCGAAATTCAGCGCTTTGCCGGAATCTCCAGTGGGACTGGGGGCGCGACGTGGCGCATTTCCGCGAAGTTTCCCTGATCGATCCCCAGGCTCAACCGCCCGCGCGAATCGATGTACAGCAATCCCTCGCCCAATGGAACATCGCTGAATGTCTTCACAAACGGAAGCACATAGCGGATTCCCGCAACGGTGACCGGCACATGATCTCCCAGTTTGTAGCCGAGCTTTGTGAAGGTCTCGGCTGGCACGTTTGTCACCAGATTTCCGAAAGGCCCATCCGTCCCGATGACCTGCCCGTGCAGCCCGTTCGGATCGACCATTGCGCTGTTGTTCTGCAGCCGCACAAGCTTCGAAACATCGAGCGCCGGGCCAGCCTCTGTCCAGTCATCGCCGCGCGCCAGGTGCGCGCCGGCAGGTGAGAAAATGTCGCGCCCGTGGAAGGTAGATGACAACTTCGCGCCGATCATCCAGGCCGGATTCGTGATCTCCCGCGCACCCGACAGCCCATCGCGATCGGCAAGTTGCGTAATCATGCCGTTGTCCGGCAGCACGAAGTACTGGCCCACCTTGGATTTCGCAATGATCGCCTTCCGCGTGCTGCCCACGGTGGGATCGATCACCGCGACGAAAACGGCATCATGCGGAAAATATGGAGCCGAGCCAGCCAGGAACCGCCCGGCTTCTGGGATGTCAAACGGCGTCACCTGGTGCGTAATGTCAATGATCCGTGCATCCGGCGCGATGCCGAACATCACAGCCTTGCAGATGCCGACCGCGTCATCCTTCACATCGAAATCCGTCATGAACCCGATGACGCGCGGCGCCGGCGCTGACTGAGCTCGACCCACATGGAAGGCGAACAGCAACAGCAAAGACACCAACAATGTTCCGCGAAAGCGAGCAGGCACGAGGGGTCTCCGTCCACAGCGAAAATGGCAGCTTCAGGTCAGAATAACCTTGCTGTCAATCGGCGCTGCCATTCCGCGCATCAGGGCAGCAAGCCAAACTCCGCCACACCCGTCTGTGTGCCCACGAACACTTTCCCGTTCACAATCACCGGCGTGATGAACTTATTTCCATTCCCGAAGCTGTCGCGCCCTCCTGCAGCCTGGTTGCTGTTGTACAACTCGCGGCTCAGGTCCGTTGCATCGTAGGCATGCAGCACGCCGGCCAGGCCAAGATTGCTCTCCACCGCCCAGACAATCCCATTCTGCGTACCGTTTGCTGAAACACTCGGCGTGCTGCCGGGATACGGAAACACCACCGCCGACTGGCTCGACGGCGTCGTCGCCATACGGGCCTGTGTCATCGGAAATGCCTTCAGCACATCTTGCTGGGCTGCGTAATACACCGTACCGTTGAAGTATGCAGGTGACGACCACGCGCCGCCACCATTCGTGCCGCGCGCCAGCGCACCGGGCAATTCCTGGTAGATATTGCTGTTGCTGTTCGGATTGAATTTTCCCAGGTTGTCGCGATCAGCCAGGTAGATGTTCTTGTCCTTGCCCGCGCCTACGACCAGGTGCCGCACGTCCCCATTGGCGTCGGTCATGTCCGGCAGCAGCATCGCGCCGCCCGAGCCAAGATCGGTATCCGCAGCCGATTCCTTTACGGTGTCGAATGGCTCAAAGTAGTCCGCCACCGCCACCGCGGCGCCTGCCGTGCTCAGCTTCATAATCGCGTTGCCATAGTCATGCTGGGCGGGAAAGCCATTGCTGTCGAAGCCCGCATCGAACGTGCCGTTCGCATCCAGGAAGTAGACGTTCCCCTGCGCATCTGCCGACAGCCCGTTACCCGCCATCCAGATCGATCCGTCACTTCCATTCGGCGTCAGGTTCAGGATTGAGGTCTGCTGCAGCGTGCTTTCGCTGTACGCCATCACCCAGCCGGTGTAAGGCGCGTTGTCGCAATGAGAGGTCCACGCCAGATAGATCGATCCATTCAGCAACAGCAGGCCGGCGCGCTCCGCATATTGGCCAGCAGTGAAAGGAACCGCTCCCCCGACGGATCCGGCGCCGGTGCCTGGATAGCTGCCGGTGATCTCTACGGGGCTGCCGCCCAGTTCAGATCCCGTCGTCAGGTTCAGCGCATGCAGCCGCTGGTGATACGTAGTCTTGCCGGTTGCATCCTTGGAGGCGCTCATCGCAACGGCATAGATCACCCCTTTCGCGCGGTCGATGACCGGCGTCGACGTGATGCCAATCTCCGGCGAAATCTGACTGCAGCCATGGTCGTCGCTCGGCGTCTCCCCGCTTCCCAACAGGGACACTTTCCATAGCGGCGTGGCGCTGGGCGAATCCGCATCGAGCGCGTACAAGCTGCCGTGTTCTGTCGCCATATAGAGCACATTCGTCAGCACTCCGTTTACGTTCAAATCCGCGAGGTACAACGGCTGCGCATCCACCTTCCCATCCGCCTGGAAGAATCCAAGCTTCCCGAACGTCGCGCTAGTCACATTCTCCGGCGTTAGCACGGTCTCCTGCGCATTCAGCCCGTCCCGCGCATTGTCGAAGTGATAGGTGGTCACATCCGGGGAGCTTCCCACGGGCGGTGGCGCGGGCGCCTGCACCGTCAGCGCGAGCGTCGCCGCGTGTGTCAACGTCCCTGAGGTGCCGGTAAACGTCACTGTCGAGCTTCCCACAGCGGTGCTCGCGTTCGCCGTCAGAGAAACGGATTGCCCCGTGCCCGGGACCAGCGTCAATGACGCGGGGTTAGCCGTCACACCCGCGGGAAGCCCCGTGATAGCAACCGCGACCGGTGAGGAAAAGCCGGTGACTGGCGTTGCCGTAATCACGAGCGCGTTGGCCTGCGCGCCCTGTGCGACAGTCAACGCGGCGGGGTTCACCGACATGGAAAAATCCGGCGGCGGCGCGACGGCCACAATCAAGGTTGCAGTCGCGGTATGCGTCACCTTCCCGGAAACGCCCGTTACGGTAAGTGACCCGTGACTTGCAGTCACCGTCGTGTCAGCCTTCAGGGCTACGTTCTGCCCCATTCCACCGGTCACCGTCAGCGTGGCGGGACTGACCGTAACACCCGCAGGAAGCCCGCTGAAGGTGAATGTCACCGGCGCATTGAAGGCTCCTGTCGCATTCGATCCAACGCTGATGGACTGCGTCGTACCGCCGGTCAGCATAATCGGTGAGGGCGCCACCAATACCGCGAAGCCTGCCCCGGTGCCGGAGCCACCACAGCCTGTCAGGCCTGCCGCAAGAACAATCAAGAGACTGAGCAGCAACTTCTGCATGCCTGGAACCTTCATGACCAACCCGAAAGCATCTGTGCGCAGGATGACATAGCAGCCTGGCAGCCAGGTGCCTGGTTTCAGTGAAAGCCAAGGCCCGTTCCTTCTTCAGAGGGAGCGGGCCATTGGATGTACGGTGTGTTCTGGAGATACAAACAACTGCAGGGATGCGGATGCCGTTACGCGTTCGCCACAACTGCAGTCTTCTTGGCGCCTTCGCGAAGTGCATCGGCCTTGTCCGTCGCTTCCCAGCGGAAGTCCTTCTCCTTGCGGCCGAAGTGTCCGTACGCCGCGGTCTTCTTGTAGATCGGCCGCCGCAGGTCCAGTGATTCGATGATCCCCTTCGGCGTCAGGGAGAAATTTTCGCGGATCAGCTTCTGCAACTCCACCTCGCTGATCTTGCCCGTGCCGAAGGTGTCCACCAGCACGCTTACCGGCTCCGGAACGCCGATCGCATACGCAAGCTGCACTTCGCAGCGGTCCGCAAGTTCGGCGGCCACAATATTCTTCGCGATATAGCGCGCCATGTACGCCGCCGAGCGGTCCACCTTTGTCGGGTCCTTGCCGCTGAATGCGCCGCCGCCGTGCCGGCCCATGCCGCCGTAGGTATCCACGATGATCTTGCGGCCGGTCAGTCCGGTGTCGCCCATCGGGCCGCCAATCACGAACCGCCCTGTGGGGTTAATGTGATATTTCGTGTCCTGATCCAGCAGCTTTGCGGGAATCACTGCCTGGATCACATTCTTCAGAATGTCGCGGCGCAGTTCATCGTTAGTCACCTGCTCTGCGTGCTGCGTCGAGATCACTACCGCATCGACGCGTACCGGCTTGCCGTTCGTGTCATATTCCACCGTCACCTGGCTCTTGCCGTCCGGCCGCAGGTACGACATCAGTCCGCTCTTGCGGACTTCCGTCAACCGGTGTGTCAGCTTGTGCGCCAGCGAGATCGGCGTCGGCATCAGCTCTTCCGTCTCGTTCGTGGCATAGCCGAACATCATGCCCTGGTCGCCGGCGCCGCCCGTGTCCACGCCCATCGCGATGTCGCCGGACTGCTTGTTGATCGTCGAAATCACCGAGCAGGTATTCGAATCGAAGCCGTAGAGCGCATTGTCGTAGCCGATCGCCGCGACCGTGCCGCGCACCAGCGATTGAAAGTCAACATAGGCCTGGGTTGTGATCTCACCGGCGATAACCACCAGTCCGGTGCAGGTCAGCGTCTCGCAGGCGACGCGGCTGAAGGGGTCCTGCTCTAGGCAGGCATCAAGAATCGCATCGGAAATCTGATCGGCAATCTTATCGGGATGGCCTTCGGTCACCGATTCCGAGGTGAACAGAAACTTATCGCGTGGTTGTGACAAAACGAGCTTCCTCCTATACCTTCTCTGCTCGCCAGACCGGAATGTGCTTGGGAATTCATTCAGGGACGTAAGTGACGGACAGGCAGCCCCAACAAGAAGCGTCTAGGACCGCTAAAGTACCGTAGCAGACCACGCGAAGATACGGCAAAGATGACTTGGCGAAATGCTCAAAACAGCCGCGAAAGGCGCGAATTCCGCAGTCAGCGGCTCTCCGCGCCCAGTTGCGTCGGAGTTCCTTTCAAGACATACAGGCGATATCCCGGCTGCGGCTGCGGCCTGCTCCACCAGCGCACCATGCCGGGAGAGTTTCGCTCCGCTGCCAGCGTGTAGTTGGCGTCCAGCCATTGCTGGAATGCAGGCCAGGTGTCCAGCTTGCGATAGCCGCTGCCGCTGTCCAGGAAATATCCGCTTACCGCAACGAATACGAGAGGCGGGCGCGCCGTGATCTCTCTTTGAAAGCGCTGGCGGAAGATGTTTACCGCCTGCCGCGGAACCGGATCGAACAGCGGCTGATCGGAAAGGATCCCCGTAGCCGGCAGCAGGCGCAGCGCACCCAGTGTCGGCAGGCAGTCTTCAACGGTGTCCAGGCACTGCACGCGTCCGCTCACATTGCCGCCGTTCACCCGGCGCAGGTCTGCGGCCAGCATGGCATCGAACTCCTGCGGCTTCGCAACAAACCGGTGTACCCTCGCCAGCGCAAGTGGCGCGATCACGAGGCAGCCGCAGCACAGTCCCCCAAGCGCAACACAGCTCGCGGCCATGCTCGCGCCGCGCCGCGTTTCATCCCGCCGGGCCCACGCAGTGCTCAGATCGAGCGCAACAAGCAGCAGCAGGAACACCAGCATCGGGTACCGCTGGTAGGGAAGCGCCTTGCCCTGCAGCAGCAGTCCCCGCAGATTCACCACGACCGCCGTTGCCATAAGCAGCCGCTCGAAAGGCGGCCAGTGCGGGCCGCGCAGCACAAGACATAGCAGCCAGAACGCGACCAGCACGGCCACGGGTGAAACGCTGTGCGAAAAAGTGAAGCCCAGCGGCCGCCGCTCCAGCGCCGCGTAGTACGGCAGCACCAGCTGCTCTACCGCAATCCAGGCCTTCAGCGCGCCCTTATGTTGCAGCCAGGCCAGCATCGCGATCAGCGGCATCGTCATCGCGCCCAGTCCCGCGGCCAGCCAGCCCAGCGTGGCAGAACGATCCGCATCCTGCCGGCGAGCGCGATAGATCACCACCATCGCAAGCAGCAGAACTCCAAGCGGATCTGCGGTCGGCTTGATGGTGGCCGCCAGTCCCACGCCAACACCGAAAGGAATCAGATAGATCCAGCGGTTCTGCCGTACCGCCTCCAGCAGGCACGCGAACGCCAGAATCAGCAGCACCGCGATTACCAGGTCGCGTTGTCCCGCCTGCTGCACGCCGTCCTGTCCATGGACCAGTAGCAGCAGCACGGTTGCGAACAAGGCAGCGAATCGCGAATAGGGCCGCGCGATGAAGTAGTAGCCGACTCCAGCCAGCGCCACCAGCGCCAGATCGAAAATCCGCCACGCCACATCGGGCTGGCCCGGCAGATGCATCGCCAGCGCTGTCGCCCAGTACGCTCCGGGCATGTTGATGTCCACGAAGTCGCGATACGGCGCCCATCCGTGCTGGATCAGGAAGACGTCATAATGCAGCAGCGCGGCATCTTGCACCATCGGCCAGTGCCGCGTCATGACGACGAAGATCGCGGCGCAGGCGATCAGCACCGCGCCCAGCAGCCACAGCACGATGGAGAAGCGTCGTGCCCGCGAGGCAGCGTCAGCGAGCGATGGCAGACTGGCATGGTTGAGACAGTCTAGTGGGTCGCGGCCTTCGCTCCGCGATGTGCCGCCGCAACGGCTTCCACATTAGATATGCGGAGCACGGCTTAATCCGTCATGCGCAGACGGTTGCTCCCAACTTAATAGGAAGCGATAGCCGAAGTGGACTGAGCCGTCAGCGCCGAAGAAACGCCGGGACTCTTCGCAGCTGCGGCGGCCTTGTTGTGCACATAGCCCCAGACAAACCAGCTCATCCCGATGACCAACAGTAGCAGCGCCACCACGCCTGCCCAACGCATATTGTTGCTGCCGGATTCCGAGTCGCGGCCACGCGAACGGCCGACGTTCTCGGCGAACTCTGCCCACGCCCGGTCCTCTTCGCTGATGACCGTCTCGACCGGTTGGCTGATCTCCAGATAGCGCTTTACCCAGGTCTCTTCATCCAGCCCTGCCGCACGCGCATAGCTGCGGACGATGCTGCGGCGAAAGACGCCGCCCGGCAGCTTGTCGAACTGCTCCTGCTCTACCGCCTGCAAGTAGCGGGTTGTGATCTTGGTCGCTGCAGCGACCGTCTCGAGCGTCACACCCTTTGTTTCTCTGGCCTTTTTCAGATCGTGTCCAAAGCTGCCCATGCTCACACCTTGGTGCCTTTCCATCTCGGCTGGGGACGTACTTGATTCCTGATTTGGCCCGGGCTGCCCGCAGCGTAGTCCTTTGTATGCAAAGGCGTGATGAGTGATCTCTTACCAAAGTCTCCGAACACCGTACGCCTTTTCCTCAATCTGCGGAGCACCACTTTCCGGGAATGGAACGCATCCCCCGTAGGGTATCAGTCCCCCGTAACTCCTTTGTTACACTCCCCCTATGAACAAGTTGGTTCTCGGCAACCTGCTCCACCGGCCGATTCGCGTGGCCATCAGTGTGCTGGCTGTTGCCATAGAAGTCATCATGATCCTGTCCATCACTGGCGTCTTCATCGGCCAGGTGAGCGGTAGCCGTGCCAACACTCTCGGCGTCGGAGCGGACATGGTCATCCAGCCCCCGAACGCCAGCTTTCTTACCGCCATCGGCGGCGCCCCGGTACCCGCCAAAATCGCGGATATCGTGCGCAAACTGCCCCACGTCGCGGTCGTAAGCCCCGTCATCTCTCAGCTCAACACTGCCGGCTCGGTCGAGAGCATCCTCGGCATCGATTACGCGAGCTACAACGCTCTTCGTCCTTTCAAGTTCCTCGCCGGCACGCCATTTCAGGGCCCGAACGACGTGATCATCGACGACTACGCCGCCCGTCGCGACAAGGGGTACCGCGTCGGCGACACCATGCAGGTTTTCAATCATCCCTTCCGCATCTGCGGCATCGTCGAGCACGGCAAGGGCGGCCGCAAATTCGTCCCCATCAAAACTCTCGGCGCGCTCAATGGCGCGGAGAACAACGCGTCATTCTTCTATCTCAAGACCGATGATCCCGCCAATCAGGACCTTGTCCGCGATGAAATCCACAACACACCTGGACTGAGCGAGTACCAGGTCCACACCGTCGAAGAGATGCTCTCCCAGATGACGCCCGCGCGTCTGCCCGGTTTCAACATCGCACTCCGCGTGGTCATCGCCATCGCCTTCATCGTCGGTTTCCTGGTCATCTTCCAGTCCATGTACACCGCGGTGCTCGAGCGCACGCGAGAGATCGGTATCCTCAAGTCGCTCGGCGCGTCGAAGTCTTACGTCGTAAACGTGGTGCTGCGCGAAACCGCGCTCTTCTCGATCGCCGGCATCATTGTCGGCCTCATCCTCACCTTCGTAATCAAGGCCGTGCTGAGCAGCAGTTTTCCCACGCTGCCCTTTCCCGTCCAGGTCTCCTGGATGCTCTATACCGCCGCACTAGCCTTTATCGGCTCATTGCTCGGAGCACTTTACCCCGCCTGGAAGGCCGCCCAGAAAGACCCCATCGACGCCTTGGCCTACGAATAGTCGCGCCTGGATATACATTTTGCTAGAATGGATATCCAGGGGCGTAGCTATGCAAATTTCGAGATGGGGCAATAGTTTGGCTGTGCGGCTTCCCGCGGCACTGGTCCGTGATCTCGGATTGAAAGATGGCGATGAGATCGATCTGGTGGCTGTGTCGGCCGTCAGCGACGCCGTAAAGCTGGCCATTCAGCCCAGGCAGAGCCGCAGCGAGATAGTGCAAGGTCTGCGTAGGTTCGAAGGCCGGTTGCCTCGGAGCTTCCGTTTTGACCGCGATGAAGCAAATCGCCGATAAACCTCTTCACCGGCTAGCGCCACCGAGGCAGAACTCACCTAGCTTTTTTCGTTGGGGCGATTTCTATAGATCTACGCTGAAGCAGCAAAACCTGGGCGGCTTCAGCGTCAGAAAGGCCGCTCTGCTCTGAATTCGATGGGGCATATCAATGGGAATTTTCGCTGTAAGAAAGCTGCTCTTCCGACCGATTGCCGGATAAAGTATTTGTGACAACGGGACCGACAATGAGCCGCATCTTCCTGGACACGAACATACTGCTCTACACGTTAGATCGCGGAGCTACCAGCGCCCGCGCCCGCCAGGCGCTTCAGGAAGGTTACGCAATCAGCGTGCAGGTACTGAATGAGTTTGCAAACGTCATTCGGAAAAAGTCTCTGCTCGAACCGGAGGAACTCCAGGAGGCGGAAGCCGAATTCCGCAACCTGCTGCAGGTCTCGCCTTTGACCATCGAATTGCATGATGCCGCGTTCGGCCTGAGCGCCCGTTATGGTTTTCATTTCTACGATTCGCTGATCGTGGCTGCGGCTCTGGAGACTCAATGTGATGTGCTGTACAGCGAGGATTTGCAGCACAATCAGCGCGTCGAGAGCCTTCGCGTCGTGAACCCTTTCCGCTAGCTTTTCCGTTAAGAAAAGCTGCTTCTCGCGGCCGCCGAGCGCGACGGAAAACACTGTCTCTTACTCCAGCAACTCCGCCACCGCCGTGTGCCCGCGCTCCCGCGCATAATCCGCCGGCGTCTTCCCGCGATCGCAGCGCGCCGTCTTGTCCGCGCCCGCATCCAGCAGCATGCGCACCAGATCTTCGCGGCCGGTCACTGCCGCTTGGTGCAGCGGACGATATCCCGCCGTCTGCGCTGCGTTCACATCCGCGCCGCGTTCGATCAAGAGGCGCATTACTCCAGCATCCTTGGAAAGCGCCAGCACCGCATGCAACGCATGGTTGCGCGTCGGTGTCTGGGCGACCTGCCGCACATCCGCACCGGCATCGAGCAGCAACAGGACGGTCGCCTCGTCCGCAAACGCCGCCGCGAGGTGCAGCAGCGGCCATCCATCGGCTGAGCGGCTGTTGGCACGCTCCTTTGCTGCCTCAGCGTCGCCGCCCAGCAGTTCGCGCAATCGCTCCACATCGCCGACTGCGGCGGCCTCCGGCAGATCAAGCTCCAGGCCGGAGCGCAAAAAATCCCGCACCAGCGTCTGCCCGCTGTACACCGCCCAAAGCAAAGCCGAGACGCCCTGGGCGTCCCGGCTCTCTGCTATCTGCGGATCATCCTTGACCCACTCTGCAATTTCCTGGCTTTTGCCTTGCCGAACTAGATCGAGAAAGCTCTTGCTCACTCGCTCACTGTAGCAGTTGATGCCAGTACTGGAGCATTCGAAGGCGGCTTGTTATCTCTGGGAGCAACCTGCGTCGGCACCGGCTTCCCGTTCGGTTTCGTGCGATCCGAATAGATTCGGAAGGTCACCTGCAGGTTCACCAGCTCCGATACAGGCTTACCATTCAGCGTTCCCGCCCGAAATTGTGCGTGGTCCACTGCTTCGACCGCTTTTTCGTCTAGGCCAAAGCCGATCGGTCGGACGATGGTCACGGCGCCGGGACGGCCATTGGCATCCACCACCATCTGCAGAAAGACCATGCCGGCGATATTGTTCTTCTGCGCGTAGTCGTTCGATGCCGGATCAAGCACAGTAAGCAACTGCGGCGGTTTCACATTGCCGCCCGGACGCAATGTGGAAGCGTCCACCCGTTGCGTGCGCGCCTTGCCTTCCTTGGTGGCGAAGTAGTTCTGCCAATATCCCGGCAACGTCGCAATCACGGAGTCATCCAGCGATGGCGCAAACATCACGTTCAGCGCCTTGGACAATTGGAGGAAGCTCACCCGCGGATCGTGCTCGGGAGCAACTGGCGTTGCCGGCTCAGCCGAGCCTTTGGGGGCCAGCGCAAGAAGTGCGATCGCCGTCCGGCGCGCAGCATCGTCAACCGGGGCCGCATTGGGTGCAATCTCCTTTTCGTCTTTCTTTTCTTTTCGTCCTTCTTCTCGTCCTTCTTCTTTTTCTTCTTCTCCGGCTCGATCGCCAGGCGATCGATCTCGATGTTCATCGACTTCTTCGGATCCACCTTGATCCGCTCGAAGGGCTTCGTATCGTCCTCATAAGGAAGCGCGCCGAAGAAGTGCAGACCCACCCGATGAGCCTCGATCTCCATCGAGTGCTTCGTGAACTTCACCTTGTCGATCTCCACTCCGCTCAACGCGAAGGAACCCTTCTGGGCGCCGCCGATCACTTTGCCATCGTTCGCAAACTGCAGCTTGTCGTCCTGGTAGAAGCCGCGCAGGAAAAACGTCTTGCCCACCAGTTCCGCGGAAAGCGCCTCGGGCGTGGATGCCGGGGCGACCGCCTGTGGCCCCGGCGGAACACTCGGGGCGCTGACCGTCTGATTTGCTAAGGGCGCAGCCGGAACTTGGGACGAGGCGAACGGCGTGATTGTCATCAGGCAGGCTGCGACCAGGGCAGCCCCGGGGCGGGCAATAGGCAGATGACGCATGACAGGCCTTTCCTTCGCACAATGCTCCGGTCGCGGCCATTGGGCCGGCGCTGCCGGGCAGTCTCCCGTCTATCTAAGGACACGTTGCCTGAAGCGACAATGGAACCAAAGCCCAGCCGTAATCACACATCGGTGGGAGTGCTGGCGTTGAGTAACCGTATTTGTTGCAATCTTGACTAATGCCGTTTTCGGAAACGGCGTCATTCCCGGCTCAGCAAATTGTTCCACGTGGAACAATTTGCCGGAATGTTCCACGTGGAACAAATGCCGTAGACGTTGTGCTTCGGAGCGGATCGTCCTCCACGGGGATCGGTCAGCCGGCGCGCATTCGAAAGGTGTTACACAGCATTTTCGCGTCTCGTCAGCGCGACGCAGAACCGGGAAATGTGCCATTTTCCGGTCAAAAGGCCGCGACAAGTTTGCCGGTTTTGTATGCACCGGAAGCGAAAACGCTGTAGCCTGAATGTGGTCGTCGGATTCGATCTGGTCTTTTTTGCCTGTTCTGGCTTGTTCCTGCTCGCAACCTTGCCAAATTGCATTCAACGGTACATCACGTACTAAGGAACACGTTTATGGAACAGGGAACAGTGAAATGGTTTAACGACGCCAAGGGATTCGGCTTTATCAGTCGCGCCAACGGCGCAGGTGACGTTTTCGTTCACCACAACGACATCAAGAGCACCGGCTTTCGCAGCCTGCAGGAAGGCCAGTCGGTTCAGTTCGACGTCAAGAAGGGACCGAAGGGTCTCCAGGCAGAGAACGTCCAGGTCGGATAGTGGTTCTGATAGCAGCCTGACTCGGGGACTTGGAGCTGCAATGACAGTCTGAGTTCCCCGGGCCATCCACCCACAAGCGAAGGACTGGAGCCACGCATGCTTCCTGTACTTCTCGCATCCAGAGACACTCTGCTGCTCTCCACACGCACTTCGTTCCTCAGACGCGCGGGCTTCAGAACGCTGCGCGTGCAGGATCTGGGCGTTATGGCTTCCATGGCGCGCTTTAAAGGTTTCAGAACAATCGTCCTGGACCATACGATTTCCCAGGAAGAACAGCTGGCAGTCATCAAACGGCTTCGAGAGTTCTCCTCTCTGTTTCACATCATCTGCATTCGCACCAAGGCAGTCACGTCGCAAGCGCTGCTCCGCGAATGTGAGGCGTGCGACGAAGATGAGCGGAAGGGCGGCGTTCATCTGCTGGATGACCGGATCGTGCTGCTCGGTCAATGAGCAGGATGGGCGACCAGGGGATGGGGCGATCAGGGATTCATTGACTCGCCCGGCTGACTGAGCTATCCTAAAACCCTTGCGCAGTCCTGCGTCTGCGCGTCTGCTGGCATCTTCAGTTTGCATGCCGGATGGGCGTTCCGCAGGCCAGTGGTGAGGGGATCAGCGGTCTCCCTGCGCACTCAACACGATCCAGTTTGCCGGCGTTATGCGGCTCCGGATTTATGGAATACAGGTGGTATTGCGCACGTTTCGTGCGGAAGCCGCTGGCTCGAATTGGATTCCAGTTGGGTTTTTTCGATTTGAAATGGTGCGGATTGCCGCCCGCTCGCGGCTGCTGCACGTACGAGATTGAGTGGAAGAGGGTACAGACAGATGTCGACTTACATGCCGAGCTCGCACGATATAGCCCGCAAGTGGTTTGTGGTGGACGCCAGCGGCAAGACGCTGGGACGCCTGGCGACCGAAGCGGCCAGCGTGCTCGCCGGCAAGCGCAGCACAAAGTACACGCCGTTCATGGACATGGGCGACCACGTGATCGTCATCAATGCGGACAAGGTGCGGCTGACCGGTCTGAAGAGCCAGCAGAAGGTCTATCGCCGCTATACCGGTTTCCCCGGAGGCCTGCGCGAAGAGTCGTTCGTTCGCCTGCTTGCCCGCCGTCCGGAAAAGATTGTGGAAGAAGCGGTCAAGGGCATGCTGCCCAAGACCAAGCTTGGCCGCCAGATGGCTACCAAGCTGAAGGTCTACCGCGGCACGGACCATCCCCATCAGGCGCAGCAGCCGGTGGCGCTTGAGATTGCAGACGCCGTGCGTCAGGCATAGGCAGAGTTTTAGAAAGAGATCGGGAGACGAATGGCAGATCTAGTTCAGTACTACGGAACGGGACGGCGGAAGGCGAGCGTGGCTCGCGTGTTCCTGCGCCCCGGTGATGGCAAGTTCACCGTCAACCACAAGGGCTTTGAGGAATATTTCGTCACACCGCAGCAGCGCGTCTCCGCCAAGCAGCCGCTGGTGCTGGTCGAGATGCTCTCGAACTTCGACGTGCTCGCCAATGTCTCCGGCGGCGGCGTCAGCGCCCAGGCCGATGCGGTGAAGATGGGCATCTCCCGCGCTCTGCTTGAGTTCAACGCCGAGCTGCGCAAGACGCTGAAGGGCGAAGGTCTGCTCTCCCGCGATGCGCGCATCAAGGAGCGCAAGAAGTACGGGCAGAAGGGCGCTCGCAAGCGGTTCCAGTTCAGCAAGCGCTAGTCGGCTGCTGCTGGTTATGAGTTTTGGCCCGGTTGCCCTGATGGCAGCCGGGCCGTACGAGTGTAGTCATCCCCCGCACATCGTCCAACGCGGCGATCTGCGGGATCAATCCGCGCCGGGGCTCAACCGCTGGCGGGATGCACATCACGAGGAGGTCGTTTGGCCACTATCACCATGAAGGAGCTGCTCGAAGCGGGAGTCCACTTCGGGCATCAGACGAAGCGTTGGAACCCCAAGATGAAGGAGTACATCTTCGGCGAGCGCAACGGCATTTACATCATCGACCTGCAGAAGACCCTGAAGATGTTCAAGGAGGCCTCCAAGTTCGTCACGGACCTCACATCTACGGGCAAGGTCATCCTTTTCGTCGGCACCAAGCGGCAGGCCCAGGACGCGATCGCGGAAGAAGCGAACCGCTGCGGCATGTTCTACATCAACCAGCGCTGGCTGGGTGGGTTGCTTACGAACTGGGTCACCGTGCAGAAGTCGGTCCGCCGCCTTCAGGAACTGGACGATATGGCCACGGACGGCCGCTATGACCTCCTGACGAAGAAGGAAGTCATCAAGCTCGAGCGCGAGCGCAAGCACCTGCAGGCCAACCTGGCCGGCATCAAGGCTATGAAGCGCCTGCCCGATGCGCTCTTCGTGGTCGATTCGAACAACGAAGCCATTGCCGTCAAGGAAGCCCGCAAGCTCGGCATCCCGGTCGTTGCTGTGGTCGACACCAACTGCGACCCCACGGTGGTCGACTATGTAATCCCGGGCAACGATGACGCCCTGCGTGCCATCCGGCTCTTTACGTCGAAGATCTCGGACTCCGTCGTCGAAGGCGTCCAGATGTCCACCGACAAGGCGTTCGCCGATGCCACCGCCGGCGTTACCGCGCTGCCGGTTGCCGAAGCGCACGTTGGCGAGGAAGGCGAGTCCGTTCCCGCTCCGGAGACGCTCGAAGCCGGCGCCGATGCGACCACCGAGTCCGAACCCGATGAGGTCGATATGGAAGCGGCCCTGGGTGGAGGCATCCGCAAGGCTCCTGCCGCAGTCACCGCAGCCGAGCCGGACGTGGTTGCAGAAGCGCGCCACTAAAGATCAGAAACGGTCCTGAGTTCCGAAGCGTGGCCGTGATCCTTCACCGCCACGCTTCGCTGTCTGGCCCCACGTATTTCCAAAAGCAATCACAAGGATGGTTGAAGATGTCTGCCGTAACCGAAAAGATTGATGCAAAGCTGGTAAAAGAGCTCCGCGAGAAGTCCGGCGCGCCGATGGGCGACTGCCTGAAGGCGCTGCAGGAGTCCAAGGGTGACATGGAGCAGGCGTTTGTCGTGCTGCGCAAGCGCGGCATCGCCTCCGCGCAAAAGAAGGCTTCGCGCTCCACCAATGAGGGCGCCGTGGGCACCTACATCCACGCCGGCGGAAAGATTGGCGTACTGGTCGAGCTCAACTGCGAAAGCGACTTCGTCGCCCGCACCGAGGACTTCCAGGAACTGCTCAAGGACATCGCGATGCACATCGCGGCTTCCGATCCGCGCTACGTCCGCAAAGAGGATGTCACCGCGGAGGACATGGAACGCGAGAAGGAGATCTATCGCGCCCAGGCCGCCGCAACCGGCAAGCCCGCCCCGGTGGTCGAAAAAATCGTGGAAGGCAAGATGAGCAAGTTCTACGAGGAAGTCTGCCTGCTGGACCAGCCCTTCATCAAGGAGCAGTCCATCACCATTGCGCAGCTTATCGCGCAGAAGGTCGGCAAGCTGGGCGAGAACATCACCGTGCGCCGGTTTGCACGCTTCAAGGTAGGCGACCCCAACTGGACTGTCGCGACCACCCAGCAGACTGAAGAAGCGCAGGCTTAGATAAGCGATCGGCAGCGCCATATAAACAGCAGGCCCGCTTCATTTCTGTGAAGCGGGCCTTGTTGTTTTCCACTCTAGGAAAGCGGCCGTCAGCGTACAGATTCAACGCCACCAATTAGACCGCACCTCTTCGCCACAAACAACCTCCGTCGGCATTCCCGGCGTGGGAGACCACAGCTTCAGATCTTCCACTGCGGTGATCGTCTCGATTGGCTGCTGCCATGGATGCAGAGCCAGGTCGAAGAGTCCCCAGTGAATCGGCATGAGAAGCCATGTCCACCAAGCTCCCGGAAGCTGCGAACCGCGCCTTCCGGGCCCATGTGAATGTCACGCCATAGCGGATCAGAGGCGCCGATCTCGAGCATGGTCAAATCGAATGGACCAAATCTCTCGCCAATCTCGCGAAAGCCGTACCACTCTCCGGAGTCCGCGCCGTAGTAGACGCGGTGCTTTGGCCCAATCAGCGCGAAAGAGGCCCACAGCGTTTCGAAGCGATTGAAGAGGCTCCGTCCGGAGAAGTGACGCGCGGGCAGCGCGGTGATGGTGAGCGAGCCGATCTGAACCTGCTCCGTCCAATCGAGCTCTGTCGTGCGAGCGCGAGCCACACCGAAGTCCGCCAGGATCGTGCCCACGCCCAGAGTGGTGATCCAGCGTGTCTGCTGCAGGCTCTCCATGCGTGCAAGGCGTCGCACCGTGCCCGCTCCCAGATGGTCGTAATGATCGTGCGAGATGAGGATGGCATCGATCGGCGGCAGTTCTTCCAGCGCAAGAGGCGGTGGGAAAAAGCGCCTTGGACCGGCCCATTGTGTCGGGGCAGCACGCTCATCCCATACCGGATCGATCAGCAGCCTGACGCCGTCGATTTCGACCAAAGAGGAAGCGTGGCCAAACCAGGTGATGCGCAGGCCGGAGCGCGGGCCTGTCTCATAGAGGCGGTGGTTCGTATGAAACGGGCCGGGCGTGTGTTTTGGCGAGCGTGCTGCCGCCGCCGAAAAGGATGCGCGGTCCTACCTTGAACATCAACGATAGGCCGCCGACCTTCGTCGGCACGGGATTCAGATAGCGCTTGTTCTGGCGTTGGGCTCTTGTCAGCGGCACGTCTATCCGATGGTAGCGCCTCGCCCGGAGATTCAAGTGATTGCATCCAGGATTATTCCTGCCGTTCCCGCGGCAAGAACCACCGCTCTACGAGATGCCAGCTTAGATATCCTGCGATGAGTGAGAGGGGCAGCGAGATGCCGAACAGCAGATACGGCGGCATTGTCCTCCCCGCCGTTCCGTGCGTGTAGTGCCTGACAACGAGCTGTTGAATAGGAAACGACAGCAGGTACATTCCATAGGAAGGATCGCCCCACGAGATCGCCCGCCAGAGCCGCACCCTCGGTGTGTACGCGCAGTAAAACAGCAGATACGCCCCGGCAATCGCCAATGCCGGCGGCCACGCATACGGAATCTGCGCCGCAATCGCCAGCACCGCTAAGCAGGCCAGCGCAATCCATCCATTCACCGGAATGCGATCTCGGATCGTAGCTAGCAGCATCCCGACCAGAAATATTGGAAGCACTCGCGCCCACATGCCTGGATACCCGATGATTGCCAGCGCGAAGCGCGGAGCAGGGAAGAAGTGCGTCATCAACGCCCATACGCCGAACGCAATCGCCAGCACTTCCAGCGCAGCGATCATCAGCGCGCGATATTGCGAGCGCAGCACACCCATCGCCGAAAGCAGCGCCGCAAGGATGTAGCACCAGAAGCCATACGGAATGGACCACAGCGACAGGTTTACTTCGCCGGGAAAGGGATTCGTGACGAAGGCGCCGGTATACGTCGGGGCACCCAGCCGCAGCGTGCGATACACAAAATCTCCCGCTGCTCCCAGATGTACCGGCGGCGTAATTCGTCCCCCCACCAGCGGCAGCACGACTAAGAAGCTGAATACCGCTGCGAAAATGAATCCCGGATACACCCGCCGGATGCGATGTGAGAAATAACGCACTAAAGAAGCATCGCGCATCAGGCTGAGCGTGACCAGGTAGCCGCTCATCATGAAAAACAGGTCCACCGCAACATGGCCGGTGATGGCCTGCCCGTGGTTGAATCGCTTCATCGGATCGGCGTCCGTTACACCGTCGCCCAGCAGAAAGCTGTCGGAGAAAACCACAGCCGCCGCCAGCAGAATGCGCAAGACACCGAAGTTGTTACGAAATCCGCTGGAATCGTTCGTCGATCATGAGCGATGGTGGCCAGGGCGCCTGCCTGTGTCGCTGGATACGATGCGAGCGACACAGGCAGTTCGCTTCCTGGCTGTTTATATCAGCCATCGCGTGTTGCGCCGCACGCTCACTATCCCGTCACCGCCACACCAAGGCGATGCTCGCGCTTGCTCTCCTGCGGGGCCAGCTTCCGCAGCCGATAAAAGTTGCACAGATGAAGAAATGCGAGCGATGGCACCAGAAAGCATGGGATCAGAATCCATGGAAGGTTTGCCATGATCGCCGAGCTGGGCTCTCCGTGGAAAATCTGGAGCGGTCCCGGTGAGGACGTCGCCCCCAGCGTGATAGCAGCTACCAGATCTGCCATTCCAAACATGTTCCACGCCACAATCAGCCGCTTCGGAACTCCATCTGCATTTCCCGCCAGTTGCAGTGCCAGTGGTATCGCCAGCAATCCCGCGGTGACGTCGCCCCAGCCCGCAACCGGAGCGAACGGCGCCGGCAGACGTTTCGCTGCGTAGAGCAACACGAAGGTGATGCCCAGTACTCGCAGCTGCATGTATCCCGATCAGTGCGGCGAACGGCACCCTGTTTCACCAGTTCGCGCCCGCGCCGCGCTCCCCAGTACCAGTAGGCTCAGCTAGAGCTCACAGCGGAATCACAACTCCGAGCCCTACACCCGCGGTACCAATCCCCGGTCTGAGCGCTGAACACCCCGGTCGCGCCCGCCGCCAGGACCAGTCCGAACCAACCTGCCAGCACGGCCGCGATGATGCCCGCGCTGCCGCGCAGCGTGGGCCAGGAGTCGAGGAGAGAAAGAACACCATCACTGCGGCGCTGGCAGTCAGCTCCGCCATCGAGACGAGATCGAACATAGTACCTCCGTGTATCTACACCTATTTGTCCCAAGCAAATCCTTCGTATGCCTCTAACCTTCGTCAGGACATCATTCGGGTATTTGCGGCAGCCGGTAGCGCTTCAGCACCTTCCCTACGCTCGCTTCCGCCGCCGCCCAGCGCGGCAGGCATTTCCGCAGCATGGCCTCGCCTGTCCTGGTCAATTCCGCCTTGCGTACGCGCCCGTCCGTCGCATCCTGCCCACTCCACCAGCCCGCGCCGGGCCAGTACCGTCAGATTGCGGGTCAGGGTCGTGCGCTCCACGCCCAGCACATCAGCGAGGCGAGTCATCGGCAGCGGCCCGGCCTGGGCCAGCACGGAGAGCATCGTGAACTGCGTCCCGCGCAGCCCCGAGCCGCGGAAATGCGCCTCGTAATGCGCCGTCACCGCCCGCGTCGCCCGCCGCAGCATAGAGCAACTGCAGTTTCGGGTGCGCATCAGTTGAGTCTCGAAATTTCCCATATCAGTGTATATACACATTACTAGATACACCGAGCACGCTGCGCGATTCTGTTTTTACAATCTTCTCTTGGGGTCGAATGCCTGAATGACAAAGCCACCCTTCTACGTCATCACAGGAGGCCCGGGCAGCGGCAAGACCACTGTGCTGGCCGAACTAGCCCGCCGCGGCTACGTCTGCGTGCCGGAAGATGCACGCGCTGTTATCCAGGAGCAGGTGGCCGCCGGCGGGAGCGGCGTCCCCTGGGCCGCCGCGCCGCTATTTGCGGAGATGCTCATGCGCCGCTCCATCGCGACCTACCAACAACAGGTCGCGCAGGACCCGCAAGCGCCCGTCTACTTCGATCGTGGAGTCGGCGATGCCTTCACCTGCGCCGATCTCATCGGGCACACACTGGCCGCCAATCTGTGCGAGCAAGCCATTCAGTGCCGCTATCGCGATCCCGTCTTTCTCGCGCCATGGTGGCCGGAGATCTATATGACCGATGAGGAGCGCCGCCAGAGCAGGGAAGAAGCCGAGCGCACCGAGCACGCCATCGTGAAGACTTACAGTGAGCTCGGCTACCGCATGATGAAGCTGCCGCTCGCCAGCCCCGCCGAGCGCGCTGATTTCATCCTGCGCCACGCGACAACCTCCTAGCTAAGCAGATTTCCGCTTCGCCGGCTTGCCTGCGCCAAACGCCACGCCATCTCCAGCGCGAAGGTGATGACCTGCGGCTTCGCTTTCTCCAGCCGCACCATCGTCGATCCCTGCCGTCCCCATGCGCCAGCGGCGGGCTTGAATGTCTCTGGCATCGATTCAATGAGCCGGTGCTGCTCTTCCGGAGGTAGCTTCACCATGCCCCACGACCCATCCGGATATCCGAGCGTCGCGAAGATTCTGTTCCCGACGCGGAAGTCCGGATGGTTCATGTGCACGTTCTCCACCGCACCCGGCAGCGCCAATGCGGCTCGGCGAAATGCGTCGGAGTCATACTGTTCCGTGCGTCGCCAGCGTGGCTTCCTGGATCTCGCCCGCGGACATGGCTTGAATCTGCGTTCCGATCCACCACTTGTAGCCGAACGGATCGCGAACACCGCTCATCCGGATGCCGTACGGCTGGTCCGCCGGCTCACGCAGACTTTCTGCGCCCGCCGCCAGCGCCTGTTTGTACATCGCATCGCAGTCGGCGGTGTAGAGCATCAGACTCACCGGCGAGCCGCCATAATGCGTCGCGCCGAAGGCCTCGATCTCCGGATGCTCATCGGCCATCATGATGTGACTATCGCCGATCTGCATCTCGGCATGACCCACGCGCCCATCCGGCGCTTTCATGCGCATCAGTTCACGCGCGCCGAAGGCCTTCGCGTAAAATTCCATTGCCTTCTCGCATCCCGCAAAGATCAGGTATGGCTGCACGCGAATGGCAGCCCTCAGGAATCGGATTCACGTTTGCCATCGCAACTCTCCTTATGCGGCGATTCTGCTCCCGGATCGCGCACCGCGTCTTGTAAAAATCGGAAGCATGTCAGTCGAGCAGGGAAACATGGTTCAGATGCTCGGTCGCCGCGGTCAGGTAAGCACTCGGCGTCATTCCGGCAATGCTGCGGAAGTCATGACTCAGATGCGACTGGTCGTAATAGCCGCACTCGATTGCCAGCTCAGCCCAGGCCACCCGCCGCACTCCGCGCAGACGTTGCAACGTATGCTGAAAGCGCCGCACGCGATGAAAGGTCTTTGGCGACACGCCGATCTGCTCGTGAAAAAGTTGCGCCAGCCGCCGCTGGCTCAATCCGATCTGCTGCGTTACGGCCTGCACGCGTGCCGGCCTATCGCAGATCTCCAACTCGCCGGCCATATAGATGATCGCCGGATGCAAGCAGTCAGGCGCTCGCAGCCGTTCGATCAGGCATTGTTCCAGCACATGCAGCATCGCCTGCGGAGTCGGCGCGGCCAGCACCCGCTCGCGCACCCACGCGGCTTCGCCACCCCACAGGTCAGTCATGTCGAAGGAGGCATCTTCCAGCTCCGACATCGGCATGCGGAAGAAAGGAAACGCGCCGCCCGGCGCAAACTGCACGCCGACCACGCGCTCCTGCTGGTTACAGTCGATGGCGAAGCAGCTCGATCGCGCGCCGGAAAACACCGCTGTGCCGTAATGACCGGCGCCGCGATCGTCCTCGTAGATTGCGATGGGCTCTTCGCGCAGGTTTAAAATTAGCGCCGCCTGTGCCTGCGGCAACAATCGCTCCCGCAGATGGGGTCCCGGCGCGCCTTCCCAATACCACAGACACTCCACCCAGGCAGCAAGTGTGCCCGTCGGCTTATATCGATACCCTGGCATCGGATTTCCCGTCGAGAACGTATTCAGGATACGCGCCACGCTCTCGTGAAGCACTGTCACTCCGGCCTGTACAAGCCTCTTCGATTCCTGTATGAAAGAGGGCTACCCGGGACCGCGGCCACTCGGTATTCATGCGACACGATGAGGTGCTGGATGACGTTTACGTCACGGCTAATCGCTGCGCTTCTCCTCCTCGCCTTTGCTCCGCAAACGGGCCACACGCAAACCATCGCTGCACAAAATACAGGAAGCGCGACTGCCTCCGCTCCACCGGTGGGTTGCACATCCGCTGAAAGTCGCCAGTTAGACTTCTGGGTCGGCCACTGGAGTGTCTCACCGAAGAGCGCACCCAACCGTAAGGCCGCCACCAGCCTGATTGAAAAACTTTACTCTGGCTGCGCCGTTCGCGAGAATTGGATGCCCCTGCGCGGCGGCGATGGCGGCAGTTTGAGCGCCTATTTGCCGGACGAGCACGCATGGCATCAGGTCTGGGTAGACTCCTCCGGCTCCTGGGTCAACTTCACCGGCGGCTGGGATGGACACGCCATGGTTCTCGAAGGGGTGTGGCCCGCACCCGGATATCCGCAGCGAAAAACGCGTATGTCCTATCGCCTGCTGGCCGACGGGACTGTGGAGCAGAGTGGCGTCACGTCGGACGACAACGGAAAGACCTGGCAACCAGGCTTTGACTTGATCTACACGCGCATTTCGGAGGGCTCGTCCGCAGCTCCCGGCAGGTAAGAACGATCGGCCGCTATCCGGGAAGAAGGCGGCTTCCAGGTGGAGTCCGTGCGATACTCACAGGGAATGTATAAGCGGATTCTCCTCAAGCTTTCAGGCGAGGCCCTGGCTGCCGGGCGCGGCTTCGGTGTCGATGTGGACACCGTCCACCAGATCAGCATGGAGATCGCCGAGGTCCGCAGCTCGGGCGTCGAGGTCGCCATTGTTGTCGGCGGCGGGAATTTCTTCCGCGGTGTCGCCGAGCAGGCGCGCCACATGGATCGTGTCTCCGCAGACCATATGGGCATGCTGGGCACCGTCATCAACTCGCTCGCCTTTCAGGATGCGCTCGAGAAATGCGGCGTACACAGCCGCGTCATGTCCGCGATCGAGATGAACCAGGTTGCCGAGCCCTATATCCGGCGCCGCGCCATCCGGCATCTAGAGAAGGGCCGCGTCGTCATTTTCGCCGCCGGCACGGGCAATCCCTATTTCTCCACCGACACTGCCGCCTCGCTGCGCGCTATGGAGATCAAGGCCGACGTCCTGCTGAAGGCCACCAAAGTCGACGGTATCTACAGTGCCGATCCGGTTCTTATCAAGGATGCGGTCAAGTACGAAGAGATCACGTATCTCGAGATTCTGCGGCAGGGGCTGAAGGTCATGGACATGACCGCTGTAAGTCTTTGCAAGGACAACGATATGCCCATGATCATCTTTAATATGAACAAGCCGGGCAACATTCTCCGTGTTGTCTCCGGCGAGCGTGTCGGCTCCCTCGTCACCGCCTAGTTTTACTTTTTTCTAAACAGCAAAAGCGGGTCCCCTGTTTCCATAACAGAACGGGGCTGGATCGCTCGCCACGCCCGAAAACAGGCCGCAGACCGGTTTGCCCGGGCCGCCAGACTTGACAGATGCCCAGACATCTATGTACATAGATGTCTAAATATGCCAAAGCTCGATACGCTCCAAGGCTCCCTCGATCTGCTCGTTCTCAAGATCCTCTCGCGCCGGCCGCGCACGCACGGTTATGCCATCATGACCGCGATTCAGGAGACCTCCGGCGATGTGCTACGCGCGGAAGAGGGTTCGCTCTATCCTGCGCTGCGCCGCATGGAAGAAGCCGGCTGGATTCGCGCCGAATGGATCACCAAGGACAATGGACGCAGCGTGCGCGCATACGAACTTACCGCGGCCGGCAAAAAGCAGCTCATTACAGAAGAGACGCGGTGGCAGATGGTCACCTTCGCAGTGAACCGTGTTTTGAGGACGGTGTGATATGTCGCTCTGGTCGCGCATTGCCAATGTCTTTCGTCCGGATCGCCTGAACCGCGATATTGACGCAGAGCTCGCATCGCACCTTGCGGAAGCAATCGACGAGGGCCGCGATCCCGCGGAAGCACGCCGCGCGCTTGGCCGGACCGTGCAGCATCAGCAGCAGAGCCACGATGCGCACGTCGTCGCGTGGCTCGAATCGCTGCGCAACGACATCGTCTTCGGCTGGCGGCAGCTTAAGCGAAATAAGGTCACCTCTTTCGCTGCTATCGTCTCGCTGGCGCTCGCCATCGGCGCCTGCACATCGGCCTTCCGGCTCATCGATGCGCTGCTTCTGCGCCCGCTTCCCGTTGCTCATGCCGATCGTCTTTACGTTCTGTCGCGGAAGGGAATGGGCTTTGACAATAAACCCGGTGAGTGGGATGGCTGGGCCTATCCATCCTTCACGCTGATGCGCGATGCAGCGAAAGGACAGGCAGATCTCATCGCCGTCTCGTATGCGGACCGCACGGATGTCACTTACAAATCAGACCAGGAGATGGAGAAGGCAAACCTCCAATATGTCTCCGGAGCGATGTTCGATGTCTTTGGCCTGCAGCCAGCCCTCGGACGATTGCTTACAGCGAATGACGACCTGACACCGGGAGCCGAACCCTATGCTGTCATCTCTTACGACTACTGGACGCGCCGTTTCCATCGCGATCCTCACGTCATCGGGCGCACTCTCCATATCGGCGACAAGCTCTACGAGATTGTTGGCGTGAGCGAAAGGAAGTTTACCGGAACTGAGCCCGGCACGTTCGTGGATATTTTCGTGCCGGTGATGATGCACCACAGCGTCCGCCGCTCCGACTCTACTTTCACACGGGCATTAGCTGTGGTGAATCCAGGCACTCCTTTGGAGCCACTTCGCCAGAAGCTGGCCGCGATCAGCCATGCATTCGAAGTCAACCGCCTGAAGGGCGAAGCCGGTCTCTCGCCAGAAACTCTCCGCAATGTCCTCAATAACGAGGTCCTCATGGAGCCGGCACCCACCGGTACATCGGGAATGCAAGCCGAATATCATCACGCTCTGGCTGCGTTAGGCGCACTGGTATTCATGGTGCTGCTTATCGCCTGTGCGAATGTCGCCAACCTGATGACCGCTCAGGCTGCGGCGAGAGCGCGAGAGATGGCGCTGCGCGTATCAATTGGTGCCGGACGATGGCGCCTGGTCCAGATGGTGTTAGTGGAAAGCACCTTGCTAGCCTTCCTCGCTGCTGCAAGCGGAGCGCTCTTTGCATGGTGGTCAGCGCCCTTCGTTGTCAGCATGATCAATCCGCCGGACAATCCAGCACGGCTGGCGTTGCCCGCGGACGCGCGCGTGTTTGCGTTTGCCATGGTGATCACGTTCGGCGTTGTCCTGCTTTTCGGTTTTCTGCCCGCGTTGCGTGCATCGTCGGTCCAGCCCGTCAGCGTGCTCAAAGGCGGCGACGATCCTCATTCGCGCCGCCGTATTATGCAAGGCATGGTCGCGGCGCAGGTCGCCTTCTGTTTCCTTGTACTCTTCCTTGCGGGACTTTTCGTCGCGACCTTTCAGCGGCTATCGAACCAGCCGACAGGCTTCTCCGCCGATCGACTCCTTGTGCTGGAGACAACAAGCCGGCCTGCGCAGCCATTCGTGTATTGGGACCAGGTGGCCGACCAACTGCGATCCATGCCGGGTGTGGAGCGCGTTGCCCAGGCAAGCGGGCCGCTATTAGCGGAGCTCTTCCTGGAACGACTCCATTTCCATTGATGGAGGACCACCCAGTGTCGACCTCGCATACTTCCTGAACGCTTCTCCGGGATGGCTCGATACCATGAAGATTCCGCTTCTAAGGGGCAGAGACTTCCGCGACGGTGACGCCTACCCGAACGTTGCCATTGTGAACCAGACCTTTGCCCGCGAATTTCTGCATACAGAAAATCCAATAGGTCGATTCTTCGATAAGGCCTCAGACGATGGCAGCGCGACAGCACATGCAGGTCATTGGTCTTGCACGCGACGCGGACTATCGCAGCATTCGAGAGCCCATGCTGCCGGTTGTCTTTGTGCCGTTTCATTCCATGGAGAAGGGAGCACCGCAGCCAGTCGATGAGGGCACCTTCATCGTACGTACTTCTGCAACAAATCCACTGGCTCTTGCGTCCACTCTTCGTCAGGAAGTCTCGCGAGTCCGTCCGCAGTTCCACGTCTCCAACATCCGTACGCAGAAAGAGATCAACGATGCGCAAACCATCCGAGAGCGCCTGCTGGCCATGCTGGCCTTCTTCTTCGGCTCGGTTGCGCTGCTGCTCGCCGGTATCGGCCTCTATGGCGTGCTGAATTATTCGCTGCTCCAGCGCGAACGCGAGCTGGGCATCCGTCTCGCCCTGGGTGCGCGTGCCGCTCATATCGCCCGTGAAGTCACGGCCGGCATCTTCTCAGCAGTCCTACTAGGAGCCGGCATGGGACTGGCACTGGGCATGCTCTCCACCCGCTGGATATCCTCGCTGCTGTATCAGATAAGGCCCGGCGACCCTGCCATGCTGGCACTCCCGTGTCTGATCATCCTGATGACAGCCTCGCTGGCCGCAGTCCCGGCGATCCTTCGCGCACTGCACATCGATCCAGTGGCCATGCTGCGCGCGGAATAGTGCTGGTTTGTTCTTTGGGCCAGTCTTTGTATAGATATGCAACCAAAGGGGCACCAATAGGCCGCAAGCGCCTCCTCCCGGACCGGCCTTCCTCCTCTATCATCAAAGAGAAGAAGGGCCGTGCGCTTCGAAGCGCCACTCTGATATATCCCCCGCGGAGACTGTGTGTCGACCACGCTGCCAGCAACTTCTGTCGAGAGCCCCGAAACATCCGCCGCCCGGGTGTCGTCAGAGCATGGAGTGGCCACAGCAACCGTTCCCATACAATCGCCGCCGGCTCGGCGGTCGCATTTGCATGCGCTCACCGGTATGCGTGCGCTGGCTGCGCTGAACATCCTCTTCTTCCATTTTTCGGACCCGAAGATTTTCGGTCCGTTCGCGCCGGTCGTCGATAACGGATACGTCTCGGTCAGTTTCTTTCTGCTGCTCTCCGGCTTCGTGCTGGCTTACAACTACCGCGAGCGCGCCGAGCGCGGCCTTATGCGTGCGCGAACCTTCTGGATGGCGCGCTTCTCGCGCATCTATCCCGTGTTTCTCTTCTCGCTGCTCGTCTCGGTGTTCGTGCTCCAGCAGGAATGGCGTATTCGTCCGCACAGCGAGTTCGCATGGGGTGTTGGGCTGACGCTGATGCTTGCCCAGGGATGGTCGCCGACGCTCTCCACGTTTTGGAACACGCCCGCCTGGACGCTGACCACCGACGTATTTTTCTATGCGCTCTTTCCCTTCCTGGTCACGGCGCGCCGGCCGCGCACGCGCAACCGCATCGTGTGGACCATGCTTGGATTCTGGTGTCTGAGCTTTATTCTGCCCGCGCTCTACACTCTACTGAGCCTTGACGGCGATCCCGCACCCGGGCCGCTACTCGAACGGACTTGTGGCTGCGCTTTATCAAATTCGGGCCGCTGCAGCACCTGCCATCCTTCCTATTCGGCATGGCGCTCGCCAGCCTGAATGACCTTATCCCGGAGCGGAGCCGTCTTCGTACCGCGCTGGGGATCGCAGCCTTCGGCCTGCTCTACATCATCCTGTACTTCGGCAGCCACATGCCGTATCTGTTCATGCATGACGGCATGCTTATGCCGCTCTACGGCATGGTCGTGCTCGCCCTGGCGGGGCGGAATTTCCTGACGCGGCTCTTCTCCATCTATCCGCTCATCGTTATCGGCGAAGCCAGCTATTGCCTGTACATCCTGCACTTCAACCTCTGGCTGCTGCTGCACGATGACACGCACCTCATCGAGCGCGCCGGGCTATTGCGCTTCGATCCCTGGCTCTCGTACGTGCTCATCGTGGGGTCTGCCATCGCGGTGATGTATCTCGTCGAGCGCCCCGGCCAGCGCTGGATCAAACGCTGGACGCATCAGCCTCAGCGCTTCCGCGACCCCGCCGCTCCGCCCACTGTGCCGTAGATATCCACTTGAAGACATCACGCCGCGTGGTTTAAATTCGCTGCGTACCTCGGTGGCCTCCGCCGTTCCGATCAGGAGGCCCTACCCACGTTCTTCCCTCGCAGGGAACCTGGATGGAGGAGCTGCGAGCACTCACTTGTGGTGTGCTTACGCTCGGACACCCAGCCGAAGGAGAACGTGATGACCATCAGCCGCGACTGCAAAATCGATTACATTGAGTTTGCTTCGAACGACATAGAAGCAACGAAACGCTTCTACAACAGCGTCTTTGGTTGGTCTTTTGAGGACTACGGACCGAACTACACCAGCTTTTCAGATGGCAGGCTTGCGGGCGGATTTCGCAGCGGTGATGTGGGACAGGTGTCCGGGCCGTTGATTGTCATCTATGTCGAGGATCTCAAGCAAACAGAGCAACACATCCGGGATGC
Organism: uncultured Acidobacteriaceae bacterium; assembly: GCA_963736915.1. Classification (GTDB taxonomy): domain Bacteria; phylum Acidobacteriota; class Terriglobia; order Terriglobales; family Acidobacteriaceae; genus KBS-83. Next base: position 47,327 of record CAVTQV010000005.1, on the reverse strand, counting down.
GGGCGGTGTGATCAGTAAGGAGATATTTTCTTTTCCCGGAGGATCGCGCTTTCATTTCCGCGATCTGAGTGGAAATGAGCTCGCTGCCTGGCACGAAGATTGAATGCGGGCGTCACCATCCTAAAAACAAAGGCCTGTCCGACCGGACAGGCCTTCTTCGACCTTCTCGATTGGTTTAATACGACGGGTTCACCTGGATCGCATGGTCCCCGTGCTTCACGCTGGTGATTGCCGTTGCCTTCGACACACCCGGGAAAGGTGTGTTCTGCCCCGGATGAGTGGTGCCTGCGTTGGGATCGAGATAGAGCGACGATACCGAGCCGCCGACGAAGTTCGCCGTATACACGTAGCGTCCGATGGAATTCTCGACGGTAACGGCTGCCGGGCCGGGATCTACGGCAGTTGTGTTGGAGGTGCCCGCCAGTCCGGAGGGCTCCCCGGTAATGGCATTCAGCGCGAAACCACTCACGTCGTTTGCGCCGTAATTGGCGACGTAGATGTACTTGCCGCGCGGGTCGATCGTGATGGCGCTGGGCAACTGGTCCGTCGGCTCCGTGCTGGTCGGAAGCGGCTGGATCGCGCCATTGCCCTGCACAGAATAGGCGAGCATCAGGTTCTGCCGGAAATCCGTTACATAGAGAAAGCGGTTGGTGGGGTCGGTTGCAATCGCATTCGGTTGCACGCCCGCAGCGAAGGGCGAACCCGCGCCCGGCGTCAGCGAGTTGTCCGAGTTCACGATATAGCTTGTGATCTGGCCCTGCGCTCCGGCGCCGCCATTGCATGCTCCCGCCGCCGGATAGATCACGGTTGCGCTGCCAGTGGCGCCGCGATTCTGCGCCGCCACGGTATCGATGAGGGTGGTGAGCTGGCCGGAAGGATCATTGACAACGTAGACTGCGCTTCCGCTGCCCAGGACATTCACGGCCACCGGGTTATTGCAGGTGGCATAGGATGCTTCCGCTCCCAGACTGGAGTCGGCATTGACGGGGAACTGGACCAGCGCACCGATGCCCGGTGTGGTCGGGCTATAAGGAGTTCCACTGGGATCCAGCCCGTATGCCTCCACCACGTAGAGCGTCTTGCCGTCCGGGCTGATCGCCATACCGTTGGGATTGGTGCCGGATTTGATGGTGTACTTGTTCTGCGACGCGAGCTTCCCGTCCGAACTCACAGCGTACTGAATCACAGTGTTGTCGTCATGGTTCAGCGCGTAGACTGCCTTGTCGTTCGGCGCGGTAACCAGAGCGATGGGGTTGCTGCCCGCCCGGAAGGGCGAGCCCAGGATCTGCGAGAGCGCACCCGATTCCCCGTCTGCCGCGAAGCCAAAGATCGTTCCCGGATTGCTGTTCGCCGAAGCGATGTAGACGAAGTCGATGGTGTTGCTCTTCCCACAGGCGGAAATGCCCACCACGAGGGCAGCGGAGACAGCGGATGCCAGAGCAAACTGGCCAAATTGACTGAACTTCATTCGATTCCTTCGTCCTTCATTTCGAATCCGGGCTTCACCTAAACCGTGTGGTTTCCATGTTTCACGCTCGCCACAGCAGTTGCCTTTGCCACCCCGGGAAATGGCGAGCTCTGCCCCGGATGCAAGGTGCCTGCGTTCGGGTCGAGATAAAGCGATGAAATTGTGCCTGAGACAAAGTTCGCCGTATACACATACCGGCCGGATGAGCTCTCGACAAGAACCGATGCCGGACCAGAACCGACGGCGGAGAAATTGGAAGTTCCAGCCAACAGCCCTCCCGTGTTCTGATCGATCGCGAACCCGCTTACCGTGTTCGCCACATAGTTGGCGACGTAGATATAGTTGCCGCTAGGATCGATGGTGAGTGCGCTGGGCGATTGCCCGGTGGGCTCCGGATTCGTCAATGCCGTCAGCCCGCCGTTGCTTTGAACTGCATACGAATACATTAGATTTGTCGAGAAGTCGGTTACATAAAGAGCACTGGACTTAGCATTGCTGGCGATCGCATTCGGAGCCGCGGCTCCAGTGGCGAAGGGCGAACCCGCGCCCGGCGTCAGCGAGTTGTCCGAATTCACGATGTAGCTTGTGATCTGGCCCTGCGCTCCCGCGCCGCCATTGCATGCTCCCGCCGCCGGATAGATCACGGTTGCGCTGCCAGTGGCGCCGCGATTCTGCGCCGCCACGGTATCGATGAGGGTGGTGAGCTGGCCGGAAGGATCATTGACAACGTAGACCGCGCTTCCGCTGCCCAGGACATTCACGGCCACCGGGTTATTGCAGGTGGCATAGGATGCCTCCGCTCCCAGACTGGAGTCGGCATTGACGGGGAACTGGACCAGCGCACCGATGCCCGGTGTGGTCGGGCTATAAGGAGTTCCACTCGGATCCAGCCCGTATGCCTCCACCACGTAGAGCGTCTTGCCGTCCGGGCTGATCGCCATTCCGTTGGGATTGGTGCCGGATTTGATGTTGTAGGTGTTCTGCGAAAAGAGCTTGCCGTCCGAGCCGACGATGTACTCGGTCACGGTGTTGTCGTCGTGATTGAGCGCGTAGACTGCCTTGTCGTTCGGCGCGGTTACCAGGGCGATGGGATTTCGGCCCGCAGGAAACGGCGAGCCCAGGATCTGCGAGAGCGCGCCCGATTCCCCGTCTGCCGCGAAGCCATAGATCAGTCCGGGATTCTGTTCGCCGAAGCTACGTAGACGAAGTCGACGGTGTTGCTCTTCGCACAGGCGGAAATGCCCAGCACCAGGGCGGCGGAGACGGCTGACGCCAGAGCAAGCTGGCCAAATTGACTGAACTTCATTCGATTCCTTCGTCCTGGGTTTTTTCATTTCGACTCGCGCACTCTCACAACGTTTCGGCTGAGGAGGGTGCAATTCTCATGGAGTGCGGGAAGGTCTGGCTTATTGTAGCGATCCGCCAGCCCTCCCCGCCCATGGTCCTGCTAGAAGTGAGCGCCCGTCACCGCACACCATGTCGGGGAGCCCGGAGGCGCCGGCATGCCCTTGGGCAGTTTGTCCAAGCTGCCGGCTACCTGATCGATCTTCTTGCCGGTGATCGTGCTGTCGTTGAAGTTGGCCGTGTACACGTACTGGTTGGATGGATCCTCCACGATGCAGCGCGGTCCTGCGCCTACGGTCAGGATGTTGCCGCCGGTGTTCGCATCGGTAAGCTGTCCCGCTGCTGTGCCGGTAGTGATGATGTATGCCGTGAGCACACTGGCGGGCGTGCCGTTGCTGGTATTGAGGCCCTCGCTCGTCACCCAGAGGAAGTTGTGGCTGCTTTCCTTCAGCATGCGCGTGGGGAAGACCGGGCTTGCCCCCTGGGCATTGTTGGCGCGAGCCCCGCCCGATACCGCCGCCAGCGTGCCGCCGGAGCCTACCGTGTAGGGCAGAATGAATCCCGTGGAGCCGGTTGGACCTGCGTCCAGCGCGTAGATGTACTGCGGCGTCGCATCCAGGTAGGTGAGTTGCGTCGCGCCGGTTGGTGTGGGCGTGTTCTGCGTCAGGGTGAGCTGGCCGTTGGTGGCGCTCTGGTTGTAGACAAAGATCGCCTGCGGCGGATCGTTGGGATTGGTGCTGCCCACCGGACCCTGCTCCGCGATATAGGCATAGGCCCCGCTCAGCGCCATCCAGGTCGGATTGGTGCCCACCGGGAAGAAGTAGGTGCTTCCGTTGGTATTGCTCTGCTGGTTGGGCAGCGGCGTCAGGCGGCCAGTTCCCGAATTGATAGCGAACGCGGTGATATCTCCGTAGGTCTGCGTGCCGTTCGCCCCAGTGCCGCCGGGAGCGAATTCGTCCAGCGCATAAAGATAGTTGCCGCTGATCGCGATGTTCCGGGTATTGAAGCCCTGTGGGCTGAAGGAAGTCTGGTAGGTCAACGCTCCATAGCCGCCAACTGAAAACAGTGCGATCTGGCTATGCTGCGGATCGGCATCCGTGCCCGTACCCGCATTCAGTACATAAACGTAGTTGCCGCCCGCGGTGACCACCGCCTGGGTTGGATTGGTGCCGCCCGTGCCCACAATGCTGCTCTGGTGCAGCGCGCCGTTGTCGTTCTGGATTCGATAAGTCGCAATCTGGTTGTATTGGGACCCGGTCACGAACAGATACCCAACTGTGTAGCTCAGAGTGCAGGACGTCATGCCGAGGACTGTCACGGCAGAGGCGGCTAGGGCTAATGCAGCCCGGCCGAGATTCTTCAACTTCATCCGATTCCTTCGTCCCGATGCACACGCATGCGTCGAGGCTGCCAAAACAGCTGTGAACTGAAAGTCTGGGTGGGGACCCGCTTGCATTGTAAAAGGTTGAGGCACATTCGGGCTACTCGGGCGGCAGAAAAGCCGCCGCAGCGCAAAATCCGGTCGGCTAAGAACCGGTCAGCAAAACAAGAATAGGCGGGACAGCGGCTCCTTACCGCTTGAGCCGAAGGCCCGCCCACCGGCTTTTGAACAACCGCTTCCTGGCTGCGCCCGCGATTGTGAAAGTGAGCGACCGAACGAAGCAAACTCCCAAACACGCCGAAGGGCGCCTTTGCCCGTGCGGCCAGCACTACCAGACGCGGCAGATGTTCTCCGGATACATTGGCGAGCCTTTCTTGCAATGGAAAGCCTTGCCGAACTCCTCGAAGTTCTGCACCGCGCCATCGACGCGGAACTTGCCCGGCGAATGCGGATCCACCTTGACCATCATTCGTGAGTACTCCGGCCGCCGGCTCTCGCACCAGATCTGTCCATACTGGATAAAGAATTGCTGTGCCGGTGTGAACCCATCTTTCTTCGGGCCATCCACCACATTCTTGCCCTCCGCTGCCAGCGTGTTCTGGAGCGCCAGGAATGCGATGCGGATGCCGCCGTTGTCTGCGGTGTTCTCGCCCAGCGTCAGCTTTCCGTTCACATTCGCGCCCGGCTCCGGAGCGAAGTTGTTGTATTCCTTCACCTCGCAATCGGTGCGCTCGGTGAAGGCTTTGCGGTCCGCCGGCGTCTGCCACTCGCGCAAGTTGCCCTTGCCGTCGTATTTCGAGCCCTGATCGTCGAAGCCATGTGTCATCTCGTGGCCAATTACCATACCGATGCCGCCGAAATTCTGCGCCGCATCCGCCGACAATGAATAGAACGGCGGCTGCAGGATACCTGCCGGGAAGTTGATGTCGTTCATGCTGGGTTCGTAGTAGGCGTTCACGGTCGGCGGCGTCATGCCCCACTCCGTCTCATCCACCGGCTTGCCCAGCTTGTTCAGATTGCGCTGCTGCTCGAACTCATCGCCGCGATTCACGTTGCCGAGCAGGTCGTCGCGTTCCACGGTGAACTTTGAGTAATCGCGCCACTTGTCGGGGTAGCCGATCTTGTTGCGATAGAGCGCCAGCTTCTCGAGCGCGGCTTTCTTGGTCTCCTCGCCCATCCATGGCAGTTGCTGGATGTCCTCGGCCAGCGCCTTATCCAGCGACGCTACAAGCTTCGTCATATTGTCCTTGGCTGCGGGCGGAAAATTCTTTTTCACCCAATCCTGTCCCACCGCCTCGCCCAGCGCCTGGTCGGTCAGCCTGGTGCAGCGCTTCCACCGCGGCTGTATCTGTTTTGCGCCCTGCAGGGTTGCGTCGTAGAAGTTGTAGTTCTCCTGCACGAATGCGTCGCTCAGCCACGGCGCAGCTTCGTGGATCGCGTGCCACCGCAGATAGCTCCTCCACGCGTCGAGGCTCTGTCCATCGATCGTCTTGTTCAGCGCCTCGAAGAATCCCGGCTGGCCGACATTTAACGTTTGGAACGGTCCGATCCCAATCTTTCCGAAGTATGTGGTCCAGTCGAACGACGGCGTGATCTGCTCCAATTCCGCCATCGTCTTGATGTGGTATCGGTTCGCCGGCTCACGTAGATCGGTGCGGCTGAGCGAGCCTTCGGCCAGCGCCGTCTCGATCGCCATCACGTTCTTTGCTTCGACGGCGGCCTGCTCCGGCGTATCGCCTGCGAGCGTGAACATCTTCGTCATGTGCTCGATGTACTGGTCGCGGATCTTCGCTTCGCGTTCCGACTTCTCGATGTAGTACGAGCGGTCCGGCAATCCCAGGCCGCCCTGACGTAGCCCGGCGATCTGTTTGGAGCTGTCCTTTTCGTCCTGCTGCACCTGGAAGGCGAACATGGCATCGGTGCCGTCCTGCCGCTCAAGCTCGGTGAGCACTGCTGCCAGTTGTTTCTTGTCGTTCAGCGCTGCAATGCGATTCAGTGCCGGTTTCAGCGGCGCGTCGCCTTTTTTATTCGCCGCATCCACGTCCATGCACGAGGCGTAGAAGTCTCCGTACTTTGCCTCCAGCGGCGTGCGGCTCGGATTAGGCTTGGCGGCCGCTTCGAGATCTTTATAGAGGAGCCATTGGTTGCGCTCGGCCAACATGCCGAAATTGCCCCACCGCGCCTGGTCCGGCGGGATGGGATTGTGCTTCGCCCAGTTGCCGCAGGCGTACTGATAGAAATCCGTGCACGGGTCGGCGCTCTTGTCCATCGCGCTCAGGTCGAGCATCTTCTGCGCCTTCGGCTCCGGGGGCGTGGCGCTTGAGCCGGTATCGGCCAATGCATCCAGGCCGGGCAGTGTCTGAGAGGTGAAACTGCTCTGGAAATTACTTTGGGCCAAGGCAAACCCTGTACCCAACAGAATGACGGCGGCAACGCGGAATGACTGCATGGCGCTCCTTGAGAATGGAAGTGAAGCGGGGGAGCGCAGGCTGCAACCTGGCTTAGGGGGTCGTCCCATTTGGCGACCGCTCTACGGACCGCTTCGTTCGAACTCAAGAAAGTATCACAACTCGCGCAAACGTGAGCGCCCGCGATTCATCGAGGGATATGTCGCATACCTAGAAAGTAATTGGACGGGAGAACACGCTTGGGCATCGCTTGAGTGAATGAGGGGCGAGTATGTGATTGAGTGATGCGAAGACATCAGTGTCAGTGACAAACTGCAGGTCCATCGCCTCGTTCAGGATGACAGTTGTTTCAGAGCGCGTACCGATTCAGCGACTCCCGGAGCTTTCGTAACTGCTCCGGGATCACAAGGTCGGATTGCGTGATGCGCGAGTCCACCGTAATAGCGAGGGTGAGGATCTTGCGATTGCGCAGCACCGTCATGGCGACCGGGTGTCCTGCGTTGCTGCGGAGGGTCTGGAGCCAGTCGGCCGGGGTTTCAAGCGGCATGCCATTGGCGGTCAGGATAACGTCGCCGGCGTCGAGGCCCGCGTTCGCGGCGGGGCTTTTGTCTTCCACGCTGCGCACCAGCAGTCCATTGCCGGCGCGGACGCCGAAGAATTTTGCAAGCTGCGGAGTCAGCGGCTCAACCTGCGCGCCAACGTACGCCTGCGCATCGGGAGCGTCCACGTCCGGGGCGGGGCTGTCACCCTCGAAGGTGCGCTGCCCGGCAAAGCCGTTCACGATGGGCGCGGGTTCGGGAATGGGGACGTGGAAGTGATGCGCCCAGGCATGCTGCACCAGTGCGGTGCGGTCGGCGAGTTGGAGATGCAGCCGCTCCACCCTGGCGTTGTGCACCACCTGCAGGTCCACGAACTTGCCGACGGGCATATCCCGGAGCAGGCGGCCCAGCGTGGCGGCGTCGCTCACGACCTGCCCGTTGATGGCCTGGATGATGTCGCCGGTATGGACCCCCGCCTTGGCAGCCGGGGCGTCGTGGTCGAGCGAAACAACCTCTGCGCCGAGGGAGCTGGCGAGCTTCTGCTTCTCCGCGCGTGCGGGGTCGACATTGTGGACGGTGACGCCCAGATAACCCTGCGATGCGGCAGCAAGAACCAGGCGGGCGTTGCCGTCGAGAACGGCTTGCGGAAGCTGAGCGGGCACGGCAGAGGGCGCAACGGCCGTCTGGAGGGCGCCCGATGCGGGAAGCGCCAGGGCGGCAAGGCCCAGGACTGCCGAAACCCGGAGTGCATTGCTCAGGGTTGTGGTCGACAGGAAATGTGATTGGGAATACATGTGCAGCAGAGCTCCTGATAGAAGCAATAGAAGAGCGGATGCTGGCGACTGCGGAAATCCACTCTACGGCCACTCATTCAGACGGACGGGGAGCGCGAAAGTCACACCCCTCGACAGAACGCTAACCGATTGGAGCTATGGCTGGCTATTGAACTTGCGGCATCTGCTGCAGCATGGTGCGGGAGACGGTGCGCAGCAGCGGGTTCCCATCGTGCGTGGCGACGTTCTGGAGGACCTGCTGGACGCTGGAGTCGGCAGCGACGGGGGCGAGCACGCGAATGGCCTGAGCACGAATTTGCGGGTCACGGTCGTCAAGGACGGCTTCGAGAACGGCATCCCGGACGTGCATATCCTCCGCCAGGTAGGGAGCCAGGCCGGTGAGGGCCTGCTCGCGCACGTTGGAGTTCGGATCGTAGCGCAGGGCGACCATCAGGGCGGTCCGCAGGCCGTCATCGGCAGCGCAGTCGATTGCGCCTGTGGGGCCACTGCAGGTGTGGGTAAGGACACCGAGGGCGGCATTCTGCACAGAAGTATTCAGCGGGGCGCGAGTACCCAGCAGCAGCAGCGAACGGATGACGGCCTCGTCAGGCGGTCCGATCGCTACCCCGGGCATCAGTTTGCTGTAGGCAACCCGGACCATGCCGGTGGTGGGGTCCTGGGAGACGCCGGTGATGGCGGCGATGGGCTGATGGCCGGGATCAACGGGAGTCGTCGTGTCCACCGGGATTGGGTTGCCCAGCCGGAACCCCGCGTACCCGAGAGTGGCGCCTAAGACGAGCATGGCAGCCGCGGCTAGAGGAGCCGTCCGCAGCAGCCGAAAGTCGGTTCCCAGCGAGCGGCGGAAGTGGGCAAACCAGGTATCAGTTGGAGCCTGCTCCAACGCTTCATCGATCTTGAGGCGGGTCTGTGCGATCAGATTTGGCGAGGGCTCGCGCACGGGCAGGATGGCCATGGCGCTCGAAAGCGCGCGGGTCACTTCCAGCTCATCGCGGCACTCGGCGCAGCCGGCAAGATGCTGCTCCAGGCGATGGCACTCCTCGTCACCGAGCTCGCCGTAGAGCAGCAGGGTGATCTGCTCGCGGGCGGCTTCGCAGCTCAGAGTTTGGCCAGGCCAGTTCATCGGGTCACCGAATACTCAGCGGACTACGGCCAGGCTGGCGCGCAGCTTCTTGGTGGCGCGGAAGAGGGTGTTCTTCGCCGTCTCTTCCGTGGTGTTGAGCATTTCGCCGATCGTACGCAGGCGCAGCCCCTGATAGTGCTTCAGCTCGAAAACCATACGTTCGCGGGGCGTGAGCTTCTCAAGCGCGGTGGCGATCTTCGCACCCAGCTCCTTGCGCTCCAGCTCGCGGCCGGGATTGGCGGAGGCGCGTTCGTCGGAAACCATGCCGAGGAGATCGAGCTCTTCGCCCGAGGCATCGGTGATGGTCGCCGGATCTTCGCGGCGGGTCTTGCGGCGGCGCATGAGGTCGAGGCAGAGATTGGTGACGATGCGGTAGATCCAGGTGTAGAAGGAGCACTCGAAACGGAAGTTGCCGATGTAGCGATACGCCTTCAGGAAGGCTTCCTGAGCGATGTCCTGGGCGTCGGTTTCGGAGCCGAGCAGGTGCAGGGCGAGGCGCAGCACCGCCTGGTCGTACTGGCGGACCAGGGTGTCAAAGGCCTGCCGGGAACCTTTCTGGGCCTGGCGGATCAGCTCGGTTTCCGAGGCGCGATCCTCCGAACTCATGGATCCTGTCCGGGTCTGGAGAGCGCGGCGGCCGGGCCAGGTCTGGCTGGTGCGGTTAGCCGGAAGAGTCGTGCCGAGCGGTCCTGACTGGATCCCGGGCTGGATACGGAGTGCTTCGGTTCCCATCGTGCCTACACCTCTTACAGAGATACGTCTTCAACAAAATAGACGTTCCCTAGGGGAAGATGACGCAGAAATATGAGTTTGGGTAGCAGAAAATGACGATCCTATGACAATTGGGATGAATTTGGGCGAGGTCTAGCCGGCCAGGCAGATGTTGGGGCGTTTATGCTGGGCGTCGGCGAAACTATGCCTTCCGGCACATTTCAGAATCGGGGCTCTCAGAATGACTCGTTTCCGCTCGCTGTTCCGCTTTGCGTTGGCTCTAGTGGCCGTCTCGCTTCCGGCTTTTGCACAGAGCAGTCTTTCAGTGCACTGGGAGGAGCTGACCGGGCCGGATTTCATTACCGCGATTCATCGGTCGCAGGGTGTATGCGTGCTGCCGTTCGGGATTATCGAGAAGCACGGGCCCCATCTGCCGCTGGGCACGGACCTCATTAACGCCCGGTATGTGGCCGAGAAGGCGGCGCAGCAGGAGTATGCGGTCGTGTTTCCGCCCTACTACTTTGGCCAGATTGCGGAGGCCCGGCAGCAGCCGGGAACCGTTTCCTACAGCGGACGCCTGCAGCTTGAGCTGCTGCAGGAAACGACCGACGAGATGGCGCGGAACGGCTGCAAGAAGATCGTGATCGTGAATGGGCATGGCGGGAATCTGAGCTTGCTGCCGTACTTTGCCCAACTGCAGATGCAGACTCCGCATGATTACGTCGTGTACGTGTACTGGTGGCCGGGCGCGAAGGGGAAGGACCGGCCCTATAAGGGCGGCACGGTGGATATGCATGCGGGCGAAAGCGAGACCGCGCACACCCTGGTGACCGCTCCGGGGCTGGTCCACATGGATCGGGCACAGTCGGAGTCAGGAGCGGACCAGGCGCGGGTGCATCTGCCGGAGGGGCTCTATACCGGGATCTGGTGGTATGCGAGGTTTCCGAACCACTACTCGGGCGACGGCTCGCTGGCAACCAAAGAGCTGGGCGAGTACGACATCAAGGCCGAGACGGCGGCTACAGCGGACGCGATCCGCGCAGTGAAGGCGGACAATGAGTCAATGAAGCTGCAGCAGCAGTTCTATGAGGATGCGAAGCATCCGCTGGATACCAAGCAGTAGCCTGAAAGAGGACCGGCGTTGCACAGGCGCCGGGTCTTCTACACTCGTCGTTGATGACACAGGCAAACACTACGGATTTCCTTACCGCCTATTGCGACGGCGGATCGCGCGGCAATCCCGGCCCGGCCGGGTATGGGGTTTCGATCGAGGACGGGTCGGGCCGCCCGATTGCCGATCTAAGCGAGTTCCTGGGCGTCAAAACGAATAATTTCGCCGAATATTCGGGATTGCTGGCAGCGCTCGAATATGCGCTGATGCATGGGCATCCACGACTGCGCGTGGTGGCCGATTCCGAGCTGATGGTGAAGCAAATGAAGGGGCAGTACCAGGTAAAAAGCCCGGACCTGCGGCCGCTGTGGGAAGAGGCGAAGCGACGCGTTGCGGGGCTGGAGCGGTTCGAGATCCAGCATGTGCTGCGGGGCAAGAACCGGCGCGCCGATGCGCTGGCCAACCAGGCGATGGATCGTGGCACCGGCAAGCTGGTTCGGGAGGTGGGCCGCGAGGGTGGTGGGCCGCCGGCGTCGCCGAAGTCCTCGACTGCGACACGGCCGCACCTTGTGACCTCAGCTACCCGGCCGTCCAGGCCGGCGGAGCCGCCTGCCGAAAAGCGCACGGATTCGGTCGAGAAGCGCACGTTGAAGGGCTTTGTGAAGAACGGCGTGGTCCATCTGCTGGAGGGCGAGCTGCCGGAGAACTGCTTCGTGCGGGTTACTCCGGAATAGCCGAATCGGGGGAACCGTCCATGCGCAGCCAGCGTAGAAAGAGACACCATGCGCTCTATGCTGCTTGCTGCCGCGTTCGCGATTCTTGCCGGCTGCGCATTTGCGGCTGAACCGACCGCGCCTAACGCGCTGACGGCCGACCAGATCATGTCGAAGGTCGCTGCTAATCAGGACCGCACCGAAGCGGCACGCACCCGCTACATCTACCTGCAGCACGTTCGCGCCGTATCGCGAAAGACGAACGGCAAGGTGATGTGCGAGGAAATCACCGACAGCCGGGTGAGCCCGCGGGCGAAGGGCTCTCATCAGGATTTGGTGAAGCTGGACGGGCGTGCCTGGCAGAAGAACCAGTACGTTCACTACGCCAGCCTGCAGAATCAGGAAACGGCTGAGCAGAAAAACAAACAGGCGAAAACGGAGCAGGACGATCTGGACGGCTTGGATGTCGATCTGGTTGAGAACCTGCGAAAAAACCTCACCAACGATGGCTCTGCGGATAGGGAAGAACAGAAAGCCCAAGGCAAGACCGGCACCCATATTCACGTTGACGTTGCCGACGAGGGGCAATCGAAAGACGGATTGGCGAAGGGGCTCTTTCCGCTTACAAGCAAGCGACAGCAGGACTATCTTTTTCAGCTTATCGGCCAGCAGAAGATGAACGGCCGCGACGTCTACCACGTGAGCTTCCGGCCGAAGGACAAGAGCGATTTCGACTGGAAGGGCGAGGCGTTCATCGACACAGCGGAATTTGAGCCGGTGGTGGTCTACACGGAGATGTCGCGCAAGATTCCGTTGGCGGTCCGGACGCTGCTGGGTACAAACCTTCCGGGTCTCGGATTTTCCGTAACCTACAATCGCCAGCCGGATGGTGTGTGGTTTCCAGTGAGTTTCGGCACGGAGTTCCGCATGCGCGTGCTGTTCTTCATCGCGCGGGACATCTCGATGTCACTCACGAACACGCGCTTCGAGAAGACCCACGCGGATGTGCGGATTTTGGATGACGTCAAGGTAGTGCAGAATGCCGCGCCGGCCGCTCACTGACGAATCAAAGAAGAAGCTGCCAGTACGCGACATCGATCCAGCGGCCGAATTTCCAACCCAGCTGCTCGAAATGTGCCACCCTGCGAAAGCCGAGACGCTCATGGAGCGCAATACTTGACGGGTTGGGCAGCGCGATGCCGCCGATCGCGGTGTGAAAACCGCGCTTGCGAAGATCGGCGAGCAGCGCTCCGTAAAGTTTCGAACCGATGCCGCGACCGGTGAAGGCCGGGTCAAGGTAGACCGTTACCTCTGCAGAATGCCGATAGGCGCAGCGACCCTTCCATTTACTGGCATGCGCATAGCCGCGAACCAATCCATCTTGTTCCCATAGCAGCCAGGGCAGCGAGGGAAGCGTTTCGCGGATGCGGGTCTCCATTTCCGCTGGAGAAACGGCGGCTTCCTCAAAGGTGATCGTGGTTTCGAGGACGTAAGGGTTGTATAGAGCGCAGATAGCCTCGGAATCGGCCGGCGTGGCGGAGCAGATCATCCGAGTTGGCTAACCCTTCGCCAGCTCGGCTTTCACGATTTCGCTGACCTGACGGCCCTCGGCGCGGAGACCTGTGGCGGCGATCTTGGCCTGCACGTCCTTGATGACCAGGCCCATCTCTTTGGGCGTGGGGCGCGTGCCGGCGGAGCTCATCTCCGCGATGGTCGCTTCAACCAGCGAACGCACCTTTGCCTCGTCAGCCTGCTGCGGCATGTAGCCTTCGATGACCTTGATCTCGGCGGCTTCTTTGTCGGCCAACTCGGGGCGATTGCCTTTGGTAAACGCATCGATCGAGTCGCGCCGCTGCTTGATGAGCGTGGTGAGCGTCTGCAGGACTTCCGCATCGGTGAGCGGCGAGCGCTTCTCGATCTCTTTATTCTTGATCGCCGACTTCACCATGCGCAGCACATCGAGGCGCGCTTGCGCCCGCTCTTTCATGGCGGCGACGGTGTCCTGCTCGATGCGTTGCTGAAGGGTCATTCGTTTTGGTCTCCTGCCTCGCTGTTTCGAAGGCCAACTTACCAGTATAGAGATTGTCGCGCTCGATAGAATAGAAGCCAAGGAACCCACAGACATATGATTCGCAAAACGCGCCTCTTTACGCCCGGTCCTACGCCTTTGCTGCCTGCCGCGCAGTTTGCCATGGCTGCATGCGATCTGCATCATCGCACGCCGGAGTTTCGCGCCCTGTATCAGCGCGTGCTGGAGCAGCTTCGCACGTTTATCGGCACGAAGAACGATGTGATCCTGATGGCATGTTCCGGCAGCGGGCTCATGGAGGCCGCGGTCGCGAACATCACGTCGCCGGGCGATCGCGTACTGGTGCTTTCCGCGAGGCAAGTTCGGCGAGCGCTGGACGGGCATAGCAAAGGCCTACAACTGCGATGTGGACGTGGTAAGCGCGCCCTATGGGCAGACCTTCTCGCTGGATGCGGTGAAGGCCGCGCTGAAGGTGGAGACCCGCGCTGTCTACATGCAGGCGAATGAATCGTCGACCGGCACGCGGCACGATGTGGAAGGCGTGGCGAAGCTGCTGCGCGATGCGAAGAGCGATGCAGTGCTGGTGGTGGATGCAATCACCGGGCTGGGCACGACGCACTTTGACGCGGATGCGTGGGGCGTGGACATCATGATCGGCGGCTCGCAGAAGGCGGTGATGATTCCGCCGGGGCTGGCGTACTGCTCGGTGAGCGAGAAGGCGTGGGAGCTGATGGGCAACGCGCTGAACCCGCGCTACTACTTCGACCTGCGCAAGGAGCGCAAGAACGCGGCGAAGGGCGAGTCATCGTACACGCCGGCGACTTCGCTGATCGCCGGGTTGAGCACGGCGCTGGATTACATCGCCTCGCAGGCAGATGGCGATCTTGCAGCCGGACGCAAGAAGCTGGTGGACAATGCGGAGATGTGCGCGGCGATGACGCGGGCTGCCGTGGAAGCGCTGGGACTGAAGCTGTTCTCCACTTCACCAGGCGCGGCGGTGACAGCCGTGCTGCCGCCGGCGGGTATCGATTCCGGCGTGGTGGTGAAGGAGCTGAAGTCACGCTTCGGCGCGATCATCACCAACGGCCAGGGCGAGATGAAGGGTCAGCTCTTCCGCATCGCGCATATTGGCTACTTCGATTATCTGGACACGATTGCGATCCTCGGCGCGCTGGAGCAGGTGGCTGCGACCTCGCTGAAGCTGCCGGGCTTTCAATTCGGCAAGGCACTGATTGCGGCGCAGGAGATTTTTGCCGAGCGCACTTCGGCTCCGCAGCCTGAGCTTGCGGCGGCGAGGTAACGAGATGATCGCACGCCACTGGCGAGGCTGGACTGCGCCAGAAAACGCTGACGCGTATGGAGATCTCCTGCGAAACACAGTCCTGCCCGGGCTGAAGAAGATCTCCGGCTATCGGCGGCGGTTACGTGTTGCGACGCACTGCGGGAGCAGAGGTAGAGTTCGTCGTGGTGAACCTCTTCGATTCGATCGAAGCCGTGCAGCAGTTCGCAGGTCCTGACTACGCGGTTGCACAATTCGAGCCTGAAGCCAGACGGCTCCTCGCTCGCGTCGAGCCCCTTGCGGTGCATTACGAGGTCTGCGTGAATACCGTTTCGGCTTGATCTGTCCAGCCACAACGAATGCTGCTTTCATCCTTGCTACAGGAGCCTGCCGTGAAGATTGTCCTCGCAGAGAAAGTTTCGCCCGCCACACTCGCCGTATTTCAGGCGGAGCCGGGCTGGAACGTTGTGACGCATGATCAGATTAAGAACGGTCTGGCGAACGAGCTGAAGGATGCCGACGGGCTGGTGGTGCGCTCCGCGGTACAGGTGGACGATGCGCTGCTGGAGCATGCGCCGAAGCTGCGCGTGATTGGCCGCGCGGGCGTGGGCGTGGACAACATCGATGCCGATGCGGCGACGCGGCGCGGCATTGTGGTGATGAACACGCCGGGCGCGAACGCGATTGCGGTGGCGGAGTTGACCATCGGCTTGATGCTGGCGCTGGCGCGGCAACTGCCGAAGGCGAACGGCGCGCTGCACCAGGGCAAGTGGGAGAAGAAGTCGCTGAGCGGCGCGGAATTGCGCGGCAAGACGCTGGCGGTGCTGGGCCTGGGCCGGATCGGGCTTGAAGTGGCGCAGCGCGCGGCGAGCTTCGGCATGCAGATCATCGGGCACGACCCGTTTGTGACGCCGGCAGTTGCACGCGAACGCGGCGTAGAGCTAGTGGCGCTGGACCAGCTATTTGCGCGCGCGGATTATCTGACGCTGCACGTCGGGCTGACGCAGCAGACGGCGGACATCATCAATGCGAAAAATCTGGCCGCGATGAAGAAAGGCGTGCGCATTGTGAACTGCGCGCGCGGCGAACTGGTGGACGACGCGGCGCTGCTGGCTGCGCTGGACAGCGGACAGGTGGGCGGGGCGGCGCTGGATGTCTTTCGCGATGAGCCGCTGAAGAACTCGCCGTATTTCAATCGCGAAAACGTCATCCTGACGCCGCACATTGCCGGCTCGACTGCGGAGGCGCAGGAGGCGGTCGGGATCCAGATTGCCGCGCAGGTGCGCGAATATCTGAAGCTGGGCGTGGTGCAGAACGCGGTCAACCTGCCATCGCTGTCGCATGAGGAGTATCTGGAGCTGTCGCCCTACATCGACATGGCTGCACGGCTGGGCGCGTTCCTCTCTGCCACGGCGGACGGAAACGTGGAGAGCATCGCGCTGATCTATCGCGGGCGGCTGGCACAGGGCAAGACGGACCTGGTACGCAATGCGGCGATTCAGGGCGTGCTGGCGCATTCGGAGAATGTAAACCGCATTAACGCCGCGGCGGTGGCGGAGGAGCGCGGGATCCGGCTGCACGAATCGAAGCTGGAGAACGGCGGAGCCGCGGGCGTTACGCTGACGCTGCACACGCGCGGCGGCGAGACAACGGCGACTGCGACGGTGCTGCACGGGCGCCAGCCGCGGCTGCTGGCCTCGGACGGCATCGATATCGAAGTGCCGCTGCACGATGCGCTGATCGCAATCCGCAACCATGACGTGCCGGGTGTGATTGGCCGCATCGGCACCGTGCTGGGTGAGCACCAGGTGAACATCGCGAATTTTGCCCTGGGCCGCGGCCTGGAAACGGCCGCGAAAGATGGCGCGGGCGGCGCGATTGCGGTGGTGCAGGTGGATGGCGAGATCACGCCGGCGGTGCTGGGCGCGCTCGAAGCGATCGAAGCAGTGACACGCGTACGGCTCGTCAAATTGTCGCCGCTGCCATCGCTGCCGTAAGGTAGCGAGTTGCCATCGTTACAATAGGACGAGACTAGTCAGGAGCTGCCATCCGTGCCGCTTTACGAATACCAGTGCAAGCAATGCAGGCATCGCTTTGAAAAGATCCAGAGCTTCTCGGCGCCCGAGGAGAAGGTGTGTCCGGAGTGTGGCGGCGAGGTGGAGCGGCTGATCTCCGCGCCGGCGATCCAGTTCAAGGGCGCGGGCTGGTATGTGAACGACTATGCGGGACGCGGCAAGGCGCCCTCTGGGTCGGACAGTTCAAAAGAGGGCGGCGCGAAAGAGGGCAGTAAGGGCGACAGCGGTAAGGATGTTTCTGCGAAGAGCTCGGAAGGCTCGTCCAAGTCCGATGGCGGCGGTAAAAGTGATTCCGGCGCTGCTTCCTCTTCGAGCTCGGGAAGCAGCGCCGCGAGTTCCAGTTCCGGATCGAGTACAAAGTCCTCAGATTAGCTTGACGATTTCTTAGAGGACTTTTTCGAAGACTTCTTGCGGCCGGAGGACTTCTTCCGGGAGCTTGATTTCTTCTTCGAGCTCGATTTGCTGGAGCTTTTTTTCTTCGAACTGGATTTCTTCTTCGAGCTGGATTTCTTTTTCGGTACCTTCGCGCCTTCCCGGCGCGCCTCGGAAAGTCCGATGGCGATGGCCTGTTTGCGGCTCTTTACCTTTTTCCCACTACGGCCGGACTTCAGCTTGCCGCGTTTGAACTCGTGCATCTCGCGTTCGACGTCCTTGGACGCCTTTGGACTGTACTTCCGTTTGGAAGATTTCTTTCTTGCCATGCTTGCCTCCATGCACACATGTGTGCCTGTTGCCTAGTCACTTGAGAGGCAAAAATAACCTATCTGGTTGTTACGGAGTAGTTTGCCGGCAGCAGATTTGTGTCTTAGATTTCCGCCATCGCAGGCAGTATCTCGTCCACGTCCACCCATTCGGTTGGGTAGTTGCCGGTGTAACAGGCCACGCAGAACATCGGCTTGCCGCCGCAGGATTCAAGTAACCCGTCGAGTGACAGATACGCGAGCGAGTCGGCTTCGATGAAGCTACGAATCTCGTCGACGGTGTTGTTCGCGGCGATCAGGTCCTTCTTGCGCGGCGTGTCCACTCCGTAGAAGCACGGCGATGTGGTGGGCGGGCAACTGATGCGCAGGTGAACTTCCTTTGCGCCGGCGGAGCGCACCATGCGGATGATCTTGCGGCTGGTAGTGCCGCGGATGATGGAGTCATCGACCAGGATGATGCGTTTGCCGGCGAGCAGATTGCGCACCGGGTTGAGCTTGAGCTTGACGCCGAAGTCACGCACGCGCTGCTCCGGCTCGATGAAGGTGCGCCCGACGTAGTGGTTGCGGATGAGCCCGAAGTTGAATGGGATGCCGCTCTCGGCTGCGTAGCCGAGCGCCGCCGTCACGCCGGAGTCGGGCACGGGCACGACAAGATCGGCAGGCACGCCGGATTCGCGCGCAAGCTGGCGGCCCATCTTTTCGCGGCTCTCCTGCACCCATCGGCCGTAGATGCGGCTGTCCGGCCGCGCGAAGTAGACGTGCTCGAAGATGCAACTGGTCTGCGGGAAGCCGGTCGCGTACTTGCGCGAGGTGATGCCGTCAGCCGAAACCATGATGAGCTCGCCCGGCTCGACATCGCGAACATACTCGGCGCGCAGCAGATCGAAGGCGCAGGTTTCGGAGGCGAAAACATACGTGTCGGGCGTGCCATCCTCTCCGACGATGCGGCCCATGGAAAGCGGGCGGAAGCCGCGTGGATCGCGGGCGGCGAAGATGCGGTCGCGCGTCATCATGACGACGGAGAAGGCGCCGTCGATCTGCGAGAGCGAGTCGGCGATGGCGTCCACCAGCGTGGTGGCCTGGGAGTGCGCGATGAGCTGGACAATGATCTCGGAGTCGGAGGTGGTCTGGAAGAAGGCGCCCTCGCGCTCGAGCTTCGCGCGGATGTTGCCGAGATTGACCAGGTTGCCGTTGTGCGCGATGGCGATGAGGCCCTTGGTGGATTCGACGCGGATGGGCTGTGCGTTGAGCAGCGCAGAATCACCTGTTGTGGAGTAGCGCGTGTGGCCGATGGCGAGATTGCCGGGCAGCTTCTGCAGGACTTCTTCGGTAAAGATGTCGGCGACCAGACCCATGCCCTTGATGTTCGAGAGATGATGGCCATCGGCGGTGGCGATGCCGGCGGACTCCTGCCCGCGATGCTGCAGCGCGTAGAGCATGAGGTAGATCTGGCGCGCTGCTTCGGGATGGGCGTAGATGGCGGCTACGCCGCATTCTTCGTGCAAGTGTCGGCGTCGTACGCGGACGGAGCGTGTCCGGGTCTGTTCGCGCGCGATGGGCGATTGCGAGGAGGGAAGTGTTTCCTCGATCCCGGGACGCCCTGGTAGAGACGCTCGGTCATGCGGTCACCGTGTCGACGCTGAGGGTGGATTGGAGGGCGTTGGACCACGCTTGTTTCAACTCCTAATTGGTGATGCACTCCAACCGACGTGATCGCGATTCGGGATCAACGAAGAGCTCTAATCTGCTCCTGCCTGATGTGTGCCTACCGATGAGCTGCATGACCTCAGCTCTTCAGCTTGCGCCGATCGAGTCTTGACTTGCGCACATGCTCTGGCGCACAGCTGATGAGACACCTCAGACGCGTCTTCGTCAAAGAAGATGTTCACAAGTCGCTCGTCAAATCGGGTGAGCCCATGCAAAGTCGACATTGCGCCAATGTTTTTTGCAAACGAGCGCTTCGCGAGCGGCGACGGCCGATACCACCATCTGAGATATCCCGAGCGGAACTGTACAAGACCTTCTTCGGCGAATTGCGTAGCAGAGCGTTGCAATGCACGCTTCGCTTCTTGCAAATCAAGCGCGGAGGTGATGCCCCATATCTTCGCCGAGGCATCTCTCGGCGAATTCGGAAGAACCAAGCTCGTTGAATCCGGAGCTGACCTCAGCGAACTGATCTCCGTGACGATTCCCTATCAAGCCGATCAGCAACAGTCGTCACCGGTCCGCTGAAAATCCGCCGGCACAGCCTTCGACACATCCTCAAGAATCCCGACCACCCCAATCACCGGCGTGGGATAGATCCCTTCACCCTTGGTCTCGTTGTAGAGCGAGACGTTGCCGCCCGTGATCGGCGTGCCGAGCGCGGTGCAGGCTTCCGCGATGCCGTCGATGGCGGCGGAGAGCTGCGCCATGATCTCCGGCTTTTCCGGGTTGCCGAAGTTCAGGCAATTCGTCGCCGCGACGGGTACCGCTCCGGTGCAGGCGACTTTGCGAGCAGCTTCCGCGACGGCTAGCTTTGCGCCCTGCTTCGGATCGAGGTAGCACCAGCGGCCGTTGCCGTCGAGCGCCATGGCCAGTCCGCGCTTGGTTCCCTTCACACGCATCACGCCGGCTTCGCCGCCGGGGCCCTGCACGGTGTTGGTCTGCACCATCGAGTCGTACTGCTCGAAGACCCAGCGTTTGCTGCAGATGTTCGCTGACGCGAGCAGCTTCTTCAGGTCCGCGGTGTAGTCGCGCGGCTTTTTGAGCTCTTCGAGAACTTCTGCCGGCGGATCGAGCGGAACGGGTGCCTTCCACGTGCCGACGGGCCGATGGTAGAGCGGGGCATCGTCGGTGAGCGACTGGTTCGGAATGTCCGCGACCAGCTCGCCGTGATGGCGGATGCGCATCTGCGGCTCGCCGATGACCTCGCCCACGATCACGCCGTCCAGTCCCCACTTTTCGAAGACGCGAAGCACTTCGTCCTCGCGGCCCTTTTCGGCGACCAGCAGCATGCGCTCCTGGCTCTCCGAAAGCATGATCTCGTAGCTCGACATGCCGGTCTCGCGCTGCGGCACATTGTCCAGCTCCACATCCAGGCCGACGCCGCCGCGCGCGCCCATCTCGCAGGTGGAGCAGGTCAGGCCCGCCGCGCCCATGTCCTGGATGCCGACGACCGCGCCGGTCTGCATCGCTTCGAGGCACGCCTCCAGCAGCAGCTTTTCCATGAACGGATCGCCGACCTGCACGTTGGGGCGCTTCTGCTCGGAGCCCTCTTTGAACTCCTCGCTGGCCATCGTCGCGCCGTGGATGCCGTCGCGGCCGGTCTTGGCGCCCACGTAAATCACCGGATTGCCCACGCCGGTGGCCTTGGCATAGAAGATCTCGTCTTTGCGGACGAGCCCGAGCGCGAATGCATTCACCAGCGGATTGCCGCTGTAACAGGGCTCGAAGCGCGTTTCGCCGCCCAGGTTGGGCACGCCGAAGCAGTTGCCGTAGTGCGCCACGCCGGCAACGACGCCTTCGACAATCTGATGGTTGCGTCGGATGAGCGCGGGGTCGGATTCGCCGTCCTCAGTCGAGAGCGGGCCGAAGCGCAGCGAGTCCATCACGGCCAGCGGCCGCGCGCCCATGGTGAAGATATCGCGCAGGATGCCGCCGACGCCGGTGGTCGCCCCCTGAAACGGCTCTATATAGGAAGGGTGGTTGTGCGATTCGATTTTGAAGGCGCAGGCCCAGCCGTCGCCGATGTCGATGATGCCGGCGTTCTCGCCCGGTCCCTGGACGACGCTGCCGGGCCCGGTGGTGCGCTCGCCGCGGGTGGGCAGCCGCTTCAGGTGCACGCGGGACGATTTATAGGAGCAATGCTCGCTCCACATCACGCTGTAAATACCCAGTTCGGTGAGAGATGGCGTGCGGCCCAGCGCCGCCTCGATGCGCGCGTACTCCTCGGCCGTGAGGCTGTGCTGCTTCAGTAGCTCGGGAGAAATGCTGGCCGGTGCGGGCACCGCAGGGAGCGTCCTGGTTGTCATGGCTGTACCTATATTGTCGCACGGTTGCAGCGGCTCCGATGCGATCGGAAGGTACTGAAGGAACGTTCCCGTCAAAAGCAAAAGGGCGAAATCCCTTTCGAGAAGTCGCCCTTACGCTTTCCGTATTTTCGAAGATCTGGATCGGTTACACCAGATCACAACGGCTTTCTTCCGGGATTAGCCGGGATGCTCGAACTCAGCCCGAGTTTCCCTCACTCTCCCGTCGTAACGGTCGTTGTACGAGCTACCTCGCTGCCAATCGCGAGACTCGTTGCCGATTCTCTTGATTGTCATTTTGGTTTCTCTCTCCTTCTGGAAGATTGCTCTTCCGTTACTCAATAAGAGGCGGTGGACCTTTGCTGGAGTTGTCGGACTTTCTGCTCTCGATGTGGAAAAGAATCAGGACCTCGCCGCTTGCGCTATCGCACGAATGTGCCCCGGGCCGGTGCGGCAGCAGCCGCCGATCCAGTCCGCGCCGGCATCGCGCCACTGTCGGGCCATGTCGCCGAAGGCGTGCGGGTCGGAGCTGCCGCTCCAGCTTCGCGTTTCTGCTACCCAGGTTTCGCCGGAGTTGGGGTAGACGGCGATGCGCTTGCCGCTGACGGCGCGGATCTTCCGGATCAGCGGCAGGATATAGAGCCGGCGCGGTGCAATTGATGCCGATGGCGATGATCTCAGGATGAGAATCGAGCAGGCGGGCGCAGGCCTCGATGGGCTCGCCGTGGCCGGTGTGGCCATCGTCGCGACAGGTGAAGCTGATGTAGGCGGCGAGATCGGGGAAGCGGGCCAGAGCTTCAAGAATGGCCTCTGCCTCTTCGAGCAGCGGGATGGTCTCGAAGGCGAGGAAGTCCGCATTGGTCTCGCGCATGGCGTCGATGCGCTCCGCATGGAAGGCGACGAGCGCTGCATGACTGATGTTGTAGTTGCCGTGGAACTCCGCCCCATTGTGCAAAGCAGCGCCATAGGCGCCAAGTGAGCCGGCGATCCAGATGCGGCGCGGCTGGCGTCCGGCGTCGATCTCAGCTTGCATGTAGTCGCGGCGGGCCTGCGCGGCGAGTGCGACGCTCTGCTGGATCGCGGAACGGGCGTCATCGGCAGACAGGCCAATTTCGCGAAAGCCCATGGCAGAGACCTGATAGCTGGCGGTGAGCAGGCAGTCCGCGCCAGCCTCCAGATAGCTGCGATGGACGGCGAGCACCTTCTCCGGCTGTGTGCGCAGGACCTCGCCGGACCAGAGCGGGCTGGCGAGATTGCAGCCGGCGCGCTCGAGCTCGGTGGCAAGACCGCCGTCGAGCACGCGCAGGCCGGTGAGATCGAGCTGATCGCGCGGGGTCATGGCAGTTCTGGCTAGGTGAATTCTGCGACTCGTCACTCTGTTATATTGGCAGGAGTGCGCTCGAGTTGAGCCGCCATCCCTACCAGGACGATGGCGCCGGGCGTTCCCACCTGCAAGTCGGTCGATCGGGGAGTGGCTCAGCCTGGTAGAGCACCTGGTTCGGGACCAGGGGGTCGGAGGTTCGAATCCTCTCTCCCCGACCAATCTTCTTCGAGCTACAGCATTCGCGCACGGCGCACTCTGCGTTTCTGGAAAAACAAGACTTCGGCCATTTCTCCTTGTTTCTCGGTGCATTCGTACTTCTGCTGGCAGTTCGCCGCGCACCTGATCCCAGTGCCGAACCGGGACACGCGGCCTCCTGAACACCTGCGCGACCGGTCGTTAGTTAGTCACTTTCGAAGGTGAAGGCGCTGAGCCAACCCTGCGGGAAATCCGGCCTCGGTGGCCGATCCTTCTGCTATTATGAGCGCGCTTCAGAATTGCGTGCAGAGGTACGCGATGATGGGCGTCAATGATCTAACGTACAGTCGCAACGGTCTCGCCCTGACAGAGCAGTACGAGGGTTGTCGTCTCACTGCCTATCAGGATCAGGTCGGCGTGTGGACGATCGGATACGGCCACACCGGCGCGGACGTGACTTCGGGCCTCACGATTACGCAGGCGGAGGCAGAGGCGCTGTTGGCCAAAGACGTGCTCGCCGCGGCCCGCTGCGTCAATACCTTGGTCAAACTGCCACTCACCCAAGGCGAGTTCGACGCTCTGGTTGACTTCGTCTTCAATCTAGGGCCTGGAAACTTTCTTCGGTCCACTCTCCTGACAGCTCTGAATGCCGGGGACCTTGCGAAGGCTGCTGCACAGTTCGAATGTTGGGACCGAGCGGGAGGCGTTGTGGTTGCCGGCCTCTTGAGGCGGCGCCAGGCGGAATTGGGTTTATTTCAAAACCAAGCCTGATTTAGCCAGACCGCAGAGGCTTTACGTTGGTATGGGAACCGGCGGCTCGGCAGGAAATCGGGCCGCACATTGCAACTCCGCAAGGCAACTCCGCTACTCCAGGGATCCGCGCATGCTTGTAGAGAACCTACTAACGCCCTCAGTTGCCGTTCTTCCTGACCGGAAGACGGATCCGATCTTCGATCGCCTGGAACACCAGATCGATTGGTACGATCGCAAGAGCCGCTCTGCCCGTCGCATGTACAAGCGGATCAAGGTCATCGAGATCCTCTCGGCAGCGGCCATTCCATTCCTCGCCGCGCTGACCTTCCCGTACGACAAGCTGGTCACGGCTGGGCTTGGAGTACTGATCACGGTGCTCGAAGGACTCTTGCACCTCAACCAATACCAGCAGAACTGGACGACCTATCGCTCCACCTGCGAAGCCCTGAAGCACGAGAAGTACGTCTATCTGGCCAGCGCCGGACCCTACACGAATGCCTCTGCCGCCCACGCCCTGCTGGCCGAGCGCATCGAATCTACAGTGTCGCAGGAGCACGCCCAGTGGTCCTCCTTTCAGCAGCAGGCCGCGAAGTCGGAAGCCGGCGCAACCACGGGCTAGAGCCTTCCTAAAGCTGCCGCTCTTCGGGAATCATTGCTGGCGCAACCACTGC
The DNA here is from genome assembly GCA_963736915.1 of uncultured Acidobacteriaceae bacterium. Classification (GTDB taxonomy): domain Bacteria; phylum Acidobacteriota; class Terriglobia; order Terriglobales; family Acidobacteriaceae; genus KBS-83. Next base: position 22,701 of record CAVTQV010000005.1, on the reverse strand, counting down.
TCTCGGGTATTAAATGTGTCTGCTTGTTTTGAGCGCTTCAGGGGCAGACTGGCCTGCATGCCGGGAACAGTGCGGCACGCGCGACCGCCTCTCCTCTAAAAGGGCTACCGGGAAAGGGCTACCGTGCGCTCCGTTTTCATCAGCTATCGGAGAAAGGATTCGGAAGGGGAGTCGGGGCGCTTGTTCGACGACCTGTCTTCTCACTTCGGCAGCGAGTCCGTGTTTATGGACGTCTCGGCGATCGAACCGGGACGCGATTTCAGGAAGGCCATCGACCAGAGCGTCACGACCTGCAGCGTCCTGCTCGCCATTATCGGACAAGAGTGGCTGGAATTAAAGGACCCTGCGGGACGCCGTCGTCTGGAAGATCCAAATGATTTCGTGCGATTGGAAATCGCGTCCGCGCTTCGCCGAGATATTCCACTGATTCCGGTGCTCGTCAGGGGTGCGAAGATGCCGGAAGCGGATCGGCTCCCACCCGATTTGAAAGAACTCGTCTACCGGAATGCGGTGGAACTAACGCATGCACGATGGAAGTCCGATGTGCAGCTACTGATCCGGGCATTGCGTCCTTACCTGGATGTGCGGCCACCGTCGCAAACGGGCGGCGTGGCGGCGGAGAGCCCCCATGCCGCGCCGGCCGCAAAGAGTACCGCAACGCCCGCTCCCGTGCCGCGCTTGGATACAACGGTGGCCGGCCCTTTCAGTCAGCCAGAGGCCCTGCAGCGTATCTGCCGGGAGTTGACCAGTTATATCGGGCCTGTCGCGGAGGTGATCGTGAAGCGGGCAGCCAGGAAATGTTCGACCCCGGAGGACCTGATTGCGGCCGTAGCGCGTGAGATTGAGGATGAAGCGGAACGCGCCCGGTTTTTGAGAGCGTCCAGAGCGTAGCGCCGTTCAGTCCTCGCTGATCATCCGCAAGGCCTTTGCCAGGCTTACCTGCATCCGGTTAAACGATGCTGCGACGACGGAGATCTCATCCTTTCCACGGATGCGCACCGGAGGCACACTCTTCTCCCCGCGGCTGACCCGGTCTGCCGCATCGGAGACAACCCTCAGCGGCCGGATTACAAACCAGAACACGCCCGCATCCAGAGCAATCATCGCAAGCAGTATGGTCAATCCCAGGAAGAGCATCAGCCGGTGATATGCCTGGTTAGCAATCTTCACCGGCAGCGCCATCGGAACGGAGACAATCTGCGCGCCGATGATTTCGTTCGGCTGCCAGCCGAAGCCGTTGGCGGAGCCATATCTCGCAATCAGGCCGGCTGGCGCGTCGGATACAACACCGTGGCACTGCATGCATTCCTGGGTTGCTCTGATAGGGTTGGCAACAAACAGGGCGGGACCATTCGGAGTCTGCCGCACTCCCCAATCCTGTCCATCCGCGTTCTGATCGCGAAGATGATGGATGATATCGGATTCCCAGTCTGCAGCTCGATCTTCCAGATTGGTGGGATTCAGTGCCGCTTCCTTATACGTATATTGCGGATAGCTCTTTCTAAGATTGTTGAAAGTGGCTGTAGCTCCGAAGAAAGGGACCGCCTCGGGAAGGAAACTAATCTCATGGCGGGGATTTTCTTCGACAAGCGGCGAGACATCCTTAGCGATATAGTCCCGAATAGATTGGGCGCTCGCCAGCATCAGACGGGCCTCGCTCAGCACCTGGTTTCGCGCGTTCCCGATGAGGAAGATATAGGCAAAATGAGAGATCAGGAGGGCCCCCGCTCCGAAGATCACGAGCAGGATGAGGTTGAACTTCGCGAGAAGTTTCATATGACGCCTCTTTCAGCCAACGGACGTGGTGCAACGGTACACCCCCGTAACCAGCGCAACCAGTGGCAATCCTGGTAGGCACACCGGCCGAAAGCGCAGACAGAGTCCGGCGATTTTTTCCTTTATCGCCGGCGCGCTGCTATCAGGGCAAAGCGTAGCCGAGGAGTTTGCCTTCGCCTTTTCCTTCGCAGTCGGGAGCATTACTTAGAAATCTGCCCAGGTGCGCGGATGTGCAGGTGTAGAGAACAACGGACGCGGCGTCTCCAGGCTGGTGAGCCCAGCCATAGCCATTGAGCCCGAGGATGCGTTGTCCTTCGCATGCGGGATCCAGCGAGACGAAATAGCCTAGCTCGTCCTGCTTGCAGCCGTAGAAGGGCTGGTCTGCTCCGCTTTGCGGCGCGGCGTAAAGATGAGCGAGGGTCTTGTCGAAAAAGAACTTTACCGGATCGACCCATCCGCTTGTGACTTCGTATGTCTTGGAATTTCGATATCGTTTGAGAGCTACGAGGTTGTGATTCGGATCAAAGCTGTTAATCGCGATGGCCCACTGATAGACGTCTCCGGATTTCCCAGCCGACTCGGGGGAAGCATCCCACGCCGGTCGTGGAAGCGCGGTGGATACGAAAAGCTGAAGCTTCGGAAAGGAACTGACGTTGATGTTGCCGTACTTGCCATGCAGCAGCGACGGTAGGAAGTTCGCTTCATAACCCGTCAGATTGGTGTCTATCGTCTTCAGCATCTGCCATGGTGTTGCGCCGGTCAGCAGGGAAGAGTCCGGTATGCGATAGAGCTGAAACCCGTATTGTCCGCGCTCCGTGAAGCCCCCGGTGGTGCTGGGCGCACGCCATGGCAGATTGAATGCGGCATACCAGTATTTCGTGGAGGGATCATAGCCGATGTCGCTCCACAGCGGGTCAGGATTGGCAGGATCAAGGCCGTTGGCAGTGAGCGTTCCCTGCACTGTGAAGTGGATGCCGTCAGTGGAGATCGCCTCAACATGGTGGACTGTGGGAGTGTAGTCCTCATAAAACAGCGTAATGGCCGACTTGCCGTCGGCGTTGTAGGCGCCCGGCTGGCCAACGCCGTAATTGCTCTGAGAAGTGGCGAAGATCACCGGATCCGGATATTTCTTCCACAGGATTCCGTCATTGGAAAAGGCAGCGCCAATATTGTTGCCGTATATGGCAGCCGTACCAACGTAAAACATCTCGTAGCGATAGGTTTCGCCATTTCCGAGCGGGTTGACGAAAGTCCCGCCAATCACCCGCGGATTGCAGGTGTAAAGAGAATCCCAGCTTCCCTTGGTTTCTGCCAGCACGATGACCGGACCGAACTTTTCATGGGTCACGCTGTTGACCGTTTCATAAAGAATGGTGTCGCTGGACTGCGAATGATCTGTGGGATTCTTGCCGGCTCCGCACCACCAGATCTTCTGCACATCGCCTTCCAGCATCACGGAAGGCGAGTAGTTCCAATAACCGCCGCGTCCAACGACCGCGCCGTCTGGGGTCTGCAGGGCTGTTGTTCCAGCGTCGACACAGCCGGCCAGGGACAGCACAGACAATCCGGCAAGAACGATGACCAACAATGCAAGAACGCGCTTCGTTTGCACCTTATCTTTGCTCATTTCGATTTGAAAACCCGTTGCCGTTCTTGCAGAAAGCCTCCGAATCACATTATGCAGAGCAGACCGGTGAGGCACAACGGAATAACCTGCTCCTGCGCGCCTCGGCTGGCCGAAAGGCCGGGTCAAATTGAGGCGATTTCACCGCAACGGGCAATGTCGCACCGTAACCTTGTAAAGCGTGCAGCGACTTCGAAGCGGTCTCGATACGCGAGTGCCCGGTCACCGGCAGGCTGAACCGGCGGAGTGACGTGGCTTTCTGGATCGTGTGACGGTCCCGGCGGCGGATGACGGAAGAGCAAAGGCGACATAGACTCCACCCGACGGCCATTTCGGATCGCGTCCGCCGCCTGCTGCGATGACAACGTACTGCCGCCCCTCGATCATGTAGGTTGCTGGTGTCGCATGCCCGGCAAAAGGCAGCGTGGATTGCCAAAGCAGCTTTCCGGTACGGCTGTCGAAGGCGTGCATCTTGCGGTCAAAGATAGTTGCGCCGATAAAGACGATTCCGCCCGCCGTGACGATAGGGCCGCCGTAGTTCTCCGTTCCCGTGTTCCTCATGCCATTTGCGGCCAGCTCGGGATATTCGCCGAAGGGAATCTTCCAAAGATATCTGCCGGTGTTCAGGTCGATCGCGTTCAGCGTGCCCCACGGCGGTGTTATGGCTGGATAGCCATCCTGATCGAGAAACTTGCGATAGCCGGTAAAGCGGTACGGAAGCTGAGCATCTTCGATCGCAGGATGCGGCTGCGACGTGTGCTCCGATACACCAAGATAGGCGAGCAGCGCCGCAAGCTCGCCATCCTGCAGCTTCGGAAATCCCGGCATGCGTCCTTTGCCCTGGTGGATGAGACCGAGCACCTGAGATCGTGGCATGCGGCTGCCCAGCCCGATCAGTGCAGGGAAGGAAGGAGGGATGCCCTCGCGCTGGTCGCCGTGACAGATGGCGCAGTGTGCCGCGTAGCTTGCCGCGCCCGCCGGATTCGCGGGTCCAGTGTTCGCGGACGACGCGGTATGAATGGATGCCATCTCCTGCTTGCTGCCGGCCGCCGCTTCGTGGGCTGGTGTCTCTGCGCCCTGCTCGAGATAGTGGATCAGCGCGGGCAAGGTGGTATCTGTGATCATGGGGAACGCGGGCATGCGTCCTTTGCCCTGGCGGATCGTGTCCGCGATCTGTGCGTTCGAAAGGCGCTTGCCGATGCCGAGAAGCGGGGGAAACGCGGGCGGCGATCCTTCGCGATGATCGCCGTGACATGAAGCGCAGAGATGGTCGTACGCCTCCTCACCGGGGCCGAGGCCGGTCTTGTTCGCGGTCAGGCCACCGGTCCATGCCATCTCGTTCGCGTTGATGTAGATCACGCCGCTCCGTATATCGACAGCGGAGCCGCCCCACTCCGCGCCGCCATCGAAACCGGGAAAGACGATCGTCTGCTTGTCCACGCTGAGCGGGACGAACTGGCCCGGGCTGCGGAACGTTTTGAATTTTTCCAGCGCAAAGGCATGCGCCGCCGCAGTGCGGTTCGTCAGCATATCGCTGGTCAAGATTTGCCGTCCAAATGGCGCCGGAGTGAGCGGGCGCGGCTGTGTTGGCCATGCTTTCTCGCCGGGCACATCGCTCGGCGGCACGGCCTCTTCGACGATGGGAAAGAGCGGTTCTCCGTTCGCGCGATCGAAGAGATAGACATATCCCTGCTTGGTCGCCTGCGCGACCGCGTCGATACGCTTGCCATTGTGCGTGACGGTAAGGAGCGACGGTGGCGAAGGAAAATCGCGGTCCCAGATATCGTGATGTACCCCCTGGAAGGACCAGATTCGTTTCCCAGTCGCCGCGTCCAGAGCGAGCAATGTGTCGGCGAAAAGGTCCTGACCAATGCGGTCCGCGCCGTAGAAATCCGAGACCGGGGAACCGGTAGGCACGTAGACAATGCCGCGTTTTTTATCGAGCGCCATGCCTGTCCAGTTATTCGCCGCGCCCGAATGCAGCCACGCATCGTTCGGCCAGGTGTTGTAGCCTTCCTCGCCGGGATGCGGAATGGTATGGAAGCTCCAGCGCAGAGCGCCTGTGTGCACGTCGAAGGCGCGGATGTCGCCGGGTGGGGAAGGATGCGTCTCCGGGTTGCGGCCGCCAACGATGATCAGGTCCTTGTAGACGATACCGGGCGTGGTCAGCGCGATGGATTGCTCGCGGTAATCGCCGCGCAAACCCTTGCGAAGGTCGATGCGGCCGTTTTCTCCGAAACTCTGGATCGGGCGGCCGGTCGCAGGATCGACCGCATAGAGAAAATTTGCAACGCCGGCGAACAGGCGGCTTTCTGATCCATTTCCGGAACTGTTGCTCCACCAGGTAAGTCCGCGTACCGGCTGCGTCGAGGTGACGCCGGCATCGAACTTCCAGCGCAGCGCACCTGTAGCCGCATCGAGCGCGATGACCTTTTGCGTCGGTGTATAGGCGTAGAGTGTGCGACCGACGATCAGCGGGCTCGTCTGCAGGCCCACACCCTTCTCGCCAGTGTCGTAGGTCCACGCGACGCGCAGCCTGCCGACGTTGCTGCGATTGATCTGTCTCAGCGACGAATAGCGATCATCGGCCTTCTGTCCGCCATAGACGGGCCAGTTTGTGATTGCAGATTGGGATTGCGGCGCCGCTTTGACGCGGTGTGTATTCGCGGCATGTGCTGTGCCGGTGCAGAGAAGCGCGTACGCCGGAATCGTCCAGGCCAGCGAAGCGCCTGAGAAGGCGAGGAATGTGCGTCGATTCATCCGCCACCCAGCATAAAGCGAAGTGTCGGATTCGCGACGTGTCTAGACGATTTCGCTTCGCAGGTCTAGCTCCCGTCGCCGTTCGCGTGAAACTGGCGCACGTATTCCGGGATCGTCAGATCGTGCTCGAGCCGTGGATCCTTAAGCGGAGCGGATGCTCGCAGGTGTAGCGGCACAACGCCGGCCCACACGGGCAGCGAGTAGTCTTCTTCGTCATCGGCCGGCGGTCCCGAGCGGGTCTTCGCGGAGGCCTCCTCGATGGTGAACTCCAGCACGGAGGTAGCTTTCAGTTCCTTCGCCGTCGGGTTGCGTACCTCTTCCCAGCGCCCCGCGATCAGGTGATCGGAGATCACGCGCAGCGCTTCCGCCTTGCCCTGCACATCGTCGATCTGGCGCGCAGTTCCGAAAGCCACAACGGAGCGATAGTTCATGGAGTGATGAAATGCAGAGCGCGCGAGCACGATGCCATCCACATGTGTCACCGTGACACACGCGGGCACGCCCCTGGAAAGCTCGCGCAGCATGCGGCTGGCTGCCGAACCATGCAGACAAAGTTTGTCCGGCCCGCTGCCCGCATCGCGGACGCGACCGTACAGCGTAGGTATAACGAATGGCTGGCCTTCTACGCAGAAGCCGACATGCGCGAGAAAGCCCGCGTCCAGAATGGCGTGGATGCTCTCGGCGTCGTAGGCGCCGCGTTGCGGCAGCCGGCGCACTGTTGCACGGTCGTTCAAACTCAAAGCGCTGGTCCCTCCATGCTGTTGGAATCGATGATCCAGTTCGTTTCCCAGGTCCGGCCTTCGTCGGCGGAGAAGGCCTGTTCCCAGTGGCATTGCTTCGGCGAGCGGATCTCCCAGAGAAGCCGGACGAAGACGCGCTTGCCGCCAATCTTTTCGTGTTCGTAGAACTGGCCGCGGCCGTTGATGAAATGACCGACGGCAGCAGGCGCGGAGAAGGCGCCGGTCTCCCCATTTGCCCAGTACAGGCTCCACTCGTGCGTCTCGGCGTTGTAAAGCCGGACCGTCATGCCCTCTACATGCCCGGAGGGCGTGTTCGCCTCGAACTCATCCACATTGGCGCGGCCATTCCACATCGTGCGCGCTACTGAGGTGCCATCGAACTCCACCCACTCATTCGATCCGGTAAGCGGGTGCAGGAGACGTCGATTGTGGAGACGCCATTTCCCAACATAGAAATCGAAGTCGTGGCCGCCATCATGCGGTTCCTGCGCCTGCAATGTCTGCGCATTCACGATGGCGGCAGACTCGTGCCAATACCAGCGCTCTGCCGCCGCGAGCAGCACAAACGCTGCGATCGCGATGAGTGGCAGCAATTTCGGTAACACAGGACCGGCCGCAGGACGGCCTGCACCGATTCCGAAACCGCTTTGGCACGCCTGCTTCAGCATGTTCCCATGGTCTCCTGCGATCTGGTATTTTTAAAGGTCCACTTTATGCCGTTATGCTGATACCACTGAAACGGGGCAGCGAACCTCTTTCGCGGCAGGTCTATCTCTGGATTCGACAAGCCATCGTGGAGCGAGCACTGAAGCCCGGCGAATCGCTGCCTTCCACGCGCGAGCTTGCCGAGGAGAACTCCATATCGCGCACCGTAGTGGTACAGGCTTACGACCAGCTCATTGCGGAAGGCTTCATCACCGGCCGCCGTGGTTCGGGCACGTATGTCTCGGAGCATCTGCATCCGGCCCCTTCGGGTGCACCGCAGCGCGCCATCCCGGTGCGGCTCTCGCACTATGGCCGTGCCGCCACTTCGGTTGCGCGCGGCGGCCTCTCGCGTCTTCGGCAGACCCCCAAGCTGCGTTACGACTTTGTACACGGAGGATGCTCGCTGGATGAGTTTCCGCTGGCGATGTGGCGCCGCATCCTGATGCGCCGCACGCGCACTGCGCCGCTGCGCTCCTTCGATTACGGTACTGCGGCGGGCGATACCGCGTTGCGCGAGGCGATCACCGGTCACCTGCGGCGCTCTCGTGCTATTCACTGCGACGTATCTCAGGTGATCATTGTGAATGGATCGCAGCAGGCGCTCGACTTCACCATCCGCCTGCTGCTGAACCCGGGGGACTCGATTGCCGTCGAAGATCCGCAGTACCACGGCATGCGGCAGATCCTGCTTGCGTCACGCTTGCGCGTGCATCCTGTGCCGGTGGACGCCGACGGGATTGACCTGAACCAGATGCCGCGCCAGGCCAGGCTGGCGCTGGTGACACCGTCGCACCAGTTTCCCACCGGAGCCGTGCTACCGCTGAAGCGGCGTCTCGCGCTGCTGGCCTGGGCGCGGCGGGCCAACGCGATCATCGTGGAAGACGATTACGATGGCGAGTTCCGCTATGAGGGCGAGCCGCTGGAGCCGTTGCAGAGCCTGGATCGCGACGGCAGGGTGCTTTATGTCGGAACTTTTTCGCGGACTATGTTTCCCGCGCTGCGCATCGGGTATGTGGTTGCCCCGCTGCCGCTGGTATCTGCCTTTCTCGCAGCGAAGTGGATTGCGGATCGTCATACCGCGGTATTGGAGCAGGAGACGCTTGCGGAATTCATCGCCTCAGGCGCTTATGAGCGCCATCTGCGCCGCACACGGCGCGCGAATGCGACGCGCCGGGATGCGCTGCTTTCCGCCATCGAACGGCATCTGGGCAATCGCGTCACGGTCAGCGGCAGCCGCTCGGGCACGCACATCGTGCTGTGGCCGAAGGCGAAGCTGTCGGAAGAGGCAACCATCGCGCGCGCGGCTTCAGCTGGAGTGGGTATTTACGGCATTGCGGGCTACTATCTCCGGCAGCCATCTCCGCCGGGATTTCTGCTTGGCTATGCGAATTTGACCGTTGCGCAAATTCGCGAGGGCATCCGCCGGCTGGGTGAGGTGCTGTAGCTCTACGAAATCCGAGCCGCGATTTCCTCGCGTAGCACGCGCCGCTCCGGCTGTGGTGCGGACGGCCGAAAACAGCGCATTGCGCACTCATCGAAGTCACCATCAAGCTTCTGAAGCTCGCGATTGACGATCTCGCTCAGGCTCTCCGGGTCGGCGAGTGCCCGGATGTTCAGCGTGAGTTCGTGTCGGATGGCCGGCGATGCATCGAGCGCGCCCTCCACCATTGGCTCCTGCCCGTTCGCGCAGAGAGCCGCCTTTACATACCCGGTGAGCGCCTGCGCGATTACCTTCAGATGAACGATCTGGATGCCGGCATCCGTCAAAGCGCGGTCGATGCCGTCCAACCATGGGCCTAGCAGCATCGCTGGCGAAATGGGCGTGCGTGCCTTAAAGACGGCGCGCAGATTCAGCCAGGCCAGCGCGGCCTCTGCCTGCGCGTAGCGCTCGTAATCGATATCGAGAACGTCTTTTTGCGACGAGAGTTCTCCGGCCAGCACTTCGTCCAGCCACGCTGCTACTCCCTGGCCGCTGCGTGCGCTGACCCGGCGCACGCGCGGAAATCCAAGCTCCGGCAGATTTGGGTACAAATCGGATTTGGTGATGCAGACCAGATCGGCTTCGTCGAGCTGTTTGCGAAACAGGAACGTGATGTCAGCGTCCGCACCTTCACGCATTAACGTCTCTGCGCGTTTGGGATCAACCAGCACCGTGAACGGCGCCAGGCGATAAGCACCGTCCTGGAGCAGCGGATGCAGCACCGTTGCCGAAATATCCGTGCAGCTTCCGACCGGTTCGGCGAAGATCACGTCCGGCGCATACGCGTCCATCGCGTCAAGCTGCGCCGTCAGATGAGAGAGCCGGCAGCAGAAGCATCCTTCCGTCACCTCACTGCTTGGCAAGCCATTTAGTTCCGCAAGCTGCGTATCGACCAGTGCATCGCTCTGGTCGTTGAGAATCGCGGCTGAGCGTATGCCGCGCTGCTTCAGCTCGCGAGCGGCCGCCAGGATCAGCGTTGTTTTGCCCGCGCCGAGAAATCCGCCGACGAAGATGACGGTCGGCTTCATCCGGCCGCCTCGATCCGCAACTCATCTCCGGCCCCAAGCACGACGCTCTTCTCCAGCGTGAACAGGGTGGTTGTGCCGCTCGCCGTTGCGGAGTGTGGATACTCTTTCCCACCCAGCAACATTTTTGTCCTCGTGCCGGCCGCCGTGATTCTGGTGGAGCGGCAGCGAAGCTCTCCAGAGAGTATGCGCAGCGCAAAAAGTGTGCCGCCGCGTGCGCCGGGCGCGTAGGAGAATTCACCCCAACCGGTACCACTTGCCCAGAAGCAGCGGAAGCTGTGATGCGGCAGCCGTGGCACAGCAACCACTGTTTCGTTGCCGCCGTCATACTCAAAGCCACTCAGCGCTACCACGCTGGACCAGGACGACATGGCGCGTGCGTAGTGATGGCCGCACTCGGCCTCGTCCCATGGGTTGCGTTTCTCGCCATCGTAGCGGGCGCGCGTGTTTGCTATGTATTCCGTGCCTTCATGGATCATGCCGGCGTACATCATCATCGCTGCAGTTGCGTGCTCCAGACCGGTAAAGACCTCGGCGTAATAAGGGAAGGGAACGCGCGGCCGCTTGCCGTCCGCATAGCTGCATACCAGCACGGCCGCTTCGTCGTTCAACGCAAACGTGCGCTCCACGTTGTCGTGCTCCAGCAGCGTGCGCTTGTAGTTGGAGTGATAGATGGCACGCAGCGTCGAAGCCATATTCTTGCGCGACACCAACTCGCCCAATCCTGCGATGTCGGCCATGTATTGCCCCAACAACTGATCGACAAGGCACCCGTCGCCGACCTGGTACTCCGGATGCTCCGTCTGATTCGCGCCCATATCGCCGCGCAGGTGTGGTGCAATCTGGTCATTGCGGTAGCCGCGCACCTGCTGCACGTAATAGCTGCCGTTGAACAGATTCACATCGATCCAGCGGCTACCCTGGGTGAAGAGCCGATGATATTCATCCGCAGATTTGTTATCGCCCATGCGGCGCGCCATCTCTTCACTGGCTCGAAGTGCGCCCAAGTAGTAGATGCCGCACAGCGGATTCGGCCCGTAGAACTCTACGTCATAGGTGTTGTGCTGCACGCCTTCCATCACACCGTCGCGGTTCGCATCCCATCCCCCCGGCACCCACGCAAATTCGATCGCTTTCTTCAGGCGCGGCCACATCGCGCGAAGCCATGCATCGTCGCCGGTCAGCTTCCAGTCGAGATACGCATGCAGGATCTGGCCCATCTGCCCATCGGCCGCAGCCCAGCCAAAGCGGTCGTATCCATCCGGCAGCAATTGCCGGAAGCGCATTGCGCCCGCGTCATCCATGGAGTAGCCGAACGCCGCCTTGCGCAGCGAGCGCGCATACGACGGGAAGAGAAACGCCGTGGCCGTCTCGTAATTCCAGACATGCGTGCAGTTGCCGAAGCAGCAGCCGCGCGTGTCATCCACGCCCTCAAAGCCGTGGAACTCGCCATCGGCGGTACGGAAGCAAGTGGTGGAGGCAAGCGTCGACAGGTTCGCGCTGGCCGCCTCTTTCACCGGGGCGGGCAGCGTGCTGTCGCGGAATGCGTCCGCAAACAGGTGCGTTCGCTTCTCCAAAGATTCCAGATGCTGCGCTGCATAGTCCGCTGCCACCCACGCATCGTCGAAACGCGTTGCATAGTAGTTGCCGACGCGCGTGCCGCCTTTGCCTTTCGGGGCGTCCCATCCGCACCAGTCCGGTGTGCGGTTGGAGAAGTGCCATGCCACGAGAAAGGTAAATGTCTGCGACTGGCGCGGAGCAATGGTCGCACGCTGCAGCACCACGCCTACTACGTTGCGTGCCTCCGGCTCCGGACCGAGCTCTCCATTCGCGGAGAATGCGTCCCAGAAGAGCATGGGCGAATTCCACCAGCGCCCCTGCGGCCACCCGCGCCAATATGAAACATCGATGCCGGGTCGCCGAAGCGCCGCCAGCGCAACTGTGCCGCGCATCGGGTCGTCCTCCGCCAGCGATGGGTTACTCATCGTGAGGCCGCATATATGTGTGTTCGATTGATACGAATTCTGCCGCGGCTCATGTTCCACTCCGGCAGCGGGTGGCGGAGGAGGCGCTGCCGGCTTCACCGGGTTTTCCAGCGACCACGCGATGCTGACCTTCGCGCTCACGCTCTTCAGGTTCGTCACCCGATAGCGCAAGATCGCAAGCGGGAGGCCAGAATCGTCCGGCTCATGGGGGATGAATGGTGAGAATGCCTCCAATTCGACCTTGACCGGGAGTGTGCGATCTTCAAACGCGATGTGCGCCAATGGATATGCGCCGGTGAAGGTCGCGCCATCCAGCCGGCTGAGGCCGGGAGCATTGTTCGAGCCGAGGCCGTCCTGCCCTTCATACGGCGGAAGAATACGTGCTTCCAGGACACGCGCTACGCCTTTCGCATCGCCGGCCTGCGCCCAGATCGACGGCATCGCATACGTTGGCGAATAGCCTTTGTTGGGCTTGTTGAATATCTCCCAATCGCGCAGTTGCCCGCGTCCACCCAGCGACACGCTTCCGGCAGCGACCCCACCCAGCGGAAAGGCAATCATCTTGAGCTTGCGCCCGGTGAAGACGCGCGGAAACGCGGCGTCTTTCACTGCCGCTGCTGGACCAACCGGCGTTTCGTGCGTCGCGGCCTCGCCGAGCGCGGGCCACGCGCCCATCTGCGAGGCGGCGCCGATCGCGCCCGCCGCCTGCTTTAAGAATGTGCGCCGCGGCAACCCGCCGTTCCTGGACATGCACGCTCCTGAGTGGGATTCTCGACTGGAGGAGAAATTTAAGCGTTTTACTTTCGCACGCCATTCTCAACCAGAAGCGGCTGATACGCAATGGCTAAGGCACCGCGATCGAGACCGGTGTCGCGTTCCAGCCTCGTAGCTCCAGCCGCATTCCGCCGTTGCGGTTGCCTGCAGGAAGGGAGATGGTGACAGCCCGCTCTTCGCCCGGCAGCAGCGAAACATAATTGTCGCTGTAGTACGCGGGCAGCACCTCCGTCCCGTCGGCATGCAGCAGCGTAAGCTTGTTTTCAAGCGCAGCCACCTGCCCGCTGTTGCGCAGCGTGACCTGGACCTCATCCTTATTGCGGGCAGAAGGCGTCGCCGTGACCGTAGCCGGCGCCAGCCGGTCCAGCCCGCGGTAGGCCGCCTCGTTCGACGCGCGCCAGTAGAAATTGTCGGAGACGAGCTGTCCATCTGCGCCGCGCAGCTCCAGCCGCACCAGCACTACGTTGCCGGGACTCATCAGGGGTGCAAGCGCCAGCGGGAAGCCCGTCGTCACCGCATCCGCCGCTGCATTCACTACGCTGTCCCTGCTCAGCAGCAGCTTGTTATTCAGGTCGTAGACGCGCGCGCTCAGCTTCAGCCCGGGGCGCGCTTCCGTTGTCGTATTTGCTACTGCAACAGTGTCATTCGACAGATCAAGCTGCACATGCACCGGCTCGCAAGCCTTCTTTACGCCGTAGTAGGAGGCCTGCGTTCCATAATCGGAGGTGAAGATCTCCCACATCGTGCTTGGCCACGCCGGCTGCGTCATCCACAGCATGCGCCCGGAGTTCGGCGACCACAGATGCGCATTCATGCCTTCAAAGATTGCGCGATGGTCCACATAATTCATCATCTGCGCCTTGCGCACGTAGTCATCCAGGTTTATCGCCGCACCAAACATCGCCTCCATGTGTTCATTGAAGGGATTCACATCGCCGTTCCCGGCCTGGTGCCAGTCGTGGTAAGCCCAGTCGTCAGACACCGGCCAGCGATCAGCCTCCGGCAGCCAGCGGCTGAACCACTCGCGCGTCGGCAGCGATGGCGTACCCGTCTCGACAGAGAAGCCTTGATTCAGTTTTGTGAAGTAGTCCGCCGGCTCCTGGTAGGAATACGGTCCACTGCCCTGCAGATTCACCTCGTTCGAGCTTGGCGAGTAGTAGCGTGTGCCGTCCAGCGAGTGAATCAGCCGGATCAACCCTTCATTGATGATGGGCTGCGGCACGCCCTCATTGCGTCCACACCACAACACGATCGATGGATGGTTGCGATAGCGCTCGATCGTGTCCCTCGCGTTCGCCAGAAAAAGCTGCGGGTCCTCTGCCTCTACATTGTAGTTCTGCGTGGAATCCCAAAAGTCGTTCCATACCATCAGGCCATACTCATCGGCGAGATCGTAGAAAGATTCCTCCGTGCTCTGCCCCACCCAGTTGCGGATGATGTTCAGCCCGGCGTCACGGTGCAGGCGGAAGTAGGGCTCCAGCCGCTCGCGGGAGACACGCTTGCGCGCATCGTCCATGCCCCAATTGCCGCCGCGCGCGGCAATCCGCACGCCGTTCACTTTGATGACGAGATACGGCGCCGGTCCAAGGTCACTTTCAGGACGAAGCGACGGCGCCGCATCAACGCCCTTTGCAATCGACGCCACCGCCCGCGCCATGCCTCGTTGATGAGAGATTTCGCGCATGCCGTCGTGGGAAACATCTACAGCCGGTATGGCGCGGCCACGGTCCTCGGTAGGTGAATACTCCACCCGCCGCAGGTTGCCGTTGTTGTCGAAGAGGCTCAGCTCGTAACTGATCTCACGTACGCCGAACTGCGATGTGATCGTGCTCGTCGCGCCGCCTTCTTCATCAAACGTAACCTTCAGGTGATACAGCTCCGGCTTGCCATAGCCGTTCGGCCACCACAGCCGCGGATGCTGCAGATGCAGCTCGGGAAACTCCGCCGGCTTCAAGACCACCGTTTGCTCGCCGGGATTGACCGTGATCTCCTTCTTCAGCTCGACGCCTTCGAAGGAAGCCGTCAGTCTGCCGCGCCGGGTCTCGTCGCCAGCATTTTTCAGCGGCACAGTGATCGACATATCCGCCTGCGATATGTCGGTCTGCCCGTTCTGTAACCGAGGCAATGTTGTAATCACTTGCGCATCGCCTACCTTCACCTGTCCGCTCGGGACGAGTCGCACATCCTGCCACAGACCGCTATCGCGATCGCGCTCCGCGGGAATCCAGTCCCATCCTTCCGTGGCGACGAAGGTCGGTCCGTCCAGGCACATCATGCCGCCGTTCTCGCCCGGGCCGCCCAGGATTGACTGCTCCTGCGGGATGCCGGGATGTGGCGGCGGCGAGATGCGGATGGCTAGCGCATTGGTTCCCCCAGCGCGCAGTGCATCCGTTACGTCGAAGACGCCGCGCTCAAACGCACCTGTCACCTGTCCGACATTCTTGCTGTTCAGCCACACATCGGCGTGGTAGTTGATGCCCTCCAGCACCAGGGTGCGCCGCTCGCCTTTCGACTGCTTCGGTGCGGTGAACTCCGCGCGATACCAGTAGTCCTGCTTGTTCAGCGACTCCGGAATTGCCATGTTGTTCAGGCCGTAATCCGGGTCGGGATAGACGCCGCGGTCCACCATCGTGGTGAGGACTGTGCCCGGAACTGTCGCCGCCCACCATCCTTCGGTGCGAAATCCCGCCTTCGAAATCTCCTCGGGTGTCGCGGTCACTTTGGGCGCCGGAGTCAGCTTCCATCCGCCGCTCAATGTCCACGCGCCGTCATCGTCTTTGCGCAATGTCGTTTTGGAGGCTGGTTCCGGACCGGGCCTTGGCAATGAGAAGGCGGCTTCGCTGCGCGGCAAGGTCGCGGGATCCTGCGGTGCGCGATAGCCTGCCTGGCCGCGTGTCTGCACCGGCCAAGGCTTCGCGCCTTCCTCGAAGCGAATCAGCGAGAACTCCGGCTGCTGCTTCGCCATCGCGGCGATCGCCGCATCGCTCAACACGCCGCGTGAAACGGCGAAAAGCGCGATGCGCCCGCCGAACGGTACCGCCTGCGGTAGCGCGGCCTTGGTGGGCGCCATCGAGATCGTCGGTGCCACACGGCCATAGATCAGTGTTCCCTTGGCTACTTCTGCACCATCGCAGTAGAGGCGCGCGATCTGTCCATCGAAGGTCGCGGCGACGAAGTGCCACGGTCGCGGTGCCAGAGGCGTGTTCGCCGTCAGCACATTGTCTTTGCCGAAGTAGAGCGCCAGCTTTCCGTTCATCATGGCGAAGAACCGCGACTGCTCGTCCATCGCATCGCCCACGCCTGCAACCAGCATCGGCCCGGTCGGCATTGGCGGCAGTTCCACCCACCCCGTCATCGTCCACGGCTTGATTGCTTTCAGCAGCGGATCGGTTGCCGGTAGCGGCTTCTCCAGCCCCTCGCCGCCGGCAAGGAAGTGCCCGCTGAATGGCCCATACTCCGGCGGCAGGACCTGGTAGGCCGCCGCGCCATGCTGTGCCGTCACTGGTACGGATGCAAGGAATGGAATCAGGATGAGTGAGGCAATACGGATGGAGCGATGCATACGAGGGGCCTCCACGAAGTCGCTTGCTACATATGATAACGATATCTTTTTCCAGCCCCGCCAGCTTAGTCGATCGCCGGTGCAAAGCGAAAATATTCAGTGTGCTGGAACAGCTTCAGACGTAAAAGTCGATGCCGGCAGCCCTGCGCTGTCCATCAGCGTGGCGTCGGGCGCATTCGGCCACGCATAGCGGACGTACCGCGGCGCCCTTACCTGCGGGCTCGTCACCGTGACGGTTGCACCATCCGGATCGATCTTGGCTGTCGCGGATATGAAGCGGCGATCTTCGCCAGCAATCTGGAAGCCCTGCAGCGTCCCGCCACGCGCGGCCAGCTTGCCCTCCGCGCCGGTGAAGTACACGCGCATGCCATCGCCTTCCGTGGTCGCCTGCTGGAAGAGCGGCCCGCTATGGTGCACATCCTCGCCATAGGTCAGCGCGCGCGCAGCCAGCGCCAGTCGATGGCCGACTGTCTGCTTGTCCGCCGGATGCACGTTGTTCGGATCGCCGATATCGATGGTCACCGCCATTCCAGTGCTTCTGAGCGAGAGGGTCCGCCGCTGCGCATCGCGCACCATTCCCCAATCCTCCTCAGGGCTCGATGTGTAGCTCGAGATCTGTGCGAACAGGAAAGGGAAGTCGCCCTGGGCGAATTGCTGCCGCCAGTCGGTAATCATTGCGGAGAAAAGGCGATGATACAGCGGCGCGCGGGCCAGGCCCGTGTTGGCCTCGCCCTGGTACCAGATCACTCCACGAATGGCGAGCGGCGTCACCGGCGCAATCATTCCGTTGTAAAGCGATGCCGCCTGCCACGGCTCGACCGGCGGCTGCCAGGGATGCTGCTCCGGCGTGCGCCCTTGCGCGCGAGCAGCGGCATCCTCGCGCGCATATCGCGCTTTGATCGCCTCTTCATCGGCCTGCTTGTCCATCTCGGCGGCGCGTACGGCGAAGACCGGCATCAGTGCGGCATCGTTTCCGATCGCATCCAGGCTGGTCCACGCCTCCGCGGGCGTGCCGCCCCAGTCCGCTTCCACCACGCCAACCGGAACTTTCTGGTCGTGCTGAATGTCGCGCGCAAAAAAGTATGCGACCGAGCTGAAGGTGGCCGCCGTCTCCGGCGTGCAGATCTGCCACGTCGCATCCTGGTCCTGCAGCGGAAAATCAGAGAAGCGCTTCGGCTCATGCAGGAGACGAATCTCCGGATGATTCGCGGCTTTGATCTCTTCGGGACCATTCTTCAGCACCGCAGACCCGGGAAAGCCGCTCAGCGGCATCTCCATGTTCGATTGCCCGCTCGCCAGCCAGACATCGCCCATCAGCAGATCGTGGAGAAGAATGGTTTCTCCACCCGTTTCGCCTTTGCTCACGCTCAACGTGTAGGCGCTGCCACCCGCCGGCCGCGGCGGAAGATACAGGCTCCAGTGCCCGAGCGAATCCGTAGTCGCACTCGCCGTCTCATCTGCGCCGCCATTGCCGCCGTGCAGCGTTGCGGTCACGCGGGCGCCAACGTCGGCCCAACCCCACACGTGGATCGGGCGATCGCGCTGGATCACACCGTGGTCGCTCCACAGCTTTGGCAGCCGCAGCTCGGCGGAGGCGGTGAGGGAAATCAGCAGGAGGGCAGGGGAAAATACAGAGCGCTGGATCCGTGAAAGCTTCATCGGTATCCCACGATGCCACAAATCGGGGCGCAAGGAAACCGTTTGCGGGGATTAGCCTAGCGGTCGGCGCCGTCCGTATGTCCCCGCAGCGGCGCTGCCACCGCAACACCGCCGGCAGCATTCTTGCTCAGCGTGGCGGCATTCGGCGGCACTGTGATGGTGTTGGCAATCGTTGGATCGTCGCGCAGGTGCAGATACAGCTCGCCGCTGCTCGGCTTCGGCACCGCCAGCGTCGGATTCGTGTAGCCGTCCGGCACGGAGATGCTATGCGTGAACTGCGGGTCGGATGCAATCGAATCAATCAAGAAGAGCGAACTGCCGTTCAGCGTGCACTGCGCGTTCGGGTCGTTCGCCGCGGGTGTCGCTGCATCGTTCACCGGCGGTGGCGGTCCGCTGCCCTCACTCGCTGCCGGCGTATCGGTGGCGGCGGCTGCTCGCGTGGCTGCCGCTGCCGTTGCAGCGGCTGCTGCTTTGGTCGCGCGCGCGCATTTTACGGACGCAATCATCGGCACGCGAACCAGCGTGCCCAGCGGAATCCAATCGCCCGGCGCGCCGCTGCTATCAAGGGCGCGCAGTTGCAGCTTGCCAAATGCCGAGGGGCCAAAGTTCTTCAGCGGATCGAAGCTGCCCAGCAGCGTGCTCGAGTCCTGCAAGACCAGGCTGCCGTTGCTGACCTCCAGCGTGGTATGGAGCGTCTGATCGTCCGACGCTACCTCTACCTTGTCGCTGCGCGAGAAGCCCGGCTGCGCAACTGTCTTCAGCACAAAGCTGATTTTGCCGCCCACCGGCAGCTCGTTCTGATCGACCAGGTGGACCAGGTTGCTGGAGTCCGTTTCTGCGCTCACGCTTTTGCTGGCCAGCATCACCTGCGGACGATGCCCGCTGATGGTGTTCTCAAGATCCATCGTGCGGCCGTCCTTCAGCAGCACGTGCGCAGTCGCGCGGAGATTCACCGGCAGCGCCGCCGCGGCTTTCGGGTCCGTGGCCTTCAGGGTCAGCGTGTCCTTGTCGCCAGAGTGGGTCAGTTCTCCCGGCGTAAAGCGCACATCTTTCAGCTCGACGGATGCCACCTCATCCAGCCGCGTGCCGACTAAGGAAGCCGTGCTGTCTCCGGCGTGGAAGTGCAGCGCATCCAGATGTGCCGCCTGCGCATACGCCTGGATCGCGACCTGGTCCGGTGACTCCAGGCCCCGCTGGCGCACCAGCAGTCCCGCATCGCCGGTTGAGGCATTGGTCATCGGGACTTTTACTTCCAGTTCGTCCGGCTTCACTATCTTGAAGTCAGCCTTGGTCTCCTTGCCGGTGGAATCGCGGAGCTGAATTTCCGCCACGCACGCGGCGCCGTTGCCATGCAGACGCACCTCGTCATCGCGTCCTACGACCAGCGAATTCGCGTCTGCCTTGTCCAGACGCCAGGTTGTCGGGTGCGGTACGTTCAGATTGAATGACGGGCCATCCAGCCGGTCAAATCCCCACATGCCGACGATCTTTCCCACAACATGCGGATCCAGCTTCGCATCGGGAACGGCCGAGGCGTCCACTACCAGCCCACCCTTTGCGGCTACAGCCCGCACCGGCAGGTCAATGGATTTTCCCGATTTGCCTTCCACGTGTAGCGCCAGGCTATGCGCCAGGCTGGTCGAATACACCAGCGGCGCGCCTTCCACCGGCAGCACCACCCCCGGCCCTTGCAGGCAACTCACCTGCTTGGGATCGATCGCGTGCACGGGCGGCAGTTGTGCCGTTTCCACCGCGGGCAGCGCCACCACGATGACCGACTTCGGATTGTGAAAGGACGGCGGATTGTTGAGCTTCAAATCGAGCGCATCGCCCTTGGGGAAAGTCAGCGCCGGGATGTACTGATACTCCGCCGTGTGCAGCCCTTCCAGCAGCTTTGCCACGTCAATGACTGCGCCGACATAGGCGCTGTAATACCCCGCGCCCGCAGTCGGAGCGTAGGAAAGCTGTGTCGCTAAATCAGTTCCGGGGCCGCTGGTCAGAGCGGACACCATCGACTCGTGTCCATCGTTCATCACCAGCGCCTCGCTGTTCTGGGTCAGGCACTGCTCCTGCTCGGCGGAGGGCAGCTCAAAGCATTCCTCTTTCACCTTCAGAGTCAGGCTGCGCGCCAGCAG
Organism: uncultured Acidobacteriaceae bacterium; assembly: GCA_963736915.1. Lineage (GTDB taxonomy): Bacteria > Acidobacteriota > Terriglobia > Terriglobales > Acidobacteriaceae > KBS-83. Next base: position 2,476 of record CAVTQV010000005.1, on the reverse strand, counting down.
CTTAGAGGTGGCTTGCAGTGCGCCAGGATCGGTCTGCGAAATGTCGCGCACGCTGCTGAGATAAGTCTGAACACGCGAGCGGTCGAGGCTGGCCTGGTTCAGGTCCTGCGAGGCGCGAACAAAAGATCCGGGGCGTCCACGCACCGCGTTGCGCAGCGTCTTGAAATCCCCACCCGTTTCCGGCGCGAGGAAGAGCAGCGTCTGTTGTGCATCTGCCGGGACAGTGAAGTGAATGCCTTCGTTCGCGACCTTCTTCTGCCAGGTCTCTTCCTTCAGGAACCAGTTCTCTGGCGGCGGATTGGTCGCTCCACGCAGGAATGCCACCACCAGCAGGTAATGCGCCGACTGCGAGGGTGGCAGCTCCGGGTGAACCCACACTTTGTCGCCGGGCTGCAGGTTCGGCACCTCGGCGATGGGCAGAGTCTTGCCGCCGCGAGTCACGCGCATGTCGATGCGCGGCCCATTCAGATCGAATGGCGCCGTGTTGCCGTCCGCGTGCAGGCCAGCGGACGCGGCCAGGAACACTCCCGCCAGCAACCAGGTTCCCAGGCTATGCTTTAAAGACATTCTTCTCCCGCGACATGACGGATAGCTGCTAGTGCTTGCACTACCCCTATTGTAAAGAGAGCGAATTGCTGGAATGCTTCTCATCCGCCGGAAATCGTGCAGCTCGCAGATTTCAGACGGGATGCGGCACCTTTTCGCGGATGTGAACATGGAGCAAGGCCCGCTACCCCATAGGAATCAGGAATCGATCCCCGAAGCGGAGCGGAGGGATTCTGGTTCCTCTCCGCTCACCCCTTCCCGCCGCTACTGACCCAGAAAGATCTGTTGCGCGGCCTGTGTCCTGGTGTTTGGCGCGGAGACCTGCACCTTCAGGTTCACGATGTTCTTTGCTTTCTCCGGCGCCGTCACCCGCAACTCATATTGGTTGCCGAGCTTCTTGTTGATCTGGTTCAGATACGGCGTAAAGTCCACCGGATTGCCAAAACCCTGGTAAAAAAACTCTCCACCCACGGCCGCGCACAACTGCGTCAGATAATTCTGCCCGCTGTTGATGCCTGCACCGGTGCGATCGGCAAAGCCAGCATTGTGGAAATAGATGGAATACACCACCACTCGATTCCGGATCGCATCGCGAATGGTCGCATTGATGTATGGATTCGACGGGTCGTAGCGCAGCCCGGTGTAGCGATCGATTCCGTCCGTAACCATGACAACTTCGCGCCGCTCCGACGGATTATGCGCCGGCCATCTCTTGATCAGGTCGCTCAACGAAAAATAAGGACTCCCATTGGTTCCCGGCGAGGAAATCGGCAGCCGCAGCGTCTGCGCCGCTTTAGCATGGTCGGTTGTGAAAGGGCCGGTGAACTGCCCGGTGCCGTTCCGCATATAGGCAATCGCGACCTCAGTTGTTGGCGGTTGCTGATTGATGAAGCGCTGCATCTCCTGCAGATGCAGGCCCAGGCTGGAGCGGGCACCGTCGTCGATCAGCAGCACCAGTTGCAGATTGGGCTGCGCCGCGTTCGGACCATAGGCTGTCCAACCGGCCACTTCAGCATTCTTCCCGTTAATCTTTGCCTTCACATCCTTTGCCGGAACCGGCTCGGCCAGTTCCCCGCTGCCTTTCGGCTCGACTGTCACGATGGTCGATGGCCCGTTGTCAGCAGCTTCCTGAGCCAGCAGGGGAGAGAACGCAGGCAGAACCATGCCGCTCAAAAGCAGCGCGGCACAAAAAGAAAAAACATGTTTCATTTGACTTACCTCGCTTACCTACAAGTTCAGACGCATAAATACCCTTAGGAGTCGCGGTCCGATCCCTAAGATGCACATTTGTCACTGGATCTGCTCAGATTGGATCGAATAGCGGCGTTTTCGATGGCGGAGCCGGTTACAGAGGCCTGCTCTCGCTCTCCCGCCAGCGAGCCATCAGCGTATTGCTCGGCAGCGTTTTATCCAGCGCCTTCCGCGCCGTCTCGACTCCGGCAATGGGCAAGCCCGTCGAATCGAGCAGGCCCAGTTGGACGAGCACTGTCGCCTGGTCCCAATAGATGTGCTCCGAGATCAGCTTGTCACCTGCGAAATGGATGACTGCTATCGTCGGAATTTCCACTCTGCGGCCCGTCGGCTGGATGCCCGGCAGCATCCAGTCCATTTCCGTCGTGTGTGTAAATGAGACGACAAACTCATCGACCAGGATGTGCTCGCCCACCGTGCGGCTGATAGGCGCCAGTTGGAAGTCCGGCGAGTTCACGCCGACGAAGTGATATTTATAGAACCGCTTCAGCGCATCATGTCCGACGCCGCCCGTCATGGTTGGAATGTGGTTCACGTAGGGCTCGGCCACCATGGTCGCCATGGTCGCGTCTACATCGCGGGTTTCAAATTCGTAGCGGCAGTGCGCCTCCCACAAGGCAACAAGGTCGGCCATTCCGCCCTCCGTGAACGCCGGCCCCATCCTACGCCCCACACGAGC
>CAVTQV010000004.1:0-659203 GCA_963736915.1 uncultured Acidobacteriaceae bacterium | reverse complement strand
GTGGTGTGAGAGCTCTTCCGAACTTTTCTGCGAGAAGATTTCCAAGGAAAGTGCAGATCCCTCCACAGCACGCCGGGACAGGCGGAATGACAAAGGGAAAGTAGTTGTAGACCGGTAAATGTGGGGCACCCGAATGGCGCACCGCAGATCCCTCGGCTTCCCCGGAACCTCCTGTCAAGAGTTGCGGCTTCGAATAACTGCATGTGGTTCTCTTTGAGGAGAACCACATAAGGGGCACCGGTGAGAGCTGTGAAGTAGGAAATCCGGGTACGCTCGGGATGACAACAAGGAGAGGGTTGTTGAAAGGATAGGGCCGTTGTCAAAGGAGAGGACCGTTATCAAAGGATAGGGCCGTTGTCAAAGGAGAGGACCGTTGTCAAAGGATAGGCCGTTGTCAAAGGATAGGGCCGTTGTCGAAGGAGAGGACCGTTATCAAAGGATAGGGCAGTTGTGGGGGGGCGGGACGAGGCCCTTCGTAGGGAACGAGTTTCGCGGATCGAGATGGCCCCTGTGCAGAAATCGTTTCGCAGGTGAAAATAGATCCCGTGAGCATTCTTCATCAAGACCGTCTTTTCCCTTCCCGAACCCACCATCCGATCCATCGCGCGCAGACTCTATGAAAAGTGCGGGGCCTGCCGATCATCAGCCCGCACGGCCACACCGACCCGGCCTGGTTCGCCGACAACCAGCCGTTCGCCAACGCCACCGACCTCCTGCTCGCGCCCGACCACTACCTGTTCCGCATGCTCTACAGCCAGGGCGTCGCGCTTGACGACCTGGGCGTCGGCGCGAACGGAACTCAGCCGCCGATCCCCGCGCAAGGTCTGGCGGATGTTCGCCGAGCACTATCTACCTGTTCCGCGGCACGCCCTCGCGGCTGTGGCTGGACTACGTGTTCGCCGAGGTGTTCGGCCTTGACGAGCGGCTCGAGCGCGAGCACCGCCGACCTCTACTTCGACCGCATCGGCGCGAAGCTGGCCACGCCGGCGTTCCGGCCGCGGGCGCTGTTCGAGCGCTTCAACATCGAGGTGCTCGCCACCACCGAATCGCCGATCGACACCCTTGAGCACCACCAGGCGCATCCGCGAAAGCGGCTGGAAGGGCCGGGTGATCACCGACCTACCGCCCCGATCCGGTGGTCGACCCCGAGCATTCGAGCAGTTTCCGCGCAGAATGTGCAGCGGCTCGGCGAGCTGACCGGCGAGGATGTCGCAGCAGCTGGCGCGGCTATCTGCAGGCGCTCGCAGCGCGCCGCGCGGCGCTTCATGAAGCTGGGCGCACCGCCACCGACCACGGCCATCCGACCGCGCGCACCGCCGACCTGTCCGAGCGCGCGAGGCGCGAGCGCTGTTCGAGCGCGTGATGTCGCCGGGCGGCCGAGCGCCGAGCGACGCCGAGCTGTTCCGCGCGCAGATGCTGACCGAGATGGCGCGCATGAGCCTGGACGACGGGCTGGTGATGCAGATCCATCCCGGCAGCGTTCCGCAACCACAATCGCGCAGCTCTTCGAGCGCTTACGGCCGCGACATGGGCGCCGACATTCCCGATGCCGACCGACTACGTGCACGCGCTGAAGCCGCTGCTGGACCGCTTCGGCAACGAGCCCGAGCTGACGATCATCCTCTTCACGCTGGATGAGACCACCTACAGCCGCGAGCTGGCGCCGCTGGCCGGCCACTATCCGTGCCTGCAGCTCGGGCCCGCCCTGGTGGTTCCACGACAGCCCCGAAGGCATGATGCGCTTCCGCGAGCAGACCACCGAGACGGCGGGCTTCTACAACACCGTCGGCTTCAACGACGACACCCGCGCCTTTCTGTCGATCCCGGCGCGGCACGACGTCGCCCGGCGGGTGGACTGCGCCTTCCTCGCCCGGCTGGTCGCCGATCATCGCCTGGACGAAGACGAAGCAGCCGAAGTGGTGCACGCTCTGGCCTATGACCTGGCGAAGAAGGCATACCGGCTCTGACATGTATTTCCAGCAAGGCGGGAAGGACGCTGAGCTTTCCCTCCCTACACATTGCCGGCGGCCGCTACAAGCCGCGAAAACAGAACGCGTAAGAGCAGCCAAGGACGACAACGTTCGTCATTGCGACTCGGCATGATCGGCTCGCTCGCAACGTATTCAAAAATTCTGTTTTGCTTGGTGGCAATTTCACCGCTTATTGCCGTAACAGGCTGCGGTTCGGCCTCAGCTTCGGGGCCCGGTGCAGGTTCAGGCTCAGGCAATCCCCCGGCGGCCGCGACGCCGACTCTTGTGTTTTCGGCCAGTGCCAACAGCATCACATCAGGGCAGACGGTAACGTTGACTTGGCAAACGACCAATGCCAGTTCAGTGACGATTACCGCCAACGGTCGGCGGCACCGCGCGGCAAATTTCCACCAACTCCCGGCTGAGCGGCAGCGCTCAGGACACGCCCACTCAGAGCACCACCTATGCTGCCGCCGCCTGCGGAGCAGGTGGAAGCGCTCAGCAGCAAGCGAAGGTCGCCATGAACCGGGCGCTGCCCACTCTGACCTTCAGCGCAGATCAAAATACCATCATGGTCGGCGATACAGTGAATCTGAGCTGGCAAACGACCAATGCGACTTCGATCACAATCACAGCTGTGGGCGCAGATGGAGTTACAAGGCAGATATCAACCGCGAAAAATCCAGCTCCGGACCAGCCGACAGAAGATACAACCTACACTGCAGTAGCCACGGGTCCTGGTGGCAGTACTCCACCCCAGAAGGTATCCGTTGCTGTTACATCAGGTGTGCGGCAGATAACACAATTCACCGCAAGTCCCACGGCCTTGTTGCGGGCGCATCCACAACGTTGACCTGGGAGACGAGCAACGCTACCTCGGTGGTCTTTTCACCTGCGCTTCCCCAGGCCGACTCGGATGAGTCTGGCCCTCTGCGGCCTTCCAATCCTACCGGTATCCCTATCCCAGTCTCGGCGACGGTTACATACCCCATGGTCGCCAAAAACTCTGACGGCGAGCAAAGTCTGCCTGCCTCCGTCACCATTACTGCGGTCAACATAAATCTGACTGCGTCCCCGGCCACTTCCACGGCCAATCAACCCGTCACACTTAGCTGGAATGTCGACAGCTCTGTAACTGCGCTGACGATTGACAATGGTGCTTGCGCTCCCTGTGCACCGCTGCCCAAGGGCTCAATCACGGTCACACCAAGTGCGACCACTACCTACACCGCGACGGCTACCCTCGCAAATGGTACGCAGTTGAAACAGACTGTTACGGTCACGGTGAACTCAGGGGCGACCGGCAAGATCAAGCATATCTTTTTCATGCTGCAGGAGAACCGGTCGTTCGACAACTACTTCGGCGTTCTCGGCGCGTATCGCGCCAACGTTTACAGCCGTTCGGCATTCAGGCCAGTCCATCGGATGTAGACGGGTTCAATCCAAACGTAGTGCTCACGAATCACCATGACGGCAGGAAAGTCCAGCCATTCCATCAGCAAACGGTCTGCACCCAGAACCCGACGCCTTCCTGGGACGAGAGCCATCACAATGTGGCGTTAAAAGGCGGAGATTCTGCGTGGCTAACCACCAGCAAGTACACAAGCAGCTCATTTGCTATGAACAACTTCCTGGACACGGCCAACGGCGGTCTTAGCGGTAACGAGACCAATTACGATCCCGAAGGTAGCCGCGTCATGGGCTATTACAACCAGAACGACCTGCCGTACTACTACGATCTGGCGACCTTCTTCGCCACCAGTGATCGCTGGTTTTCGCCTGTCCTGACCGCAACCTATCCCAACCGCATGTATATAGAGGCCGCAAGCTCATTCGGTCACGAATACGGGGATTCGGACGCGAGCCATCCACAATACAGCGCCGAAACCATCTTTCGCGCGATGAATCAAGCTAACGTGAGCTGGCGTTACTACTACCAGGACGGTATGTTTTTGCCTAACTTCCTGGACTATAACGATCCCGTCACGCAGAGCAAAACCTACCATCTTACTTATCTGATGAATCTACTTGCAGGCAGTTGCAGCGGTGCGCCCTGCGATCCCGACAAGTCGTTGCCCCAGGTCGTCTTCATCGAAGCCGCCTCTGGTAAGAGCGCCCTTGACGAACACCCCGACAACAATATTCAAAAAGGCGCGGCTTACGTCCAGTCCATCATCAGCGCGCTGATGAATAGCGACGCCTGGCAGGATTCGGTATTCATTCTGACCTACGATGAGGAAGGCGGGCTGTACGACCATGTGCCGCCGCTCACGGTGCCGGTTCCGGATGCGTACTCGCAAGGGCAGTGCCCGGATGCGAACAACGGGTCATATGGCTACTGCCACACTGGCGCCGACGCGAAGGCGTTCACCGCTCCGACCCCGGACAACGGCGGCTACGATATGTTCAACCTGACTGGCCTTCGAGTGCCTCTGATGGTGATTTCACCGTATGTAAAGCCTCACTATGTCTCGCACGCTCCCATGGACCACACCGCCATCCTGGCATTCATTGAGAAGACATTCAATGTTCCGCCGCTGACAAACCGCGATAAATACTGGCTGAATAACGGGGACATGAGTGATTTCTTCGATTTCAGTGCTCCGGCGATGCTCAACCCGCCCAATGCTACCGGTGGAGGGGCAGCATGGGTGAACTTCTTGCCCACGCAACCCACTGACGGTGTCTGTGACAAGACCAAAGAAACAGGGGGATTTGTGAACTAGTGGGTAAGCCATTTACTTCACGTCCACACAATCAGGCAATCTGGCTCACCCGGATTTCAAGTCCGGGTGAGTTTTGGTCTCGCTTAGATCAGCGATTTAGGCTGAGCGAACCTACGATGGAAAAGGGATTGGTTCGACCTTTTGGTCTGGACTAACAGGCGAGACTTGCAAACGTTGTGCCAATGAAGTGCTGATTATTCCACTGAAGGGCCAAGCTTCTTACAGTTAAGGCAGAGAAGCGCGAAGTGCTCACACGTGTACACTCCGTCCGGAGGACGGATACAGGTGAGATCAGTTCCAGGCACAGCGCTTCGCACAGTAGGCCTTGCTGGGCTCGTTTTTCTGACGAGTGGGTTGACCCTTCCGCTCATTGCCCAGAATGAAATGTCGGCACCCGCTCGAAGGCTCTCTTCGAGTACACTTCCCAACTCCGCGCCCCGTGTCTCCTCAGAGTACCAGGCAGTGCAGCGACGGCTGGCGACAGGTTGGAACACCTGGGATGTAAACAGCGTGACAACGCAGGTCCTCCTCCCGGAAGGGCTCGCGATTCACCTCGGTCTAAAGCACAACACGACTGAGTCCCGCGAGGCCTTCCTCGGAGATACGCTGATCGGTCGCCTCCGTCCGGATGCAGAGCAGGTCTTTCCGGGACCGCACGCCTGGAATGGCAGATACACCGATCTGCGCATCTCCTGGAACGGTCACAACTGGCGCGTGCAAAGCGCGCAGGACGGAGCCGACCTGGTGTTCCTGGCAACCCCGCAGCCAGATCAGTCAAGCGAAGCTCTTCCGCCCACCATCGTCTTTTCTGTCAATTTTCTCTGGAACAGGAAAGGCACGGTTCTGAAGCGGCGGGGATCATCGAGACCCAAGGAGCCTCCGGCGAGGTCCGCGTCTACTGTACATGCGAATCCGCAGATACAGCGCCCGAAGCCGCTTCGCCGAAGCTTGCCGGTGAACGTGTTCATTTGCCTGTCTCAGGACCCTATTTCGCCGTTGACTTCACCCATCCCGTCGCCATCAGCACCGGCAAGGCTCGGACGCTGGCAGAGGTGCATACAATTCTGGAGCGCGAGCACACGGCCTATGAGCACTCGCTCTCGGGCGCAAAAGATACTGAGCCGATTACAGATGCCATCGAGACCACGCTTGGCTGGGACACTATCTTTGAGCCGTCCGGACAGAGAGTAATCTCTCCGGTGAGCCGCGTCTGGAGTGTGGATTGGGGCGGTTATGTAATCTTCGATTGGGATACTTTCTTCGCTGCGACCATGGCATCCATCGGTGACCGTGACCTTGCATACGCGGATGCCATCGAGACCCTCCGCGAATCCACAGCAGAAGGTTTCGTACCAAACTACGCGCGGGCAGGAAACTGGAAGAGCTTTGACCGGTCCGAGCCGCCAGTGGGTTCCATCACCGTTCTGGGGCTGTATCGAAAGTTCGGCGACCGCTGGTTCTTGGAAGAGGCATTCCCGGCACTTCTGCGTTGGAACCGTTGGTGGGCGCAGCACCGCGACCTGGACGGCTATCTGGTCTGGGGCAGCGATGGACAGAACCTGCCGGGAAACCTGGATGACAATTCCCGTGGCACTCGAGTCGGCGCCATCCTCGAATCTGGGCTGGACAACAGCCCTATGTATGACGACGCTGCGTATGATCCCAGGACGCATCTGCTTCAGTTCGCCGACGTCGGACTGATGAGCATGTACATAGCCGATTGCGATGCGCTGGCAGTGATTGCCGAGACTCTCCATCGCGCGGACGAGGCTCGCGAGCTACGCGCCCGGAGCACAAGCTATCGACGCAAGCTTCAAACCCTGTGGAGCCCTCAAACCGGCATCTTTCTGAACAAGGATCTACATACCGGGGCATTCAGCAATCGTCTGTCTCCGACCAATTTCTATCCAATGCTGGCGCACGCGGCAACCCCCGCTCAGGCGCAAACCATGGTTCAGAAGCATCTGCTTAATCCAAATGAGTTTTGGGGCGAGTGGGTCATACCCTCCATCGCGCGCGATGACCCGGCATTTCACGATCAGAACTACTGGCGAGGTCGAATCTGGGGACCGATGAACTACCTCGTGTATCTAGGTCTGCGCAACTACGACGACCCGAAGGCGCGAAATGAATTCGCGGAAAAATCCTACGCCCTATTCCTGAAGGAGTGGCATGACAAGGGCCACGTTCATGAAAACTACAATGCAATTCTAGGAACTGGCGATGATGTCCAAAACAGTGACCGGTTTTACCATTGGGGAGCACTGCTAGGCTACGTTCAATACCTCGAAAAGCTTGATCCAGCACCGGATGCTCATCCGCAATCTCTGTCAGCACAATGACAACGAGGTGCAAACGAGAGAAGATCCAGCGACAAGCGGAAGGGAGCCCGCGCCCTGAATCCAATTAGCGATCCTTCACCGTAACGCTCTGACCGTCGTACGCAACCTCCTGATCGACATCTTTCGACTCAAGCGGCCCGGCGCCATGGCCAGGAGTCACGAATACCACTCGAAATTTGCGACGCTCCACCATCCCTGGGAAGCTGCCTTGCCGAGCGCCAATCGTGAGCTGGCCTGCCTTGTCATTCCAGCTCATCGGAATGATTGTGTGCTGCCCCGTCTGATAGTCGTAGGTATCGCCGCTGTCCTCGTAGAGTTCGAAGTGGCCATCGGCGCCGCGGTAAATGCGGAGCTCGATCGGCGCATCGGGCTTCTCTCCGGTGTATTCAATCTCCGGTCCAAGCGGCACGATCGAACCTGCGCGAACATAAAGCGGCATGGTGTCCAGCGGCGCCTCGACATCTAAATAGCGCCCGCCCGCGGTCTTCTCCGCAGTCCAGAAGTCGTACCATGCTGGCGACTCCGGCAGATACAGCCTGCGCTTCGTGGCATCCTGTTCGAGAACGGGGCTGACGAGCAGCGCCGGTCCGAACATGAATTGGTCGCCCACGCTTCGCACCTTCGGGTCCTCGCGCCAGTCCATCACCAATGGCCGTTGGATGGTGTAGTCATCGTTGGTGACGCGCCATGCCAGTGAGTAGATATAGGGCATCAGCCGATAACGCAACTTGTCGTACTTCAGCAGAATGGGTTCGACATGGTTGTATGTCCACAGCTCATTGTGGTCGCGATGTCCATGCGTTCGGAAGATCGGGCAGAATGTCCCGTACTCGAACCAACGGGCGTAGAGATCCTGGTACGCCGGGTCGAACTGCGTCTTACCAGGATCGGGCTGGTGATAGCCGCCGATGTCCGTTGTCCAATAGGGCAAACCGGACACAGCAAAGTTCAGGCCCGCAGGTACTTGGTGCTGCAACGCCCAGTAAGTGCTGTAGACATCGCCCGACCACGTAGTAGCTCCCACTCGTTGTTGCCCAAGGAAAGCCGACCGGGTAAGCAGGTAAACCCGCTTTTGCTTTGTAGTCGCCTTCCAATGGTTCTGGATGCCGAGCGTGTGTTCGAAAGGGAATACGTTCGTGTAGCTCATGCCATTCCCGATCGCGATCTGCTTGTCGCGAAGAATGGCATCACCGTAGTGGGGCCAGTATTCCTCGGGCTCCGCACTGTCCAGCCAAAACGCATCCCAGCCCTGCGCAAAGAGCTTTCCTGCAAGTCTGTCCCAGTAGAAATCACGCGCAGCAGGATTGGTCGCGTCGTATACGTTGGCTCCGGAGATGTCGTAATGCTTCGCGTGGAGGTCACGGAAGTTATCCGAGGACGGATCGAAGAGCCCCCACACGGAAATCATCGCGTGTATGTGCTCGTCATGCAGCTTCTTTATATCCCCGGCGACGTCATGGTAGTTGGAGTTGAAAACAGGATCGCCCTCCTTCTTCCACCAGAACCAGTCCTGCACGATTGCGTCCAGCGGAATATGCTCGGCGCGGTAGCGGTTCGCAACGTCCAGAAGCTCCTGTGTGGAGACATACCGGTCCTTGGACTGAAAGAATCCGTACGCCCATCGCGGCAGAAGCGGAGTGTGTCCCGTCAGGTTTCGATATTGATGGATAATCTCATCCATCTCCGGGCCAAAGATCAGGTAATAGTCAATGTTGTCGCTGGCGTTGGAGGTGAAGCGGAACTCCAGCGGGAAGCGATTGTCGGCGTAACTGAAGGCCGCTGTATTCCACATCACCGCATACCCTTTGCTCGAGACGAGAAAAGGTATGGCGACGTCGGTGTTGTCCTGCGCCAGCAGGACCGTGCTTCCACGGTAGTTGAACATCCCGCTCTGGTGCTGACCCAGCCCGTACAGACCTTCTGTGGCATCTGGCGAGAACCGGTCCTCAACTTCGTAGGTCTTCTCGCCATTCACCTCCCTGGGCTTGTACGTGCGAGGCAGAGATCCTCCCTCGCGCAGCAGCGTGGATCCGGTGAGTGAGGTATAGGAGAAGTCTCCTTTCTCCAGCGACAGTTGAACTTTAAGGGCGGCCGTCGTCAGCGTCACATCCTTCGGCGTGCTCGCGAAAGAGAAGTGCGCGCCCGGGCAGGCCTCATTGTCGGCCAGCATCCAAGGTTGAGGCGGTATCTTTCCGGAAGTCTGTGCCGCGTGCGAGACAAAGTGAATCACGAAATCGCGGCACACCGTGATTTCGATGGTTTCCGCGCTGGAGACAGCGGAGAACCCGGTCTTCGTCTCATGGACTGTGATGGTTGGCTGCGGTGGCGGAGATCCCGGCAGTTGAGCCGGCAAATTGCTAGAGAAGCAAAGCGCTGCCGGTACGAGAACAGAAAAGGTTCTCTGCGCAAATCTGAGAGGAGTGTGGAAGCGAGCTTGCACGAGTCGTCCTTATGAAAATCCAGGTTGCAATGAAAAAGAACGAGCAACGTCTGCAATAACTCGCTCTTCGATCCTGCCGACTGCATCAGATCTGAAGTCGACGGACCATGTCACTGTCTCGAACTCAGCTGCACTACGATCACGATTTTCACGTGGATTGGAGACGGCCGGGCCCGACGAACAGATATCCGGTGTTCTGTGCCTGAAGACAGTACATGTGCCCACGCAAGGTTGGCAAGTCCGGACCGGCCACCCATGTTCATCATTGAGGAGCAGTCGGTATACTGAAAAGTTATGTCGATTCCAGAAATTTTGAAGCAGATTGACGCCGAGATCGCCCTTCTCAGGGAGGCTCGCAAAATCCTGGCAGGTGACGCCCGGCAACCCCGAACCGCGAGGAAGCCCACGCTTTCTGCAGAGGCACGAGAGCGAGTGCCCGCATCGCAGCGCCGCCGCGTGGCAGCCAAAAGAACGCCCGTAGTCACCGTCATTCCTCCGGTCATTCCTCGCACGCGAGTGGCGCAATCCAAAGGTGTAGTCGCTCCTAGCAGCGCGCTAAGCAGCGCGGTCCCTGCCGGTCCGGTCGCTGTGCGAGCTGCGGACATACCGGTGCGCGTGCTTACCCAGCCGCCCTCGCCGCGCCGCGGTCTTCTGGATGCTGCCAATTTTGCAAGCTGAAGATACTGGGCAACGCTGAGTTTGTCGCGGATGAGATCGACCGCGTCTCTTCGCCGGCGAGCATACCGGGACCGCCGGCACTGGAGCAGTCCACCCGCAACAGATTCCCAAACGCCGATCGCTGCTTATCCGAGGAATCCAAGCGTAGGCTGCGAAAAATTGCTCAGGCTTGGCAGCACGTAGGGAAGATCAGCTGTCGATACGCCGAACCACTGCGCCAGCGTTGCCGCATACTGTGAAGATGAGGTCGTCGGAATCCACCGGCCGTTCTTGTCCGAATCGTCCGGGCCGCCCAGCGCCAGCGTTGGGAATTTGCCATACATCTTTCCGCCCTGCACCGCACCGCCCATGATGATGTGGTGCCCGCCCCATGCGTGATCGCTGCCGGCCGCTGAGTTCGGTTGGAAGGCCCGCGAAAAATCCGAGCAGGTGAACGTCGTCACCTGGTTCGACAGCCCCAGCTCCACTGTCGCGTTGTAGAACGCGCTCAGCGCCGGGCTCAGTTGCGCCAGCAGCTTCGCCTGCAACTGCAACTGCGCGCCGTGCGTGTCGAAGTTCCCGGCGCCCACGAAGAAGATCTGCCGCTTCACGCCCAACGCCGCATGCACCTGCATCATCTGCGCCACCTGCTTCAACTGCGCTCCAAACGCATTGGAGGTGTCGAACTGCGCCCCCAGCGCCGATACCGATGACAGCGAGTTCACCAGGATGTCGTTATACCGGTAGGCGTCCGTTGTGATCTCGTTGTCTGCCTGCACCAGCGAAACGCCCGAGCTCAATGTCGCCAGTTGCTGGGCCGTCTGCAACCGCGACGAACAATATTGTCCATCCGCGCAGTACGGAGCCACCGCGCCTGCCGCGCCCATCGACACCGGCTGCGTCGACTCGCCATTGCAGAAGATCGTATCTCCGTCGAGCGAGCAGATCATCGGAATCTGCGCTCCCGCGTTGTATTGCACATTGAGCCGGTCGGCCATACGGCCCGCCCAGCCTGTCCGCGTGCCGGCATTCACCGTCTGGTTCTGCCACTCCAGTTGTTGATCCGAATGCGAAAACAGGTTGCCCGGCTGCGCTCCCTGATTCGCCAGGAACTGCGCCTGGGTCGTCGGCTGGATCAACGTACCCACGTTCGTCACGAACGCTACCCTGCCACTGTTGTAGAGCGCCTGAATCTCCGGCATGTTCGGATGCAGCGCAAAGTTCGGTGTCGGCGTCAGGGGCAGCAATGAGCTGCGCCCCAGCGCGATCGGCCCGCGCAGGTTCGCATAATTCCCATACCCGGTTGTGTCGAACGGCACCAGCATATTATTCGAGTCATTGCCGCCGAACAGGAAGACACACACCAGCGCGCGATAATCCGTGGTCGTCTGCGCCAGTGCATTCATCGCGCCAAACGGGCGCAGCCCGAGCGCGCTTCCACCCGCGGCCAGCGCGGCATAGTTCAAAAAACTCCGTCGACTCGTTCTCATCTGTTCACTCCAGTCCCTTCTGCGTCTGCTTTGCGCGCGCAGCAAATATCAATGCATGACCTTGTATTGCGGCGACGTCACTACCAGGTAAGCCGCCACGCTAGCGCGCGCCGAGGGGTTGGTCGCCGCAATACTCGAGATGTTGTCCACGATCGCGGCTCGCATATCCGACGGCATCTGGCTGTGCATGAAAATCATGCCCAGGTAGTCCACCAGCGCGCCCGGATCCGACCCCCTGCCTCCCAGTGGCCCGCTTGTGCTGAAGTCCACCGTCAGCCCACTCGCGTTGTTGTGCATCATGTAGTTCGCCATATTCAGCTGCGGAACGATCGACCCGGTGTTCTCCAGGGCAAACTCCGGAGCGATCAGCGCCGTCTGAGGGATCACATAGTTGGGCGGGAAAAACCCGAACACTGAGGGCGCACCAAACGGTGGCTCGCCGATTGCAACCAGTTGCCCGTTGCCCATGTTGATCAGCGGATAGCCTGCCGTCGGATTTGCGACCGCGGCATTCAGACCGCGCGCCATCTCCACCGCCCACAGTGCCGGCTCCCGCAGATGCCCTGACTGGACCGCCGGACTCGTCTCCAACTCGTCGCCGGTCAGCGTGTCGTTCGCGCGCGCGTCCGGGTCCATCAGGATCGCCGTGATCACTGCCGTCATATCGCCGCGCACGCCATGTCCGTTGTCCGCAAACACCGTCAGCCACGCGTTCGACATACGCCGCACTCGGATTCCCTGCCACCAGCCGCTGGATCAGTTGCTTGCACACAAAAGGCCCGACGTTCGGATGGTTGAATATATTGTCCAGAGCGCCTTTCAGATCCACTGTCGCGCTCTGTCCCGCCGGAAGCGTTACGCCGTTCAGCAGTATTTTCGCGTTCGCATCATGCCGCAGATCCGTCGGCACCATCAGGTGGTTCCAGTTCGCCGTAAAAATGAAATTCGACGGCGTGCTGCCATCCGCGTTCGCATACGTCCATCCCGTCAGCGCGCGCGACATCGCCTGCACCTGAGACTGCGAATATGCCGGGATCGAATTGCCATTGCTGTCGGTCTGCAGCGTCCCATCTTCATTCAGAAGATTCGGCCCTATGGTGAACAACTGCATCAGCTCACGCCCGTAGTTCTCGTTCACAATCTGTCCCGTATTCGGCGCCGGACTGTTCAGCATGTTCAGGTAGTAGCCCATGTTCGGCGAGAGCGTCATGTCCTGCATAATCTGCCGGTAATTCGTGAATGCATCCTTCACGAGGAGGTTGGCATATGGCGTGACCATGTAGCCGTTGTAGGATGGCGCCACCCAGATCTCGCTGAGCGCCAGCGCCACTCGCTGCCGCAACTGGTCGTTAGCTGTAAGCGCGTTGTTGAACCAGTTCGAGCGCACACACGCTGTCGAGATCGCCTCCGGAGAGCACTGCGAAGGCGCCGTGGCTGGCAGCGCCGGCAAATACGTCGGAGAAGCCGCGAACTGCTCGTTCAGATAGCCCTGCAGTCCCACCTGCTCCACATGCTCAATGGTCGACTCGGTCGGCCCAAAGCTCGCTTGGTCCAGTAGTCGCGCCGCCGCCGTGGCCGTCGCCTTCAGCGTTCCCAGCGGCACTGTTATGGTGACCGAGGATGTCGTGCCCGGATCTGGATTCTTGACCGCGACTGTGACCTGTGTCGTCGCAGTCCTTGTAATCGTTGTCCGCAGTTCACTCGCAGACACTTGCGTCGGCGTGATCTCCGACCCCGCGACCACCAGCTTGGCCCCGTTCACGAAGCCATTGCCGTGCACATCCAACACATAGGTGTTGCTCCCGCTTCCCGCCGCGGCCGAAGCTGAGGTGATCACCGGAACGGTATTCAGCAGCGTCACCGAAATCGATCCGGAGACCGTAGGCGTCTGTCGGCTCACCGCACGGATCGTTACCTGGTTGGGCGATGGCACCTTTGCGGGCGGCGTATACACCCCCGCTAGCGAGATCGTTCCTGCGCCGGTCGACGGGCTTACGCTCCATATTGCGGTCTGGTTCGTCGTGCCGGCGAATTTGGCTCCGTAGCCAACCGATGCGCCCAGGTTCAGCGTCGTTGGCCCGATCATCGTCACGCCCGTCGCCGCCCCGGCTGTCGCGGCGACCACTGTCGATGCTCGTTGTTGTTTCCGTCGGTGCCACCAGCGTCACCATCGTATTTTGGGAAACAGCTGGGTTCGCGACACTCCTTGCTGTGAGAATGACAGTCGCCTCTGCGGGCATGCTGCGCGGCGCAGTGTAGAGCCCATCCTGCGTGAGTGTCCCCACGCTGACATCACCCCTCGGCACGCCGTTCACCGTCCACTTCACGCTCGTGTTCGAACTTCCCGTCACTGTCGCGGAATAATGCAGTACGGTGCCCAGCATCCCGCTCGATGGACCGGTGAGCGCGATGGCGGTCCGCGATTCCTTCAAACTGCTGCCGTTTGCCAGGCTGGGATTATTCCCGCACGCAATCAACAGCATTGCAAGAAAGGCGATCAGAATTGCGCCAGCGATGTGGCGATAGATGGAGCCCATGCCCGTACCTCGAACCACTCTGCAAGTGGCGGAAATTTATGCCGCAGCCAGTTGAACTCGCTTCGGGGACTTTGAAGATCAGGCAGGGAACGAGAGGACGCGCTCTCAAAGGCTGTGATCCTTCCTGGAGCGTCTGCTGCGCCCATTCATCGCTGGAAGGTCTGCTGCTTTTGTAACACTGGAAGTGCCGAAACTGCATAACACTTTTCTGCCATTTGCCGTGCCCGCGTGAAGCTGGCCGCTGATGGCCATGGAAAAATGTGGGAATGAACCCTGTTCTTTTTTCTCGATCAATCAGAGATCGTGTAACGGCAGGGAACTCGCGAACATCCGGGCCGAGTCGTTCAACACCTTCAACCCCACTCAGTGGTCGGACTTGAACACCACTGACGATCGCGAGGTCAATCCCGCCAGCCAGTTTGGATATGTCACTGCAGCACGTCCCGGCCGGCATATGCAGTTTGCATTGAAGATTCTCTTTTAATGCTCGCCGGAAGGGTATAACTGCGGATTGGTGGAAGAAGCCGGCTAGGCAAGTGATCGACGAGATCTGGCCGGCATGCCTCTCAATATCAAGGAGCGACTTTGTTTCAGCCCGAGACCTATGCCATCACGCTGTTCTTCATGATTGCCAGCATGATTTGCTGGGGATCCTGGGCGAACGCGGTGAAGTTTGTGCCCGGCTATCGCTTCCAGTTGTTTTACTGGGACTACGTCATCGGCCTCATCCTTGGCGCGCTCGCATGGGGATTCTCGCTCGGCACACTCGGCTCTACCGGTCGCCCTTTCGTCGCGGACATGCTGCATGCGAATGCTTCCAGTATCGGCTGGGCCTTGGTTGGCGGAGTGATCTTCAACGTGGCCAATCTTCTTCTGGTGGCTGCTATCGATATTGCAGGGCTTGCGGTAGCTTTTCCGGTCGGCATCGGCATCGCGCTGGTAGTAGGGGCCATCAGCAGTTACCTGATCTCCCCCGCGGGCAATGCGATTCTGCTTTTCGGGGGAATCGCTCTGGTGCTTGCCGCAATTCTCTGCGACGCGATTGCCTATCGGGAGCGAGAGCGCGAGAAGCCGACCATGAGCCGGCGGGGCGTCGTCATCAGCATCATCTCCGGACTTCTAATGGGCAGTTTCTATCCATTTGTGGCCAAGGCAATGAGCGGCAGCGATTCCCCGGGACCGTATGCCATCTCCATATTTTTCGTAATTGGTGTAGCGACTTGTTCAGTGCCGGTGAACTATCTCATCATGCGGAAGCCGCTCGATAGCGCAGAGCCTGTCTCCATGAGGGGCTACTCGCTAGCGCCGCTGAAATGGCATGCGTGGGGAGTTGTAGGCGGGTTGATCTGGTGTACCGGAGCAGTCTTGAATTTTGTCGCGTCGCGCGCCCATCTGGTTGGGCCGGCGGTATCGTATTCGATCGGGCAAGGGGCAACCATGATCTCGGCAGCGTGGGGAGTTTTCGTTTGGCACGAATTCTCTTCAGCATCCCGCCGCTCCAGGGGCTTTCTTGTCTGGATGTTTGGGCTATTTTTGCTGGGGTTGATTGCCGTTTCTCTGGCTCCCGTTGTTTAGGATCCCGGAACGCGCATGACTCAAGGTCTGAAAGGGAACAGAAGGGACTACATGGGCATCGGCCGGAAGCCAATCGTGGTTGTGGGCAGCATCAATCTGGATCTTGTGGCCAAAGCGAATCACATCCCGGCGCCGGGAGAGACAGTGCATGGCAGCGACTTCCAGATGCACCCCGGCGGAAAAGGTGCGAATCAGGCGGTTGCTGTTGCGCGTCTTGGATATCCGGTTCAGATGGTCGGAAAGCTCGGTACCGACGCGCTCGGCGACCAGTTGCGGTCACATTTGCAAGAGGCCGGCGTCGGTCTCGAAGGTGTGGGACACGCGGAAGGTGCTTCCGGCGTCGCGATGATTGTCGTCGCTCCTCAGGGAGAAAACTGCATAGTCGTGACCCCCGGAGCCAATGCGCACGTCACGCCCGAGTATGTCGATCGCTACCGAAACATCATCCAGAACGCCGGCATGGTGCTTACGCAATTGGAAATCCCCGTCGAAACAGTGCAGCATCTCGCAGATTTGTGCTTTCAATACAACGTGCCCTTGATGCTTGACCCGGCGCCTGCGCAGACGTTGCCGGGCGCGTTGTTGAAGCATGTTGCCTGGTTCACGCCAAACGAAACGGAAGCGGCGTTCTACGCAGCAAACAGCTCCAATGGGAGCGGGGAAGCCGGTTCACGCTTGATGGCACAACATCTGCTCGCGCTCGGGCCGCCCGGCGTGTTGCTCAAAAGGGGGTCACGCGGCGCATACGTCGCAACGAAAAATGTAGAAGAGCAGATCGACGCTGTCGCGGTGAAAGCAATCGATACCACGGCAGCGGGAGATGCTTTCAACGGAGCCTTTGCGGTCGGACTGCTGCTTGGCAAAGATCCCACAGAAAGTACGCGCTTCGCCGTGGCGGCAGCGGCTCTATCGGTCACGCGACCTGGCGCGCAGCCTTCTATGCCCGTTCTTCGGGAAGTCGAACAGATGTTGAGATAAGCCGATAGCAAAGCAGTGCAATCCTCATCGCGAGCAGTGGACTGACGAGTACACCGACGAACACACGCGTGCCGGTATCCTGCGGAGGCAGCCATTACCAGACGCTCGGCTCTATCTGGTATTTTCCGCAGGCTTATCACAACGACGAGCACGGAAGTTGCTCCTGATGGCTCCCGGCTACGACCGTTCAGGAACTCTCGGCTTTGGCTGTGCGGAGGATGCGCAGTAAAAAACCATGGCCTCGCTGGATACAAGTCAGCGAGGCCACTCTCCGGCAATCCGGTGTCAGACCTTCAGAGATTCTTTCGCACTGGACTGAGACCGTGCTCGCGAAGGCGCCCCGGTCGTCTGGCGCACGATGAGACTGGTATCGACGGGATGCGTCGTGTGGCGCACAGAACCCATCTCGATGCGATGGCGAAGGGTTGAAAACGCCACCTGTGCAATATCCGCACAGGACATACGTACGGTTGTCAGCGGCGGCAGCATGAATTGCGCGATGTGCACGTCATCGAAGCCGATGACCGACAGGTCGGCCGGCACCTGCTTGCCGGCTTCAAACAGGCAATGCAGCACTCCGATCGCCGTTAGATCATTCGAGCAGACGACAGCGGTTGGCGGCTGCGCTCGTGCCAGCAATTGTGACATCGCTGCCATCCCGCCTTCGAGCGTGTGGTCGCCTTCGACGATCAGCTCTGGCCGCAGTTTCTGGTGGTGGGCCCGCATCGCTTTTTCGAAGGCCTCGCGCCGTAGCCGCGCCGACGCCTGCTCAAGCGGGCCGCTGACGAACGCAATTGTGTGATGGTCCAGCTCGACCAGGTGGGCCACAGCTTCCCGGATGCCTTCGTCATAGTTCACACGCACCGCGTCGATCTTCGGAAAGGAGGGAGCGCCATCCATTACAACGAGCGGCACGGGGTGCGATGCCAGCTCTTCCAGGACCGGCGCCTCGCGGCCAAACATCATGACTGCCACGCCATCCACCTTGCGCTGCAACACGCGGCGCACGGACATCGCAATGCTGGCCGGATCATTCGGCGTGGAAGCGAGCAGCACCTCGTACCCGCTTTCTACGGCAAGCTGTTCGAAGCGCTGGATCAGCTCGGGGAAGAACGGGTTCGTGATCTCGGTAACCATGAGGCCGATGATGTGGCTGCGCCCCGAAACAAGAGCGCGGGCCTGGGGATCCGGCTGATAATTGAGCTCGCGAACGGCGCGCCAAACCCGCTCAGCCATCTCGCGGTTAACCGTACCCTTGCCGTTGGTGACGCGCGAGACAGTAGAGATAGAGACACCGGCCTTGCGGGCTACGTCCCGGATATCCATCCGGGCGCGCGGCTTCTCCGTTTTTGCACGCTTCTGCATGGGGACGAGTATAGAGGCTGGCAGGGAGAAAACATCCCGGAAGGCTGAAGCAAACCCGTATTGGAAAACGTTTCCTTCCGTGCCCCCAATGTGCGATACTTCTTCCCGCGACTGCTTCTATTTGAGCGGCCGCCAAACTCTAGAAGGATTTTTTATGCCCCTGGAAGCCCTCCGCTCCGCCGTGCTGGAGGCCAACCTCGAACTTGTCCGCCGGGGATTGATTCTGTATACCTTCGGAAATGCCAGCGGCATCGACCGCGAAAGCGGCCTGGTTGCGATCAAGCCCAGCGGTGTGCCTTATGAAAAGCTGAAGCCTGCCGACCTGGTCGTAACCGATCTGCAGGGAGAAATCGTCGAGGGAAGTCTGCGCCCTTCCTCTGATCTGGGCACTCATCTTTTGCTCTATCGAGCCTTCCCCGCGATTGGCGGCGTGGTGCACACACATTCCGAGTTCGCCACCGCATGGGCTCAGGCAGGGCGAGAGATTCCCGCGTACGGTACCACTCACGCCGACTATTTCTATGGGCCCGTCCCCGTGACTGAAGAACTGACTGAGGAAGAGGTCGGCGGTGATTACGTTCTGAATACCGGCCACGCCATCGTGCGCCGCTTCGAGAATCTCGATCCGCTGGCAGTTCCGGCGGTGCTGGTTGCCGGTCACGCTCCTTTCTGCTGGGGCGTAACGGCATCGGATGCTGTGCACAATGCCGTGGTTCTGGAGGCAGTAGCGCGCATGGCCTACTACACATCAACCCTGAACGCGGCATGCCCCGGCGTCGCGCAACATCTGCTGGATCGGCACTACTTCCGCAAGCACGGCGCGGGCAAGACCTACGGACAGGAGAGGAACTGAAGGCACTACCTTGATCATGCCGCTCAACACGCTCTCACAACTCGGACTTCTTCTGGCCGCAACCCGGACGCTGGCCCACCTGGACTCGGTCGACGTCCTGGTCATCGCGATCTACTTCGCCATCGTTATCTTCATCGGCTTCTACCTGAAGGGCTCCTCGAACACCAGCGAGGAGTTCTTCATGGCCGGCCGCGAGATGACGGCATGGATCGCCGGTCTCAGCTTTGTTTCGGCCAACCTTGGCTCGCTGGAGCTGATGGGTTGGGCTGGCTCGGCATATCAGTACGGCATCCTCGCGGCGCACTGGTACTGGATAGGCGCCATTCCGGCGATGCTTTTCCTCGGCATCATCATGATGCCGTTCTATTACATCTCCAAGACGCACTCGGTACCCGGCTACCTTTCCCTGCGCTATGGCGACGGGACGCGCGCGCTTTCCGCGGTCAGCTTCGCGTTCATGACGGTGCTGATGAGCGGCATCAATATGTACTCGATGGCGCTGGTGATGAAGGTGGTCCTGGGCTGGAACCTGAACTTCAGCATCTGGGTCTCGTCCGTCACGGTAGCAATTTATGTCGCGCTCGGAGGCTTGCGGTCGGCGATCTTCAATGAGGTACTGCAGTTCATCCTCATCTGGGTGGGCGCGCTGCTGATTCCAATCCTGGGAATGATCGAGGTCGGCGGTTGGACCAACCTGCGCCATCAGATCCTCACCAACCTGGGACGCTCCGATTACGTTCATCTCTGGAGCACCACCGGCCACTTTCACGACAACCCGATGGGCATCCACTGGACCGGTCTCGTCTTCGGTCTCGGCTTGGTGATCAGCTTCGGCTACTGGACCACGGATTTCCTGGTGGTGCAACGGGTGCTCTCCGCGCACAACCTTCGCGCCGCGCGCCTGTCGCCCATCATCGGCGCGGCCTTCAAAATGGCAGTGCCGTTCATCGTGATCCTGCCCGGACTGCTGGCGCTCTCCGTGCTGCCATTTCACCTGGTTGGTGAAGCCCAGGCCGTGGCCACCGGCCAGCACAGCTACAACGAAGTGCTGCCGCTGATGCTGGTGCGTTACTGCGGCCCGGGACTGCTGGGCCTGGGCGTTACCGCCCTGATTGCCGGATTCATGTCCGGCATGGCGGGCAATGTCAGCGCCTTCTCAACCGTCTGGACCTACGATCTTTACGGCGCGTTCATCAACAAACGCGCTTCGGACAAGCACTATGTCGCGATGGGGCGCTGGTGCACCTTTGTTGGCGTGCTCATCTCAGTCGGCACGGCCTATTTGGTCCAGCACGCGGCCAGCATCATGGATTACGTGCAGGGGCTTTTCAGCTTCTTCATTGCGCCGCTGTTCGGCACCGTGATTCTGGGCATGCTATGGAAGCGCACGACCAAAGCCGGCGGTTTCTGGGGACTGCTGGCCGGCACATGCACGGCCATCGGACTATGGGGCTGGGTGCGCGTGGACCACGGGGCGCTTCGCTATGTTGCGCTCTCGCCCGACGCCAAGACCATGGCCGAGGACATGTATCGCGCGCTGTGGTCCTGGCTGGTCTGCGTAATCGTAACTGTAATTGTGAGTTATATGACAAAGCCGAGGCCCGTCGCCGAGTTGGCAGGACTGGTGTACGGCGCTTCGCCGATTCCGGAGGAGCATGACGATCACTGGTATCAAAAGCCGATCGTTTGGGCCTGCGTGGTCTTTGTCGTGTTCCTCGCGCTGAACATCATCTTCTGGTAAAGGAGCAGCCGAATGCGAGCAACAATGTCGATCTGGTTCTTTGCAGGCATCATGCTGCTGGCCTACGGAATCGTCATCCTTGCAGCGGGTCTGTGGGAGTTGGGCCATCCGTTGGCTCATCCGCCCGTGCTTTACCAACTGCATGCTCCCATCTGGTGGGGAGCCCTGCTGGGTGTCGCTGGGGCCTTCTATACGATTAGATTCTGGCCGCGACGTTAGCGCCCCGGCCATACGCAAAGAGACAATGAAAGTGAAAGTGATTGTGGTTCATATATGCCAAAACTGTTAACGCTTGCATTGATTGTTGGAAACCGCGGCTTCTTTCCGGACCACCTCGCCAAAGAAGGCAGAGAGGCGATGATCGGCGTCCTGGAAAAGGCCGGCATACGTGTGATCGCGCTGACGCCGGAGCAGTCGAAATTCGGCGCGGTTGAGACGCCGGATGAAGCGCGCCGCTGCGCGGAGCTCTTCCGCAAGCATCGCGAAGAGATCGACGGCATCATCGTGACGCTGCCGAATTTCGGCGAGGAGCGCGGCATCGTCGATGCGATCCGCCACTCGACCCTGCAGGTCCCCGTGCTGGTCCAGGCCACGCCCGACCGCACGGACGACATGAAGATCTCCGACCGCCGCGACAGCTTCTGCGGCAAGATGTCAGCCTGCAACAACATGAAGCAGTACGGTATTCCGTACTCGATCACCTCGTTGCACACCTCAGCTCCGAACTCCGAGAGTTTCGCGAAAGACCTGGCGTGGTTTTGTGCCGTCTGCCGGATCGTGCGCGGCTTCCGCAATCTGCGCATCGGCTCCCTCGGCGCGCGGCCTGCCGCATTCAATACGGTTCGGTATTCGGAGAAGCTGCTCGAGCGCTCCGGTATCTCCGTCGAACCGCTCGATCTGTCGGAGGTCTTTGGCCGCATCGACCGGTTGAAGGACACTGACGATGCCGTTCAGGCAAAGCTTGCTGCGATCAAGAAGTATGTCTCGACCAACAACATTCCCGAACCCGCACTGCTCAAGATGTCCAAGCTCGGCGCTGTCATCGAAGGCTGGATGAAGGAGACCTACTGCACCATCTCCGCCATTCAGTGCTGGACTTCGATGGAAGAATACTTTGGCGTGGTGCCCTGCACAGTGATGAGCATGATGAGCGAGAACCTCTTCGCTTCCGCCTGCGAGGTGGATGTCTGCGGCGTCCTTGGCATGCACGCGCTCGCGCTGGCCAGCGAAACGCCAAGCGCGCTGCTCGACTGGAATAACAACTACGGCAGCGATCCCGACAAGTGCGTCTGTTTCCACTGCTCCAATCTTCCAAAGCACTTCTTCCAGGACGTCATTATGGATTTCCAGGCGATCATCGCCGGCACAGTGGGCAAGGAGAACACCTTCGGCACCTGCGTGGGTCGTGTGAAGGCCGGCGCGATGAGTTTCGCCCGCTTC
This sequence comes from uncultured Acidobacteriaceae bacterium, assembly GCA_963736915.1. Classification (GTDB taxonomy): domain Bacteria; phylum Acidobacteriota; class Terriglobia; order Terriglobales; family Acidobacteriaceae; genus KBS-83. The sequence goes on along the minus strand of CAVTQV010000004.1, from coordinate 637,089 downwards.
TCCACCGACGACTTCAACGGCCGTATCCGCGGCTATGTAGGGCAGGGCGAGTTCACCAACGACCCGCTCGAAACCTTCGGCGGCGCGGGCGTTGCATACATCCCGAAGCTGCAAAAGCTGCTGCGCTATATCTGCGAGCAGGGATTCGAGCACCATGTCGCCGCCAACTTCTCGCAGTCGGCCGGTGCCGTCTACGAGGCTGCAGTGCGCTATCTCGGCTGGGACATGTACTACCACAATCAGCCGGAGGTCTAGACTCACGTGCCTATCGTAGCGGGCGTAGATTTCGGCACATTGAGCGTGCGTGTCACGTTTCTCGATAGCGATGCGGACGCCTCGGGCAAAGTGCGTGGGCGGCTCGGTACCGCAACTGCGGAGTATCCGCTGCATCGCCGTCGCGATGATCCCGATTACGCCACGCAATCGCATGACGACCAGATGGATGCGCTGGTCAAGGCGATGCGCGCAGCATTGGAGCAGACAGGGGTGCGCGGCGGCGATGTCGTCGCCCTTGCGCTCGACACCACCGGCTCGAGCGTGGTGCCCGTCGATGCCCAGATGCAGCCGCTCACCGAGTACTACCTGTGGTGCGATCACCGCGCGAAGAAAGAAGCGCAGCAGATCACCGCGCTCGCCCATGCCGAAAATCTTGAAGCGATCGCCTGGTGCGGCGGCGTCTACTCGCACGAGTGGGGTTTCGCCAAGCTGCTGCACTTCCTGCGGCACAATCCTGACAAGCGTGCCGCTTTCGCAAGTGCCTTCGAGCACTGCGACATGGTGGCCGCCACGCTCTGCGGCATCACCGATCCAAAGCAGGTGAAGCGCAGCGCCTGCGCCATGGGCCACAAATGGATGTGGAATCCCAAGTGGGATGGCTTGCCGCCGCAGTCGTTTCTATCCAAGCTGGACCCGCTCTTCGATGGCGTGCGCGACAAGCTTGCAGGCGAGTACGTCACCTCCGACCACATCGCAGGCCATCTCTCCGCGCAGTGGGCAGACGCGCTCGGCCTGCGCGCAGGCATTCCCATTCCGGTGGGTGCATTCGACGCGCACTGGGACGCGATCGGCGCTGGCTGCCGCGAGGGCGACGTCGTCAATGTAGTGGGCACTTCGACCTGCATCATTGCGATGGAAAAACGGACCACTCTGGTGCCCGGCGTCTGCGGCGTGGTGCCAGGCAGCGTACACCCCGGTTACACCGGCATCGAGGCCGGCCTTTCGGCCACCGGCGACATCTTCGAAGCCATCGCGCGGCGTGCCGGGACCAAGGTGAAGGATCTTTCCCAGGGACTGGACCGTTATCGCGCGGGCCAGACCGGGCTGCTGCGTCTGAGCTGGGACAATGGCGATCGCACCGTGCTGGTCAACGCGGAACTCGGTGGCGTCACGCTCGGCTGGAACCTGGTCCACACCGCTCAGGACGAGTTGTTCGCCGCTATCGAAGGCACGGCGTTTCACACGCGCATCATTCTGGAGCGCATGGCCGACAACGGCGTTCCCGTGGAGCGCATCATCAACGGCGGCGGCATCCCGCAGCAAAATGCGGTGCTGAATCAGGTCTATGCCAACGTGCTGAACAAGCCGGTGCTGGTGCCGGATGGCACGCCGACCAGCCTAGGCTCCTGCATCTTCGCGCTCCTTGCCGCCGGCGCGATTTCCTCTGTAGAGCAGGGTCAGTCGATGCTGTGCCTGCCGCATCGCACCTTTCTTCCGCAGCCGGAAGCAGCAGCGATCTACGACCGTCTCTTTGCGCTCTATCGCGCGGTGTACTTCGCGCTCGGCAGTCCGGATGCTTCGCCGACTGCACTCGGCACCGTTCTCCCGGAACTGAAGCGCATAGCGGCGGAAGTCAGCTCCTCTCCCAAATTGCAACCTGCGCTGCCATAAATCCCACACCGGGAATTAGATTCTCCAAATGTTTGCCTGCAAGGGTAATTTCTTGCCAAGCCGGCCGATAAAGCCTCTGAGCGAGCAGCTCGTGCCCGTTCAGAGGAGCGCTCATGACCTGGGGACGATGGACATTTATAGCGTTCGGTCTGCTGATTCTGTGTTTTCTGCTGGCCTGCACATCAGCCCCGGCCGAATCGGCCTCTGAGACATCGAACCTGCCGTATTCCTCGTCACTGCAACCGATTATCTCCGCAGCTCGGGTACGTGTCGCGCTGCCGGAACAGGGACGTCCCCACCTGCTGGATGATGCCTTGTACGCCTCCATCGCCGGATATCGCACCCTCGACTATCTGAGCACGCGCCGCGCGCTGGCCGGCGGCGCGCGCGAGGTGGTTCTTCCCCAATGGGTTGTAGCCAACCGCAGCACGTTTATCGCATTCGAGGGACTTGCTACCGCAAGTGAAGTCGGCGGGTCCGTGTGGCTCATCCGGCACGGCCACCGTCGCATGGCGCGCGCCATGAACGCTGTGAGCATTGGCCTAGGCACACGGGCAGTTGTCCATAACTACACCGAACCGTTTGTCATCCAGCGGCCATAGCCTGCGTCCGTAGCTTCCTCTCGAATCGCTCTTGCGTGAATTTCAGGGATGTGAAATAACTACGTCATGCGTAGTACGCGACACGTAGTAGATGACGAGAGCGGCGGCCTTGGGGCATTATTCCGATCCACCGCTGCTTGTGCTCGCCAGTTTGGCCGACGGCCCGAAGCATGGGCACGCCATGATCGAGGATATCGAGCGGCTGTGTGGGACCCGGCTCGGACCGGGAACGCTCTATGGGGCGATCGCCCGGCTGGAACAACAGCGCTGGATTGCGCCTCTTCCCCCCGAAGAGCGGCGCCGGCCCTATCGCATTACCGCCGAAGGCCAACGCGTTCTCCGCGCAAGGCTGACCACGCTGCAGCAGTTCAGCAAAGCCGGACTCCGCCGATTGGAGATTTTGTGAACGGCTGGCTTGCTCGCCTGCTGACGCGGCTCTATCCCCGCGCGTGGAGGAACCGCTACGCTGAAGAGTTCGAGCAGCTGCTCCGCAATGAACGAGGCGGCATGCGCACTTCTGCAAACGTCGTTTGCTCGGCGTTTTGTGAACACATCCTTCCAACGCAAGGAGGCGATATGGATCAGAGTTCCCGTGCTTTTCGCTTCCACTCCTGGTGTGTCCGGGCGCCGTGGGCTGTATTCGGTCTCGCGCCACTGATGCTTTTGGCTGGCGCCTACTGCCTCGCCTGCTTGTATTTGTGGTCTGTCTGGACGATCTTTCTGCCGGGAGCCGACACGCCGTTTGGCGTTCGCTGGACAGGGCCGCCCTATGCATTGCAGAATCTCTCTTTTCAGTTCGGCAAATTCTACTATTTCGGCGCGCCGATTCTCGTCGGCTGGGCAATCGGACTGATCGCCGCCCGCCAACGAATGAAGGCGATCTGGCCCATGGTAAGTCTGGTTTTGATTGCACTCATGGGCGGCACTGCTGAGATTCACGCGAGTCGCAGTAGCGTTCCAGCCGGGTTCGGACATATCCGCATGGCCTTCTTCGCCGTTGGGCCTTCCACCCAGGTTCTGTACGAGCACATCTTTCGTGCCTTGGTGATTTTCTTGTTCACGGTGCTGCCCTGGCTCATCTGGCAGCGATTGCAAAACTCTCGCTCTAGCGTGTCTAGCTGACTTCCTCAAGTAACTCCCATTCCGGGAACCACCAGCGGAAATCTGCCATATTTACCCACTCAATTCGCTACACTGGAAATAGACAAATACGAGCCACACCACGGCATATGAAAAGCCACCGCGACGGTGGCTTTTTTAGTTGCAGAGTGCGGCTGACCCTCCAGCGGAAGGCGCTAACTCCTTATGCTGGACGAATTTACCGGTAACCTCAATGAATAGACGAATTTGAGTCTCGGAAGGCCGCGTAACCTCATGATGCGGCGTACGTTATACCCGGCCCCTCCCGCACCGGGAGGGGGGAGGGGGTGGGTCGCATTACCGAGCCCGCTTCCGGAGAACTTCCTCACTTCTGAAACAGCAGCGGAGTGAAGTGAATCAGGTTGTCGCGCCAGACCATCCAGGTGTGGCGGCCGGGGGTTTCAATCACCGTCACAGGAATCTGCTGCTGCTTCAGCCATCCGGTGAAGGCACGGTTCGGCGTAATCAGATGATCGTCCGTGCCGCAGGCGACCCAAAGCAACTTCAGGCGGTCCTTCTTCTTCACCTCTGAGGCGAGATTCGGGAAAACCCGGTCGAGGTCCTCTTTGTCAGGTACCGCCGAGGAGAACGCTCCGACATAGGCGAAGTCGTCTAGGTGGTTGAGGCCGGTGCGCAGGCTTTCACCGCCGCCCATCGATAGGCCGGCAATGGCGTGTTCCTTACGATCGTCCGGAGATCGAGTACATCTTCTCTGCCTGCGGCTTTACTTCGTTGAGCAGGATCTGGGTGTACTGCGTGAAGTTGCGCTCCACCAGCGCCTTGTCCTGCCATGCGTTCCAGGTGTGGGTGATCATGTCCATGGTGCCGTAGCCCAGCGGCATCACAACGATCATCGGCTTGATCTTGTTCTGCGCGATCAGGTTGTCGAGGATGACATTCGCACGACCAACCGCGGTCCATCCGCTGGCATCATCGCTATAGCCATGCAAAAGATACAGCACCGGGTACTTTTTCTTCGGATTGTAGTCCGGCGGCGTGTAGACGAAGAAGTCGCTCTGCCGGCCAAGTGTTTGCGATTGGTAGAAGTGGTGGTGGATGACGCCATGAGGGACGTTCTGCACGTCCCAATCCATCGGCTGCGGCCCGGGGACTTCGATTTCGTTCTGCACGCTGAGCAGGTTGGGCTTGATCAGCACGCTACCGGGATCGAGATAGTGGATGCCGTCAGCCCGGAAGCCATATCCATAGAATTCCGGCGCCAAGGCCGCCGTGGTCAGGGTCCAAACGCCGTCCGGGCCTTGCGCCATGGGCTGCGGATCGGCGCCTTCGAGATCGAGCAGCACTTCCTTTGCGCCGGGCACAGCGAAGTGGAAGGTAATCGTGCGGTCCGGATTGACCGTGGGGCCGGTCGGATGCTGCCCCGGCATTTGTGCGGACGCTCGCTGCGGTGGGGTGTGTTCGTTGTGCACGGTGGGTTGAGCGGGAAGCATGGCCGGCAGAAAAAGCAGCGCGGCTGGAACAAGAGAGGCAGCGCGGGAAAAGGCTTTCATGTCGCCCAACAGTCTAGAGCATTTTCGAGAGGAAATGCGTTGTTACGCAGAAATGCGGCAGACCACGGTCTGCCGCATTTGCCGGAATGCCGGCTTACTTCCTGGCCGGGGCTGGAGCCTGCTGATGAATCGGCGCCGTCGGCGTGCCTTCGAGAACCGAGCCGCCGCCCGCGTGCTTGCCGATCAGCACGAAGAGCGCAATGGAGGTGACCATAAAGATGATGGCGCCCCAGGTCGTGAGCTTGGTCAGCATGTTGGCCGCGCCGCGCGGCCCGAATGCAGTCTGCGATCCCTGACCGCCGAAGGCGCCGGCGAGATCGGCGCTCTTGCCCTGCTGCAGCAGGATGACCGCGATCATAAAGATGGAGACGAGGACGTGGATGATGGTCAGGAGAATGATCATTGCGACTGCTTTCTAAAGAAACTCTGGTGCGGAAGGGGGGACTTGAACCCCCATGCCTCTCGGCGCCACCCCCTCAAGATGGTGTGTCTGCCAATTTCACCACTTCCGCACTTAGTAATCGACGTAATTTCAACTACTTACCGGAGCAGCGCGTGAGGGGCAATTGCGACCGCACCGGATTCTGCTGACTATGCGTTTCGGCTCCCAGCCCGGACCCGCCCTTCAATAGGCTGAGCCGCAGTTGCCGGGGCAGGCATAGCGCAACGTCCTTTTGATGGTATCGTGCCCCGCGACGTACTGCAACGGAAACAGCAACCGCAGTTGTCGCCTTTCCTAGGAAACTCTGCCGCAATCTGTGCAACCGGAATGTGGAAATTTTTGTCCCTTTCCATAGCACCCCACCGGCTCCGGGCACCAGGTACGCGAGGCTCGCGACGTCCACTGTCGCGAACATGAGCGGCTCCCAGAGCGCAGCCGGTTGCCTTATCGAACTCGCATCGAAGCCTTCATGGCAAAGAAGCAGAACCATACCAATATTTCAGCCGTTGCGAAGAAGCTGCTGGGCTTTCCTTCTTTACGGGCGGGGCAGGAAGAGCCGATTCGATCTCTCCTGGATGGACACGACGCTGTCGTGGTGCAGCCGACCGGCTCCGGTAAGTCGGCCATTTATCAGATTGCCGGAGCCTTGCGAAAGGGCTCCACAGTCGTCGTGTCTCCGCTCATTGCACTGCAAAAAGATCAGGCTGAGTTCATTGGAACGAAAGATTTGAAGGATGCCGCCGTTGTGAATTCCACACTCTCCGCTGCAGAGCAGCGCGATGCGTTCGAACGCATAGAAGAAGGCCAGGTCGAGTTCATCTTTCTGGCTCCGGAGCAACTTCGGAAAAACGAAACGGTCGAGCGGCTCAAATCTGCTCATATCTCACTCGTTGCAATTGACGAAGCACACTGCATCAGCCAGTGGGGGCATGACTTCCGGCCTGACTATCTCGAACTCTCGCACGTCATTGAAGCTCTTGGCCACCCTCCCACACTGGCGATGACAGCAACGGCGTCGAACAAGGTTCGTGAAGAGATCATTGAAAAACTTGGATTGCGAAGACCGCGCGTGTTTGTCCATGGTTTTGATCGCCCCAATATTTCTCTCCGTGTCGATACATTCTCTTCCCAGGAAGAAAAACGAGAGGCTGTATTGCGGCGTGTGGAGTTTGCGGAAAAGCCCGGAGTCGTCTACGTATCCACGCATAAGAACGCTGAGTTGATCGCGACCGAACTGCAGGAACGGGCCGTGGACGCGGTCTTCTATCATGGCGGTCTGAAAGCGAAAGAACGGGATGCTATTCAGGACCGCTTCATGAGCGGAGACGCGCCGGTGATTGTCGCCACCAATGCCTTTGGCATGGGCGTGGACAAGGCCGACGTCCGCTTTGTCTATCATGCGGACGTCAGCGAATCCCTCGATGCCTACTATCACGAGATTGGTCGCGCCGGGCGCGACGGTCAACCTGCAGAGGCCGTGCTGTTCTATTGCGCGCGGGATATCGGTGCCCAACGATACAAAACCGGAAGCGGCCTCATCGATCAGGACAATCTGAAGTCTGTCGTCAACGCCTTGGCCGGCGATGAAGGCCCGACCAGCCCAGAAGACCTGGCGCGTGAAACCGGGCTTTCCACGCGCAAGCTGAGCAATCTCGTTCACAAACTCGAAGAGGCAGGCGCGGCAAAGCAGACATCGTCCGGTGACATTGAAATAGCGAGCGGGCAATCTGTCGCGGAGATCACAGAGGCAGCCGCCGAACAGCAGCAATTCCAGAAAGACTTGCGGAAGCGGCGCTTGGAACAGATGCAGGAATATGCGGAATGCCGCACCTGCCGTCGAGAATATCTACTGCGCTATTTCGGCGATGCTTTCACCGGACCCTGTGGCAACTGCGATCGCTGCAATGACGTTTGATCGCGGCTCTGCTTACTAGGGCTGGTTCGCTCACCTAAGCTTGGCTTCGCGACGTGATTCGCGGTGAATTCGACAGATCATCAATCTTCTTTGCATGTGGCGGCAGGAACGGTAAACTCTCAGCCTGCAAGCGAGCCTCATCATCGGAGGCACGCCTACCTGAGATCAAACGCTCTTGAGGACGACCTGTCGCGTGATGAACCTGTCCTCCCTCGTTGCAAACGCCGCTGAAGATAAGGTTTCCCCGCCTGGGGATTTCTCTATCCCTGTCGCTGAGCCTGCGGCTGGCGTAGTGACTCTTTTGCCGGCGATCTGGCAGGGATGTTGGCGGCGCGACTCCTGGACTCGCGCCAGCCTGCTCCGCCTCTCGTGGGTGTTTGCGCTCGCCACCCTCTGCTCTTGGCTGGGCATCGTGCTTTCGCGCCAGTCAGAAGGCGTCGCCACGATCTGGCTATCGAACGGGCTGATCTTCGGTCTGCTCATTACGCAGCCGAAACGGCTGTGGCTCGGCTATTTCTTAGCCGGGCTTACCGCAGACACGCTAGCCGACCTGCTTTACGGCGATCCTTTCCGGGTCGCGATTGGCGTTTCGCTCGCGAACTCCGTCGAGGTAGTCACCTCCTGCATCCTGCTCACCCTATGGTTCGAATCGCCTCTGGACCTGTCCAGGCGCAGGTCTCTGGTTGGCTTCCTGCTCATCTCTGTTTTAGGAGCGACAGCGCTAGCGAGTGCGCTCGGGGCCTGGTGGACAGTCCTGCTGGTTGGGGGTGCCTCGTGGTGGCAGATGTTTCGCACCTGGTATCTAGGGGACATGCTGGGCATGGCGGTACTGGCCCCGCTGGTCATCATGATGCAACGCCCTGCGTTCTTCTCGATGTTCGATCGCAGATGCCTCTTCCATACATTGTCCGTTCTTTCCGCTTCCGTAGTTGTCACTACGCTGGTTTTCACGTACGGCAAGGACCCACTGATTTTCTTCATCTTTCCCGTGTTCTTGCTGGTGGCATTTCGCCTTGGTCTGCCTGGCACTACATTAAATATCCTTCTCGTCACCCTCATGACCATCGGCTTTACCGTTAAGGGACATGGCCCGTTGATGCTCATCGCCGGGGAGCACATGCTGCTGCATCGCATCGTCATTGCTCAGCTTTTTGCGGCAGTCGCAATTTTCACTATGTTCCCCGTTGCGGCGCTGCTCGAGGAGAAGGAGGATCTAAAGAACTCACTCGCCGCGAGCGAGGCGAGATTTCGCAAACTCGCCCACGTAGACGAGTTGACTGGCCTCCCTAATCGGCGCGCCTTTAATCTCCGGCTCGAGAACGCGTGGACAGATGCCTCCACTAGCGGTAGACGACTAGCCCTTCTCATACTCGATGCCGATCTTTTCAAGCAATATAACGACGATGTCGGTCACCTCGGCGGAGATGCATGTTTGCGTTCAATTGCCCGAGTGGTCGCCGGAATCGTGGACCCGACCAAAGGGATCGCAGCGCGAATCGGCGGCGAGGAGTTCGCCGTGATCTTGCCCGACGCGACACAGCACCGTGCTCAGGAGATCGGTGAGGAGATTCGGCTCTCCATCGAATCGCTCGCTCTAGCACACTCGTCCAGTCCATACGGCGTACAGACGGTCAGCATCGGAGTCGCCGTCCGCGTGCCCCTGGATGGCCAGGTTCCGATCGATCTGATGAGGCTGGCGGATCAGGCGCTGTACTCGGCCAAGCTCTCCGGGCGAAATCAAGTGGCGTGCGCCTAACCGGCGTTGCACGTGACGCACTGCAAAGTGGCCTCGGGTCAAGCTTGCCGGATGGCTTTGAATCCGGCGCTCTCGATGAAGTTCACCAGGGACTGCTCAGAAGCTAGTTTCGGGTGATAGGTCACGGTCGCGATGCTCTCCGGATAACTGGCCGTCACTCGGATGACGCCTCTTTCCTTTTGGAGCAGCGTCTCGAGCCCGACCGCGCAGGTGATGCAGGTAAATCCGCTGATGCGGAAGGTGACGGTCTCCTGCTCCGCAAGATCCATGCCTTCCATGGCTATCACGCCGCCGAGTCCGGCGAGCGTCAATCCAAGAAATTTTCTGCGAATCATCTTTGCCTCCGTTAACTATCGCGCAGCGGCCAGTCCGGGCTGGTAGCGCCACGGGGTCTGGCTGCTGGCATTGTCGGAAAAACGAGTGTCGGTATATTCGGAAAATTCAATCTTCTTTTTAAGCACGCCGGTCTCGATCATGAGATCGCGCACCAGATCGAAATCCGCCTTGCGCGGTGCGAGCTGGCTGTAAACGACGCGGTCAAGCGGTTTGGTGAGTGCCCAGCGCAGCAGCGCCGGCTTCTGGTTGTAGTAGAAGCGGCCCACGAAATCTGCAGCGTCTTCGCGCTCCGGTTTGCCTTTGTCCAGCCACAAGCCGGAGCGCGCAATGCCGTCTACTAGTTCCTGCACCACCGCGGGTCGTTGATCGATCAGGTCCTGGCGGACAACGAGGATACAGGACATGTAGTCAGGCCAGTAGTCCTTTGCTTGAAAGAGGACGCGACCGAAGCCGGCCATCTCGGCCTGCGAGGGAAATGGTTCACCCATGACGAATCCGTCGATCGCTCCTGCGCGAAGCGCACTGGCAACATCCGGCGGGGCCATCTCCGGCATTTTGACATCGGTGGGTTTCAGGCCCGCGAGCTTCATTGCACGGATCAGCATGAGGCGTTCGTCGGAAAATCGGCTGGGAATCGCAACCGTGAGTCCGCGAAGATCAGCGACGGTCTTGACGGGGCCATTCTTTCGTACAACCATCGCGCTGCCATAGCGATGGCCGAGATAGACCACCTTGATTGGGACACCCTGCGCCTTGAGCGCGATCGCAAGCGGAGCGACGATGAAGGCGGCCTGGACTTTGTTGGAGATGAGCGCTTCCTTGATTTCGGGGAGGCCCTGAAACAATCGCGGGATGAAGATCTCGCCGTTGTGCGAGAACTTCGAAATGTAATCCGTAACCGGGCAGGTGAGCTGGCACGTGACCGGAATATAGGCGACGGTAATCTTTCGCTTGGCGATCGGGCGGTAGTCGTTGAGAACGGATGCCCAGTTCACATTCAGCCAGCCGTGCAGCGCGGTGATCACCGCGATCCACGCGACAGCGAGCACGATCAGTTTGGCTTTAAGGCTCATGACGAAAGCCCCAACGAACGGACTTGATCCGCTCCAGACCGCGGAAAAGAAAATCGAGCGCAAGCCCGATGATGCCGATGAGCAGCATGGCGGCGACGACCAGATCGTAGCGCTTGCCGGAATTACGTGAGTCGATGATGAGGAATCCGAGGCCGGAGTCGACAGCTACCATTTCGGCGGCAACGACGACGAGCCAGGCGATGCCGAAAGCGATACGCAGGCCGACGAGAATGTTGGGCAGAGCCGCGGGAAAGACGACGCGGCCCAGCAGTTGCAGCGGGCTCAGGCCGAAGTTGCGTCCGGCGCGGCGGAAGACAGAGGAAACGTTGTTCACCCCGTCAACGCAGGAGACCACGATAGGAAAGAAGGCGCCGAGGAAGATGAGCGCTGTGGCGGCGCGGTCTCCAATGCCAAGGAAGAGAATCGCAACCGGTATCCAGGCGATAGGGCTGATCGGGCGGAGTAGCTGGATCACAGGGTTGACGACCTTGTTGAGCTCCGGGTACCAGCCCAGGGCGAGGCCCAGTGGGATGCCGAGAATGGCCGCCAGCCCGAAACCGATGGCGACGCGGCGAAGAGAATCGGCGATATCGGCCCAGAGGACGTGTGCCTGAACCAACTCCATCAGGCCTTTCTTTACTTCGAGAGGAGATGGAAGAACCTTTGTGCCGGACCACCGCACGGCAAAATACCAGCCGGCAAGCAACAGCGCGAAGGTGATCGCAGGCCATAAGAATTTTTCCCACTTACCCGGAGACTGAAGCGGCCTCATATTCTGTGAGCCAGTCCAATCTGCGCAAAGATGCCGTCGCGAAGCTCAAGATAACGTGCGGAGCTGATATCCCTCGGATGCGCAATGTCGATGGTGACGATTTGCTGGATGGCGGCGGGACGGGCACTCATGACCACTACCCGATCGGCCAACTGCACTGCTTCGTCAATATCGTGAGTCACGAAGACGATCGTCTTTCGCTCAGCCTCCCAGATGCGAAGCAGCTCGCGGCGCATGGTGAGGCGGGTGATGGAATCAAGCGCCCCGAATGGCTCGTCCAGGAAAAGCATGTCGGGATTGACGGCCAGAGCGCGGGCGACTTCCAGCCGCTGCTTCATGCCGCCGGACAGCTCCGACGGATATGCCTTCTCAAAGCCCTGCAAACCAACCATGCGGATGTAATGTGCGATGCGGCGCTCGCGCTCCCCGCGAGACAGCTTCGCGATCCCGAATCCAATATTCCCCTCGACAGTGAGCCAGGGAAACACGCCGCGCTCTTGAAAGACGAAGATGCGCCGCGGGTCCGGGCCTTGCACGACTTCGTTGTCTACGCGGACTTCGCCATGGGTCGGGGAGAGAAACCCCGCCATCGTGTTCAGCAGCGTGGACTTTCCGCAGCCGGAGGGCCCGAGCAGGCAGATAAACTCGCCATCCGCAACGCTGAGATTGAGGTTGTCCAGGACCGGGACCGCATTGCCATCGCGATAGAAGACCATGCTGAGGTCATGCGTACTCAACTTGGCTTTAAGCGCAGATTCGCGTGCTGCCGGATCGGTGCCCGCAGTTTGCGTGGATGTTGGCACTAGTCCTCCGAATAGCTCCACCGGAACGATGGAACCCGTTCCAGTGAGCGCATGGCAATATCGAGCAATAGCCCAATGACACCAATGACCACCATACCGGCAACCACGAGATCGTAGCGATTGCCTGCGTTCCGCGCGTCCACGATGAGAAAGCCGAGGCCGGAATTCACGGCGATCATCTCCGCCGCAACCACCACCAGCCATGCCACGCCAAGGGAAATCCGCAGCCCGATCAGAAGCTGCGGGATGACGGCAGGGTAGAGCACGCGGCGCATGAGATCGAAGGAGCGCAGGCCGAAATTCCGGCCCGCGTTCACATACACATCCGGAATGCTCCGGACGGCATTGATCGTCGTGAGCAGCAGCGGAAAGAAGCAGCCCAGGAAAATGAGAAAGACGGCGGACATATCGCCGACGCCGAACCAGAGGATCGCGATCGGAATCCAGGCAAGCGGGGAGATGGGCCGCAGCACTTCCGCAACTGGGCTTAGCGCCAGTTCCACCCGGCGGTACCAGCCGATAGCGAGGCCGAGCGGAATCGCTATGACCACCGCGAGCCCGAAGCCCCACGTGACCCGGAAGAGGGAGGCGACAACGTACTTGAACAGCAGGCCGTGCCGCAAAAGATCGGAGAGGCCGCCCACCACCTGCCACGGACTCGGCAGTAGTTGTCCCGGATGCCGCATGATCACGATCTGCCACAATGCAAGCAGGGCGGCAATGAAAATCACTGGACGAAGCCGGACGAGCGATTTCAATTCCGTCGTTCTCCCTTTTCCATTGCGCTGGAGCCGCTTTCCACGATTGGCGGGTAGGTTTGAGATTCCGTACGATCCTAACCGTGTATGTCCGTTGTCGAATCGACCGAAAGGTTTAGCTCGATCTCATCCCAAAGGCGCTTGCCCTTGTTCATGAGGCTAGCAAAGATGAGTCTTGCGGCTGCCAGCCCCCTGCGTGCGCCTCTATCACGGTCCCTCGCGATCCGCCCCAGCCGAGGAAAGGTGAGGAAAAGAGCTTCCGAGCGAGTTCGCGTCGAGTGGCCTGAACAAAGTTAGGATTGTGGAGGCATGAAGAGTCTGGCAGTTCGGGGGCGGGGTCGCGGCGGCTTGGGTAGTCTGGCAGATACTTCGTCCAGGCTGCCCTCATCGGCAGGCCGCAAGAGCGGTTGCCTCCTGCTGATTGTAGTGATGTGCACGATACCTCTTTTCATATCCGCCTGCCGCTCGAAGGAGCGCCTGCCTGAAGTGGGATCGAAGACCTATACCGACTTTGTTTCCGCGTTCTACATCGGTCTTGCCGGCCTGCAGGTAGGAGATGATGTGCGCGCCGATGCTGAGCTGCAACAGGCAACGGAGGTTGTTCCCGCAGAACCGGCCGGGTGGATTGACTGGGGCGTGCTTGCGCTACGGCAACGCAACTTCGATCCCGCAGCCCAGAGGCTGGAGCGCGCGCACACGCTGGCCCCAACTGATGATCGCATCGACTATCTGCTGGGTCTTCTTGAAGGAGACCGCGGAAATTCTGGGACCTCTATCTCCTACCTCCATCAGGCGATTGCGCGGAATCCGCGCAATCTACGGGCGCTGTACAGCTTGGCGACTCAGGTGGAGCGGCAGGGAAACGAAAACAGCGATGCGGAGTTGCAGAACATACTCGAGCAGATTCTGAAAGTGCAGCCGGGAAATCTTGCCGTGCTGGTCGACCTGTGCCGCGTTGCTGCGAAGCGCGGTGACGGGGCGACGCTCCGTGCTACAGTTGCCCAGATCGCGACTCGTGCCCAGGGCTGGCCTCCGGAAATACAACAGCAGCTCCAACAGTTGCAAACGGCCGCCGCCGGTTCGTCACCGCATTCGGCCGCAACCCGCTCCACCTTTCTTCGCAACGTGCTGATGCGGGAGCCGGAGTTTCGCGCGGATCTGTCCCAGATCATGGCGCAACCGGGCGAGGAAGCTCAGCCTGTCACGCGATTTCTCAAATTACCGAATCCCCCCTCCCACCCGGCGGCTCCGGACTTTGCGATGACCTTCGCGAACGAGCCGGTCACGTCAGCCCCCGCAGAACCGTGGACTTGGGCGGCCGCAATCGCGCTGAATGGATCGGACGCGCCAGTCATCGCCGAAGCGAATGCTCGACGAGTGCATCTGGCGACCGGCGCGGAAATGCCATTCCCGGGTACTGCAACTGCAAACTTGCTGCCTGAGAGCATTCTTCCGCTCGACTTCAATTACGACTTCAAGACTGATCTGTTTTTCGCCGGCGACAAAGGGCTGCGATTATTCCGACAGGACAGCCCCGAGCACTTCACGGACGTGACCGCCGGCATGAAGCTTCCCAGCGCTGTTACAAATGCTACCTACACGGGCGCGTGGGCAATAGACCTGGAGGCGGATGGCGACCTTGACGTCGTGCTGGGCACAAAAGCGGGGCTCCCATCCGTGCTGCGCAACAACGGCGATGGAACGTTTATTGTGGAGCATCCTTTTGCGGGCATCTCCGGCATCCGCCAGTTTGCCTGGGCCGATCTCAATGGCGACGGCAATCCCGACGCATCGCTGATCGATGGTTCGGGGACTCTGCACATCTTTCTCAATGAACGCACAGGGAAGTTCACTGAAGCTGCGCTGCCGCATTCCTTTACGGGCGTGAGTGCCATCTGTGTTGCCGATACCGGCAATGACGATCTGCTCCGCCTGCACCTCTTGTCAGCCGACGGCCATATTCTTTCGCTCTCCTATAACGACAATGGCCGGACGTGGACTGAGCACCAGCTTGCGCAGATGACTGGGCCGGTCACAGGGAAAGTCAGGCTGCGCGCGGCAGATATCGACAACAACGGTGCAGTCGATTTACTGGTGGTGCCGATTACTGCAGGAACGAGCGCGCGAGGAGCCGACGTCTGGCTTCAAGATGAAGCCGGCGCATTCAAGCGGATCGCGCAGCCGCAGGGACCACCGATAGTCTTCGAAACCGCAGATGTCCATGGGGACGGCCGCCTTGACCTGATAGGTCTGGATACCTCCGGCAAAGTGTTTGACGCGCGCAATCACGGCACCAGGAGTTATCACTGGCAGACCATCCGTCCGCGCGCGCGTCAGGTCACGGGAGATCAGCGGATCAATCCTTTCGGCATTGGTGGCGAAATAGAGATCCGTTCTGCGTTGCTCCTGCAGAAGCAGGCGATTACAAGCCCGGTGCTTCATTTTGGATTGGGCCAGCAGCAGGCCGTCGATGTTGCTCGTATTGTGTGGCCAAACGGGTCGGTGCGTGCGGAGTTCGGCCTGAAAGCGGACCAGCAGATCGTGACCGAGCAGAGACTGAAGGGTTCATGCCCGTTTCTGTTTGCATGGAACGGACAGCGGATGGAGTTTGTGAAGGATTCGGTGCCGTGGGGCTCGGCGATCGGATTGAGGATCAACTCGCTGGGCACGGCGAACATTGCTGCAACTGAAGAGTGGTACAAAATCGGCGGCGATCAATTAAAAGCGCGCGATGGGTCTTACGATCTCCGCATCACCGGCGAGCTTTGGGAAACCTATTTCTACGACTCACTCTTGCTCATGACCGTGGACCATCCTGCGGGCACAGAGATATTTACCGATGAGCGGTACGATGTTCCGCCGGTGAAGCTGGCCGTTACCGCGGTGGGTCCACCGCAGCCGATCGCTCGCGCTGTGGACGATACCGGCCAGGATGTAACCGCGATAGTGCGCAAGCTGGACGGCAACTATCTGGACACCTTCGGGCGCGGACAATATCAGGGGGTGACGCGCGATCACTTTGTGGAGATCGATCTTGGCGACCGCATCCCGCAGAGCGCGCCGCTATGGCTCATCGCAAAGGGCTGGCTGCATCCGTCGGACTCGTCGGTAAACGTGGCGATGAGCCAGGGCAGGCATCCGCGTCCAGAGTGGCTAAGCCTGGAAGTGCCCGATGGTCGCGGCGGATGGCGCGTCGCCAATCCAAACCTCGGATTCCCGGCCGGACGCAAAAAGATCTGCCTGATCGATCTCACAGACCTATTCCATCCGGGCATGCCTCACCGTCTGCGGCTTAGGACGAATCTGGAAGTTTACTGGGATTCGATTGAGTGGGCGCAAGGCCTGCCGAAGACTCCGATAAAGATTCAGCGGCTCGCGCCCAACCTTGCCGATCTGCACTATCGCGGCTTCTCGGTCATTCATCAGGCCAACGCATCGTCGCCGGAGATACCCGATTACGATCACCTGGCCAGCACATCCCCAATCTGGAGCGATCTGCCGGGCTTCTACACGAGATTTGGCGATGTGCGTGAGCTGCTGGCGCACGCTGACGACCGGTACGTCATCATGAATGCCGGTGACGAGATGACATTGCGCTTCGCCAATCCGGGGCCGCCGCCTGCGGGCTGGGTACGTGACTTTGTGATCGCCGGCGACGGTTGGATCAAAGACGGAGACTACAACACCGCAGATTCACAAACTGTTTTGCCCTATCCATATCACGCGCGAAAAGATTACGACGCACCAGCGTCAGGTCGGCTGGAAGACGACTGGGAGTATCAGCACCATGCCAAGGATTGGGAGACATATCAGACGCGTTATGTGAATGCAAAAACCTTTCGAGATGCTTTGCAAAACGGAGTTGCGCGATGAAACGCAAAGCTCTATTGCAGAGCATTCTAACGGTCATTTTTCTTTGTCTGATCGCGACACCTCTCGTGATGCGTCACGTGTCTGCCAGACGTGCAGCAGTTTCAAAAACCGAGCTCGACACCAAAGAGTCGCTGGCACGGCATGGATTCCATTTAGAAGAAGTCTCACACGCAGCCGGAATCGACTTTGTGCATCAGGCGCCGGTGCTGGATGCGAAACTAGCCCACATCATGCCGGAAGTGGCCTCGATGGGAGCTTCCGTTTCTGTCGTCGATTTCGACCGCGACGGGTGGCCGGACCTATACGTCACGAACAGCGCCATCGGAACCCATAACCGCCTTTATCGCAATATGCACGACGGCACGTTCAAGGATGTTGCGGACGAGGTCGGCATCGGCAATGTGAATCAATCGGGAACGGGCGTCTCGATGGGCGCAATCTGGGGCGACTACGACAATGACGGATATGAAGACCTGTTTCTTATTAAGTGGGGAAAGCCGGAGCTCTTCCACAACGATCAGGGACACGGATTTCACCGCGTCGACGTAGCAGCCTTTCCGCCCTGGATCAACGCAAATACCGCAGTATGGTTTGACTATGACGGTGACGGTCTGCTGGATTTATTCGTAGGTGGCTACTATCCGGAAAATGTCGACCTATGGCATCTCACCACGACAAGGATGATGCCGGACAGCTTCGAATATGCTGACAACGGCGGCCGAAAGTATCTATTTCACAATCTGGGGAACGGGAAATTCGAGGAAGTTAGTGCGAAGCTAGGCATCAACAGCAGGCGGTGGGCGTTAGCGGCTGCGGCGGCCGATCTTCGCGGAACCGGACATCCCGACCTCTTTGTCGCGAACGATTATGGCGTCTCTGAGCTGTATTTGAACGACGGCAAGCGCTTCGAGGAGGTGGGCCGCCGTACGGGCGTGGGCTTCGCCCCTAAAAGTGGGATGAACGTAGCCTTTGGAGATATCTTCAACCAGGGAAAATATTCCGTCTATGTCTCGAATATTTCGGAAGATGGCGTCCTGATTCAAGGCAACAATCTATGGGTCCCCAAGGAAGGAACAGCGGGGGCACACATTGAGTACACGAATCTCGCGCGAGATATGGGCGTCGAACTAGGCGGATGGAGCTTTGGCGCTCAGTTCGGGGATCTGAATAATGATGGGGCGCTCGATCTTTTTCTGACAAACGGCTATGTCTCGCTCGATAGGAAGCGCAATTATTGGTACGACTTTTCCAAGGTCGCAGGTGGAAATTCAACCATTATTGGCGACGCAAAGGACTGGCCCGCGATGGATGGCCGCAGCCTGTCCGGATATCAGCAGAAGCATGTCTGGCTGAACGACGGTGCGGGCAAATTCGTGGATGTCGCACAGTCGGTCGGAGTGGCCGATACGCATGATGGCCGCTCAGTGGCGCTCGCTGATCTATGGAACCGCGGAGTTCTGGACGTTATCGTTGCTAACCAGCGCGGGCCATTGTTGTTGTACAAAAACACCGTTGTTCCTGAGAACAAGTGGGTAGAGTTTCAACTGGAAGGGACGAAGAGCAACCGAAGCGCAATCGGCGCGCAGGTGACGCTGGAATGGAATGGGCAGAAGCAGATACAGCAGGTCTCCGGCGGAAGCGGTTTTGCCGCACAGAATGATCGCCGTCTGCACTTCGGATTGGGGAAAGATCCGGTGATTGCAAATGCTGTGATCCGCTGGCCCTCTGGTAAAATCCAGACGCTGCAAGCGATAGTCCCAGGGCAGCTGTATAAGGTGAAGGAACCCTTATGAGCCAGCAGACGATGACCATGCCACCCCTGCCGGCCGGTCCTTCCGCCCATAACTGGCGTCGCCTGTTCACTCTTGAAAATCGGTTTGTTCCGCCTATCTTTATAACGCTGATTCTGCTCGCAGGGAATTTTTCTTTCGGTATTCTGGAAAGCTATACGAGAACCTTGCTGGCGATTGGCAGCGCAATCGCGGCGGAGCTTATCCTGGGCCGCATAATGACTGGCAAATGGCCTCATTTGGCCAGTGCCTATATTACCGGTATCAGCGTCGGCATTCTTCTCCGCTCGCCGGCGTTCTGGCCATATGCGCTGTGCTCGGTGATAGCCATTACTTCCAAATATGTGGTGCGCGTGAAACACCGCCATATCTGGAATCCATCGAATTTCGGAATTTGCGTGATGCTGTTTCTCGCAGCCGAGTCTGTGGCCTCACTGAGCATTCAATGGGGTAACAACATCTGGGCGATGCTCGTGATCTGGTTGCTGGGATCGGCAATCATCTGGCGGCTGAAGCGCTTTCATATCTGCGCTGTCTATGTCCTCTCGTTTCTTGTCTTCGCCCTCATCCGTTCGTGGATCGTCGGTGATCCGTGGCAATCCGAGATATCTCCCATTACCGGGCCTGAGTATCAGCTCTTTATCTTTTTCATGATCACGGATCCGAAAACCACGGTGCGCTCCAGGCTGGGACAAGGCGTCGTCGCATTCCTTGTGGCAGCCGTCGAGATGGTGATGCGGCTGGATCAAAGCATCTATGCGCCCCTATATGCGCTGTTTGTGGTCGGACCGATAGCGATGCTCATCGAAATGTGGTGGGGCTCGCGGCCCTCGCCTGATGAAAGCCCCGCATCTGCGCCAGCGCTGGCGCATTAAATACAGCGGCAGCAGCATTGAGGATCGAACTGGATGTCTTTGCGAAATTGGATTGTCTGTACTCTCTCGCTGTTGATCTTCTCCGGAACGCTAGCTTGCAGGCAGTCGCAGCCAACGTCCGCACAGTCCCAGCAAGCATTGAAGCCCGCGTCCGCTCCGTCGAAACTGATAGCGAACCATGCATCTGCTCCGGCGCCGATTACCCGTCCATCCGGCCCAATCCGCTTTGTCGACGTAACGCAATCCGCAGGCATTCATTTCCGCCACAACAACGGCGCATACGGGAAGAAATACCTGCCGGAGACCATGGGGAGCGGCGTCTGTGCGATCGACTATGACGGCGACGGCTGGCAGGACATTTTGTTTGTCAATTCAATGGACTGGCCGGAGCATAAGGTTTCTATTTCTACTCCGGCCCTTTATCACAACAACCATGACGGGACCTTCACCGACGTCACGCGCGCGTCCGGACTTGCGAAAGAGATGTACGGGCTCGGTTGCGCAGTCGGAGACTTCGACAACGATGGCCGCGATGATGTCTACATCACCGCTCTAGGTGGCAACTATCTGTTTCACAATCTCGGAGGAGGACGCTTCGCCGATGTGACCGCGAAAGCCCGCGTGAAGAATGCAGGTTTTTCAACGGGCGCGGTATGGTTCGATTATGACAACGATGGGAAGCTGGATCTGTTCGTCTCGCACTATGTCGATTGGTCGGAGGCGTCCGATCAGTACTGCACGCTGGACGGCAAGAACAAATCCTATTGCACGCCGGAGTTATACAAAGGTCAGAGTTCAACCCTTTTTCACAACCTGGGACACGGCGTCTTTGAAGATGTAACGAAGAAGGCTGGCCTGTTTGATCCATCCAGCAAAGCTCTGGGCGTCGCGCTGCTCGATTATGACGACGATGGCTGGATGGATCTGTTTGTCACCAACGACACGCAGCCAAACAAGCTCTACCACAATAACCACAACGGTACGTTTACGGAGAGCGCGTTTGCCGCCGGCGTGGCGTTCAGCGATGCGGGCAAGGCGCGCGCAGGTATGGGCACGGATGCCGCGGACTATGACCTCTCCGGCCGGCAGGGACTCGTTATCGGAAACTTCGCCAACGAGAGCATCGCGCTCTATCACAACGATGGCTCAGGTCTCTTCACAGATAACTCAGATGCGTCGGGCATCGCAGGTCCGTCCGCGAAATCTCTTACCTTCAGTGCATTCTTCTTCGACTACGATCTGGACGGACTGCCGGATATCTTTGCGGCGAACGGACACGTGGCAGATGATGTTCGCGTGACCCAGCCTTCCCTCAGCTACGCCGAGCCTCCGCTGCTCTTCCGGAACCGGGGCCGCGGACGGTTTGAGGACGTGTCCAACAAGGTAGGCGCGGCCTTGCGCGAACCGGTAGTCGCGCGTGGCGCGGCATATCTCGACTATGACAATGACGGCGATTTAGACCTTCTGATCACGCCTTCCAACGGGCCTGCGCGTCTGCTGCGTAATGACAATGCGAATCAGAACGACATGCTTCGGGTGAAAACAATTGGCGTGAAGTCCAACCGCGACGGCATAGGTGCAAAGGTAACCGTGAAGATGCCGAATGGCACTCGACTGTTTCGGATGGTGAAGTCGGGGTCCAGCTATCTGTCCCAAAGCGAGCTGCCCCTCACCTTCGGACTGGGGAAGCCGTCCGACGGAAAGAAGGTAAACGTAGAGATCGTATGGCCAAGCGGGAAGCGCGAGTCGTTCACCGGCGTGAAGCCGAACCAGGCGATCACGCTTCAGGAAGGAAAGGGTATCGTCGCGCAGGAGCCGGTCTTGTTTTCACCGTAGTCTCCGCGGCAAATAGAGAGAGTGGCCGGTCCGTTCGTTATTCGGTGGGTGCGGAAAGCACCTGTTTCCCGGTCAGACGCACCGTGACAATCTCATGCGGATGCACATCAATCTCAAATCCGTGTGATCCCTGTAGGGGAAGTGACTTCTGGTTCCGCTCGACCGCGTCTGTCTCCATCGCCTTGTCTAGAGCTAGCAGCGTTGTCGACACAGCCACAGTGCGAGCCTTTCCGCCGAGATCAAGGAAGCGAACGATGGTGCCATTACCGTCCTCTGCGGGTTTCCAGGTGTCAAGCAATAAATCTGGATCGTCTACTGTCACGAAGCTCGCCTCGTTGCCGTCCAGCGGACGCGGCAGGTCGAGCGCTTTGTCCTGCGAGCGGATCTCGTCCTCTTCGAGCGGCGTAACTTCTTCCCAACCCATGCGGCTCAAAGCGGCAGGATCGGTAGAAGGCGCGCTGGTCACAACATAACGAAACTGAAAGTGACCGCCCTGCGCCGCACGATAGTTCGTGTGCCAGTAGTTATTCATCGCATAGGAGAAGATGGTTCCGGTTCGCTGGCCGAACTCCGTGGGCCATGCCCCTCGATTGATATCGCCGAGCGTCACAAGCGGCGTGTCAAGCGGCATCACAGTTCCGGAGAGCCCGTCCTGCTGCACGGCAACCCAGTGCTGCGCGGAAAACCATTCATGTCCCGCGCCCGGATACATATCTTTTGCCGGGTCAACCACGCCATTTTGTATCTCGTACTGGAACTGAGGGTGCTCCATGGCAAAAGGAAACGCAAAATAGACCGCCTCTTTTTCCAGCACCTCCTTCTTCGAGATATCTTCGACAAACTCAATCTTCTTCGCGTTCTCGTAGAGCCGTATTTCGCTGCTGAGCTTGGGAGTATTCTCAGCCGAGCTCTCCATCCGCGCACGCCAGCCATATGGAGTGCGTTCGACCGAGATCAGCCGCCCTTTTCCTGCCGCATGAATTTGCAGTTCAGGCTTGGGTGAAACGACACGATACTGCAGGATGCTGTTGGGCTCCTTGTCGCCTCCGGTCACATACAGATACTGGCAAAATCGGTAAGGGCTGCTCTGATTCACCAGCTCTTTCTGAAGCTGCTTGTCATAGATGCTGCGCACCGCGCCTGAGGACGGATCGAGTTCCACACGGTAATAGCGGCTTTCCAGCGTTGTCGTGCTGGGGGTCTGTGCGGCAGAGGCAGAAGCATGGTTCTTCGCTGGACGCAATTCATAAACTTTGTATCCCATCCCAGGAACGGCTTTCGCCATGAACTGCACTCTGCGGAAATTGCTTCCGCTGTGAACCGTCAAATACGGAACAGACTGCTGTGTTGTTCGGTCGGCAATCTCAAAGCCATTGTCCAGATCCATGCTGACCAGCCCATCCCGCTTCCAGTTCAGCGGGTTATAGACGATCACGCTGCCCACTCCCGCGGCAATCGAGTCCGCAATGCTCGCCATGCTGCTGCGAAGCAGATGATCGCGCAGAGCATCCGCGGTGATCGCGCGGGAATCCTTTACCTTCAATTGCTCCATGGCTTCTTCGCTGTCCGGATCGGAGACGCTGTTCCAGGAAAGCCACGTATGCTCATCCATCAGGACCATGTTGGCCCACATGCGATGAAGCGCGTCCCCGTCTACAGCAAGCCGCGGATTCACGAGCGAGCTGATGGTGGCCAGCTTCTCCGCGGATGGTGCTCGGCTTTCATTCTGGCGCTCCATCGCAGCATAAAAAGCGTCCGCGCCGATGCCATCTTCCCAGTAGGGACCGCCATCTCCGCGAATGGTTGGAATATCTGCGCCGAACTGCTTCGCGATGTTCTCCAGGGCACTGTGGAAGCCGGAATATTCCAGCCGAGGATACGCGTGAAGCGCATTCCACTGGCTCGCGATTTCCGCCTGCTGCGGAAATAAATCCGTATTTTCTACCTGTGTGCCAAACAGGATAGCGGCGTCCGCGTGATAGCTCGGATGCTGGTACATCTGCAGAAACAAAGGAAGCATCTCCTCGCCGGTCTCGGTCAGCGGAGGCAGACCAAACAGAAACTGCATCTGCATGTAATGTCGCGAATACCACAGCAGTACCTTCTTGCCGTCCGGTCCCTCCCAGTACATCGGCGAATTCTCATTCAGGTGTCCTTGCAGCAGCACAGGCGCGCGGTCGTTGTTGCTCGCGGCCAGGAAATAGGGAATACCCGCCGAAGCCAGGATCGAGGCATACGACCACGAATACGATGGGACATCCGTGATGTTCGCGTAATTGAAGGGTGTTCCATGCAGCCGGCTGAAGTTGGCGCTGGGATAAAGAGAGCGAATCAGTGTTTCGGCGGTAGGGAATCCGGTTAGCAGATTGGCTGTCTGTGCAGGTACGAAAAGTTGCTCATGTTGGATCGCCCGGATGACACGCTGTTGCTCCTCGGGCGTTCTCGTTTTGAGATATTGCTCCAGATTCCATTCACCATCCGTGCTGAAGCGGAACTCCGGATGCTTCGCCGTCAGGTCCATCGCCTCGTCCAATATCCGGCTCTGAATCGCAGATACCTTCGCCTGGTAATCGGAATACCCCACGTCGAGATGAACGTGCGGGACAAGATAGAGCGTCCACTTTTTCTGCGGCTGCAGCTTCTCTGCAAAGTGCTCTGTCCGGCCGTCGAGTTTTACTGTCAGCACCGCAGGAGTCCCTGCCTGGAATTCCGGGATCTCGAGCGACAGGCGCTCTTCCCCAAAATCAGACGCGGCACGAAGTGGGTCGCGGTAGTGCTTACCTGCCACTTCCAGATCGATCTCACCGGAGCGCGGATGCCCGCTGTAGCGGACAAAGACGTCTACCTGCTCTGAAAGCAACGTTCCGTCTTGCTTATAGAAGATGGTCGGCTCTACCAGTGCAGTGGGGCCGGCAGCAAATCGCCCAGTCCGGTCGAGTTCCAAAGCATCGTAGACGAAACCGGCGTCGGGCACGCCTTTGTCCTGCGTAGCAATACTCTGCAGTGCAATTGTGTTTGCGCCTGCGCGCAGATAACTGCCGGGAAACTCAACCTCAACCGTAGCGTGGGAGTACGCAGGGAAAAATGCCGCCATGGTATCGCCCATGCTGTAATCCAGCTTCGGATGCAGATACAAGAGCCCGGCATGGCCGTTGATGGCGACGCGCAGCGCAGGCACGCTCGAGTGCTCGATGAGCAGCGAGACGCGAAGCCGATAGGCATCCGCGGGTATGCTGCGAAGCGAAAACTGAATCGCGCGTGGCGCCGACGTCGCATCTGGCTTGCTGGAAGGGAAGAAGGCGGGCGCATTGGCGTACCAATCTTTTCCAGCCACGCTCTGATCGACGACAAAGGAAATGGGCCGGTCCGGCGAGCCCTCGGCAAACTCGGCCGATGAGCGGTCGAAAGTGCCAATGCGCCACACAACGTCCGGATTCTGTGCTGCGAGCGATAAAGAGCAGGCGGCTGTCAGCAGAAGGGAAGTGATCGCGGCCGTGAGTTTCATTGCGGCCCATACTACATCCAGAAATCGCTCGGGACCGCAGTCGATTCAACGCGCGACAGGGCGCGCTCCGCTTACCGCCCGTTTAGCGGCATAGCCAGGCTATCGGCCGTCTGTGCCATCGCGATGTCCTTGGCCGTGATGCCGCCCGCGTCGTGCGTGACGAGTGCCACCTTCACCTTGCTGTAGCGGATGTCCAGGTCGGGATGGTGCTGCGCCTGCTCTGCTTCCACGCCCAGCGACTGCACGAAGGCCAGCGCTTCAACGAAGTTTGGAAAGGTGAAGGTGCGCATAAGTGCGCCTTGTTCCACACGCCAGCCGGGCAGTTTGGCCACTGCCGACTTCAATGCATCGGTATCCAGCGCGGCGGATTTCTTTGTCTCTGGCATAGTTTTTAGGATGCCATTCTTTGGCGCGCCAGCATCCTTGCGCGGCAGCAGATGTTTGACTGCACCAAGTGAAAACGGGTTGAACTTCTGCGCCTCGCCCTGAATTTCCGCGCGTAGGTCCTCCCACACACGGTCGGGCATCTGCAGGAAGACGTCCACCACCTTTGGATCGAACTGTGTACCGGAGTTCTTGCGAATCTCCCGTCGTGCTGTCGCAAAGCTGGTTCCGCTCCGGTACGGCCGATCGGATGTGATGGCATCCAGCGCGTCGGCAACCGCAAAGATTCTGGCGCCAAGCGGAATCTCCGTCCCGTGCAGTCCGCGCGGATATCCGCCGCCGTCAAAGTGCTCCTGGTGGCTGTAGACGATCTCCGACGCTTCACGCAGATACGGAATCTTCCGCAGCATCTGGTAGCCGCGCGCGCAGTGCTCGCGCATCGTGCTCTGCTCGTCGCGGGTCAGGCGTCCGGGCTTCAGCAGGATTGCATCCGGAATCGCCATTTTTCCCACATCATGCAGAAAAGCGCCCCTGGCAATCGTCCGGATTTCCTGGGGCGGCAGTTGCATGGCGCGTGCCAGCGCGATCGTATAGGCCGTCACCCGGCGTGAATGGCCTTCGGTCTCGGTGTCCTTCAGATCGAGCGCGTCGCCCAGCGCCTCCAACGTGATGTCGTAGGAGCGTTCCAGGTCGCCGATCGCGCTGTTCAGCATCTCGGTGCGGGCCACGACCAGCTCTTCCAGGTGTGTTCGATACAAAGTGTTCTGCTCCACCAGCGCACGGTATTCCAGAGCCCGCAGTACGGTTCCCAGCAACTGATCCCGTTCAAACGGCTTCAGCAGGTAATCGTAGGCCCCATTGCGCAGGGTTCCTATGGCTACCGCCAGATCGCTCACCCCGCTGATCATCACGATGGGGATCTCCGAGTGCCGCTCGCGCACATGGTCCAGCAGCGCCAACCCGGTCATGCCCGTCATCACAATATCGGAAAGAATCAATCTTGGCTTCAGCCCATCGTCGAGTTGTGTAATTGCCTCTTCCGCCGAGCAGGCCAGCACCGGCTCGTACCCCGCTGGTTCCAGCATGGCGGAGATGATGGCGCGTATAGAGGCATCATCGTCGACAACAAGGATGGGCGGGGGGGCCATATGGGGAAACGCGTTCCATACCTTTCTAGTTGTTCATTTTGGGAATCGGATTGATGATAGCGGAACTCACGTATACCTTCGTAATGTTCGAAGCGGAATAGCGTTACCCTCGGCTGCACGAATGTGTTACAGGTGGTTGGTTCTATCCCACTGATTCCACATAGTCGCTTGACGGAAGTGCTATGGACGGCCATTCTACCTTCAGGACTCGTTCGCGTGTTCACGAGGTCCAAACGGGGCTTAGGCCGTTCCCCATACTTGAGGGCATGTCTGTTGAACTTTGAACAGGATTTTTCTCCCCACAGATCGTGCCGGGTTGTGCAGTGCCAGATGTCCGAGCGTTCGCTCGAGCACCGGCAGCGCGACATCTATGAAACCCACAAGCACCGGGCCTACGCCGTCGCGTATTACATGATGGGGAACGAAATCGAGGCGGACAAGGTCACCCAGGACACCTTTATTCGCGCATTCCGCCAGGCCGAGGAGCCGGACGGCAACTGCGTGGATTGCTCGCTGGTGAACGAGCTGCGCGACCGCGTGCCGCTGGACGAACAGGCCCCACCGGCAGAACCCGAGCCGGGCCTGACCCTCGGTGGCCGCAACATCAAGCGCACCGATATGGAAGAAGCTCTCCGCGAGCTGCCGGCCAATGAGCGGATGGTCTTCCTGCTGCGCGATGTCGAAGGTTACGACGCCGACCGCGTCGCCGCCCTGCTCGAAGTTCCACGCCAGCAGGTCGAGCGCACCTTGTTCTCCGCGCGCATTCGCATGTGCAGCGTGCTCGCCAGACTCCAGCGCCCCGCAGCCGCTGCATAAATTCGTCTCGGCGCTTCCCGCAAGGTGCAACATGGAAGGGCATGCGCCTTTTCCTGCTCATCCTCGTCTTCTCCGGCATCCGGCTCTGGGCGCAGGCTGGGCCGCCCTTCCAGACCGACGATCCCACTCCCGTCGACTACGGTCATTACGAGGCTTACGTCTTCGGTATGGTCGATGGCACGCCGGCAGAACTTGACCCCCTCGCTCCGGCGTTTGAATTCAATTGGGGCGCTGTTCCCAACATCCAGCTTCATGCCATCCTGCCTTTCGGCGCAGTCATCCCGTCGAACAATCCCATCTACGCTCCCGGCGGTCAGGGACCCAGCGCCTACGGTCTCACCGACATGGAGCTCGGCTTCAAATACGGCTTCATCCACCAGACAAAGCACCGGCCGCAGATCGGCTCCTTCACCATGTTCGAGATCCCGACGGGCAGCTACTCCCGCGGCCTCGGCGTCGGCAAAGTCTGGTACAAGCTGCCGCTCTGGGTGGCAAAAGATATCGGCCCTTGGAGCCTCGATGGCGGCGCCGGGTACACCGTCGTCCCGCAGACCGGCTATCGGAATTTCCCTTACGGCGGATTTCTCGTAAAGCGCGTCGTCAGCAAGAAGCTGGAGTTGTCGACCGAAGTCTTCTCCCATGCGCGCGAGGGCTTTGCCGCGGCGCAGACCGAAGCCTCAACCATGATCGACGCAGGCGGCTACTACCATTTCAAATCACCCGGCCTGCAACTACTCTTCGCTTACGGCCACTCCATCGCCGGCCAGACAGAGAACTACGCCTACCTCGGCCTCTATAAGACATGGGGAAAGGACAAGGGCAAGCCGGAATCCGCGACAGATGCCATGCAATCCGCTCACCCTCTGCGCTAGTTCCAGAAACATTTCGCATCGGCGATGCTTCGACACCCATCGAACGAAAGAATCAACACGAACGAGAGGGCAGATCGAAATGACCAGCGATGAATTGTTCGCACGTACTGCACTAAACTCCTGGAAGCTCGTCATCGGCCGCTTCAGCACCGTCATCGAACCGCTTACCGGCGAACAGCTTCAGAAGCAGGTAGCGCCCGGGAAGAACCGCCTGCTCTATCTCGTCGGCCATCTCACCGCCGTCCACGACCGTATGCTTCCCCTGCTCGGTATAGGGGAGCGCCTGCATCCGGAACTGGACCCGGTGTACATCGACAATCCCGATCGCTCGGTCCCTGACACTTTGTCTGCGGCTCAGATCAAGAACGCATGGAGCGAGGTCAACGCCCGGCTCACGGCGGCGTTCGAAAAGTACACGCCCGCGCAGTGGCTCGAAAAGCACACCGCGGTGTCCGAGGAAGATTTTGAAAAAGAACCGACGCGCAATCGCCTCGCCGTTCTGATCGGCCGCACCAACCACGCGGCCTTCCACACCGGCCAGGTGGCGCTTACAAAGCAAACCTAAAACGGCATCTGCTCCGGCACCGCCTCGCCATCGGCGCGTGGATCGGTCGCGCCGTAGTTCACGCCCGTGCTCTCGTGGTGCTCCACCGCGTTTCCCCGTCCCATGGTCTGCGAATAGCGCAGTTCCACCGTGATCTCGTGGCCCTGTTTGCGCAATCCATCAACCACATCAGGCGCAACGCCGTTCTCCATCCGCACGTTACAGCCGGAAAACTCCATCCGGCGAAAGCGCGCTGCCTCCAGCGCCGCCTGAATATTCATATGAAAGTCCGCAATATTCGAGACGAACTGCGCATGCGCCTGCGCCTGGTTGAAGCCGCCCATGATCCCGAAGGCGATCCGCTCATCTCCCTGCTGCATGAATCCCGGAATGATTGTATGCAGCGGACGCGTCCGCGGCCGTAGCGTATTCGGCTGCCCCGGTTTCAGCGTGAATCCGCCGGCCCGGTTCTGCAGCACAAAGCCTGTTCCCGGTGCCACCAGGCCACTGCCGAATGCGCCCGCGTTGCTCTGGATCAGCGAGACCTCATTGCCCTCGTGATCCACAACGGCCAAATACGTCGTATCGCTCGCCAGCCGAGCAAGCTGCTTTGTTAACTCCGACGGCAGCGGATGGCACTGCGCGCGATCCGTAATCTCCGCTGCCCGCTTCGCCGCAAGCTCCTTCGAGATCAATTGCTCCACCGGGATGTGCGAAGCCTTCGGATCGCCAATGTAGTGTTGCAGGTCCGCATACGCCAGCTTCTGCGCTTCAATCTCCACGTGCAGCGCCTTCTGGCTGTTGTGCCCCCAAGTCGCGATAGGGAACCGCTCCATGATGTTCAGCATGGAGAGCGCCGCGATCCCCTGACCGTTTGGCGGCATCTCCCAGACTGTCCAGCCGTGATAACTCGTGCTCACCGGTTCCACCCACTCCGGCTGAAAATCGGCTAGGTCATCCGCCTCCAGAAA
Source organism: uncultured Acidobacteriaceae bacterium (assembly GCA_963736915.1). Classification (GTDB taxonomy): domain Bacteria; phylum Acidobacteriota; class Terriglobia; order Terriglobales; family Acidobacteriaceae; genus KBS-83. The sequence continues at coordinate 607,480 of CAVTQV010000004.1, read as the reverse complement.
GCCGTGCTCCTCGCGCGAAAGCTTCAGGATCGCCTCAGCTGTCGGCCCTTTGTAAAAGCCATCCCGTCCGTCAGCGCCAATGCGCCGCAACGTCTCCGCCAGGTCAGGATTGCGAAATATCTGTCCTAGCGCAGGCGCCTTGCCATCCGGCAGAAAAACCCGCGCAAAACCTGGGCTCTTCGCAAACGGAACGCCATAGGTGGCCCAGTTCTCGGCATCGGTCTCCGGCACCGCAATGCCTTTCTCCGCCAGTGTCGCAGCGGGCGCAACGTCTTCTGCCATCGAGAGCTTCCCGAAGCGACGCCGCAGCGCATCCCATCCCGCCACCGCGCCCGGCACCGTCACCGAATCGATGCCCGCCTCTGGAATTTCCTTCACCATGCCCTTTGCTCGCAGTGCCTCGATCGTCATGCCCTTCGGCGCCCATCCACTCGCGTTCAGGCCGTAGAGCTTCTTCGTCTTCGCGTCATAGACGATCGCGAACAGGTCGCCGCCCACGCCATTCATCATCGGCTCGATCACGCCCAGTGCCGCGTTCGCCGCAATTGCCGCATCCACCGCGCTGCCGCCCCGCGCCAGAATGGCCGCACCCGCCTGCGAAGCCACCGCCTGGCTCGTCGCGACGATGCCGTACTGCGTCATCACCATGGAACGCGACTGTTCGCGCGCCGGATCGCTCTGCGCGGTTAAATAACTGACATTGGTGACGACCATAAGTCCGAGGAGCAACCTTTTTAATTTCACCATTGCGGGGAGCCGTCGTCAGTATGAGTGTGAATTTCGAGTAATGCAACCATACGGGAGCCATCCAAGGATATTGGCCGGCCGCCTGCCAGGGAACGCGCAAGCTATTGGTCACTGCCTGTCAGCAGATTCTCTTAGACAGGCGAGTGCATGGAACCTATACTGCCATCCCTATGTCCACGATAACCACAGACCAGAGGCTAAGCATTCCTCGGCGAGTCAAGCGCCGGCTGAAACGCTCCGTCAAAAGCACTCTTCGACGTAAACCGTTGGTACTACCGGGACGCTGGCGGCGAAAACCGGCCAGCTTTCTATGACATTGATGAGATCTGTCCCAGCCTCCGCGAACTGGACCGGAACTATGGGGTCATTCGCGAGGAAGTGGAGTCTGTGCTTCTGCAAAGAGACAAGCTTCCGCGCTACCACGAGTTGTCCAGAACCGAGCATTACATCTCCGGAACCATCGATGCGGATAAGGACTGGAAGGTCTTTATGCTGAACTCTCTGGCAGGCAAGCTCGAGATGAATCAAAAGAATTGCCCTCGTACCGCAGCACTCCTCCGCAAAATACCCCATCTTTATCAAGCATTTTTCTCGATCCTCGATCCGGGCAAATCCATCCCCGCCCACTGCGGCCCATATCTCGGATATCTTCGCTATCATCTCGGCCTGATCGTGCCTAAGAACAATCCGCCATCCATGCGGGTCAAGGACCACATTCACACCTGGCAGGAGGGCCGCAGCATCGTCTTTGACGATAGCTGGGAGCACGAGGTTTATAACAAAAGTGATGGTCTGCGGGTTGTCCTCATTGTCGATTTCCTCCGTCCCATGTCAGCCCCGCTGCACGCGACGAACTGGCTGTTGACGCACCTCGCATGGCGTACCAGCGAGGAAGCTAGGCTTGTAATGGCCAACATCAGAAAATATTCGCTGGAATCCTGAACGGCAATCAGGGCGCCTTTGCCGAATTGTTCGTCCTGTCATCATCGGGTAGTTGATGATCGGGATCTACAACCACAGAGGCAATCCGCTTCTTAGCATCTGGTGTCCACGTATAGCTTCCCTTGGACATCCACGTCTCCACCGGTAGCCTCACCCGCGCCTTCGTCCCATCGGTAAAGGTCGCCTCCACCGTCGTCGGAAGGACGAGCTGTCCGCGATTGCTCAACGTCACCGTCGCGCCATCGATCTTCTCCGCCGCCACGTCATACTTCCAGTTGTTCAAATACCATCCGCGCCAGAACCAGCTCAGGTCCTCGCCGCCCTCGCTCTGCATTTCGCGGAAGAAGTCCGATGGCGATGGATGCTTGAACGCCCAGTCTCGAATGTATTTGCGAAACGCCCAGTCAAAGCGCTCCGGGCCTAGAATCTGCTCCCGCAGCAGCACCATGCCATACGCGCCCTTAAAGTAGCTCACCGGATGTCCCAGCGCCCATCCATAAGAATCCGCAGTCGCCATCAGTGTTGGAGCGTCAGGATTGTCCAGCACCTTCAGGATCGTGTCCGGCGGCTCGCCCCCGGCTGAATACTCGGAGTCGCGCTTCGGCCCATACTTGCCGCCCGCGTACGTCGCCGACTCATCGATGTCGATAAACGTGTTGAACCCCTCATCCATAAACGCGTGTCGCCGCTCATTCGATCCCACAATCATCGGAAACCAGCTATGCCCGATCTCGTGCGCTGTCACCCAGAACAGAAACGAGCCCTTGTCGGTGATGCCGTCAAATACCACGCCCGGATACTCCATCCCTGTCGAGAATCCCGCTACGCTGATCGCCACCGGCCATGGATACGGGAACCACTGCTTCGAGAAATGCTCCACCGTATCCTTCACATACTCGGTCGACCTGTCCCAGGCATCCGCGCCCACACTCTCCGGCGGATAGACGCTCATCGCCAGCGCCTTCTTGCCGTCCGGCAGATTGATCCGCGCCGCGTCCCACACAAACACCGGCGACGCGCTCCACACCACATCGCGCGTGTGGTCCATGTGGAAGCGCCACGTCAGCGTGCCGTCCTGCTTCGGCCTGCTCGCTGCGTTCGTTACCTCGTCCGGCTTGCGGATGTAGACCGTCTTGTCGCTGGTCCGCGCCTCGGCCAGCCGGTCGATCTCCGTCTTCGTCAGCACATCTTTCGGATTCTCGAGCTCACCCGAGCCCGCCACGATCATGTTCGACGGCACCGTTACTGAGTAATCGAAATTCCCATACTCCAGATAGAACTCGCTCCCCAGATAAGGCAGCGTGTCCCAACCACGCAGATCGTCATACACACACATCCGCGGATACCACTGCGCGATGTCGTAGATCTCACCCTGCTTCGACATGCCCCAGGACGTTCGGCCGCCCCACTCGCCGGGAATCTCGTAGTGGTACTGGATGTGAATCTTCATCTGCCCATGCGCCTTCAGCGGCTGCGGCAGCCGAATCTGCATCCGCGTGTCATCGATCAGATAATCCGCCTTCGCCGTCTGCTTGCCCTGCTCGGTCGCAACCGAATCGAAGACGAAGCCATCCGTCGAAGTCTTCTCGCGGCGCAGCATTCGCATCCGCGTCTGCGCATTCTTCCGCGGCGCGGCCGCGGCGATCCGGCCGAGATCACATGTGCTCGCGAATCCTCGCGATAGATGTTCTGGTCCAGCTGCACCCACAGGCTCGGCAGCGCATCCGGACTGTTGTTCGTGTACGTGATCGTCTCCGTCGCGCGAAGCTGTTTTTGTCCCGGTATCGAGCGTCGCGTGCAAATCGTAGTCCGCTTCGTTCTGCCAGTACTGCGGCCCCGGCGCGCCATTGCTCGACCGGTAAGCGTTCACCGGATCAGGCAGCGTCAGCGGGGCAAACGTCAGCCGCGGGTCGTACTTGCCCAAACCGCTCAGGGCTGAATTCTGAACGCCGCTCTGCGCAGTATTCGAGGCGCCGTTCGCAGCCGGGCTCTGCCCGACGGCGGAAGCAGGAAAGCAGGACACCATCATCAGCATCAATGGCAAAAAGGCATAGGAAAAGCAGGCACGCACAGGTTGCACAGACCCCTCATTACGAATCAAGAAATTGTTACTGCTTACTGCTCACCTTAACTATACGAACCACCACGGCTCAGCCCTATGCGGCGCGGTGTGCCGGCTGCAGATGGGCCGTCGAATTCCTTGCTGATCGTCATAACGCCGGTGGTAGTCTCCCGGCATGCGAACGATCGGCATCTTCGTCTTGTTGGCCTTGCTGCCAGGCTCCTCATCGTTGTCGGCTCAGCCGCAGCCTGCGAACAAGCCACCTGCACCCGCCGCGGAAATCATCACGCTCGGCAACTCGGCCGCCACGCTGCCCGGCCCGTGGAAGTTCTCTCCCGGCGACTCGCCCTGGCAGAATGGTCAGCCGCTCTGGGCCCAGCCCGCCTCTGAGGACGCAAACTGGGCGAATGTCGATCTCGCGCCCAAGGCTGGCTCCGTCGATCCCGCATACGACACGCCCGGCTTTGTGCCTGGCTGGACCGTGCGCGGCTATCCCAACCTTTACGGGTATGCCTGGTATCGCCTTCGCGTGCGTGTCACCGATCCCGGCTATCCGCTTCAGCTCAAGATGCCCAACGATTTCGACGACGCCTATCAGGTGTATGCGAATGGGCAGTACGTTGGCCAATTCGGCAACTTCTCGTCTGACCACGTCACGGTATACTCCGCACGAACGTTTTCCTTCCCTCTGCCGCCGCCGGGCCAGGATGGCGAAATCCTGCTGGCGCTGCGCTTTTACATGACCGGAGGCACCCGCTTCCAGTCTGTGGATGCCGGCGGCATGCACGAGCCGCCCGTCCTGGGCCTTGCCTCCACCATGCGCCTGCTTCAGGCGGCGGACGATGATGCCAATCAGCACTTCTATTTCGGTGTCATTCTCCAATCGTTGCTCTCGCTTCTTGTCATACCGCTGGCCCTGTGGGCATGGCTGCAGAGTCGTCACGAACGCATCTATCTTTGGCTGTTTCTTGTGCTCGCATGCGCTCTCCTCCGAGACGTTCTTCTACTGATAGGCAATCTGACCTCCGCGCTGCCCCTGGGGCCGAACACTCTTGTGCTGGACGTAATCCTTGCGCCGCTGCAACTGCCATTGTGGTCCTGTTCTGGTGGCACTGGTTCGGTCTGCACAGGCAACGTTGGATTCCGCGGGCGGCAGGGCTCATCATGGCCGTTCAAATGTTGATCCTGCTCTGCCTGCAGCTCCGAATTCTGATGTCAATCTCGTTCCTCGCTCCTGGTTGCCATCGCTCAACAATGCATCTGTCGTATGTCTGGGCGCACTGGGCGTGCTGCTGCTGTACATCCTGATTGAAGGCTTTCGCCGCGAGCGCACCGAAGCGCTGCTGGCTGCGTTTCCATTGCTGCTGATCGAGTTCGGCGGCTTCAATGTCTTCTTTCTCAACACCTTCGGCATTTCCAGCGTCTATTTATTCTTCGGCCTCGGCATCGCTTCCCCCAGCATTGCGCGGATGCTGATGGTGCTGGTCATCGGGGGACTGGTGATGCGACGCTTCCTGCGCACACAGATGAGCCGCGAGCGCGCCCGGCAGATTGTCGCTCTGGATCTCGAGCAGGCGCAACAATTGCAACAGCGCGTGCTCGTGCCCGAGGCCATGCACTCGCCGGCCTTCTATCTCGAATCCGAATACCATCCCGCGCAAACCGTCGGCGGCGACTTCTTTCAGACCCTCTCGAAAGCCGATGGCAGCATGCTGATTGTTATCGGAGACGTCTCCGGCAAAGGTATGAGTGCGGCCATGCTCGTCGCCGTGCTGGTCGGCGCCATCCGCACCCGTGCCGAAGATACCTTCGACCCCGTCGCCATGCTTACCATGCTGAACCAGCGCCTTATAGGGCGCTCCGGCGGCCATCTCGCCACCTGCCTTGTCGCCGAGCTACGTCCCGATGGCCAGATGCACATCGCCAACGGCGGCCATCTCCCGCCCTACCTCAACGGTCAAGAACTGGAGCTGGAAGGTTCACTCCCGCTCGGCGCAGCAGATGTCATCGATTCTTCCTCGCGTATCCTCACGCTCCAGCCCGGCGATCGCCTCACCTTCCTGACCGATGGCGTCGTCGAAGCCATGAACTCTGCGAACGAACTCTTCGGCTTCGAGCGAGCCCGCACCATCAGCAACCAGCCCGCGGCCGCAATCGTCGCGCAGGCACAGGCGTTCGGACAGAACGATGACATCACTGTGCTGAGCGTTGAGTTCACGGGAGCGCCCAGCGAAGCGCCGGACGAAGCGCTCGTGACCGCCTAGTCTCACCGAAACGCATCATGGTTGCCCGCCGGTCTGGAAGTTGAGTGCCGCCAGCGTCAGCCGATACTGATATTGCGCGTTGGTGTTGGTGATCTCGGCTTCGGTCTGTTGCAGTTGCGCCTGGCTCAATTCCACGATCGAGGAGAGGCCCAGCTTGTAGCGTGTCTGCGCGAGCGCCAGGCTCTGGTTCGCTTGGTTGAGCAACTCCGCCGTGACGCCGAGCCGCGTGAAGGCGTTATTCGCATCCAGCCACGCAGTCTGCACATCGCGCACGATAGTGTTTTTGAGCTGGCGCGTCTGTTGTGCCGTTGCCTGTGCGCGCAGTTGCGCTTCCTTCGCCTGCGCCGAGTAGAGGAACCCGTTGAAGATCGGAATATTCACGTTGGCGCCGATCGCGCCATCCCAACTGGAGACGTAGTACTGGTCGGCGCGCACCGGGCTGGCCCCTACCGTGCCGATTGCCGAAAGCGTGGGAAGCATCTGGTCGCGCTGCGCGTGGCTGAACTTCTCCTGCGATTGTCGCGTGAGGTCGAGCGATTTGAGATCCGGCCGCTGCTTCACTGCAAGATCGATCAGCGTCTGCTCGTCCGGCGGCGGAGGAGGGTTGGTCTTCGCCGTGTCGGCAAGCGTGTACTGGACTGGATGATCCAGACCCAGGACTTCATCCAGCGCCGCCATGGCTGCGTCGGCATTGTTCTGCGCATCCAGTTGCAGCAATTGTGCCTGTGACAAATTTACGTTCGCGAAGGTGAGATCGAGCGTCGAACGCAGCTTGTTCTGCGTCAACTGGTTCACCTGGGATTGTGTGTTCTGCCGCAGGTTCACCGTCTGCTTCGCAACCTGCAGCAGCGCCTGTGCCTGGAGCGCGTCGTAGAAGGCCTGATCGGCGACCAGCACGATATCTTCTCTCGTCGCCAGCTCGTTGGCCTGCTGTGCCCGCTCCCGCAGCTTGGTCGACGCAACCAGGTTGGTCGTGCGGCCGAAGTCCGTGATGAGCTGCGAAAAGTTGATGCCGCCGCCGGCACGCGTGAACAGACGGGATGCGGAAAGCGAGCCCGAGGAAACGCGGCTTGCTTCGTTCGCATCCTGCGCAGTGATGGTGCCGGTCAGCGTGGGCAGCTCTGCCGAGCGCGCCTGGCGCACAACCTGGTGCTCGGCGAGCGCGAGCAGATGGCTCACGCTGACTCGCGGATTATTGGTCAGCGCCATACGTTCCGCGTCTTCGCGGGTCAGGCGCGGCCCTGGCGCTGCGATGGGTCGAGGTGCGACTGGTGTCTGGCTCCCAGAGGACGACGCCTGCGAAGGCGGCGCGGTGGTCTGCGCATGACCGTCGAACGGGGCTGAGAAAGTCAGCAATGCGAAGCAGGAGAGTGCTGTTGTTCTGAACCGCATCGTCTATGCCTCCTCTGCTGTGACGGCTACGCCGTGTTGTTCGCGCCGTCTATGGATAAGCAGATACACCGCCGGCACCAGGAACATGGTGACGACCACCGACACGAGCAGCCCGCCGATGAGCGCTCGCGCAAGCGGCGCATACTGTTCGCTGCCGGCTTCCAGGCCAAGCGCCAGCGGGATCATGCCGAGCACAGTGGCAAACGAAGTCATCAGAATCGGGCGCATGCGGATCTTGCAGGACTGCACGACGGCATCAACCAGGCTCTGGCCCTGGGCGTGGAGAATGCCGGCGAACTCAACAATGAGGATAGAGTTGGAGACCACGATGCCGGTCATCATGATCACGCCCATCAGCGACATGATGTTGAGCGTGGAGCCGGTGAGCAGCAGGATCAGCACCACGCCTGCAAGCCCAGGCGGAATGGCCATCAGGATGATGAATGGATCGAGAAAGGACGCGAACTGCGCCATCAGCACGAGATAGATAAGCGCGATGGCCAGGATGAGACCGATACCGAAGCGGGCGAAGGAATCTGTCATGCTGCGGATAGCACCGCGCACCGTGATGATCATGCCGCGCGGCCGCTGCACGTTTTTGAGGACGTGCTGCACCTGGCCGCTGATGGTGTTCAGCGCTGCAGAACGCGGCTGCACGTAGATGTCGATGACGCGCCGCAGTGCGTAGTGGTCCACCTCGGTCGGCGTATCGATCGGTTTCGTGAAGACGACAGACCGCAGCGGCGTGTAACTCGTCTGTCCTTTGCCGCGAAGAGGAATATTTTGGAACTCCTCCATGTTCATGTGCTCGATCTGATGTGTCGAGTATTGGACGGTCAGCATGTAGTTGTTGCCCGTGTTGGGATCGATCCAGTAGCTGGGCGCGATGACGCCGTTCGAGGTGAGCGCGGTAATGACGTTATCGACGACGTCTTTCGGCGAGAGGCCCACCAGCGAAGCGCGCTCGCGATCGATATTCAGTTGCAGGCCCGGGTATTTCAGGTCCTGCGGGATGTAAACATCGCCGACGCTGGATAGGCCGCGTAATTGCTGCGCTATCTCCTGCGCCTTGGTGAACGCGCCACGCTGATCGTTGGAACTGATCTGGATATCGAGCGGTGCGGGCAGCCCTTGATTCATCACGGAATCAACGAGGCCGCCGGCCTGGAAGTAGGTCTGAATCTCCGGCATCTCCGCGGCGAGGCGCCTGCGAACGCGATCTATATATTGATAGCTGCCGATGGAGTGACCTTCTGCAAGCGAGACCTGCACAAAGGCCGTATCCATCGATGAGTTGGAGGTATAGATAGCGGATAGGTCTGGCGTGATGCCGATATTGGAGACGATCATGCCCAGGTCGTGCGGCGCGACGACTTTGTGGATTTCGTCTTCCACGTGCGCGATGTAGGCATCGCTGGTCTCGATGCGGGTGCCGCTGGGCATTTTAACGTTGATGATGAACTGTCCGGGATCGGTGCGCGGGAAGTACGCGCGACCGAGCACCGGGGTCAGCAGCACGAGAATGATCGCGGTGCCGCCCAGCAGGACCGCGGTGGTGAAGCCCGGCCGCTTCAAGCTTCGGTAGACAAGCACCTCGTAGCGCTCCAGCATGCGTTGGAAATAAAGGTTGAAGCCGTTCACGATGCGACGGAAGATGGAATGCCTTTTTTCGCCTGTAGCGCTCTCCCCGTGTTCTTCGTGCATGTTGATGAACTTTGCGCAGAACAGCGGGACCAGCGTCATGGAGAAGAAGTACGACGCGAAGATGCAGATGACGACGCCGAGCGCGAGATCGGTAAACAGATAGCGGCTGACGCCATTCAGCAGGAAGACAGGGAAGAAGACGATGGACGTCGCCACGGTAGCCGCGAGCACGGCAAGCGAGACCTCCGATCCGCCTTCGGCCGCTGCTTTTTCCGGCGGCGCGCCCTCTTCCATGAATCGGATGATGTTTTCGAGCACGACAACGGAGTTGTCGATGAGCCGCGAGAGCACCAGCGCGATCCCGCCCAGCAGCATGGTATTGATGGTGCCGCCGAAGGCGTTCATCACCAACAGGCACAGCAGAATCGCCATCGGAATCGAGAGCAGCGATGCCCCGGCGGCGCGCGGCGAGCCGAGGAAGAGCAGGATCATCAGTCCGGTGAGCACCAGCCCGATGAGCGCCTCCTTCAGCAGATTCTTGATTGCGCCTTTGACGAAGACGGACTGATCGAACACCACCGCCGTCTTCAGGCTCGGCGGAATATCCACCAGCCGCTTGATGGCCGCGCGCATGCCGTTGACGATCTGGATGGTGTTGCTCTTGCCGGCCTGCTTCAGGATCGGCACGTATACGGAGTGCTGGCCGTCGATGCGGACGATGTTCGTCTGGAGCGCGCCCGAATCTTCAGCGTGACCAACATCCCCAACCAGAACGGAAGCATTCCCGGACGACTTCAGCGGCAGCGAGTTGATCTGCTGCGCGGTGGGCACCTGGCTGTTCGCGTAAAGGTTGTAATCCTTGGTGCCGATGCGCACGTCGCCTGCCGGCAGAATAAGGTTGGACTGGTTCACGCTGTCCACCACATCCATCAGGCTCATGTTGTGCGCTTCCAGCTTCAGCGGATCGACGTAGATCTGAATCTGGCGATAGCGCCCGCCATAGGGTTGCGGCACGGATGCGCCAGGCACGTTCGCGATCTGGTTTCGCACCTGGAACTGTGCCAGATCCTTCAGTTGCGTCTCGTTCAGGCCCTGGCCTTTGAGCGTGACCAGGCAAATCGGCTGACTGGAAGCCGTCATGCCGAGCACCACAGGCGGCAGCGTGCCGGAGGGCAGGCGGCGCAGATCGGCCATCGCTAAATTGGAGACATTGCTCAGCGCAGCGTTCGCGTCCGTGCCGGGCAGGAAGTAAATCTTGATCAGCGAAACGCCGGTAAGCGAGCGCGACTCGATGTGATCGACGTTGGCGGCCAGCGTAAAAAAGCGCTCGAAGGTGTCGGTGATGTCGGCCTCAATCTGCCGCGGCGGCATGCCGGAGTAGAAGGTAGCGACGACGACAACCGGAATGTCGATGGAAGGGAAGAGATCCACCGGCATGGAAATCACATTCACCACGCCGACGAGCAGCACGATCAGCGAGATCATGATGATGAAAAACGGATAGCGGAGGGCAAACTTCGGCACGTCAGTTGCCTCCTTCTGCCCCGGCCTGGGGATCGGTCATGCCGCCTTCTTCATGCATCACGTCGTTGGCCGGCTTCTGCTCAAGCACCGGAGTGATCCGCTCGCCCTCCTTGTAACGGGCGGCATTGCCCAGCACCACGCGGTCATTTTGTTGAAGCCCGCTTTGCACCTCTGCCAATAGAGAACCCTGAATGCCCAGCGTGACGGCGCGCCGATGCACGCGGTTCTGACTGTCGACGACGAGGACGAAAGCGTGTCCCGAGTCATCATGCTGCACGGCAAGCAGCGGCACGGTCAGCACGTTTTCCCGATGTGCAAGCTGCACGTAGCTGTTGGCGTACATGCCGGGATCGATGCTGAGGTCCTTGTTGGGGACATCGACCTCCGTCTCCATCGTCCGTGTGTCCAAACTCACGTTCCGGGTGAACCGGACAATCTTGCCGGTGAACGAGCGGTGCAGCGCATCCACGCGGATCTGCACTGTGTCGCCATCGTGGATGTAGCCAACTGCATCTTCCGGCACAGGCAGGCGAAGACGCAGCAGATCGCTCTGCGACAGCTTCACCAGCGGCAGACTCTGGCTGTCCGACGAGGTGCCGGACTGGATCAGCGCACCAGTATCCGCATAGCGCCAGACCACAACGCCGCTCAGCGGAGCGCTGATGGTGGTGTAAGACTGGAGAGCACCGTAGCGCTCCATGTCGGCTTTCGTAACGTCGGCCTGCTGTTGCGCTGCGGAGAGCGTCGCGCGCGCCGTATCCACCTGCGCCTGCGAAGCATCAGCCTTCGCGCGGGCGTCGTCCAGCTCCTGTTCGGCGATCAGGCCGGGTTGTGCCTTCGACGCTTGCAGCAGCCGATCGAAGTTCGCCTGGAGAGCGGCATGGCTAGCCTCGGCCCGGCTGATCTCGTGCTGCGCAATGCGAATCTGCTCCTTACTGCGCTGCTCTTCGGATTGGCTGCCGCGATACTGCGCGTTCAACTCCGGCACTTCCAGCACGGCGAGCGTCTGCCCGGCGCGGACTCGGTCGCCGATGTCGACATAGATATGGCGCACATATCCGGAGACCTTCGCGTGCACATCGATCACCTGGTAAGGCTGGAACTGGCCCGCCAGCGAGAGCACGTGCGAGATGTTGCCGCGCTGCACCACGCTGATCGCGGCTGAGATGGGCTGTGTCGCGGCATCCGCGGAGTTCTGATGGCTTCTACATCCGCAGACGCTGATGACCAGAGGCAGAAAAGAGGCGATGCAACTGGAAAGACGAAATGCTGATTTGTGCACGGTTGACCTGTATGCGCCGGACTGGGCAGATCTCTCCGCGGCAACGCGGAAGCAGCAGGCTGCGCAGTCCGTTGAAGGCACTGCTGTCCGTTGCTCTTCCGCTGGTGCCGGGGAGAAAGTGCTCTCATCCGGGCTCGCTTGTTGGAAAAAACAGCGACCCCGCGCAGCTCGGCTACATGAAAAGGCGAGCTACGCCGATTTCAGGCGACGAGCGACGGCGGAGGACGGCGGAGCGATGGCCCTTTGAAAATGACGGTGCGCGAAGGCAGAAGCGGCGCATGTTCGCGCGGTTGCTTCGCGCGGATGCCATCCTCCGGGGAGGGCATCAGGAAGATGCTGACAGGCGACGCGGGAACAAGCAGGTCGGCATCATTCGCATAGCAGTGCTGCGCGGTATCCGCTGGCCGCTCCCGCTCGGAGAGCAGCTTGGCAATGGGAGCAGTTTCCGAGTCGCGGGCACGGACGTGATACAGCGAGAGCTTGGAGTGAAGTCCCCAGCCAATGACGGCGAGAGCCAGCAGTAGTACGGACACACCAATGACGAAATGGCTCTGGCGGCACTGCAACGCGCTGTTTTCAGAGTGATTCATCCTGCCGTCGATAGCTCTAGTGTATATGACGTGCCGGCGGGGTTTAAGGCAGCTCAATGAAAGCTGGGCCAAATGGCTGCCGGGCAGCTACTTCCGGAGCTGCGCCCGAATCGCGGCGGCGGCCTGATCGCCCATCAGGTTCGAACCCTCCGGGTTGAAGTGCACGGTGTCCTGATACAGATCGCGATGTTGCATCATGAGCGCGTGCTGGTCGTCGATGGGGATATGTGCCGCGGTGATGAAGCCGCGCGCAATCGTATTGCGCGCATCCACGCGATCGTTGGTCGCGCCGTTAAAGGCCTTCGGTTCCACCGGAGTAATCGTCGCCCACACAAGATCGTCGTTGCTCTTGACCAGCGACCGAACCGTGCGCAGAAATTCCGGGAAGGCTGCCTTGAACTGCGCCTCGGTATAGTCCCATCCATGCATGCCGTTGTTGAAATGCACGACGCGGAAAGGCACCGCCTCCATCGCCGCGAACTCGCGAATCTCGCGCGGCAGGCGCGGATCGCCAACCGAGATCGATGATGCCATCAGGTACACATTGGCCACTCCCGCAAGGTCCTTCGTCACCTGCGGGAAGTAGTTGCGCGACAACGAATCGCCCAGCAGCAGCACATTCGGCAGCTTCGGATCAGGATGCGGCGGACGGACCTCCCAGGTCCACTCGATCTCCTCCGGGATGGAAACCGGCTTTTGCGCCGCGAACATGGCAGGTGTGAGGAACAGAAGCGAGGCTGCCATGGAAAAGCCCGCTGTCATGATGATTCGTCTGAATATGTTCATGCATGATCCGTGTCTTCGGTGGTGGCGCGCTGCCGGAAGTCCTGCGCATGGAAAAGCGCGCGCTGGCCCGCGTTGACGTGGACAACGGCGAAGCGCTCACCGTAACGTACGTGGGCTGTGCCGCCATGCCTGCTGCGCACCGTCGCGGAAACCAGCTTGCCATCGCGCCAGTCAATGTCCACGACGAAGCCGCCGCGCGCGCACAGTCCGCGAACCGAGCCACTGGGCCACGCCGCAGGCAATGCGGGCAGCAGCTCAATGTACCCGGCCTGCGACTGCATCAGCATCTCCGCGATCCCGGCCGCGCCTGCGGTGTTGCCGTCCAGCGAAAAAATGTTCTGATCAGCGCCGGCAACGCCCGCGCTCGAAAAGGTGAGCAGATTCGCGTCAGCCGCCTTTGCAACCAGACCGACAAGGTATGTGTGCGCGTCATCGCCCTTCAGCAATCGCGCATGGTAGACGACCAGGTTCGCGCGGCCCCACTCGCTCTGCTCCCAGTGCGGTGCATCCATGCGGCGCTGGATCAGGACTTCCGCCGCACGCGCAAGAGCCGGCGTAGTACGCGGAGAGATCTGATGCTCGGGATAGACCGAAACCAACGGCGAAGTATGCCGGTGGTTCGGCTCGGCGTCCTCAAAGTCCTCCAGCCACTCCTGCAACTGCCCGTGTCGGCCAATCTGAAATGGCGGCAGCTTCGCACGCGCGCTTTCCATCCGCTGCCGCAAGTCGTCATCAACGGACAGTGTTTTGGATGCCTGGATGCACATGGTGTAGAGCGCATGCACGAACACGCGATCGATCGTGTTGCCCATGGATTCCGCCGCGCGCACTCCGCTCGGAGTGAGATACCAGTTCTCGGGAGAATCGGAGGGGCCGGTCACCAGCCAGCCGTGCTTCGGCTCGGCAACCATGTAGTCCAGAAAGAAGAGTGCCGCATCGCGCAGCACCGGATAAGCGCGTGTACGCAGGAACTCGACATCCGCGTTGAAGGTGTAGTGGTCCCACATCTGCAGCGCGATCCAGATGCCTGCGGTAACGAATATGCCCCAGCCCACGCTACCGGGCGCAGTGTAGCCCCATGGATTCGTAACCGTATGGACTACCCATCCCGGGGCGCCATACATGTCGCGCGCAGTCGTGTGGCCGGCAGCACGCATCGTGTCGATAAGTGCAAATAGCGGCGTCTGGCATTCCGATAAATTACAAACCTCCGCCGGCCAGTAGTTCTGCTGCGTATTGATGTCCAGGTGGAAGTCGTCTGTCCATCCCATGCTGCTGGCCAGGCCGTCGTTCCAGATGCCCTGCAGCGCCAGCGGCAACAGCGAGTCCGCGCGGGATCCCGCGATGGTCAGATAGCGTCCATATTGAAAAAACAGCGCCAGTAGCTCGGGATCGTCGGCGCCGTCTTCCAGCGCTTTGCGTCTTGCATCTGTAGGTAGTTGACGCGACGCCGCGGAGCTGGAGCCCAGATCGAGCGAGACGCGTCGATAAAGTGCCTGGTGGTCGGCAATGTGCGCGCGGCGAAGTTGAGGGAAGGGAATAGATGCCGCGTGCCGGAGGCGCTCCCGGCAAATCGAGGCCGGTTCGCCGCCGTGGAAGCTGGTGCCAATCGCAACCAGTATGGTGACAGAATCGGCACCGTGCACACGGACGGCTGCTCCGTCCGGCGTGACACTCCCGCCGTCGGCTATCAGGCGAGCATGGATCTCCAGCGCGACCCCATCGTGCCCGCTGCTGTGCATGTGCTCGTACGCATGTCCCTGGAAAATCGCCGTGTCCTTCTGCGTGAACACGGCGCCGGGCAGGATGCTTTTTCCGAAGCCCATGCGAAGGCTGAGATGGCCGGGCCTGTTGCAGGCCAGCCGGATCGCAAGAACCTTATGCGGATGCGAGGCGAAGATCTCTCGCGTAAAAGTCGCACCACCGCTCTGGAATCGGACACCGGCGATAGCGGTGTCCAGATCGAGCGACCTCCGGTATCCCGCAGTGCCACCACGATTCTCGAACGTAAGCTGTAGTTCTGGCAGCGGTAGATTGGTGCCAAAGTTCTTTCCCCGCCCCGGCAGGTATTCGCCGCACAGGCGCTGGAACTCTTCGTACTTGCCCTCGAAAAAGAGCTGGCGCATCTCGCTCAGGTGCGCCCGTGCGCCGGGATTCACTTCATCGGTGCCCGGCGCGCCGGACCACGCCGTTGCTTCGGAAAGAGCAATGCGCTCCGTCTCGGCGCCGCCATACACCATGCCGCCCAGAAATCCATTGCCGACGGGCAGCGCCTCCAGCCATCGTTCCGCAGGCTTGTCGTACCACAGCCGCTCGCGGCCGCTATCCGGAGTCTGCGCAAGCAGAGCAGGGGAGAGATGCGGCAGCGCCGCAAGCGCCACGCCACCCTGCAGGAATGCACGTCTGCTGGTTTTGCCCGGCACTACTTACCCGGTGCCCGTGGAATAAAGCGAATGGCGCAGCCGCCGCCCGGAGCCAGATGCAGAGTAAGCGATTGCGTACGCCGCACCTGTTGTCGGCGGATGTCAACATGCTTCGGCTGGGTCGCAGCGTCGCTGCCGTCGGCATAAATCTCCGCAGTATAGGCGCCCGGCCCAAGAAAGCTGAGCGGCACTTCGACTGTGCGCGCCGTCCAGTTGGTGATGCTGCCCAGATACCATTCGTCACCGTGACGGCGCGCTATGGTGACGAACTCGCCCGGCCGTCCGTTCAGCACATGCGTTTCATCCCAGGAAGCAGGCACATCTTTGATGAACTGGAAGGCCGGCTGCCCGGCATAAGATTGCGGGCTATCGGAGACCATCTGAAATGCGGTCTGAAAGATGACGTAAAGCGCGAGCTGTTGTGCACGCGTGCCCATCACCATGGGGTTTGTATTTTGCGCGACGAAGCCATCTTCCGTCGCGTTGTTGAAGCCGCCAGGCGTGTAATCCATCGGGCCGGCAAGCAGGCGCGTGAACGGGAAAACAGTACGGTCAACCGGGCTGTCGCGGCGGCCAACTTTATTGTTCTCCATGCCGAGCACGCCCTCGAAGCTGAGCACGTTAGGATAGGTGCGCTCCAGCCCCCACGGCGTACGCGTGCCATGGAAGTCCACCATCAGATGATGTTCCGCAGCGAGCTTCGCGACATCGTAGTACCACTGGATACCCTGCTGGTCGTCGCGATTGACGAAGTCGATCTTTATGCCTGCAACGCCCCACTTCTCGAAGAGCGGAAACGCTTCCTGCATCTGTTGCGCCACCGATTCGGAGTAGCACCAGATCCAGACCTTGACATTCTTCGTCGCCGCGTAGCGAGCCAGCTCCGGCACATCCACCTTGCCGTTCAAGTGCGTAATATCGCGACCGGCAGACCAGCCCGCATCCAGCATCATGTAAGGGAAGCCGGACTGCGCGGCGAAGTCGACGTAGTACTTCATGTTCTCTGTGGTGAACGATGGCGTGCCGTTCTTGATCCACGTCGTTGACCCACCAGTTCCACGAGGCTTTGCCGGGATGGATCCAGCTTGTGTCCGCCACGCGGCTGGGCGGGCTCAGATCGTATTGCAGCGTCGATTCGATCAAACGGCCGGGATCATCGGCGACTTCGACCACGCGCCACGCGGAATGCCAGGGCGTCGTGGCTTCCACGGCGATCTCCGGACGATCGTGCCGCGGCGAGAGCAACGCGGAAAACCAGTGACCCGCCCAGTTCCCGGAAGGATTGGTGACGTACATCGATGTGCTGCCTTCCAGATCGGCTTCAACGATGTCCATCCATGCCAGGCCCGGCTCATGGATCAGCAGCGGCAGCCCGATCAGAAAGTGACTGGGAACGCCGCCCTGATTGCTAAGCGCCGAAGTCGGCAATTCGACGTACTCGCTTTCGTAACTGCTGCGGTAGTTTGGCAGCGCCAGCAGCCAGTCGGTGGCGTCGGTGCTCAGGCGAAATTCCGTATCTTCCTTTTTAAGTTGGAAGTCCTTGATGGCATCCTGTTGCGGAAGAAGATAACGAAAAGCGAAGCCGCCGTTGTAGGCTCGCGCTTCAATCGACATGGTGCGATGCGGCGCAGCATTCTCATCCACTCGGATGACAAGGCTGTTGTAAGCGTCGTGAACCTTGCTGACCTTCTGATTCGCAAGCGTGAAATCATCGACGCCGCTGCCGGCTTTGCTGTCCGCAATGCCGACGTCCGAGCCAAGCGCCGCCTCATCGCCAAGCTCGAGGCCAAGCGCAGAGTCATCCATGATCGGTTTGCCATGGAAAGTGGCTGAGTAAACAAGCTGCCCGCTCGCGCGATTCGCGGCCGTCTTGATGCGGAAATGGACCACAAGTTGGTGGTCCGGCGAAGTGAGCTCAAGCGGCGCCGGCTGAGCGGCGGCAGAGGGGAGCACCAGGCCGGCCAGCAGGGCGGAGCAGAGGAAGAGACGCGTGTCATAACCATTTGAGTGCTCACACCGAAAGAACGATAGGTCGCGGATGTAAGCGCTGTCAAGGCAGACCTCGGAATAGCGTCGTCGTCGCAGGCGGACCGCCGCCGGCATCGCGACGGTTTCTCTTCCGTGCCGCAGAACTCGAAGCCGCCGAGCCGATTCCAGCTAGTCGTGGTGGAAGACTTCTTCCATCGCCGCCCACCACTCGCCCGCGGCGCGATTCGCCAGCGGCTCCTGCATGGGCTCCATAATTGCCCACCAGCGCTGTGTTTCCGGGTCTGCGGCCATGCGTCGCATATCAGCCTCGTAGTCCTGGCCGGTGTATTCAAAGTAGCCGAACAGACAGCCGTCGCGAAGAAAGATCGAGTAGTTGCGGATGTTGCATGACGTAATAGTGTCGAGGACCGACGGCCACACGGCGTTGTGGTACTGCCGGTAAGCCGCCTCCGCCTCGGGTCGCAAACGAATCATCATTCCAAAGCGTCGCATGCAAAAATCATGGCACAGAAGACGCGCAGAGTCATTATTTAAGCGCTCATTCTGATTGACCCGCTGCTCTCGCAAACGATAGTCTCTCGCCAGCAGCAACTCGCCACCCATGCCCAGGAAGAAAAAGATCGCTGCAGTATCCGGATCGCTGGTCAAGTCGGCGCTCGCCGATCGTCTGCGTGAGGAGATCAGCAGCGGAGCTTTGCCGCCCGGAGTGCGCATCATCGAAGGCACCTGGGGCAGAAAGCTTGGCGTCGCGCAGGGCTCCATCCGCGAGGCGATCAATCTGCTCGCGCAGGAAGGTTTCGTCACCAAGGTCTCCGGCCGAAGTGCGCGCGTCGTCCGCTTGACCGAGCAGGATGTGCTGGAACTCTACGAGCTTCGCGCCGCCATGGAAGGACTCGCTGCGCGGCTCGCAGCCGCACGTCGCGCCGATGTCATGAAACTTCAGGAAGCTGCGAACGCGATGCGCCAGGCATCGGAGAAGAACCGCACCGCCGACCTGGTGGATGCGGACCGCGAGTTTCACCTGGAGCTGTGCCGGATTTCGGGAAATCCTCACCTGGTCGAGCACGCCGGCCGCGTCCTGCTGCCATTCTTCGCCTTCGCGCGCATCCGCATCGTCGCCAGCAGGCAGGATACCTCGGCATGGGATCGCGATCTGGAAGCCCATCAGCGCATCGTGGATCTCATTCGCGAAGGCCATGGCGACGTCGCCGAGCTCTATATCCGGCGCGTGATGGCACGCTTTGCCGAGACCGCCTACACCAACTGGGAGAAATCTCCACAGCCGGCCCAAGCGGAAGAACAGCCGCGCGCGCAAATGAGTTTCCTTCCGGATCCACCATCGGTCCACAACAGCAGTAGCAGGAAAATGCATGGGCCCTAGTATTGAGCGGATAGCCGTTGCCGATCTTCGATATCCCCTCCCGCCCGGCGCGGGCAGCGATGCCATCCATGTCGAGCCGGAATATTGCCTCGCCGTCACGCAGCTTTTCTGCGACGGAGGAAAGCTCTCCGGCACCGGATTCGCGCTGACGCTCGGCGAAGGCAACCGGCTCGTCTGCGAGGCGATCGAGCTGCTTGCACGCCCGCTCAAAGGCAGACCGATCGATGAGCTGATGGCGACCTTCGGCAGCACAGCGCGCTCGCTGGCCGACGATCCAATGCTGCGCTGGCTCGGGCCTCACAAAGGTGTGGTGCACCTCGCGCTCGCGTCCATCACGAATGCGTGCTTCGACCTGTGGGCCAAGAGCCGCGGCGTTCCGTTGTGGCGGCTGTTGCTGGATCTCGAACCGGAGCAGCTTGTTGCGCTGCTCGACCTCAGCTATCTCGAAGACGTGCTGGACGAGAAGGCAGCGATCGCGTTGCTCCGTCAGGAAGCCCCGGCTCGAGCGGCGCGCTCCGCCATCTTGCGCGAAGGCTATCCGGGCTACGACACCTCCGTGGGCTGGATGGCGTACGACGACAGCAAGGTGCGCGAGCTGACGACGCGGGCCATCGACAACGGTTTTTGCGCGTTCAAGCTGAAGGTGGGCTCTCCCGATGGCGCGCGCGACCTGCGCCGCGCCGCCATGCTGCGCGAGTGCGCAGGCCGGCAGGGCACCATCATGTTCGACGCCAACCAGCAGTGGACCCTGCCGGTCGCGCGCATGATGTGCCGGGAGCTGGCAAAGCTCAAGCCGCTGTGGATTGAAGAGCCGACGCATCCCGACGACATGCTGGCGCACGCTGCGCTTGCCCGCGAGCTCGCGCCGGTAAAAATCGCCTGCGGAGAGCACATCCCCAACCGCGTCGTCTTCAAGAATTTTTTTGAAGCGCGGGCGATGCACTATGTGCAGGCCGATTGCACGCGGCTCGGCGGAGTCAGTGAATTCCTCGCCGTCGCCCTGCTTGCGAAACGGTTCGGCTTGCCGGTAGTGCCGCACGTCGGCGACATGGGACAGATCCATCAGCATCTGGTGCTCTTTCTGCATATCGCGCTTGGCAACGAAATGGTTTTCCTTGAGCACATTCCACACCTGCGCGAATATTTCCTTTTTCCGGCGGAGTTGGAAGGCGGCCGCTATCGCACTCCTGAAGAGCCGGGCTCCTCAGCCGACCTGAAGGCGTTGTCGGCTCCCGGCCTCCGATAGCAACACAGCCCCTGCTTCATCCCGCACATTTCGCCTTCATCGCGTTCCGGTCGGACAGCATGACGCCAATCCAAGCGCCGAAACCCGGCAGCCAATTTCAAGCACTCAAGACGAAGGCGCCCGGGCCAGAGCAAGGGGATGCGGCCGGAACCGCGGAGAACTACGGTTCCGGTCATGGCTTAAAGGTCGAAAATACAGCCCCGTCCCGTCTGAGATATATCGGCCGCACTTCATGGCAACAAACGTTTGTGTCAAACCGCATTGACAACGCTTACATCGAAAGCGTAGCTTGTGACCGTTTGATACATGAAAGTAATGAGTTCGCTGATAAAGAACTCTTTACGTGGGTCGAGACCCTGGATATCTCGAATCATCCGGTAGGCGGGTCGGCTCATAATGAGCGCTCAAACTAAAACGCAAAGCGAATGTCGCTTAGCTGCAAATCATCAGTAGATGGAAGGCCTGGAAATGCGTGACATAGTGCGAAATATTCAACGAAGCATGTGGTGGGCGGTGTGCGTCTGTCTTCTCATCGTGGCGGCTACGGCCTCCGCTCAGGTAGATCAGGGCGCGATCACAGGAACCGTGACCGACAATACCGGCGCCATCGTCCCGAATGCTCAGGTGACGATTACGGCGACGGACACCGGCTTCACACTGCAGAGCAAGTCCAACAGCAGCGGTAATTACACCTTCTCGCCAATCAAGATCGGCAACTACACCGTCAGCGCCTCGGCGGCAGGCTTTCAGACAACGACCCGGCAGAACGTGCGCGTGGATGTGCAACAGCGCCCCCAGATCAATCTCGCTCTCACCCCTGGGCAGATATCGCAGACCGTCACAGTCACAGGTGCAGTTGCGCTGCTGCAAACGCAATCCAGCGCCGTGGGCCAGGTGATCGACACCAAAACCATCAATGACACTCCGCTGAACGGAAGAAACTGGGTCTACATCGCGCAACTCACCGCAGGCGTCGCGCCGCCTTTCGGGAACACGCGCGGCAGCGGCAGCGGCGATTTCGTCGCCAACGGCCAGCGTGCGGAGCAGAACAACTTCATCCTCGACGGCGTCGACAACAACACCAACCTGGTCGACTTCCTCAACGGCTCAAGCTTCGTCATGCGGCCTCCGCCGGACGCGCTCGCTGAATTCAATCTGCAGACCAGCAACTTCAGTGCGGAGTTCGGTCACTCTGCCGGCGCGGTGTTGAATGCCAGCATCAAGTCCGGAACCAATCAGATCCACGGCGACCTCTGGGAGTATGTGCGCAACACCAGCCTGGACGCACAGAACTGGAATGCGCTGACCATTCCCCCATATCACCAGAATCAGTTCGGCGCGACGCTGGGCTTCCCCATCTGGAAGAACAAGCTCTTCTACTTCGGTGATATTGAGGCAAACCGCATTTCCATCGGCCAGACCAATGTCCTGTAACACGCCAACCCCCTTGATGCGGCAGGGCAACTTCTCCGAGCTGCTCAACACCAACCTAACTGGGCAGAGTCCGGTGACAACTCTATCAGCCGAATTCCGGTAACATCGCTCAACCGCTCACCTGCAACGGGCAACCCAACACCTTCTGCGCCAGCCAGATCGATCCCGTCGCGCTGAAGATCCTCAACATGTATCCAGCGCCGAACGCCAATGGCGGCAAGACCTACAGCAACCTGGTGGAGAACGTCTCTAAAAATGACAATACGATCCAGTGGGATCAGCGTCTTGACTGGAATATCAGCCGCCAAGGACCAGACCTACGCGCGTTACAGCTATCTCCACGACATCATTCTCAATGCGCTTCCGCTCGGCCCCATCCTCGACGGCAGCGGCTATGGCGGCGAGCGCGACTTCATCTTCTCGCAGAACTTCATGCTCAGCGAGACGCACATCTTCACTCCCACGCTCACCAATGAATTCCGTTTCGGTTACAACTGGAATCATTCCGCTTACAAGCAGGCCAACGCGTATAACCCAACGATTGCGTCCTCTCTCGGGTTGGGCGGAGTGCCGGATCTCGGCGCTGGCCAGTACGGTCTGCCGCTCGGTTACTTCCCACAGGGCGGCATCCAGCAATGGGGATCAGTCGGAACGAACAATGAGTCGCAGAACGTCTATCAGATCCTCGATAACGTAACCAAGATCGTCGGCAATCACTCGCTCAAATTCGGCGTGTCCTTCCAGGCCGTTCGCTTCTCCTATCTTTACGCGCCTGCCTCGCTCGGCCAGTACTACTTCGGTCCACAAAGCGGTGGCTCGAACCACGGCCAGGGTGTGTACACCGGCATCCCCGGAAACAGCAATACCGGATATGATGTCGCCGACTTTCTTGCAGGTCAGGCGAACTATGCCGACATCGCGAACGCACCCAACATCCGTGACGCTCAGTGGTATGACTCGGCCTACGCGCAGGATGACTGGAAGGTGAGTCCGAAGCTGACGCTGAACCTGGGCGTCCGCTACGACTACTACCAGCCTTATAAAGAGAGTCGGTGGACAGCAGGCCAACTTCGTCGTGACCGGGCCGCTTCGGCATCGGCACAGGATCGGGTATCTATCAGCTTCCCAGCAAGCAGAAGAACCTCAACCTGGGCACGGCGTTTCTCAGTACGCTCGCCAAAGATAACGTCTCGGTGCAGTACACAGACAACGAGCGTTTGGCGAATGCGCAGAAAACGAACTTTGCGCCACGCGTCGGCTTTGCCTATCAGGCACAGCCGAACACGGTCTTCCGCGGCGGCTTCGGCATCTTCTACGGCGGGCTGATGGCCCAGGGAAATACCAACATCGGGGCAAATTTCCCGTTCTCGAACCAGGCAAACTTCTATGCTCCCACTTGCGCTGCAGGCAACTGCCCCTCACTCGCCAGCAGTAATGGCATCACACTCGAGACCGGCCCCACGCCGCAGATCAGCGGCGGCTTCCAGAACTTCGTTTCCTTCCCCGGTTTCCACTGCAACCGACGTCAATATCAAGACGCCCTACACCATGAACTACAGCTTCTCCATGCAGCGGGCTCTTTCCAATAATCTGGCCGCGACCCTCAGCTATGTCGGCAATGTGTCACGCCATCTATCTCTCTACGGCGCACCGAACACACCTCCGGGCCTTTTTGCTCCCGGCACCAGCACGCAACAGTATCAGCCCTTCCCGGATCTCGGAGGCGTCGGCCAGATACACTACGCCGGCGTCAGCACCTATAACTCGCTGCAGGCGAAGATGGAAAAGCGATACTCGCACGGGTTGTCGTTCCTGGCGACCTACACCTGGGCACACGCACTGGATGACGCAAGCGACGCGGCCGGCAACTTCAGCGCGATCAGCGATCGCAACGTGGCGCTGATTCCGTTCATCGATGAATACACCAACTCGGTCTTCGACGTTCGCCACCGCTTCACCTTCAACGGCAACTATGAACTTCCCTTTGGCAGGGGAAAGGCGTTCCTGCATGAATCGCGCCTTGTAGACGAGACCATCGGCGGCTGGTCGTCGAGTCTGACCTTTGCAGCGCAGACTGGCACGCCGTTCACCGTTTCCCCGAATAGCAGCACAGCAGCAAATGGCAGCGCACGCGCCATCCCCATACGCGATCCATTTGGCGCCGGTGGTTCGCCAGATCCTTCCAATCCGGACGTCTCCTGCGCAACAAAGACGCGGACCAAGGCGAACTGGTATAACCCGTGCGCCTTTGCCAACCCGCTGCCCGGCAACCTGATTGGGACCGCCGGATATCCCTCGGTCATCACCGACAAGGCCACCGCCATCGCTTTCCTCGGCGGCCGCTCCAACAATGTCTACGGCCCGGGCTACTACCAGGTGAATATGTCACTGTTCAAGAATTTCCCGACCTGGCGTGAGCAGTATCTGCAGTTCCGGGCAGATGGCTTCAATGTGTTGAATCATCCAACGCTGTCGAACCCATCCACCACCCTAACGACAACAGCAACGGTGGCAATATCACTGGACCGAAGACCTTCCAGAACAACACGCCGGATGCGCGCTTCTTCCAGCTCTCTTTGAAGTACGCCTTCTGAATTGCACCTCCCCACCGCGGGGACGAGCGAAGTTGCGCGCTCCGTCCTCGCGGATTTTTTTTGGGAGGCCTACTTAGCAGCGGGCCGATCGCCTTTGGGTTTTCCAGGAGTCTTGCCGCCGATCGCCGCGCTGATCTCCGCGGCCGCCTTCTTCAGGCTCGTGCTCACCTCAGCGGCGCTCGCGCTCGCATCGATGTGCTGGATGTACGGCACTGTCAGCGCCCCGATGGCCGATCCGCGCTCGTCAAAGATCGGATAGCTGATGTTCGTCACGCCGCGCACCTTATAACTGGGCCGCGACTCATATCCCTGCCGCTTCACGCGGGCCAGATGCGCAGCAAGATCTGCCGGCACCTCCTCGCCCGTCAGCCGCTTCCACTCCGCCAGCGTCCGCGCGCGATGCTCATCATCCTGGTGCGCCAGGATGACATAGCCGGTGGTAGCCTCCATCAACTCAACTGACGACCCGAGCTTTACGTAGAAGCCGATGCTCGAAGGCGCATTCACCTGCGCCAGGATCGTCACCAGCGCTCCATCAATAATGCCCATGTGGCAGGACTGCAGCGTCTCCTGCGCAAGCTGATGCATAACCGGCAGCGCTTCGGTGATGAGCCGTTCGGTCGGCGGATGCTCCTGCACCAGCTTGAAAAGCTTCAGCGTCAGCGCGTAGCGCTCGCCCTCCATCTGCGCAATGTAGCCGCGCCGCTCCAGGCAAAGCAGCATGCGAAAGATCTCCGACACCGTCCGTTTCAGCTCGCGCGAGATCTCGCTCTTCGTAAGGCCGCCGGAGCGGTGCGCAAGCAGCTCGATAACGTCCAGGCCCTTTTCAAGCGCCGGCGTTGCATAGGAGTTTTTCTCCTCCGAGGGACCACGGAGCGACTTCAAAGTTTTTCTGGCTGACATAGCAAAAGGCTGCGGATGGACAACAGACTATAACGTTTTCACAAAAAGTTGAGCTTTAACAACACGATTGCCTCATCGTGCGCACAACGCAGGATGAGAGCGCTCCGGCGAATCCGATCAAAGCCGCTGTCATCCTTCGTCATCCCGCCCGGAGCGTTTCGCGCAGCGAGACCGGGAAGTGGAGGGATCTGCTTTCCCAACCGTCTCGCAACAGGTGAACGCGCCTAGTGCGGCGTCCAGTGAGGATGGCGCGCGAAAAGGCCGTCCATAATCGCGATCTGGAATGTAATAAAGAGCCCGAAAGCAAGGCTCAGCACGCCGGATGCAATTCCCAGCCCTTGATGAAACGGCGCAAAGCGTCTGCGCGTGTATGCGAATGGCGCGCCAATCGCCATCGTGATCAGCATCATGCCCGCGATGGTGCCGATGCCGAACACCAGCAAATATGCGATGGCCCAGCGAGGATCGCGAATCTCCGCAAGCACCAGCAGAGCCACCGCCGCCGATCCCGCCAGCCCATGCACCAGGCCAACAGCCAGTGGGCGAAGGAATTGATACAGCCCGAGCTTGCGCAAAACGCGACTCATCCAGCCCTGCGATCTCACTGGATCGAGGTGCATGTGAACTTCCGGACTGTGACCGTGAACATGCTCGTGGACAACGCCGTCGTGTGCGTGGCGATGCGAGTGCACGAGAGGCCCATCGCTATGCTGCGGAGTAAAACGATGCGTGATCCACTGCGTGATGCCGGTCAGATTGAACACCCCGAGCAGGATCAGCATGACTCCCACGGCCAACTCCATCGCAAGACCAAGCCGCGGCGGAATCACGACGTGGAAGAGAATGATGGCCGCGCCCACTACGAAAATCGTGATGGTGTGACCGATCCCCCACAGCGCGCCGATGATGCCCGCCTGCCCGATGCCGCGCTGCCGGCTCACAATCGTCGAGACGGCAATCACGTGGTCCGGGTCCGTAGCATGGCGCATGCCGAGCAGAAATCCCAGACCGATCACCGCCAGCAGGCTCGAAGTGGTTGCATAAACCGGCGTCATTGAGTGGGGCCACGGGTGAAACTCGCCATCGAAGCGGGTCTCATGCGGCTGGACGAAGCCGCAAAACCATATATGAAACCACTTTTCACCATGCCGCTCTACCTTATGTATCTGGAGTGGCGGCGCTTCGTTGAGCGCCGCAGACACTCTCATCATATCCTTCAGCCGGTAAGATTGAGTGAGACAGGCCGGTGGTCATTTTCATCAGAGGAGCAAGCGCGCAATGTACGGAACGATGCAGCGTCATCTTCAGGAAAAGCTGAACGAGATCGAAAAAGCCGGTCTGTATAAGCGCGAGCGCATCATCACCGGACCGCAGCAGCCGGAGGTTTCGGTCACCAGCGGCGCATCGGTCCTGAATCTCTGCGCGAACAACTATCTTGGCCTCGCGAACCATCCCGCCGTCGTCGAAGCCGCCCAGCAGGCCCTGCGCGAATGGGGCTACGGCCTCGCCAGCGTCCGCTTCATCTGCGGCACGCAGTCCATCCATAAGCAGCTTGAGGATCGCCTCAGCAGCTTTCTCTGCACCGATGACACCATCCTCTACGGCTCATGCTTCGATGCCAACGGGGGCCTCTTCGAGACGTTGATGGAAGCCGAAGATGCCATCATCTCCGATGAGCTGAATCACGCCAGCATCATCGACGGCGTGCGGCTCTCGAAGGCGGTTCGCTTCCGCTATCGCAACGGCGACATGCAGGATCTCGAGGAGAAGCTGAAGGAGGCAGGCGATGCGCGCCATCGCCTCATCGCAACCGACGGCATCTTCTCTATGGACGGCTACATCGCGCGGCTCGACAAAATCTGCGACCTCGCAGAGAAGTACGACGCGCTCGTAATGGTCGACGACTCGCATGCCGTCGGCTTCATCGGCGAGCATGGCCGCGGCACGCCCGAGGCGTGCGGTGTGGAAGGCCGCATCGACATACTCACCGGAACCCTCGGCAAGGCGCTGGGCGGCGCCAGCGGCGGCTACACCAGCGGCCGCCGGGAGATCATCGATCTGTTGCGCCAGCGCTCGCGCCCCTATCTCTTCTCCAACTCGGTCGCGCCGCCCATCGTCGCTGCATCGCTCAAGGTGCTCGACCTGGTCGGCCAATCGTCGGAGCTGCGCGAACGGCTCAAGGAAAACACCCGCTACTTCCGCGCGCAGATGACCAGCGCCGGCTTCAATGTGTTGCCCGGCGAGCATCCCATCGTCCCCGTCATGTTTGGCGACGCGGTCGTGGCGTCGCGTATGGCGGAGCTTCTGCTCGGCAAGGGCGTCTATGTGGTCGCCTTCTCCTATCCCGTGGTGCCCCAGGGCAAGGCGCGCATCCGCACCCAGATATCGGCCGCGCATACACGCAAGGAGATCGAGTTTGCCATCGAGAAGTTCATCGAAGCGAAGCGTGAGCTGAATCTTTAGAGCGGCGGCAGATAAGAGTCGTCCTCCTGATCGCAACCGACGGTGGAAGGCCAGCCCGCGACTCCCGGAAAGTAAAAAACCTTTAAACCGCAGCAGAAAAGCAAATAGCGCCAGCGTCCCGGGCGCGCCCTCCTGACGCCGTGCAGAGCAGGGAAACAGCCTCCCCACCCTGAGCGCCGCACCCGGAACCGTGTAGCTCCGCGCTCGTCCCAGCGACCGAAAAAGCCCACTCCCGTAAGCTCAACCCATGTCCGTGGTCATCCAGACCCAGCGACAGCACAGGCTGATCGGCCTCTCCTCGGGTCCCGCTCCGCTGTCAAAAATGAGACCGGAAAAGCTGTTGACAGTCGTCTCGCGGGCATGTTCAACTCATCGCCGTTGTAGTTAAAGGTTTAAAAAATAGAAACGAACGAGCGGGTCCCTTTGAGGAGCGTCGATGATGAAATCGATACGGTGTCTGCTGTATGTGCTGTTCGCTGTTGTCACAATCGCAATGCTTTCCCCAACCTACCTGGGTGCACAAGCAGATCGCGGAGCCATCAAAGGCACTACGCAGGACACTTCAAAGGCCAGCATCCCCGGTGCGAAGATCACCCTCCGCAATGAGGCCACTGGCGTCACCGCTACCTCGGAATCGGAACGCCTCCGGCCAGTTCAGCTTTCTGAGCCTCGCGCCCGGTCACTATACCGTCACCACCGAGGCATCCGGCTTCCGCACCTCCGTCGAGCAGCACGTCGAAGTCGGCGTCGGCAGTACCGTCGCGCTCAACCTCATGCTCCAGCCCGGACAGGTGCAGCAGACCGTCACCGTCTCTTCCGCCGCGGCCAGCATCGAGACCCAGACCTCCGACATCGGCACCACGATCACGCCGCAGGAGATCAAGGACCTGCCCGTCACGCTCAGTGGCGACATGCGTAATCCGCTCAACT
Source organism: uncultured Acidobacteriaceae bacterium (assembly GCA_963736915.1). Classification (GTDB taxonomy): domain Bacteria; phylum Acidobacteriota; class Terriglobia; order Terriglobales; family Acidobacteriaceae; genus KBS-83. The sequence continues at coordinate 578,884 of CAVTQV010000004.1, read as the reverse complement.
TCGTGCTGTTCACACCCGGCGTTTATGCATCGACACCTGGCCCTGGGACGAATTCTCCCGACACCCAGGACTACCGCCTGCACATCAGCGGTTCCGTCAGCTACTCGAACGAGACCTATATCGACGGCATCCCGGTCATGAACACCGACCAGGGCGGCGCCATCGGCAACAACCATCCGCCGATCGATGCCATCGGCCAGTTCAAGCTCATCAACAACAATCAGAGCGCGCAGTACGGTCTTTCCAGCGGCATCGTATCCTTCGCCTTCAACTCCGGCACCAATGCCTATCACGGCAGCCTGTTCGACTACTTGCAGAATGACGCGCTGAACGCCGCCGGATTCACCACCAACTATCTGCACCTGAAAAAGGCGCCGCTCAAGCAGAATGAATTCGGCGGCACCTTCGGCGGACCGGTCTGGATTCCGAAGATCTACAGTGGGCGCGACAAAACCTTCTTCTTCGTCGATTGGACCGGATTCGCCTACCGTCCCAGTGCGAACAACGCCACGCTCACGACGATTCCGAACGAATTCCGCGACGGCAATTTCTCCCAGCTGCTTGGACCACAGTTAACCGACCCGGTATCGGGCGCACCGGTCTTTGATCCTGCCGGTCGCCCGGTTTACTTTGGTGCAGGTCTACAATCCATTTTCGGCGCACACCGTTGTTGGTCCGGATGGCAAGAGCTATCAGGTCCGCGATCCCTTCCCGGGCAACATCATCCCCAGCGGGTTCTCAGGGCTCAGCCCAGTTTCGCAGACGATTCTGAAGAGCTTTCCCCAGGCGGTCAATAACGATCTGCAGAACAACTTCCTGCGGCTGCAAAGCTCGAAAATCGATGAGCACCGCCTGGTCGTTAAGATCGACGAGCACATCAATGAAAGGCACTCCATCTCCGGCAGCATCTTTCTCGGCGGCTACAAGAATTCCAACAACGGCATCTTGAACGACCTCGATGCGAGCACCACAAACGCACCGACCAAGCAGTTCCGTCTTAGTTGGAACTGGACACATTCGCCGACAGTGCTGAATAACCTCAACATCGGCTTCATTCGCGATAACTACCTGAACGGTCCGCTCAATCCCGGGCCGGGGCTGGCGGCGCTGGGCATCACAGGGATGCCGCCGCTCGCCAAGGACAGCTCGTATCCCGGCATCGGCATCGGCACCGCGCAGAACGGCATCGGCGGTGTTGGCGGATCGACCATAGCCGAGAACCGCTACATCATTAACGACAACCTGACGATCATCCGCGGCCGGCACAACTTCACCATGGGCGGCGAAGTGCGATGGCTGCAACGCAATGAAGCTCCTATCCCGAATGGCAGCTTTACCTTCGAGCCAACGCAGACCGCTCTCAACGGAACCGGTTTCGCCAATGGCAACGCCATTACCATTCCGAGTGGCTCGGGCGCTCCCGCCGCCAGCTTCCTCTTCGGCGGCGTGGATTTTGTGAATTTCAGCTACCCCATCGAATCCGCATATCGCTGGTGGCAAACCGGGCTCTTTCTTCAGGATGACTGGCGGGTGACCTCCAATCTCACCCTGAACCTGGGAGTACGTTGGGACCTGCAGATTCCGCGCACCGACGCCCACGGCGAGGTCTCCACCATGAATCCCATCCTGCCCAACGTGGCCGCGGGCAATATCCCCGGCGCCTTTACCTATTACGGCACCGGGCCGGGCCGGAACGGCAAGCCGCGTATCGGTGACATCGACTACAAGGGCTGGCAGCCCCGCATCGGCTATGCCTACTCGCCCGGTGATCACAGGACTGCCTTCCGCGGCGGCTTCGCCATCACCCGGCCGCTGGGCAATGACAACCTGGAGGGCGACATCAGCGGTAACCAATATACGAGCGGCTTTTCCGGCGCCGCTGTGCTCAGCCGTCCGCAGGACTATCTCGGCAGCCCCGCATATAATTGGAGCACTCCATATCCAGCCAGCGGCGTCGTGCAGCCAAATTCGAATCTCGACCCCGGCATCTATGTGGGCAATACCAATCCGCCCCTGATTCATCCCAGCGCGGGCATCCCGCCCATGCAGTTGTACTGGACCAGTCAGATTCAGCATCAGTTCGGCGGCAGCTTCATCGCCAACATCGGTTACGTGGGCATGCATACCTACCACGTCGGCACGTGGTCCAAGCCGAATGAGGTCAATCCGACTATGGCTCGCACGAAGTATGGTCCCATCGCTGCGGCTGAAGGAATGCCTCTCAACGAGTTCCTGACCCTTCCGATCGACGATCCGCGAGTAGCCGCCGCCGGTATTCTGCCGCCGTGGCCGGGCTTCCAGGCGGCATTCCCCTCGGGAGCTACGGCTGCGCAGGCGCTGCGCCCATGGCCGCAATATGGCGATGTGGACAATCCGATCAATCCCATCGGCAGCGTCTCCTATAACGCCCTGCAGAGTAGCCTGCAGAAGCGCTTCTCGCAGGGGCTCACCTTCCTGCTCTCCTATACCTTCTCGAAGACCATCGGGAACGTGGACTCGAATAGCGGACCCAGCGCCGGCGCCGAGAACGCAATCTATGCCGGCTCCTTCGCGCAGGACTACTACAATCCGAGGGGAGAGCGTTCCGTTACCAGCTCGGACATCCCGCATGTCGTCTCGCTCAGCTACACCTATGAGCTTCCGTTTGGCAAAAACCAGCGGTTCCTCAATCACGGCGGAGTGATGAACACCGTCGCGGGCGGCTGGTCGGTCTCCGGTATCCACCAGTACCAGAGCGGACGTCCGATCCACATCGAGTACGACGCCTCCGGCCCGTCGAATCCCTTCTTCGCCGCGGGTGACGGCTTCAGCTTCCGGCCGAACATCGTCCCCGGCCAGCCATTCAAGAATCCGGCGTATCGCAAAAGCTGCTCTCATCCCACCGCGGGATCAGGCCGCAATCCCTGCCAGTTCTACATCAATCCCGCGGCCTTCTCGCTTCCGGCTCCGGGTGAGTTCGGCAACGCCCCCAACCTGATCTCCGCGCTGCACTTGCCCGCCTATATCAACGAAGACTTGTCTCTCTCCAAGCGAACCACCATCCATGAAAACCTGGATCTGCAGTTCCAGGCCAACTTCTTTAATGCCTTCAACCGGGTAATCTTCTCGTCTGGAGGAAATGCGCAGACGTTCATCATCAACGCGGCGCCGCCGGATCTCAGCACCAGCTCGCTCCAAAACTCGCAAACCATCTTCGGCATCATGACAGCACAACAAAACCAGGCACGCATCATCCAGTTCGGCATGAAACTGGAGTTCTAATCCTCGTATGGTCATGCTCGCTGCCAAACTGATTCTTGCAGCGAGCATGGCTTTGCCTCTGTCCGCTCAGTCAGCCAGCCAGACAGCTTCGGAAGATATGGCCGCGCATGCGCAGCGCGCGCATCAGGCGGAGCAGCAGGGCGATTTCTCCACGGCCGTGCGCGAATACGAGTACCTCGCGCATCAGCTTCCGCCGAGTGCAGAGTTGCAGAGCAATCTCGGCGTCGCGCTGTACTTCAATCACCAATGGGAGCGATCGATCGCAGTGCTTCACAAGGCCATCGCGTTGAACGCGAATTTGTTGGCGCCTCACCTGTTCAGCGGATTGGCGTCATACCAGCTTTCGAAGCCGGACGCCGCCGTGCCCGAGCTGGAAACAGCGGTCCGCCTCCGCTCGTCGGACGTCATCGCGCGCACCTGGCTCGGCTATGCTTATGTCGCGCAGGCTCGTTACGACGCCGCCGTGAAGCAGTTTGAGGAAGTGACTCATCTCGCGCCGGACAACATCGATGCATGGTACGCGCTCGGCCAGGCGTGGCTCGAGATCGGCAGGCAGCGCACGCTCGCTCTGCTGAAAGCCGCGCCCAACGGCGCCCGTGCCTGGCAACTGGCGGGCGAGCAGCTTGAGTTAGAAGGCAACCGCAGCAAAGCGCTCACCGATTTTGAGCAGGCAAACGCCCGCCGCCCGGATATCCGGGAGCTGCGGGCAGCCGTCGAGGAGCTGGGAGGCAAACCGGCCACTGCTGCCGTTACAAATAAACCCGCTGACAGCAGCGAAGATACCCTGTACGCAGAAGCCCATGAGGCCGAGCAGAAATCCCGCGCTGCATTCGAGCATGTTCTCTCCGCTGCCTCCGATTCCTATCGTGCGCACCAGATCATGGCGGACTCCTTCGTCCTGCAACAGCAGGATGACAAAGCCATTGCCGAGTATCGAGCCGTCCTGCAATTGAAGCCTGACCTGCCCGGCATCCACGAAGCGATCGGCAGCGCTCTGCTGCGAAGCGGAAAATCCGCCGAAGCCCTCACCGAGTTCCAGGCTGAGCTCAAGCTTCAGCCGCATTCCGCCAGCGTGCACACCCTTCTCGGCCAGACGCAATTGCTACTCGGAAAGAATGACGAGGCGGAAAAGACTCTGCGGAGCGCGCTCCTCATGGATCGGCCGCCCGCGGATGCATGGCGTCTGCTTGGCAAGCTGGAGCTGCACCGCAGCAACTATCAGGCCGCCGCTCACGACCTGACACACTATCTGGCGGTCGAGAAGAACGACGCGACCGCCTGGTATCTCCTCTCTCGCGCGTATCGCGGATTGGGAGACAAGGAGCAGATGAATCGTGCTCTCAGCCAGTTCGCAAAAATCTCGGAGGATGCCAAAGCGCGCGGCCAGGCCCAGAGTGAGCTGGCGCATCTGAGCGATCAGACTCACATCGACGAGGAAGCAGGGAAGAGCAGCCCTTGAGAACAGTGGAATTACCCTGAAGGCCGGAAACGTTTCAGTCAGTGCAAAGCAAAACCACGAAAGAAGGGAATTCATGTCGCGTTCGCACGCAGCCTTACCTTTAAAAAAGGTTGTTCTCATCACCAGCGGAGACCTGCGCCAGTCGGCGAACCAGGTCTGCTGGCCCGCGCAGGAAGACCTGGAGCGCCGCCTCACACAGGCATTCCGCGATGAGCGTGTCGAAGTCGAGCGTGCCTTTCCCGTCAATCCCGCAATGGGTCATGGATTTATCTCCAGCCAGCGCATGGGCATGGATATCTTCGCGGGCATCGACCCCGACGCAAGCCTCGTCTTCGCCACCGCCGCATGGCAGTACACGCATCACGTGCTGCCCGGCATGCGCACGCATCGCGGGCCCATTCTCACCGTCGCCAACTGGTCCGGCCAGTGGCCCGGACTCGTCGGCCTGCTCAATCTCAACGGCTCGCTCGTCAAGGCCGGTGTGCCATTCCATTCGCTCTGGAGCCAGGACTTCACCGACCAGTACTTCCGCACGCGTCTGCAACAGTGGATCAGGAGCGCAACCGTCACCCACGATCTCTCGCACGTGCGCGACCTCGATACCGCAGCGCTACCCGCGTCGGCACGCAGCACCGGCGAGGAGCTCGCCGCGAAACTTCGTTAAGCACAAAGCCATCTTCGGCATCTTCGACGAAGGCTGCATGGGCATGTACAACGCCATCATCGATGACGAGTTGCTGAACCCGCTCGGCGTCTTCAAGGAACGGCTTAGTCAGTCCGCGCTGGTCGCCCGCATGAAAACCATTCCCGATGCCGAAGCCAAAGCTATCCGTCAGTGGCTCGACGAGAAAGGCCTGCGCTTCAACACTGGCAAGGACGACAAAACCGAGCTGACCGATCAGCAGATTCACGAGCAGTGCAAGATGTACATCGCCGCGCTTCAGATCGCAGATGAGTTCGGCTGCGACGCCATTGGCATTCAGTATCAGCAGGGTCTCAAGGATATGGTGCCCGCCTCCGACCTGGTCGAAGGCCTGCTCAACAACAGCGAGCGTCCTCCTGTCCGCAACAGCGCGGGCAAGGAGCTATACGCCGGCGAACCGCTGCCGCATTTCAACGAAGTGGATGAAGGCGCCGGCCTCGACGCGCTCATCACAAACCGCTGCTGGAAAGCGCTGCAGCTCGATCCCGCGACCACGCTGCACGACGTCCGCTGGGGCGAGCACTACAAAGGCGATGGTATCGACGATTTTGTCTGGGTACTGCAGATCTCCGGCGCTGCCCCCGCAAGCCACTTCGTCGACGGCTACCGCGGCGCATCCAGCGACCGCCAGCCCCCAATGTATTTCCCGCTCGGAGGCGGCACGCTGAAGGGAATTGGCCGCCCCGGCAAAATCGTCTGGAGCCGCGTCTTCGTCGAAGGCAACAGGCTGCACGTCGATATGGGTCTCGGTTCGGTCGTCACGCTCCCCGCGGAAGAAACTCAGCGCCGCTGGAGCCAGACCACCAGCCAGTGGCCCATGGTCAGCGCCACCTTCGATGGCGTTTCGCGCGACTCCTTCATGGCGCGCCACCGTGCCAATCACGTAAACATCGCCTACGCTCCGGACGAAAAGCGCGCAACCCAGGCCCTCGCCGTCAAAGCCGCCATGTTCCACGCGCTCGGCGTCCGCGTGCATCTCTGCGGCAACGTGACTTCAGTTGATCGAAACGTGATCTGTGAACGTTAGCTCGTCATCTGAATGGTGTCATCCTGAACGTAACCGAAGGTGGAGTGAAGGACCTGCTGTATCTATCGCTCAACAACAGCCGGGTGCCCCATCCTAGCGAAGCTAGGGTGGGAGTATTCCATGGGAGCGAAGCGACCCTCCGATGAGCATCGTAGCCGGCATCGACTTCGGCACACTCAGCGTGCGCGTCTCCCTCTTCAGCAAAAGCGAGGGACGCCTCGGCACCGGCGTCGCCGATTATCCGCTGCGCCGCTCGCCGCAGGATCCCAATCTCGCCACCCAGAGCCATCGCGCGCAGATGGACGCACTCGTCGACGCGATGCGCCGCGCGCTCCAGTCCAGCGGCATCCATGGCGACCAGGTCCGCGCGCTCGCTGTGGATGCCACCGGCTCCAGCGTCATTCCCGTTGGGGAAGATCTCGAGCCCCTCGACGACTACTATCTCTGGTGCGATCACCGCGCCTGGCGCGAAGCGCAGGAGATCACCGCTGCCGCCCACCAGCAGAAAACAGAAGCCATTGACTGGTGCGGCGGCGTCTATTCCTCCGAGTGGGGCTTCTCCAAGCTCCTTCACTGGCTTCGCCACAACCCGGAAAAGCGCGCCCGCTTTGTCACCGCTCTCGAAAACTGCGATATGGTCGTCGCCACTCTGTGCGGCATCCGCTCCGCCGCCGATCTGCCGCGCAGCATCTGCGCCATGGGCCACAAGTGGATGTGGAACGAAAAATGGGGCGGCCTGCCGTCGGATGAATTTCTCGCCTCGGTAGACCCGCTGCTCCAGGGCATCCGCGAAAAACTCAGTGGCCGTTACGAAACCTCCGACCGCATCGCCGGCACGCTCAGCGCCGAATGGGCCGAGCGTCTCGCGCTCCGGGCCGGCATTCCGATTCCCGTCGGCGCGCTCGACGCGCACTGGGATGCAGTCGCGGCCAACATTCGTCTCGGCGATGTCGTCAACGTCATTGGCACCTCCACCTGCATCATCGGCGTCAGCGCGCAACACACGTTGGTGCCCGGAGTCTGCGGTGTCGTCCCCGGCTCTGTCCTCCCCGGCTACACCGGCATTGAAGCCGGCCTCTCCGCCGTTGGCGATATCTTTGACGGCATCGCGCGCCGTGCCGGTTCCTCTGTCGCGGCTCTCAGTCAGGGCCTCGAAGACTACCGTGCCGGACAAACCGGACTTCTTCGCCTGGTCTGGGACAACGGCGATCGCACTGTCCTCGTCAATCCCAATCTCGGTGGCGTCACGTTGGGCTGGAACCTCGTCCATACCGCGCAGGACGAGCTCTTCGCCGCCATTGAAGGCACCGCACTGCACACCCGCATCATCCTGGAGCGCATGCAGCAGCACGGCTCGCCCGTCAACCGCATCATCAATGGCGGCGGGGTTCCACAGAAGAACCGGGTTCTCAATCAGGTGTATGCCGACGCGCTGAACAAGCCGGTGCTCGTGCCCGTGGGCGATGTCACCAGCCTCGGCTCCGCGATCTTCGCATTTCTTGCCAGCGGCGACTACACATCGGTCGAAGAAGCGCAGGCCGCGCTCTGTCCTCCATGCGAAACATTTCTGCCGGACAAGCGAGCAGCCGCGACGTACGGTAAGTTATATCCACTGTACCGCGACGTCTATTTTTCGCTTGGAAATCCCGCCTCGCCGGCCGCGCGCCTTGGGCACATTCTGCCCCGCTTGCGCGAAATCGCAGCCGATGCGCGCGCTTTGGAGACTGAATGAGCATCAACTCGCATGTAGTAAAGAGCACGATCGTGGGCGCACTCGGCGGCCTGCTCTTCGGCTTTGACACCGCCGTTATCTCCGGCACAACCTCTGCCCTTACCCACACCTATCATCTTTCTCCCGCGCTGCTCGGCGTCACCGTTTCCAGCGCGCTTGTCGGCACCGTCATAGGCGCCATGGGCGCCGGCATTCCCGGACAGAAATTCGGCCGCCGCGACAGCCTTCGCGTCATGGCCATCTTCTATGTGCTCTCCGCCATCGGCTGCGCGCTCGCCTGGAACTGGCCGGCCCTCATCGTCTTCCGCTTCATCGGCGGACTCGGCATCGGCGGCTCGTCGGTTCTCGGCCCCATGTACATCGCGGAGATCGCGCCGCCCGACTGGCGCGGCCGCCTCGTCGGCTTCTTTCAGGTCAACATCGTCGTTGGCATCCTGCTCGCCTATATCTCCAATGCCATCATCGGCAGCATGCACGTGGGCGCGAACGACTGGCGATGGATGTTCGGCGCCTCTGGTCTCCCGGCACTCCTCTTCCTGATCACGCTCTTCGTCATCCCGCGCAGTCCGCGCTGGCTGGTCACGCAATCCAATCTTCGCGAAGCCCTCGAAGTCCTGCGCCTCACCGGCGTACCGCAGCCTAAAGAAGAGCTGGATGAGATCGTCGCCTCCGTCCACCTCGAGCGCTCCTCCTCTACCGATCCGCTCTTCTCCCGCCAGTACAAGAAGCCCATCATCATCGCCTGGACCGTCGGCATGTTCTGCCAGCTTTCCGGTATCAACGCCATCCTTTATTACCTCAACGACATCTTCGCCCTCGCCGGCGCGTCGCGTATCTCCGGCGATCTGCAGGCCATCGCCGTCGGCGCCACCAATCTCATCGCCACCCTCATCGCCATGTCGCTCATCGACAAGCTCGGCCGCAAAAAGCTGCTCCTCACCGGCACCGTGGGCCTCGTCATCTGCCTCACCATCATCTCCATCCTCTTCTTCACTCATCAGCACCTCAGCTGGCTCGTCTGGCTGCTCATGGCCTACATCGCCTGTTTCGCCGTTTCGCAGGGTGCGGTCCTGTGGGTCTACATCAGCGAAGTCTTCCCCAACCGCGTGCGCGCCAAAGGACAGAGCCTCGGCAGTTCCGCCCACTGGATCACGAATGCCGTGATCTCACTCATCTTTCCCGTCATGGCCAAAAACTCCGGCGCCTACCCGTTCATCTTTTTCGGCGCCATGATGGTCCTCGACTTCTTCATCGTCCTCTTCTACTACCCGGAAACCAGCGGCATCTCTCTGGAACAAATGCAACACAAGCTCGGCATCGACTGAGCTCATAACGCAGAGACAAATATTAAGAATCGTCATCCCGACCGGAGCGGCGAAGCCGCGTAGTGGAGGGATCTGCTGTTCAAACCCCATCTATGAGGTGGATAGGTATGACGCAATGTGCAGTTCTCCTCGCCCTCGGCGCATTCGCCCTCGGCGCGCAAGCGCAATCCCAAAGCTGGCAACCCGACCTCACCGTCCAGCAGACATACGTGCTCCATCGCGCTTCGAGCACCGACCCCAAAGGCGCAAATGACGACTTCCGCCACGTTGCACCCGGCGCAACCGAAACCGTGCTCGACGCCGACGGCCCCGGCGAAATCTCGCACGTCTGGTTCACCATCGCCGACAATGAGCCCTATCACCTCAAGCGCATCGTCCTCCGCATGTACTGGGACGGCGAACAGAACCCCAGCGTCGAAGCTCCCATCGGCGACTTCTTCGGCCTCGGCCTCGGCGAATATCACAGTTGGCAATCGGAGATGCTCTCCGTCGGCAGCGTCAAAAGCTTGAACAGCTTCTTCCCCATGCCCTTCGCGCATCACGCCCGCATCACGGTTACAAATGAGGGTCACGAGGCCATCGGCTCGCTCTACTACAACATCGACTACCGCACCTACGACCACCCACTCCCCGCCGGCACGCTCTACTTCCACGCGCAGTACCGGCAATCCCAGCCCAATCACGGCTGGACGACAGACTGGAAATCCAACGGCGACCCGCAGGTCAACGACAAACCCAATCTCGACGGCAAAGATAACTACGTCTGGTTCGACGCCAAAGGCCACGGACAATATGTTGGCGTCACCATGTCGGTGCTGCAGAATCAGGACATGTGGTGGGGCGAAGGCGACGACATGTTCTTCATCGACGGCGCTAAGAAGCCATCCATCGTCGGCACCGGCAGCGAAGATTACTTCCTCGGCGCATGGGACTTCGGCGGCGAGCCCTTCTCCTATCAACTCTACGGCGCGCCCGTCGTCGGCACGGAGTTAGCCGGCGGCCGCTCCAGCGTCTACCGCTTCCATCTCGATTCGCCGATCCCGTTCACCAAATCCTTCAAGGCCACCATCGAGCACGGCCACGCCAACGCGCGCTCGGACAACTACTACTCCGTCGGCTACTGGTACCAGGCCGAGCCGCACGAGCCCTTCCCCGCGCTGCCGCCAGTCGAGGAACGCCTCCCCGCACTGCAACCCACCGGAGGCCCCGGCAACGCCGGCCCTGCGCGCTAGTTATCACGAATAGAGAGCCCGCGTCTCTGCAGGGGACGTGGGCTCCTTCTAACTTCAACCTCTTATCCTGAGCAACGCAAAGAGCCCGCCCAGAGCTTGTCGAAGGGACCTGCAGTTTCACAGGCGCCCACACAGCACCAGACGTGAGCGACAAGCGAACCCTGCCACCCGCACCGCAGGTGCTATCGCCTTGGACGGCCACTTCCACCGGCGTGACACCCTTCTTCAAAATCAAATTGCCATAAGCCCGCAACTCCCCCGTCATCACCACGCAATACGCGGCCTTCGCGCGTTCGTAAAAGTCCCGCCTCGCAATGCGCAAAGCCGGTGTCGTCCGCGGCGCATGGCTTTCGAACCACCGTCAGAAAATCCGCTTCCACCTCGCTGTTCATCGCATCTCCGCCATCCGGCTGCATCATCACCAGCGCATCATCCGTGCGCTCCAGCTCAAACAGCGGCAAAATCGCATGCAGCAACTGCGACACATTCAGAGCATCCGCCCGCACCACACGCCGTCCCACCGTATGTCCCGGGAAATGTGCATCCGCCAGTACGACTTCATCGGCATGGCCCATCTCATAAAGCGTCTTCAGCAATTCCGGACTGAAATAAGGAGAAATCCCTTTCAGCATCGTTGTACCTTTCGCATGGGATTTGTCAGTGAGCTCACCCATACATCCAATGTGAGCGACCAAACGGAACGAAACGCGGCAATCCCGCCACAGGCGCGGTCGCCTCGGAGAGTGAATCCGCATGAATCGTTTATATAGGCGTTTCACAAGGAAATCTTCATTTGTGGGCTGCTCGAAATCCACGATACAGTTCTTGTCATAGCGTATGGTTCGAACGCAGACGAACGGCTTTGCTGCAGATCGCACAGCAACAATTGTGGAGGTAGCGAAGCGTGCCGATGTTTCCATCGCTACCGTCTCGAATGTCATCCGCGGAACTCGCAAAGTCAGCCCGAAACTCACCGAGCGTGTCCAGATCGCCATCCGCGAGCTGAACTACTCCCCCAACGAGATTGCCCGCAGCCTCAAGGTCCGCCAGACACGCATGCTGGCCATGGTCCTTCCCGACATCACCAACCCGTTTTTTCCCGAGATCATCCGCGGCGCGGAAGATACTGCCTTCGAGCGCGGATATTTCCTGATGACCGCCAACACCGATGAGCAGATCGGCCGCGAGCGGCGCATCGTTGCCGCGCTGCGTTCCTATCGGGTCGATGGCGTGCTCCTCGCGTCGGCCAGCAGCACCGATATCAGCCATCTGCAGGGCACCATCGATGCTGGCGTCGCACTCGTATGTCTGGATCGCACCGTTCCCGGCGTCAAAACCGATGCTGTCCTGCTCGACAACGTGCGCGGCGCGCGCGAGTGCGTCCGCCACATGATCCAGAAAGGCCATCGCCGCATCGCCATCATCACCGGCTCGCTCGATCTGCAGACCGGCCGTGAGCGTCTCCGCGGCTACGAAGAAGCGCTGCACGAGGCCGGCATTCCAGTCGAGAAAAGCCGCGTTCTCGAAGGCGACTTCCGCCACGATTCCGGCTACAAACTCGGCAAACAGATCCTCACGCAGAAGGGAAAAGATCCATCAGCGCGCCCAACCGCCATCTTCGTCTGCAATGGCGTCATGACGCTCGGCGTGCTCAAGGCATTCGAGGAGCTGAACATCCGCTGCCCGCAGGACATCGCACTTGCCACCTTCGACGATCTCGCCGTGGACAGCCCTTTTCATCCCCATCTCACGACCGTGGTGCAGCCCAGCTACGAGATGGGCGCACGCGCCGCCGGCATCCTCATCGATCGCATCGAAGGCCGCATCAGCAAGGAGCCGCGCACCGTCCGCGTCGCGCCAACGCTCATCGTTCGTGAATCCACCGAAGCGCCCCGCCCGGACTCCGGAAAATCCGCCCCAAAATCGCGATCCAGAGCGTAACCCTCACCAATCCCATTCCGGGAAACCGAAGCAAAACGAAATAGTCATATATGACACGAGTTGTCATATATGGCACAACAAATCGTGCAAAAAGGGATCGTTTTCGCTCCCGGCTCGCGGTCCAAACGTGTGCCCAGGTCATTTTGCGGGATTTGCCATCAGGGGGCCCGGAGATCGCTCCGATTGCGCAGGGCGATCGACGCGAATGGAGGGCAGGAGGAAGATTCGCCGGTGCGGCTAGGACAACCGGGTGCCCCATCCTAGCCGGAGGGCGGTGGATGAGGGCAGCGCTTATCTCGTGGCGACTTCTTCGAATTGTTTGATCTCGACGGAGCCTTCCGGGAAATCGGCGCGGATATGAAGTCCGCCTCCCATAGCGCGGATAAAATTCCGCAGGGTACTTACATACATATCGGTACGTCTCTCTAGTCGGGACACCGCACCCTGATCCACCGCCAATGTCTTCGCCAATTGGGCCTGAGTGAGCTGTCGCGCTTCGCGCAGTTCATCAAGAGCCATCTCGGCAATGTATGTTTTTGCCAGAGCGTCGGACTTTGCCCGGGCCTCCGGTGACATCTTTGCTTCCAGTTCCTTAAAGTTCCGTGCCATCTGTTTTCATCCTTTCGGTCGGGAGGAAGGCTTGTTTATAGGCTCTTTCAGAGCACCTGATTTGTTTCGATCAAATACTCCCGATAGATCTTCTCTGCTTTGGGCACATACTCTTCGTACCAGCGGTCATTGCCGGTCTTGTCGCCGCCGATCAGGAGAACTGCAGTACGCTTCGGTCGAAGATAAAGAGAACGCGCGGTACGGATGCCCACTGTGCTGCGCCCGCAGTTCCTTCAAATTCGGAAAGCTCGACCCGTGAATCACATCTGCGTGCGGTCTTGAGAGCGATGGCCCAAATTGCTCCAGCAAAAGCACCTTGGCGCGAATCGTCACCTGCGCTTCCTCACCGAGATCTTCCCACCATGCTCCGAATTCGTCGGAGAACGCGACCTCCCATGCCATAGCTGTAATCTGTCATGAAGACATTATGTCGTCAAAGACATTTTGGTCGTAGTTGCCGCGGATCTCAGCTCTTTCGAGCGCATATTCCAATCGCAGGACCCGCGAGCGGCCATCAAAGATTCCTTTCATCCCGATCGGGAGTGGTGCAACGCAGGGTTCGGTGAGGTCAGCCGTCAACCAGGCGTGAGCGACCACCGGGAGCGAACCGAGCAACACGCGCCGCAGGCGCAATTGCCCGGACGGCCAGTCCCGCCGCGCGTATCGCCCGGACGGCCAGTCCTATTCCGGCGTCGCCTCCAGCGTCAGCACCTGGAACGGCTTCAGATGGAACGTATGCGGCGTCCCCGCCTGCAACTCCACAGCAGGCATATCCGCCTCATCCTGCCAAGGGCTGTGCGCGCGAAAACGCCGCGCCGCGCCCTCCGGCAGCTCAAAGGCTCGCGCCACATCCAACTGGAAATCCTGCGGCTTATCGCTCGGATTGCGCAGTGTCAGGATGGCTTTCTCCGGCGTCCATGACGCCCAGCCATAGACCGCGAGCCACCGCGGATCGCCGCCCACCCAGTGCGTGTCCTTCAGCACCGCCGCATTCGTCCGCGACCACTTCGCCGCCTCCGCCAGCACGTCCCAGTCCGCTGGCGTCAGCAGCGACGGCGTCATGTACATCTCCTGCAAATCCGTTCCCGTGCCGAAGTAGTCGCGCACCTCGTTCTTGAAATCGCCGCCCGGATCGGTGTTCAGGTGATAGGCATACTGGCCGTAGATCAACCCATGCAGCATCAGGGAGTTCAGCGGATACAGCGCTCCCCGCTTCACGACCTTGTCGTAAACCTCCATGTCGCGGTAGGTAATCCAGCGCTCCCGTTCCGGTCCCACGCCGGCAAAGCTGTGGTCCTCTCCGCCGCGCCAGATCGAGTCGGCATACATCAGCCAGAACGGCGAGGGATAGGTCCCTGTCGTCAGGTTGATATAAAGGTCCGGCTTCACCTGCCGCAAATCGCTGATGAGATGAATGGCCGCGTCGAAATCGCTGTCGAAGGCGCTGCCTTTCACCACCGTGTCCACATTGCCCGTGCCGTCGAACTTGAACTGGTTCACGCCGTACTTCTTCACCATCTCCATGCAGATTTCATGGAAGCGCGCATAGTACTTCGGCCCGGAAAGCGCAAAGCCGCCGTTCTCGATCTCGTATCCCTCTTTGCGCCCCTCGGCAATGCGCTCCTGCTTTTCATGCGCATAGCCTCCCCACGGAGAGAGCCACACGCCCGGCGCCGTGCCATACTGCGCCGCCGCCTCTTTCAACGGAAGAAAACCATTCGTGAAGTCCTTGCGGAACGCCCACATGCCCGCCGTGTCATCCCATCCGTCATCGAACATGAACGAATCCAGCGTCACGCCGCGCTTGTCATGCAACTCGCGGCCGAAGGTGTGGATGCGCTCTACCGCCTGCGCTTGCGTGTAGCGGTTCTCATACCCAATGTCGTACCAGCTGTTGTAGTGCAGAAACGTGCGATAGGGATGCGCGCGCTCGCGCTCGATGTAGGCCAGAAAGTCACGTCGCATCTGTCCCGGCGCGGCAATGCCAACAACGGAGGAATAGGTTACCGTCTGCCCGGCGCGCAGCGGCAGCACCCGCTCCATCTCGGCCACGCCATGCTCGTGCACCACGCTCGATGTGGAAAGCGGATGCTCGAAGCCGAGGAAGAAATCGCCCGCCGTCAGCGGCGATCCTTTTACCGTGCCGGTCAGCATCATCTCCGGGGCCGTTGCATCGATCAGACCCACCCGCGTGATCGCAACGTCTTCTTTCCCCGCCGTAATCGTCAGCACCTGCCGGATGTAGTGCGCGTCCTTGCGCATCACCACCGCCCAGTCCACTGCAAAGCGTCCCGCCGGATCGCCCAGCCGGTAGTGCACCGCGACGCCGGGCAGCTTCTCCGCCGCAACCGTGGCATCGGCATTCGGAGCGAGCTGTTCCACCCGTCCCGGCAGCGAGCAGCGTCATCGTTGCCGGCTCGACGATCTCATCCTTTTCGAGCGCAATCCGGAATGGGCCACTCAGCCGGATAGTGTGGCCATCGCGCAGATCGCGTATTTCGAGTGCCGCCGGCTTTCCATCCCGGAGCGGCCACCGCGCCTCAATCGCTCCATCGCCGATGTGGCCCTCTCTCGCCTGGCTTACCGAAGCAGTGGCATCACCGGCCGCCGCCTGACTCCAGCCAAAGGGAACTGCGGCGCCGGCAGAAAGCAGGAATGCCAGCGCAGCGCCGGCAACGGAGCGGGATGACAAACGATGGAGGATCACGAAATCTCCGGAACAGGCTGCGACTGTGCAGAATGAATCTTCACGTGCGAGACAACTCGCGAAATCGCCCCGGTAGGACTGGGCGTATCCGGCTTCAGTCCCGCTTCCATCGAACAGAACAGTCCCAGCAACTGGCCGAAGATCACGTCCAGAGGAGGCCGCAGCGCGTCCGGAACAGGCTTTCCGTCGCCCCCTCCGCCATCCAGATCGAGCGTAACCTGCGCCGCCTCCCGCGCCTCCTGCGTGAGCGCGAATCCCGTCACCGCAATCGTTGCGCCCAGCTCTTTCTGCTGCAGTTCGCGAAGCAGATCCGTCTCGTAGGGCCGTATCTGCTCGTCCGAGGCGAGATACGCCACCACCAGCGTCTCCCGGTCGATGAACGACAAAGGCCCGTGCCGCAATCCCAAAAAGGACTGCGACATGGTAAAGATCCGGCCCGCCGTCAGCTCCTGCACCTTCAATGCCGACTCCGCCGCTGCCGCCGCCAGAGCGCCGGAGCCGAGGAAGCACACCCGGCGGAAGCCGCTCTTCGCCAGCTTCGCAGCCGCATCGGCAGCGCGCGGCAGCAGGAGCTCGGCGGCCCGCGCCAGTTGCTCAACCATGGCGCCATAGCTGTCCAGATCATTGAGATAGCCCAGCGCCTGGCCAGCGATCACCATGTTGGAAAACGAGCTGGTCATGGCCAGGCCGCGATCGTTCGTCTCCGGATCGAGCACCAGTGCATACGACCGGGAGTGCCCGCGCACGAGCCGGGCCATAGCGCCATCCGCATTGCAGGTTATGACCAGGTGCGCCACGCCGGGAAAGCGCCGGAGCATTTCTTCGATCGCCGCGACGCCCTCCGAGCTGTCGCCCGAGCGCGAAAACGAGATGCACAGAGCCGGCGCGTCCACCCGCAGCCAGTCATCCATGCCGGTCAGCAGCTCGGTGCTCGCGACTGCGCGCACAGGCGTCTGCCAGCGCCGTTCGAGCAACCGCTCGACCGACCGCCCAACAAAATCCGAGGTCCCCGCCCCCACCAGCAGCACCGGCAACCCGGCCTGCTTCCTCAAAAACGCCTGAAGCTCCGGTTGCAGCCGTTTGCACAGCGCCAGGGTGCTGTGCCAGGTCTTCGGCTGCTGCGCGATCTCCCGAGGGGTATGCTCAATTCCAAGCTCCCGTTTCCGCCCAGCAGAAAATTCCAACAACACACTCAGCGCATCCACACATCTCTCCTCAATCGGGCATATTCAGCCCAACAGTCGAGGATTGTATTACACTTATGCAACGAAACGAAACAAAATGAAAGCAAACGACGGGAATCCTGCAGATCAGCCCTTCGAATCGCCGTCGGAAGAAGGAATGTGAACACGCTACCCGCTGTTCTGGTGATTGGTGAATTGAACGTCGATATTGTGCTCTCCGGCCTGGCAGCGCCGCCGGTGCTCGGCGGCGAGGTGCTGGCCCGGGAGATGCGGATGGTGCTCGGCAGCGCCTCGGCTATCTTCGCCAGCGGTATCGCGCGGCTGGGGCATCCGGTAGGGTTTATCAGCAAGACCGGCGATGATGACTTTGGCCGATTCTGCCGCGAAGCGCTGCACAATGCGGGTATCCCGACCGGCAACCTTCTGCTTTCGCAACAACCTACCGGCGCCACTGTTGTCCTGAGTACGCGAGAGGATCGTGCATTGGTGACGCATCTGGGCGCGATCGCGGATCTTGGATATGACGACCTCCCGCCGAACCCTTTCCGGGGATACAAGCACCTGCACCTGACATCGTATTTTTTGCAGGAGCGTTTGCGGCCGGCGTTTCCGCGGCTGATGCGCGAAGCCAAGGCCGCTGGCCTGAGTGTTTCGTTTGATCCCAATTCCGACCCGGCGCAGGCGTGGTCGAAGGAGATATGGGAGGTCATGCGCATTCCGGATGTCGTGTTTATGAATGAGGCCGAAGCGCAGGCGCTCACCGGCGCCACGCATACGCGCGAGGCGCTGGCCATGCTGGCAGCGCGCACCACATGCACGGTCGTGAAGCAGGGCAGCGAAGGCGCGATCGCCGTGCGCGGCACGGAACGGATGCATGCGGGAACGTTTCGCGTGAATGCAGTAGACACGACGGGAGCCGGAGATTCTTTTGCAGCCGGCTTTGTCCACGGCCTGCTGACGAAGCGTTCTTTGCGCGAATGTTTGCTGTTGGCGAATGCGGCCGGCGCGCTTTCGACCACCGGCGTAGGAGGGACGGCCGCTCAGCCGGACGCAAAGACGCTTTCCGTCTTTATCGACTCACAATCCCGTCTGTCACGGAGTTCAGCGCGTGAGCATCGTCGCATATACAGCTACATATAGGAGCCATCATGCCGGGCGATGAACGCGATCCGTTTGTCTCGATGATGAAAGCGGCCAGTAGGGTCACCTTGAACCTGAGCGACTTCAATCCGCGATCAATGCTGCGGGTCGTGGAACACCGAATCGAGCGGCCGAAATTTCCGGCGGTTGACTTCCACAATCACATCGACGGGATGGATCCTGTCGATGTGCTGCATGTGATGGACGCCTGCGGCATCGAGCACCTGGTGAACATTACGATGAAGCCCGGAACGGATGGCTTCGAGAGCCTCACGCGCCTTCGCCAGGTTTCGCCGGAACGCTTCTCGACCATTGCCTGGATGGACTGGCGCGACCTGGCCGAAGGCGGCTTCTTCGATCGATCAGTACGCCGATTGGAGCAGTGCGTGTCCGCCGGCGCGATCGGCATGAAGATCTGGAAGGATCTGGGGCTGCGGCTGCGCGACCGGGACGGCTCGCTGCTTCGCATTGACGATCCTCGGCTGGATCCGCTGTTTGCCCGCGCAGCAGAATTGGGTATCTTCATCATGTTTCACACCGCCGATCCCGCGGCATTCTTCCTGCCCACCGACCGCAGAACGAACGGTTCGAAGAGCTCTCTGCGCATCCGGATTGGAGCTTCTATGGCTCCGCGTTCAGCAGGGAGGAGCTGCTGGCGCAGCGGAACCGAGTCTTCGCGCGTCATCCGGAAACCCAATTCGTAGCCGCGCATATGGGCGAGCAGCCAGAAGACCTGGCTGCACTGGCTGCAATGCTGGAAACATATCCGAACGTTCAGCTTGATATGTCGGCCCGCGTTGCCGAGCTGGGCCGCCAGCCGTTTACAGCGCGGCGATTCTTCCTTCGATTTGCAGACCGCATCCTATTCGGCGCGGATCTGCTGCCTGAGGAATCCATGTATCGGGCGCATTATCGGTTCTTTGAGACCGAGGACGAGTATTTCGACTATCCGTCGCACGCCTCGCGCCAGGGACGATGGAAGATTTATGGCCTTGCGCTTCCGGATACGGTTCTTGAGCGCATTTATCGCGGGAATGCGCTGGTCTTAGTTGGCCGCCGATAAGCGATCAGACGGAGAACAGGCGAGTGGATCGCCGGCGCATCATTTCGCTGCGGTTGCACCGTTCTTGATGCGGCCTGACGAAGCACGCTGAATCAATTCTGGCTCGACCATGATCTCCGGCTGATATGCGGCGGCCTTTTCGATCTGCTGGATGATGGTTTTAGCAGCAATCTGACCCATGCGGTGCAGGGGCTGGCACACCGTCGTCAGCTCTGGTTTGAAAATCACCGCCAGCGGGATATCGTCGAACCCAACCACCGAAACGTCCTCCGGCACGCGAAGGCCGGCCTCCTGAAATGCCTGAATCGCACCGATGGCGGAGATGTCGTTATAGGCAAACAAAGCCGTGAAGTGTTCGTTGCGCGCGAGCAACTTCTTTGCCGAAGGATATCCAAGCTCCGGAGTCGGGAGGTCCGTTTCGATCTGCACAGTCAGCTCGGGGCGCACTCGCAATCCGAGTTCCTTTGCCACATCGCAGATGGCCGTCCAACGCACTTTTGAATCCGAGCTGTCCTTCTGGCCCTTGAGAAATGCAATCTCGCGGTGGCCATGCTTCAGCAGGTGGGTCAGCGCCAGCCGGGCCGCGACTTTGTGATCGATCGTGATGTTGGTCACGCCCGGCACATGCCGGTGTCCGGCAACTGCGACCGTGGGAAGCGCAGGTGTCTCCTTGATGGATGTATCGACGGTGATGAATCCCTCAACGCCGCGCGCTATCAGCATCTGCGAATACGTCTGCAGCACCTTTTGATCGTGGCGATGAATCACGGTGAGAAAGAAGTATTCCGAATCGCGCAGATACTCTTCAATGCCGCTGATGATGGCGGCTCCATAAGGATCGCCGATCTGCTGGGCGATGACGCTGATGGTATAGGTGCGCTGCAGGCGAAGGGAACGTGCGAAGTAGTTCGGTTTGTAGTTCAGCTCCCGCGCCGCATCCAGAATGCGCCGCTTCGTGTGTTCGGGGATAGCCCGTGCTGCCGCCGAATCGTTCAGTGCGGCTGAAATGGTGCCCGCCGTCAGATGGAGGTGTTCGGCAAGGGTTTTCAGTGTGACTCTGGTGTCTTTCGTCTCTGGCATTCGCTTTGGCATCACGTTGGTGGTTCCCGCAGATTATGCTCGGCAAGGTTCCGGATGGTATGACTTTACCTGAAACGCAGCGTATCGTTACCACCAGTTATTTTCCGCTCGCCTGCCAACAATCAGGTATTGAACGCCTCTATTCGCGGCCCGAAGATCGCTTTCCTCGGACGCTGCTACACTAGTCGGTTCTTTTATGCGGACTGAAGCCTCTACCCTCACCCAGTACGGCGCATTGCGTGTTGCCGATGACATCACCGACCTCGTAGGACAGACGCCGATGCTTCGGCTGACGCGGCTGTGCACGGCCGGGATGGCGAACATCTTTGCCAAGCTCGATTCCTGAACCCCGGGGGCAGCGTCAAGGACCGCGCTGCGCTGGGTATGATCCTGCGCGCGGAGCAGGAGGGCCGGCTCGTGCCCGGATCGCAGATCTTCGAGGCTACGGCCGGGAATACAGGTGTCGGGCTGGCGCTGATCGGTGTGAACCGCGGCTACAAGGTGACGTTGTTTGTACCTGAGGGTTACGCCGAAGAAAAGTGCATCCTGATGCGTGGATTTGGCGCTAACGTGGTGCGCACCAGAGAAGGACGGCATGCGCGGTGCCATCGAACTAGCGAAGGCGGAGCTGGCCAGGACGCCGGAGCGTGGGGTGCCCTCCAGTTCGAGAATCAGGCGAACCCGGACTTCCACGAAGAGACAACAGCGGCCGAGATCTGGGAGCAGATGGAGGGCCGTGTCGACGCGCTAGTGGCGGGGATCGGTACCGGAGGCACGTTCTCCGGCATCGCGCGCGGGCTGAAGAAGCGGAACCCACGCCTTGCCGCAATCGCCGTGGAAACCGAAGGCTCCATCCTGCAGGGTGGGCCGCCGGGGCCGCATCGTGTAGAGGGCATCGGCGTTCACTTTATTCCGAAGACGTTCCATCCAGAGCTGGCGGATGACGTCATTATGGTGACGGATGACGACGCGTTCGCGATGGTGAAGCGCATGGCCGCCGAGGAGGGACTGCTGGGCGGCTCCAGCGCCGGCGCGAATGTGTATGCGGCGCTCCAGGTGGCCAAGAAGCTTGGCCCGGATAAGCGCATCGCGACCATCATTCCGGATTCAGCGGAGCGGTACCTCTCCAAGAGCATCTTCGAGGGCGGCAAATAGAGAAGGTCATGTTTCCCGTCCCCCACCCCCCTCCCGCTGCGGGAGAGCGTCCGCAAGTCTTTAGCTGCATCTTTAGCAGCTCTTCCGTGAGCTAAATTCGTCCATCTAAAGGGCTTACCGCTTTATTCGTCGAAAGAAAGGACTTAGCTGGCCCAACGCCACACGCACTCTCTTTGGCTCCGGGACCCGTTTCGCAACCAAGGCCATAAATGAAAAGGCCCGCGATGATCGCGGGCTTTTGTTTCTCTATTTCGAGTGTAGCGAATCAGGTGGGGTAAAACGGCACATTCCTGAAGAATTGTTGCTTCCGCTGTTTCAAATCAGGACGATTGACACGCCTATTCTATCGGCGTGTAAATAGCAAAGATTGTTACCGTCCGGTCGGTCATCGGAAATTCACGTAGTCCCAGGTCCGATTGATGGCGCCGTATCATCAGAGACGGTGGTGCTGTCGTATTGAAACCGCGTCGACGGAACGTGACGTAGCGCTGATCTACATCGCTGACACATATGCCATTGACGAACCGAAGACCCCATCGCTGGATGACGTTAAAGCTGCAGCTCCGCACGTCGCGTCAAGTCCACCACTCAGTTTGTTGATCTCGCGATCTTCATATCCGGTGGCCACTTCCGTTAAAAATCGAGACCTTCCGTGTAAAGCGTATGATCTTTCCAGATCACGAGACTTGATCACTTGAACATTTTTCATTATCCTTTTCCGACCGCAGGCAACAGGGTACTTCCTCGCCGTCCCCTAGATTACGACAGGAACCTCAAATGGATCCTGGAAAATAGGCATACTGAAGCTATTTGCCAAGCCTGTTCCGGTGAATCTTCGTAAGCGGCCCTTCCTCACAAATGAATAATTGACGCGCGGGCTCGCCCGAGGCTACCCTATCAAGTCAGTCCAACTCAGGAGAATCCATGAGCGATCCGCAGCATGGCTTTGCCACGCGCGCCATCCACGCCGGCCAGGAGCCGGAGACCATCACCGGCGCGGTGAATGTGCCGATCTATCTCACGTCTACGTACGCGCAGCAGGAGATCGGCAAGAACAAGGGATATGAGTACTCGCGGGTCTCCAACCCGACGCGCACGGCGCTGGAACAGAATCTTGCATCGCTGGAGGGCGGCACTTCCGCGCATGTCTTTGCCAGCGGCATGGCGGCGATCTCGGCACTCGTCGCGATGTTGAAGACGGGCGACCACGTTATCTGCGGCTCGAATGTCTATGGCGGCACGCCGCGGCTCTTCAACCAGATCGTTGCGCACTACGGCATCGAATTCACCTACGTCGATACCAGCGATCCGGAGAATGTGCGGCGGGCGTTCACGCCGCGCACCCGGCTGGTCCATATCGAGACGCCGACCAACCCGCTGATGCAGTTGACCGACATCCGCGCCGTGAGCGCGGTGTGCCGCGAGCAGGCGAAGCGCGTGGGCGAGCCGGTCGATCTGTGCGTGGACAACACGTTCATGTCGCCGTATTTTCAGCGGCCGATTGAGTTGGGCGCCGACCTGGTGATGCACTCGACGACGAAGTTCCTGAACGGCCACTCGGATGGACTTGGCGGCGTGCTGGTTGGCACGCGGCCCGAGCACGCGGAACGCTTCGCGTTCATCCAGAAGTGCACGGGCGGCATTCTGTCGCCGTTCGAGTCATACCTGATCCTGCGCGGCGTGAAGACGCTGGCGGTGCGGATGCGGCAACACGATGCCAGCGGCCGGCAGATCGCGGCATGGCTTGCGAAGCATCCGCGCGTGGAGAAGGTCTTTTATCCGGGCCTGCCGACGCATCCGCAGCATGAGCTGGCGAAGCGGCAGATGTCCGGCTTTGGCGCGCTGATCACCTTCGAGACGGGATCGTTCGAGCGCGCAAACGATCTGCTGAAGCGGGTGCGCGTATGCACGCTAGGCGAAAGCCTGGGCGGCGTGGAGACGCTGATCTCGCATCCGGCAACGATGACGCATGCGGCGCTGGGCGAAGAGGGCCGCAGGAGATCGGCATTACCGATGGCATGGTGCGCATTTCGGTGGGCATCGAGGATGTGGATGATCTGCTGGCCGATCTCGAACAGGCGTTGCAGGCCTGATGCCGATCCAATTCGGACTTGGCTGTCCTGGAGCAGCGGCAAGGACAGCGCCTGGACCCTGCACACGCTGCGTCAGCAGGGCGGCTACGAAGTTGTCGGACTGCTGACGACGATCAACGCGGCATTCGATCGCGTCGCGATGCATGGCACGCGAGCAACGGTACTGCGCGCACAGGCTGCCGCCGCGGGGCTGCCGCTGATCGAGGCGCCGCTGCCCTGGCCCTGCTCGAACGAACAGTATGAGGCGCGTGATGCGCGATGTCTGCGCCGCCGCCGTGCGCGACGGGTTCAGGCGATGGCCTTTGGCGATCTGTATCTCGAAGATGTGCGGCGCTATCGTGAGGAACGTCTTGCCGGCACCGGAATCACGCCGGTATTTCCGCTGTGGGGACGGAACACGCGCGAGTTGGTGCGCGAGATGCTCGATGGCGGCCTGCGCGCCCGCATCACCTGTGTCGATCCGCGAAAGCTGCCTGCCTCTTTCGCCGGAGGGAGCTGGATGCTGCTTTGCTGGCCGAACTGCCCGCCGATACCGACCCTGCGCCGAGAATGGCGAGTTCCACACCTGTGCTTACGCGGGGCCGATGTTTGCTGAGCCTATCTCGCTGTGCCGGGCGCAGTCGAAGAGCACGACGGCTTCGTCTTCGCGGATTTCACGTCGCGATGAATCGGCGAAGGCGTGGCGCGCCTGTCACGCGTCCGTCGCGCGATGGCGGCGGAAGAGCACGGTGCCCGGATCTTTGCCGGTGCCGTCCATGACGAATCCACACCTGCGCAGCACGCCGATGGATGCGGCGAGGTGCGGATATGTCTGCGCGCAAACGGATTGCACTGGGCTGTAGGTGAAGATCCAGGGGACGAGCGCGTTGAGCGCTTCGGTGACGTAGCCGTGGCCACGGAACTCTTTGAGGATTGAATATCCGATCTCCACCTCCTCCAGTGTTTCTGGCGGCTTCGTGCATCCGCATCCGCCGATGAGCAGGGGCGAGCCGAGCTGCTTCAGGACGACGTAACGGCACGATCCCGAGGTACCGCGGATTGCGTGGATGCGCTGATGGAGATAGTCGATCGCCTTTTGATCCAGTACGCCGGCGGCCATCTGGCGGGGACGACTAAGCCGAGGAGTTCTCCCAGGCCGTCCCCCGTCCGCCTCAAGCGCCGCCTCTGTCACCGCAAGCAGCAGGAGACGCGGTGTCTCGATTGGTTCTTCTTGTGAGGCACACGCCACATTGGCGGTTGCATTGCGGACCTCCTGAAGGCGGTAGACAGGTTACGCGGACAACGCTAACACCCGCCGGGCACCCGGCAATTGACGGCAGGCACGCGCAATGTTACTCGCCGGTTGGAGGGGAAAGCCGGTCCGCGAGAATCGAGCGGCAGTGGCATGGTAGGATCATAGGTTTCCCCGGAGAGCTATCGATGAGTGCAACTACCCTCCCCAACGCACCAGCCACTCCTTCCGTCTGACCGAGGAGCAGGAGCAACTGCGCCGAGAGATACGCGCCTTCGCCGCCAGAGAGATCGCGCCGCATGTCATGGAATGGGACGAGGCAAGCGAGTTTCCCGCGGCTGTGGTGAAGCAGCTTGGCCACATGGGGCTGCTGGGTATGCTCATTCCGGGCGAGTTGGGCGGCGCGGAGCTGGGCTATGTCGATTACATGATGGCGATCGAGGAGATCTCCGCGATCGATGGCTCGATCGGCATCATCATGGCGGCGCATAACTCCCTTGGCATGAATCACATCTATCTTGCCGGAAATGCGGAGCAGCATCGCCGCTACATTCCGAAGCTGGCGACAGGAGAGTGGCTGGCGGCGTGGGGTCTTACGGAGCCGGGCTCCGGATCCGATGCCGCCGGCGCGCGCACCACCGCCGTGCGCAAAGGCGATCGCTGGGTGCTGAACGGCACAAAGACATTCATCACCAACGGTAGCCATGCCGACGTTGCCGTGGTGATTGCCGTGACGGACAAGACGCAGGGCACGCACGGTCTTTCGGCTTTCATCGTAGAGAAGGGAATGCGCGGTTTCCGTCCGGGGAAAAAGGAAAACAAGCTGGGTCTGCGGGCGAGCGATACGTCGGAGCTGATCTTCGAAGACTGCGAGATTCCGGCTGAGAACCTGCTGGGCAAGGAAGGCGAGGGCTTTGTGGACTCGCTGCGCATCCTCGATGGCGGCCGTATCTCAATCGCTGCGCTTGCTCTCGGCATCGCGCGCGGCGCCTATGATGCAGCGAGGAGGTATGTGAAGCAGCGCAGGCAGTTCGGCAAAGCCATCGCGGAGTTTCAGGGTATCCAATGGAAGCTGGCCGATATGGCGACGCAACTGGACGCAGCACGCCTGCTTACGCTACGGGCGGCTGCCATGAAAGATGCCGGCCAGAAGACCACCAGCGAATCTGCCATGGCTAAGCTCTTTGCCAGCGAGGCGGCGGTGCGCATCTGCGACGAGGCGGTTCAGCTTCACGGCGGCTATGGATTCATCAAGGACTATCCGGTCGAAAAGTTCTATCGCGACGTAAAACTGTGCACCATCGGCGAAGGCACCAGTGAGATCCAGCGCATGGTGATCGCGCGCGAACTGCTCAAACGCCCCTAACGCAACCGTTTTAATAGAGATAAGATCGATCTCGAGTGTGGAAACAGTATTCGGATGACTTACACTCGCAGCTTGCAGACCACGCTCCAAGCCGAAAATGCTGCTTACGCCATGGTTGCGCAGCTGGCAGAGCGGTTGCGCGCCGGCGAATCGCGCGCGCTGGCACGCGCCATTTCGCTGGTGGAGGACGATGCGCCTGCGCGCAGGCGTTGCTCTCGGCATGTTTCCCGCACACCGGCGAGGCGCTGCGTATCGGCATTACCGGTGCGCCGGGCGCGGGCAAGAGCACGCTGGTGGATCAGCTGGCGCGCGCCTTCCGCGAGCAGCAGCACAGGGTCGGCATTCTTGCGGTGGACCCGACGAGTCCCTTCAGCGGCGGCGCCATTCTCGGCGACCGCATTCGCATGGAGCGGCATCATGCGGACGCAGGAGTCTACGCGCGCAGCATGGCCACACGCGGCGCCATGGGCGGGCTGGCGCGCGCTGCGGCGGATGCCGCGATGCTCATCGAAGCCAGCGGACGCGACCGCATTCTGATCGAGACGGTTGGCGTTGGCCAGGATGAGATCGACATTGTGCGGTTGGCGGATATCACAGTGGTCGTGCTGGTGCCCGGCATGGGCGACGACGTGCAGAGCATCAAGGCGGGCATTCTGGAGATTGCCGATATCTTCGTCGTGAACAAGTGCGATCGCGAGGGCGCGGATCGCGTGGAGAAGGAGCTGAAGGCGATGCAGTCGTTCGCGGCATCGCATGGCACTTGGATCCCGCCGGTGGTGCGCACCGTAGCATCGACGGGGCAGGGAACGGATGGACTGGTTGCGGCAATCGGGAACTTCACTGCGTGGCTCGGGAACGATGACCATCTGCGGGCGCGGCGGGAGGAGCAATGGCGCGAGCGCCTGACGGAGATGCTCCGCGCCGAGCTGCTGCGCGGATTGCGCGCCCATGCGCTGAAGCCAGAGGAGCTGGCGGACATGCGCGCCGGATCACGGCGCGGCAGGAAGATCCGTTCGCAACGGCCGCAAATAGTCGACGCGATCACCGGAGGCAGCCGCGCATGAGCACGGCGTAGGAACCGTCATCGGTACACGGATCGACCACCTTGGCATCGCGGTCGAGAGCATCGCCGCGGCGCGCGGGTTCTACGAGGCGCTCGGGCTGCGCGTGCTGCATGAAGAGACGGTGGAGCATGAAGGCGTGCGGACGGCGATGATTCCGCTGGGCGAGAGCCGCGTGGAGCTGCTGGAGCCGCTCGGTCCGGAAACGGTCGTAGGCCGATTCCTCAGTAAGCGCGGGCCGGGGCTGCATCATGTCGCGCTGCATGTCGACGACATCGAGGCCGTCTGGAAGGAGCTGCAGGCCGCGCGGCGTCACGCTCGTCTCGCCCGAAATTCAGACCGGCGCCGGAGGGCACCTCTATTTCTTCGTGCACCCGAAGAGCACGGGCGGCGTGCTGCTCGAAATCTGCCAGGACCCGGCGTGATGTTAGAGCATCCAGTGCTGGCATTCGATACATGCGGAGATACCGGGACAGTTGCGCTCGCGGATCTTGGAAATGGCGCAACGACAGTTACCTGTATCAGCCAGACGGAGCTCGGCGGGCGGGCTGCATCTGCTGAGTTGATGCCTGCTGTTGAAGCATTGCTGCGAGATGCTGAGCACGATCTGCGTGCGATACGGGCCCTCGTCGTGGTCAATGGGCCGGGCAGCTTCACCGGAATGCGCGTTGGCCTGAGCACGGCGAAGGGCCTGGCGCATGCTGCAGGTATGCCGATCGTCGCGGTCTCGCGGCTGTTCG
Organism: uncultured Acidobacteriaceae bacterium; assembly: GCA_963736915.1. Taxonomy (GTDB): domain Bacteria; phylum Acidobacteriota; class Terriglobia; order Terriglobales; family Acidobacteriaceae; genus KBS-83. The sequence continues at coordinate 550,775 of CAVTQV010000004.1, read as the reverse complement.
TGCTGGCCACTCTGAGCAATATCCATGGGGACTTGCTTGCCGTGCTCGATGCGGGACGCAATGAGTTCTATGCCCGGCGGACGGAGCGTGAATGGCTTGCTTCGTTTGAGGAGATTGCCGCTGTGGCAGAAGCCGGACCTCGCTGATTGTCGCCGAAGAGAAAGCCGCGGAGCGGTTTGCGGCGTGGCAACCCGAGTTGGTTGGGCCGCTGGACGCGTGCGCTGCAGCGAGGGCCGCGCTGCCACGTTTGCGCGCCGGAGTGCAGGACGATCTTGCCACCTTGGATGCGAATTACCTTCGCCGCTCGGATGCAGAGCTCTTTGCCCGGCCGTCTCCATGCCGGCGCGGTGATCCGAATCCGGCCGCTCGTCGAGGAAGACCTGCCAGTCCTCCGCGCCTGGATGCAGGAAGCTCCGGGAGCTCCGCCTGGAGTGATGACGATCTCGCGGCTATGGTCCAAGCGCCTTCCGCCGGCCAGCGAAGGCTCCGCAAGGGCTGGGTCGCAGAGCAGAGCGGTTCCGGCCATGGCAGGCTTTGCCGTCGCAACGGGGCTGTGCATCCCAGGTATACCGGCGGAGTGCGAGCTGGAATTTGTGCTCGTTTCATCCGACAGGGCGGCGGCGGGGAATCGGCGCCATGCTGGTTCAAACCGCTCTGCCTGGGCGCGGGATCTCAGGGCAGACGAGATCCGGCTTGAAGTGCGAGAATCCAACGCGGGGGCCGTACAACTTTACGAGCGCTGCGGCTTCACCATCACAGGACATCGGCCGGATACTATGCCGATCCGACGGAGGATGCGTTGCTGATGCGCCGCAGGATCGGCTATTGACCGATTGACTCGCCCGTATAATGACGCCTTGAGGAGCCGCATGGTTCGTGATGGATATTGGTATGCGATCAGTCTGCTGTTTGTCGCTGCCGTAGTGCGCTTTTTTACCGCCGACTGGTTTGCCAGTTGGGTGCTGGTGCGATTCCTGTGCTGCTCGCAGCATTTTTTCTCTGGTTTTTCCGCGACCCGAACCGCGATTCCGGCAGGGCCGGGGCTGGTCGTTTCCCCGGCGGACGGAAAGATCACCGAGGTCGCCCCGATTCATACCCCGGATGGCGACCGCATCCGGCTCAGCATCTTCCTGAATGTCTTCGATGTGCATGTCAATCGCTCACCCATCGCTGGAACCATTCGCAGCATTCAATACAAAAAAGGCGAGTACCTGAACGCGATGGATCCGGCATCGGCGGAACGGAACGAACAGAGCGTGGTGATGATGGAAGGCGAGGGGTGCATCATCTCGCTCAAGCTGATCGCCGGCCTGCTGGCTCGCCGCATCGTCTTTGTGCCCAAAGAAGGCGACATCCTGCAGCGCGGCGAGCGCGTTGGCCTCATCAAGTTTGGCTCGCGCTGCGACCTGATATCTGCCTGGGGATGCGCATATCCGCGTAGAGCGCGGACAGCGGGTCAAAGGCGGCGCGAGCATCCTGGCGGACGTCGAAGTGCCCTCCCACGAACCGAGGCTGCTGAAGGAAGTCATGGAGACGCGCCCGTGATGGAGCGCAAGCGGCCGCGGCGGCGAGGCATGTTCGTGCTGCCCTCGCTGTTTACCGCGGCAACATCGCGGCCGGCTACTACGCCATCACGCAAAGCCTGCAAGGATCGCGCCTGGAGCCGAGACACTTCGACTATGCCGCGCTCGCGATCCTCTTTGCCATTCCGTTTGACGCGCTCGATGGACGCATTGCGCGCATGACGAATACGACCAGCGATTTCGGCAAGGAGCTGGATTCGCTGGCCGACGTGATCACCTTCGGCGTCGCGCCCAGCATTCTTGCCTTCACCTGGGGCTTTCGCATGCTGCCGATGACCATGGATCCTTCGCTCGGCTGCTGGTCGAGTTTGGCGCATTCGTCTGCTTTGTATTTCTGCTCTGCGGCGCCAGCCGTCTCGCGCGTTTCAATATCAGCCACGATCCGCAGCCGAAGAATCCCGGCCGGCCGGATCGCAAATACTTCGTCGGCATGCCCATTCCTGCCGCGGCGGGCGTAATCGCCGCGGTGGTGCATCTGGTGAACGGCACGCCGGTGCCGAACTGGTGGCTTGCCGCTTTGTGGATCGGCGTCGTGGGCCTGGCCGGATTTCTTATGGTGAGCACGTGGCGCTTCTGGAGCGGCAAGGAGATCAACCTCTCGAGGCGTCATCCGTTCCAGCTGATCGTGCTGCTGGGCTTGGTCATCTACGTTCTGGTCCACTTTTCCGAGGAGCTGCTTTTCCTTTGCTGCTTTGCGTATATGTTCTCCGGCCTGGTGGCGCGTGCAGCCTATTCGGCGCAGCGGCGGCGCAAAGGGCAAAACCGCGGCAACGTACCGGTCGAAAACCTTCAGATCCACGCGCCGAAGAGCAGAGCCACTGATCAACTTTGTGAGAACCGTTCTAGCCTATGCCACCGAACAACCGTATTGCCATCGTCGGAGCCGCATCGCTGCGCGGCAAAGAGTTGAACGAAGCCCTGGGCGAGTCGCCGTTTGCCGCTGCCGATTTTGTCCTGATGGACGATGAGGAAGCGATCGGACAACTGGAGGCCGTGGGCGATGAAGTGACGTTCATCCAGCAGATTACGCCGGCATCCTTCGCGCATGCCGACTTCACGTTCTTCACCGGAAGCGCCGAACTCACGCGCAAGCACTGGCAAACGGCGCGCAGGCTGGCTCGGCGATTCTCGATCTGTCTGGCGCGCTCGATACGGAGACGGATGCGGTCGTGCTCGCGCCATGGGTGCAACACTCACGAGGCCCTGAACTGCACACACCAGCTGTGGTGCCGGCAAATCCCGCGGCGCTTATGCTGGCGCTGCTGCTTGGCCAGTCGCCACGCGTCTGCGGTGCAGGCCGCGTTTGCCACGGTTCTCGAACCAGCTTCTGAGTATGGCCGCGGCGCCATGGATGAGCTGCACCAGCAGACGGTTAGCCTGCTCTCGTTTCAGACGCTGCCCAAGGCGTTTTACGACATGCAGATCGCCTTCAATGCGACGCCCACAGCCGGGCCGGAGGGAAAGATCGATCTGCAGGCGACAGAAGCGCGCGTGCGCCGCCACTATCGGCTGCTATCGGCGGGCAGCTGCCATCGGTCGCCATTCAGCTGGTTCATGCTCCTGTCTTCCACGGGCACACGCTCTCTATCGGCCTGGAACTCTAGCGTCCGATGACCGCAGAACAACTTCGCCAACTGCTGGCGACAAGTGAGCATATCGAGGTCGCTGCGAGCGATGAAGACGCGCCGTCCAACCTTGCGGCCTCCGGCCAGGAACAGGTGCTGGTCCGCGTACGCGCCGCCGACGATGAAACCATGGCAACCAACCGCTTCTGGCTATGGGCGGCGGAGACAATCTGAAGCTGTCAGCGATGAATGCCGTTGCCTGCGCGCTGGAGATGCGGCGCCTGCGACCAACGGGCCAGGTGCAGTAGGACGCCGACGGGAAAGATGTCCTGCCGATCGGCACGGGGCTGAAGCAGTCGCTGGATGGCAGGAGCGCGATCATGCAAGTTACGATTGCAGAGCGCGCGGTATTTCTCATACTGCGCAAGCAGGAATGGATCTGTCATGCCGGCGATGTAGTCGGCGACGGCGCGCGGCGCGCCCTCCTCGGCGACGGTGGGCGTGCAGTTGGAGGGCAGCAGCGACGGATCGCGCACCCAGCATTCATATAGCGATGTGATGATCTGGTGAGCGCGCTCGTGCTCTGGGGTGACGGCTTCGCTCTGGTACAGATGGGTGTTGAGATACCGCTTCGCCTCTCCGCGCAGCGTCTCCATCCCGGAAGAGAAGGCAACGATGCGGCGTCCTGCGGCTCGGACCTGCTCCAGAGTGCTGACGCCTGCCTCCGCAACTGCTTCGCTCGTCCGCGTGATCAGGTCGCCCGTGAAGGCATTGAGCATACGCTTCAGCGCCTCATCGATCAGCCGTTCCGGCGCTGCCGTCGGATATTGCTCCGCCATCGGTGCATAGTAGCGCTCGAAGAGTGCGACGTGCGCGCGCACGTCCGCAATATCCAGGATGCCGGAAGAGAAACCGTCCTCGAAATCCGCGGTGAGGTAAGCGATCTCATCGGCCAGATCGATGAGCTGCGCTTCCAGCGGCGGCTGCTGGTCGAGGAAATACTCCGCAAGCTCGGGGTGTTCGGCGGGATCGTAGTCGCGCGAGTGCTTGATGATGCCTTCGCGTACGCCCAGCGTGAGGTTCAGGCCGGGGAAAGCGACATAGCGCTGCTCGAACACCGTGACGATGCGCAGCGCGTGAAGGTTGTGGTCGAAGCGCAGGCCGTGCGCGCGCATCGCTTCATCCAAAGCGTGTTCGCCGGCGTGTCCAAAAGGCGGGTGGCCGATGTCGTGCACCAGCGCGAGTGATTCCGTGAGGTCTCCATTCAATCCGAGGGCAGCGGCGATGGTGCGTGCAAGCTGCGTCACTTCGATGGTGTGGGTCAGGCGGCTGCGGTAGTGGTCGGAGTAGCCGTGGGTGAAAACCTGCGTCTTGCCGGCAAGCCGGCGAAATGCGCGCGAATGAATGATGCGCGCACGGTCTCGCTGAAAGGGCGAGCGATAGGCGTGCGGGGGCTCGAGATATTGGCGCGCGGTAAGGGGTTCGGCCGGATCGCTGCCGACCGCGCATGCGGCTGGCAGCGGCAAGAAGCGGGATGATGTGTGTTGCTGGTTCACGCGCGTGCGATCTGTTCCGCGGAAAGTCAGCGCACGATTCAGTGCTTGCCGTCGGTTCCAGGCGCAGACTCGCGTGCCAGTTTTACCTTGGCATTTTCGAGCTTCTTCTGCACCTTGTTCACGTCGCTCTCATCGACATCGGCGGGAACCGTGCGCGCATACTGCGCGAGTGACTGGTCCCATTGCGCGACGGCGAGCCGCAGGCGTCCGGTTTTCTCGTACAGCTCGCCGAGATGATCGTGCACTGTTGGGTCGGTAGAGACACGCTCGCTGGCTTTGCGCAGGTTCTCTTCCGCCAGCGGGTACTGTCCCAATTTGAAGTACACCCAGCCGAGCGAATCGAGGTAGGCGTAGTTCTGGGGATCGAGCTGCACCGCCTTTTGCAGCATGGAGAGCGCGTCGTCCAGTTTCACGCCACGGTCGGCGAGCATGTAGCCGAGATAGTTCAGCGTCATGCTGTTGTTCGGATCGAGCGCGAGGATCTTACGAAACTGCTCCTCGGCGGCATCGTAGTGCTTCTGCCGCTCTTCGAGCGCTCCGCGCAGGAACAGGATCCACCGTGAGTCGTCATCTCCATGCACCGGCAGCGTCGCAGCCTTGTCGAGATTCTCGCTGGCATCCTTCCAGCGGCGGAGACGTGTGTTGATCTGCGCCAGCGCCAGATAGACGTCACGGTCTTCGTCGTTATGCTTCAACTGTGCGTTGGCGAGCGCAATGGCTTCCTCGGCATGCCCCGTATCGCCAAGTTGTCCGGCCAGCATCAACTGAATGGATTTGTTCTTGGGCAGCGCCTTGGCTGCCTCGCGCGCCACGTCGGTCGCCTTGTCGTACTGCTTGGCATCGCGATAGGAATCTACCTCACCCTGATAGCCGCGCTCGGCGAATTCGCCGCCCAGCGGGAGCAATTGCCGGTACGCGGCAACGGCCGCCTCGGTGTGGTTTTGCTCGCGCTCCACGTTCGCCAGCCGGTCCAGAAAAATAGAACGGTTGTTCTTCTCGCTCTCGGTGTAGTGGTTGTCCGGCTTTGCTGAGCGCGAGACCAGGCCTTGCAGTAACTGTGTGGCTTCCGGATATTGCCCGAGCGAGTCGTAGGTGAGCGCTTCGTTGAACTGGATCTCTTCGGAGTCGCTGGAAAGCGCCTGCGCCTTCTTGAGCGTGGCGAGCGCCGGCTCGTAATGTCCCTGCCGCCGCTGGCACTCCGCAATGCGGACAAGCGCTTGCGCGTCCTGCGGGTCGGCGGTCGCGATCTCCTGATACGCGTGCTCGGCATCGCTGAGTTGATTGTTGCTCAAGAGCGCCTGGGCGAGAGCGCGCTTGGCGTCCAGGTTATCCGGATCCATATCTACCGCCTGCTGGTAGGCAGCGACAGCATCCTTCGTGTCTTTGACCTGGTCATAGCCTGCGCCTAGCGCAAAGGCGAGCTTTGCAGAGCGATCATCTTCCGGAACAGCTTTGAGCGTGTCGATGGCTTTCCTGATATCGCCGCTTTCGCCATAGAGCCGCGCCAGGTTGAGCGCGACGTCTTCGGAATCAGGATCAATCTTCTGCGCTGCCTCGAACTCCTGTTGGGCAAGCTGCGAGTCGTGGTTGACGGTGTAGAGCTGGCCGAGCACGAGATGGCTCTGGATGTCAGTCGGATCGAGTGCGCTGATCTGCTTGTATTCGTTGATGGCCCGATCAAGCACCTGCTGGGCGGCGCCGTTCTGCATATCGCCAAGCGAATGCAGGTAAATGCGGCCGAGCAGCTTGTGCGCGGCAATATTTTTGGGATCGCGCTTCAGGGTGTCCTGCGCGGTCTCGATGGCGTCCCGTATCCGGCCAGTACGGAAGTAAAGCTCGGCAAGCCCGTTGTTCAGGAAGGCCGATGTCGGATCGGCATTCAGCGCCAGCTTGTACTCTTCGGCGGCGCGCGTAGCGTAGTCCTGTCGGCCCGTATTGGCCGCCATGTCCTCATAGGTATGCGCCAAGGCCAGATGATAGTAGGCAGCGCCACGAGTGGTTTCCTGCGCGGGCGCAGTGGTTGTCTGCTGCTTTGAAGGAGTGGTCTGCTTGCTCTCCGCGAAGGAGGCGGGCGCAGCAAGCAACAAGGTAGCGACGGCCAGAAGCGTGAGTGGCCGGACAGAGAACGAGGAACTGGCGCGGTGACTGCGATTCATGCGGGGTGGGCTGACCGGATGGCTGGAACCCTGGCCCGCAGGTGGAGTTTTTCACTGTTACTGTGTACGAGCCAAGTTCCGCGAGGTGTGGCTTTTCTTGACGGAAAAGCCACGCGGACAGTAGCGCTCTTGCATAGACCTACAGTGAAAACTCTCGGGGCCGAGAGGGGACGCACGCTCGCCGGATCTCTCCTTCGTACTGATAGACGATTGTAACCCCGTCCTGGATGCGAAGGAATGAGGCAGAGCCGCCCGATTGTGACCTAACGCTGACCTCAGTGCCGAAAGTGGCGCATCCCGGTGAAAACCATGGCGATGCCCAGCCGGTCGGCGGCCTCGATCACGGCGTCGTCACGAACAGAGCCTCCAGGCTGGATGACAGCCGTCGCGCCAGCCCCGGCTATCGTTTCGAGGCCATCGGGGAAGGGGAAAAAGGCATCCGACGCGGCTACTGTCCCGGTAAGAGGCAATATCGCCTTCATCGCCCCGAAACGCGCGGCATCCACGCGGCTCATCTGCCCAGCGCCGACCCCGATGGTCTGGCCGCCGCGCGCATAGACAATGGCATTCGATTTCACGTGCTTGGCTACCTTCCACGCGAAAAGCAGGTTAGCGAGCTCTTCCTGCGTGGGAGGCCGCCGGGTGACCGTGCGAAGGTCGTTTGCCGTCACCGAGCCGGTATCCGCATCCTGCAGCAGCATGCCGCCGGAGACCTGTTTGAAAACCCGGCTGAGCGTCGCTGGTTTGACGACCACCAGTCGCAGATTTTTCTTTACGGCAAAACGGGCCAGCGCGCCCTGCGAAAAGGCGGGGGCGGCAATCGCCTCAACGAAAAGCTTGGCGATTTCCTCCGCGGCGGCCTCGTCGATTTCGCGGTTTACGCCGATGACACCGCCGAACGCTGACACCGGGTCCGTTGACAGCGCCTTTGTATACGCTTCGAGCAGAGTCTTGCCGGTGGCGGCCCCGCACGGGTTCGTGTGCTTGATGATCGCAACCGCCGGTTCGGTGAACTCCTGAGCCAGGTCCCAGCAGGCGTCGAGATCGACCAGATTGTTGTAGCTCAGCTCCTTGCCCTGGAGCTGCTGCGCGCCGGCAATACCGGTCCCGCTGCCGTCACTGTAGAGCGCCGCAGACTGGTGCGGGTTCTCGCCATAGCGCAACGGCGAGACCAGCGGATAGCTGATGCGCAGCGGATCGGGAAATGCCTGCTTTTCTCCCGCAGGCGCCGCCAGGCCGGCAAGCGTGCCGGCGATGGCGCTGTCATACGACGCCGTTAACGCGAAGGCATGGCGCGCAAGGCGCCAGCGAGTCTCGCGGCTTAAGGAGCCTTGGTTTTCTGCCAGTTCCTGGGTGAGCGCGGCGTAGTCGGAGACAGCCGTGACGATCGCGACGTCCTCGAAGTTTTTGGCGGCGGAACGGACCATGGATGGGCCGCCGATATCGATGTTCTCGATGATCTCGTGGAAGCCGACACCGGGCTTTGCCGCCGTCTTCTCGAAGGCATAAAGGTTGACAACCACCATGTCGATCGGCGCGATGCCGTGCTCGGCAACCGCGGCCTGATGAGCCGGATTGTCCCGGATATGGAGAATGCCGCCATGCACCTTGGGGTGCAGCGTCTTGACTCGGCCGTCGAGCATCTCGGGAAAACCGGTGAGTTCTGAGATGTCCTGTACGGGGAGGCCGGCCTCACGAAGAGCTGCGTGCCGTCCCGCCGGTGGAAACCAGCTCGACGCCATAACCGGTCAACGCGCGGGCGAATTCCACCAGTCCGGTTTTGTCTGTGACACTGAGCAGCGCGCGGCGGATGGGCTTCAGCCCCTTATCATTTCCGGTTTGCACCTCTGGCTGCGTTTTTCCCTCCTGCTGCGCTTGCACGGTCGTGATCTCTCCTTCGGAATAGCGTCGAAAGTCTAGTGTTGCATGAAGGGCGGCTCTCCGCGCGCGTGATAGCTTCAGGTCATATGGACCAGGGACAATGGCAGAGTCACGCGGGTCAGCCGGAGATTCTGCCCCCGGGCGACATGCCCGAATATCGATACCAGCAGGAGCCGCTGGCTCCGCCCCCAGCCCCTCGCCGCCGCTCGGGATGGCAGATTGCGCCCGCCACCTATGTGCTGACGGGGATCAATATCGCGGTCTACCTGCTGATGGTGCTCAGCGGAGTGTCGCCGATGGCGCCAACGGGCCAGCAGCTCGTCCATTGGGGTGCAAATGTCGGCATCTTCGTGCTGGCCGATCACCAGTGGTGGCGGCTGGTCACGTCTGCATTCGTCCACTCCGGAATCATTCATATCGCCACAAATATGTGGTGTCTTTACAATCTGGGACTGCTGGGCGAGCCGCTGATGGGCGCTTTCGGAGTCGTGGCCGCCTACCTTCTGACCGGTGTCACCGGCAATCTGCTGAGTGTGGCGCTGCATCCGGGCTCGATCAGCGCGGGGCACATCGATCCCGGCGTGATCAGCGTTGGGGCATCGGGCGCAGTCTTCGGACTTGCCGGCGTTCTGATTCCGCTGCTGGGATCGAAGCTGCTGCCGGTGAATCGTGGCGAAGTCGCGCGGCTGCGGCGCAGCGTTATCTACTTTGCCGTCTTGAACTTCGTGCTTGGCTTTGGAGCCGATGCTTTCAATACGCCCATACGCATCGACAACATGGCGCATCTGGGCGGATTTCTCTCAGGCCTGCTGCTGGGAGTGCTTCTGGTGCCGAAATTGGGAGCCGACCGCACGCTCTGGATACGGCGGCAGTGGCTGGCCTACGGCAGCGTGCTGCTGCTGGTGCTGCTGGGAGCGCACTTCGTCGCCAGCTTCTGGCGAGCCTGATGTGACAAATATAGCGGTGCCCGGAAAGGTCTCCGGGCACGGATGGGAGTTTCCTGCTCTCGGTCGTTAGCGGACGGCAGTCGCCGCGAACTTCTTGACCATCGCGAGCAGCAGCTTGCGGTCGCTGTCGTTCAGGTTGGAGGAGTAGCGCCGGATCTGCGTGAGGAAGCGAAGCTCCTCGTCCGTCAGCTTCTGGGTATTCATTTCACGGCCGAGGGAATCCTCGGCAAAGAACTGCGCCAGTGGGAGATCGAGCGCCTGCGCGATCTTGGCCAGGGTGTCGAGTGAGGGAACGGTATGCCCGTTTTCTACGCGGGATAGATAGCACCGGAGCAGACCGGTACGCTTTTCAATGTCACCTTGCGATAAACCCTTCTGCAGCCGATAACCCCGGATAGTCGTTCCAATTTTCATGCGTGCCTGGCTTTCGAAAAGCCCACGCCAGGCCCGGTGAACTGCTGTGGCGAGGGGCTCAATATAGTTTTGTTGGCAGCATAGTTAACATGCGCAAAAGCTCAAGAGCAAGAACAATTTGCGGCTAGAACCAGAATTTATTCCACACTGCAACTTAATGGGAGTGTGCCCTTCCATAAACGTGTCACGAAGGTTACCTGCGCTTCAGCAGATTTTCCATTTGGTATCCCATTCAGTCTGCAGCGGCTTGGTGACGGAAGGGCGGTGGGTACATTCGTCGGTCCAGCGTAGACCTATGGAAATCTGCTTCGTCGATCTACTAGGGTTTGCCCCCAGTTCCCGGGCGAAGAAATGGAGATAGCGCGATCGCGCATCCGCGGCGTCCTGGGCACGGTAGCCGGTCTTGTTATTCGGATTTTCGAAGGCGTGGCCGGCATCAGGGTAGATCTTCACGTCGACAGGTTTGCCGAGCTTCTTCATATCGGCAGCAAAGCTTTGGACGCTGTCCGGCGGAATCCCTTTATCTAACCCTCCGTAGTTGCCCAGGATTGCGGCATGAATCTGGGCGAGAGAGTCAGGATCGGTGGGCGGCGGACCATAGTTTGCCACTACGGCTTTGAGATTCGGGTCGGCAACGGCAAAGGACAAGGCGTAGCCCCCGCCCATGCACCAGCCGATGGCGCCGATGCGGTGAGAATCGACGTCTTTCTGCGAGCTCGAATAGGTTTCCGCAGCCTTGAGATCGCGGATACCACGGTCCTGGGGCAGCCCGCGGCTGAGCTGATGGGCTGTATCGGCATCGTTCGCCACTTGGCCACGGTAGAGATCGATAGCCAGCGCCACGTACCCATGGGCGGCCAGGTCGGCCGCCTGCTCCTTGACCCAGTCGTTCAGGCCCCACCACTCGTGGATCACGATGATGGCCGGGTGCTTTCCTGCGGTGTCTCCGGCCGGTTTGTAGAGCAGCGGCGTGCACGGTCTCCGATCCGCTCGGGTAGGAGACCTGTACGGGCGCGGATGCCGCGGCCGCGGCAGCCGCAGCAGGCAGAAGCACTGTGGCAGCAGGAAGCACGGTGGCTGCGAGAGCAAAGAGCAGGGCATGAAGGCGGGTGAAGGATGCACGCATGACTTAAGCCTCGGAAAGAAATCGAAACTGCGACCCGAGGAGTATGGCGCGCGAGCATGGCACCGAGCAAGTGCTGTCGGCTGACAGCTTTGCGGCCGGAGAACGTGAGATCGGGCCGGCGTGGCTTTGGCAACGAAGACATTCTTGAAATTGCAGGCCATCTTGAATTCAACCGATGCCATCGCATTCGTTCATGCGCGCAGGGGCGAGATGGCTGAAACGGATACGGAACGGCTCCTGGTGGAGCAGGGCGCGGCAGCTCTCGGCGATCGTCTATAACGAGCTCTTCCGCACGCGCGCTTTCACCATGGCGGCGGCGATGTCCTACTACTTTCTGTTGGCCTTGCTGCCGCTGTTGATCTTCCTTTCCGCGATGCTGGGCTATCTGCCGATTCCCAATCTCTTCGACGAATTGCTGGACATCCTGGCTGTGGTGGTGCCCCCGCAGGCGATGCAGATGGTGGAGCGTATTCTTGCCGGCCTGCTCGCGGGCCATCGCGGCGGGCTGCTCTCCTTCGGCCTGCTGGGTTATCTGTGGACCGCTTCAGGAGGTTTCGCTGCATTGATCGAAGCGCTGAACGTCGCCTATGACGTGGAGAAGACGCGAAGCTGGTGGCGGGACCGTGTGCAGGCGCTGTTGCTGACAGTGACCACTGGCATACTGAGCCTTATCGGACTCCTGCTGATCATCGCGGGCCCGCATTTCGGGCATCTGCTGACGGAGCTGTTTCCGATTCCGCGGGAGTTCGGGCATCTATGGGCGCCCCTGCGGCTGATCACGATATTTGTCACCTTCGTTGTGGCGGTTGAGCTGCAGTACTACCTCGCGCCCAATCTGAAGCAGCGGTTCATGAGCACCCTGCCGGGCGCGCTGGTGGCGGTAGGTGGCATTTTTCTCAGCTCAGCGGGGCTCGCCTACTATTTCGGTCATCTCTCGAACTACAACAAGACCTATGGCGGGCTCGGCGCAGTCATCATCCTGATGCTGTGGTTCTATGTCGTCGCTCTGCTGTTTGTGGCCGGCGCGGAGCTGAATGCCGAACTACTGAAGATGAAGGCCCAGAAAGAGCCGGCGCGATTCGGCGAGCAACTTCCTGCCAACTCCAAGGGCATTTCGGCGGCATAGCCGAAACTCTGTAACGATCCGGCAATCGCTTCCCACTATCCGGATGTTGAGGGCTGGCGCGGCGTCTTGTGGCCGCCGGCCTGCGGGGAATGGAATGAAATCGCTGGCGACACTCTTTCTTATCTTCGTTACCTGTATCGCAGTAGCCGGAACCATGGCGCTGATCGAGCGCGCCCACGCGTCGCTCTGCGTGCCGGTGAGCAGCCGGGAGCAGCCGATGAAGAAGTCCACCATGGCGGCGGAGCGAATCACAGCGGCGTTGCTGCTGGTGCTTTGTATCGTGTTCGCAGTGTTCGTGTAGAGCACGTGCGTCAAGCCATGTGCATGCCGCCGTTCACATCCAGTGTGTGCCCGGTAATATAGCTGGCCTTCTCTGATGCGAGGAAGGCGACCGCGTTCGCGATGTCCTGATCGGTGCCTACGCGGCCCAATGGGATGATCTGCATCATCATCGCCTTTTGTTTTTCATCAAGAACCGCGGTCATCGCGGTCTCGATCATGCCGGGCGCGACGACGTTTGCTGTCACGTTGCGCGAGGCCATCTCCCGCGCCACCGATTTGGTGAAGCCGATCAGTCCGGCCTTCGACGCGGCATAGTTCGCCTGTCCGGCCTGGCCGGTCTCGCCCACTACGCTCGAGATGCTGATGATGCGGCCCCAGCGCGATTTCATCATCGAGCTGAGCACGGCCTGCGTGAGCAGAAACGTGCCGGTCAGATTAGTAGCGATCACATCGTCCCAATCGGCGCGCTTCATGCGCAGCAGCAGCATGTCGCGGGTGATGCCGGCATTGTTGACCAGGATATCGATGCGGCCGAACCTCGCGATGACGGCTTTGGCTGTGTCTTTGACAGACGCTTCGCTTGCGATGTCGAGGACGAAGGCGCTCCGCCTGTCCGCCGGCCGGCGGCGATCTCCTGCGCTACGGCGCGCAGCTTGTCTTCGTTGCGAGCAGCGAGCGCGACGGTGGCGCCCTGGGCGGCGAGCGTAATGGCGCAGGCGCGTCCGATGCCCTGCGATGCTCCGGTGACGAGTGCGATTTTGTTAGCCAGTTCGGGAGTGCTTTCGGTCATGGGGAGAAGTATCGCTGATGAACGAGTGAATCGGCGACTTCGCGCATCGGGCACAAAAATCGCTGCGTGGCGTGACAGTGGACCGAAAAGGTCGCTACTCGCGTGTAATTTGTTCCAAGATTTTCCGCAACTCGGGGCTTTCGACCTTCTCCAGCATTTCTTGTGCCGACATTCTTTTCCGCCTTCTCCAAAACCGCCACCAAGGAACCCGAAGACTTGCGCCAGTTTCAGACGCAACGACTTCGGCCAAGCTAGTCTTACCTTGCCAAATTTGATTCAATTCGGCCCACGCTTTGCAAGACCATGGGCCCAGGAATTCCTCGAAAACAGCCCCGCCACACTGTCGATGCGAGGCCACATTCTGAACGGTTTCGAGGAACCCAACCATGGCAGCATGTCTTTCTGCCTCAGTCCCTGTCGCGATGAAATGCTCGGCCAAATTGAATGCTGGCCTAATATCACTAGCGCGTCCTTCCTCAAACAAATCCACAACGTGGCTACCAAGTTCTGCCATGAGTCGACTATCGGAAGCCTCGTCCGCAGTCAGACTCGACAAGCGTTCGGCCAATGAGGGATAAGAGCGAGTAATCTCTTCGAGCGTTCGCGCCATAGGGGCCATCATCGCAGCGTACACACCGTGACCTTTGCCGTAGCACTGTACATCAAGAAATTGCGATCAGGCCAGCTTATCGGAAGTTATATGCGATGACGCACGTGACTTAAAGAGGCTCCGCCGCCGGCACAGGGCGTCGTGCACCTAGTGCGGACTTGAGACCCTTGGCCAGCTCGATCGACCAGATGTAGACCACCAGCTCGCGCGCGTAGAAGAGGATCGGCTTCGTATCCGGCAGCGTGATGCCGTGGGCGGCGGGTAGCTCGTTGATGTGGAACTCCGCCTCGGCCGCTTCGAGCGGCCAGGGAAGATGGTGGATGTCGCCCTGGAAGAGATGGCCGCGGCGGTCGGCCGTGTAGAGGCGATAGCGCTCGGTAAGGAAGTATTCGATGGTGCCGGGGGCGCTCTGCGCGAGGCGGTGCGTGGGGCCGAGGCCGCGATAGGTGGCGCGGAAGCGGACGGGTTTTGGTGTCAGGTGACGGTCGCTGCGGTAGAAGAAGCGGCCATCCTGCTGCGGCTTGATGGCCATATGCGCCCAGTAGTACGGCAGGCGGAAGAAGGCGCGGGCGGTGATGACCGCGACGGGGTTCGCCGCATCGAGCGAGAAGAAGTAAACGCCGGCGAGGTTGGTGTGCTCCTCGCGGACGTAGGTGCGAAGGTTCAGTTCAGGAAAGCTGCTGGCGCCCGGGATCCTGGGAAGCCCGCTAAAGCGAATGCGGTCCATCCAGAAGGGAACGACACCGATCCAGGCAGAGCCGTCGAATGTGTCCGGCACAAGTCCCGCGGGAAGCAGAGGAGTAACGGAAGCGGCAGGGACCGGCCAATGGGCGAAAAGCAGATCATTCCAGCGCTGGGTCGCCGCCCAGTGGCGCTTGGGCAAAGGTGTTGGCCGATGTCCGGTCGTGTTGAGGATGTCCTGCACTTACTTGTCCTTGCCGTCCGTCGGCGGCTGCGCACACGAGATTTTCGGACACGCCAGGGTCGCGGCCCGCGTCCAGAGTAGCGAAGCAGGGGTGTGGGTGCAATTGGCGAGGCTGCTACGGCTTAGAGATAGCGCTCGCGCAGGATCCGCATGTGGTGCGTGACGTGGCCGGGCACCACGAAGCCGAGAGAAAGGACCGTGAAGGGATGCCGCTGGCGATGCCGCGACGCGTCCATGCCTCCGGCTGCAGGTTGCGGAAGAAATCAATGCTGGCCTGGCGGACGTGCCGGAATTCCTCAACATGGGCAGCCCAGGGAAGCCGGTCCGGCTCCGCGCCGGTGACGCCGATGTTCGGGTCAAAGCTGGGCAGCGGCGTGTCAAAGCCGCGGGCGAACCAGAGGGCGCGCATCACAAAGACCCGCTCCGCGTCGTTGAGATGGCTGAGGACCTGGCGGATGCTCCACTTCTCCGGCGCGTACCGGTGATGAGACTTCTCTTCCGAGATGCTGCCGAAGAACGCGAGCGCTTCTTCGAGCTGCACGGTCATGCTGGCGAGGCAGTCGTTGCCTTCGACCTTGTCGATGTAGGTGAAGTAGTACGGGGCGGCGTCTCCGGCGACTGGGCGGGCGTTCATGGCTATCAGCCTAACGCGGTAACGGGGTGTCGCTGCGGCAATTGGGACGTGTTTCTCACAGGGTGTAACGAGCTACAGCAAGCCGTATGCTGGTGGCAAGATGTCCCCAACGGAATCGCAGACCGAAGTGGCTCCCCTCCTGAACGGCCCCGCTGCCGAGGCCGCCGAGCGCCCTCGCAACCAGACCGAAGTGTATGCCGTGCATGGCGCTGACCCCGAGGTGCTGGCCTACGCGATGGCGAAGTATTCGCGGTCGGCGCTTTCGATGAAGGAGTCGCTGCGCGAGATCTCCTCGCAGCGTGCAGAGCAGTTCCTGAATACCTTTTATTTCCAATATGGACACCGGTCGATTGCCGACCTGGCACATGTGGCGTTTGCGATCGAGCGGCTGAGTCTGCTGGCAGCCATCATCCTGGTGGATGAGCAGCGTTGGGATGGACAGGAGCGCTCGACCCGGTATCAGAACTTTCGGAAGAGCGGCTGGTATCTGCCGGAATTTGGCGATGCGACGGGCGCACGGGCGACCTACGAGGCGACTGTCGAGCGGCTCTTTGCCGATTACCACACGGTGAGCGAGGGTGTGCTGAAGTCCCTGATGGAGCGGACACCGCGGCCGGCGGAGATGAAGCCGGAGACCTTCGAGCGGACGCTGCGAGCGCGGGCCTTCGATGTCGCGCGCTACCTGCTGCCGCTGGCGACCAACACCTCGCTGGGGCAGATTGTGAACGCGCGCACGCTGGAGACGCAGGTGAGCCGTCTCTTGAGCGACGAGCACGCCGAGGTGCGCGAACTGGGTGAGCGACTGCGCGCCGCCGGAACCGGCCCGGCGTGGAATGTACATGCACGCGAAATGACCGAGCTGGTCGCAGAGATACGCAGCACCCATCCGGAGCTGGCGAATCGCGCAGCAGCGCTGCTGGAACGCGAGGTGAAGGTTGCGCCGACGCTGGTAAAGTATGCGGCGGCGAACCCGTATCGGCAGGAGACGCGGCGCGAGCTGGAACAGGCCGCTCGCGAGCTGATGGGCCATGCCGACATCGAACCTGCGCCAGTGGTGGACCTGGTGGAGCGCGGGCCATCGCTCGAGGTGGAGATTGCGGCGACGTTGCTCTACGATGCGTGCCACTACCCCTTCCGGCAGTTGCGGGAGAGAGTAGCTGCCCTGAGCGAGGCGAAGCGGATTGAGCTCATCGATTTGGGAATGCGGCATCGCGGGCGGCATGACGAGCTGCTTCGTGAGTTTGCCGCGGGCGCGCCGCTGCGTTTCGACATTCTGATGGACATCGGCGGCTTCCGCGACATGCACCGGCATCGCCGCTGCCTGCAGACGCTGCAGAGCTTTACGGCGGTGCACGGCTTCGATGTTCCGGAGGGTCTTGCCGAGGCGGGGATGGTCAGCACCTACGAGGCGGCCGCCACCGCGGCACACGAGGCATTCGCACAGGTGACGGCGAGCGATGCTCCCGAAGCAGCGGCGACGGCACGCTACCTGCTGCCGCTGGGCACCCGTTGCCGGGCGCTTTTCCAGATGGACTTCGCCGAGGCGCTTTACATCAGCGAACTCCGTTCCGCAGCGCAGGGGCACTTCTCCTACCGGCGCGTCGCATGGGAGATGTATCAGGCTGTGGAACGGCAGCATCCGGCGCTGGCGCGGTATATGCGGGTGACGGATGTGCGCGAGCCGGTGGATTTGCTGAAGCGATGAGCGACGGTGGGTGGCGCGCGGAAGCTCCGGGACCTGAGCAGATGGCAGCCTGGCGGCGGATGCGACAGCTCCTGTGGCCGGAAATGACGGAGGAGGAGAATCTGCAGGAGACCGGCGCCATGATCGCAGAGAAGTCGCGGTTCTTCGTCCGGATCGTGTCGAGTGGGGAAGGCCAGCCTGCCGGGTTCGTCGAGGCGACTCTCCGCACGGACTACGTGAATGGGTGTGCGACCTCGCCGGTGGTGTTTCTGGAGGGCATCTATGTGGAGCAGTCCGCGCGAAGGCGAGGGGCGGCGCGCTCGCTGGTTGATGCAGTGGAGGCGTGGGGCCGTGAGCAGGGGTGCCGCGAATTCGCCTCCGACGCGCTGCTCGAGAACAGCGAGAGCCATTCCATGCATCGTGCGCTTGGGTTTGAGGAGACAGAGCGGGTGGTGTATTTCCGCAAGGATCTAGCCAATTGAATCAGGCCCGTTTCGGGCTACACTTTTGGTACTTGTTCGCCTTCTATTCCCCTGATAGACTCGGGAATAGCTGGTAAATCAATAAGATAGACGGGCCGGGGATGGCCGGCGGGATGGAGAGATTGTGGGCATGGCAGATGATCGTTCACGCGCGGTAGAACTGGCGCTTTCGCAGATAGAGAAGCAGTTTGGCAAGGGTTCGATCATGCGCCTCGGCAGCAAGGAGGCGATTGTCCCGATCTCGACCATCAGCACAGGTTCGATTTCCTTCGATGCCGCGCTGGGCGTTGGTGGCGTTCCCCGCGGGCGTGTAGTGGAGATCTTCGGGCCGGAGTCATCCGGTAAGACGACCATAACGTTGCAGATCATTGCCGAGGCACAGAAGCTGGGCGGCATGGCGGCGTTCGTCGATGCGGAGCACGCGCTTGATCCGGGCTATGCCAAGAAGCTGGGCGTGGATGTGGACAACCTGCTGGTTTCGCAGCCGGACTATGGCGAGCAGGCGCTCGAGATCACCGAAGCGCTGGTGCGCTCCGGCGCGATCGACGTGCTGGTAGTGGACTCGGTTGCGGCGCTGGTGCCGAAGGCCGAATTAGATGGCGAGATGGGTGATTCGCACATGGGCCTGCAGGCGCGGCTGATGTCGCAGGCGCTGCGTAAGCTGACCGGCACGGTCTCGAAGTCGCGGACCTGCCTGATCTTCATCAACCAGATCCGCGAGAAAATCGGCGTGATGTTCGGGAACCCGGAGACGACCACGGGCGGGCGCGCGCTGAAGTTCTACTCCTCGGTTCGTATCGACATTCGCCGCATTGCAGCGGTGAAAGACGGCGACACGGTCGTCGGCTCACGCACCAAGGTGAAGATCGTGAAGAACAAGGTGGCAGCGCCCTTTCGCGATGCGGAGTTCGACATCCTGTACGGAGAAGGCATCTCGCGCGAAGGCGATGTGCTGGACCTGGCGGTGGCGCAGAACATTGTCGAGAAGTCAGGCGCGTGGTTCAGCTACTCCGGCGAGCGCATCGGCCAGGGCCGCGAGAACGTCCGGCAGTATCTCAAGGACAACCGCGACACCTTCGATCGCATTCATCAGCAGTTGCGGCAGAAGCTGGGGATCTCCGGCGTGAAGGAAGCTGAAGTGCCTCCGGTGCCGGTGAACGGCGCGGCGGTTGCGGAAGCGGCTGTTCGGCCGGTATCGCGTCGACCACAGTAGCTATAGGTTTAAACTACCTAATCCAGAGGGCGGCCCGTTGGCCGCCTTTTGCTTGCTGCTCAATTACCGGCGACTCTCAATGTTGCGAACGGGGCTTTGCTGATTGCGCGTTGACGATCCTGATCTCGAAGACCGACGGCCACTGTTTCCCGGTCACGAAGAGTCGGTCGTGTTTTGCGTCATAAGCAATGCCGTTCAGTACTGACTCGGCATTGGGTCTCCGGTTTGCGGGCATCAGGCCGGTGAGATCGATCCAGCCGATGACGTGTCCATCGCGCGGTGAGATGCGCGCAATGCGATCCGAGTGCCAGATGTTCGCGTAGATCTCTCCTTTCACATACTCGAGCTCGTTGAGCTGTTCCACCGGAGTCCTTCCGTCCTTTACCAGGATGTGCCGCGTCTCCTTAAACGTGGCTGGATCGCGGAAACGCAGAGTCGCGGTGCCGTCGCTGGTGATGATTTCGTGGGCCGTACGCGTCATGCCCCAGCCTTCGCCGCTATAGGAGAATTGTCGAACCGGTCGTAGAGAGAACCGGTCGTAAACGAAACAGATGTGCGATTGCCATGTCCACTCGTAAATGTCCGGCCCCCAATCGACGATCCCTTCGCCGAAGTATTGCTCGGGCAGGTTCCGCCGCTGAAGGACTTTGCCGCTTTCCGGCTCAATGACTAAGATTCCCGAGTTCCCCTTCAGCCCGGTTCCTTCATAAAAGAGGCCATCGCGATAGAAAAAGCCTTCTGTGTAGCTGCCGATGGAGTGAGGAAACTCAGCTACGATCTTGTAGCCGCTCACCGGGGTAGCGGCAGGGAGGCTCGCGGGAAAAATTACCGTCAGCAGTGCAGCGATAGGCGCAAGATGCAGCCGATGGGCTGTAAAGAGATGCATGATGTTCGCACATGGTAAATGGCGCGCCGCATGAACAACCCTGCTGCGGCAGTAGACGCGCAGTGCCCCTGCCGCTTACACTCACCGCGATAAGGCATCTATGAATACCGTCAAGGCCATCTATCCAGGCACCTTCGATCCGATGACGAATGGTCATTTGGATCTGATCGCGCGGGGCGCGAAGATATTTGACCACCTGGTGGTGTCCGTTCTCGAAAATGCACAGAAGAGTCCGCTCTTCAGCGTGCCCGAGAGATGCGTGATGCTCACGGCCGCAGTCAAGCATATGCCGAATGTCTCGGTGGCAAGCTTCGATGGCCTGCTTGTAGACTTTGTACGCGCGCAGCAGGCGCAAGCTGTGCTGCGCGGCATTCGTGCCATCAGCGATTACGAATATGAGCTGCAGATGGCGCTGATGAACCGGCGGCTCGCGCCGGAGCTGGAGACGGTCTTCATGATGCCGGCGGAAAAGTTCTCCTACGTGAGTTCCCGGCTGGTGAAGGAAATATTCCGCCTCGGCGGTTCCGTCGAAGGGCTGGTGCCGGAGCTGGTGCTGGACAAGCTGAGGGAGCGCGGGCGGGAATAGGGCTGCCGTCCGCAAATCCACCGCTCATTAAGTCGTATAGAGGTTCGATTCCAGAAATGCATTGCGGAATTTTCCATTTGGATCGTGCTGCCGCAGTAGTTCTTTGAAATCGGCCAGCTTGGCGTATCTGCGACTGCAGGGTTGCGGGCGGCAGTGTAAATAGCTTTGCCCAGTGTGGCCTCGGCTCGAAGCGCGCGAGCTTCGCTTCAATGAGCGGGAGGATCTGGCGCACTGCAGGCCATTCCGGCTTCCATGTGAAGTGGATGGCGAGCGAGGGCCGCTGGTAGGCCATGCTCATCCAGAGCGAATCACTCTCAATTGTACGTAGCTCGGTGACGAACAAATGCGGCGTGATGCGGTCGCGGAGCTCCTCGACTGCGCGAATGGCTTCATACCCGTGCTCGAGCGGCACGAGGTATTCCGTCTGCAGCTCCGCGCCGCTGCTGGGCGTGAAGTTCATGCGGAAATGCGGCAGCCGTTCGTACCAAGGCCCGGGAATGCCGAGCTGCTCGGTGCACGGCTCGGCCGGGTGACCGGCGATGGGGTGTAGCTTCTCCGTCGCACGCTTCGCGTTGTAAAACTCCTGTGGCCATGCGTATGGCTTTCCCTGCTCGACACGGCGCTTGATCCATACCTGCGTCGCGCGCGCATTCTGCCAGTCGGTGAAGAGGCTCACGCTGTAGCCGCTTGAGAAGATCGCGTCGAGGTTGTGCTCAAGCTCGGCGAAGGGGAGATTCTGGTAAACGACCTGCTCTACCTGGTACGTAGGCTGCAGGTCGAGCGTCAGGCTGGTCACGATTCCGAGCGCTCCCATCGCGACGACGGCTCCTTCGAAATGCTCAGCGTCTTTCGCGCGCGTGAGAGTGAGAAGATCGCCATTCGCAGTGACAAGCTCGAGCCCGGAGCAGGAGCTAGAGAGATTGCGGTTGCGAATACCCGAACCGTGCGTAGCCGTGGCGCACCCGCCGGCTACGGAAATGTGCGGTAGAGATGCCAAATTGTGCAAAGCGAAGCCATGGCTGTCGATGTACGGTGCCAGTTTCCCGTAAGTGACCCCTGCGCCGACGGTGACGGTACGGGTCGCGGCGTTGATCGTCATCTGATCCAGATGCTGGAGCGAGATCTGCTCTGTCGTGCTGTCCGCGATCGCGTTGAAGGAGTGGCGCGTGCCCAGCGCGCGAATCTTGCTGGCACGCTTCACGATGGCCTGGGCCTCCTCCACGGTGGCCGGTGTATCGAGACGATCGGTGCTGTACGTGTAGTTGCCGGACCAGTTCGTTTGCGTTGCCGTTGGCCGAACCGCGTTTTGCGGTGTTTGGCCGGATGCGCATGGGTCGGATGCAAAGCTGGAAAGCATAGTGCCAGTTAAGGCCAGGCCAGAGGCCTTGAGGAATTCTCTCTTGTCCAAGTGTGCTGCCTCCGAATCTGTTCTGACACGAAGACAGGTATAGAGGCGAATGAAGCCGGTTGCAAGTGCAGAGGAGACTACTCCGTGCGCAAAGCCTGATCTGCGTCGACTACGCTAAAGTCATTGCCGGCAGTAGGTTACGCGTTACGAAAAAGCGCGTAGGGAACTGAAAACAAAGCCTTCGCGTATGTGTATGCTGGCGTGGGCTGAAGATGCGGCAGATGCCGGGAGGATGAGCGATGCAAAGCCGGATTACGGGTACGACGATGCCGGTGCTGGAGTTCCTGTTGGACCACAACGACGCCGTTATCTCCGAGGCAGGAGAGCTGTCGTGGATGTCCGCGTCGATCCAGATGATGACGCATACCCAGATGGGTGGCGGCGGCGGGTTCTTTGGCGCGATCAAGCGCGTCGCCGGTGGCGGCACACTTTTCATGACGGAGTATCGCGCCGTAGGTGCACCCGGCGAGATCGCTTTCGCCACCAAGGTGCCGGGCCATATCGTGCCCGTTGAAGTGGCGAATGGACGCGAGTACTTGATCCATCGCCATGGCTTTCTTTGCGCGACGGCGGGAATTCAGCTTGGCGTCGGTTTTCAGCAATCGCTGGGAGCGGGCATTTTCGGCGGCGACGGTTTCCTGCTGCAGCGACTCAGCGGCGTGGGAATGGCGTGGCTTGAGCTTTCCGGCGAGCTGATCGTGAAGGATCTGCAGCCGGGCGAACTGCTGCGCGTGCATCCGGGACACGTGGGCGCTTTCGATGCAGGCGTCAACTTCCAGATCACCCGCATCCCGGGCATCCGCAACATGATCTTCGGTGGAGACGGCATTTTCCTCGCCGCACTTACCGGGCCGGGGCGTGTATGGCTGCAGACTCTGCCGATTGCCAAGCTGGCGCACAAATTGCAAGAGTACATGCCGCAGGAGCGGCGCGTAGAAACTACCGAGGCCGGCGTGGTGGGCGGCCTGGTGGGATCGATCCTGAATGGCATGAAGTAGGGTTGTCTTAGTTCCGGTGAGTGGGCGCGGCAATTGTCGCGCCCATTTCATTTCTCCCTATCGGCCGATCCATATACTGCTTGAAGGAGAACGGAACATGAGTGCAACACTCGAGAATGTGCAGTTGCGGCGGATCGACGGAACGAGCGCCTCGTTGGCTGACTATGAAGGAAAGGTGCTGCTGATCGTGAATGTGGCGTCGAAGTGCGGATTCACGCCGCAGTACGAAGGACTGGAGAAGCTCTACGCGCGGTTCAGCAGCCGCGGCTTTGCCGTTCTGGGATTTCCTGCGAATGATTTTGCCGAGCAGGAGCCGGGCACCAATGTGGAGATAGCGCAATTCTGCACGACGAATTTCGGTGTCAAGTTTCCCATGTTCGAGAAGATCACGGTCGCCGGGCCGAAGAAGCATCCGCTGTACGCTTCGCTGATTGCAGCGCAGCCGAAACCGACGACCAGCACCGATAGCTTGCGCCAGCACCTGATCGAGTTCGGCGTGACGCCCGAATCCCGAACCCGAGGTGCTGTGGAACTTCGAGAAGTTTCTCGTAAATCGGACAGGTTCTCCGATCGCGCGCTTCGCGCCGGATGTGGAGCCGGAAGATCCGAAGATCATCCAGCGCATTGAGACAGAACTCTTGAAATAAGCGGGAACAAGTGCGCCGCGTTGCTTGTCTGTAGCATGTGCAGGCACGGGGTGCGCGATGTTCGAAGACGCTTTGATGGAGTCAGCCGGGAAAATCCGTGCGCAACGCGGATGGTTCTCCGGCCTTGCAACAATCTGCAACGGAGCCGTCGTGAGCCTACTGCTGCTGTGGCCGCTGCTGCATCCGGCCTCATTGCCGCGACAGGCGATCAGCATGCTGCTGGCTGCTCCTGCACCGCCGGCAGCGCCTGTTCTACCCGTGCAGCGCGCTGCCAGCGTTGCTGCGCATCCGGTGACGCCGGTGAATCCCTTTGCGGCGCCTGTGCGGATTCCCACCCATATCGCAGATGCTAAAGACGTGCCGCAAGCGGTTGCAGAAAATCTTTCCAACCCGCTCGCTCAACAAGGGGCAGGCCTGCCCAGTGGACTTGCTGACTCGATCGGCACGGCTGCGACGCCGCAAGTACATGTGGCAAGGCCGCCTAAGCTGGCGATCTCATCCGGCGTGATGGCTGGAAACAAATTGAGCGGAGCGGCGCCACAATATCCGGCGATTGCGCACGTCGCTGGAGTGCAGGGAACGGTCGTCCTGGGCGCCACGATCTCCAGGAGCGGCACAATCGAAAATCTGCACGTAATCAGCGGGCCGCCCATGCTGATTCTCCGCTGCAATGCAGGCGGTGCGTACCTGGCGGTATCGGCCTTACCTGCTCAATGGCGAGCCGGTCGCGGTAGAGACAACGGTGTACGTCAACTTTCGTCTCGGTTCGTAAATTACTTGCTGGCAAGAGCGAACGCACGCGCCGATTCGAGCAGCCTTGTGACAGATTCCTTCGACACCGATTCGGAGTAGATGCGCATCAGCGGCTCCGTTCCGGAGGCGCGCAGCAGCAGCCAGGTTTCGGCGGCATTCGGCTTTGACTTGGCTTCGGGATTGTCGAGGAAGAACTTGATGCCGTCGAGCGTCTCGACGCGGAGGACGGGCATGCCGGCGAAGTCGCTTGCGCCGGGCTGCAGGGTTCTGGCGCGCGCGATGGCGGCGTTCTTGACCTCGTCCGGGATGTGAAGGTCGATGCGGCCGTAATGATGTTCGCCAAACTCCTGCTGGAGGTCCGCGACAAGCTCGCCCAGCGTCTTCTTTTCGTCCGCCATCACGTTGGCCAGCAGCAGGCAGTTGAGCAGGCCATCGCGTTCCGGCAGATGTCGCTTGATGCCGATGCCACCTGATTCCTCGCCGCCGATCAGGATGTCATGTTCGAGCATGAGATCGCAGACGTACTTGAAGCCGATGCCGTGTTCGTAAAGCGGCTGGTGATGTTTTGCGGCGATGCGGTCAAGCATCTTCGTCGTGTTGAAGGCGCGCGTCACGCCTCCCTTCCAGCCCTTCCGCTGCAGCAGCCAGCGCAGCAGGATAGAAAAGATTTTGTGCGGGTCGACGAAGTTGCCGTGCTCATCGACCGCGCCGAGCCGGTCGGCATCGCCGTCGGTCACCAGTCCTGCCTGGCATTTCTCTGCGACCACGGTTTCCTGCAATGCGCGAATGTGGGGCTCGATCGGCTCCGGGTTGATGCCGGGAAAGAGTGGATCATGATTGGAGCGGATCTCAACAAACTGAATGCCGAGCGGGCGGAAGATTCCGGCCAGCACTCCGGCGCCGGCGCCATACATGGCGTCAATAGCAAAGCGCTGGCCGGAACGAGCGATCGCATGCAGATCAGCGAAGCGCGAGATAGCGGCGACGTAGGGCGTGGTGAAATCCTCTTCCACGATCGGAGCGGCTTGTGCAGCCTGGCGCAGCGGCTGACCAAGATAGCTCTCGATCTTCGGCCATGATGGATGGCGATCCGGAGCCGCCATAGCCGGCCTTATATTTCACGCCGTTCCATTGATAGGGATTGTGGCTTGACGTGATCATGACGCCGCCGGCGGCCTGCGATTCGCGCACGGCATAGGAGAGCGCCGGCGTCGGCGTAATTGCGCCGGCGATGCGCACCGGAATGCCAGCCGATGCGGCCACCTCGGCAACAGTGCGGGCGAATGCGGCAGAGCCGAACCGGGTATCGTAACCGATGCAGATACCTTTTCCGGCATCCTCGTTGGCGAGAACGTAATTCGCGATAGCCGCAGCCGCGGTGCGGACGTTGGCGAACGTGAAGTCGTCGGCAATGACACCGCGCCATCCGTCGGTGCCGAATTTGATCTGTGAAGTTGTCATGCTCGATTCGATTTTACGAAAGGACACGGTATCACATGGAGAGGGAAGGACGATTCACACCAGATCGGTTTTGCCCTGTGATACAAGCTGCTTCACAATCTTGCCCACATCCTGTGAGTGACTGCGCGAGCTGATGAGCAGAGCATCGCCCGTGTCCACCACAACCAGGTCTTTGACGCCTACCAGCGCGACGAACTTCTCCGGGCTGTAGACGTAGTTGCCATGCGCATCGATGGAGAGGGAATCCGCAGCTTCTGCAATGTTTGCGGCAGGCACGTCCGGTTGCTGGCCGAGCTGATGCTCGTAGAGTGCCGCCCACGATCCGAGATCGTTCCATCCAAAATCTGCCGGCAAGCAAAAAAGATTCGAACGATGTTCGCCCTTGGCGGAACGCGGCTCAAGCACGGCGTAATCCACCGAGATGTTTTCGCATTGCGGGTACAGTTCGGCGAACACTTCATCAAAAGCAGGGGTGCCGTACGCAGCTGCGATCTTCTCCAGCAGGGGCGAAGTCTCCGGCAGATGTTCGCGCATGGCGTTCGCCAAGGTGCGCGCGCTCCACAGAAAGATTCCGCTGTTCCAGTAGTAGTTTCCGGCGGCGACGAACTCCTCGGCCTTCTCCTGGTTCGGCTTTTCCGTAAACCGGCGGACGCCCTGTATGCCCGTCTGCAGGGTGCTGCCCGTCTCGATGTAGCCGTAGCCCGTTTCGGCGCGTGTGGGCACAACGCCGAGCACCACGATGTTCTCGCCCGCGGCGGCGAGCGCAATGCCGCGACGCAGCGTTTCCAGAAACTGTTTTTCGTCGCCGATCACATGGTCCGCAGGAAAGATTCCGAGCACGGAATCCGGCGAAGACTTCTCGATCAGAAAGGCGGCCAGCCCGGCGGCGGGCGCAGTGTTGCGTGCTGCCGGCTCGCAGAGCACCTGTTCCTGCGGCACCTCATCCAGTTGAATGCAGATCGTGGAGGACAGGAGATCGTTGGTGATGACCCAGGCGTCCCGTGCCGGCGACAGCGGCAGCAGGCGATCCAGGGTGCGCTGGATCATGGTGCGCTCGCCATCCAGCGCGAGCACCTGTTTCGCTCGCGCCTTTCGGCTGCGCGGCCAGAAGCGTGTGCCGCTGCCGCCGGCAAGAATGACTGGGACGGAACTCAGGATGGCTGCTCATCGCTGCGTTTATGGTAACGGAACTGCGAATTCGGGGCTGCTCCGGCTCATCTGCAGCGGTGGTCAGGCAGCCTATGTCCGCTATTCGTACCTAGGCGACAGCCGATAGGCGTAGAGAAGCATCGCGAGTCCGACCATCAGCGGTACGATGCCGATGGCGACGCCGATCAGGTGATTGTCGTCGTTCGCGATGCCAATGAAGATCATGAGGCCGATTCCCACCGCGGTGGTGATCAGGCCGCCCAGCTTTGTGCCCTCCAGGCGGCGGATTGTCCACAGGCGGTCTTCCTCGCGCATCAGCGCGATCGCGGCGTCGGCCCCGGCGCCCTGGCTTTCCGTCAGCCGGCGTACCGTTTCGTTCTTGTAGTAGGCATCACGCTCTCTGCGGCGGGCCTGGATGTAGGAATTGACGGAGAGGAACGAAAAGAGGGCGACTGCGCCGACGGCGAGAAAAACGAAAACCATCACTTCGGGACGAGCGTATTCGTTCATGGCGAACTCCAAGGACTGAATGCTTGCAACCGGTATGACCACAGGGTTCGGCTGGCGGTTGCGTTTTTTCCGGAACACCGAAAAAAAAGAAAATGCAACCGCAAAGCCGGTGCCCTGGTCGTACAGTCAGTTCCGGAGAGGAACTTCAGCCCGATGCAAGCGGAGCTCAACAACGCTGCTGCCGACCGTGCTGATGTGGCGCGGGTGCGTGCGGGCGACGTAGAGGCCTTCGCCGCCATCGTGCGCCGATGGCAGACGCCGCTGATCAACCTCGCGTATCGGTTCTGCGGAGACCGCGGCCGTGCTGAGGAGATGGCGCAGGAGGCGTTCCTGCGTGCTTACCGCGGTCTCGATGGTTTTCGCGGAGACGCAGCATTTTCCACCTGGCTGTTCGCGCTGGCTACGAATCTCTATCGCACGGAGCTTCGCCGCATACCGCAGCGGACAGTGGCTCTGGAGGACGCGCCCGAGCCTCGGGATCCGTTCTCCATAAGCGAGGCGCATGAGCTACGGGATCGTGATATCGCCGTGCGCAGGGCTGTGCTTGCGTTGCCGGCGAAATATCGGGAGGCTCTGCTGCTGTTCTATTTCCATGAGATGGATGTTCCGGCAGCAGCGCAGAGCCTGGGGCTGCCGGAAGGAACAGTGAAAGCGCGTCTGCACCGTGGAAGAGAGCTTTTGCGAGCAAAGCTGCCGCGGCTGCTTGCGCTGACGCCGGAAGGAGTAGTGTGATGTCAGAGATGGAACAGGACGACGAGCTGAACACGATGCTCGCGCGGAATTTCGGACCGCCGCACGCGAAGGCGGCTCATGCGGAGAGCATTGAGCCGTCGTCGGGCTTTGCTGCTTCCGTGATGGAGCGCGTGCGCGAAGAGGCTGCCGCCACGGCTGCGCTTAGTCCAATCCAGTTTCCCTGGCGTCGCGCATTGCCCGGCCTGTGCATGGCGGTGCTGGCCATCGCAGTCTGTGCCACGCTGCTGGTCCTCGCCTCGGCCGGCGTGATGCAGCTTGCCTCGCATGCATTCGTCTCAGCGGCTGTCGAGGGGCCACAAGCAGGGCTGCTTGGAACGATTGCAGAATGGTCCCAGGCCGCGATGCACCTGCACGTTGGCTGGCTGATGGCCGGATGCCTTATCGCGTTTGTGCCGCTCACCCTGTCGCGTGGCCTGATGGGTGGCCGTCAACGCGGCTGATGCGCCAAAAATAAAAGGCCAACGCGCGTGAGAGCAGCGTTGGCCTTTGTCGTTTCTGCAGAAGCTAGAACTTTGCGACGAACGCTCGCAGCCGCTCGAGTCCCGCTTCGACATCCTTGTGCGAGACAGCGTAGGAGAAGCGGATGTGCTCGTGCGTGCCGAAGGCCTCGCCCGGTACTACGACGACGCCGGCCTCGTGCAGTAGCCGCGTGGTGAGCTCAGTGGGCGTCGCAATGCCGGACTTCTTCAGCAGCCCGGATACGTTCGGGTAGGCATAGAAGGCGCCTTCCGGCATGGTGCAGGTGATGCCGGGGATGCTGCGCAGCCCGGCTACGATGGTGTCGCGCAGCCGGATGTAGTCGGCGCGCATCTCCGAAACGCACTCCTGCGAACCGGTGAGCGCCGCAATTGCCGCCTTCTGCACCATGGCCGCGGTGGAAGAGGTGGATTGCGACTGCAGCTTGCTCATGGCGGCGATGATGGGCTTGGGGCCGAGCGCAAATCCGGCGCGCCAACCGGTCATGGCGTAGGTTTTCGACAGCGAGCCGAGCACGATCACATGCTCCTTTGCCTCCGTCACCGATGCGCCGGAGAATGGCGCTTCATTGAAGATCAGGTAGGCATAGCACTCGTCGAGCAGCAGGTAGATGCCGCGGCTGTGTGCCAGGCGCACGATGCGCTCCAGGTCCGCGCGCGAGATCACTGCGCCGGACGGATTGGAGGGCGAATTGAGGATGATCGCCTTCGTCCGCGGCGTGATGGCGCGCTCCACAGCTTCGGCGGTCACGCGGAAGTTGTCGCCTTCGGAGGTCTCCAGGTAGACGACCTTGCCGCCCGCGTACTGGATGATGTCCTTGTAGGAGACCCAGTAGGGCACCGGCAGGATGACCTCGTCGCCGTGGTCGACCAGTACTTCAATCGCGTTGAAGAGCGCGAGCTTGCCGCCGGTGGTGAAGACTGCTTCCTCGGGCGTGTAGTTCGTGCCGAAGTCGCAGGCGTGGCGCTCGACAATTGCTTTACGCACTTCCGCGATTCCGGAGACGACGGTATAGCGCGAGAAGTTCGCTTCAATGGCTGCGATGGCCGCGTCCTTGATGTGGCGCGGCGTTGCGAAATGCGGTTCGCCGGCGCCGAAATCGACCAGCTTGGCGCCTTCGGCGCGCAGCTTTGCGGCGGCCGCGGTAACGGCCATGGTGGCGGAGACCTCAATGCGGCCGATGCGCTCGGACAGCTTTAGTGCGGTGGACTTCTTCGGGTCGGTCAGGGTGGCGGAGGCGCTCATGCTTCTAGTTTACAGGGCGCCGGCGACGTCTATCTGAAGAATGACCGCAGCTGGTTCTCGACCAGGCTGTCCAGAAATGCCGGCGCCTTTTCTACATTGACGGTCAGCACGTTGGCGGCGAGTTTATAGGTGGCCTCGATACCCATGCCGGAGACGCGATTGCCCTCCACGGCGAAGCCGGAATTTCTCAGTTCGCCCAAACCCTTCTCCATGACTGCGGGCGTGACACCTTCAATGATGTGAATGGCCATGCCTGTACTTTACCGATTCGATGCGAGAATCGCCGCAACACGATTCAGATCGTCTTCGGTATCGACGCCAATCGTCGTGTGCGGCGTCTGCTCGACGTAGATCGGAATGTTGTGCGCGAGCAGTCGCAATTGCTCGAGCCGCTCCGCTGTTTCGAGTGGATGCGGCGGCAGCGCGGCGAAGCGCTCCAATGCAGCGCGGCGGTAGGCATAGAGGCCGAGGTGCTTTCGGTAGACGACGCTGCCGGAACGATCGCGGTCGTAGGGAATTGTCGAGCGCGAAAAGTAGAGCGCCCGGCCATCTTCTGCCAGCACGACCTTCACGGCGTTGGGGTCGGCAATCTCGGCGCCGGTGCATGGCGTCCAGAGCGTTGTCACCTGGGCATCGATGCCGGGCCGATCGAATGGCGCGAGCAACGCGTCGATGTGGGCAGGGCGCAGCATCGGCTCATCGCCCTGAATGTTCACTACGATCTCCGAAGCAATCTGCTGCGAAACAGCATGCACGCGGTCGGAGCCGCTCTGCAGGTCGGGTGAGGTCAGCATGGCCTCCCACCCGTGCTCGGCAGCGAGTGTCATGACTTCATCGGAATCGGTTGCAACCACCACTCGGTCCAGTTTCGGTGAGGCGAGCGCTGCTTCGACGATCCATTGCAGCATCGGCTTGCCGGCAATCTCGCGCAGTACTTTGCGCGGCAGCCGTGTGGAGGCGAGGCGCGCCGGGATTACGGCCAGGGTGTGGAGCGAAGACATGCGGACTGCTTCATCTTCTTCCGGAAGTCATGTTCCCGCAAGCCGCGATCAAGGTTATCCTTCTCCACATCCTTTCCATGGAGCCTCCGATCGATGCGCTTCACCCACCTGCTGCCAGTAACTGCATTGCTTGCGTTCAGTCTCCTTCCCATTGCCATCCACGCACAGCGGAACCAGAACCTGACTCCGGAAGAGCGAGAGAAGCTGATCGCGAAGCGCACTGCGATTGAGCAGGAGCTGGAGTCTGTCGCGATCATCGACCGCAAGGTGATGGTGCAGATGCGCGACGGCAAGCGCATGCAGGCCGACATCTACCGGCCGAAGGATACGTCGAAGAAATATCCCATCATCTTCAGCCGCACTCCTTACAACTTCAACTACTGGGACGTACGCCTGGGCGCGCCGCGCGACATGTCGACCGAATTGGAGGCGGTGAAGCGCGGCTATGTGTACGTCGAGATGAATGAGCGCGGCCATTTCTTCTCCGAAGGCAATTACGACATACTCGGGCCGCCCTTGACCGATTCCGATGACGAGCTGAACTGGATATCCGCGCAGCCGTGGTCAAACGGCAAAGTCGGGCTGATCGGCTGTTCGTCGACGGCGGAGTGGCAACTTGCGGTGGCGGCCCGGGGTAATAAAGCCCTGGCGGCGTTCATCCCGGAGAGCTTTGGCGCCGGGGTGGGCCGGGTAGGAAAGTGGTACGAGCAGGGCAACTGGTTCCGCGGCGGCGCCTTCCAGATGCTGTTCGCCGCCTGGATCTATGGCGAGCAGAACCAGGTGCGGCCGATGTTCCCGCGCGGGACCACGCAGCAGGAGTTGATCGAGGCGTCGAAGATGTTCGACCTTGCGCCGCAGATGCCGCCGGTGGACTGGGCGAAGGCGCTGGCGCATTTGCCGGAAGAAGACATCATCAAGGCGGTGGGTGGGCCGAAGGGAATCTATGCCGATGCGATGCCGGTGCCGACCGGCGGACGCATGATCCAGCGGACGCCGAACGATCCTGCCTGGTTGAAGGGCGGATTGTGGAACGACTCGGAGAAGATCAATATCCCTGGGTTGTGGTTCATGACCTGGTACGACGTCTCTACCGGACCGAACCTGGCTGCATACGACTTCGTGCGACGCACCGCGAAGGGCGATGTGGCGAACGAGCAGTATGCGGTGATCGCGCCAACGCTGCACTGCCAGTACAAGCGCGCGACCGAGCACACCGTTGTCGGCGAGCGCGATATGGGCGATGCGCGGCTGGACTATGACGCGCTCACCTATGGCTGGTTCGACCACTTCCTCAAGGGCGAGGACAATGACATCCTGAAGAAGACGCCGCGCGTGCAGTACTACACCATGGGGCTGAACAAGTGGCAGTCGGCGGACACATGGCCGCCTGCGGGCGCGAAGCCGATGAAGCTCTACCTGACGAGCCAGGGCAACGCGCCCACGCTGCGCGGCGACGGCGTGCTGGTGGCCGATCTGGCCAAGGCCGGTCGTTCGGATCATCCTGACAAGTTCACCTACGATCCTTTGCATCCGGTGCCGTCGTACGGCGGGAATGTCTGCTGCACCGGCGATGCGATCCCGGGCAACGGCGGCGCGCTCGACCAGCGCAAGATGGAAGAGCGTCCGGACATCCTGGTGTACTCCTCCGAGCCGCTGAAGGAGGGCATCGAGGTCGACGGCCCGATCGATGCGACCCTGTATGTATCGAGCGATGTGAAGGACACGGACGTGACGGTGAAGCTGATCGACGTGCAGCCTGACGGCACGGCATACAACATTGATGAGACCATCCAGCGGCTGCGCTGGCGCGATGGCTACAACCACAAGCCGGTGTGGATGGACCCGGGCAAGGTCTACAAGGTGGAACTGGGGCCGATGAACACCAGCAACTACTTCGGCCCGGGGCATCGCATCCGCATTGAGGTGTCAGGCAGCAACTTCCCGCGCTTCGATCGCAACATGAATACCGGCGGCAACAACTACGACGAGACCGTCGGCAAGATCGCGCACACTGAGATTCATCATTCGGCGGAGTATCCGTCGGCGATTACGCTTTCGGTGGTGCACCACTAGAGTTCAGCGATGCGCAAGGATCTTCTATTCTTGCGTTGCATTCTCTCGGCGGCTCTGTATCTGCTTCCATGCCATTTTGGCAGGGACTCCTTGACCTGCATCGAGCTGCTTGAGCCCACGCTCGATTCTGCGGCGGAGGCTGCGGATCTGTTGTTCCCGGAGTGTGTTGCGCTCTTGCTGTTGCATACGCTAGAGCTCCGGTATGAATGCACCTTCGATCTAGTTAGCAGAATAAGGCGAAACCTGTGTTTCGCAGATGCAAGCGACGGCAATCGAGCGAGAGGCATATGATGATTGCCGCGCTGCGGTGCAGGAGAAGCCATGAAGTACCGTTTGCTTGTGTCTCCCGTGGTTCTTCTCTTGTTTGTAATTCTTGCTCGCGGCCTCGAGGCACAGCAGCCTGCAGTGGCGACTCTCAATGTATCGGTGACGGATTTCAGTGGAGCAGTCATTCCTGGAGCAACTATCAAAGCACTGGCGGGGCAAGAGGAAGTGGCAGTTAGAAGAACTGGCCAGGACGGGAAGGCTGTTCTCAGGCTCGCGCCGGGGTCTTACCAGATTCGAGCCGAAGATCGGGGTTTCCGATCCGAGGGGATACAGTTGGAAGTAGCAGACAATTCGCCTGCGTCGCATTTATTTCGGCTACAACCTGGCGGTGGATCCACCGTCGAGGTCATTCCATTAGGCCCTCCCTTTGAGCTTTGGAAGGCGCCTCTTGACGACGTGTGGATCGGGCCGTCGGATTAATTAAAAGTATGCTGCGATTTCGCTGGGTAAATTGACGCTCGCGGAGGGCTTCCATAAGATAGAGGCTGGCCTCGGTGGCGTCCTGCTGCGCGTCTTTCGGCCTCCTTCCTGGCGGTGTAGCTCAGATGGTTAGAGCGACGGACTCATAACCCGTAGGTCGACAGTTCGATTCTGTCCACCGCCACCAATCCCTGCTTCGCGACTACCTACAGCCTGTTTTGTCGCATATCTGAGGTTCGTCTGCATGATCTGGCTCCGTCGGTTGTTCCTCCTTGCGGTTGTCTGCATATTGCTTTATGTCGGCGCGGTCTGGGTTGTTGATCGCACGCTTCCTCTTTCGAATACTCCTGCCACTCACTTCGACACGATCATCGTGCTTGGCTATCCGGCGAAGTCCGACGGCACGCCGCGCCCGGAGATGCGGGAGCGGGTGCTGGAAGGTGTGCGCGAGTACCGGGCCGGGGTGGCGCCGCGGATGATCCTGACCGGCGGGGCCGCGCACAACCTCTACGTCGAGGCGCACGTGATGGCCCAGCTTGCGGAGGCGCAGGGCGTTCCGGCGAGCGCGGTCATTGAAGAGGGGCAGGCGCACGACACGATCCAGAATGCGTACTACTCGGTCCAGATTATGGAGGCGCATGGCTGGCGCTCGGCCGAAGTGGTGAGCTCACCGAGCCATCTGCGGCGGGCGAGCCTGATCTTTGCTCACTTTCCAGTTAGGTGGCGGATGCAGGCTGCGCACTGGCCTCCGGAGTATGGGTTCTTCCATCGGGCGGCGAATGAATGGTACGAGGCAGTGGATACCGCGCGTCTCCGGCTGACCAGCTTTCCCGAATCGCGGTTTCTGCCGGCTCGCTGAAGAGGTACCCCCTCCCCCTCCCCCGGCACCGGATGCCGGCTTGTAAGTTCCGAGCATGCTTAGACTTGCGACGGCAACTATATACTTGACGCACATGCGTCAAGGGATTGATTCTATGGCTACCCTTTGGAGGCCAGTAGAATCATGCGGATGCCAACGGCTCGAAGAATTGCAGGCTGGATCGGAACCGCCATGTTTGGCATAGCAGTGAGTTTTGCGCCAGCGTACCTGAACGGGCGCTCGCCCTCTCTCTTATGGATGATTGTTTCCTCAATCGTCATAGCCATCTGCTGTTCTGTGTTCTGGTTTTTTACAAAGGACTCTGCTTCGGATGTCTCGAATATCGTTCCGGCCAATACGATCGCGAACAATCCGGTAAATACCTTTAATCCGGTAGTGAATGTCAATCCGACATTCACTCCGATTCTTGTAAATGGCGAGCGAGTAGATGCACAGCCGAATGAGCAAAAAAACGCCGAGAAGCAACGAAACGATATGGAGGCCCCTAAGCAGCTTCGCCTCCGAGTAGACGGAATTGGAATTGTGCGACTCAGATATGACCCTGATGAGGGCCAATGGGTTTGTGGAAATGAAAACGATGAAGAGGGTCTAATAATTTGGATCAAAAACTGTGAAGCGCCTATCGGTCAGCCCAATTACGTGGCCGAAAAATTAAAGGCCATACTCCAGTTCCGTTCGGAAACGGCATACAGGACAACCGTTGCGAGAGCCTATTGGCTTAAAGCATTTCTCAGCCAAATCAATCTGGAGGCCGGGGATCGCCGCGCAATTATCGTGGGAATAAGCGATGGCGACGTTTGGAAAACGTACGAGAACCGCATGGTAGTCGAGAAGTTCACACATTTTGGAACGATAAATAGCTATATCGAGTTACAGGGTCCTACGCTTGTGCCGAAGGATGAGTACATATGCTTCTCAGTTACTCTGCTTGAGGGACGTAACCAGCATTCAGTATTCAAATGCACTTTTAAAATAGATTTTCGAACAGGAAGTTGGCATGCGAAACAAATCGAAAACCTTGAGCTATGAAGAGGGTCCGAAGGCAAGAGAGGCCTTTGATAAGGGAATGTCGAAGCTGTTCCAGGTTCCCAAGGATGCAGTCGTGAAGCCAAAAACGAAGCCCAAACGTAAGAAAGCCAGCAAGGATTAGAGTCTGCGCTTGCCTCGTCCTTGC
Organism: uncultured Acidobacteriaceae bacterium; assembly: GCA_963736915.1. Lineage (GTDB taxonomy): Bacteria > Acidobacteriota > Terriglobia > Terriglobales > Acidobacteriaceae > KBS-83. The sequence continues at coordinate 515,053 of CAVTQV010000004.1, read as the reverse complement.
CGAGGCCTAGTGTGAGGTGGCAGCCCCTATGCCCGTCAGTTCGGTGTAGGTGAGGCGCTTCCCGGCCACGTTCCGCATTGCCAGTTCAAAGCGGCCCTGATCGTTGAACTTCTTGCGATTGTTGTAACGAAATACCTGCTCGTCCACGTAGCGGTCGAGGTGGAATGGCTCTACAGCAACGTAGGTGCCACGCAGACCGCGTTTCAAAAGGCTCCAGAAGTTCTCGATTCCCTGAGTGTGGACGCGACCGTTCACATACTCTTCCATGTGGTTCACGGTCTTGTGGACGTAATCGTTCATCTTGTTCAAGCCGTCATAACCGGCCCACTGATCGGTGTAGACATGCGAACTGCGCCCGATGTTCTTCAGAATCTCGCCCTGTAGCGTCTCGCGTTTTACGTTCGGGATCACCTTCGCACGAACCTCCCGCGACGTGCGGGAGAGCATTCCCATCACGATTGCCTTGTGATCCTGATCGCCACGAGCAAGCCGTTTGTTGCGATGCATGTTGTGTGGCTTGCCGCCGATGAAGGTCTCATCCACTTCAACGGGATCGCGAGGCGTCCAGCCCATTGGATGCACTGGCTCTACATCCATTGCCATGCGGACACGATGCAACATGAACCATGCCGTCTTTTGCGTGATGCCGAGCGCCCTTGCCACTTCGCAGGAGCTAACGCCGTTCTTGCAGTTGCAGAGCATCCAGAACGCGCACATCCACTTGTCGAGGCCGAGAGGTGAATCCTCGAAGATAGTTCCCACTTTGAGGGTGAATTGCTTCTTGCAGCCCTTGCAGTGCCACAGGCGGCGGGTCTTCACGAAAGAATGCTTCTCGGAGCCACAGCGAGGGCAAGACACCAGGCCATTGGGCCAGCGGAGATTAAGCGCGTATTGGAAGCACCTATCCGGATCGCCGAAGTAAAGGATTGCTTGTTGCAGTGTCGAGGGCGCTTCCATGATTCAAAGGCTACGCCGAATAGCCTTGTGTGTCAAGTATATAATTACCCTTGCGACCTGTCCGGTGGCTAATCCCGGTGTTCTAAAGGACTTACGGCTAAATTCGTCCAAACAAAGGAATTACGGGCGGCAGCTTTGGGCTGCTGCTACGTAGAATCAGTGGGGTCCGGTCGCTAATTCCGGTGTTCTAAAGGGCTTATGGCTAAATTCGTCTCATCAAAGGACTTATGAAGAGCATTTCTGGATGAGCCCATGTATCCGTTCTTGTTGCTATTTCCAGTCTAGCGAATCGGGTGGGTTGAACTGGCACGTTCCACAGCGAAAGCGATCCGATGGTAATGGGCCAATCCCTTTTCTGCTGACTCTGTTGAGATTCGTTTTCTGGTCAGTTACGAATTTGTGTGGCGGCGAGCGATATAGGCGGCGGAGACGAGGCGGAGCTGCGCAAGGCGATTGCCGACCTGATGCCGGAGCCCGGACGCTAACGCTCCGCACGAGCGGTAGTCCTGTTTGCTTTTACGTTTCCCGCGACCGCACCAGGCGCCGCTCATGCGCCTCCCATTTCCGGAGGGGCGAGTCGGGTGGGTGAACCGGTAGTTTCTGCGCGAGGCTAACCGATCGTCGTAGTGTGACGATCATTCTTTTGGCGCATTCTCCACGTCGATATCGTCACCCTGCTTCCGCTTTCGGGTGTGTCGATTGTCCTTCTGGCGCAGGTAATGGGCCACGACGATGGCATACAACACCCCGATCACAAGAAGCAGGGGCAGGGCTGCAAACAGCTTAAGGTCAGGGGAGATGCTCGCATGGAAGATCCCGGAGACTGCACTGGTGATAACAAGCCTCATTGATGCAGCAAATCGGGATGCAGGGGATGGGTCCAGAGGGTCCACACCGCAAGCGGGGCCGCGGTTCCCGAGTCGCGGACCTGGGGGTCTTCACAAAAATTCAGGGGGAGTTGGGAATGCTGGTGAAGCGCGAACTCTGGTGCGGATTCGATCTCTTCCGGTATGAGCTTCGTACTTCTCGCCCGGGATGATGCACCGATGGTGACTGCCCGCAGTGCGGAATCGCCGTCGCGCATCCACAAAACAACACGCTGTTCAGTCTCCGGATTTGGCTCGATCGGCTGAAGACCTAGTTGCGCATCCGACTGCAATTCTTCCGCAAATTCGTCGACAGCTTCAAAGAAGATCGTCCCCGCGTCAGCCGATTGGATACCGCCGCTACGTGGTTGCGCATCGGGAGCGGGCAACCAATCGGCTAGCCGGACATACCAGAGGTCATCCGGTGGAGGAGGATTGTTCGCCGAACCATGCGCGCCGGCGAACTCCACGAGGGGACGATCAGAGAAGCCACGGATTGCGCGCGGCGCCGAGGCCCGATTCGTCCCGCTTTCGCCTGGGATTAGGAAAGGACGATCGATTGTGGTTGCGCCTGGCATACCGAGCAGCGTGCCTCCGTTTCGAGGGGAAGTGAGGGGAAGTGAGGGGAAGTAATGTCGCCATGGAAACATGCCCCGCACCGGCACGGAATGTTCGCTACAGTTCGCGACTGTTTGCTCGCGAAAGCTCTTTTATCAGCCTGCATTCTCATGGACTTGCGGGTAGTCATCAGGGCCGTTTGTTCGATCCCGGAAGGCACGTTTGTTATGTGGTAGAGTCCTCCACACGAAGAGGAAGCGGGGAACGGAAAGCGCGGGCAAGCCCAGCGGCCACAAGAGAAGGCGATCATGGCATTGGCCGATCCAGTTTCGGAGCCGGATGCGCTAAGTCCGGAGCGGATTGCGGCGGTGCGCGAGCACCTGAAAGAGGTAAACGCCAATCCGGCATTTGCCGGGAGCCGGCGCGCTCAGGACTTTCTTCAATTGATCGTCGAACATGCCCTCGCCGGCCGTTATGACGATCTCCGTGAGCGCATGATTGGTGCCGAGATGTTCGGGCGCCCCATCGACTACGACACCGCGAACGATGCGGTGGTCCGCGTGAAGGCCACCGAAGTCCGAAAGAAGCTGGCGCAGTACTATTCCGGCCTGACAACAACGCCTGCCGTGCGCATCGAGATCCCCGCGGGATCATACGTACCGAAGTTCCGTTGGAGTACCGGGCAAGCGCCGGCTGAAGATACGCCCGCGTATTTGGGTGCTGCTACAGAAGTGGCCACGCCACCAGTAATGACTTCACGGCGACCCGCCGGCCGTCGCGGTAACTGGCTGGCGGTTGCGGCTGCGCTCATTCTGCTCGCGGTCATTCTCTACTTTGGCCTCAGAGCCTTTTCCAACCGGTCTGGTCCGGCTCGCGAGATTCATTCCATCGCCATCCTGCCGCTCGAAAATCTCTCCGGCGATCCAAAGCAGGACTACTTTGCCGACGGCATGACCGATGAGCTCATCACCGACCTGGGCCAGGTCTCCGCGCTGCGCGTTATCTCCCGCACCTCGGCGATGACCTACAAGGGCACAAAGAAGACGCTGCCGGAGATCGCACGCGAACTAGGCGTAGACGCCGTGGTGGAGGGCTCCGTGCTGCGCGACGGGGACCAGGTACGGATCACCGCCCAGCTCATCAATGCGCGGACCGATCGGCATATCTGGGCGCGAAGCTACGTGCGCGATCTAACCAGCGTGCTTGCCCTGCAGGGCGAAGTCGCACAGGCTATTGCCGACCAGGTCAGTATCCAGCTCACACCGCAGGAGCAGGCCCGCCTCACGCGCGCGCATCCCATGAACACCGAGGCGCAGGATATGTATCTGCTGGGTGCGCATACGTTGAACGCTGGTGACCCGCGCAAGGCGGTTGAATATCTGCAGGAATCTGTCGACAAGGATCCGGGCTTCGCGCCTGCCCATGCAGCCCTGGCAAATGCCTATGGCTGGCTGGGGGAAGCAGGCTGGCTCCCGTACAACGAGGCCTTTGTCCGGCAGAAGGCGGAGGCAAGCAAGGCCATCGAGTTGGATGATGTTCTCGCGGAAGGCCATGCCGAACTTGCGAGCGCCGAGATGAATCTGAACTGGGCCTGGAATACCGCAGAGGGAGAGTTAAAGCGGGCGCTGGTTTTGAATCCCAATCTGGCGTCGGTGCATGCGACCTATGCGTTTTATCTGCTGCGCGTGGGACGGACCACCGAAGGGCTTGCCGAAATCAAGCGCGACCTTCAGCTCGATCCGGTCTCCGGCCCCTCGTTCCTGAATGCCGGGTTTGCGTACTACTTTGACCGCCGGTATGACGAAGCGCTGGCTTTCACTCAACGCGCCTATGCGCTCGAACCGGTTCCCGCCGACTTCCTCTTTCCGTTCGGCGTCATTTACACCGAGAAGGGCGAGTACGCGAAGGCGGTGCACAAGCTCCAGCAACTAGGCGATCAACCGCATGCGCTGGGCCACCTCGGAAATCTGTATGCGCGCATGGGCAAAGCCGCGGAAGCCCGCGCGATTCTTCCGAAACTGGAGGAGCGGGTGGCAAAGGATGGGCTTGGGCGATACGAAATCGCTCTTATCTATGCCGGGCTGGGCGACAAGGGCCAGGCCTTTGCATGGCTGGAGCAGTCGGTCGCCGCGCATGACAAAGGGATGACGTATCTGAAGATTGATCCCTGCCTTGATCCACTCCGCAAGGACCCGCGCTTCCGCGTTCTGATTCAGAGGGTAGGGTTGCCGTTGTAGGGGCGGGGCACCTGGTTCACGTTGGCGGCCGGGAGGCGTCTAAACAGGGGATTTCCCCAGCCCGCCTGGCATAGCACGGAACGTGTAGGGAGGCGGCTGGGGGCGCTGCGCTATCATTTTAGGTACAGGTGGTCCATGTCCAAGTCTTTCCAGCGGTCGATCTTCGGGATTGCTTTGCTTCTTCTTCTGCTCACGGTGTGGGGCGGGATGCGCTCCGGTGTGCGAGCGGACCAGAAGGACGGAGCGTATGCGGAGATGGAGGTCTACAGCGAAGTCCTGAACAAGATTCAGAACGACTACGTGGTGGACCCGAACATGAGCAATGTGACGGTAGGCGCGCTGCATGGCCTGCTGGAGTCGCTGGATTCCGATTCGAGCTATCTGACGCCCGTGGAATACAAGCTGTACAAGCAGCACCTGAGCGAAGGGACGGCGCAGGTGGGACTCAATGTTTCGAAGCGCTACGGATACGCGATGGTGGTCTCCGTGGTGCCGGGAAGCGCGGCGGACAAAGCGCAGATCCTGGACGGCGATCTGATTGAGGCGATCGGCAACCAGTCCACGCGAGAGATGTCGCTGGCGATGATCCGGCTGCTGATGGAAGGGCCGGCGGGGACGAATGTGACGATCTCGGTTGTGCGGCCGCGGAAGCCGGAGCCGGACAAGATCACGATGACGCGCAACAATGTTCCAGTGCCTCCGGTGAGCGATCAGCTTTACGAGAACGCGAGCATTCTTTACATCAAACCGAATGCGCTGACCAAAGATCGCGTGAGCGAGATTGAAAGCAAGCTGAAGGGCCTGGGCAAGGGCGACGAGAAGGACACGAAGAAGGTGCTGCTGGATCTGCGCGATGTTGCAACGGGCGATGAGACGCAGGGTATCCGGCTGGCGAACTTCTTCCTGCAGAGCGGGACCATTGCGACGCTGAGCGGGCAGAAGTATCCGAGCGAGACGTTCACAGCCGAAAAGTCGAAGTTCCTGACGGCGGTGCCCATGGTGGTGCTGGTGAATCACGGAACATCCGGGCCGGGCGAGCTGGTAGCGGCGGCGATTCTGGACAACAAGCGCGGCGATGTCGTGGGCGACCGCACCTTCGGCGAAGGCTCGGTGCAGAAGACGATGGAATTGCCGGATGGCTCGGCGTTGATCCTGTCGGTTGCCAAGTATGCTGCGCCGGATGGAAAGAAGATCCAGGACGAAGCGGTGCAGCCGAATGTCGTGGTTGCCTCGAATGACGACGACGATGATGATCAGGCGCCTACGCCGAAGCCCAGCAAACTGGGAGCTCCGAATGTGCCGACTTCACAGAAGTCGCAGCCGGACGATCAGTTGAACAAGGCTCTTCAGGTTTTGAAGCAGAAGGCTGCCTAGAGACTGGACGCCGAATCACTTAACGCTGGTCCGTTATGACTGTTGCTCCTGCTTCAGAGCTTTCAGAATTGCTGCCCGCATTGCGGGTAGTTCGTCCTTTGCGGTATTCCAGACAATCTCATCGTCGACTTTGTGGTACCCGTGCCGCAGGATGTCACCCATCCGGCAGAAGCCCTTCCAGTCAGGTCCCGGGCACACGGATTCCGCGTCGTTGCCCAGACGCTTCGCGGCCTCGGTAATGATCTGCATCTGGCGCTCGACTGCCGATTTGGTTTTCAGATCTGCCTGATAATCCTGAAAAGCCATGTTGGCGACGAAAGCCTCGATAAGATCGATACTCTCCAGAATGTCCCGTAGGTGGGTCTCGTTATCCCTAAAAGGCAAGGACTGCCTCACGTAGAGCTTTCGACCTGACCGGCTCTTTCATCCACTCGGACGACGACAGATCGACATTTCCACCCAGCATATCCGTCAGACGGTGTTGCAGGCTTCCGATCTTCACGAGGGTCAGACGTTTCGATTTGTCGAAATCGGCCATGAGGTCGATGTCTGAGTTGTCTGCCGCTTCATCTCGAGCAGCAGAACCGAACAGGCGCAAATGGAGAATACCGGCGGCCTTCAGCTCCGGCTCGTGCTCTTGAAGCGTCGCGATAATGCGCTGGCTATGCACGCTAAGACTTTGCCACAGTGGCGTGGTCCAATTCAATGAACGCGGGATGTCACGTCTTTCTCGTTTGCTGAGGAGTGAAACTGTCAGGACCGGCTATCGGGCACCTCAAATGAAAGCGGATTCCCCGAGGATCTCTGCACCTCTCAAGGTGCTATGCTCGGCCTCGAGTGCTCTGCTGATCTGTGCCATTGACTGAAGACCCCAAAGCCACACGCCCGCGAGAGACTGCGAATGGCGGATTTCATCCGCCGCTGCCCCGGAGTGCGCCTGCGCATGGCCGGCGGAAGGTGGCGGGATGGGTGGCGTTGTTGCTGCTGGTGGTATTGGCGGCGGCGGCCGGATCGCTGGCCGGGTTGACGCTGGTGTACTCGGTGGATTTGCCGCAGGTTTCAGATCTGGAGCGATACAGGCCGCTGGCGACGACTGAGCTGTACGACGTGCACGGGCAGTTGTTCGGCTCGTTTGCGATGGAGCGGCGGAGCGTGGTGCAGTATGACGATTTTCCGCCGATTCTGCGGCAGGCGGTGATCTCCATTGAGGACAAGAATTTCGAGAGCCACTGGGGCGTGAATTTGTTTCGCGTGCTGGGTGCGGCGTATCACGATCTGACATCGCATGGGCGGGCGCAGGGAGCTTCCACCCTGACCATGCAGTTGGCGCGGAACCTGTTTCTGTCGCCGGACCGGACATTCCGGCGCAAGCTGCAGGAGGTGTTTCTCTCGATCCAGATCGAGCACACTTTTACCAAGCAGCAGATCTTCACGCTCTACGGGAATCAGATTTATCTGGGCCATGGCGTCTACGGATTTGAAGCGGGCGCGAACTACTACTTCAGCAAGCCGGCGCGCGAGCTGACGCTGCCGGAGGCGGCGCTGTTGGCCGGGCTGCCGAAGGGGCCGGTGGCGTATTCGCCGATTCTGAATCCGGAGCGCGCCTTCCGGCGGCGGAATACGGTGATTAACGCGATGCTGGAAGATGGTGTGATCACGACCGCGCAGGCGAACGAGGCGAAGGCTGCACCGCTAGGGCTGCGGCTGGCGCCGCCGCCAAACAGCGTGGCGCCGTGGTTTGTGGAAGAGGTGCGGCGTGAGCTGGAGCGGCAGTTCGGCACCGAGATGGTGCACGAGGCGGGGCTGAAGGTCTACACCACGCTCGATCTGTCGCTACAGCAGACGGCGAACCGCGCGGTGCTGGATGGGCTGGCCGCGTATGAGCGGCGGCATGGCTGGCGCGGGCACCTGCTGAATGTGCCGGCAGCGGGCGAGTCGATGGAGAGCTTCCGGCATCCGGACTGGACGCAGCCGATACGGCAGGGCGCGTATTTTCACGGAATGGTGGTGGGCATCCTGGATGGCCGGGTGACGGTGAGGATTGGCGATGCCCGCCTAGGCCTGCTTGCGGAAGACTGGGCCTGGACCGGCGAAAAGGATCCGACGAAGCTGTTCAAGCTGGGCGACATTGTGTATGTCCGGGTGACCGGCGCGCCTAGCGATCCGGTGCTGGCGGGAACGCTGGAGCAGGACACGGGCGCGCAGGCGGCCCTGATGGCCGTGGATAGCAGCACGGGCGAGGTGACGGCGATGGTGGGCGGCCGCGACTTCAACCTGTCGCAGTTCAACCGCGCGATCCAGGCGGAGCGGCAGACGGGTTCGTCGTTCAAGCCGTATGTGTACACGGCGGCAATCGAAAACGGCGCGACGCCCGGAGAGATGATTGCGGACACACCGGTGACCTTCCAGACGGCGGGCGGCCCTTACACGCCACATGACTATGAGCCGAACTACCTGGGCAATATCACGCTGGAGAAGGCGTTTGCCGAGTCGCGGAATATTCCGGCACTGCGGCTGGCGGAGCGTGTGGGGATGAAGAAGGTGATTGAGGTGGCGCACCGCTTCGGCATCACGCGGGACATTCCGCCGTATCTGCCGGTGGCGCTGGGGTCGGTGGAGGTGACGCTGGCGCAGCAGGTGGCGGCATACAGCAGCTTTCCCAACGATGGTGTGCGGGTGACACCGCATCTGCTGCGGCGAGTTACGAGTTCCGATGGAATGCCGCTCTACGAGGACCACGCGGAGGTAAACGAGTCGACGAACGCGAAGACGGCGCGCACGATGCTGATGCTGATGCGGCAGGTGACGGCGACGGGGACGGCCGCGGCAGCACGCGCGTTGAATCATCCGGTGGGAGGCAAAACGGGGACGACCAGCGACTCTACCGATGCGTGGTTCCTGGGATTTTCGCCGTCGGTGACATGCGGGGTATGGATGGGGTATGACACGCGGCAATCGCTGGGCGAGAAAGAGACGGGGGCGCGGGCAGCGCTGCCGATCTGGATGGATTTCATGAAGGCCGCGGATGTGGGGAAGGATGATGAGCGGTTTCCCGGGCAGTAAGGTAATCTGGATCTGATGTGATAAAACTTAGTCCATTGAACTAAGTCCATCGGAGCGGTCATTGCATACCTACAATATCCACGAGGCGAAGACTCAGCTGTCCAAGCTGGTGGAACTGGCCGCCAAGGGCGAGCCGTTCATCATTGCCAAGGCAGGCAAGCCGATGGTGAAGGTGATCGCGCTGGACGCGCCGAAGCCATCGCAGATGAAGCGGTTCGGGTTCATGGCTGGACAGATCAAGGTGCCGGACGATTTCAACACCATGGGCGCGACGGAAATCCAAAAGCTGTTCGATGGCGAGTCGTGAAGCTGCTGCTGGATACTCATCTGCTGCTTTGGACGGCGGAGGGCTCCCAGCGCCTGGCGCGAAGAGCGCGCGGATGGATGACCGATCCGGAGAACGACCTGCTTTTCAGCGTTGCAAGTCTGTGGGAGATTGTGGTCAAGCGCGGGCTGCAGCGGCCGGATTTTCAGGTTGATGCGCGCCTGCTGCGCCGTGGCCTGCTTGACAATGGATACCAGGAGCTACCGGTCCTTAGCGAGCATGTCGTTGCGGTGGATTCCTTGCCCCCGATCCACAAGGATCCGTTCGACCGGCTGCTGATTGCGCAGGCTACGGTTGAGGGAATTACATTGCTCACCGACGATCCTACCGTTGCGCAATATCCCGGCCCCGTGCAACTGGCGTAAGACAGCATTCGGGCTTATCAAACTACCGGCCAATTAAAGGATAGGCGGCAGCGCGGACCCATTCGATCCGCGGCGATGCACGTTCGCCGTTCCGCAAGTCGTTCATCCGCATCTCATTATCCGCATACTGATTCTCGATCTGGAGGAGATACGATGAACCGCATTGTTTCAGCCGTTTGCTGCATTGCTCTGTGTTCGACGTTTGGGCTGGCTCAGAAGGCCCATAAGAAGGCAGCGGAAGGCGCGGCTATGACTGATCAGCAATTTGTCGATTTTGCTGCGCAAACCGACATGGTGGAAGCGAACCTGGGGCAGATGGCGGGGTCCGTGGCGTCCGCGCAGGCGGTGAAGGACTACGCTCAGACGCTGGTTACGGACCACACGACCGACTTCAACCAGCTGTATACGGTTGCGCACCAGGCCAATCTGAATATGCCAAATGCGATCGATGCGGAACACAACAAGGCAATGATTGATCCCTTCCAGAAATTGAAGGGCGCAGCGTTCGATCACAAGTATGCCCAGGAGATGGTTGCCGGACACACCAAAGCAATCGCCGTTTACAAGAAGGAAGCAGCGGATGCGCAGAATCCGGCATTGAAGTCGTATGCGGAGCAGGCGTTGCCCGTCCTCGAAAAGCACCTGGATGGCGCGAAGGGTCTGGAGAAAGCGAAGTAGCGGGACCTACGGGATTCCACGACCGTCCACTGCCGTTCCGAGCAGCGGCGCGCTATCTCTCGCGAATTTTGAGCTGCGGGGAGCAGGCATTGGAAAACGGATTCGCCAGGAAGGTTCCTGGGAATCCGGAGACGATGACCGTTCCATCGGGATTGAAGTGGGCGGAGTGGAACTCTCCTTCGGGAAGATCGTTCAGTCTTCGCCAGCTTCTGCCACCATCCTGGGTTACATATACGCCGGTAATCGCGGTGAGGACCTGGCGGTTGTGCCGGGCGGGATCCACTTCTATGCCGTAGGCCCGGATGTTGGGGCCTACTTCGTCTTTGGCTCGATGCAGGAGAAATCTGGCGTGTGTGACTCGTGCGACGGAGGCGGAGTTGACTGGCTCGTAGACTCCCCAGCACGCGGCCAGATGCAGCCCTCCTACGGTGGTCATGCTGTGAATGGATGAGTCGTCTCCGACTCCGGTGATACGTATCCATTGTTTCGTGCGGAGATTCAAGCGGAAAGCCTGATCGCCGGTTCCCACATAGAGATAGTCCGGGTGACGTTTCCTTGGGTTATCGAACTGCATGGAAAAGATATCGAGGTCGGTGGGGAGATGGAGGAGAGAGCCGTCTTCGACCCATGAGCCACTATCGTCTTTGTGATACGTGAAGAGCTGAGGGTTCAGATCGAAATATCCGTAACCGAGAATGAGACGTTTTCCATCGGCGGTCATCAGAGCAACGCCGGCTCTTACCGGATCGCCTGGGTCTTTCGGGATGCTCAGCAGGGGGCGTGGATTGGGAATGCGCGGGCCGGCGATGGCTTTCACAATAGGGGCAGAGGTGTCGGACTGCGGGATTACCTGAAAGGCGCCTTCCTGCGTGGTGAGGACGAATTCGGTTCCGCCGGGAGAGACAGCGAGGCCGTTGCGCAGGCCCTCGGCGATATCGGCGTCGAAGTATCTCGAATCGATGCGCGCGACGGTGATCCAGGTCTTGCCGCCGTCGGTCGATTTTGAGATGTACATGGCCCGGTCCTGCGCGGGAATCCGATCGCTGAGGTCCGCGGTGAGTCCCCAGATGTCGCTGGGATTCTTGGGATCGGCGGCGATGGTTTCGATGAAGTGGCTTGCGAACTGATCACTTCCGGGGAGGCCTGTGACTTCGTGAACGCGGCAGCTTTCCGAATTTTTGTGGACACTGCTGATCTGTGCGTGAATGCGAGGAAGAGAAAGCTGTCCTGAGGCGGCCGGCGGAGCAGCGATAAAGATGGCGGCCACCAAGAGCAGCAGACGGAGTGTCCAATTTTGCTTGCGGCAACCCGAGGATGAGCGGAGGACGTTCAATGTCCCTGAGACCTCATCACAAATTTACTGTAACGCCGCTCCGATCCGCGTGGAAGCGATCTTGATCCCTTACTGCTTTGGTCAGCGGTCATGGCAAAGGCCCGCGACATTCATCGCGGGCCTTTGATACTGGTGCCGTTGCGAATTTATTTGGTGGCCCGGCCTTCGCGGAAGAGCTGTGAAACGGCGGAGACGAACGCGCGCGAGGAGGGGTGGACGGGGGTCTTGCCGGAAAGGATATCGCTGTAATGAATGTCCTTTCCGTAGTACGCGGCGGTATCGTCCTTGTTCTGATTGATGTAGTCGCCGGTGAGATCGAGGCCGGCGAAGAGGCCTTTGCTGCGCGAGTAGGTGAGGAACTCAGCATTGGCGAGCGCGGAGATGCTGGCCTGGGAGTTGCGGCCGACCGGGCCGGCGGAGGCTGCGATGTCGCCGCCGAGTTTGACCTTTTCTCTCAGCATGTCATCCATGCTCTTGTGATTGGTGCCAACGAGGACGAGATCCGTGGACTGGCCGCCGGCCTGGAAACCGAAGCTCGCGCCGGTGATCTGGACGAAGACTGGAGCGCTCCAGCGATGGCGATTGCGGCAGGTGGCGACACCCTGCCCGTACTGACCACCAACGATAAAGGCACCCTTTTTATAGCCGGGCACGACGAGGACGCAGGTAGCCTTGGCGGCGACCCAGAGCGGGACGCCTTTGTCCGGGGTGCCCATCAGCTCGCGGACGACGGCGGTTGCGGCGTCGATGCGGTCGGTGAGCTTCTTGTCGGTATCGGCAGCGTAGGCCGCGGTGGTGACGGTGGCGGCCAGGCAAGACAGGGCCAGAAGGTGCTTCAAAAACTTGCGCATGAATTCCTCCGAAAGAGTTACGACATCGGGAATGCTACACCCGACTGTGCAAACGCCCAATGAGTTTCCAGCGAAGGCAGCTCAGGCCAATGAAATTTATGGGACTCGGGGATGGTTACGCACGCGCGAGGCGGCGCAGGTAGCGACGCGCGGTCTGGACATCGCGGCCGATCTGCTGGCGGAGCGCTTCTGGCGAGGGCCATTGGCGCTCATCGCGCAGGCGGGCAAGAAATGTAACGCACAGTGGAGTGGTTTGGTCGAGCACGATGGGACGGAAATCGAGGAGGTGGCTTTCGATGGCGAAAGAGGCGTCGGCGAAGGTGGGGCGGGTGCCTACGTTGGTGACCGAGTCGAAACATTCGTCCGCGATCTGCATGCGAGTCACGTAGACGCCGGCGGCCGGGACGAGGCCGTCGTAGCCGGCGAGGTTGATGGTGGGTACGGTGAGGCGGCTGCCGATACCGCGGCCTGACGCGGGGGTGCTGAGGATGGAGAATGGCCGGCCGAGCAGCCAGCGGGCGCGGCGGACGTCGCCTGCAGAGACGAGCTGGCGGATGAGGCTCGAGGAGACGTTCATCCCGCGGACCTGAAGCGGCTGATAGATGTGGACGGCGAAACCGAGCTGCGCGCCAAGGGTGCTGAGCTCGTCGACCCCGGCCTGCGCGCGATAGCCGAAGCGGAAGTTGTCGCCTTCGTGGACTTCGACCGCGTGGAGCCGATGGAGGAGCACGTCACGGGCGAAGGACTCGGCGCTCTGTTGGGAGAATTCGGCGGTGAAGGGGAAGACAACGGTGGCATCGATGCCGGTGGTCGCGAGGAGGTCGAGGCGCTCGTCGAGCGTGGGCGTGATGAGGCGCGGGCCTGCGCCGGGGCGCAGCAGGTGCGTGGGATGCGGCTCAAAGGTGACGGCGACCGACCGCGCGCGCAGGACGCGGGCACGCTCGACAACGCGGGCCAGCAGGAAGCGGTGCCCGAGATGCACGCCATCGTAGTTGCCGACGCTGACCGACGGTGGCGCCGTAGTCTGGCAGGGCAGACTGGACGGGTGTCCCCGTTTACCCGGATTGAAGAAGATCTGCATGGCGGCTAGAGCTCGATCGGGACGCGTAGTCCGTCGTACGCGAGGCGGATGGAGTCAGGCAACTGCGGGTCGGTTTCCGCGTGCATGACTTCGTGCGACATGTGGGTAAACCAGGAGTTGCGCGCACCGATCTTCTGTGCCCAGAGAAGCGCGTCGGCGATGTTGGCGTGTGTGGGATGCGGCTGGGGGCGGAGTGCGTCCAGGACGACGACTTCAACACCATCCAGCAGAGAGAAGCTCGCCTCGGGGATGCTGCTCATATCGGTGAGGTAGGCGGCGTTGCCGAAGCGATATCCCGTGACCTGAAGCCGCCCGTGCATGAGTGGGACAGGTGTGAAGGTGACGCCCGCGACTTCGACAGGACCATCGAGCCGCTTCAGCTCGACGCGGGCGCGGGTGGGATACGTGGCGTCTGCGGAGAAGGTATAGGAAAAGACGCGCTCCAGAACATCTGCGGTCGTGTTATCGGCGTAGAGCGGCATCTTCTGCTCTCGATGCGAGAAGCTGAGCGGGCGGAGATCGTCGAGGCCGAGGATGTGGTCGGCGTGGGCGTGGGTATAGAAGACGGCGTCGACATTTCGGATACCGAAGCGCAGCGCCTGCTGGCGGAAATCCGGCCCGGTGTCGATGAGGATGCGGTGCGGCGCGGAGGTGTCGCTGTCCTGCCACTCGACCGCGATCGAGGGGCGAAGGCGCTGGTCGCGCGGATCGGTGGAGGTGCAGACGCGACAGGTGCAGCCCAGCGTGGGCACACCCATGGATGTGCCGCTGCCGAGAAACAGGATGCTGGCGTTATTGGACGCGGGCAGGAGCTCTCCTTCTAACGTGTTGGAGGCTTGGCGGAGGGGTTATGGGCGCTGGTGGAGATGGCGTTGGTGATCTCCATGAACATCATGCGCAGTTCGAAGAGAGCATTTTGTAGCAGGCGCTGTTCCTTATCGGTGAGATTGCCTTTCGTCTTCTCCGTCAGGACGCTGAGCATGTCGATGCTCTGGCGCGCGCCCACGATATCGACGCGCGGCTGCTCGCCGGGTTGCGCGCCGGCGCCCATCTGCAATGCTGCGGTCATGTAGATGGATTGCACCAGCTTGTCGAAGGTCATATCCGTGCCGCGGCCGATGGCTTCGCGCGCACCGGGATTAGCCTGCGAAATCATCTCGTCGAGTTTTTTGGAAGAGGCACGGTAGTCAGCGTCCTGCTGCGCGGACTCGGCCGCGGTAGGCGCGGGAAGCTCGTCGGCAGCTTCTTCTTCGGTGGGAAGAGGTTCGAGGTCGCGATTGACGACTTCCTTCTCGACCTCCTTTTCCGGAGGAGGAGCATTCTGGACGAGTTTGGGGCCGAGCTTCTGATCGGCGCGGGATTCCGGCGTCGGCTCAGAGTTCTGCGTTTCTTCCGCCGTAGCTGTGCCTTCGCGCAGGTCGCCTTCGAGTGTGAATTTGCGGCGATCGGTGACGGTAAATCCGGATGGCTGGTCGGACATGGTGAACCTTCCTATGAGGATTGCGCGACATCGCGCGCAAGCGGGGAATGGGTTAGGACTGTGGCGGTGCCGCCGGGATAGTCGACCACCGGATGACGCTCGATGGCCTCATTGCGCACGATGCCGATGCCGTAGCTGGTGCCGTTGTAAAGCGCGCTGCTGGTGATGCGGCCGACAGGCGCGCTCTCGCCCGCGGCAGTAAGCTCCAACGGCAAGGCGGCCGGCTCGGAGGAGAGCGTGAACTGCGCAAGGCGACGATGGACCTGACCGCGCGAGCGGATGCGCTCGACGATCTCCTGGCCCAGGTAGCAGCCTTTCGAAAAATGGAGAGCGCGGGTCTGGCTGGTTTCCTGCGGCAGATCGCGGCTGGTGATGTCGACGCCGTAGCGCGGAATGCCTTCGAGGACGCGCAGAGCCTCCACGGTACGCAGGCCACACGGGAGGGCGCCTGCGGCGAGCAGGACATCCCAGAGCATGCGGACGTTCTCGCTGGCGCACCAGAGCTCGAAGCGCGGCTGGCCGGGATAGCCGCCAGTGAGTTGGACGGGCACGCCGCAAATCCGGGTTTCGAGCAGCCAGCGCGCGTCGGCGGTGGCGGGGGGTTCAGCAGCCTTCGGCAAAGATACGCCGAGCGCGGCGAGCAGTTTTGGCGCGGCCGGCCCGGCGAGGCCAAGAGCTGTGCGGGTGGCGGAGATGTCTTCGACCGCGACGTCATCCATGATGATGAATTGGTCGAAGTGCGCCATGAGAGCCGGGACCTGGCTGCGGTCGGTGACGACGAGCAGGTGGTCAGCCATGCGGTAGGCGTCGCAGTCGCCCTGGATGCGACCCTGGGCATTGAGCACAAAGTTGTAATTGCCGGCGCCCTCGGCGAGCCCCTGAACATTGTTGGTGAGCATTCCGTTGAGCCAGCGCAGGCGGTCTGCACTGCCGACGGCGATCTGGCCGCGATAGCCAAGGTCGAAGACGCCTGCGCCTTCCATGAGAGTGACGAGCTCCTGCGAAAAGACACTGAAGACGGGGACGCTGAGGGATCCGCCGAGCTCCTGAAGGGATGCCGGAGCGCTGCCGAGCGCCTGAGCGAGGGCCGTGGGCGTGCTCACCTGCGCGGCCTGGGGCGCGTCTGGAGAGGTAGTCACGGTGGTGGCGGAAGTGTCCTGCATAGCGGAAGCCTAAAGAAAATTATAGCCTTCAGGAAGCAGGCTTACAGGGCGGCGCAGGCGGTGAGGTCGAATGGGTACACGAGTGAAACGGACCGCGTATGCGGCGATCGCGGCAGGGCTGATGGGCGCACTGCCGCTGCTGGCGCAGACGACAGGCACAGCGCCGCCGCCGCAGAATCCGCCGCCGGCACAGCAGAAGCCCGACCAGAAGATTACGCCGGCGCAGGCCAAGGAGCTGTTCCGATCGGTCGACCAGATACTGGCCTTTGCGAGCAAGGACAGCGATCTCTCGATCCACCATCCGGTGAAACGGCGGATGACCAACCGCGGCGAGGTAGAGCACTACATCCTGAGCAAGATGAAGGATGACAAGGACGCGCAGCGGCTGGAGAGCTCGGAGATTGTGCTGAAGAAGTTCGGCCTGCTGGACCGGGATTTTCATCTGAAGCCGTTCATCGTAAGCCTGCTGACGGAGCAGATCGCGGGCTACTACGACAGCAAGACCAAGACGGTGAACATGCTGGACTGGATTGCGCCCGACGATCAGAAGCCGGTGCTGGCGCATGAGCTGACCCATGCGCTGCAGGACCAGCACGTCGATCTGGAGAAGTGGAGCGACCAGAGCAAGGAATCCGTTGCAAAAAACGTGGATGAGGACAACGATCATCTGCGCACGGACGAAGCGGATACAGCGCGCGAGGCGGTGGCGGAGGGGCAGGCCATGGTGGTCTTCCTGGACTGGGGGCTGGCGCCCAAAGGGCAGTCGCTGGCGAAGCTTCCGGATATCGCCCCACAACTGGATGAACTGGGTGGCGACGACGCCGATTCGCCGGTGATGAAGCGCGCGCCGCTGCTGCTGAAAGAGTCGCTGCTGTTTCCGTATCGCGAAGGGCTGAACTTTGAGCAGGTGGTCCTGAAGGATCAGGGGGCGCAGGAGGCCTTTGCCGGAGCTCTGGACCGGCCGCCGGGAACGAGCTACGAAGTTATGCATCCGCGCGCCTGGGAGCAGCATGTGCGTCCGACGCTGCTGATCATGCCGGACATTCATCCCCTGATCGACGCGGAGTATGCGCCCTATGACATCGGCGTGATGGGCGCCCTGGATGTGCAGATTCTGACGGAGCTGTTTGCGGGCAAGGAGGAATCAGCGCAATTGACGCCGGAGTGGGATGGAGGCATGTATTACGCGGCGCAGAGCCGCGCGGCAAAGACGCCACAGGAGAAGGACTCTACGAAATCGGTGGCGCTACTTTACCTGTCGCAGTGGAAGAGCGAAGAGGCCGCGGCGCGGTTTGCGGCGATCTACGCCGGGAACCTGAAGCGGAAGTACACAGACGTGCACCTGCAACCGAAGGACGAAAGCGAAGGAGATTCCGGTGAGAGCGTCTTCACGACGGAAGAAGGGCCGGTAGTGATCGCGACGATGGGCCGTGGAGTGTTCATCAGCGAGAGCTTTCCGCTGCCGCTGGCGCGCAAGCTGGAGCTGACCATGACTGGCGCGCTGAAGCATAGCGGGGAGCAGCAGGCGCAGGCCGCCGTTCCGGCGCGGGAGTTGAGCGCGAATTTGTCGCGGATGCTGACCCGCTATGGGATGATGCGGGTGGCGCTGCCGCACTGACGCCGCAGGTATACTGACGTTTCCAATCCAACGAGCCATGCGCATAGTGCGGCGGGCGCGGAGAACGATTTGCAACAGGCAGAGATCGGGATTATCGGCGGCAGCGGGCTGTATGCGATGCCGGGCCTTACGGACACGCAGGAAGTAGCCATCCAGACGCCGTTCGGCGAGCCCTCGGACAAGCTGGTGCTGGGCATGCTTGAGGGGCGGAAGGTCGCCTTTCTGGCGCGGCATGGGCGCGGCCATCGGCTGCTGCCGAGCGAGATCAACTTTCGCGCGAATCTGTTTGCGATGAAGCTGGCCGGGGTGGGGCGGATCATCTCCGTATCGGCGGTGGGGTCGCTGAAGGAAGAGCATAAGCCCACGGATTTTGTGGTGCCGGACCAGTTCATCGATCGCACGTTCCTGCGGACGAGCACGTTCTTCGGCGACGGCATTGTGGCGCACGTGGCCTTTGGCGATCCGGTGTGCGGCGTGGTGGCGAAGACGATCGCAGACGCCTGCGATGGCGAGAAAGTCGTGGGCAAGCGCGGCGGCACCTATGTGTGCATGGAGGGGCCGCAGTTCTCGACACGCGCGGAATCGAACCTCTACCGGAGCTGGGGCGCGGATGTGATCGGGATGACCAATCTGCAGGAGGCAAAGCTGGCCCGCGAAGCGGAGATTTGCTACGCGACGATGGCGATGGTGACCGACTACGACTGCTGGCGCGCGGGTCACGATGATGTGACGGTGGACCAGATTGTCGCGGTGATGCACCAGAACGCAGCGAATGCGGCGAAGGTGCTGCGCGCCGCGGTGCGTGCTGTTCCGGCAGAACGTACATGCGCGTGCGCATCGGCGTTGCAGCATGCCATCCTGACCGGCCCGGACGCGGTTCCCGCGGCGACGCGCAAAAAGCTGGAGCCGATCATTGGGAAGTATCTGTGAGCCGGCCAGGAGTGGGAACCGCAGATCTCTCCACTGCGCTTCGCTCCGGTCGAGATGACGAATCATAAATACTTGTTTGCTAAGGAAACCTGAATGTCCATTGTGGTTGTTGGCAGTGTTGCGTTTGACAGCATTGAAACGCCGAGCGGGCGCGTCGATCATGCGCTGGGGGGCGCGGCGACGCATTTCGCGCTGGCCGCCAGCTACTTCACGCAGGTGCGCGTGATCGGCGTGGTGGGCGAGGACTTTACAGCGGCGAACGAAGATGTATTGAAGAAGCGTGGCATAGATACCGCGGGCATCGAGCATGTGGGCGGCAAGAGCTTTCACTGGACCGGCTCATACAACCGCACGCTGAATGAGGCGGACACGCTGGCGACGGAGCTGAATGTCTTCGAGACGTTTGCGCCAAAAATTCCGGCGAGCTATCTCGATTCAGAGTTTCTGTTTCTCGCGAACATCGATCCCAAGCTGCAGGCGCGGGTGCGGCACCAGATGCCGAAGGTGCGGATGGTGTGCGGCGACACGATGAATTACTGGATCAAGGACCATCGCGCCGCGCTGGCCGAGGTGCTGGTGGACCTGGACGTGCTGCTGATCAATGACGGCGAGGCCAAGATGCTGGCCGAGGATGCCAACCTGGTGTGCGCGGCGAAGAAAATTCTCGGCATGGGCGTGAAGACACTGATCGTGAAGCATGGCGAGTACGGTGCGACCGTCTTCTTCAGCGAGCGGTCGTTTCCCGGCGCGAAGCCGGAGGCCTGTGCGACGCCGTTTCGCGCGCCGGCGCTGCCGCTGGCCGAGGTGGTCGATCCGACCGGGGCAGGCGATTCGTTTGCCGGCGGATTTTTCGGTTATCTGGCATCGCAAAAGGGCGAACTGACGCCGGCGAACTTCCGCAAGGCGATGTTCTATGGCGGCGTGATGGGCTCGTTTGCGGTAGAGAAGTTCGGCACCGAGCGCACGCAGAAGCTGAGTCGTGAGGAGATCGATGCGCGCTTCCAGCAATTCCGCGCGCTCAGCCACCTTGACTGAGGCTCCGCGGCCGCGCGAGCCCCGCGACGCGGCAACGGTCGCGCTCGCGAGCGTGGTGCTGACGCTGGCGGCTCTTGCCTTCTGTTCGCAGCACCAACTGCTGCTGCTGTACGGCGATGCTGTGGCGCACCTGCACATCGCACGGCGGCTCTTCGACTCCCGCGAGCCGGGCTTTCGCCAGCTTGGCTCGGTGTGGCTGCCGCTGCCGCATCTGCTGCTGGTGCCCTTCGTGCTGAAGATGAGCTGGTGGCAGAGCGGAGTGCCGGCGGCGATCCCTTCGATGGCCTGTTATGTTGCGTCGTGCGTCGGGCTGTACAAACTGGCGCTCTGCTTCGTTCGGCACTCCGTTGCGTGGCTTGCCGTTGCGTTCTTCGCGCTGAATCCCGGGCTGTTGTATTTCTCGACGACCGCCATGACCGAGCCGCTGTTTCTAGCGGAGATGATCTGGGTCGCGCTGCTGATCACCTTGCTGGCGCAGCGATCGGAAAGCGGCAATGCGGAGGGACGCGGACGCCTGCTGCTAGGCGCAGCGCTGTTGCTGGCGTGCGCGGTTTTCACGCGCTATGACGGATGGGTTTATGCGGCGGCAGCATGGTGCGTTGCGACCTGGATCGTCCTGCGGCATTGCAGGTTGCGCGATCGGTTGACGGGCCTGTGGCTGCTGGGCTCGGTGCTGGTGGTGATGGCGCCGCTGGTGTGGATCGCCTATAACGCGAAGCAGTTTCACGATCCCTTCGATTTTCTTCGCGGCCCTTACTCCGCGCGCGCGATCGAGGCGCGAACTTCTCCACATGGCGGCGGGCACTATCCGGAGTATCACAAGCCTGTCGTGGCTGCGCTGTATTTCCTGAAGGCAGCGGAGCTGGGTGCGGTCGTTCCTTACGCGACGCAATTGATATTTGTGCTGGCGCTGGTCGGCACGGCGGTGCTGTGGATGCGGCGGCGCAGTGCGGGGCTGGTGTCGGCATCGCTGCTGTGGCTGCCGCTGCCGTTCTATGTGTACTCGGTGGCATACGGATCGGTGCCGATCTTCATTCCGGTGTGGTTTCCGCACTCCTGGTACAACACGCGTTATGGGATGGAGATGCTGCCGGCGTTCGCGCTATTCGGAGCCGCTGCGCTGGATGGTGCGATGACATGGCGCCCGCGATCGGCGAGGTGGATGGTGCCGGCGGCGACGGCTCTGATCCTGGCGAACGCAGTTTTGCTGTTGCGGGCCCGTCCGCTGGTCTTTCAGGAGGCGGTCGAGAATTCGCGCACACGCATTGCGTTTGAGACTGCGCTGGCAAACTGGCTGCGCATCCTGCCGCCGGGCAAGACGCTGCTGATGAACACCTCCGATCACGTCGGTGCAGTGCAGCAGGCCGGGATACCGCTGCGCGACATTATCAGTGACGGCGACTACTACGAGTGGCAGGCTGCGCTGAAAGATCCGGCTGCCAAGGCGGACTATGTGGTGGCGCTGGATGGCGATGCCGTCGCAAAAGCTGTGGCCGCGCATCCACGGGGTCTGACGGTCGAGCAGATTATCTGTTCGACGGGGCAGCCGTGCGCCAGAATATACCGCGCCAGCCGGAATTAGTAGCGAGTAGCCCGGCGGTGGGAGTGGCAGCGGTTCAGGCGGGTGATAGCATCACGCGGTGGGTAGCGGGCTAGGCCCGCTGCAGCGCGAGGTGCGCGACGGCGATGATGGTGTGGGACGCGAAACACGCTCTGAGCTTCAGCCAACTGGAGCAGTGGGCGCTGACAGACACGGGCACGATGCGGCTGCTGTTGTCGTGTGCGCTGGGCGGCGCCATCGGACTGGATCGCGAGTACCACCATAAGCCCTCCGGTGTGCGCACCAACCTGCTGATCTGCTTCGCGGCGGCGCTGTTCACCTATCTGTCGCCGCTGATTGCGGGCGAGCTGAGCACCAGCAAGGGACAGATCGCGTCGAACATCGTGCAGGGCGTGGGATTCCTCGGCGCCGGGCTGATCCTGCATAATCGTAACCGTATCAGTGGCCTTACCAGCGCGGCGACGGTGTTTGCGGTGGCCGCGGTGGGCATGGCGTGCGGGGCCGGCCTCTACCTTCCGGCGGCGTTTGCGACGCTGCTGATCCTGCTGGCGCTGGAGGCGGTAGGCGCGTTGGAGACCTGGACGAATCTGAAGCTGCAGAGCCGGTTGTATGAGGTGCGCGGTTCGAATGCCGATGCGATGCAGGTGTCAATACTCCACGTCATGGACGCGGAGGGCCGGCGGCTGGAGCCGGTGGATCGCGAAACTTTTGCGGGGATGGCCCGGCTGTCGTTTACCGTGATGGCGAATCGAAGTGGTCATCGCCGCCTGACGGCGCTGCTGACGAAGGGCACGGGCATCGATAAGGTGTTGACTTTCCGGACCTGGGAAGAGGAATGACGGGAACAGAAGTGATCGAGTTCGCAAAGGCACATGCCTGCGGGAATGACTTTCTGATTGTGGATGCCGCCCAGATTGGCGGGCGCGATCCGGGGCAACTCGCACGGGAGATGTGCGCGCGCACAACCGGCATCGGTGCGGACGGCGTGGAGTACTTGACGCAGCGGAATGAGCGCGAAGGCGCGATTCATCTGTACAACGCGGATGGATCGGCTGCCGAGCTTTCCGGCAACGGCACACGCTGCATTGCGGCGTGGATGGCGTATCGCGCGGGGCTGGGCGCAGGCGACGAGGTGCGGATTGAGACGGATGCCGGTCTGCGTGCTTGCCGGATTGAGGCGGCAGATGGCGCCACGTTTCAGTTCACGACGGGCATGGGCGTGCCGACAGTGCGTGGCGCGACGGTGAGGCTGGACGATGGCCTCGAGATTGAAGGAGCGGTAATCGCGATGGGCAATCCGCAGTTTGTCGCGCTCGCGGAAAACAAGCACTTCGTCGTGGGTGGGCGCGCGTGGCAGGAGACAGGCGCGGCGATCTGCACCCACCCGGATTTTCCTGCGGGGACGAATGTGGAATTTGTCCGGCACCTGGCGGAGGATGCGATTGAGATTCGCATCTACGAGCGCGGCGTGGGACCAACGTCTTCTTCCGGAACGGGGACGAGCGCGAGTGCCGCGATGATGATGGCGCTGGAAGGCGCGCCGCGACGGCTGCGTGTCATGGCGCCGGGCGGCGAGCAGATTGTGGAGTGGCCGGATGCGGCGTCGGAGCTGCGGCTGACTGGCCCTGCTGTCGTGCTGGCGCGCGGCGAGTGGCTGCCGGGAGCAGCGCGGTGATGGACGGGCCGATCCGGCTGGCGGTGGTGGCGCCGGCGAGCAATGCCGATCCGGAGAAGGTGCTGCGCGGTGTGGAGCGGCTGCGCGCGCTGGGGCATACCGTTACTCTGATGCCGCATGCGCTCGACCAAACATGGCCTTACTTTGCGGGAACGCCGGAGCAGCGGCTTGCGGACCTGCATGCGGCGTTTGCCAATCCTGATGTGGATGCGGTGATTTGTATCCGCGGCGGATACGGAAGCAATTATCTGCTGGAGGGGCTCGATCTGGATTTGCTGCAGCGCAATGCGAAGCCGTTCATCGGCTACAGCGACCACACCGCGATTGCGACATGGATGGTGGACCAGGCCGGCGTGCCGGTGCTGCATGGACCGATGGTGGCGGCGGATTTTTCGCGGGGCGATGGGGTGGACCTGGTCAGCTTTGCCTCCGCACTAGGCGGGCAGGCGTATCGCTTGGGTGACGAGTCGGGATTGCGGGCGCTGCGGCCGGGAAGTGCGCGTGGAGTTTTGTATGGAGGCTGCCTGAGCCTGCTGGTTGCTTCGTTGGGGACACCGTTTGCGGCGCAGACCGAGGGCAAGCTGCTGTTCCTGGAGGATCTGGGCGAGAAGCCGTACCAGATCGATCGCATGCTGCGGCAGCTGCGGCTGGCGGGCAAGTTTGAGGGCGTGGCCGGGATTGTCTTTGGAGAGATGCTCGATTGCGCCTCACCGGGAGCACCGGCGGATTTGATCGAGCGGGTGATTTTAACGGTGCTGGACTGGTTTCCCGGGCCGATCGCGTATGGGCTCCGCTCGGGACATGTGTCGCGCAGCAATGTTACGTTGCCATTTGGAGCGGAGGCGGAGCTGGTGCTGGACGGACAGATGGCGGAGCTGCGCGTGGGAGCGCGCGCGAGGAGCAATCAAGAGGAGCAATGAAGACGGAAGCGAAACACATACATCTGATCGGCATTTGCGGGACGGCAATGGCGTCGCTGGCTGGCATGCTGCAATTAGAAGGGCACACGGTGACGGGCTCGGACGCGGCTGCCTATCCGCCGATGTCAGACTTGCTGGAGACGCTGGGGATTCCGGTGATGGAGCCCTATGCCGAGAACAATCTGGAGCCGCGACCCGATCTGGTGATCGTAGGCAATGCGATCTCGCGTGGGAATATCGAGCTGGAGTATGTACTGGACCAACGGATTCCTTTTCGCTCTATGGCGCAGACGGTTTATGAAGAGTTCCTTACCGGTCGCGAGTCGCTGGTGGTGGCGGGAACGCATGGCAAGACGACGACGACCAGTATGCTGGCGTGGATCTACGAAACAGCGGCCCGGATGCGCGGAGAGCTTGGGCCGTCATTCCTGATCGGCGGCGTGGCGGAAAACTTCGGCACCAGCTTCCAGGTGGCACGCAGCAACAGCTTCATCCTGGAAGGCGATGAGTACGATACAGCCTTCTTCGACAAGGGACCGAAGTTCATGCACTACTTTCCGGATGCCGCGATTCTGACGCACGTGGAGTTCGATCATGCTGACATCTACGACGATCTGAATGCCGTGAAGACGGCGTTTAAGCGGCTGGTGAACCTGGTGCCGCGGCGTGGGCGGGTTGTGGCTTTCGATGGCAGCGCCAATGTGAGCGAGTGCGTGGCTAAGGCATTCTGCAAGGTGGAACGGTATGGTTTCGCCGACGGGTCGGAGTGGCAAATGCGCGATCTGGTGCATCGCGATGGCCGGACCGAGTGGCATCTCCTGCGCGGTGGAAAGCCGTGGCTCGCGCTGACTCTGCCGATGGCAGGCGAGCACAACGCGCTGAATGCGACCGCGGCGGCGGCGCTTGCGGCGGGGCAGGGCATTGACCATCGAGCGATTGCGGATGCGCTGGCGAGCTTCAAGAGCGTGAAGCGGCGGCTGGAAGTGCGGGCCGTGGAGCGCGGCGTGACGGTGATTGACGACTTCGCGCATCATCCGACGGCGATCCGCGAAACGCTGCGCGCGCTGCGTGCTGCGTATCCTGAGTCGCGTCTGTGGGCAGTGCTGGAGCCGCGGTCGAATACGCTGCGGCGGAATGTTTTTGAGCGCGAGTTGATCGACGCACTGGCGCTGGCGGACGAGGTTGTGCTGGCCGGTGTCTTCAAACAGGAGAGCATCCCGGCGGCGGAGCGGCTGCATCCGGAGGCGGTAGTGCGTGCGCTGGTGACCCAGGGTCATCCGGCGCGGCTGGCTGCAAATGTGGAGGAGATCGTCGCCCATGTGGTCGCCGGAGCGCGCTCGGGAGATGTGGTGGCGATCCTTTCGAACGGCGGATTCGACGGCATTTATGAAAAGCTGCCGGCGCGGCTTGCGTCCCAGACTGTCTCCGCACCGCTAGCGAATGCCTGATCCGGAGAAATTGAATCCTATGGGCGGCGTCGTCCGCAGCCTGGTTCTGGTGCTGATCTGGACCGTGCTTGCCGTGCCGTCCGCGCTGGTCGTTTTTCCCTGGACGCTGATCACGCGCGACACGCGCCTGCTGTTCCGCGTGGGCTTCTGGATAGCACGCACGGGACTGCCGCTGGTGGGCGTGCGAGTGGTGCTGGTTGGGATGGAACGATTACCGCGCGGTGCATCCATCGTGATGGCGAACCACTCGTCTAATCTGGACCCGCCGGCGCTGATTCCGGTGCTGCCGGGCCGTATCGTGATCTACCTGAAAGAGTCACTGATGCGGATTCCCGTGCTGGGGTACGCGATGGGGCTGGCGGGGTTCATTCCTGTGCGGCGCGACGGCACGGTGGAGTCGGCGATGGCGAGCTCTGCCGCGGCGCAACGTGCGCTGGAGCAGGGAAGCTGCCTGGTAATCTTTCCGGAAGGCACGCGGTCACGCGACGGGTCGCTGCTCCCATTCAAGAAAGGGCCGTTTTTCCTGGCCATGGAGTCGGGTGCGCCGGTGGTGCCGGTTTCGATTGTGGGCACGACGCGGCTGCTGCCGAAGGGCAGCATGAGCTTGAAGAGTGGCACCATCACGATTACGTTTCACGCGCCGATTCATCCCGCCGCATATGCGAGCAAGGAAGACTTGATGGAAGCGGTGCGAGGGGCGATTGCGTCAGCTTTGAATTCAGCTACTTCATGATGGCGTTGTAGCCGTCGGCGAGCAGATGTTGCTTGATTGTCTCGGCCTGCGCCTTGTCCGTGAAGGGCCCGACCTGCACGTGGAAGAGCTTGTCGGTGGTGCCCGGACGGACCGAGGGATTGAAGCCGTGCTTGCGCAGTGCGCCAGCGAGGACTTCCGCGTCTTCCTGGCGGCTGATGGCGGCGATCTGCACGATGATGGGGTGGCCGGGCAGGATGGGCGAATCACCCGGCGCCTGGGCCAGAGGCGCGCTGATGCCGGCATGCGGCTTGGCGGGCGGCGTTGCGCGATGCGCGACAGGCACGGCGCTGAGCGACGGATTGCTTGTTCCTGATTCGGCGGTATGCGCGGTCCTGGGCGGCACGGGGGCTTTCGTAGAATCGTCGGCTGGCGCCTTATTCGGCGCCGGCCGGTTGTTGCTGGAGGGTGTCGTGCTCTCCGCAGGCTTGCTCTTGTCAGGAGCGGGGCTGGTGACGTCGGGCGGGAATGCGGCAGCGCTGTCCGTTTGCGGCTTGAGCGGAGCGCCGCTGAGCTCGTTCGGTGGCAGTGGCGAGGCGGCAGTCTGCGCCGGCGGTGGCGTCGCCGGAACAGCTGCGGCGGTGGAGCGCGCATTGCGGCGTCCCATGGAGTAGCCGAAGCCGAAGAAGATGCCGCAGACGAGCACGATGCCGAAGAAGATGCTGAGCAGCGAGCCGATGCCCAGGGTCAGATCGGCGTTTGATCCGGGTTCTTCGCGATCGTCTTCGTCAAAAAGCGAGTTCATGGGTGTTCGTCGGTTGCGGGGGGCGGCGGTGGTGCGGGAACAATGCCCGGTCCCGTGACGCTGCCCGCTACGGTCTTATTGAACAACGAGATGAGCTCGATGGGTAGCGGAAAGACGATGGTGGTGTTCTTCTCCGTACCTATATCGGTAAGGGTCTGCAGGTACCGGAGCTGCATGGTGATGGGCTGCTGGGCAAGCAGGGCGGCCGCGTCCACCAGGCGCTGCGAGGCGGCGAACTCGCCTTCGGCGTTGATGATTTTGGAGCGCTTCTCGCGCTCGGCCTCGGCCTGCTTGGCCATGGCGCGCAGCATGGACTCCGGCAGATCGACCTGCTTGACCTCCGTGCTGGTGACCTTCACGCCCCAGGGCGCGGTGTGTTTGTCGAGTATTTCCTGGATGCGGGCGTTGAGGCTTTCGCGATGGCTGAGCAACTGGTCGAGCTCGACTTCGCCGAGCACGGAGCGCAGCGTGGTCTGGGCGAACTGAGAGGTCTGGTAGACGTAATTCGAGACTTCGATCACGGCTTTCGATGGATCGACGACGCGGAGCGTGATCACGGCGTTCACCTTGAGGGTGACGTTGTCACGCGTGATGATGTCCTGCGGCGGGACTTCGAGGACCTCCTGCCGCAGGGTGACGCGCACCATCTGGTCGAAAGGGCGGAAGATCAGGATGACGCCCGGACCTTTGGGCGTAGGAAGGGCACGGCCCAGGCGAAAGACCACGCCACGTTCGTACTCGCGGAGAATCTTGATCGAGCCCAGAATGTACAGGACAACGATGACGATGATGATGAGGGTGAACATGCTCATGGCAGGGCGTTTCCTCGCGCAAGAAGTGTACCGCGGTGTTGGCCGCACGGGCGAAAGCGCCTGCGGCGCGTTTATGGGGTTCGCTTCCTTTGGTCGCTCACGTCTGGCGATGTGGGCTTCCCCGGGGCATTGGCTTGATGGCGGGCGCGGAAAAGATCGCTTACCCCACGGCTAGCGGTGGGGGCCGGTAGCCGAATTCGCGCTCGATGGCGGCCGCTACCGCCAGCACTGCCTCGTCTTCGAAGGGCCGTCCGGCTATCTGCACTCCAATGGGCAAGCCTTCGGCGGAAGCGCCCACGGGAACAACCGCGGCCGGCGAGGCAAGCAGGTTGAACCACTGCGTGTAGCGCATCGCGTCGAGATAGCTGACAGGCACGCCGTCGATTACCCACTCGCGTTCCCGATGTCGAAAGGCCGGAACAGCGCACACGGGCGTCAACAGGATGGGCGTTTCGCGCATTTCAGCAAGAAGGCGGCCGCGCACCAGGTCGCACTCCGCCCACGCCTGCAGCAGCGATTCCGCTGTCAGGGGCGGTTTCGAATGTGCCAGATCCAGAAACTCGCGGAAGATCGGGCTCAGCTCCTGCTCGCGTCCGCGAATGGCTGGGGCGTAGAACATCGCCCCGCACTGCATGAAGAATGTCCACCACAACTTACGTGCAGCTTCGAGGGAGGCGGGACGAAACGGCCGCACCCGAAAACCCTGGCGTTCTAAAGCGTGCGCTGCATCCTGCACGGCGCGCCGCGTCTCCGCTGTGACGGGCGTAAGTCCATCGTCCTCGAACCATCCAATCGGGAGCGCCTTTACCTCCTCAATCGACATCTCCTGCCGGCTGAGGGGCGGACTTACAGGGTCCATCGGATCTTGTGACGAGAGCAGCCGGAAAAACAGAGTGATGTCGGCTACCGTGCGTGCCATCGGCCCGATTGCTCCCAAGGTCGAAAACGGTCCGATGCACGGGGGATTGTGACCGCGTCCGGGCACGCGGCCGGGAGTCGGCTTCAGCGAGCAGATGCCGCAGAAATGCGCCGGCTCGCGTACGGAGCCGCCGCTGTCGCTGCCCAGCCCACCGGCGGAGAAGCCCGCTGCAATGGCCGCTGCTTCGCCCCCGCTTGATCCGCCGGCGGAGCGGGTTAGGTCCCAGGGATTGCTGGTCTTCCCGTACAGCAGGTTGTCCGTCTCATACGCCATCAGGAACTCGGGACAGTTTGTTGTGCCGGCGATGACCGCGCCATTGCTACGTAGACGCGCGACCGCTTCCGCGTCGCAGTCGGAGATTTGTCCCTTGCGCAGACGGCTGCCTATCTCACAGCGACGGCCCTTGACCGAGATGCAGGATTTGATGGTGAGCGGCAAGCCTGCAAGTGCGCCGGAGCCGGCAGCGCGAGCGTCTGCCCGGAATTGTTCCGCATCGAAATCGATGATGGCGTTGAGCAGCGGATTGAGGCGCTCGATCTGCGCAATGTGTTCGTCCGCCAACTCCAGCGGCGATATCTTATGCTGCTCCAGCAGCGCAAGCTGGGCGACTGCAGGCAGAAGTGTTACGTTCATTTCCGATTGCCCATTATAGCGACGGGCACAAGGCTCATCGGGAAGGGAGATCGACCGGATGATTCATCTAAAGCGGGTCTACGAGCCCGAGAGTCGCGACGACGGCGCGCGGTTTCTTGTCGAGCGCCTGTGGCCGCGCGGCGTGAAGAAAAAAGCGCTGCATCTGGAAGCATGGCTGAAGGACGTGGCGCCGAGTACCGAGCTGCGACAATGGTTTGCTCACGATCCGAAGAAGTGGGCGGAGTTTCAGCGGAGATATTTCGCCGAGTTGGACGCGAACCCCGAAGCAGTGGAGCCCATCCGCAAGGCGATGCGCGAAGGCACGGTCACGCTTCTGTTCAGCTCGCGTGACGCGGAGCACAACAACGCGGTCGCGCTGAAAAGCTACTTATCGAAGTCACGAAAATAGCGCATCTGCTGCGCCGGTCGGATGATCCGCCGCACTTACGCTGTTGCCCCTTCGAAGTGGCGCTCAATTTCCTCCAGCGTCTTTCCTTTAGTCTCCGGCAGGAAGAACGTAACAGTGATGAAGTAAATCACGGTGAAGCCGGCAAAGAGAAAGAACATTGCTGAGTACCCGTACTTGCTGGCCACCGGGAGAAAGATTCCAGCGAGCGTGGTCGAGACCAGTTGGTTGATCACCAGTGCGATGCTCATGCCGTTGGAGCGGATGCGGGTAGGCATCAGCTCGGAGAGCGCGAGCCACACGGCGACGCCCGGACCGGTCGCATAGAACGCCACAAATAGGTACAGTCCGGCGGCCACCAGCCAGCCATGCGCAGCATTCGGAATCTGGCCGATCGAGGCTCTTTCGATCTTCAGTGGTGCAGTGCGGGCCGCGTCGAGATTGCCGAATGGATTCTTGAAAAATGCTTCGACTTTGTTTTGCGGAACACAACTTTCGCGAGTGATCCGGATCGGCGCGGCGCCCTGATCGTCCGAACGGACGATGCTGGCCGCGGCCGTGAAATCGCCATAGGAGTAAATAACAGCCAATGAAGCGCGATTGCTGTTGATCTCATGACCCTGGTATCCCTTCGTGGTAAGCAGTCGCTCTGCCTCCGCCGCATGGAAGGGAAGCGTGAGCGTCTGGTCGGGGCCGACCATCGCTTGCACGATGTTTCGGCAGTCCAGGTTGGCCCGCTCGGTCGACAGGAACAGCAGACCCACGCCGACCATGGACACAATGACGCCCGCGGTGCCCATCATGAAGAGAAACTTGCGGCCCTTGCGATCGATCAGCATCATGCCGCAAATCGTCATTAGAAAATTGACGCACGTGAAGATGACATATCCCCAGTGTGCGAGGAGATCGGAAAGGCCACTCTGTAT
This sequence comes from uncultured Acidobacteriaceae bacterium, assembly GCA_963736915.1. Taxonomy (GTDB): domain Bacteria; phylum Acidobacteriota; class Terriglobia; order Terriglobales; family Acidobacteriaceae; genus KBS-83. Next base: position 484,343 of record CAVTQV010000004.1, on the reverse strand, counting down.
GAGGATGTTCGTGTTGTAAGCAACGACCGAGTTGATGCCGGTTGCGGTGTTGCAGAAAAGAATGACGCAGGCAAGCAGGAATGGGATGACGTATTTCCGGCGCAGGAGAGAGTCCTTGATCTGTTTGCCGGAGCCGATTTGTTTGCCGGGGGCTGCTGACGATTTCGCCAGCGCGGTTTCCTCCATCTCCTTCAGCTCGCTGTCTGCCTGTTCCAGCGTGCGAGAGCGAAGCAGAGCCGCATACGCGCGCTCTTTTCTTCCTTTTGCGTAGAGCCAGCGCGGGGACTCGGCTACGAAAAAGCTTCCGATGACAAACAGAATTCCCGGCGGAAGAGAGACCCAGAAGATACGCCGCCATGCCTGGTCCTTGAAAGCAAAGAGCCTTGCGGCATCCGCCAACCGCGTGACGGCTTCCACACGGTAGCTGTAGTAGATTCCGATAACTGCGGCGAGAACGATGCCCAGCGTCAGCAGCCACTGAAACACCGCCGTGCCCCTGCCGCGATGCGCCGCTGTGAGGCACTCAGCAAGATAGAGCGGGACGACGACGCCGATGAGGCCGCCGCTGATACCTTGCAGCAGGCGTCCGAAGAAGAGCGGCTCGTAGCCCTGCGAAAGGGCAATGATCGGAATGCTGATGACAAAGGCCAGCCCGCTGATCGTCATCAGCGCCCTGCGGCCCATCCAGTCGGCCAGCAGGCCGGCGAACAGGGTGGAGATGACACTGCCGAGCAGGACGGCGGCGACGATGATGGACAACTGTCCGGCGGTCAGCCGCGAGGTCGCTTCCAAATAGGGCAGGGCACCGCCGATGATGCCAACGTCCACTCCGTAGAGCAGGCCGCCAAGGCCTGCTACCAGCAAAAGAAATCGGTTGTAGCCGCGCTTCGTGTCCGGAGCAGACAAATCTGGCATGAAACCTTCCGCGGTCCCGGTCTTGGGCCGCTCCAGTCGCGCCACGGCATGTGTCTGCCTGGGCGTGCTGGAGTCTGGGCGAGGATCGCGCGCCCATCATAACCGGCGCAGCGATGGAATGTCCGATTTTGTAAACGGCGTGGGCCTCCACCCTTGATGTTGATGGGACGGACAGTGGGGAGGTGTAGCTCATTTGCCGTCGTGAACTCCTTCGACGGGTCATCGTTGAGATAGTGAATCTCCCACCACCACTTCGCGTTGTCCATGGTTTTGAAGCTGTCAGCAACTACAAGCGGGCACGATGTGAGCACCTGCGCGCTCATGCAGTGGCCAGCCTTTGGAATGGCGGCACTGCACCGTTTCGGGGAGAGTCAGAGGGTTGGATCAAATGTCATACTTCAACGGGAGGTGTTCGCCGACGTGACGGAGCCACTTTCAACTCGCAGAGGCGCACGCCTGCAGGCCATGTCGTGAACAAGCTGCTGGCATTGCTCTGGCTTGTCATCTTGCCGGCCGCGGCGCAGGTGAATTACGGCGAATTGCATCTTACGGTGGCGGACCCTTCCGGGATGGGCGTTCAGGCGACTGTTGAACTGACTTGTGCCGCGAACGGATATGACCAGACGCTGGTCAGCAACGCGTCCGGAGACCTCTCTGTCCACAGCATGCCTTTTGGCGTGTATCAGGTTCAGGTGACGAAGGCGGGGTTCACCCCATTTTCCACTGCTGTCGAAATCCGTTCCGCGCTGCCTGTTCCGGAGAGCATTCAGCTCAGCCTTGCTTCGGTTATCACGAAGGTGAATGTAACGGCTGCGGACACGTTGATCGATCCGGCCAGTCCGTCGTCCGTGATGCAGATCGGCGCAAGACAGATCGAGCAGCGTCTATCGTCGCTGCCCGGGCGTTCCGTGCAGGACCTGGTCAACTCTCAGCCGGGATGGCTGTACGAGGGAAACGCTGTTCTGCATCCCCGCGGCTCTGAATATCAGACTCAATTTGTCATTGACGGCGTACCGCTTACAGATAATCGCTCTCCTGGTTTGGGCCCGGAGATTGGGGCCGATGATCTAAACGCCGTGAGTATCTACACGGCCGGTTATCCGGCGGAATATGGAAGAAAGCTGGGTGGAGTCGTCGAACTGGATACGACGCATTCGACGGTGCCCGGTCTCCATGGGCAGCTTGTCCTGTCAGGTGGCAGTTATGATACGGCTTCTTCTTATGGGCGGCTTCAGCAGGTGTGGGGCAAAAATACCATTGGCGTGACAGCTTCCGGCAGCATGACAGACCACTATCTCAATCCGGTCGTGCCGGAGAACTTCACGAACAAGCGGGACGACAGGGGATTTCTCCGCACGATATGAGCGCGAGGTTTCCAGCCGGGACCGTTTCAGCTTGAGCGTGCGGCGTGAGCTTTCACGGTTTCTCATTCCCAATGAGCTTGTGCAGGAAGAGGCGGGCCAGCGGCAGAACGGCGATAACTTCGAAACGATGGGCATTGCGCGCTACCAGCACATCCTGTCGCCAGATACTCTGGTCGCCTTTGCTGGCATGGTGCGCGATAATTCGCACGATCTCGACTCCAATCAAAAATCAACGCCTATCATGGCGTTCCAGCACAATAGCTTTCGCGAAGGATATTTCAACGGGATACTTTCGCTGAACCGGGGCCGCCATGAAGTCAAGATAGGCATCGAGTCGGACAATACCTGGTTACATGAGCATTTCAATTACCTCATCACGAATCCAAACTACTTCGACCCGAACACGCCCAAGACTTTGAGTTTTGCCGATCAGCGCCCGGACCTGGAACAGTCGGCGTTTGTCGAAGATCGGTTCTCTTTGGGCAACTGGACCGTCAGCGCCGGGCTTCGCTGGGACCATTATCAGTTACTGTTGAACCAGAATGCCTTCAGTCCGCGTCTGTCGATCGGCCGATACCTGCCTTCGCTCAAGATGGTGCTTCACGCCTCCTTCGACCGCATCTTCGGGACGCCGTCTTCGGATAACATTCTGATCTCCAGTTCGCCGCAGATCGATGCGTTGAGCAGCGAGTTTCTCCGGCTTCCAGTTCGGCCGTCCTCGGGTAACTACTACGAGGGCGGTCTGACGCAGGCGCTTGCGAGTCGGATGCGTCTCGATATGAATGTCTATCGCCGCGACGTCCGAAACTTCGCGGATGACAACCAGCTGCTGAATACCGGCGTGAGCTATCCCATTTCTTTCGATAGGTCAGTGATTTACGGTGCTGAGGGAAAGATATCCGTTGTGCATCTTGGGAAACTGAGCGGGTATTTGGATTATTCCTACATGGTCGGCAACGTATGGTTCCCGGTCACGGGCGGACTTTTCCTGGGCAGCGACGCAGGTGACGCCGCCACAGAATCCAAGGGACATTTTCCCAATTCGCAGGACCAGCGAAATACAGTGCGCACCCGGTTTCAATATCAGCTCTTGCCCCGGATCTGGTTTGCCGCCGGGGCAGAGTACAACTCAGGACTCCCGTTTGAGTATGACGGAACCGAAGCGGACGCTTTGGCTCAATACGGTCCTCAGGTAGTAAGCCGGGTTAACTTCAGTCGTGGACGTGTTCGCCCGGCGCTCGCCGTGAATTCTTCACTGAGTGTCGATGTGTACCGCAGCGAAAAGGTCAACGCGCGGTTCCAGGTGGATGGAGATAATTTGAACGATCGCCTGAACGTTCTGGACTTTGGCGGTCTCTTTTCCGGGAATGCAATCGCTCCGGGGCGCAGTGTTATCTCTCGCTTGAATATCGCGTTCTAGCCGCGGCGCGGCCCTCTATCGCGGCACGCTCAGGTGTAGCCTTATTGGCGTGAAGCAGGAACGCGCGGCCGAGATTCTTTCGATTGACGGGCAAGAGGTCCGAGTGACTCACCCGGACAAGCTCTATTTCTCGAAGCAAGCGAGGCTTTCCAAGCTGGACATCGTGCAGTATTACTTGTCCATCGCGCCGGGTGCGCTGGCCGGCATTCGAGATCGCCCGATCGTGCTGAAGCGCTTTGTGAATGGCGCGGAAGCAGAGGCGTTCTATCAGAAGCGCGCTCCCTCCGACCGTCCATCGTGGCTGCGAACCGTCACCTTGTCCTTCCCCTCGGGAAGAACGGCGGAAGAGATCGTCGTCGACGATGCTGCCGGCCTGGCATGGATCGTGAACCTGGGCTGCATTGAGTTGCATCCGCATCCGGTACGCTCCGGCGACCTTGAACATCCGGATGAGTTGCGTATCGATCTTGATCCAGGTCCCGGCGTGTCATGGGCTGACGTGCGGCGCGTGTCGCTGGAAGTGAAATCGCTGCTGGAGGAAGCCGGCCTTCGCGGTTGGCCAAAGACCAGCGGCTCGCGCGGCATGCACGTCATCGTCCGCATTCACCCGCGCTGGAGCTTTGGCGAGGTCCGTCGTGCAGCGCTGGCGCTCTCGCGTGAGATAGAGCGGCGCCTGCCTGCGATTGCCAGTTCAAAGTGGTGGAAGGAAGAGCGGCATGGCGTATTTCTGGATTACAACCAGAACGCGAAGGATCGCACTACTGCGTCTGCGTATTCCGTGCGTCCGCTGCCGGATGCGCGCGTCTCCGCGCCGTTGCACTGGCAGGAAGTGAACGAGTGCGATCCGGCGGATTTTACTGTATTCACTATGCCGAAGCGCTTTGCCGAGATAGGCGATCCGCACGCCGAGATGGATGCGGCGGCCGGATCACTCGACGGATTGCTGGAGCTTGCAGCTCGGGATGAAGCAGCGGGGATGGGCGATGCGCCGTGGCCGCCGCACTTTCGCAAGGCAGAAGGCGAGGCGCCGCGTGTATCACCGTCGCGCGCGAAGTCCGGTGCGAAGAAGTCGCCCAGAACGCCCCGAAGCAAAATGCCGCTGCTTGTAGTCGCGAATTCGCCCAGCGAGGATGCCGCTCTGGCGGGTCTGGAGCGATGGAAAAAGAAGCATGCAGAAGCGGCCGCCTATCTGGCGGTGGATGATGTGCTGGTCGACAGGATGCGCGGCAGTTCTTCCACCTGGACCCGTGTGCGTGTCAATTTGCGCCACGTTCCGGAGGAACTTCGGCCACCGCAGGAAACTCCCGACCCGGATGACGATCCGACGCGTGAGTGGCGAACAGGCAAGAGCAAGGCAAAATAATCAGGGCAGATATCTAGCGGCCACTAGAGAATATCTGCTCTAACTCGTGCGGCGCCACGACCTCTAGTTGCGCATAGGTGCAGTCAGCAGGCTTTTTATCCGTGCGCCATCTGCGGAAGTGCGCCATGTGCCGGAAGCGTCTGCCTTGCATGTGCTCATAGGCGACCTCGACTACTAATTCGGGACGCAGCGGCTCCCAGGAAAGGTCCTTCCCCTGGCTCCATCGGCTCTGCCCGCCTGGCATCCGGTGTTCTTCGCCGGCAGCGGTATCGGTGTCTGCCCATGATGCCCACGGATGATTTGCAAGCGCATCCTTGCGATAGGGTGTTAGAAATTCCAGGAGCTCTTTGCGCTTATCTTTCGTGAAGCTGGCGCAGACGCCTACGTGCTGCAGCGCTCCTGACTCGTCGAACAGCCCAAGCAGCAGCGACCCGATCGCCGTCCCCTTTGCATCCTTGTACCAGCGGAAGCCAGCAACAACGCAGTCGCAGTCGCGCTCATGCTTGACTTTGATCATCACGCGTTTGCCCGGCTCGTAGGCTCCGTCGATCGGCTTCACCACAACGCCATCCAGTCCCGCGCCTTCGAAGCGGCGAAACCAATCGGACGCGACTTTACGATCGCGAGTCGCCGGGGTCAGATGCAACGGCGGTGCCGCGGAGGACAGGATTGTTTCCAGCCGCTCGCGCCGCCGGTGAAAGGGCTCGCTGCACAGATCGTCATCTCCCTCGCAAAGCAGGTCGAAACAAACGTACGATGCCGGCGTCTGCTTCGATAAGAGCTTCACCCGCGACGCCGCTGGATGGATACGGAGCTGTAAGGCATCGAAGTCCAGCGCACCGTTTTGCGCGATGACGATTTCACCGTCCAGCACGCATCGGCGGGGCAACTGGTGAAGCAAAGGTTCGATGAGCTCTGGGAAATAGCGGTTCAGCGACTTCTCATCGCGGCTCTGCATCAGGATCTCGTCGCCATCGCGAAAAATCAGCGCGCGAAACCCATCCCATTTAGGCTCGAAAAGCCACTCACCTTCCTGGGGAAGCTCGTCCACACGCTTGGCGAGCATAGGCAGAACAGGCGGATGTACCGGCAGGCGCACGCCCCATGGTAACTCTCGCCGGCGCGGTAGCCGGAGGGACGGATCAAAAATCGCAATTTCAGTGAACAGGCTCTACTTAAGGAAGTCAGGCCGCAGATCGGAGGCCCTGCTCATATTCGGAATTCATGAGCTCTGCAATCTGTTCGGCGACTTCGCGGTCGTTGTAGACTGCCGATTCTTCTACGCCATCCGGTCCTACGACCGTGTAACCGGGCTCCTTGCCACAGTTGCTGCAACCTCGATCATCGATCTGTACGGTATACATCTTCGCTGGTGCTTCCATAGACTTTCTCTCAACTCTATCTGCAGTAAGACTCGCCGTTATAGCTTTCTCTTCAGATCATCGGCCATGTTGGTATGTGCGGCGATGACCGACTTCTCGCTGATCACCGTGGATTTGAAGTCGGGGTCACTCACAATATTTGCTTCGTGCGTAAAGGCTTCGAGTGTGGCGTTGTGGTCCGTGTCCATGACATCCATATATGCTTTGTCGAAGGCTGCGCCTGAGAGTTTGCGCAGCTTTTTGTACGAGGCCCGATGTTGTGCGTCGAGCGTCCTGGGCAGCGTTACGGACCAGGCCATCGCAAACGGTCGCAGCTTTTTCTGAAGCATCGTATGATCCGTGACTATCTTGCCTGCAAATGCCTTCACGTCGGGTCTCGACGCCCGTGCCTTCGCTAACACGCTGAACCTGATTTCATTCACATTCGCCTGCGCGGCTTTTATCAAAAAAACTTTGTCCTGTTCTGTGATAGCCGCACGTGCTATCGCGGAGAGGCACAGCGTGACGGTGACTGCCGATACATACCACAGACCCGGAGACCTCTTCATTGCGCGCTCTCCTGTCCTGCTACTTTGAGTCGCGAACGACATTCCCAAGTTGCATGACTCGAAATCGAGGCATCATCCCGCGGCTGGAAGGACGCCTGACCGCTGTCTGCCAATTTGCATTGCAGTTCTGCTTCTTATCAGATGGAGTGGCCGACGGCATCGCCAAATGCTGCTCAACGCCAATATGGAGGGCCCTTGAATTCACGGCATGGTCTGCACGTTGTGCTTTTCTGTCTGATGCTTGGTATCGCGCTCTGCTCGCTGGAAGCTGAGGATATTGACCTGCACGGCACTATCGATCACCGTCAGGCGGACAGCTACGTGCTCGTACCGTTTCAGGTGCCGCCCGGTGTCCAGCGGCTGGAGGTTTCGTTCCGCTACACCGGTAAGGAAGATCACACTACGCTGGACCTCGGCCTGCTCGATCCCGATCGTTTTCGCGGCTGGAGCGGCGGCAACAAACGCGCGTTCAGTATCGGCATCTCTGACGCGACGCCCTCGTATCTGCCAGGGGCCTCTGCCTGCCGGCACATGGAAGCTGCTCATCGGCGTCGCATATCTCGGCGAGGGCCATACCTCCAATTACGATGCGCATATTCACTTGGTGAAAGCGAATGAGGCGGATACGTCGGGTTTTTCATCGGAACCCATCGCGACCGGAGACCGCTGGTATCGCGGCGATCTTCATATGCACACCGCGCATAGCGATGGGTCCTGCACCAGCCAGTCCGGAAAGATGGTGCCGTGTCCTGTCTTCGTTACGGTCGAAGACGCAGTGAAACAGAAGCTCGACTTTATCGCCATCACGGACCACAACACCATCTCGCACTACGATGCAGAGCGCGAGCTGCAGCCGTACTTCGACCAGATTCTGCTGATCCCCGGCCGCGAGATCACGACGTATTCCGGACACGCCAACGTTTTCGGTCCTACCAGCTTCATCGACTTCCGATCCGAAGCGAAAGGCGCTCCGCCAATCAACAGCGTCTTTCGCGCAGCGCGCGCCGCCGGCGCCTTCGTCTCCGTCAATCATCCCGGCGATCCTACCGGTGCCCACTGCATCGGCTGCGGCTGGTCCGTGATCGATACCGACTGGAGTCTGGTGAACGGCATCGAAGCGATCAACGGCGATGACCCGCACCACTATGAAGCGGACATCCGCTTCTGGGACCAGCAGCTCGTCAAGGGCTACCGGCTGGTCGCGGTCGGCGGCAGCGACACGCATCGGCCGGAGCAGGGCACTCTCGGACATCCCACAACTGTTGTGCATGCGCAGGAGCTTTCCGTACACGCCATCCTTGACGCGCTCCGCGCCGGGCATGACTGCATCGATCTCACCGCATCGCACGACAAACGAATCGATCTGCACGCAACCGACAGCGCCGCGCATGCGGACATGGGCGAGATGCTAGCCGCCGCAGACAACGATCAGGTGACGGTAGCGGCGCACATAGTAGGTGCGGCCGGATCGACGCTCCACTGGCTGCTCGACGGCAAAGAACTCCCGAGCCTGTCGCCGCAATCCGTAGCCGGCGATGGAGCCGACGTGACCGCACATTGGACCAGCGATGGCCACCGCCATTGGCTGCGCGCCGAAGTGCGCACCACCGACGGAAGGCTCCAATTGCTCAGCAATCCTATCTTCCTGAACTGGCCTGGGAATCGAGTTTCATCGAAGTAGTTTCCCCACCCCGTGGTTGGCACGCTGAGGGAAGGAATTTATGGCGGAGAGGGAGGGATTCGAACCCCCGATAGCCTTTCGACTATGCCTGATTTCGAGTCAGGTGCATTCAACCGGGCTCTGCCACCTCTCCGCTGTGTAAGCCATTCATTGCAAATAGCTTCTGCAGTCAAGTGCCCGGCTCAGCGATTATAACAAATGGGTCTGTGCAGTATTGGTTGCAAAATCCAGGCAAACTCCAGCGTGTCTTTTTCATCAAAGTGCGCGACGTCCCCTGTCTGTGCTGGACTTTCTGGAAAAAGAGGGCAGCCGCATGCAATTGTTTGTTCCCGTTCCTGGCTTGGTGACGACCGTTATAGAACCCGCGGGCCCCTCCTACCTGTCCGCTCCGCGTACCTAATAGGATAAGAAGAATTATGGAACCCCTGTTCCGGTCCGCTTGTGTCTTGGCGGTACGATATCGCAGCAGTGCCGCGCACTGCTGTCGCAGCAAAATTCACGGAGACATCTAATGGCAGTCACCAGCGAAGCTGCTTCGGCCCGGAAATCGGCCACGACGACAGCCTCATCACGAAAGAGCGGAAACGGGAACGGGACTCGAAAGAACGGCAACGGTGACGGGAACGCCCTCGCTACTCCGCCGGCAACGAATGATCTGGCGCTGATCCTCGCAAGCCTGCAGACGATGCGCAAGGGCGACTTCTCCGTCCGTCTGCCCGTGGCGTGGACCGGCATCCCGGGGAAGATCGCCGACACCTTCAACGACATCGTTGCCGCCAATGAGCAGATGGCCGCAGAGCTGACGCGTGTCGGCCAGGCCGTCGGTAAGGAAGGCCGCACCCGCGAACGCACACGCTTCGAACAGCACCGCGGCGCCTGGGGCGAGATGGAAGTCTCGCTCAACACGCTGATGGATGACCTCCTGCGACCGACAACGGAAGTGACGCGCGCCATCGCCGCCGTCGCTCAGGGAAATCTGACCCAGACCGTGCGCCTGGATGTGGATGGAAGGCCGCTCGAAGGCGAGTTCCTGCGCTCGGCCAGCATCGTCAACACGATGATCCAGCAGCTCGGCATCTTCACGGCTGAAGTGACGCGTGTTGCCCGCGAGGTGGGTACGGACGGCAAGCTCGGCGGCCAGGCGCATGTGCCCGGCGTCGCCGGCACCTGGAAAGACCTCACCGACTCGGTCAACTCCATGGCCAGCAACCTTACCGGCCAGGTGCGCAACATCGCGGAAGTCGCCACGGCCGTGGCCAGTGGCGATCTCTCGCGCAAGATCACGGTCGATGTCCGCGGCGAAATTCTGCAGTTAAAGGAAGCCATCAACACGATGGTGGACCAGTTGCGCTCCTTCGCTTCGGAAGTGACGCGCGTGGCCCGCGAAGTCGGCACGGACGGTAAGCTCGGCGGCCAGGCGGTGGTGCCGGGTGTGGCCGGAACATGGAAGGATCTCACCGACTCGGTCAACGCGATGGCCGGAAACCTGACGGCGCAGGTGCGCAACATCGCCGAGGTAACGACCGCCGTAGCCCGCGGTGACCTCTCACGCAAGATCACGGTCGACGTGAAGGGCGAAATTCTCGAACTCAAAGACACCATCAACACGATGGTGGATCAGCTCAATGCTTTCGCCGGCGAAGTCACGCGCGTCGCGCGCGAGGTCGGCACGGAAGGCAAACTCGGTGGCCAGGCACAGGTGCCCGGCGTCGGCGGTACTTGGAAGGACCTCACCGACAACGTCAACTTCATGGCCAGCAACCTTACCGGCCAGGTACGAAACATCGCCGAGGTTGCTACGGCGATCGCCAACGGCGATCTCTCGCGCAAGATCACGGTCGATGTCCGCGGCGAAATCCTCCAGCTCAAAGAGACGCTGAACACGATGGTGGATCAGCTCAACCGGTTCGCCGGCGAAGTGACACGCGTCGCCCGCGAGGTCGGCACGGAAGGCCGCCTCGGTGGTCAGGCGCAGGTGCCCGGTGTGGCTGGCACCTGGAAGGATCTCACCGATTCCGTCAACTCCATGGCCGGCAACCTGACCGGTCAGGTCCGCAACATCGCCGAGGTAACAACAGCTGTCGCCCGCGGCGATCTCTCGCGCAAGATCACAGTCGATGTGAAGGGCGAAATTCTCGAGCTGAAGAACACCATCAACACGATGGTGGATCAGCTCAACGCGTTCGCCGGCGAAGTCACGCGCGTCGCCCGCGAAGTCGGCACGGAAGGCAGACTGGGCGGGCAGGCAGTCGTGCCTGGCGTAGCCGGCACCTGGAAGGATCTCACCGACAACGTCAACTTCATGGCCGGCAACCTGACGGCCCAGGTGCGCAACATCGCCGAGGTCGCGACGGCTGTCGCCCGTGGCGATCTCTCGCGCAAAATCACGGTCGATGTGCGCGGCGAAATCCTGCAGCTCAAAGAGACGCTGAACACGATGGTGGATCAGCTACGCTCCTTCGCTGGTGAAGTCACGCGCGTGGCCCGCGAGGTCGGCACGGACGGCAAGCTCGGCGGCCAGGCTCAGGTGCCAGGTGTCGCCGGCACGTGGAAGGACCTTACCGACAACGTCAACTTCATGGCCGGCAACCTGACGGCGCAGGTGCGCAACATCGCGGAGGTCGCCACCGCGATCGCCAACGGCGATCTCTCGCGCAAGATCACGGTCGATGTCCGCGGCGAGATCCTGCTGCTCAAAGAGACCATCAACACGATGGTGGATCAGCTCAACGCCTTCGCCGGCGAGGTGACGCGCGTCGCCCGCGAAGTCGGCACCGAAGGCAGACTCGGTGGACAGGCGAACGTGCCGGGCGTCGCCGGTACCTGGAAGGACCTCACGGATTCGGTCAACTTCATGGCCGGCAACCTGACGGCGCAGGTGCGCAACATCGCTGAAGTGACGACGGCCGTGGCGCGAGGCGATCTCTCGCGCAAGATCACGGTCGATGTGAAGGGCGAGATTCTCGAGCTGAAGAACACCATCAACACGATGGTGGATCAGCTCAACGCCTTCGCCGCGGAAGTGACACGCGTCGCCCGCGAGGTCGGTACGGAAGGCAAACTCGGCGGCCAGGCGCAGGTGCCAGACGTGGCCGGTACCTGGAAGGATCTCACCGACAAGGTCAACGTGATGGCCGCCAACCTCACCGAGCAGGTGCGCGGCATCGTGAAGGTCGTCACGGCGGTCGCGAACGGCGAACTGACGCAGAAGCTCACCGTGAATGCCAAGGGCGAAGTCGCCGCGCTCGCCGAGACCATCAACAACATGACCGGCACGCTCGCCACATTCGCCGATCAGGTCACCACGGTGGCTCGCGAAGTCGGTGTGGAAGGCCGTCTCGGCGGTCAGGCGAACGTGCCCGGCGCAGCCGGCACCTGGAAGGATCTCACCGGCAACGTGAACCTGCTTGCCGACAATCTGACCAACCAGGTACGCGCCATCGCGGAAGTAGCAACGGCGGTGACGAAGGGCGATCTCACTCGCTCCATTCAGGTCGATGCGCTCGGCGAAGTGGCGGAGCTCAAAGACAACATCAACACCATGATCGACAACCTGCGGTTGACCACCGACCGCAACACGGAGCAGGACTGGCTCAAGACCAACCTCGCCCGCTTCACCGGCATGCTGCAAGGGCAACGCGACCTCAACACGGTGGGTCGTATGCTGCTCTCCGAGTTGGCGCCCCTGGTCAACGCGCAGCAGGGCGTCATCTATCAAATGGGCACGGAAGAATCCGACAGCATGACGCTGCTTTCGGCATATGCCAACTCCGAAGACGGCCATTCCCACGTGATCAGGCTCGGCGAAGGGCTGATAGGGCAGTGCGCGCTCGAGAAACGCCGCATGCTCGTCGCCAACCTGCCGCCCCACACCGCTCCGGTCCGCTCCGGTCTTTTCGAAGCGGTGCCGCGCAGTGTGTTTGTGCTGCCCGTTCTGTTCGAGGACCGCGTGAAGGCGGTGATCGAGCTCGCCAGCCTCAGCGAGTTCACTGCCTCGCACCTTGCGTTTCTCGATCAGCTCACCTCCAGCATCGGCATCGTGCTCAACAGCATTGAGGCCACGATGCAGACCGAAGGCCTGCTGAAGCAGTCACAACAGCTCGCCGTCGAGCTGCAGACGCAGCAGAAGGAACTGCAGCAGACCAACGAGCAGCTTGCGCAGAAAGCGCAACAGCTGGCCGAGCAGAACGCCGAGGTCGAGCGCAAGAATCGCGAGATCGAGCAGGCGCGCGGCGCGCTGGAAGAGCAGGCCAAGGAGCTCGCCCTCACCTCCAAGTACAAATCCGAGTTCCTCGCCAATATGTCTCACGAGCTGCGTACGCCGCTCAACAGCATTCTCGTGCTGGGCCAGCAGCTCGCCGACAATCCCGACAACAACCTCACGCCGAAGCAGGTAGAGTTCGCCCGCACGATCCACGGAGCGGGCACCGACCTGCTGACCCTCATCAGCGACATCCTCGACCTTTCGAAGATTGAGTCGGGCACCGTGTCCGTCGAAGCCGAAGAAGTCTTCTTCGGCAGCCTCATCGATATGGTTGCGCGTCCCTTCCGGCACGAAGCGGAAAGCCGCAAGCTCGCCTTCGAAGTCGAAACCGATCCGCATCTCACGCGCAGCCTCGTCACAGATTCCAAGCGCCTGCAGCAGGTCCTCAAGAACCTGCTCTCCAACGCATTCAAATTCACCGAGCACGGCGGCGTGCGCCTCTCTGTGACGCCGGTCACGCGCGGCTGGACGCCTCATCATCCCATCCTCGGCAGTGCAGCCTCGGTCATTGCGTTCGAGGTCTCCGATACCGGCATCGGTATCCCAGCCGACAAGCAGAGAATCATCTTCGAGGCATTCCAGCAGGCGGATGCCGGCACCAGCCGCAAGTACGGCGGCACCGGGTTGGGACTTGCCATCAGCCGCGAGCTCGCCAGCCTGTTGGGAGGCGAGATCCAGCTCAGGAGCACGCCAGGCTCCGGCAGCATCTTTACGCTGTATCTGCCGCAGACCTACGTCGGCCCCGCGAGTACCAGTGGAATGCCGGCCAGCGACTTGCCGCATCTTCCGCTGCTCACGCATCCTGTCTCATTTGCTCTGCCGGAAATGACCGGAGAGACGATCGAAGACGACCGCAACAATCTTGAGCTCGGCGATGCCACGCTGCTGATCGTGGAGGACGACGTGCACTACGCGCGCATTCTCTGCGATCTCTCGCGCGACAAGGGCTTCAAGGTACTGGTCGCCACGCGCGGCACGGAAGCTCTCGCGCTCGCGCGCGAGCTGCACCCCACCGCGGTCTCGCTCGATGTTTCGCTGCCCGACATGCTCGGCTGGACGGTGCTGAATCATCTGAAACAGGACCCGGCCACGCGCCACATCCCGGTCCAGATGCTGACGGTGAATGAGGACTGGCATCACGGCCTCTCGCATGGCGCCTTCGCTTTTGTGAACAAGCCGACCACGCGTGAAGGCCTTGCCGCAGCCATCGATCGCATCCGCGACTTCGCGCGTCCGCGCCGCAAACGCCTGCTGGTGGTCGAAGACGAGCCGGCGCAGCAGCTTAGTATCCGCGCTCTGCTCGACTACGAGGACATCGATGTGGATGTCGTCTCCACTGGCGAGGACGCTCTGGCTGCAATTGATAACCAGATTTACGATTGCATCGTGCTTGACCTGCGTCTGCCCGACATGACCGGCTTCGAGCTGCTGGAGCAGTTGAGCCAGTCCGATAGCAGGAACGAGCTGCCGGTCGTCGTCTTCACCGGAAAGGACCTCTCGCCGGAAGAAGATGCGCGCCTGCACATGCTGGCCCGCAGCGTCATCGTGAAGGACGTGGAATCGCCGGAGCGTCTGCTCGACGAAACGGCGCTCTTCCTCCATCGTGTCGTCAGCGATCTGCCGCCGGAGAAGCAGAAGATGCTGGACCGGCTGCATCGCTCAGACGAGTCGCTTGTCGGCAAGAAAGTTCTGGTGGTCGATGACGATGTGCGCAACATCTTCGCGCTCTCGAGCGTTCTCGAACGCCGCGGCATGACCGTGCTGATGGCCGGAACGGGTCGCGAGGCGATCGCCACCATCGAATCCACGCCCGACCTCGGCATCGTCCTGATGGACATTATGATGCCGGAGATGGATGGCTACGAGACCATGCAGGTGATCCGGCAGAATCCGCTCTTCCGCCGTCTGCCGATCATTGCGCTCACGGCCAAGGCCATGAAGGGCGATCGCGAAAAATGTCTGCAGGCCGGCGCGTCGGAATATCTGGCCAAGCCTGTGAACACGGAACAGCTATTGTCCTCGCTGCGCATGTGGTTGCATCGCTGATCTGCATCTGAAAAATGACTGAACGGGCCGGCAGCTTGCGCGGCAGAAGGAATGCATGAACGAACGCGATCGAGCCAACATACTGATGGTGGATGACCAGGCGGGCAAACTGCTCAGCTATGAAGCTATCCTCAGCGAGTTAGGCGAGAACCTGATTAAGGCACGCTCTGCGCGCCAAGCCATGGAGCAATTGCTCCGCAACGACATCGCTGTGGTCCTGATGGACGTCAGCATGCCGGAGATGAACGGCTTCGAACTCGCGGACATGATGCATCGCCATCCGCGATTTCAGAAGACCGCGATCATCTTCATCTCCGCCGTGCACCTCTCCGACCTGGACCGCCTCAAGGGCTATCAAAGCGGCGCGGTGGACTATATCTCGGTCCCCATCGTTCCCGAGCTCCTGCGGGCCAAGGTCAGCGTCTTCACCGAGCTGCACCGCAAAACACGGCAGCTCGAACAGCTCAACCGCGAACTCGAACAGCGAGTCGAGGAGCGCACAGAGCAGTTGCGTCAGAGCGAAGAGCAGCTCCAACAACGGTTCGCCGAGCTGCAAGCCATCATGCAGGTTCTGCCTGTGGGTGTTGGGCTCTCTCAGGACCCGGCGTGCGACGTCATTACCGGCAATGCGGCTCTCAACCAGATGCTTGGCGTGGAACTGGGCGAGAATGTCTCCCTGAATGGCGACGGAGCCGCCAGGCTCTCGTATCGAGTCTTTCGCGACGAGAGAGAGCTGCCGTTATCGGAACTACCGCTCCAGCGATCCGCAGCCACCAACCAGCCGGTCGGCAGCATGGAGATGGAGATTCGTCACCGCGACGGATCGGTCGCCCATGTGCTGGTCAGCGCGAATCCGCTGCGCGATCAGACCGGCGCTGTTCGTGGCGCGGTGGGCGCATTCTTTGACGTGACGAGCCGCAAGCAGATGGAAGATCTGCTCCGCGAGCGTGCGGACCTGCTGGAGCTCGCAACCGAAGCCATCATCGTTCGCGACCTGAACGGTCTGTTGCTCTTCTGGAACTCGGGGGCGGAAGCGCTCTACGGCTGGAAGCGTGACGAAGTCCTGGGCAAGCCGATCCATCATCTGCTCAAGACACGTTTTCCGGTCGCGGATGCGGAGATCGAATCGGCCCTGGCAACCGACGGTTCCTGGGAAGGGAACCTGACCCAAACCACGCGCGACGGCCGGGATCTGGTAGTTGCCAGTCGCCTGGCCCTGAAAGCGCGCGGCGATGCCGTCCTTGAAATCAACCGCGACATTACCGCGCAGCTGCAGGCGGAAGATGCTCTCCGCAAGGCAGAGCGGCTGGCCGCCATGGGCCGCGTCGCCGGTATCATCGCGCACGAAATTAACAATCCGCTGGAAGCTATCAGCAACACCTTCTTCCTGCTGCGCGATCACCCGTCGCTCGATGAAGAAGCGCGTCATTACGCACAGATGGGTGAAGAGGAGATGCTGCGCCTCTCCCACATCACACGGCAGACGCTGGGCTTCTATCGCGAATCGAAGCACCCGGTCGACGTCTCTATCGCCCAGTTGCTCGACGACATCCTCGAGCTGCAGCTCCGCCGCCTCGAATTCAACAAGGTTGCGATTGAGAAACGCTACAGCAGCCGCGGCATGGTGCAGGGATTTCCCGTGGAGCTGAAACAGGTGTTTCTCAACCTCATCGGCAACGCCGTGCAGGCCATGCCGGATGGGGGAACGCTTCGCCTGCATGTCTACGAATCGCAGCGCCGTGCAGACCGCCAGGCGGGCACATGCATTTGCGTTTGCGACACCGGCATCGGCATCGATGCCGAACATGCCAGGCACCTCTTCGAGCCGTTTTTCACCACTAAATCCGCCAAGGGTACCGGCCTTGGCCTCTGGATCAGCAAAGGCATTATCCAAAAATACGGCGGCGATATATCCTTCAGAAGCATTCGCAGGCCCGGCAGTAACATCACGTGCTTCCGCATCTTCCTGCCTCATGCTGATCTGGGAGCTGCCGAGCGCATGGACCCCTCCCCCGAGCTGCTGAGAGCCGAGCCTGCCGGGAGAGCGAACAGCCATGCCTGACACGGTTATCCTGTGTGTCGACGACGAGGAAGTTCCGCGCACGCTACGTGCTCTTGTACTTGGCAAACAGGGCTATATCGTGCTGACCGCGGTCTCCGCAGCACAGGCGCTGGAATTACTGGAACAGCATCATGTCGATCTTGTTCTTACCGATCAGATCATGCCGGAGACTGCCGGGACCGAACTGGCGAAGCGGCTGCGAACCACAAGACCTTCGCTGCCCATCGTGATCGTCTCCGGCGTGAATGAAATTCCCGAGGATGCTTGCTTTGCCGATCGCTTTGTCAGCAAAGTGGAAGGTCCGGAAGCGCTCTTCCGGTGCATCGCGGAAGTACTATCCCACTACGCCGCCCAGCCGCAAAACGGCTCCCTTGCGCCTGCTATCGTCCCCACGCAAACCCATTAGTCCTGTGAAGGCCGGCCTGGTCCCTACGCTAGATAGCCCCTTTTCGCCATGCCTTAGACTCAACAGAAGCAATCCCATATCTCGTTTCCGAACTACCATAGTGCCATGAGTGAAAACGCGACCGCGCTTCGGGAGCAGATTCTCGCGCTGGCCGAGCAGTTCTTTAACGAGCAGTTCGCAGGCAAAACCTTTGAGCCCGGAACGTCGCCCGTGCCTGTCTCCGGCAAGGTGCTGGACGCCTCCGATCTGCGCAGCCTCATCGATGCCTCACTGGACTGCTGGCTCACCACCGGCCGCTTTGCCACGCTGTTTGAGCGCAAGCTGGCCCGCTTCTTCGGCGTGCGCGGAGCCTCGCTGGTCAACTCCGGCTCCTCCGCCAATCTCTGCGCCTTCTCCTGCCTCACCTCGCCGCGCCTGGGTGACCGCCAGATCAAGCCCGGCGACGAGGTCATCACCGTAGCCGCCGGCTTTCCTACCACCGTCAATCCCATCATTCAGAACAACTGCGTCCCCGTCTTCATTGACGTGACCACGCCGACCTACCAGGCGGACGCCTCGCAGCTTGAGGGCGCACTGAGCGAGCGCACCCGGGCCGTTATGATTGCCCACACGCTTGGTAATCCCTTCGATCTGGATGTGGTTGCCGCCTTTGCGAAGAAGCACAATCTCTGGCTGGTCGAAGACAGTTGCGACGCGCTGGGCGCAAAGTACAACGGCCAGATGGTCGGCACCTTCGGCGACCTGGCAACTGTTAGCTTCTATCCCGCACACCACATCACCACCGGTGAGGGCGGTGCGGTCGTCACCAACAACGCGCTGCTCAAGACGCTCGCCGAGTCATTCCGCGACTGGGGTCGCGACTGCTGGTGCGAGCCCGGCAAGGACAACACCTGCGGCAAGCGCTTCGACTGGCAGCTGGGCGAGCTGCCCTGCGGCTACGATCACAAGTACATTTACTCGCACATCGGCTACAACCTGAAGATGACCGACATGCAGGCTGCCGTCGGGCTGTCGCAGTTAGAGAAGCTGGCTGCATTCATCGAGGCGCGCCGGCAAAACTTCCGCTATCTGTACGAGCGGCTCAAACCATTCGAGGACGTGCTGGTGCTGCCGGAGAGCACACCGCGCGCGGAGCCAAGCTGGTTCGGATTTCCCATCGGGATTCGCGAAGGCGCGCCTTTCAACCGCGATGCGCTGGTGCGCGAGCTCGAGTCCCGCAAGATCGCAACCCGCCTGCTCTTCGCCGGCAACCTGGTGCGCCAGCCTGCATATCAGAACGTCAAATACCGTATCGCCGCTGACCTCAGCCAAACCGATTATGTGATGCGTTCCGTTTTCTGGCTCGGCATATTCCCTGGCCTGAATGAGACCATGCTCGACTACGTTGCCGAAACCGTGGGCGCCTTCGTAGCCGCACAAAAGACCGGCGGCTTCATGCCCGTGCTGCAAGATTGACTCCCATGACCGACCGCAAACGCGTCACCATCGTCACGCCCTGCTATAACGAGGAACTCAACGTCCGCGAGCTGCATCGCCGCATGCGCGCTGTGATGGACCAGCTCCCGCAGTACGAGTACCGCCATATCTTCATCGACAACGCCTCGCAGGATGGAACGGTCGCTGTGTTGCGCGAGATGGTTGCCGAATTTCCCGAGGTGCGCGTCATCGTGAATGCGCGCAACTTCGGCCATCTCCGCTCGCCCATGCACGCCTTTCTCGAAGCAGACGGCGACGCGGTCGGCTTCATCTGCGCCGACCTGCAGGAGCCGCCCGAGCTCTTCGCCGAGCTGATTGCCCGCTGGGAGCAGGGCTTTCCCATTGTGGCCGCCATCAAGACGTCGAGCCAGGAATCGGGCCTGATGTATCGCATCCGCACCGCCTATTACAACCTCGTCGGGCGGCTGACGGATGTGCAAGTCCTCTCCCACTTCACCGGCTTCGGCATCTACGACCGGCGCGTCATCGAGATCCTCAAGGAGAAATTCCGGGACCCTTACCCATACTTCCGCGGCATGATCGCGGAGATGGGATTTCCCCAGGCCACCGTTACCTATACCCAGGCCCGCCGCGAGCGTGGCATCACCAAGAACAATTTCTATACGCTCTACGACCTGGCGATGCTCGGCATCACCAATCTCTCCAAGGTGCCGCTGCGGATGGTCACCGCCGCCGGGTTCGTCTCCGCAGCCATCAGCCTGCTGCTGGGCTTCTTTTATCTCCTCTACAAACTCGTTTTCTGGAGCAGCTTCTCGCTCGGCGTCGCGCCTCTCGTGCTTGGCCTCTTCTTTCTCGGCTCGGTCCAGTTGCTGTGCCTTGGCATCATCGGCGAGTACGTCGGCTCCATCCATACTTTCGTGCAGAATCGGCCGTTGGTCGTTGAGAAGGAGCGCATCAACTTTCCCGAGCGATCCTCGTCATGAGGCAGCGTCCTGAGCGGGCGCAATTCTGGCAAATCGCCCGCTACATTCTTGTAGGAGCGTTCAATACCGGCTTCGGGTACGGACTTTTCGTTGCGCTGAACTATCTCTTTCGCCGGCTCGGTGTCTATGGCTCGGAGATCGCCAGCCTTCTCTCCAACATCATCGCCATTACGGTGGCCTTTCTCGGATACAAGTGGTTCGTCTTCCGCACCCACGGGAACTACCTGCGCGAATGGCTGCGGTGCTTATCGGTTTATGGAACCAGCATGATCTTCTCGCTCATCATGCTTCCGCCGCTTACGCTGCTGCTGCGCCGCTGGTTCGGTGCCACGCAGACAGCCTCCAATCTCGCTGCTGCTATCCTCACCTTTGTCACAGTCGTGGCAAGCTACTTTGGCCACAAGCATTTTTCCTTCCGGCGCTCTGGAGACGCAATGGACGCAGCTCTCGATCCCGCTGGAAACAAGGCAATCGAATCCCGCCTCTGAGGTATTTCTTGTGAAGCTCGTTATCCTCGCCGGTGGTCTGGGCACACGGCTTAGTGAAGAGACAACCATCCGGCCCAAGCCGATGGTCGAAATCGGTGGCCGCCCCATCCTCTGGCACATCATGAAGATCTACTCGCACTACGGCATCAACGACTTCATCGTCTGCCTGGGATATAAGGGCTATCTCATCAAGGAGTATTTCTCCAACTACTATCTCCACGCCTCCGATGTCACTATCGACATCCTGAACGACAAAGTGGAGATGCATCGCAATACCTCCGAGCCGTGGCGGATCACGCTGATCGATACCGGAGCCGAGACCCTGACCGGTGGCCGCCTCAAGCGTGTCTTGCCGTATCTCGAAAACGAGGAGACCTTCTGCTTCACCTACGGCGATGGTGTCTCCAACGTGAACATCGGTGCGCTGCTCGAGTTCCATAAGAAACACGGCCGCCTCGTCACACTCACGGCAACCCGACCGACCAGCCGCTTTGGCGCGCTCGATATCGCGGACGACGGCGCGGTCACGAACTTTACTGAGAAGCCGCCCGGCGACGGGCGTTGGATCAATGGCGGCTATTTTGTTCTCTCGCCGAAGGTCGGCAAGTACATTGCCGGCGACGCTATGCCCTGGGAGCGCGAACCCATGGAGACGCTCGCGCGTGAAGGACAGGTCGCCGCCTACAAGCACGATGGCTTCTGGCAGCCCATGGACACGATGCACGATAAAAATCTGCTCGAAGATCTGTGGCGCAGCGGCCATGCGCCGTGGAAGGTCTGGTAAGCCATGCCTGCAACTGAATTCTGGGCAGGCAAGCGGGTCTTTCTCACCGGGCATACCGGCTTTAAGGGAAGCTGGCTCTCGCTGTGGATGCAGCATCTGGGCGCGGACCTCACCGGCTACGCGCTTGATCCACCGACCAATCCCAGCCTCTTTCAGAAGGCCGATGTGGCCGCCGGAATGCACTCCATTATCGGCGACATCCGAGACGCCGCTATCCTCACCTCGGTCATGCAATCCGCGCAGCCGGAGATTGTCTTCCACCTCGCCGCGCAGCCGCTGGTCCGGCAATCTTATGTCGATCCGGTCGGCACCTATCAGACCAATGTTCTCGGTACCATTCACCTGCTCGAAGCCGTTCGCAAGACCCCCTCCGTCCGCACCGTCGTCGTCATCACCACCGACAAGTGCTACGAGAACAAGGAGTGGATCTGGCCTTATCGCGAAAGCGATCCGCTCGGCGGCTACGATCCGTACAGTTCGTCAAAAGCCTGCGCAGAGATCCTCACCAACTCTTGGCGCGACTCCTTCTTCAATCCGGCGAAATACAGCGAGCACAAGGTCGCCGTGGCCTCGGCCCGCGCCGGCAACGTCATCGGAGGGGGCGACTGGGCCTCCGATCGCCTCATCGCTGATATCGTGCGTGCCTTCTCTACCGGCAACATGCTCGAGATCCGCAATCCCAACGCGACTCGCCCGTGGCAGCACGTCCTCGAGCCGCTGCGCGGCTATCTCACGCTCGCAGAAAAGCTCCACGCAGACGGAGTGACATTCGCTTCAGCCTGGAACTTTGGCCCCGAGTACACGGATGCGCGCCCGGTCGAGTGGATCGTCCGCTATCTGTCAGCGAAGTGGGGAAGCGAAACCCGCTGGAAAATCGATGCGCAGGAGCACGTGCACGAAGCCCAGATGCTGAAGCTCGACTGGTCCAAGGCTCACGCAGCGCTCGGCTGGCAACCCGTGCTGCCGCTGCCGGCAGCGCTCGATTACACACTCGACTGGTACCGGCGCGAATCCTCCGGCGTGCCCGCGCGCGAGCTGTGTGTTGAGCAGATAGCCAGCTATTCAGCGACGCTCGCCGCCTCATAGACCGCCCAACCGCTTCATCTCAGTCGAGCAAGCCGAATCATATTCACCTGATTTTCAACAGAAGAACCGCTCCAGCGCCATCCTATGCCTTGATGCCTGCACGCGCGCTCTCTACCATCCAATTCATGGATTCACTCCCCGTGAAGCTCAGCTCCAGGGTCCGTCAGGCCATTCAGTTCGCCGCGATCCGCCACAGAGATCAGCGGGACAAAGCCGGCAAGCCCTACATCGCACACTGCATGCGGGTCGCGCTGGCCGTCTGGCACTGCGGCGAGGACTACTTCATCGCCGCCATCCTCCACGACACCGTGGAGGACACCGCCACCACGCTCGACGAGATCGAAACACTCTTCGGCAAAAACGTCCGCAACGCCGTGGACAGCGTGAGCCGGCGCGAGTTCCCCAAGAAAGAATCCTACGAAGATTTCGTTCTCCGCTCGAAGGCCGATCCCATCGGGCGAGTGGTGAAGATTGCGGATCTCTACGACAACATGTCCCCGGAGCGCCGTCCCGAGCCGCCCGTCGAACTGGATAAAAAGCTGGAGCGCTACGAGAAGGCATTGGCCGTTCTCACCAGCCGCTGAATGCTAGGATGGCGCAATGGAAGGCGCCGCGGTAAAGGTTGAATGGGGACCGTGCTGCTTCTGCGGTCGAGACATAAGCCCATCCGAAATCGATCCGTGTTCCGTGACTGTGAGCACCAGAGGGACGAAATGGCAAGTCTGGTATTGTCATGCCGATTGTTTTAAAGACCGTTTGAATAGTGAGCCCAAGTTCATCGGCCTCTTCGATCCCGCTCATTTCTGAACAATCAGGCGTTTGTAGCGTAATGGTTCAGAGCGCTCGCCTTTGCGGCAATCGTTACCATAGAAGTAGCGATGCCCACCTTCCACCTGACTCCCGACGAACTCACCCGCCTCGCAAAAGCCGAAGGCTTCGACCTGGCCGGCATCGCCGCGCTCGAAGAGCAGGGAAGCAGCGACTACCTCGAAGACTGGATTGCCGCCGGCCACGCCGGTGAAATGGACTACCTCAAGCGCCGCAACGATCAGGGCGAGCTTTTGCGCTCCAAAGTCCAGGCTGCCATCCCGTGGGCGCGCTCGGTCATCGTCTGCGCGGCCAGCTACAACGCGCCCGGCCCGCTCTCCATCGATCCGGCGCCCGCGGGAACTGGCTGGATAGCTCGCTACGCCTGGGCAGGAAGCCCCCGACAGAGACACCGGCGAGCTCCGCCCTTCCGATTATCACGACACGCTGCTCGCCCGTCTCCGTGCTTTGGAGGCCACGCTCCACGACCGCGTCGGCGAACCTTTCGAATCGCGCTCCTATGTCGACACCGGCCCGCTTATTGAGCGCGATCTCGCCCGCCAGGCCGGCATCGGCTGGACCGCCAAGAACACCTGCACGCTCAATCAGCAGCTTGGGTCGATGCTCTTCCTCTGCTGCATCGTCACGTCACTCGATGTCGCGCGAGCCAGCCGGCCCATCCCGGCAGCCGACCGCTGCGGCACCTGCCGCCGCTGCATCGAAGCCTGCCCCACCGAGGCCCTCATCGCGCCTGGCCAGATGGACGCCAGCCGCTGCATCGCGTATCTCACCATCGAGAAGCGCGGCCCCATCCCGGAGGAGCTCCGCGCCCCTATCGGCCGCCAGGTCTTCGGCTGCGACATCTGTCAGGAGGTCTGCCCGTGGAACAGAAAGGCAACGCAGCCCGCGCTTGAAGCCTCCAGCACAACTCGTCCAGAGCTGATCAATCCAGCCCTCACCTGGCTCGCAAATCTCGATCCGGAAGAATTCAACCGACAGTTTCGAGGATCACCCATAAAACGCACAAAACGAAGCGGATTACTGCGCAATGTTGCCATCGCGATGGGCAACAGCGGCGAGCGGGAATTTCTGCCTCAGCTCGAAGCTTGGACCGGTGACGAAGATAGCGTTCTGGCCGAAGCTGCAAGTTGGGCGATAGCACATCTGGAATAAACTTTGTAGACATATAAGTGTCATCTATGACATAGTTATGTCATGCCCGTTCGTACTACTGTCGACATCCCTGAATCGTTGCACGACCGGCTTCGACATCGCGCGGAAAGCTCCGGGACATCGATTCGTTCTCTCATCGTCCGAGCAATCGAAACGATGTACGCGGAGACCGGCAAGAAGGAACCTGTAACTGGCCCGCTCGTGCGTGGTTCGGGCCAACTTGGCCCACAATTCCCCAAAGACGAAAATCCCCATGACCTTGTTTTTTCCTGATCTGAATGTGTGGCTGGCTCTCTCTGTCGCCAGCCACGCTCACAGCTCTGGAGCTTGGCGTTGGGCAAAGCTGCTGCCGCACGACACCCGGCTCGTCTTTTCCCGCTATACCCAAATCGGACTGCTGCGACTTCTCAGCAATACGTCAGTCATGGGGAAAGAAACTCTGACGCTCCGCAACGCTTGGGCTGTATATGACCGGTGGCTTGAGGACCCGCGAGTGGAGTTCTATCCCGAGCCGCGAAATGCAGACATGGCCTTCCGCCAGGCGACTGAGCCATTTGCGGCACAGCAGGCCTCAAAAGCAGTGGGGGACTGCTGGCTCTTGGCATCGGCAGCCGAGTTTCGAGCGACGCTCGTCACCTTCGATCGCGCCTTGCACGATTTCGCACGAAAACAAGGCCATTCTGTCGTCATTCCCGGTTAAAGAGGTAAATGGTCTTAAACGCCAGAACGGCCTCCCTGCGTCGGGGAGGCCGTTCCGTTTCTCACTTGCGATGGCTCAGGCGTTGCGAATGACATTGGCCGCATTCAGTCCCTTCGGACCCTGCTGGCACTCGAACTCCACTCCTTCACCCTCATTCAGCGTCTTGTACCCGTTCTCCTGAATTGCCGAGAAGTGCACAAACACATCTTCGCCGGTGGAGCGCTGGATAAATCCGTACCCCTTCGCTCCGTTAAACCACTTCACAACGCCTTGCTCTTTCACGGGAGACTCCTTTCACCTCTTTGTGTGTAGGCGTCCCGCAAATTGCCTTCTGAAAACGCGAAAAGCTGCCGGCGTCCAGGACGCGGGGCAGCTCTTGTTTCTCAGGGCTCAGTGCGGAACAGCGAAACCAGAACATCAAAAACGGCCTTCCAAACTCGTGCTTCGCGTGGGGCTGCACAAGCCCCCTACGTTCTCCTGTTATGGCAGGAAACCGTCCTAAGTGCAACACAAAATTACGTTACAGCCATCTTCTCCACTTGTTCGGCCCAGCCGCATGACCCCTTGTGGGGAGTGGAATTGCTGTTTCGGGTTGTTACGATCGCCTCGGGAGCCATCGGCTATGGCGATGCTTACGCTCTTTCCTCAAAAGCCCGCGGAGGCCGTGTCATCCGCGGCTGCGCCCCTGCGCGGCCTTGCGGAGCATGCCTCGCTCGCGGAGCGAACGAAGGCCCTCGTCCGCTATCTTGCACAGACGGAGGTGCACACCTACGCCTTCAGCGTCGCCGCCAACGTCATCCTCTCGCTCTTTCCCTTCATTGTGCTCATGCTCACGCTCGCCCGGCAGGTCTTCCACTCGCCCGCCATGGTGGCCGTCATCGCCGATGAGATCCGCTACTTCCTCCCCGCCGGGCAGGACTTCGTCATCCGCAACATGACGATCCTCTCCCGCTCCCACGGAGGAGTGCAGATTGCCTCCATCGTGATGCTGCTCATCTCCTCGACCGGCGTGTTCATGCCGCTTGAAGTCGCGCTGAACCAGGTCTGGGGCGCAGGCAGGAACCGCTCCTACGTGATGAACCAGCTCGTCTCGCTGGGGCTGGCGTTTGCCATCGGCACCCTCACGCTCACCTCCATTGCGCTCACCGCGGCGCAGCACAGCCTGCTCAGCTTTCTCTTCCTCGGCAACACGGACAACGTGGTCTTCAACTTCCTGGCGCACTGGCTGCTGCAGATCTCCGCCGTGGTCATCAGCGTGCTCATCTTCCTGCTGATCTACTGGGTGCTGCCCAACCGCCGGCTGCCGATTATGGCGGTCGTGCCCGCCGCCGTTACCACCGGCCTGGTGTGGGAAGTGGCAAAGCGCGTCTATATCGCGGTGCTGCCGCTGCTGGACTTCCGTTCCGTCTACGGCCCGTTCTCCGTCTCGGTTTCGCTCATGATGTGGGCCTTCCTCAGCGGACTGCTGATGCTCGCCGGTGCTCATTACTCTGCGTCGCGCCATGCTCTCAGGCTGGCACGCGAGATCGGCCTACGCCGCCACAACGAAGCGCCAGCCGACATTTAACCTGGTCGCGTCAGCCAACCCTCTCGTCATCTCGACCGGACTGGCGAAGCCGTGGAGTGGAGAGGCCCGCCTTTCTTTCAAGTTGCCCAAGAATCAAGACGTGAGCGACCGAAGGAAGCGAACCCGATAAAACGCGCCGCAGGCGCTCCCGCCCGTGCGGCGAGCACCTGGACGGCCAGTCCGTTACACTCGCCCTGAGTATGCCGAACCTCTTTGCGCGCGCAGAAGCCGCCGTCCTCAGGCCTGTGCACCGTCCACCGCTTTCCGGCGTGGCGGAGCACGGCGCTTTCTGGTCGGCTGCGGCGCTTTTGGTTCTCATCCTGTTGCGCTTTCTGCCGGCAAGCGCCGGGGATTCTCAGTACGTTGGCGATGTTCATCGCCGTCCCGGTGTGGCTCGTTTTCACCTGCATCATCCTTTACCGCTGGCTGGTCAATCATGTGCTGTGGAAGGTGCGCAATCGGCTGATCGTCACCTATCTGCTGATGGGCCTGGCTCCCGGTGGTGCTCTTCGTCACCCTTGCGACGATTGCCGCGTACGTCTTCTCCGGCCAGTTCGCCACCTACGCGGCGACCTCTGAGCTGGATTCGACCCTCGGCCGCTTAAGCGCGGAGAATCAGGCCTTCGCCGTCCACGTGGCTCATGCCATTGCCCGCGCGCCCTCCGCGAACTCGGTTGAGCTGGCCGACTACGAAGCCGCCAATCACGGCATCCCGAGCCGTCTCATGGTCGATGCGTGGCTGACCACTCAAGCCGACCATCGTCATCTTCTCCTCATCAACGACGGCAGGGAACTGCCGCAGCATGACGCGGATGACCCGATCGACTATCCCGCCTGGTCGCACGATGGTTTTCGCGGCGTTGTGCTCGACCGCGGCCGCCTCTTCCTCCGCGCAGTGAACATTAGAACTGTCGCCGGCCACCAGGTGACCTTTGTCTCCAGCGCTCCGCTCGATCCCGCAACCGTTAACCAGCTCGCGCAGGGGCTCGGCCTGATCCACATCATTCCAGATGTCAGCAAGGCCTTCGAGGAGAACGAGTCGAAAAATCCTGGCCGTGTGCGCCGCGCCACGCCCAGGGAACTGGCCGCGCAGACTTCCGGCACCATCAGCGGCGGCACTCTCGCGCCGCAGAGTTTTCTGCTGGATCAGGCGTATTACGTTCTCCGCGCCGTTCACCACGACCGAGTGGGTGAAAGGGAAGCATCTCACCAGCCTGCTCAGCGTCACCTCCCGCCCCGCTTTGCTCTATGCGCATCTCTTCGGCGCGGCGGTCGTTGTCGGCACTTTCATTCGCTATCTCCTCATTACCCTGGCGATCATCTTCGCCATCCTTGAGTTGATCGCCTTCATCATGGCAGTCCGTCTCAACCGCACCATCACCAACGCGGTCGCGGACCTCTACCGCGCCACCGTCGCCATCGACAGCGGCCACTTTACGCATCGCATCCAGGTGCAGCGGCACGATCAGCTTGCCGCGCTCTCCACCTCGTTCAACACCATGTCCGAGTCGCTGGAGCGCCTGCTCGAACAGCAGCGCGAAAAGGAGCGCATGCAGAGCGAGCTCGAGATCGCGCAGGAGGTGCAGAATAACCTCTTCCCGCAGGGCCAGGTCGAGATGCCGGGTCTGGAACTGCACGGTGTCTGCAAACCGGCGCGCACCGTCTCCGGCGATTACTACGACTTCCTCATCATGGGCGAGAGCGAGCTGACGCTCGCCATGGGCGACATCAGCGGCAAGGGCATCTCCGCCGCGTTGCTCATGGCGTCGCTGCACTCTGCCGTGCGCGCTTATCGTTTCGCGGGCGAGGACTGCAGCGACGGCGGTGGCACCGACCGCTTCTTTCAGGGCGGCGCCACCTTCAGCTCACCGGGCAAGGTGCTCAGTCTGCTCAATCGCCATCTTTACCGCAGCACGCAGCCGGAAAAATACGCGACACTCTTCCTCGCGCACTACAACACCAACACGCGCAAGCTGGTCTACTCGAACGGCGGCCAGCTTCCACCCTTCGTGCTCTGCTCCAACGGAACGGTCCGCCGCCTCGATCGTGGCGGCTCCGTCGTAGGCCTGCTCGATGGGCTCTCCTATGACGAAGGCACAGTCACGCTCGATCCCGGCGACATCCTTATCGCCTACAGCGATGGCGTGACCGAGCCGGAAAACGAGTTCGGCGAATTTGGAGAAGAGCGGCTGATCGAAATGGTCGAGCGGCATCGCCATCTGCCGCTCGCCGCCATCTCGCAACAGGTGCTGCAGGCCCTGCGCGCCTGGATCGGCGAACAGGAACAGCCCGACGACATCACGCTTGTGCTGGCTCGCCAGGCCGGGAACCATAGAAACGGCGATCGATCCGTTATCGAAGTCTCATCGTGAGAACAGCGCAGAAGGCGCGATTGCCCGGACGGCCAGTCCTCACCAGCGCAGTAACACCAATTGCGCGCAGAAGCCCGGCCCCAGAGCGGCCAGCACCCCCCACGTGCCCGGCGCAGGCCGCCGGTTCTGCATCACTTCTTCGAGCACCAGCAGCACCGACGCCGACGAGAGATTCCCCACCTCACGCAGTGAATCCCACGACGCAGCGCACGCCTCGCGGTCGAGCCCGAGCGACTCCGCCATCGCATCCAGCACCTTCGGGCCGCCGGTGTGCAGCACCCAATTGCCGATATCGTCGCGCACCAATCCATTGCGGCTCAGCAGCGCATCCATATCGCCCGGCAGTTTCGCGCGGATAATCGCCGGCACGTCCGGCGACAGGACGATGCGAAATCCCTCTTCGGAAATATCCCAGCCCATCGCGTCTTCCGTCTCTGGATAGAAGCTGGACGCGGTATCGACAATCTGAGGGCCATCCGCAGCGACGTCATCGCCGGCCACAACCACGGCGGCTGCGCCATCGGCAAAAAGGCCGGACGAGATCAGGTTCGCAATCGAGAGATCGTTTCGCTGCCAGGTCAGCGAGCACAGCTCAACCGAAAGCAGCACCGCAACCCGTTCCGGATAGGCGCGGACGTAATCCGCAGCCTGCGCGATGCCTGCCGCGCCTGCCACGCAGCCCAGCCCGAAGATGGGCGTGCGGCGAATGTTCAGCGGAAGATGCATGCGGTTCGCCAGGTGCGCATCGAGCGACGGACTTGCGATGCCCGTGACGGAGACCGTGAGCAGCGCGCTGATACGATCGCGTCCCATGCCCGCGCGCTGCAGCGCCAGATCGATGGCCTGCTCGCCCAGTTGCTCGGCATGTTCCAGCCACAGCCGGTTCGCATCGCCCCACCGCGTCAGGTTCTGGTAGTCGGCAAGCGGCATCACCATGTGTCGTGTCTCCACGCCCACGCGCTGATGAAAGCGCGAGAGCAACGCCGGATTTTCCAGCTTGCCCCGCCATTGCCCAGCGAGCGCCTCAAAGATTTCCTGTTGGGCAAAACGATACGGAGGCAGCGCGCGCGCGACACCGGCAATCTTCATATTCCTCTTTCTCGATGGCCGCTCGCAGCGAAAGGAACGGGCCAGCTACGCCGTTCACTTCGCGCCTCGGTGTCTCCTATCATGCGCCCATCCGGCAACATCGCAGCTAGCAAGAGTCCCAGGTTCCTGGAGAGCAAAGCTCCCCAGGCTCTGCTCTCCGAGATGGACGCGCAGCAGCGCAGCAAAACTTTCCGGCCGATCTGCCAGCGCGGCGATAAAGCGCGTCCGCAGCCGCGGATGACGATCAAGCATCAGCAGAAGGCGCGCCATGCGCCGGGGATTTCGGGCGATCTGCCGATGCGAAGCCGCGTAACGTTCCGGCTGGCCGGCTGCGACAGCATCAGCCAGCGCGCGTGCCTGGCGGAACGCGCTCAGCAACCCTTCGCCGGTGATCGCGTCCACCGATCCGGAGGCATCACCGAGCACAGCAACATTGCCGCGCACCACTTGGTGGAGCGTGCGGGTTCTTGTCACCGCTCCTCGTGGGGTGGATGTCGCCGCGGCATTTGCAAGCCGCCGCGCAACCTCGGGAAAGTCGGGCAAAGCATCGCAGACCCTGCGCCGGGAATGGGACGTGAGCAGCGCCACGCTCACTTCGTCCTCGCCGATCGGCGTCACGTAAAGCTGTTCGCGTTTCGCCCAGTGCACTTCTACGCGGCCGCTCCATGGCGGGGCATCGAAACGGCTGGCGGCTCGCGTACCTTGTACTGGAGCAGCGCTGTTCGTGGAAGCCCGCCGCCGCGGCAAGCGTGGAGCAAAGACCGTCGGCGATCACAAAAAAGTCCGCATCAATCGGCGAGCCCGCGGCGGCAAACTCGTTACCCGGGAGCGATCGGACGACGGCGTCCCAGTGCAGCGCGATTCCCATCTCTGCGGCGCGGGCTGCCATCCGGCTGTGCAGGCGCGTGCGGCGCACGCCCAATCCTCTGCCATTGCTGAACGTGCCGTGCGCGACGGAGGATGCGTCGTGGAAAGAGATGCCCGCAAACTCCGCGCCATCTTCGCTGCCGAGTGCTATGCCAAGTCCTTGCAGCAGGCGCACTGACTCCGGCATCAGGCCCTCGCCGCATGCCTTGTCGATCGGCGGATGCTGCGCATCATATACCGCAACGCTGCAGCCACGTTGCCGCAGCGCCAGCGCGGCAGCGAGTCCGGCAGGACCTCCGCCCAGCACTGCAACATCTATTTTGCTCATTCCACCGTCCATCCCTCTACAGTTCAGGGATCGCCCAACAGAAGTGAGACGCTTGCGAGGCGCAAAGCGTTACGTCATCGAATTGTCACTGTCTCGTATCCCGATTGCTCTATGGAAAGATTTGTTGAAGAAGAGTGGCTGGACCAGGACCACTGCGCGCCGCAGGAGATCGAGATGTCTCTGCGCTCGATGCGGCTTGTGAATCGTCGTTTCGGCGGAGACCGCCTGCACGCGCGGCTGCTCGCTCGTGCTCTCACAGAGTTGCCGCGTGCACAGCGGCCTCACATCCTGGAGGTCGCCAGTGGAGAGGCAGAGGTGCTGCGGACAGCCCTCCTGCGACTGGGAACTCTCGCCGACGTCACGCTGCTGGATCGTCGCGCACCGCATCTCCCAAACCCGGACACATGGCCGCCAGCACTCGCTGCGCCGCACGTCGTGCCGGGCGATGCACTCGACCTTCCCTTTCCCGATGCGAGCGTCGATGTCATCTCCTGCTGCCTGTTCCTGCATCATCTGGAGCCGCCGCAGGTCATGCGATTCCTAGCCGAGGCGCAGCGCGTGGCGCGGGTCGCGGTCATCATCAACGACCTCGAACGGGTTTCTATCCATTACCGCCTCGCGCAGCTCAACAGCCTTTTCGACGCGAGCCGCATTTCGCGGCACGATGGCCCGATCTCCGTCCGTCGCGCATATACGTTCCGCGAACTGGAACGGATGCTGGCAAACACCGGCTGCAGCTTTGTTCTGGAACGCGCGTGGCTCTATCGTCTCGGGGCGGTGCTCTGGTGCGGCGAGTGTAAATAAGGCCGGTCAGCCACGCCGCGGGCGCATGAGCGACCAAAGGGAGCGAACCGCACAACACGCCCCGCAGGCGCTTACGCTCGGACGGCGAGTCCTTAGTGCACCAGAAACGCTTTCACGGCAATACTGCTGGGCTGCTTTCCCAGCGGCAGCAGCGTGAACAACGCGCGTGTTTTGGTGCGGACCACCGCCAGATCATTCGATCGAGAATCGACCACCATCAGCAGGTGCCCTGCGCTGGAGAGCGCGACTGCATCCGGCCCCTCGCCAACTGTCACATTTCCGACCAGCTTGCCATCATCAATGCTGTAGAGGCTTACCGTGCTGCTGCCGAAATCTGTGATCCACAACAGAGCGTTGTCTTTCGTGACGATTCCCTGCGACGGGTGCATGCCGACCTGATATGTGCCGCCCACCTCGCTCGTGCCGGTAGCAATTTCGGAGATGGAATTCCCATCGAAATTTGTGGTGAACGCCTCACCGCCATCCGGCTTCAACACCACGCTGGTCGGCGTCGCGCCTACGTCCAGAAGCGCCAGCAGGCGGTCCGGTTTTGCACTCACGTTGGCGCTCGCCGCGCGCGCGAGTCCGATCACCATGATCTGGTGTCCACCCGAGCAGGCAACGAAGACCTTTGTTGAGTCGGGCAGCATCGTTATCGCTGTCGCGCCGGGACATCCGGAGAAGAAGGCGCGCACCCGGGCCGGTTTCGGATCGACGATGCTCACACTGCCGCTCTTCTGATTGCTTACCACAATCGCGCTGCCATCCGGCGCGATGCGCGCTATGCCCGGCCCTTCGCCTACACCCACGGTCGCCGTCACCTGTCGCCGATCGAGATCGATAACCGAAATATCGTTCGCGCCCGAGTTCGCGACATACGCAGTGCGGCCATCGGGAGCGACATCGACCGAATAGGGAAGCCGGTCGACGGGGATGGTTGCCACGATCTGGTTGCTCATGGTGTCGATCACGCTCACCGATGCCGAATCAGCATTTACCGCGTACACCTCATTGCGCGCGGGATTCGCCGCGATGCCCACCGGGCGCCGGCCCACCGCGATTACGCGGTCCTGCCGCAGGTTCACGACATCGAGCACCGTCACAGTGTTGCTGCCGCTGTTCGTTACATAGGCAAATTCACGGTAGTTCTTCGGGTAGACAGGAAAGTCGTGCTTGCGGCAGCCGGTCAGCGCGACACAGGCGCAAAAGAGCACGGCGAGGCATACGCCGCGCGCGCCGCGGTGGAGATTGCTAGCGCGCTGCAGGGTACGCAGCCCCTTGGAGCGCCGTCACCTGGATGCTCCCACTTTGATACCCAGTGGAATGCGCCGGCCGACCACCTTGGCAATCTGCGAGCACTCATCCATCATCTGCGCAAACTGCTCCGGATAGATCGACTGCGCACCGTCAGAGAGCGCCTTGTCCGGCGCGTGATGCACCTCCACAAGCAGGCCATCGCACCCGACGGCAACCGCCGCGCGCGCGAGCGGCAACACCTTGTCGCGCTTGCCGGTGCCGTGGCTTGGGTCCACCAGGATCGGCAGATGACTCAGCCGCTGGACCGCCGGCACAATGCTCAGGTCCAGCGTGTTGCGCGTGTGGTCGGTAAAGGTGCGGATGCCGCGCTCGCAGAGCGCCACCTGGTAATTGCCCTCGCTCATCACGTATTCGGCTGCCATCAGCAGCTCTTCGAGCGTTGCCGAGAGCCCGCGCTTCAGCAGCACCGGCAGCTTCGAGCGTCCCGCGCGCTTCAGCAGGGAATAGTTCTGCATGTTGCGCGCGCCGATCTGGATCATGTCGGCGTACTGCTCGACCAACTCCAGGGACTCGTTGTCGAGTGCCTCGGTGACGATGCGGAGCCCGAAGCGCTCGCGCACCTCGGCCATGATCTGCAGCGCGGCCTCGCCCATTCCCTGGAAGGCATACGGTGAGGTGCGCGGTTTGTATGCGCCGCCGCGGAGAAACTGCGCTCCTGCCTTCGCCACCTGCTCGGCTACTGCGAATGCCTGCTCGCGGCTTTCGATGGAGCACGGGCCGGCCATGACAACGAGATCACGGCCGCCGATTGTGGCATCTGTGCCCGGGAAGCGGATGACCGTGTCCTCTTCCTTCACATCCCGGCTGACCAGCTTGTAGGGCTTTGAGACCTTGATGACCTCGGCCACTCCCGCCATCTCGGCCAAGGCATCCTGCTCCACTGCGCCCTGGTTTCCGGTGATACCGATCGCGGTCCGTTGCGCCCCCGGCATGGGGTGCGGGCGGTAGCCCAGCGTTTCTATCCGCTCGCAGACGGCCTGGATTTCCTCAGCCGTTGCATGCGGTTTCATCACTACAAGCATCGTGGAAGTGTCCTCTCCGGAACCTTCAGTGTACCGGCGTAGCGGCGGATTACATCCCAGGTAAATCCAAGAAAGACGGCTAGATAGGAACAAAAGGCTCGTATTACACAAAAGTGTAAGTGGAGCTTTTTCCGCTTGCTTCTCGTCATCATCCGGTACAACCTAAGGGAAGCATTCACCTTTCAGGTTGGTTACGGGCCCGTAAAAAGTCGTTAAAAGTAAGTAAATCCACTGCCATTCTGCTGATCCTTGGCGCAGCAACAACATTTTCTCTACGGGGGTCCAAACAGTGCGTCATTTCTATCGCACCCTGCTCGTCCTGCTTGCGGTCGCACAGTTCATCGCCTTGGCGGCGGCGTTTCAGAAGCCAGCCTATGCCTACGCCGATCCCGGCTCGGGGCTGCTGTTTCTGCAGGTAGCCGGTTCCATGCTCGCCGGCGCACTTTTCATCGTTCGCTCGAAATTGAGCAAACTCTTCCGCCTTGGCAAGAACCACGTCGAGGAACCGGCTGTTGAGCAGGGCCAAGAAATCCAGCGATGACCCTAAGTGCCGCCGCGCCCCGCGGGACCTTTCGCGATCCTGCGGGTTCGCTTTATTTCGACGAGACCAAAGTATTCCGTCACGTTCGTCCCGCCTTTGTAGCGGAGGCGGAGTCATTTCTCGAGTCGCCGCTCGCGCGCAAATGGATGAAGAGCGGCCGCATGGTCTCGACTATCATCGCTGGCCGGGAAGAGGACGGCTCGTTGCTGCTTGAGCACGAGCGCATCGAGTACCCCACCTATCCATGGGAGTGGACGCCCGGGCAGTGGGCCGCGGCAGGCGAGCTCACGCTCGACCTTTGTGAAGAGTCGCTGGCCGCCGGCCTCATCCTTAAAGATGCGACGCCGCTCAACGTTCTCTTCCGCAACGCAGATCCGGTCTTTGTCGATGTGCTTTCGTTCGACAAGCGGACGCCGGGAAATCCCATCTGGCTTGCGTACGGCCAGTTCGTGCGCACCTTTCTGCTGCCGCTCGCCGCAAATCGCTATCTCGGATGGCCGCTCGCCGCTTCCATAGAGCGCCGTGACGGTTACGAACCGACCGATCTCTATAACTATCTGCCGCTGCGTCGCCGCTGGACAGCGCCGCTGCGGTCGCTGGTCACGCTGCCTCATCTGCTGGAGCGCAAGGCGAACGCCTCCGCTGCCGCCGGAGCCAGCCCCGTCCGGCAGCAGGCGCCGGAGATCGCTACTCACGTGCTGCGCGGCACGCTGAAGAAGCTACGCCGCACACTCCGTGCGCTCACGCCTCCGCCGCGCGCCTCCCGCTGGAGCGACTACACCAACACGGCAAGCCACTACAGCGCGGAAGACCACGCGCGCAAGGCCGCGTTTGTCGAACGGGCGCTCGCGCAGGCGGCCCCGCAACGCGTGCTCGACGTCGGCGGCAACACCGGCCATTACTCGCGTATCGCCGCTGCTGCCGGAGCCCACGTCGTCGCATGGGACACCGATGTGCAGGCCGCGGATGCGAACTGGCGCGAAGCGCGCGCAAAGCACGAGGCCATCCTTCCGCTCATCGCCAACATCGCCAGGCCCACTCCTGCCGTCGGCTGGCAGAACGCCGAAAGCCTCAGCCTGCTGGAGCGCTCCGAGAGCGCATTCGATTGCATCCTCATGCTCGGTGTCATCCACCACATGCTGCTCATCGACCAGATACCGCTATCGGCGATTTTCGATCTCGTCCGCCGCCTCACTACGCGCTGGGCGATCATCGAGTGGGTGCCGGCCACCGACTCGCAATTCCTGCAGCTCTGCCGCGGCCGTCAGGACATCTACGGCCATCTGGATGAGAGCGCTTTTCTTGCCGCTGCGGATCAACACTTCGTGCGGCGACTTGTAGAAAATCTGCCCAACGGCCGTAGTCTCTGGCTCTTCGAGACCAAGTGAAAGCAAAGCCATTCCTCCAGGGCGCCGGGTTCGCTACTCTGTATATCGCGCCCTTTGCCGGGGGCTTTCTTACTCCGACGCTCGGAGATGCTTACCACCGCGTCCATCCGCTGACCAGTATCTACCGCGCGATTCTGATCGCAATAATCCTGCTGTCGCTCGTCGGCTCTCTGGGCTTCCTGTTGCTGGAGCGCCTCCCCGAACGCTGGAGGCGGATGCTCTGGCTCATCCCGCTCATTTTGCTTCCGAAGCTTTTCTTTCGCGGCATCACGGGCGCTTTAGCCGACTCGCCACATCTCGCTTTTCAGTCACTGCGCGCAGGGCACTTCTTCACAGTGGCAGCCGCGATCGTCAGCATCATACTGCTTCTGTTTCGTCCGGCGATGCTCGATCGATACATTGCGGGCAGCCGCGCCTTCTATGTGATCGCGGCATTCGGCTTGCTCGTGATCGTGCCGCGGATCGGATACCAAACGCTTCACTCTCAGCCGCGCGAAGCCTGCAGCTTTGTGCGCGCTCATCTTCCGGCAGTCTCGCCAGCGGCGCCGCGCATTGTCTGGATTCTGATGGATGAGCTCTCCTACGACCAGGTGTTTTCATCCAGGCAAGCCGACGTCTCTGCTTCCAAACTTCGACAGTCTGGCGAAATCCAGCATGGTCTTCACGCAGATGCGTCCAACCGGAGACATGACGGAGAAGGTGCTGCCAGCGCTTTTGCTGGGCAGGCCGGTCCTGGATTTGCGTAAGCCCTATCCCGGCCCTCCCAGCTACCGCTCCGTTGCCCAGGGTCCGTGGCGGCCGTTCAACGAGTACGACACCATCTTCGCGGATGCGCACTCGCTTGGATGGACTACCGGGCTTGCCGGTTGGTACAACCCCTATTGTCGGCTGTTACCCGATGTGCTTGACCGTTGTTACTGGGAGGCTACCGGGCCTAGCGTCCCGAATATCAGTAGCCGCCTCGGCTCTACCAATTCGACCTGGCAGAATCTGCTGCTGCTGGCTCCCCTGAATTGGAATTTGCCTTTTCTGACGCACGGCCCCCTTCTCTTCGGCACCGATCTCCATCGCAGCATTTATGCCGATGTGATGGCGCAGTCGGAGAACCTCATTCAGGACAGTAGCATCCGCTTCGTCTTCCTTCACCTGCCGGTGCCGCATCCGCCCGGCATCTACGACCGCGCACATCACGCGATACGCAATCACGGCACCTATCTGGATAACCTCGTGCTCGCCGATGAGACGCTCGCCCGGCTGCGGAGCACCATCGAATCGACTCCCGCTGCGGCGAACACAACTCTGATCGTCTCCTCCGATCACTCCTGGCGGACCTTTTTGTGGCGCAATACTCCGGAGTGGTCAGCCGAAGGACTTGCGTGCCACTCACGGCGGAAAATTCGATGACCGTCCCGTGCTGATGGTCCATCTTCCCCGGAACAACACCGGTGAACTCATCTCGAAGCCCGTAAGCGCGCTGGCGGTGCATAGTATTCTCGAGGCTCTTCTTCGCGGCGAGATCCACACTCAGACGGATCTCGAACATCTTATCGACCAGCCGCCGCAGGAAACGATTGCGGCGCAGGTTCGCAACTGAACAGTCATTCCTTTCGTCTGTCTTGGTACAGGGTCTCTTATGAAGTTGCGGTGCAGTCCCGCGGAAGCGCATTGCGGGTTTGTATGCCCGCATCGGTGCCGTTTGAGCGCCGTCGCCTCATGGCACACCTAACCGGGCCTATAACGATGAGCTCATGAGATTGGAAGGGAATTGAACTCCGACGCATACCTGAAGGAGACGGAGACGGCGCCGGAAAGCGTTCCGGCAGGCCGCTCCCAGGGCAAAACTTGGCAGAAGGCAATCCTCGAGAGCGCCGGTCTGGCTGTGCTTTACGTGCTCCCGATTGCCGATGGCTTCGTCAAAACCTGGCATGTGAACTCCTTCCATCACGCGCACCCGGTAGGAAGCATCCCCCGCGCGATTTTCTTTCTTACGTTGCTGGTCTGGGTGCTGGCATGGCTGGTGATCACCGCGTTGGACCGGCTGCCGCGGCGCGGGCGCAATGTCGCGTGGATCGCTTTCAGTGTTCTTCTCGTGTGGCTTCTCGGTCGCATTGGCGCAGTTGTTTTTGGCGCGCATCCCGCGATTGCTCTGCGTACGCTGCTTGTCTCGCACATCGGCGTCATCTGTTTGCCGATCGCGCTGTTCATTCTGTGGAAACTGCAGCCGAAAATTCTGGGGCAGGTTCTCGACGCGGTCCCCATGGTCTTCACCATCGCCGCATTCGGCATGATTATCCTTCTGCCGAAACTCGCATGGCAGGCTCTGCGCTTCGAAGCGCCGGAGCAGACATCGTTCGTGAACCCGTCGCTCCAGCCCGCGACATCGCCTCAGCGGCGCATCGTCTGGATCCTCATGGACGAGCTTTCCTATCACGAAGTCTTTGAACGCCCGCCATCGGGCCTCACGTTCCCCAATCTCGAGCGCTTCGCACAACACAGCACCGCGTTTTCCAATCTGCAGCCAACCGGCTATCACACGGAGGAAGTCATTCCCGGGCTGATCCTTGGCCAGCCGGTTGCCGATGTGGAGCACATCTACGGACGCCCGTTTCGCTTTCGCAGCACATACCGCGGCGCGTGGCACCCCTACGATCCGGCGCGTACGCTTTTCGGCGAGGCGCACCGCCTCGGGTGGACTACCGGGATTGCCGCGTGGTTCAACCCGTATTGCCGCTTTCTACCCGGTGTCCTCGACCGCTGTTTCTGGCAGGACACGGACGTATATCCCGGATTGCCGGTGAAGCTCTATTACAACCGCTCCACGCTGGCGAATCTGTGGGCTCTGCTGCCGCCCCATGAGCATCTTGATCCGCTCGCTATACACCGGATCGACCATGAGACGCACATGCAAGACTATGCCGATGTGATGACGCAATCGGAGAGTCTGCTGCGTGACCAGCGCATCCGGTTCGTCATGCTGCACCTGCCCGTGCCGCATCCACCGGGCATCTACAACCGCGGCAGCCATGCCCTTGCGCCGGGCGGCAACTACATCGACAACCTGGCTCTGGCTGACGACACGCTTGGCAGGCTCATGAAGACGATCCAGTCAACACCCGATGCGGATGAGACTTCCGTCATCGTGTCCTCCGACCATTCGTGGCGCGTTGCTGACTGGAAGAAGCTCTCCGACTGGACTCCGGAGGAAGAGCAGATCTCCGGCGAGCGATTCGATCCGCGCCCCGTCCTGATGGTGCATCTGGCCGGCAGTGAAGAAGGCCGCACTATCGCGCGGCCCACGAGCTTGATGGTGGTCCACAGCATTCATTGACGCGATGCTGCGCGGACAGGCGGAGACGCCAGCGGCGATTGTTGCGCTTGCGGCTGCTGAGCCTTCCATCACAGAGCCGGAAGGCGGCTCTGCGTCGCGTGGGTCACCGAACTGAAAAGCTGTTTGTGAAACGACGGTCAATCACGGGCTCTCCCCAAATCTGGAAACTCTGAAGATCAAGAAAGCTGAGAGCACGGAATGACGAAAACTCGTTTATGCCTGCAGGGTGGCGGACTGGCCATGCTTTACCTGCTGCCGCTGATTGCTGATTTCCTATCGCCCTCTCAGAACAGTTTCTATCACCAGGTCATGCCCATCACTTCGCTGACGCGCGGTGTTGTGCTCGACCTGCTGCTGCTGACGCTTGTTCTGGGCGCCGGGTTCGCCTGGTTGCGCCGCATACAATCGATGTTCCTCCGACGGGTGCTATGGCTTTTCGCACTTTTTGTGACGGCCTTTGTCACGGAACGCGGTTTGGTGGACGTACTTCACAACGTGTCCGTCGGCTTTAGCCTTCCGGCGTGGGCGCAACAGTTCCCGTGGATTGTTCTGGCTGTCACTGTCCCACTTCTTCTCTTCGCGCCCCGTTACTACGATCTCGCGACGAAGGCCACGGAAGTGTTTCTGATGTCCGCCGGCATTGCCACGCTCTTCGTCGTTCTCCCACAGCTCCTCTATGCCTGCTTCAATCACGCGCCTGCGGAGCAGGCGTCCTTCGCCCACACGGCCAGCCAACCGTGGCGTCCAGGTGAGCCGCGCATCGTGTGGGTCTTATTCGACGAGCTGTCCTACGATCAGGTATTTGAGCATCGCCAGCCGGATGTCGAGCTTCCCGCATTCACCGCCTTGAGGCAGGAAAGCGTCTCGTTCTCACAGCTTGTGCCGCTGGGAAATCAGACGGAGCTCATCGTACCGTCGCTCTTCTTGGGGCGGCCCATTTTTCAGGTGAAAAGCAATCGCCAGGGGGCGATGCTCTGGATATCCAGCCCGGAAAAGAGTTGGGAGAGCTTTCCGCCAGAAGATACCGTCTTTGCAGCGGCCCAGCGACAGGGCTGGGGAACAGGAGTGGCCGGCTGGTACAACCCGTATTGCCGCATTCTGGCCACTGTGCTGGACCGCTGCTACTGGACGCACCGGGAGTTCTCCTTTGGCGGCAGGTTCAACCGCCTCTCCAGCCAGCAAGGCGTATGGGCGAATGCGCGCGACGGCCTGCCATTGGTCTCGCAAATTGAGAATGCCTGGCATCATACCTCTTCCGCTCGAAATCACAGGGTGGACTACCGGAGTGTGCTCCGGGAAGCGAAATCGCTGATCGATGATGAGAACATTCGCTTTGCCTTTATTCACCTGCCGGTGCCGCACCCGCCCGGTATTTTCGCCGATCCTGTCCGAGGGAGCGGTCAGACAAACGATTATCTTGGCAACCTGCTTCTTGCCGATCAGGCGCTGGCCCAGCTTCGAGCCGCGATCGCAAAGACCTCCGCTGCATCCGATACGATTTTCATCGTCTCCTCGGATCATTCCTGGCGCGTGCCGATCATGGCGTGGAGTAGCGGGCTGGACGGCAAGCGGAGGAGCGGGCCACAAGCGGAGGTGTGTTTGATCCGCGTCCCGTGCTGATGGTGCGTTTTCCCGGCCAAAACACGCGGGAGCAGGTTGACCGGCCGCAAAGCGAGATGATCGTGCACGAACTGCTGCTGGATCTGATTGCAGGCAAGGTACGCACGCCCGCGGAGTGGATCGGCACGCTGCCGTCCGGCATTCGCGGCGGGAATGAGGCGGACTGACAGGCAAAAATAAAGGCCACCCGCCGGTGGCCTCTGGGAGGCTAGTCGAGATGAGAGCCTTCGGTCTTGCGCCGTTCGGCTGTTTCAGGCGCTGCTCTTGGGGGGCCGCTCCTGACATGACGATCATGCCTCTGCCGGCTTTGGGAATGAATCCCTCTTTCCAGTTCAGATTCTCCCCCGAAGGTGGGACAGAAAGTGTTTCCCCGGCTGTGAAACTTCCTGAAATGCCGGTGCGTCTACCCGGATAGAGTCACGCAAGTGTGCTCCGGCGGACTGCAATCCGCCCTGCGGTACCCTTCCTCGGACAACGAAGCTGTCTCCTCCGAGTCAGCTTCGTTGCTTTTTCGGAAGCCGGAAATTGTTCCACGTGGAACAATTTTCAGCGAAGTGTGGAAGCGCGGACTTGAAATGCAGAAATCTGCGGTTGGTCTGCGGTAACCGCCGGCCTAGCTCGGTGGGAGAGCGACCGAGCGAGAGCGATCGGCCCGCTTTTCAGCCCGCCACTTGATCGCGAGAAACCCCACATAGCCCAGTTGCAGTACCCAGGTCAGCACATAGGCCAGCACCAGATGACGATGCGCCATTACTCGTCCTCCTTCCAGGGTGTTGCTTCCAGAGTGGATTCCAAGGCGCGCAGCGCCTCGTCCTGCTCGCGCAATTGGCGCCGCCGCTCGATTGCATAACGGAAGCCCATCACCATCAGCCCCCAGGCCAGCCATGCCGCCAGGTTCCACCACACGGCGGCCCACATGCTGCGGTCGAGGCGTCACCGGCGCAGGGTGCTGGGTACGCCACCATTGCGTCGAGTAATAAACGATCGGCACGTCCGCATAGCCGAAGATGGCCATCACGGCCGCCAGCGTCTGCATTTGCGGTCCCGCGGCGAAGCGCCGCACCAGCAGGTAGGAGCAGAAGATCAGCCACATGACCAGCGTACTGGTCAGCCGCGCATCCCAGGTCCACCAGATGCCCCACACTGGACGCGCCCACAGCGGTCCCTGGATCAGCACCGCGGTGCAGAAGACGACGCCCATCTCCGCCCCGGCGAGAGCGAGCGCATCAGCGTTCATCGCGCGCAGCGGATCGCGATTGCGTAAAGCGAGGTAGGCAATAGACGCGGCGAAGCTGATGAAGAAGAAAAAGAACGTCAGCATCGCGGAGGCGAAGTGGTAGTAAAAAATCCGCTGGATATCGCCCATCGTGGCCTCGGTAGGCGCCAGATACATCGCCTGATAGAAGGCCTCACCCGAAAGCGCCAGCGTGCCCGCCAGCCATACCCACCGAAACCACTTCGTCATCCCCGTCTCCACCCGCTAGTTTACCGTGCCGGGCCGCGGATCGCATCTAAACTGGGAGCCACGGCTGGAACGGAAAACATGGGCCGAAGGAGGCCGTTGCTGTGCTCTATGTCCGAATCATCGTTGGCATCGCCCTGCTGCTGATGGCGGCATTCGGCCCAGGG
Source organism: uncultured Acidobacteriaceae bacterium (assembly GCA_963736915.1). Classification (GTDB taxonomy): domain Bacteria; phylum Acidobacteriota; class Terriglobia; order Terriglobales; family Acidobacteriaceae; genus KBS-83. The sequence goes on along the minus strand of CAVTQV010000004.1, from coordinate 441,562 downwards.
ATCGGCATCCGTCCGGTAGCCCATCCACGCCGGGCGTGGACGCCATAGGGCAGCGCAACGCCGACCATGGCCGTACCGGCGGCCGTGACCAGAAGATGGCGGCCGTTCTCATCCTGCGTATCTTCGCCGCGATGCTCGGGTTTTGGCTGCTCTTCTATTCGATCGCGCAGGTGCTGCATCATCCCGGTCATCTGTGACCGCATCAGCCATAAACCTGCATCAGCTAACATTCTCCGTCGGTCGAGTCGTTTCGCTTGCGGAGGCACCGTGTGGCAGCGCGTACATTTTCCTCTCGGTTATTTGTCTCTCGCCGTCAACCTGATTCCCGCGGTACTCGCCCTTGTTGCCTGGAGAACCGGTTCGCGTTCAGGTATCAACAGCAAATGGCGGCGATGATCTTCGCCATATCGATGACCTGCGCATCCGTTGGAGCGATATCGCTCATCTGGTTCTGGGCTCAAATTCTGCTTCAATCGCCTAGGGAGTTTCCTTGGTCGGTTGTGCCCACGCTTGAGGTGGGGTCGATCTTCTCACTCATCGCCTTCGTGACCTCCTTTTTCGGAAGAGGTGCGGGTCGAGTGGTTGCTCTGGTGAACGCGGTCATCCTTATGCCCCTCTTTTTCCTGGCCCGTCTGGCGCTTGTCGTGTGAATCGGAATCCCAGCAGAATGATGCTCTGCGTATCGGGCGCTACACTAGTCCTAAGCTACGATGCTCGATCGCGCACAACTCGCCCTCGCATTGATTCTTCTGTTGGTGGTCGCGCCGTTGGCCAGCGCAGCATGCGGCATCCAGTGCCTCACTGCTGCTCCGCAGTCCCCGATGCACGCCGCAGTTTCGCAGCAACACTGCATTCGTCGCCTCCGCCTGCTGTCACTCGACCGGGCCGGCCGTCTGCAGCGCGACACAAGCGCCGGTATCCACCGCCGCATTGCTTTCGAGCAACGGCGCGCACGATGCTCCCACTTTCGCGGTCGTAGCGGCATTTCGTATCGCAGAGTTCCGGGATCGGGGCTGCGTATCCTATCGGTAGTTCGCCGCCCGGGCCGCCGGATAGCGCCAGCCCGACTCCACTCCGCATTTAGAAAAGCTTCCTTGCCGAAGCGTCGCGCGTATTCGTGCGCGTGGCTGTGTCCTTCTATTACCGAGCAAGGAATTCAATGAGCAATCGACGCAGCTTTCTCCAGCGCGCCCTCGGCCTGGGCGCGGGTCTTGTTACGGCACCGCGGCTCTTTGCCGACGAAGCCACGCACCGCGGACCGGACTCCGGCTCTGCCCGCCCCATTCTCGATGCCGCACGCGCCGGCACCGGGGCCGCACGGAATATCGCGGTCACGACGCCCGATGTCGCCGACCTGCCGTTCACGATGGAGAACGGAACCAAGGTCTTTCGTCTGATCGCTGAGCCGGTGAAGCAAGCGATCCTGCCGAACAGGACACTGGATCTGTGGGGCTTTAATGGCTCTGCGCCGGGGCCGACTATCCAGGTCAACCAGGGTGACCACGTGCGGGTTCTCTTCGAGAACCATCTTCCCGAGCCGACCTCCGTCCACTGGCACGGCTTCGAAGACCAGAACCGCTATGACGGCCAGCCCGGCATTTCGCAGCAGCCGGTGCGCCCCGGCGGCCGGTTTGTCTACGAGTTCGACATACACCAGAGCGGGACGTATTTCTATCACTCGCACATGTCCATGCAGCAGATGATCGGCATGCTGGGCGGCTTCATCATGCATCCCGCCGCGCCCTATCAGCCGTCAGTCGATCACGACTTCCTGATTCATCTGCAGGAGTATGCCGTACTCCCGTCGAGCACCATTCCGAACTCGATGAGCATGGAATACAACTGGCTCGTGCTGAACGGCAAGGCCGGCCCGGCGATCACTCCCATGATCGTGCCGCTGGGCAGCCGCGTGCGTATCCGGTTCGTGAACCTGGGCATGGACCACCACCCCATGCATCTGCACGGCCACACCTTCTACATCACCGGCACGGAAGGCGGGCGAATTCCGGAGACGGCGTGGTGGCCCGGCAACACGGTGCTGGTCGGCGTTGCGCAGGCGCGCGACATCGAGTTTGTCGCAAACAATCCCGGCGACTGGATGGTTCACTGCCACCTGCCACACCACAACATGAACCGGATGTCCTCCACTGTCGGCCGCATGACGCGTATGGCGCCAACGCGGAGCATGCCCACAGGTGACAGACATGCAAACCAGCATGGGCATGCTGGAGGGCACGCCGCCTGTTCCGATGGGAGAGGACTATGGGCCGTCGCTTGGCCGCGGTATGGGCGTTGCGTCCGCGAGCGATATGGCTACGACCAACGGCGCGCTCTCCGAAGATGCCATGCATGCGGCCATGCCGAAACAAATGGGGCGGCAGATGCAACCAGGCGAGATCGCGCCGAACGCCAACAGCGTGCCGAACTTCCCGCAGGACGCCTTTATGGAAAGCAGCATGATGAACATGGATACGATGGTGGCCACGCCGGCAAACGCGGGCCTGCTGCCCGGATGGAGCGCGCAGATGCAGGGCATGATGACGCTCATCCGCGTGCTGCCTCAGCCGGACTACGAGCGCATGATGGAATCCATTCGTAATCATGAAAGTGGCATGAACCAGAAGGGAGGCAGCCGATGAAGCTTCTCGTTCTCGCTATGCTCTTCGCCTCCGCAGCACTCGGGCAGTCCATGCCGGACAATATGTCCGGGATGCAGATGCCGTCGTCATCCAATCCCGCCGCTCAGCAGGCCATCCGCCGAATCCGACCCACTGGCCGAAACCGCCGGCCGCGCGCCGCTGAGCTTAGATGATCTGCTCGCATCCGCCCGCGTCCACAATCCAACGTTGCGCGCCGCGCAGGCCACCATCGCCCAGAGCGCCGGGCGGGCGAAGCAGGCTGGTCTGCTTCCTAATCCTGTGATCGGCTATGAGGGCGATCAGATTCGCGGCGGCTCCTACGGAGGCGGTGAGCAGGGCGGCTTCGTCGAGCAGACCATCCCGCTGGGCGGCAAGCTCGGCTTGCGCCGCGATGTTTATCGCCAACAGCAGCGCACCGATGTGCTCGCGCGGTCCGCGCAGCAGCAGTCCGTCGAAGCCGACATTGAGAGCGGCTTCTACGCCGCGCTCGCGCTGCAGCAGGAGATCGACACGCGCAAGCAGTTGAGCGCCATCGCCGCCGATGCTGCGCAGACCGCGCGCCAGCTCGCCAATGTCGGCCAGGCCGATGCGCCCGACGTGCTGCAATCGGAAGTCGAGCAGGAGCAGGCCACGCTCGACACCTTGACGGCGCAGCGCCGCTACATCGCGGCCTTTCATCAGCTCACCGCAATTGCCGGCGAGCCCGACCTGCCGCTCGCTCGGCTTGCCGGCGATCTCAACAGCGCGCCCGCGCAGCCGCCATCGCTCGACACTCATCCTTGCGCAAAGCCCCGCCGTTCAGCGTGCCGACCAGGCGGTCCATGTTGCAGAGGCGCAGTTGCGCAGCGCCCGCCGCGAAGTTATCCCCGACGTGACGCTCCGAGCCGGCGAGCAGTGGAATAACGAGCTGATTCGGCAGAACCCGAACACTTCCGGCCGGCGCGCAGTCCTTCGCCTCAGCCTCGATCGATCTGCCGCTCTGGAACCGCAACCAGGGGAACGTCGCTGCCGCGCAGGCTGCAGTCGAACGGGCGCAGGCAGAAGGCCGAGCGCGTGCGGCTTACGCTGCGGCATTCCGCCGCGCCGCTTATCGAGCAATACAACATCGCCGCTGCGCAGTCTGCTCGATATAAGTCAGATCTACTGCCACGCGCGCAGCGGGCATACGAGCTCTACCGCGATCGGTACCGGCAGATGGCTGCGGCCTACCCGCAGGTGCTGGTGTCGCAGCGCACGTTGTTTGAATTGCAGCTTGCTTCTATCCGCTCACTCGGAGAGCTATGGCAGTCGGCGGCGCGTCTTCGCCATTTCGCTATGGATGGATCACTGGCTGAGGCTGCGACGCCATGAGCGTCGGCGCCTCAACCAACGGGACTACTGCTGTCGCGCGCGTTGTCATGTGCGGCTTCCTGCATCAGCTCATGAACCTTCTGCAGCAAGGTTGAGGGGCCTTCCAGGTTTTCCATGGACTCGTCGGAGTGACTGGAGCATAGGTCGGGCATCGATTCATAAAGCACCAGCACCTTCACGCCTGGAGAGTGCTCGCGCAGACGATGCATCATCTCCTCGCACTCGGCGTCGGAGACGGAATGGCACACTACGGCAATCTCGATGGGGCCTTTGGCTAGAACTGCGTCTAACTCAGAGATTCGCGTGCACATGTCCACGCTGAATTCCCGCTCGAGAATTTTTTTGCGAGTAAAGAGAAGCATGTCGTCATGCCCGTAACAGAGCAGACGCGGCAAAGCGCTGGCCATAACTCACCTGTAAGTCTGTGTATTGTAGCCCGGTCGGGGTTTGGCGTGCGTAGGGCGCTCCAGGCAGGTTTTCTGTCTGCAAAATACTTGTCTGCGGAGGGCTTGCGGAGTCGCTACCATTCCATCAGGCTGCGCCATCCCTCGCAGCCGAGCTCCCGTGCCCGAGTCGCTCAAAGCTCGCACTGCTGAGCGCTGCGCCGGGCGATGCGCATCCAGGAACAGCAAAGGTAATCGATTGTCTCTTGACATAGCCAAGCTGACTCTGGCCCAATGTCTCCGGCTGCTCCTTGCTCTCGTGCCCCGCCCTCCAACAAAGCACTTCCTCGAAAGGAAGGTGATTGTGAAGAAAGTCCTCTGCTTCGGCTTGCTGCTGCTCGCCGCGCCATTTGCGGCCAAGGCCTCCCAGTCCTATTACCCCGCCCGGCTGGACGACGCTGCCGCCGTTTATCTCACGAAAGAGAATTTTCCCGTTCACGGCGACGGCATTGCCGACGACAGCGCGGCCATTCAGGCCGCCATTGACAAGGTGGAGGACGAGCACGGCGAGGGCATTCTGTTCGTGCCGGAAGGGAAATACCGCGTCACTCGCACCATTTACGTGTGGCCCAGTGTGCGCATCATCGGCTACGGCGCTATTCGCCCGGAATTCCTGCTCGCGGACAACACACCCGGATATCAGCACGACATCGGTTATATGTTCTTCTTCACCGGCGGACGCCCTGGCGGCCGGCACTGGCATTGGCGCGAGCCCAACGAGGCAGCGCGTCCGCCTTTTGCAGGCACAGTTCCACCGACGAACACCGTCGTTGATGCCAACCCCGGCACGTTTTACTCCGCCATGAGCAATGTCGATATCGATCTGGGCAACGGCAATCCTGCGGCCGCCGCGATTCGTTTCCATGTGGCGCAGCACTGCTATCTCGCCCATATCGACTTCCACATTCGGTCCGGACTCACCGCGCTCAAGGATGTCGGCAATGAAGCGGAAGACCTCCACTTCTACGGCGGCGATTACGGCATCGTCACAGAAAAGCCCTCGCCCGGATGGCAGTTCACGCTGCTCGATTCGACTTTTGAAGGCCAGCGCAAAGCGGCGATCAGCGAGCACGAGGCCGGACTCACGCTCGACCATGACAGCTTCCGCAATGTGCCCGCTGCCATCGACATAGATCCGCATTATTACGAAGAGCTATGGGTCAGGAACTCGCGCTTTGAAAACATCAGCGGGCCGGCGATCGCGATCAGCAACGAGAACAATCCGCGTACGGAGATCAACCTGGAAGACATCGTTTGCCATGATGTGCCGGTCTTCGCGCTGTTGCGCGGCAGCGGCCAGAAGACCGTCGGGCCGGCCGAAGACTATGCAGTAAAGTCTTACTCTCACGGCCTAACTATTCCGGAGCCAGGGCAGACTGGCGAGATCCGCACTGGCTTCGACGCACGTCCCGTCCAGGCGCTGCCGGCCGCAGGGCGACAACATCATCCGTTCACTGCCACCGATCAGCACGTGGGTCAATCTGCGCACGCTTGGCGCAAAAGGCGACGGCGTCAGCGACGATACCGCAGCAATCCAGAAAGCCATCGATGAGCACCCGGCGCTCTACGTTCCGGAAGGCCGCTACATCTTGAGCAACACGCTGCATCTGAAGCCGGACACCGTCCTTGTCGGCCTGCATCCCAGCATGACGCAGTTTGACATTCTCGACGGCACCGCCGCCTTCCAGGGGCCCGGCGCGCCGGTGCCGCTGCTTGAAACGCCGCAGGGCGGCCACAACATCGTGACCGGCGTTGGCCTCTACACCAACGGCATCAACGATCGCGCGGTCGGCGCACTCTGGCAGTCCGGGGCGGACTCGCTGATGGATGACGTGCGCTTCCTCGGCGGCCACGGCACCAATGCTGCTGATGGCACGCGCATCAATCCCTACAACAATACCCACACTGCCGATCCGGACATCCATCGCCGCTGGGATGCGCAATACCCCAGCCTGTGGGTCACGAACGGCGGCGGCGGCACCTTTGCCGACATCTGGACGCCGAGCACCTTCGCGCAGGCCGGCCTCTACGTCTCAAATACCGCGACGCCGGGCCGCGTCTATGAGCTTTCGAGCGAGCATCACGTCCGCAACGAAGTGAAACTCGATCGCGTCGAGAACTGGGATCTGATCGCGCTGCAGACCGAGGAGGAGCGAGGGGAAAGCGGCTTCGCGCTGCCGCTCGAAATCTCGCGCTCGCGCAACATCACGGTCGCCAACTATCACGGCTACCGCGTCATCAGCAGCTACCAGCCTTTCTGCTGCGCGGTCAAGGTCTCCGAGTCCTCGGACATCCGCATCCGCAACATGCACACGGACAGCAACAGTAAGGTCGCGTTCGACAATTCGCTGATCGACTCGACGACGCACGCCGAAGTTCGTCCGCGTGAATTTGCTTCACTGGATATCCCGAGCCGGCCTGTCACGCCGCCGCAGAACAACGGGAGTCCAGTCCTTGTACCCGGCGCGCGCGTCGAACGCCTGGCCACCGGCTTCTTCAACATCTCCGGCGCCGCTACCGACAAAGATGGCCAACTCTACTTTGTGGACGCGCACTGGCAACGGATCTATCGCTGGGATCCGAGAACGCGCGAAGCGGTCGTTGTCCGCGACAACCCGCTCGAGCCGGTCAACCTGGTTTTCGATAAAACCGGCGACCTACTCGTTGTCTCTTACGCAGGGAAGGGCACGGTCTACAGCTTTCGTCCCGACTCGCCGGGCACCGAGATCACCATGCTCACGCCCGAGGCTGCCGCGCCGCGTCCCGGCATGACTCCGGTGCGCGCCCTCGACGCATGGGAGAGCAACGGCATCGCCACGCCGCGCCCGTATCAATACATCTCGCCCGACCGTAGCATCTTCATCCCGGCCGCCGATGACTTCGTAGAGGGCACGCTCTCCTGGGGCACCAAAATGGCCGATATTCTGCATGCATTCGGCATTGCCAAAGTTGTGCCGGGCCACGCCTTCTATGTCAGTGATGAGGCGCAGGAGAAGACCTACAAGGTTAACGTCACCAACTCAGGCACTGTCTCAGATATGCAGCTCTTCACTGATGCCGGCGGCGAGAGCGTTGCGCAGGACGAGGCGGGGAATGTCTATCTCGCCGCGGGTCAGGTGCAGGTCTTCAGCCCGGACGGCAAACGCATCGGGCAGATCGACATCCCGGAACGGCCCATCGATCTTGTCTTCGGCGGCCCTGATCACCGCACGCTTTACATCCTCACCCACGCGTCGCTCTACGCGGTGAAGACGAAATCCGCTGGTCTTTGAGCGGGCAAAAGCGAAGGGTGGACAAAAGCGAAAGGGCGACCTCTCTTGCGAGAACTCGCCCCCTCTTCCGATTCTTCGAAGATCTGGCTCGGCTTCCAGATCGCAACGTCCTGCAACTTCAGTATGGTAAAGACCTGCAAGCGTTAGCCCGCATTCCTATACCCTCTGTCACTGCGTGCGTTGCACGAGCTTTCGCGGTTTCATCCGGATGCATTCAGTTTCCTGATTGCTGCGAGGTACCGTTGCCGGTCCTCAGGATGTCCCTTTGTCTGCTCTCCTCTTTAGGAAGATTTCTCTTCCGTTGAGTTGGATATTAGCCCCAAGGCCGGGAAGCGCAACACACGCTCGCACATTTTCCCGGTGGAAATAGCGGGAGCAATTGTGGGAAAAACGAAATCTGCTCCATGCATCGTGCAAAGCAGCTAGCCGCGAAGCCTATTCCGCGTGCAGCACCGTCTCGAAGAGCAACACGCTTAATACAGTGAAGATCACGTCGTAGCCGGCGAGCATCTTCACCCAGAGCGCCGGGTCGGCTTCGCCGGTCAGGACATCCGTTGCGGCCAGCACCATCGCCAGCAGCGCCGGAATAAAGATGGGGAAGAGCACCAGGGGCAACAGCAGCTCGCGCGAGCGCGCCCGGAGCGACAACGCGGCGAAGAAGACGCCGTTGGCGACCAGCGCCCAGCTCCCCAGCGGCAGGATGACAACGAACAGCCACCCATTCCCCAGTGGGTGCAAGTTGTAAAAGATGACGAAGACCGGCGTGAGCACCGCTTCAACGATGAGCACAAAGATAAAGTTCGCCAGCACCTTTGCCACATAGAGTGCGCTGGCCGGCGCGGGCGACATGCGCTGCGCATCCAGCACATTGCCGCGCAGCTCGCGCGACCATGCCTGATTCAGCGCCTGCACCGCGGCGAACAACACGGCGACGCACAACACGCCACCGGCATACTGCCGCGATGTCTCGCGCGTCGGATCGAAGGCCAGCGAGAAGAGCACAACGACCAGCAGCGCATAGAACAGCATGGACTGCATCGCATCTTTCGCGCGCCATTCGATGCGGAGGTCTTTCTGGAGATGCGCCCACAGAGCGGCGATCACGCGTGATCCCTTGTGCCGGCTTTGGTGTTGTCCTTTGTCAGGTCGGCGACGATGGCGCCGGTGGCGCGCAGATAGTCCGCCGGCGCGAGCACGATCTGCACGCCACGATGCCCGGCCGAGACCGAGATCTCGTCGAAGAGCTCGATGGTCTCATCGGCGAAGGCGGGGTACTGTTTCTTCGCACCAAAGACTGTGACGCCGCCGCGAATGTAGCCGGTGAGCGGCTGCACGTCCTTGAGTGCGGCCATTTCCGCCTTACGCACACCAGCCGCCCGCGCGAGCTTTTTGAAATCGAGTTCCGCATCGCCAGGCACGACGGCAAAGACATAGTCGGGGCCGCCAACCGCGCAGAGCAGCGTTTTGAAGACCTGCTCGGCAGGCATGCCGATTTTCGCGGCTACGCTCGTCGCGCGGAGGTCTTCAGGATCGACCTCGTATTCCTGCAGCCGATAGGCGATGCCGAGCCCATCCAGGATGCGCGCCGCGTTGGTTTTCATCGGGCCACCGCGTTCTGTAACGAGCCGTTCTGCATCATCAGCACGACATCCGCCATCGGCTCAGCCAGCTCGCGCTGGTGTGTCGTCAGCACGATCGTCCTGCCCACGCCGCGCAGCTCTGCCAACAAAGCCAGCATGCGCTCGGCGCTTGCGCGGTCCATGTTGGAGAAGGGCTCGTCCAGCAGCAGCAGCTCAGGTTGGGACACGAGCACGCGCGCTAAGGACGTCCGTTGCCGCATGCCCTGCGAATACTGCGCGACCGAGCGCAGCGAGCGCCGGGTCAAGTCCAACCATGCGCAGCGCACGGTCGCCATCCAGGCAAGCCTGCCCCGCGTAGAGCCGCGCGGTGTAGTCCAGATTCTCGCGTGCCGTCAGCTCGTCGTAGAGCATCGCAGCATGGCTCATGTAGCCGATGCGGCCGCGAGCCTCTGCTGCTGTGTGGCCGAGCACGTTGACCCTGCCGAGCGTAGGACGCAGCAGCCCGGCAAGCACGCGCAGCAGCGTGGACTTGCCCGCGCCGTTCTCGCCCAGCAGCAGGTAGCAGCGGCCGCGCTCGAACTTGGCGCTCACATGGCGCAGCGCGGCGAAGCGTCCGAAGAGCTTCGATACATCCTCGACTGTGGCAACGGCTGACATGGCTCTCGCAGTATAGCGAGCGCGTCAGTTCGTACTGGCAGGAGTGGTAGTCCGCAGCGCAGCCGTCTTGTCAGGCGCCGGCGGAGTGGCGGCAGGCGCGCCGGGCTTCTGCGCCGGGGCATACTTCGATGCGCACTTGGCTTGCAGCTCGGTGGCGTGGAAGACGCCGTCGCGGCCGAAAGTGCCGATGGCGAGCGCCTGCGCATTGTCCTTGAAGGTGTCGGGCGGCGGCTCGGTTCCGGCATACTGCACCGGCAGCCGCTTGTTCAGCTCGACCAGGACGAACTGCGCGTGTGTGCCGTTGCGCTCAATGGAGCCGGGTACAACATTGCCGGCGACGCGTAGGTGGCGCGTGTACGCCTTGCTGCCCATGCCCTGCAGCTCGGTGATGGTGACGTAGTAGCTCTTGTTGGCCTGAATGCCGCTCACGGCCAGCCACGCGATCACACCAAGAACGATGACGACGGCGAGTCCGATGCGAAATCTCTGGGAGCGCGGTTGCATGGGTAAGTTCAGGTTAGGTCGCCGGGAGACGAGCGTCAAGCGGAGGAGATTAGATGCGGGTGGCGCGATATGGCTGCACGGGAACGGTGTGCGCCAACGCCGCTATAATCAGGCGAAGACCATTGGATGTTGCGGGCGCGTCTGGAGCGCTCCGGCATCCGTGTTCAGGGAGACGCGGATGAGCCATCATGCAGCGAACGAGATCTACGCCACCACAGAGATTCTAAAGCCGCGCGCGCAGTGGATTGAAAAGCGCCGCGCCGAGGTGGAGCGCAGCGGCGACCGCAACGTCTCCCAGATGCATTACGCCCGGCAGGGGCGCATCACGGAGGAGATGGAGTTCGTCGCGCGGCGGGAGAACCTTCCTGCCGAACTGATCCGCGACGAAATCGCCGCCGGCCGGCTGATTATCCCGGCCAACATCAATCACCCGGAGCTGGAGCCGATGGCTATCGGCGTGGCGTCGCGTTGCAAGATCAACGCCAATATCGGCAACTCTGCCGTGAGCTCGAACATCGATGAGGAGCTTGCGAAACTGCATACCGCGGTCAGCTTTGGCGCCGATACGGTGATGGATCTCTCGACCGGCGGCAACATTCCGGAGATTCGCGAAGCCATCCTGCGGCATTCGCCGGTGCCCATCGGGACGGTGCCGATTTATGAGGCGCTGAACCGCGTGAAGCGGCTGGAAGACCTGAACATCGATGTGTATCTGGAAGTGATTGAGGAGCAGGCGGAGCAGGGCGTCGACTACTTCACCGTGCATGCCGGGGTGCTCATTCAATACGTACCCATGGTGGCGAGCCGCATCACCGGGATTGTCAGTCGTGGCGGCGCTATCCTGGCGCAGTGGATGACGCACCATCACAAGCAGAATTTCCTGTACGAAAATTTTGATCGCATCGTAAAGATCATGGCGAAGCATGATGTGAGCTTCTCGCTCGGCGATGGGCTGCGGCCGGGCTCCATTGCCGATGCCAGCGACGAGGCGCAGTTTGCGGAATTGAAGACGCTGGGCGAGTTAACCGCTCGCGCATGGAAAGACGATGTGCAGGTGATGATCGAAGGTCCCGGCCACGTGCCGCTCGACAAAATCAAGGAGCAGGTGGACAAGGAAGTTGAATACTGCTTCGGCGCGCCGTTCTATACGCTCGGGCCGCTGGTCACCGACATTGCTCCCGGCTATGACCACATCACCAGCGCCATCGGCGCGGCGATGATCGGCTGGCATGGCGCTTCGATGCTCTGCTATGTCACGCCGAAGGAGCATCTCGGCCTGCCCAATGAAAAGGATGTGAAGGACGGCATCATCGCCTACAAGATTGCTGCCCATGCCGCCGATGTGGCGCGGCATCGGCCGGGTGCGCGAGACCGCGACGACGCTATCAGCTACGCGCGCTACACGTTCGACTGGGAGAAGCAGTTTGCGCTCTCGCTCGACCCGGAGACGGCGCGCTCCATGCATGACGAGACGCTGCCCGACGATTACTACAAGGAAGCGGCGTTCTGCTCGATGTGCGGGCCGAAATTCTGCTCCATGAACTGGTCCAGCAAGGTGGATACCTTCAACAAGGAAGTGCACGGGCTGGAGAAGAAGGACCTCTCCGAACTGGTGGTACTGCAGGCGCAGCAGCTCGCAAGTAAAAACTGAGAACGGCTGGATTCATTCTGCGTCTTGCGTCTCAGGGCCGCGGCTGCGGTCGCTGATGCACCACGGCCGTAGTGGTTCGGCGGTACTTGAAAATCAGGAGAGATCGGTGTGTCGAGCGGTCCGCATCGCGGGCGGATCGCGCATCTCACAACCAAAAGGGTGAACAGTGGCGGGAGAGTACACGACTGAGCTGGATGGCCGTGCCGAGCCGCTATTGGGTCCTGACTTCGGGGCGGCGCAGGAGTCGCCTGTCCATTCGGATACGAGCCGCCGCAAGCTTGAGTCGAAGGCGATCGACGGAACTATTTTCGTCGGACTGACGACTGTGGCCAGCATGGCGCTGCGGCTGGTGAACAGCCTGGTGTTCGCGTGGCTTTTTGTGCCGGCGTATTTCGGGCTGCTGGCCCTGGTGACCGCGATCATTGTGGGCCTGTATCTGTTCACGCACCTTGGTCTGCAGGACAACGTCATCCAGAATCCGCGCGGCGACGAGCCGAGCTTCGTGAATACAGCGTGGACCCTCGAGTATATCCGCGGGTACGTGGTCGCGGTTGGTTGCTGGATTCTTGCGTGGCCGCTCTCACACTTTTACCGCCAACCGCTGATGCTTCCGGTGATGGTGGTGCTGGGGTTCGGCTGCATCATCGGCGCGCATGTTTCGCCGGTCACGCTCAGCATGGCGCGTCACCTACGCGTGCGCGAGCTGACGCTGCTGGAGCTGTTCAATCAATTCGTCACATGCATTGTGACGGTTGCGTGGGCGCTGATCAGTCCTACGATCTGGGCGCTGGTAGGCGGCCGGGTTATCGCGGAAGCGATACGTTGTGCAGCGACCTATTGGTTCAAGCCATTTACCGCCCCCAAATTTGCGTGGGACCGAAGCGCGGTCAAAGAAATCGTCAGATTCGGCAAGTGGATATTGCTAGGCACCGCGCTGACGTTTCTGGCGTCCCAGTCCGACAAGCTGATACTGGGCAAACTGATCACGCTGAGCATGCTCGGCCTGTACGGTGTGGCGTATTCGATGTCGGACATCCCGCGGCAGATCATCAATCAGTTCTGCACGAAGGTAGGCTTTCCCTTTCTGGCTAAGTTCCAGGAATTGTCGCGGCCGGAGTACCGCGCTCAGTTTCTGAAATACCGCAAGCTGGTGCTCGCGGGCGGCGCGCTACTACTCACCTTCGTCATTTGCGTTGGAGACATTTTCATCCGGCTCGTCTACAACCACCGGTATCACGATGCGGCATGGATGGTCGGCATTCTCGCGGTAGGCCTATGGCACACGCTGCTCTACAGCACTATCAGCCCTGCGATTTTTGCTTTGCAGCGCTCGCATTACAACGCCTTCGCGCAAGCGGTGTACTGCGTTACGCTCTTTGCCGCTCTGCCGTGGGGCTTCCACCATTACGGAATCATCGGTGTGCTGGTCGCGGTAGCAGCCTCGGACCTGCCGATGTACTTCTGCTTCCAGTACGCGGCCTTCCGCGAGGGCATCAATACAGTGGTTCAGGACGTGCTGCTGACGGTGTTCTTTGTCGCGGTGCTTTCGGGCGCGCTTTTTCTGCGGCATGCGCTCGGCTTTGGGTCGCCCTTTCCCGCGCACCTGATGTAGATTTATTCGCCGGCCGCTGCTTTCAGGTCTCCGGAAGCGCGATCGAGAGCCGCGGTCAGGTCGTTCAGCTCCTTCTGCGCGCGGTTGCTGTCGTTCGCGTCGATGGCTTCGTTCACGCCGGGAATCACCACTGCCGCATATCCCGTGTATTCGCCCGGTGCGTAGATTGTGTGACGGAACCAGGGCCTTCCGGGGAGGCCTTGCGGGTCGAGCAAGTCGCCTTCGACCTGGCGGAGCTTGCTGTTCAGCGCATTCAAATCGCCTGAGGCCGCCTTCTGGCGCGAGGAAAGCGACTCTGCATTGGTAAGCATCTTGCCGGCGGCGGCGTTTGCCTGGTTGAAGTCCAGCTTCATCCCGGTCCTATCGGATTTCGTCTCCGCCTCTTTTAAATAGAAGCCGATTTCTTTGGCATACGTCACGTAGTCGTATGGGAGCACATCGGCGTCTGCCATATGCAGCACTTGCAGCCCGAAGATGCGGGCCTGCTGCTGCTCGTAGACAAACGTCGGATCAGCAAAGCGGGTGAACCACGCATAGTTATCAAACACGGAGTGGTACACGCCATAACGGCCGCGTGAGCCGATATCTGTGGACGGCACTCCGGCGTGCTGCAGGAAGGGAGTGAAGTCCGAGCCGGAGCCGAGGTCGCCGACATGTGCCTGCACCGGCGCAGGTCCTTCGGCGCGGGTCTCTTCCATGGATGCGGACCCACTGTTGCGTGCACGCTCTGTTTTCCATGCATCCAGAACCGAGCCACCGTGGGGACTAGGGACTTCTGCCGCTATATCGCGGACATACTGCTTGAGCGATGGGACGGCAGCAGCTTCAAACTCCGGGCCGGAGACGCCGACATCCGTGTTGAAGTATGCCACGGCATGATCGAGCTGTTTTGCGTGGTCTTCCACCCACTCGGTCGAGCCGATCAGGCCCTCTTCTTCTGCGTCCCAACTGCAGAAATAGATGGTGCGCTTCGGCTTCCAGCCGGATTTCAGCAGCGTGCCGATGCCGTGAACGGCCTCAAGCATCGCGGCTGTGCCGCTGTTTGGGTCGACCGCGCCATAGACCCAGGCGTCGCGGTGATTGCCGGCGATCACCCACGCGTCGGGATCTTCCGTGCCGGGGATGCGTCCGATCACGTCCCAGATCGTGCGCTCCGCATAATCCATCTTCTGCGCCAGGTGTACATGCACGGAACCGTCGCCGCCCATGTGGTAGGTGAAGGGAAGCGCGCCCTGCCAGCCCTTCGGCACGCCGGGCCCGCCAAGGTGCTCAAGAATGGGCGATGCGTCCTTGTACGAGATGGGCACCGACGGGATGGAGGGCAGGCTGTCGATTTTCTGAAGCGGCAGCCGCTGGGAATCCGCCAGCGACGGTGTGGAGGCAACGCCCGGCGTGGTGGCGTCACCGGGATACTTGAACATGTATTGCACCGCGCCGCGTTGCACGCCTGTATCGGGGCGGTAGGGGCCTTTGGGATAGACATCGCCCTGAAAATAGCCGTCATCGAATGGGTCGGAGTAGATGAGGACGCCGGCCGCGCCGCGCTGCTGCGCGATGTATACCTTCACCCCGCGAAAGTTCCCGCCGTAACGGACGAGCACAATTTTTCCATGCAAGTCGATGTTGTCATCCGCCAGTTTCTGGAAGTCCGCCGGCGTGCCATAGTTCGCATAGACGACATCACCGGTGACATCTCCGGAAGGCGAGGAGCCGTTGAATGCGGGCAGGACGCGCGGATCGTCCTGATACGGATCGGAGCTGACGTGCTCCCTGGATGGGCCCTGCATCAAAACATGGCCGCTGCTGTCCGTGGCTTCGACGTGCACGGACAGGGGCAGATTCAGCCAGGCCTTGTAGGGCACGATGGTTGTTTCCAGCCCGGCGGCCTTGAACTTATTAGCTACATAGACTGCCGTGTTGTAGTCCTCTTTCGAGGCAGCGACGTGCGGTACTGCCGTCAGGGTCTTCAACTCTTCGCCGGCGAGTTTCGCGTCCGGCACGGCAAGAAATTCGCGGTCGATCTGAGCCTGGTGCGCGAAGTCACGATAGCCGAACTCGGACGTGGGCACATTGGCCGACTGCGCCAGAAGAGCCGATGTCGAAGCGAGCAGGCTTGCGGCAAGGAAAGCATAACGGAAGGACAAGTGCGAATCTCCTGACAGGCAGGTGCCGTGAGAGAAAAGAGTGACTGACGCGGTCGAGCCTGCGACGCAAGGACACGCACGGTCGCCGGCTTGTTTCGCGGAGCTAAGCGACGAGCTGCGCGCAATGCGAGCAACGTTTTGCTGCCGCGGGAATGTCGCTGAGGCACTCCGGGCAGGCCTTCGTAGCCGGAGGTGCTGCCGGGACAGGTTTCTTGAACTTGTTTAACAGCGTATTTATCGGAAGAACGACAAAGAAATAGACCGAGGCGGCGATGAGCAGGAACGAGATGAGCGCATTCAGGAAGTCACCATATTTAATTTTTCCCCCATGCACATTGAGGATCAGGTAGGAGAAGTCGGGCTTCTGAACGATGGCGGCGATGAGCGGGTTGATGATGTCGCTCACCAGCGCCGTGACGATTGCGCCGAACGCGGCACCGATGACGACGGCAACGGCAAGGTCCACAACGTTGCCGCGAAGGATGAAGTCTCGAAAGCCTTTGAGCATTGCGTTCTCCCAGGAGAAGTGACGTTTCCGTTGCGACATCCTACCGCAGTTCAGGGCTTTCCGGGCAACGGCGCCGCGGATGACGAACCGCACCAGTTGGCGGCATGCGCCCTGCTGAAGTATTCTCGGGCGTGATCCAGCCGCAGACAAGGCCGAGCCAGAGGGCACATTTCCTCATTCAGCCGGGATGGCAGAACTCCGGTCCGCACCACTGGCAGACACTGTGGGAAGCGCAACTGGGCCCTGCCGCCACCCGGGTGCCGCAGCAGGACTGGATGGTGCCGGAACGCATTGCGTGGACGCACGTTCTGGAGCAGACGATTCGCCATACGCCGCCGCCGGTCGTGATATTGGCGCACAGCATCGGCTGTATGGCGACAATCTTTGCCATTCAGGCAGCGCCGGTCGCAGCAGTAGTGCTGGTGGCGCCGGCGGATGCAGAGCGCGCGAATGCGCCGGGAGCGCTGCACACCTTTACTCCGATTCCGATGGAACCACTCCGCACGCCAGCCTTGCTGGTGGCGAGCGACAGTGATGCGTACTGCAGTCTGGATCGCGCGCGGGCCTTCGCCGGAGCGTGGAAGGCGGACCTGGAGATTGTCACGGGCGGAGGGCACATTAACGCCGATGCAGGTTTCGGTCCATGGCCGGATGGCTGGCTGATGGTGGATACATGGCTGCGCCATCATGGTCTTGGATGGCCGGAGAACGAGGTCACGCATGCGTAAGTTAGTGGCGAACGCCGATGAGGCCGTGCGCGATATTCCCGATGGGGCAACGATCATGCTGGGCGGCTTCGGGCTGTGCGGCATTCCGGAGCTGCTGATCGCCGCACTTGTCCGCAAGGGAGTGAAGGAACTGCGCACTATCAGCAACAACATGGGCGTAGATGGCTTCGGCATGGGACTGATGCTGGAGGCCGGGTTGATTGCCTCGCACACCGGCAGCTACGTGGGCGAGAACAAACTACTGGAGCAGAAGGTGATTCGCGGCGAACTGGACCTGACGCTGGTGCCGCAGGGCACGCTGGCCGAGCGCATTCGCGCAGGCGGCGCGGGGATTCCGGCGTTCTTCACGCCGACCGGGCTGGGCACACCGGTGGCTGAGGGCAAGGAGATACGCGAGTTCGACGGCAAGCGCTATGTTATGGAGCGGTGGCTACGAGCCGACTTTGCGCTGGTGAAGGCATGGAAGGGCGATGAGGCGGGGAATTTGATTTATCGCAAGACGGCGCGCAACTTCAACCCGATGATGGCGACCGCCGCAAAGGTGACGATTGCCGAGGTGGAGGAGCTGGTTCCGGCGGGGACACTCGATCCGGATGCGATCATTACGCCGGGCATCTATGTGCAGCGCATCTTTGAGGGTCACGGATACGAGAAGCGCATCGAGCGGCGTACGGTGCGGCAGACTACTTGATCCAATTACCCCAGGGGTAGAGAAACAGGAAGAGGATCATGGAGATGACCATGACGTCCACGTAGAGCAGGATCATCACCGCGCCGTGATAGAAGCTCCAGCGGGCGCGCAGGCAGCGCAAGGTGTCCCAGGTGCCGAAGAAGGCGACGAGGACTGGCACGAGCAGCTTAAAGGATGGCGGATCGTCGGGCCAGTGCGCGAGCAGGAGCGCCGCGACCAGGCTGCCCAGCACAAGCGCAGTGCTCCTGAAGAGCGAGTGCTGTCGAATATCGAGGGGACCGGGCAACATCACGAGGGGAATTATGACTAGTCTATCCAATGCTGTATCAGATTCGGGCGGCTCAGTTCCAGCGAAGACATCGTCCGATGCGGCCAAACGCGAGCGCATTGTGCGGCGCGCAGCGCTGGAGCTACGCGATGGCTTCTACGTCAATCTTGGCATTGGAATGCCGACGCTGATTGCCAACCATGTTCCTTCCGGCGTGGAGGTGGTGCTGCAATCGGAGAACGGAATGCTGGGCGTGGGACCGTACCCGATTGCGGGCACGGAGAACCCGGACCTGATCAATGCGGGGAAAGAGACAGTGACGGAGATTCCGGGCACGTCCTTTTTCTCCTCGGCGGATTCGTTTGCGATGATCCGCGGCGGACATGTCGATCTGTCCATTCTCGGTGCAATGGAAGTAGACGAGCAAGGGAACCTGGCGAACTGGATGATCCCCGGCAAGATGGTGAAGGGCATGGGCGGTGCAATGGATCTGGTGGCCAGCGCGCGGCGCGTCATCGTGACCATGGAGCACACCACGCGCGATGGACGTCCGAAGATTCTGAAGCAGTGCACACTGCCGCTCACCGGTCTCGCAGTAGTGGACACGATTGCTACCGAGATGGCGTGGATTCGTGTGTCACGTGAAGGACTAGTGCTGGAGGAGATTGCGCCAGGGCTGAAGCCGGCCGATGTGCAGGCCGCTACGGAAGCGAAGCTGCACATCAGTCCTGATCTGAAAGTGATGGCTTGTTAGCCGGTCGCGTCCGATGTACAGCAGGTCTCTCCGCTACGCGCGTGTGGCGCTCCGGTCGAGATGACAGCTCTTCACCCTGCGCCCTCAGGCCGGAACCGCGGCTTCGTGGCTTAGGCGCTCCAGCGACTCAGGGTAGGGCGCTCGGAGGACGCCGCGTTCTGTGATGATGGCGGTGACGTATTTGGCGGGTGTGACGTCGAAGGCCGGGTTCCACACGCCTACGTGATTCGGTGTGAGCTGCTTGCCTGCGTGGTGCGTGACTTCATTGGGTGAGCGTTGCTCGATCGGGATGTCGGCGCCAGTCTTTGTTGCGAGATCGATGGTGGACCACGGGGCGGCGACATAGAAGGGAATGCCATGCTCCTTGGCCAGCACCGCCACTCCGTAGGTGCCGATCTTGTTGGCGACATCGCCGTTGGCGGCGATGCGGTCCGCGCCGACGACGATGGCCTGCAGCTTACCCGCGCGCATCAGGCTGGCGGCCATGTTGTCGCAGATGACTGTGGTCGGAATGTTGTCCTTCATCATCTCCCATGCGGTGAGGCGAGCGCCCTGCAGGAAGGGGCGGGTTTCGTCGGCGAAGACCTCGATCTTGCGCCCGCTCTCGACGGCGGCGCGGATCACACCGAGCGCTGTTCCATAACCGCAGGTGGCGAGCGCGCCTGCGTTGCAGTGCGTGAGCACGCCGGCTTTTTGCGGCAGCAGGTCCGCGCCGAATGCGCCGAGCGCACGGCAGGCCGCGATGTCCTCGTTGTACATGCGCTCCGCCTCGGCGATGAGGCCCTGCTTGACGCTAGCCACAGTGGCTCCGGGTCCGGCAGCGAGTTCGGCCGCATGGCGACGCATGCGCTCGATAGCCCAGAAGAGATTCACCGCGGTGGGGCGCGTGGCGGCGAGCGTCTTGCCGATCACACGAATCTCCGCAAGCAGCGCAGGCAGTGTGGTCGCGGTCGAGTGTCGTGCGCCGAGCGCAACGCCCATCGCGGCGGCCACGCCGATAGCAGGCGCGCCGCGCACGACCATGGTGGTGATCACGTCGGCGACATCCTGGTAGGTCTTCGCCAGTACGTAAGTCTCTTCGAGAGGGAGGCGCGTCTGGTCAAGGAACCGGACGCCTTCCGAGGTCCATTCGAGTGTAGGAATCATGGCTTCTTCAGTCTAATCGCCGTAACGTTATCTGCCCTACCCTTTACCACCCTCCCTTTGCTGTTGGTAGGTGTCTGGCGCGGAAAAGGATGTTAGAGGCTGTAGGGGATAGCCAAAAGGCGGGTCTAAAGGTCTGAAAGGCGAGCTTAATCCCATATCACTCCAGATGGGAGGCATTTCATTTACGCAATTGATCAGGAGGCTTTTTGGGGCCAAGCGATTACGTTGCTTGGCTCAAGCACGCAGATTCTGGAGCCGCCGGGCTGGGTGGTGAAACAGTCGGCAACTGCCTTGAGAAGCGCCTGGGGTTCCATCAATCCGAAGCGCAGGCAGAGCACGAAGACGCTGGGATTGCTCTCGTGGACGCAGCCGATGAAATCGTCCTGCTCGGGGGGAGTGAAGGTGTGGCCGATGATCGACATCTGGCAGTGCGCGGCAAGTTGAACGGCGCTGGTCAGACTGTTTGTCCGAATGGTGCGATACCCGGCCCTTTCGAGAATGAGAGCTCGGGCGGACTGGAGATTGGGGTCACGTGACACCAGCAGGATTGTTTTTGGCATTGCGGGCCTCGGCCGTTTCGCTACGGATGTGTGAAAGGACTCTGTACCGTGGCCGGGCGGTGGCGGGCGTGATGTATGGAACTGACTGCTGCTGTGATGATGTGCATATAAGCGTCCCTCCCCCGATTTAGTGATAGCACTGGAAGCAGCCAATGGCAACGCGGAGAGAGCGGCGCGTTCCGTGCCGGAGCTGACGCTTTGCTGCATTTGTGGGGCAGCTTCCGCGGGATTAGATGCATACGCCGGCTATTCCGGACGCTTCCTTGCTAAGCGGATCGCAGGCACCGTACGGATTGGCCACAGAACTATATGGCTACAGATCGAGAGAAGAGAGAGGCGCGATTCGCCTGCTTGCAAGAAGTGGGAGATCAGCGGAGGCGTGTGCAAAGGAAAGGGCGCCGTGGCGGCGACAAATGTCGCCGGATCCCGGGAAAACGGATGCCCGCCGGCTCTGCGCGGAGCGGCGGGCATCCGGATGGGGCGACGTGCTATCTCGCCATTTCCTCGCGAATCGGCTCTTGCGGGGCGGCGAAGAGGGCGCGCGAGATGAGGCCTCCTACGATGGCGCCGGCGATGGGCGCGACCCAGAAGAGCCAGAGCTGCGAGAGCGCCCAGGTTCCCTGAAAGATTGCCGGGCCGGTGGAGCGGGCAGGGTTGACCGAGGTGTTCGTCACCGGGATGGAGACGAGATGGATAAGCGTAAGGCAGAGGCCGATGGCGATCGGCGCGAAGCCTTTGGGTGCGCGCTCGTCGGTAGAGCCGAGGATGACGAGCAGGAAGAAGAGGGTGAGCAGGAACTCTGCGACGAAACAGGCGAGCAGTGAATAGCCGCCGGGTGAGTGCGCGCCGTAGCCGTTGGAGGCGAAGCCGGCGGCGCGGGAAAAGCCTTCCTTGCCGCTGGCAATGATGTAGAGACAGCCAGATGCGGCGATGCCGCCGAGGACCTGGGCAACGATATAGGGGACGAGGTCACGCGCGGCGAAGCGGCCGCCGGCATAGAGGCCAAAGGAGACGGCGGGGTTGAGATGCGCGCCGGAGATGTGGCCGATGGCGAAGGCCATAGTGAGCAGGGTGAGTCCGAAGGCGAGAGCGACACCGGCGAAACCGATGCCGAGTTGAGGATAGGCTGCGGCGAAGAGTGCCGATCCGCAGCCGCCAAAGACCAGCCAAAAGGTGCCGAAGAATTCTGCAAGCGCCCGGGTGGAGATGGACATGAAAATTCGCTCCCTTACTGCGAGGAATTGGTACGGCGGATGGATTGTCGCGCAAAAGCGTTGTGATGGGAAGTGAATTTGTCACTTGAGGCCGAACATTCACCGACTAGTCCTCGGAGGCAATAGCGCCTGCGGCGCGTTCTGCGGGTTCGCTCCGTTGGGTTGCTCACGTCTGCAATGTCGGCGACCTGACATTGCGCCATATCTTTTCGAACTCTGGAGTGCCGAAGGTCGTAGCGAACGCTCCTAATTTCGCTGTCCAAAGCGGGTCTTGCCTGGTTTTGGAGCGACCGCGGCCGGCGGAATCGGAATCCGCGCGAGACGCATGAGGTCCTCCGAGAGTTGTTGCAGTGCGTCGTCGAAGTTTCTGTCGTGGTTTTTCTGGAGGGTTGCGGGGGCGATGGACTCAGTGAGAGCCCAGAGGATGTAGTGCGTGCTGCGGTCATAGATGACAAGGCGGAACATCGGCAGCGGATCGGAGGCACCTGTAGCTTTGTTTGGGCTCTGGGGGCCATTGGGCGCGGTGAGGCGTAGTTCGAAGACGAGGTCTGCCTGGGCGGGATTGCTGATGAGCTGATATCGATTCCAGCTTTGGACAGTGGAGAAGAACTGCTGATAGGCGCGATCCGGGTCGCCGCTGAAGGGACTGGGAAAGAGACCGCTGTCCGCGCCGGCATTGGAGATAAAGACGGTTTTTGCCGCCAGGATGGCGGAAGGCACCGGTGCAGGTGCGGCGGTATAAGGAGGAACAATTTGTGCAGCCGCAGTGAATGTGAGGAGCAAGGCAGAGGCAAAGCAAGAGAACCGCAAGCTCTTCTTCATGATCGTTCTCCGAGAACGGGTTGTGCTTCATCGCATCATGCAGCTACAGACACGTCTGCGACCGAAATTGTTTCGCGGAGCAGGGAACTTCAAATGCGCAGGAAGATGCGCTTGCGGTAGAGCGGATAGAGGAGTGCGGCATTGAGTCCGACGATCGCGAGTGCATAGGCGAGGGAGCCGGTGCGCGGCGGAAGCCAGGGGGCGAAGAGACATTGATATCCGGCGTGGTGGAGCGAGACGGCTGTGCTGCCGATGTGAAGGTGGATGGCGTCGAGACTGGAGGTGATGATGCTGGAGAGGATGAAGGCGGCGATGGCGTTTGCGCCGAAGATGCGCGAGAAGTGGATGACGGGCTGGAGCCAGCGCGGGAGCTTGCGTCGGCCGGCGGAGCGGCAGTCGATGAGCCAGTAGAGGATGCCGAGCGCGAGCAGGCTTGCGCCTCCGCTGAGGAGAGCGAAGGTGCTGGTCCAGATGCGTTTGTTGATCGGCATGAGAGATGACAGCGGCGAGGCCGCGGCAAACAGCAGAATGCCGAAGATGACCATATTGGCTGCCGTGGTGCGCGTGCTGCGCGAGGCACGAAGGCCGATACCGGCGAGGACGCCGAGGAGTGTGTTGGCGAGAGCGGGAAATGTGGAGAGGAGACCCTCGGGATCATAGGTGACGCCGTGGCCGGGCGTGAGTCCGTAGGCCCAGAGATGGCTGACGCCGAAGACGGCGCGGTCGATGTATGCGCCGAGATAGCCGAGCGAGTCGTAACGTGCGGGACCAAAGCCGGGGACGGAAACAAAACGTAACAGCGCGTAGTAGCCGACGAGAATGACTGCAATGATGCCGGCGAGAAGGGCAACGGCGCTGATGGGCCGCGGCTGATTGTCCGACGACGCGGCTTCAGCGGAGCCGGAGTGCGCGATCCAGAGATAGAGGAGGGCAGCGGCGGCGTAGCAAAGAGCGATGCGTTGGAGGATGCCGGGGAAGCGCAGATTGTGGAGGTCGTAAAAGGGGAAGCCGTTGACGAGCAGGCCAAACACGATGAGCAGGATGGTCCGGCGGAGGACATGACTGACGAGCTTTGCGGGAGTTGCGCCGCGTTTGAGGCGGGCGTGTGTGGAGAAGACGATGGAGACGCCGACCATGAAGAGGAACGCGGGGAAGATCATGTCGGTGGGAGTGGCACCTTGCCAATCGGCATGGCGTAGCGGCGGAAAGATCGCGGAATAAGTGCCGGGGTCGGTGACGAGAATCATTCCGGCGACGGTGAGGCCGCGGAGGACGTCGAGGGAGACGAGGCGGGCGGAGCTTGCGGCTGGGGCCGAGATCGCTGGCGGTGCTTCCTTCAATTGGACGGCCGGCATGGTGCGCCTCCGGGTTGGGGGAGCGGGTTGGTGTGGGAATGATTATGCCTTTGCGCAAAGGATTGCGCAAAGGGAATTTGCGATGAAACGTTCCCAATGCCGGATGGGCGCACGAATGTTCCTGCATCTAGCGGTCACACAGCGGCCGTGCTCTGAAGGAGTGGCAGAGGAGAGGCTGGGCACGTCAGAAGGAATCGTGAAGGAGTGGAGAGCGGCCCGAAACAGCAGCTCTGCCCGCTGCGCGTCTGCGGCGCTCTGGTCGAGACACTACAAGAAGAAGTTCGTGAAGGCTAAGCGGGCCGCATAGACGATTCCATACATTTCGCCTGCCGGCGCGTGTGACTCAATGGACGTGCGCCATGTCGTCATTCATCGAGAACTGG
The DNA here is from genome assembly GCA_963736915.1 of uncultured Acidobacteriaceae bacterium. Classification (GTDB taxonomy): domain Bacteria; phylum Acidobacteriota; class Terriglobia; order Terriglobales; family Acidobacteriaceae; genus KBS-83. Next base: position 417,281 of record CAVTQV010000004.1, on the reverse strand, counting down.
TCCTTGAGATTGTCTTCGTAGGGAAAGACGTGGATCATCCAACTGAAAATGACGGGCATGAAGGTGCCACCTTCAGCCTTGCAGGCTTCTGCGGTGTGGATCGAGCCGAACATGCCGAACTTAGGATGGCTGCCGTGGTATTCCTTCACCTTGTTTGCCGGAGCGGCGCAGAAGTTGATGTGCTCATGCCAGCGCGCGACGCTTAAGGGGACACGCTGGTTGAGTTCGTCCTCACTGGCGCTTGTGCTGTCGGTGAACATTACACCTTCCAGCTTGAAGTGTTGCGTCGGGGTTTGATAGTAGAGCAGCGCCGAGGGCTTCGTCGGATCGAACTGCATATCGGCTAGATGAGTATTTGCTGCGTTGATGAAGTGGTATTGCGGCTGAACGACGTCCGGATTTGCCTGGATGTACCCGTCGGCGATCGCCTTCCTGTAGTCCTGATATTTCTCGATGGCTGCCCTGACCTGTGTGACGAGAGCCTTTGCCCGTGCCTCATCGCCGGGCTGCTGCGGACGCATCGGCGTGATGCACATATGGTTGGTCATGGCGCCCATGCTCGCACCCATCACGCTCATACCCTGCACGTTGTCGCCCATGTTGTCGCAGGGGTGGCCGCCAGGGCCGGTTGTGGCCATGCCGGACATGCCCTGCATGGGCTGCTGCTGCCAGGCGTGTGCGGTCGGCGCGAGGCATGCGGTGGCAAGGGCTAATGTGTATGCTGCCAAGCGAAAGATCGCTTTATACATTGTGGTCCTCCTGTGTGCGAAAAGCGGACGCAACTGACCGTCTATAGAGACGCAGTTCGGAGAGACATAGATCGGGTGGCCTTAGGGTTCTACGGCAAGTGGTCTTACGGAGTTGTTGCCGGAGTGGTTGCCGCCCGGGAGGATTCTTCCCGGGCTATGTGAACCACTTATGATGAGGCATGGTAAAGCGCACGGGCGCATTGACTCCCGTCATTCCGATGGACCGCGATAGCGCGCAGCCGCTACAGGCACAGGTGTATAAGGCGATCCGAGATGCGATTACGCGCGGCAATCTTCGCGGAGGGCAGCGCGTGCCGTCATCGCGCGCGATGAGTGCCGAGCTGAAGGTATCCCGCGTCACAGTGCTTGGCGCGTATGAGCAACTGCGGGCAGAAGGCTACTTCGTCACGCGCAAGGGCGCGGGGACGTTCGTCAGCAGTTTGCTACCGGAGTACCTGACGCAGGTGCGACGGCCGGTGACGGGCAGGACGCAAACGGCTTCCGGCCCGCGACGCGTGGCGCGGCGGGCACTGCTATCCCCGGTGGAACCGCCGCCGCCCTGGGTCGCCGGTCTGGGTGCGTTCGCCGTGCATCAGCCGGCATTTGACGAATTTCCTTTCGCCGTGTGGTCGCGTCTGGTGACGCATCACGCGAAGAATCCGAATGCGCGTGCCATTCACACGATCGATCCGCTTGGCTCGAGACGCTTTCGGGAGGCAATTTGCGATTATCTGCGCACGGCGCGCGCGGTGCAGGCTGACCCGGAACAGATCATGATTGTTTCCGGATCGCAGCAGGCACTGCAGATTGCGACCCACGTGCTGCTGGATGCGGGTGACTCGGTGTGGATGGAGGAGCCCGGTTACCGGCTGGCGAGGAATGTGTTCGCCGCAGCAGGCTGTCGGCCGATCCCAGTTCCGGTAGATGATGAAGGGCTGAACGTCGCGGCGGCCATCAAGCGCTGCCCGGGTGCGCGGGCTGCCTATGTAACGCCGTCGCATCAGTATCCGCTGGGAAGTACGCTGAGCGCGGCGCGGCGGCTGCAGCTGCTGAACTGGGCAAAACGATACGGCGCGTGGATTATTGAAGACGACTACGACAGCGAGTATCGCTTCGAAAGCGCGCCGATCTCGTCGCTACAGGGCCTGGATACGAATGCCCGCGTGATCTATGTCGGAACGTTCAGCAAAGTGCTGTTTGCCTCGCTGCGCATCGGCTACATGGTCATTCCCGCGGACCTGGTGGAGAGATTTAAGGCGGTACGGTATGCGATCGACATTTTCCCGCCTTATCTCTACCAGGAGGTGATTGCGGACTTTATGCGAGAGGGCCATTTTGCGCGGCATCTCCGGCGAATGCGCCTGTTGTACAGCGGCCGGCGAAGGGTACTGACGAATCAGATTCGAAAGGCATTCGGCAATACCTTTGAGATACACGGCGCGGAAGCGGGAATGCATCTGACGGCGACTTTGCGCGGCGATTGTGATGATGTCGCCGTGGCCACGCGGATGGCGGCGCAGGGCCTGTGGTTATGGCCACTCTCGAGAAGCTATATGACCAAACATGTGCGCACGGGATTCATATTGGGCTACGGGAACGTTGGGGCCCAGGCGATACCCGCGGCGGTGGAGAAGCTGCGGCTGGCATTGACGCGCGCTGGAGCTTGAGGGTCGCCGGAGAACAAAACGGCCCACGATGTGGAGATCGTGGGCCGTCGGCGGTCTGTATGTCGTTACGCCTAAGTCGTGCGCGTATGCAGACGCCTGCCCACGTAAATCGAACAGACGTGACAGGCGGTACCGATATGCGAACGCGACATGGCGGAACTATAGTCCAGGATTGGCGGGTGTGTCTACGCCGTAATGTGACTTTTCGTTCGCGAACAATACACCGCAGCGAATGTGACTTGTGGAAGATCACAAGGGACGGAGCCCGAGATGGAGTTCCGTCTATCGCGTTCAGGATCGACGGCTGAGCTGCGGCTCTATAATCGGCGGCATGGCTGAGCAGCAATCGATACCGAATGCAGCAAAGGCAGGCAGCAGGAAACGGCATTGGAACTGGCTGCTGCTCGCGCCGCTGTTGCTGCTGGTGTATCCGGGACTGTACTCACGCTCTGCTCCAGAGCTGTTTGGTTTTCCGTTTTTCTACTGGTACCAGTTCGCTGTGGTGATTGCGACCGCCGTGCTGACCGGCGCGGTGTATTTGCTGACGCGCAATCGTGCGGATGAATAGCAGCGAGTGACCGGGCTGGTGCAGAACATCTACGACAACGCGGAATTCTTTAACGGCTACAGCCGGATGCGGCGTTCCGTGGAAGGGCTTGCCGGTGCGGCGGAATGGCCGGCGCTGCGGGCGCTGCTGCCGGATGTGCATGGACGGCGAGTTCTGGACCTGGGCTGCGGCTTCGGATGGTTCTGCCGTTGGGCGCGCGAGCAAGGCTCGGCTCAGGTTGTGGGGATCGATGTCTCCGAAAATATGCTGGCGCGAGCGCGAAGCGTTGCATCGGATGAAGCGATTACATATCAGAAGGCGGACCTTGAGACCATTGATTTGCCTGGGGCCGCATTTGACCTGGTATTCAGCTCGCTGGCGCTGCACTACGTTGAGGACGTTTCCGGTCTGATGGCGAAGGTGCATCGCACGCTGAAGGCGGAGGGACATCTGGTCTTTTCTATCGAGCACCCGGTCTATATGGCTGGGGACCATCCGGAGTGGATGATGGACACGAAAGGAAACCGGGTCTGGCCAGTGAACTGTTACTTCGCAGAAGGTCCGCGGGAGACGGACTGGCTGACGAAGGGCGTCATCAAACAACACCGGACAATGGGCACGACGCTGAATGTGCTGCTGCGGCAAGGCTTCCGGCTGACACATGTGGAGGAGTGGCAACCGACGGCGGAACAGGTCGAGAAGTGGCCAGAGAGCGCAGAAAACCTCGAGCGGCCGATCTTCCTGCTGATAGCGGCCCAGCGATAGATCGGTTTCACAATGGCCGGTCGTATACTGAAAGCCTTTACATGGGCTGAATTACCGGCATCTCTTTCCAAACAGGCAGGCCGCGTGTGCAACTGACATTCATTGACTGGCTGATCATGCTGGTCTACTTCGTCTTCGTTCTGGGCATCGGCTTCGCCCTGAAGCGCTATATGCGCACCAGCAACGATTTCTTTTTGGCGGGCCGATCGATTCCGGCGTGGATCTGCGGGCTGGCCTTCATCTCCGCGAACCTGGGCGCGCAGGAGGTAATCGGTATGGGGGCCTCGGGCGCGAAGTATGGCATCGCGACCAGCCACTTCTACTGGATCGGCGCCATACCGGCGATGGTGTTTGTCGGCATCTTCATGATGCCGTTTTATTACGGATCGAAGGCACGATCGGTGCCGGAGTTTCTGCGGCTGCGCTTCGATGAGAAAACGCGCGGGCTGAATGCCATCCTGTTCGCGGTGATGACGGTGTTTTCGAGCGGCATTTCGATGTACGCGATGGCGCTGCTGATCCAGAACCTGCACATGCTCGACGGCCTGTTCCAGGCGGCGGGCATTCCCTTGAGCTGGATCTTTCATGTATCGATCGCGATCAGCGCGGTGATTGTGCTGGCGTACATCTTCCTCGGCGGCCTGACCAGCGCGATCTACAACGAGGTCCTGCAGTTCTTCCTGATCGTCGCGGGATTTCTGCCGCTGGTGTGGATCGGGTTGAAGCATGTAGGCGGATGGAACGGCATCAAGCACACGCTGGGGCCGGCGTATACGCACTCGTGGCGCGGGATGGAGCATGCGAGCACCAATCCGCTGGGCGTGGGGTGGTTCTCGCTGGTGATGGGGCTGGGTTTTGTGCTGAGCTTCGGCTACTGGTGCACGGACTTTCTGGTGATCCAGCGCGCAATGGCGGCAGACTCGGAAGAGAGTGCGCGGAAAGTGCCGCTGATCGCTGCGATCCCAAAGATGTTCTTTCCGTTTCTGGTGATCCTGCCGGGATTGATCGCGATCTCGGTGCCGACGGTGCAGGAGCATCTCGCCGGACCCGCGACGGCGGCGTCGAGCGCCGCGCCATCTAGCGCCAACACACAGACAGCGATTGCGCAGACAGCCGAGAACAAAGGCGACATCCAGGCGACAGGGATGGAGGGACGCGGGCTGATTCCGGTGAAGGTGAATGCCATCACGGGCAAGCCGGTGGTCGACCAGGATGGCAAGCCGGTGCTGAACTATGATCTTGCCATCCCGAATATGCTGTTGCGCTATTTCCCAACCGGAATCCTAGGGCTGGGGCTGACGGCGCTGCTGGCGAGCTTCATGTCCGGCATGGCGGGAAACGTGACGGCGTTCAATACGGTATGGACCTACGACATTTATCAGTCGTACATCCGCAAGAACGAGACCGACGAACACTATCTGTGGATGGGACGCGTGGCGACTGTCGGCGGGATATTGCTGTCGATTGGCGCGGCGTATACGGTGACGAACTTCAACAACATCATGGACGCGCTGCAGATGGTGTTTGCGTTCGTCAATGCACCGCTGTTTGCAACGTTTTTGCTGGGGATGTTCTGGAAGCGCGCGACGGGGCATGCCGCATTTACAGGATTGCTTGCCGGAGTGCTGGCGGGTTTGGGGCATATCGGGCTGACCTTGCCGGTGGGCGAGGGCGTGAGCGTGAAGGGCGGATGGCTGGGTGCGGTGCACCACTATCCAAGTGAGATGGCGCAGAATTTCTGGACGGCGATCTGGGCTTTTGTGGTGTGTCTGGTCGTGACGTTTGTGGTGAGTCTGTTCACGCGGGAGCGCGAAGAGCGCGAGCTGGTCGGGCTGGTGTATTCGCTGACGCCGAAGCCGGAGGAGCATGATCTGCCCTGGTGGAAGCGGCCGGTGATTTTGGCGGTGGCGGTGCTAGCGATGGCGGTGGTGCTGAATCTGATTTTTGCTTAGGCGTGTCGCGCACGTATATACTTCGAGTGTATACGGAGGACTTATGGCAATGGCGAAGGTCTTTCAGTCAGGAAACAGTCAGGCGGTGCGCCTGCCGAAGGAATTTCGTTTCCGCAGCAAGGAAGTGGAGATCACGCGGCGGGGCGATGAAGTAGTCCTTCGGGAAAAGCCGAAGAACCTGGGAGATGTTATAGACGTTCTGCAGAATATCCCCGAAGACGTGTTCGAGGGTATACGCGATCTGCGGCCTCCCCAGGAGCGCGAGGGACTTTGACATCACCCAGATACATGTTGGACACAAATATCGTGGTCTATCTGCGTCAGGGACGGCACCCTAGAGTTCAAGCACGTTTTCAGCAATTGATGTTTGGCAGCACCGTGATGTCTATCATCACCTCGGGTGAACTTTACTTCGGAGTCGCCAAGAGTGAACGACCGAGAGAGTCGCTCGAAGCAGTACGGCAACTAATGGAACGCATTCCGCCCGTCACTATGGAGCTGGATGTGGCGCAGCGCTATGCGGCACTTCGTATGGAATTGCAATCACGCGGCACCATGATTGGCAGCAATGATCTCTGGATTGCGGCGCATGCGTTGTCGGCGAAGCTCATTCTTGTCACCAACAATGAACGCGAATTTCACCGAGTACCTGGGCTGAAGATTGAGAACTGGACCGCATAGGAGGTCGCGATGGGATTGGATATCCGGATACCGCTGGGTTTGATGTTTCTGGTGACAGGCGGGCTGATGGCCGTGTACGGCCTGTTCACGCGGGGTAGCGCGATCTATGACAAATCGCTGGACATGAACATCAATCTGATCTGGGGCGGCCTGATGTTCGTCTTTGGGCTGGTGATGTACATCATGGGGCGGCGCCCGCGACGGCTGGTTGCGAGCCGCGTGGAGCGCACAGATCAATCTTTGAAGAGCGGCCATTGAAGGGCACGCAAGAACGCCATTGAAGTAGCCGGCAATTTTCGCTTGCCGCTTGATCCGCATCAGACAGTACGGAGGATTGAACGATGGGCGAGATAGTGCGGCTTCATGCGAAGGATGGTCACACGCTGGATGCATACGCGGCGCAGCCGGGCGTGCCGACCACGGCCGGTCTGGTGATTGTGCAGGAGATCTTTGGCGTGAACGCGCACATCCGCAGCGTGGCGGATCAGTATGCGGACGATGGCTTTGTAACGATTGCCCCGGCGCTGTTCGACCGGATCGAGCACGGTGTCGATCTGAAGGATGACGGCGACGATAGACAACGTGCGATGGCGTTGTCGTCGAAATTCGATATCGACAAGGCGGTGGAGGACATTGCCGCTGCGGTCGAATGGCTTGAAGGCTTCGGACGCTTTGGGGGAATCAGCATTGGGGTGGTGGGCTACTGCCTGGGCGGTACGCTGGCCTGGCTGAGCGCGGCGCGGCTGCCGATCGATGCAGCGGTGGGTTACTACGGTGGAAGGATCGCTCAATATCTGGGCGAGCGGCCGAAGGCGCCGATCATTCTGCACTTCGGCGAGCAGGACCAGCACATTCCGCAGAGCGCCATCGACACGATCGCGAAAGCGTATCGCGAAGTGCCGATCTACACCTATCCGGCGGGACACGCGTTCAATCGCAAGGGAAGCCACGGCTACGATGCGGCGTCGGCGGAACGCGCATGGGAGCGGACACTCGCATTTTTGCGTGAACATTTGAAGCAGAACGGCAAGTAAGGAAATTTCCTCATGCCGCCCCCGCTACACTGAAGGCGGATGAAGCGGCGCGAGATTGAGCATTACGAGATCCTGAAGAAGCTTGGCTCCGGCGGCAGCGGCGTGGTCTACCTGGCCAATGACACACTGCTGATGCGTCCTGTAGTGTTGAAAATCCTGAAGCGCGGAGCGCTTTCGCTGGAACAGATGCGAACGACGGTGCTGCGCGAGGCGCGGCTGGCGTCCGCCATCGAACATCCGAATGTCTGCGCCATCTACGAAGTCGGCGAGTCGAGCGACGAAGCTTACATTGTGATGCAGTATGTGCCGGGACGCTCGCTCGATCGGCTGATCGCGCAGGGACCGGCAAACGTGCAGCTTGTGCTCTCTGTCGGGATACAAATTGCCGATGGGTTGAGCGCGGCGCACCAGATCGGCATCTATCACCGCGATTTGAAACCCGCCAACGTCATGCTGACCGACGGCGGGCTGGTGAAGATTCTCGATTTCGGGCTGGCGCGGCGGAAGAACCCCGAGGAAGCCGAGTTCGACCCGTCGCAGCCGACCCGGCGCAAGCAGGGCGCGGTGGCAACGACTTACACGGCGCGCGGCGGCACGCTGGCCTACATGGCGCCGGAACAGTTTGTCACCGGACAAAGCAGCGTGCAGAGCGATCTATTTGCATTCGGCGTGATGCTGTACGAACTGGTGAGCGGGCGCCATCCGTTTGTGCGACCCGATGCGGAGGAACTGCAGGGCATACGCGCGATCCAGTTTGCCGATCCGCCCTCGCTGAAGACCTGCTGTCCGGAGGTGCCGGACGAGCTGGCAAGTGTGATCTTCCGCTGTCTCGAGAAGAATCCTGCAGACCGGTATGCGTCGGCGGCTGAGGTGCGCGAGGCGCTGAAGACGATCATGCGCACCAAGCATTTCGAGACAACGACGCTGCCCTTCGACCTTTCCGCGAACGTAGCGCCGGCGGAGCGGGAAAAGCGCTCAACGGGCGTGCTCTCGATGCTGGCGGAGCGCTTTCGCGAATCGGCCGATGAGCAGGCGAAAGAGAACACGATTCTGGTGCTGCCGTTCCAAAATTTCGGACAGGCGAAGACGGAGCCTGGCGCAGAGGCAGGCCGTCATGCAGAAGACTCGCCGATGTACGGCTTCGCGCTGGCGGATGCTATCGCGACACGGCTGGCACGGATGCCCTCGCTGGTAGTGCGGCCTTCGAGCGCGCTGATGCAATTGCCGCTTTCAGTGCAGCAGATGGATCCACTCGCGCTTGGGCAACGGCTGCTGGCGCGATATGTGCTGGCGGGAAATTTTCTGCGCTCCGACGAGGGCTTCGATCTGAACTGGCAATTGCTGGATGTGGCAGGGCAGAGCGTGCGGACGGGCGGCGCGATCCGGGTGGCGACGTTCGATCTGATCGCGGTGCAAACGGAGATTTCGAACGAAGTTTTCGCCACATTGCAAGGTATGGGGCAGAAGCTGAACGGGGCGCACGCTGAGCGCACGATGCGGACGTCGCGACTGGGCGAGCAGGTCTCTGAAGAGTATCTGCAAGCGCGGGCGCTGCTGTCGTCGTTCGTGGCGCGGGCAGGATCACGCGGCGATCTGGACCGCGCTCTCCAGGGCTTCGAACGCGTGGTGGAGCGCGATGCGCAGTTTGCCGCGGCATGGAGCGGGCTTGGCATTGTGCATCTGCAATATGTGCGCAACGGATTTGGCGGACAGATGCACCTGCTGAGCGCACGCCGCGCGTTTGACAGAGCGCTGGAGATCGATCCGGGGTCGATTGAAGCAAACCTGTATCGCGTGTACATGATGCTGTCGCGCGGCGAGAAGGAGAGCGCGCGGCATGGCATCGAGCAGTTGCTGCGCACCAGCGGCAATGACTGGAATGTGCACGCAGTAGCGGGGATCACGCTGCGGCTGGACGGTATGTATGACGATGCTCTGGCGCAGTTTAACCGGTCGCTGCAACTGAATCCGGCGAACGCTCCGGCGATTTATAACCATCGCGCGCGTGTCTACCAGTATCAGAACCAACTGGAACTGGCGGAGGAGGAGTTGCAGAAGGGGCTGACGCTGGAGCCGAAGCACTCGCTGCTGCGGACGTCCCTGGCGTATCAGCACATGCGCAAGGGCGAGCTGGACAACGCGATTTCGCTGTTGGAGGCTGTGATCCGCGAGGACGACTCGATGCGCATCGCGTTTCCCACCCTTGCCATGTGCTACGTACAGGTGGGGCAGAGGGAGAAGGCGGCATCGCTGATTGAGGAGGACTCGCTTTCAGCCGCGGAGGCGGACAGCGAGATGGCCTACCGACTGGCGACATACTTCGCCGTGGAGGGGGACGAGAGCGAGGCGTTGCACTGGCTACGGCGCGCTATCTATCTGGGCAACGAGAACTATCCCTGGTTTTCCAAGAACCCTGCATGGCAGCGGCTGCGCACCCATGCAGACTTCGAGCGGATTCTTGAAGACCTAAAGAAGAGCTACCGGAAGAATCAGAAGACATGGCGGCGGCTGTTGGAGCATGTGCCGCACGCGTAAAGGTGCTGGATTATTTTGGCGCGCAACGAAAAGAGGGGAGCCGGGAGGCTCCCCTAATGTCTTACAGCCGAACGTCAATCTATTTCGAAGCGGTGCTGGCAAGCGGTGTGAGCTGCATGGGTTTGGTAAGGCCGAAGGTGAGCGACGTGTCTGCAGGGAGAACAGCGGCCTGGCGATTGATCAGGAAGTGCGCCGTAATAACGCCGACTCCGATGCCGGTCCCGACGATCGCGCCGGTGGGGCCGCCGAAGACGGCTCCGGTTGCGGCGCCAGCGCCGCCGGCGATTCCGTACTGCGCGGCCAGAGTCTTGGGATTATCGCGAGTCTGGATCGTGCCTTCCGCATTGACCTTTGTTCCGGTCGAGCGCGCGGTCATGCTGGGTACAGCGCTCATGTCGTAGCGCGTGCCATCGGGCAGCACTACTTCATCCGCCAGCAGGCGCAAAGATGCATGGCCAGAGATGCGACGCCCATAATCGGCGTGCATCACACGGCCGTGAACGACGGAGCCGGTGGGGATGATGACTCGGCCGTTCTGCACGACATCCTGCGCTACCTGCGCGGTGAACGGGGTCCCGGCGCCATTTTGGCTAGAAGAGATTTCACGATCCAGTTTGGTGTGGATCGCGGTGCCTTCGGCAAGCGCATTTTCGGGCGTGGGCACGCTGGCGACGATGTCGTCGTCAGGATTGTAGGGGAGCCCGGTGCGGCGCCCCTTTAGAGCCGGGGTCTGCGCGCCTACTCCGAAGCTCTCTAAGACCGGCGCTTCGACGATGCCGTAATCTGGATTTTGTGTTGGAGCTGTGCTCGCGGCAGGCGCTTGCACTACGGGCGCCGCGGCGGGCGCAGGCAGCGTGGGCGCTGGCGCGGCAGTTGTCATTGCAGATGGCGGAACGGCGGCGGGGGATTCGGTGGCACGGATGACATCCGAGGCCGGAGGTTGCGCGATGCCCTCGTAGGGACTTGGTTTGGCGGTGGTCTGCGCTATGGCGACGGCGCTTGTAAGCGCCAGCGTGGCCCCGGCGAGGATGAGACTGGACTTCATTGCGGCGAACCTCCCGAACTGGCAGAACTGACACCAGCGTAGACGAAGAAGTTGCGAAGACGTTACGAGAAGCTGACGCCTGTATCTAAGAGGTTACTGGGCGGATAACAGTCCGCCCGCCCACGCCGGATTGCGGGCGTTCGGTTGAACCAAGGAGCACAGACAGAAGAAAACTGCCGCGACCCGCAGATCTGAGCATCCTGCTGCATCTGTGCTTTTGTCTTATCATCGCTCGGGAACGACAACCTCGGAGTCACTGATCTTTATGTCCAGCGCTGCTGTTGATTTTGCCCGCCAGAACCAGGCGCGATTTCTGAACGAACTCAAGGACCTGCTGCGTATTCCGAGCGTGTCCACGCTGCCCGAGCATGCGGGCGATGTGCGACGCGCGGCGGAGACGCTGGCTGAAGAGATGAAGCGGATCGGTCTCCAGAACGTGCGGCTGATCGAAACCGTGCATGGGGGAGCCGCGGGCCATCCGCTGGTCTATGGAGACTGGCTGCAGGCAGCGGTGAAGCCGACGGTGCTGTGTTACGGACATTACGACGTGCAGCCGCCCGATCCTGTGGATGAGTGGCTGACGCCGCCATTCGAACCGACGGAGCGTGACGGCAATCTGTATGCGCGCGGCGCGGTGGACGACAAGGGACAGATGTACATGCACCTGAAGGCGTTGGAGTCGTTGTTCCAGGCCAGCAAGAACGGGGCAGGCAAAGGCAAGCTGCCGGTGAATGTGCGGGTCATCCTCGAAGGCGAGGAAGAGGTTGGCGGGGAGGGAATCGCCGCGTTTGTTCGCGAGCATCCCGAGGTGCTGAAGGCGGATTTCGCACTGGTTTCCGATACGGAGATGTTTGCGCCAGAGCTGCCGACGCTGTGTGTGGGACTGCGCGGGCTGGTGTACACGGAGATCGAGGTGCGCGGCGCGAAGACTGATCTGCATTCCGGAATTTATGGCGGAGCAGCCCCGAATCCGTTCGTGGCGCTGGCGCAGATCATTGCCGGACTGAAGGACCGCGAGGGGAAGATTCTGATCCCTGGCTTCTATGACGATGTGCAGGCGCCCTCGGAAGACGAAAAGGCGACATGGAAGCGGCTGCCTTTCGATGAGGAGCACTACCGCGCGACCGAAGTGGGTTCGCCGGTGCTGACGGGAGAGCCGGGTTTCTCGGTTCTGGAGAGAACGTGGGCGCGGCCGACACTGGACGTGCACGGCATGCCGGGTGGCTTTACCGGCGCGGGGGCGAAGACCGTGATCCCGGCGCGCGCGCTGGCGAAGGTATCCATGCGGCTGGTGCCGGCGATGACGCCGCAGAAAGCATTCGCGCAGTACAAAGCGTTCGTGGAGTCGTTGACGCCGAAGGGCGTGACTGTAGATGTGCGGCTGATCAACTCGGGCGATGCGATCGTGATCGGGACGGACAATCCGTATGTCACCGCAGCCAAGGATGCGATGCGCGAGGTCTTCGGAAAGGAGACGGTCTTCGTGCGCGGCGGAGGATCGATTCCGATTGTCGGCGATATCGAGCGGCATCTGAAGATTCCGGCGGTGATGATGGGTTTCGGCCTGCCGGACGACAACTTGCATGCGCCGAATGAGAAGTTCCACATCGCGAACTTCTATCGCGGCATCGAGTCGATCGTGCGCATGCTGGAGAAGCTGGGCTCGTGAGCGCAGTCGACGCCGACGGCTGGGTGCTGGCGGGCGGCCGCAGTGTGCGCATGGGCCGGGATAAGGCGGGGGTGGAATTTGCCGGCGTTCCGCTGCTGGAGCGCATGCTCGGCAAGCTCAGCAAGATCGGTCTGCGGGCGCGCATAGCAGGCATGCGTGAGCCGGTGGAAGGAGTCGCTGCCGAGGTGGTGAGCGATCTACATGCGGATTGCGGGCCGCTGAGCGGCATGGAGACGGCGCTGGGCAGGAGCGAGATGCCTCTGGTGATGATGTTGGGCGTCGATTTGCCGCTGATTGAGACGGGATTCCTGATGTGGATGCTCGAACGGGCGCAGGTCACCGGCGCAGCGGCGACGATTCCGCGGGTGCTGGGCCAGCCACAGCCTTTGTGCGCGGTTTATCGCCGCGAGCTGCTGGGGGGTATCACGCGCGCGCTGGATTCCGGCGAATACAAAGCGATGACTGCGGTGGAGAACGCGGCGACGGGAGCCAAGCTTGATTTATTCGACGTGGAACGGGTTGCGGCCACTGGAGCATGGGATTCTGCGTTGCCCTCCCATTGCCAATTCATGAACTGCAATACGCGCGAGGATGTGGCCACCGCCACGGCGCTGCTTGCAAGAACCCCTATGCTATGAGCATGGACGATCCGAGCAACCGAGAGTCTGCCCGGAGAGGGGCTGACGCGGAGCAGAGAGTGGATCCGCGGACGGGTGAAACGCGTGCGGAGGAGGAGTTCCTGCGGGAAGCTGAGCCGAGGAACGGCGAAGAGGTGCCGTTGCCTCCGGAGGATGAGACACCGCTCGAGATTCCCCCGGAGCTCATCCGCGAAGAGGTGCGGGAGGCGCAGGAGAATGGCGGCGCTCCGCAGCCCGCGGCGAAACCGGAGCCGTACATTGTTTTCGATCATGTCTCGAAATCGTTTGGCGATCTGCACGTGCTCGATGATGTGAGTTTCCAGATCATGGCCGGCGAAACGCTATGCATCCTGGGACGTTCCGGCGTAGGAAAATCTGTAACCCTGCAGCAGATCATGGGCTTTCTGAAGCCGGATTCGGGACGGATTCTGGTGGCCGGCGAGGACATCACCGGCTACGACGACCAGCAAATGGGAGAGGTACGCAAGAAGGTCACGATGGTCTTCCAGAGCGGCGCGCTTTTCGATTCGTTGAGCGTGGGAGAGAACGTCGCGTTCCCGCTGCGTGAGCGCAAGGAGCTGGAAGAGGACCAGATTCAGAAGATCGTGAACGGTCTACTGGAGATGGTTGGCGTAACGGGGATGAGCAACCTGCTGCCCTCGGATTTATCGACCGGTATGAAGCGGTCAGTGGCGATTGCGCGGGCGATGGCTTCACAGCCCCAGGCGATCCTCTACGACGAGCCGACGACCATGGTGGATCCCCTGATCGGCCGGTTGTTGGGCGATCTCATCGAGAAGCTGAAGACGCAACTGCTGCTGACCAGCGTTGTGGTGACGCACGATATGCGTTTCGCCGAACGCCTTGCCGATCATGTGGTTTTCCTGCATCAGGGCAAGGTGCGCTTCTTCGGAACGATGGACGAGATGAAACAGAGCGACGATGAAATTCTGCAACAATTTCTGGAGCTTGATTCGCTCGTTCTTCCCAATGTGTAACTTTCGATCGAATGCCATGACTCAGAAGTGTCATGTCCGGATGTGGAAATCCGCAAGGAAAGAGTTGCACACTGCACAGTGAGGATGTGACGGTAAGGACACGGCCTTCGAAAGTAGAAGGATCCATCAGCAGTGACAATCAAGTGATTTTTTCGTGGCTTTTTAAGCACAATTTGCGCTGTGTGCTGACCGTACAATTAGCGCGCGAGAAACATTCCGGGCCCCTCACGATGCTAGACTTGGCTTGTTTGTAAGCGGTGCGCGCTCCTGGCGATTGCTGCTTGCCGGCCGTAACTGGCCGCAAGGCCGACAGGAGCAACGGAAGAATGGAACCGGGCGTGCAGACAGCGGGGCGGAGCAAAAATTTCGCCAGCGTTCTCATAGAGTTCCAGGCGACGCGCCTTGCATCTGGTGCAGCGTGCAATTCGGTCGCTACCAAAGCGCATCATATTTGTTATTCCCCAATGCGGTTCACCGGTCCATTAGCAGGAGTAGCCAGGTTCCCCCGATGAGCACCCCTGAGTTTGTTCCCCGCATTCAGGTCGCCGAACCATTCCAGAGCGTTCGAAGCAGAGCGGTTGCCGGTGTGCGCTCCAGCGTGCTCTCGAATTCGTTCCGGGTGGGACTTCTGTGGGCTTTGTGCGATACGCTCTCGGTGCTGATTGCGGCAACGGTCGCGGTGAAGGTCTATCTCGGCAGCTTCATTCTCGCCAGCTTCATGGATGGCGACTCCGCCCTTCGGATGCATTCGACATTTACGTTGAACCCGTGGCTGACCGGGTTTTTCCTGGGGTGGTTCATCCTGGCGATCATTCTCGTCAGCCGTCGCATGCATCTTTATGCGCCGATCCAGTTGCGCAATACGCTGCACGATCAGCGGCTGACGATTCAGGCGTGCTTCACGGCGGGTCTGCTGCTGTGCGGCGGCCTGTATGTGATTGGACGCGGCAAGGAAGTTTCGCGCGGCGTCGTGCTGCTGACCATCGTATTCACTGCCATCCTGCTGAGTGCGCGCCGGTTGGTGTGGCGGATGATGGTCTACCGTCGTTATGACCGCGGCATCGAGACCCGGAACATCTTGGTCGTGGGCACGGGACGTGTGGGGCAGGCGCTACGCCACCACATTGAAAGCATTCGCCATCTCGGTTTCACATTCAAGGGCTTTGTAGACGTTCCCGGTCTGGACTCCGATAGCACTGCAGACGGTAGAGATGTGCTGGGAACTATCGACGAGGTGCTCGAGCTTGCGCGCAAGCATTTTGTCGACGAGATCTTTCTCGCAACCCCATGCGAGCGCGTGATGGTGAAGCGCTTGGTAGAGCAGGCGCGCGAAGCGAGTGTCGACATTCGTGTGGTGCCGGACCTCTACGACGGGCTGGCGTGGAACAGTCCGGTCGAATACATCGGGCAGTTTCCGACGATCCCGCTGCATCGCGGCGAAGTGCCGGTGCTCGGCATGGTGATGAAGCGGCTGCTGGATATTGCCGTATCGAGCGTGGCGCTGGTGCTGTTGTCGCCGGTGCTGCTGGCAATCGCCATTGCCGTGCGCACCGATACGCCTGGGCCGATCTTTTATGCGTCCGAGCGTATCGGCAAAAAGGGTCGGGTCTTCGGCTGCCTCAAGTTCCGTACCATGGTGCCCGACGCGGAGCGCCGCAGGGCAGAAATCCTGCACATGAATGAGCGCGACTCAGTGCTGTTCAAAATCTCCAACGATCCGCGCATCACCGGGACGGGCCGCTTCCTGCGCAAGTACTCTCTTGACGAACTGCCGCAGTTGATCAATGTGCTGCGCGGCGATATGAGCCTGGTTGGACCGAGGCCTCCGATCGCGAGCGAAGTAAAGCGCTACGAACTCAATCATCTGCGCCGCCTGGATGTCACGCCTGGAGTCACCGGCCTTTGGCAAGTGCAGGCGCGGCAGGACCCTTCCTTCGACAGCTATATCTCGCTCGATACCGCATACATCGAGAACTGGAGCTTGTGGCTGGATATCAAGATCCTTGTCCGCACGATCGGCGTCGTGGTCTCCGGCACCGGAACGTAGAGTTCCTGCGCGCGACACACGATCAGGCCAGCCTGCCCGGCTGGCCTTTTCCATTGCATTTCTCCGATACACTGAAAGTGTGAAGATTGCGCTGGCGCAGATCGATCCAACGGTCGCGGATTTTCGAGGAAACACAACACGAATTCTGCAGAATGTACGCGAGGCAGAGCAGCGCGGCGCGGACCTGGTGATGTTTCCGGAGCTGTGCGTCTGCGGTTATCCGACAGGCGATTTTGTGGAGAAGCCTTCCTTCGTGAAGCTTGCGGAAGAAGCTGCCCGGGAGATAGCGCGCGAGGCGACAGCCGGCAAATCTATCTCTGTAATCTGCGGCACGCTGGTGCCCTCGCCTCCTGGAGCCGGCAAGCGCGTGAGCAATGCCGCGGTGCTGATGCAGAACGGCGAGATCACCTTTACTCAGCGCAAAATGCTGCTGCCCTTCTACGACGTCTTCGACGAGCAGCGCTACTTTGCCCCCGCTGAGCGCCAGGACGTTGTCAAGATCGGCAACGAGCGGGTGGCGCTGACGATCTGCGAGGATGCCTGGAACGACAAGGGCTACTGGAAGCAGCGGCTCTATACGACCGATCCGGTGGAAGAGCAGGTGCGTCAGGGCGCCACGCTCATCCTGAATATTTCGTCATCACCGTTCTGGCAGGGCAAGCGCGAGCAGCGCGCGGAGATGCTGGCGGCCGCGGCGCGGCATCACCGGCTGCCGATCCTGATGGTGAACCAGGCGGGCGGGAACGACAGCCTTATCTTCGACGGCACCAGTCTAGCTGTGAACGCGCGAGGCGAGACGATTGCCCAAGGGCGCTCGTTTGCCGAAGACATGGTGATGGTGGATACAGCAGCGGGCACGGGCGAGATACACAAAACTGTTGAGGGAGATGATGCCGCGACCTATGCCGCACTGGTGATGGGGACGCGCGACTACATCCGCAAGTGCGGCTTCAAACAGGCGCTGATCGGACTGAGCGGCGGCATCGATTCCGCGCTGGTGGCGGCGATTGCCGTGGATGCACTGGGGAAAGAGAATGTGATTGGCGTCGGCATGCCCAGCCCGTACTCATCCCAGGGGTCTATTGACGACAGCCGCACGCTGGCCGGCAACCTGGGAATACGATTCGAGACGATTCGCATCGACGGCATCTTTAGCCAGTTCACGGACGCGCTGGCGCCAGCCTTCGCCGGACGCGCGCCGGATGTGACGGAGGAGAATATCCAGTCGCGAATTCGCGGGACGCTGCTGATGGCGCTCTCCAATAAGCTGGGCGCGCTGGTGCTGACGACGGGAAACAAATCGGAAATGGCGGTGGGCTACTGCACGCTCTACGGCGACATGGTTGGCGCGCTGGCGGTGATTGGGGACCTGGTGAAGACGCGGGTGTACTGCCTATCGCGATATGTGAACCGTGAGCGTGAGGTCATTCCGGCGGCGATTCTCAACAAGGCGCCATCGGCGGAGCTGCGGCCGGGTCAGCTCGACACGGACTCGCTGCCGCCCTACGAGGTGCTGGATCCGCTGGTGGAGGCTTATGTCGAGCGCTACATGCCGATGCAGGCGATTGCTGACCAGCTAGGGCTCGATTACATGCTGGTGAAGAAGATCGTGAAGCTGATCGAGCACAGTGAATACAAGCGGCAGCAGGCCGCGCCGGTATTGAAGGTGACGGCGAAGTCGTTCGGGGGCGGACGTCGGTTCCCGATTGCAGTGAAAGTACAAGTTTAAGTTTCTGCTGTGCGGAGAAGAAAATACTAATGATAATTTGTACGCGAACCGGCCGATTGTTTGCAGCAGTGCTATGTGTAACTTCGACGGTGGCGATTCCAATGCTCGGACAGAGCAACCCGCCCGCCGCCCCGGATGCACCAGCCGCTCAGGTCGGCGGCGCTTCGCAGCAGCCCTCTGCCCCAGCGCAACTGCAGCCGATGCCGCCGCCCGATCCGGCGTATTTCACAGCGACCACGCCGACAAAGGGTACAGTGGAAGCATTCCTGCATGCGAGCTGGGGATATGACGACAACCGCATCTTCCAGGTGCAGGCGATTCAGACCACAGTGGTGCCGGGGATCAGCCGCGTGACCGTGCTGGTGGAGGAGAAGGGCACGCAGCAGACGCAGCCTTCGGCGCTGACGTTTCTGACGCTGGCGGATGGAAAGCATCTGATCGCGAATGATGAGATTCTGCCGTTCGGCGCGCATCCGTTCGCGAGCTACCGCGACATTCTGGAGCGCGAGGCGAAGGGACCCTCGCGCGGACCGGCCAACGCGCCGCTGCAGCTTGTGGAATTTTCGGACTACCAGTGCCCGCACTGCAAGGACGCGCAGCCTACGATAGAGCGTCTGCTGAAGGACTACCCGCAGGCGCACTTCGTCTCGCAGTTGTTTCCGCTGCGCAATATTCACAGCGAGGCGGAGAAGGCGGCAGAGACAGGCGTGTGCGTGGCGAAGATCGGCGGCAACGATGCGTTCTTCAAGTACACGGACGCGGTCTACACGAACCAGGCGCAGTTGACGCCAGAGGGATCGGCCGCGACGCTTGCGTCTGCGGTGAAAACGGCGGGAGTGGGTGACGCGAAGGTGAAGGCGTGCGTGGCGCAGCCTTCGACCAAGGCGGCGGTGGACGCTTCCTTGCAATTGGGGCAGGAGGTGGGCGTGAATTCCACGCCATCCCTCTTTGTGAACGGCCGCATGCTCCCGCTGGCGGGAATTCCCTACGACCAGTTGAAGAAGATCATTGATTACGATTTGAATCAGGACGCTGCGAAGTAGCAGGCTGGGCTATTCGATGGTGCTCATGGAGAGACGAACGGCCTCCTGACACTTCGCGCATCAATCAAACAGGGAGTGGAGGCTGGTGAAGCTAGGCGCTCTTCTGCTTACCATTGCCTAGCCGAGCAGCGAGAAGGCACAGTCGATGCGGCACGGAGGTTAGGTACCTAGTTGGTGTGAGGGAAGAACAGAGCGAAGGCTGACCCGTGCATATTCTGCCTGTTCCGGCTGTGAACCCGAATTGTTCCGCCATTTTTCTCGACCAGGTCTTTCGCAATCCACAATCCCAAGCCTGTTCCAAGGATGCCCTTGGTAGAAAAGAAGGGCTCAAAGATGCGAGCGAGAGTTGCCTGGTCCATTCCAGGTCCATTGTCCGCGATGATAATGCGAACACCTTTTTGACCGGTGCTCCACCAGGTAGCCTCGCGGCTGGAGAGGACAAGAGTGCCGCCCTTCTTCATTGCATCCAGCGCATTGCTCACGATATTGAGAACGATCTGGCGCAGCTCGCCCTCATAACAAAAGAGCGGCCTCGAATCGAGGCGCCCAATGCGGGCCACAATTTCAGCATTGCGAATCTGCGCCCGGTTCAGAGCGAGCACCGATTCAAAGAGTTCCCTCATATCCAGATAAGTACGGCTGCTGCTCTGGCGATAAAACCGAAGCGTGTGGGTCGTTATCTGCGAGACACGGGCAAGCTCATCCTGCGCGGCGCCGATCAGCTTCTTCAGTTCGGGTGTCCGTACCTCATGGTCGGCGAGGTAAAGAAGGTTCGTCACAGCAGCGAGCGGGTTGTTGATTTCATGTGCGATGGAGCTGGCGAGCCGTCCAACAGACGCGAGTTTCTCGTTTTGCAACAAGGCCCTTTGCGCAATTTTCTGCGGCGTCACGTTGCGCACAATCGCAGAGAACGCAACCAGTATGCCGGGCGCCTCCATGTGCGGCGTCAGGCTCAGGGAGAGATCCAGGTGCCGACCCTCTTTGTTAATGCCCGCAGCTTCGCTACGAACTTCTTCGCCTCTGTTGATCGCCACTAGCGCCCGCTCGAATTCGACCCGCTGATTGACAGGGAATACTAGGTCCGCGAAGAAGCCGCCGATCACCTCGCTGGCGTCGTAGCCGAACATATCGGCTGCACCCTGGTTCCACATCCTCACGGTGCCATCCGGATGCATGGTGATGATCGCGTCCGAGCTTTGACGCACCACCTCCGCCATCTGTTCAGCCTCCTTGCGCGAGCGAAGCAAGTCTCGTTCGTATTGCAGGCGCTCTGTGGCCTGCAGCAGGATCATGCGAATGTGCGACGGCATGCCTTCCGCGTTATACCGGAGAGCCGCAGAGGCAAGCATGGGGATGCGTTCTCCGGAAGGAGGTACCAGATCGAGAGCAATCTCATTCCGGAATCCACTCAGAAGCAGCATCGGCATGACCTGCGTCTCGTAAAAGATCACGCCGGCCGAAGTCAGAAGGCGCCGGATGTTTCCGCTTTGCGCTGCTCCTTCGGTCAGTCGCATCATGCGGCGGAAGACCGCATTAGACTGGACGATTCTGCCATCCATATCCAGCAGAATGTAGCTGCAAGGGGCATGCTCGTATAGGTCGAGCAGATTGTCTGTATCCAGCCCGGAGTCTTCTACAGGAACGCCTGCATCGCCTTCGAGACCGTCCCCGGCGCGCTCAGATGCGGACAATGTCCTGTCGCCTCCATGATGACGAATTCGCTGTTCGGGAGGCATCGATGCACGTATTCTCCCACGGTCTTCGGAGCAATGGAATCCTCAGCGCACTGCAAAATCAGGGTTCTGGTCGTAACCTGGCTTAGATCGGCGCGATTGTCGGAGAGGAAAGTTACACGCGCAAAATGCTGGGCAAAGACTGGGTCCGTTCTGCAGAAGCTGGCCTCCAGCTCCGCCGTCAGCTCCGGGCGATCCGAATTGCCCATAATGATTGGAGCCATCATGGCGCTCCAGCCAAGATGGTTCTTGTCGAGCATGTCGAGCAGGTCCTCGATATCAGGTCTTGCGAACCCGCCGACATACTCCCCATCGTTGATGTAG
This sequence comes from uncultured Acidobacteriaceae bacterium, assembly GCA_963736915.1. Lineage (GTDB taxonomy): Bacteria > Acidobacteriota > Terriglobia > Terriglobales > Acidobacteriaceae > KBS-83. Next base: position 396,125 of record CAVTQV010000004.1, on the reverse strand, counting down.
CAGGGAGAAGGGCCGATCATGATGAGGTTTTCGAACAGCTCTGGGCGTTTGATGGAAGCCAGGGCGCCGATCATGGAACTGACGGAATGCCCGACGAAATTTACATGTGTGAGATGCAGACCGTCAATGATTTCCAACACATCGGCGGCATAACCGTTCAGGGTGCTGTAACGGGTCCGGTGAAAGGCAGAAGGATCGGATAGCCCGGCGCCTACATAGTCAAACAGGATGATCTTGTAGTCGGCTTCAAAGGCCGGGACCATCGCCCGCCACATATTCTGATCGCAGCCATATCCATGAGCGAACATCAGCGGGCGGGAGCCATTCCCGAGGACTTTGACGTTATTGCGTTGCACGATGCTCATGTGATCTTTCGATGCGCGAAGTTAAGGCGCCAATTGGCACATCGTTCATCCTGATCATGATACTTACCATGTGCGCGGCGCTCTCTGACGCAAAAATAGATGTTTGCACTTCGCTCATTTGTCAATGGAAGGCTCCGAGATAAGCTGGCTGTGTACGAACCGGCCTAACGAGGTCAGCGCATGTCACAGGCAGCTATCGCCAGCATCTCACCATTCCTTATCGTGCGGAACGTCTCCGAAGCGCTTTCGTTCTATTGCCGGATGCTCGGCTTTGGCATCGTCTTCCAGGAACCGGAGCATGAACCTTTTGTCGCGATTGTGCAGCGTGATGGGGCGATGATCTTCCTCAAAGATGTTGGCGTGGAACCGCTCCCCAACTGCAAGCGCCACCCGTGGGCGCGCTGGGACGCTTACGCCTCAGTACCCGATCCTGATGCGCTGGCGGCTGAATTTATCTCGCGCGGTGTCACCTTTTCTAAACCTCTGCAAGACACCCACGATGGTCTGCGTGGCTTTGAACTTGAAGACACTGATGGCCATGTCCTGTTTTTCGGCCGTCCTCGTTAATAGCGGATTCGTTTGTCGCAGGAAGGCGCAGCGGATAAGGCTGGGTCTTCAGGGAATTGGTACGGCGCCCGCACTACTGGTGCGTGGGAAGCAGCATGACCTGGCTTGCGCCGGAGGGATGAGGCAGGCGAACGACATGCGGCGTGATGAGAACGACTAACTCGTCGTTGCTCTTCTGCACATTTTTATCTGTGGTGGATTGCAGGCCGGGTATCTCGCTCAGGCCGGGCAGCCCACTGACGGCGCGCGCCTCCTGTGTGTTGAGATTGCTGGTCACCATCGCGCTTGCGCCATCCTTCAAATCAAGCGCGGCGGCAAATTCGCGATTGGTCAATACGGGGATGTCGTTGATGGAGCTGCCTGCCAGCGCATCGATTTTCAGGTCGAGCTTGAGCGAGATCGTCTGATCGCGATGGATGTAGGGCGTGACCTTCATCTGGAGGCCAAGGTCCTGGTACTGAACCTGAGGAATGGTCTGCTGGTTCAGGCTGGAGGTGTTGAGGCCGAGTGCGGCGAGCTGGCTGTTCAACCCGGCGCTGTTGAGGCCCGGGATGTTGACGCCGCTGCCGGTGAGGTTGGAGTAGCTCGACTGGATGATGGGGTAATGCATGCCGGCCAGAATGTCTCCCGGCTCCTGGTCCTGCAGCCGGAGCTGCAGTTGATCGATGGCGCGGCTCTCGCTGGAGTTGAGCGCCATGTTGAGCGTGGGGCTGCCAAGCGTGACACCGGTTTCCGTGAGTCCACCGCCGAAGACGGCGAAGGGCTGGCTGAGGATGGAATTCGATATCTGGCCTGAAGCCAGCAGGATGGCGGCAATGGCCTCGATATCGTTCGCATTCGCGAGCCCGCTGGAGACGATCTGCTGGATCAGAGCCTGATTGCCGTTGAGGACCTGCTGGATCTCTGAATTGAGGTTGAAGGCATTGAATTGCTGCGGCAGTTGCACGCCGATGTTCATGGTGCGGGTGCGCTGAATTTCATAGACGCGGACATCGAGCAGCACCTGGCTGCGCCCATCCATCAGGCCGCGGAGAGTGCGGTTCAAGAGGGCAAGCTTCGACTCCGGGCCGCGCACAGTGATGCTGTTCTGGCTCGCATAGGTGGAGACCTGCGTGAGCTCCAGGATGTTGCGCGCGAGGTTGGTGATATCGATGAAGTCCTGCGTGGCGAGGCCGGGAAGGTAGACCGTCTCCAGAAGCTGCCGCTCGTACTGCTGGCGGTTCTGCTTGGTATCGCGGGCGATGAGAACGCGATGCGGATCGAGCGGGACGAAAAAGGTATTCGTTTCGAGCTGCAGCATCTGCGCCGCCTGGTGATAGTCGATGTCATCGGCATCGAAGCGGACAGACTGCGGAGTGACGCTCGAGTCGAAGCTGGGCGAGATGCCGTACGCGGCGAGCACCTGGCGGAGAAGCGTGAGGCCATCGGCGCGGACATGGAAGCTGTGTTTGCCGGCTGCGGGCTCGAGGCGAATGGCGTCTGCAATGGTGGTGGTGATGTCGTCTGTTTTGGGCGGGGCGCTGTCGAGGCCGGCGACATCCTCAATGTGTTGCGCGACCATGGGATTGGCGGGGTCGAGCTCCAGAGCTTCCGCGAGCCGGGCGTGAACGACGTCGCTCTTGCCGAGGATGCGGGCTTTCTCCGCCTGCTGGATGAGATCGGTGACGAAGTGGGCTTTGGCGACGACCGCGGCGTTCTTGTAGTCGGTGTTGGTTGGATCAAGCGCCGCCGCTTTGCTGAAGGCGTCGTAGGCAGCGCGCGTGTTGCGGTCCTCGATGGCGTGCGCGCCGGTCAGGTAAGCCTTCGCGGCCTCGCGCTTGTCGTGATGGCTAGGCGCGGATTGTGCGTGTGCTGCGATCGAGAGTGCGAGGGCGCAGGCGAGAATGCGAAGCATGCGGCTCATGCGGGCTCGCTCTTGCGCGACGTCCGGGCTAGCAACGCGCTCCGATTGGATGAGCAGAGCGCCCAGATTTTCCGCGCAGATTTCGGGCGAGTCTTCGAGGAGGCGATCGAAAGAAAAGTGTCCGGTTGCGACCGCAATGACAGGAAGCTTGTTGGCGTGGGCGGCAGCGATATCGGAGGGCGTATCGCCCACGACGATGACGGAGGCCTCTCTACCTGCAAGCTGACGGGCCTTTGCCGCCGCTGCCTCGATCATCTCGGCGCGCTGCTCGTGCGCATCGCTGAAGCCGCCGAAGGTGAAATGTTCGCGTAGGCCGGTGCGCTCCAGCTTGAGCCATCCGACGGATTCGAGATTGCCGGTGGCGACGCCGAGCCATTTGCCTGCAGCAGCAAGGTAGCGGAGCGCTTCGACCACGCTGGGCATGATGGTGAGCTGCATGCTGGCCGCGTCGCGTTCCACGACGGAGCAGATGGTTTCGAGCAGGCGCGGCCGGTGCGGACGCCAGCTCTCATCGGCGATGCCGGCGGCGGCGAAGGCATCGCTCAGAATGCGGGGATCGGTCGAGCCGGCCACAGTAACGGCCTCAAGTGAGAGCGGGTGACCGAGGACTTCCAGGCAGGCTTTGGAGAATGCGTTGTAGTGAACGCGGCCCGGATCGCGCAGCAGGGTGCCGTCAATGTCGAAGAGATAGGCGTCGTACAGGTCCCAACCGGGAACAGAGCCATGGGAGCCGGGACGCCAGGCGACACGGCCCCGCGGTGTGACAAGGGACTGATAAACCGCCGGGACGGTTGGTTTGATTGCAGAATTCGGCAAAGCGGCCGGCGGCTCCTGAAGAGAATCGGCGAACGCCTCTCAGGATAGCTGACGCAGTGTCAACCCTGCTGGCGCATCACCTGTTTCGGCTGTTCAAGCAATGGACGCACGGGACGCGGCGGACGCTTGAGGCCATTGCGGATCTGGGCGGGATCCATGTTGAGCTCGGCAATGGTGCGGCTCAGCGTATTCCGGTGCATGCCAAGCTCCTTGGCGGCCTTGCACTGGTTGCCGCGATGCGCGGCAAGTACTTCAAGAATGAAGCGCTTTTTGAACTCGCGGATGGCTTCATCATAGGTGATACCACCGGCGTGCATCTGGCTAACCAGGCTGTCCAACTCGCGTTTCACGGAATCCTCTTTCTTGCTCACGGACCGAATCTCAGCGCCGGTCTCTTGCGTTCAATCATGCTGGCCCAGTCCTGTCTCTCGGCGAGCGGTGCTCTCCAGAGAGTGCAATCCGGACTGAATTCTAACGCTCAGGTCCCGCGGCAGCACAGTAGCACTTCCGTGTGCCCCGGGAAAAAAGTATGGCACGAGTTGGGACTGATCGAACCAGGGCTCGCGAGGAAAAAATGCGGCCATGGCAGCGATACCCAACGCCACCAGAATATATCCCTTGAGCAGACCGAAAGCACCCCCGGCGATGCGGTCGGCCCACCCCAATCCAATGCTGCGGAGTATCCAGCGTAGCACCCTGCCGAGGATTGCGGCGGCCAGCATAACGCCGAACGCGACCAAAAGAAAGGCAATTGCGGCGACCGCAGCATCCTGTGGACGAAACGGGCCACCCACGGCGCAACCTGCAGATAATAATGCCCGGCAAGGATGATGCCGGCGATCAGGCCGGCGAGCGCGCAAACCTCCACCAGAAAGCCATGCATGAACGCCATGACAGTCGAGATGACCAGAACGGCCACGATCGCCCAGTCCAGTGGAGTCAGCGTCTGCATGGCGTGATGGTAGACCAGATTCAGTTGAGGTCGAGCTCTTTGCCGGTGAGCAGGCGGTAAGCATCCAGGTACTTGCGTTGCGTTTTTGCCACGATGTCGTCCGGCAGGGCAGGCGCGGGCGCCTGCTTGTTCCATTGGATCTGCTCGAGGTAGTCGCGGACAAACTGCTTGTCGAAGGAAGGCTGCGGACCGCCGGGCTTGTACTGGTCCGCGGGCCAGTAGCGCGAGGAGTCCGGCGTGAGCACCTCATCGGCAAGGACAATGCCGTCCGGGGTGACGCCGAACTCGAATTTGGTGTCGGCGAGGATGACGCCGCGCTCGGCTCGCGTAGGTGGCGGCGCGGTTGTAAATGTCGAGGCTGAGGCCCTGCAGCTTGGTGGCTGCGGGCTCGCCGATGCGCGTCGTCATCTCGTCGAAGGAGATGTTCTCGTCATGCTCGCCGCCCGCGCTTTTGGAAGCCGGGGTAAAGAGCGGCTCCGGCAGCTTGTCCGATTCTTTGAGGCCCTTGGGGAGCGAGATGCCGCAGACAGCGCCATTGGCCTTGTAATCCTTCCAGCCGGAGCCGGAGAGGTAGCCGCGCACGACGCACTCCACGGGGAACATCTGCGCGCGCTTGACCAGCATGGAGCGGCCCTGGAGCTGGCTCGCGTAGGGGCGCAGGACTTCGGGGTATTGCGAGACATCGGCGGTGATGAGGTGGTTGGGCACGACATCGCGCAGCAATTGGAACCAGAAGAGCGAGAGCTGCGTGAGGATTTTGCCCTTGCCGGGAATGCCGGTGGCGAGCACGTGATCGAAGGCGGAGATGCGATCGGTCGCGATGAGCAGCAGCGACTCGCCGACAGCATAGAGGTCGCGGACTTTGCCGCGCGCGAGCAGAGGAAGATCGCCCAGATCGGTTTGCGTGAGTGTGTGCAAGGAGGTTTGCTGCCCTGGAGTGAAGGTATGGCCTACCTCTTCGATTCTCGGAGCGGGGTCAGGCTTTGTCAACGCGGACGCGCTTCCGCTTCCTCTTGACAATCCAGAGGAAGCCGGAGTACCTCTAGACAATCCAGAGGAGCAAGCAAGGTGCCCATGCTGCGAAACCTGATAAGCGGAATCAAGGCGCTTCTCCGAAAAGAGCAGCGGTGACACGCAAAAGCTGGTGTCGCAGCTTTCGAGCTTCTTCTCGCTGCTGGCGCTGGCGCTCTCGTGCATCGGCCTATATGGAGTGATGATGTACAGCGTGGTGCGGCGAACGATGAGATCGGCGTCCGGATTGCGTTGGGCGCGCCGCGGGCAGGCGTGCTGTGGATGGTGTTGCGCGAATCCCTGGTGCTGCTGGGCATCGGCATTGCAGTGGGTGTGCCGGCGATGCTGGCGGCGTGCCGTGCAGTGCAGGCCGGGCTGTTCGGGCTGGAGCCATGGGACCCGCTTACGCTGGCCGGCGCAGTGCTGATCATTGCGTTGGTGACGGTGATGGCCGCGCTCTTTCCGGCGCGGCGCGCGACGAAAGTCGATCCGGTGGTGGCTCTGCGTTACGAATAGCCGCAGAGCGTCTAAGCGGTGGCGCGATGGCCGTGCGCGTGGTGATGGCCGCCCATGTGCACCGAAACCAGCTTCGACACGCCCGGCTCCTGCATGGTGACGCCGTAGATGAGATCCATCGCCGTCATCATGCGCTTGGAGTGGGTGACCAGCACGAACTGCGTCTCCTTCGCCATGCCTTTGAGCATGTCGGCGAGGCGGCCGACGTTGGTTTCGTCGAGCGGCGCGTCGACCTCGTCCAGCACGCAGAAGGGGCTGGGCTGATAGAGGAAGATGCCGACCAGCAGCGACAGTGCGGTGAGCGCCTTTTCGCCGCCGGAGAGCAGCAGCACGTTCTGCAGCTTCTTGCCCGGCGGCGACGCGACGATGTCGATGCCGCTCTCCGCGGTGTTCTCTTCATCGGTAAGCCGCATGAAGGCCTGGCCGCCGTTGAAGAGGCGCGTGAAGGTGACGGAGAAGTTTTCGTTGATGCGCGCGAAGGCCTCGTCGAATTTCGTGCGCGAGATGGTGTCGATCTCCTTGATGGTGGCCTGCGTGTTCTCGATGGAGTCGAGCAGGTCCGTGCGCTGGGTTTCGAGGAAGCTATGACGCTCGGCGGCTTCCTTGTATTCATCCAGAGCCATCATGTTGACCGGGCCCATGGCTTCGAGGCGGCTCTTCAGGCCGCGGCAGGCTTCGTCTTCTGTCGCGAGCGCTTCGTCTTCCAGGCGCGTGATGTCCTCTTGTGCGCGAAGCTCGCCGGGTTCGACGCCGAGGTCGCTGATGCAGGCGGCTTCGAGGTGTTCGAGATCGGCGGCGAGCTTGGCGGCCTGCGCGGCGTGCGCGCTGCGGTTCTCGCGCAGGGCATCGGTTTCGGCGCGCAGCGTCTTGAGCTGCTGCTCGCTTTCAAGCAGCGTGATGCGCAGCAGGCGGGCTTCTTCGGTCCATCGTGCGGTTTCCGCCAGGGCCTGCTCGCGCAGCTCGGCGAGTTGTTGCCGCTGAGTGGCGAGCGAGGCGTTCTCCTCCGTGCGCTGCTGTTGCTCGGCGGCTGCGGCGGCGAGCTGCTGCTCAAGCTGCACGACGCGGCGGCCAAGATCGGCGTACATGCGATCGATGCGGGCGAAGGATGCCTCCGCACCGCGCTTGCGCTCTTCGAGGCCGGCCAGCTCGGCGACGGCCTGCGAGGATGCCTGCTGCGCTGTTTCGCGCGCTTCGCGGTGACCGGCGAGTGCTGATTCCAGCTCGCGCTGCTGCGCTTCAGCGGTGGCGTGCTCGGCTTCCAGGCGCGCGACGTCTTCGCGCTTCTGCTGCATCAGCGCCGCGCGCTGGTCGCGCTGGTTGCGATTGCGCTCGCTGTCGAGCTGCCAGTCCTGCAGGCGCCGCTCCAGGCGCTTTGCTTCGGATTCCATCTGGCGTAGCGCAGCGCCCTGGTTGGCGCTCTCGCGCTCGGCATTGCGACGGTCTTCGCTCTTCGCTTCGAGCAGGCGTGTCTTCTCAGCCAGCGTACGGCCAAGCGCGGCGGCATGCGTTTCGGCCTGCGCGAGTTCGATGGTGAGGGCGTCGAGCTTTTGCTGCGTATCGCGCAGTTCGCGCTTGATGGCGAGCGGGCCCTCTGCGCGCGGCTTGCCTCCGGTGACGGTGACGTTGTGGAAACACTCGCCGGAGGGCGCGAGAAAGAAGGCTCGCGGATTTTCGAGCGCGAGCGAGCGCGCGGTGCCGGCGTCGGGCGCGACGTAGCCCTCGCGCAGTTTGGGCAGGATAGCTTCAAGCGAGGTGCCGAAGCCGTCGAGCACGCGAATGCAATCCTTCAGGCGCACGATGCCTTCGCGGCTGGTCTGTGTGCCGGTGGGCTCGGTGGGATCGAAGGAGAACTTGGCCTGCGCATCGTGCGGGTGGACGAGGAAGGTGGCGCGTCCATCGACATCGCTCTTCAGCAGACGCATGCCTTCGTCGGCAGCGTCCCAGCTTTTCACAACGATGTAGTTGAGCTCGTCGCGCAGGTATTCGTCGACGACGGTTTCGTACTGGCCGTCAACTTCGAGGAAGTCGGCGAGCGTTCCGACGGCGGAGAGGCCGGAGCTTCCATCCTGGTGGTGATTGCCGTTGGCGCGGAAGAGCTTGCGCACGGTGTCGGTGGAGTAGCTGTGCTCGCGGATGAGGCCTTCGAGCGAGTTGCGGCGGCCGGTAAGCGTGGCGTGCTCGGCGCGGAACGCGTCGCCGCGGCGGCGGGTCTCGGTCTCTTCGGCTCGGGTCTGCTCGATTTCCGAGCGGAGCGCGAGGATCTCCTGCTCGAGGCGCGTGAGGGTTTCGGTGACAGATTCGAATTGCAGGGACGCCTGGCCGCGCTCTGCGCCGAGATTTTCGAGATCGCGGCGCGCCGCGTCCATCTCGCCTGCGAGACGCTCGGCCTCGCGCTCGAGTGCGCCCAGCGCCTCTTCCGCCTGGGAGGCCTGATTGCGCGCGTTCGCGGCTTCGGAGAGCAACTGCAGTCCGCGGCGCCGCTCGGCTTCCAGCCGCTGCTCGGCGTGCGCAACGGTCTGTGCGGCTTCGCGCGCCTGCTGCTGCAGAGCTTCGGCCTGCTGGCGGAAGCGCGCGGCTTCGGCGGCGGCGGTTTCAAGAAAGCTGCGGTGCTGCTCGCGCTCCGCGGTGAGGCCTTCCATTTGCAGGCGCGCCTGATCAAGCTCCGCAGTGCCGGCGGCGGAGCGGGAGGCGAGGTCGGCAATGCGCTCCTCGTTGGCATGCTGGCGCGCGCTGGCGCGTTCCAGATCGATGGCGGCCTGACTGGCGCGCGCGCTGGCTTCCTTCGCGCTGGCGTCCAGCTCATAGCCCCGCGCCACTGCGGCGGCGTGCTCGGCATCGAGCGCTTCGACGTGCGCGGCGGAGGCATCAATCTGCGTGGTGAGGGAGGCGATCTGGTCGTGCAGCGAGACGCTGGTCGCGTCCATCTGGTGCAGGCGGCTGGCGAGGACGACGCGCAGACGCGTACGTAGCTCATCGCGCACGGCGGCGTAGCGCTCGGCCTTGGCGGCCTGGCGCTTCAGCGAGTTCATCTGCCGCGTGACTTCTTCGAAGATGTCGTTCACGCGCGCCAGGTTCTGCTTTGCCGATTCAAGGCGCAACTCGGCGAGGCGCTTCTTGGTCTTGAAGCGCGTGATGCCGGCGGCCTCTTCGATGATGGCGCGGCGGTCGTGCGGCTTGGAGCTGAGGAGCTGCCCGATGCGCTCCTGCTCGATGATGGCGTAGCTCTCCGGGCCGAGACCGGTGCCCATGAAGATGTCCTGAATGTCGCGCAGGCGGCAGAGCTTGCCGTTGAGCAGATATTCGCTGTCGCCGGAGCGGAAGAGACGCCGGGTGATGATGATCTCGCCGGCACGCGCGGGCGTGCGCTGGAATTTGCGGCGGCGAATCTTCAAGACAACCGCATTCTGCGCTGCGACGGCAACGCCGCCATCCTGCGACGGAAGGTGCGGTGTCCGCAGCCTGGACAACATCCTGCTCCTCGCCCTCGATGACAGTGCCGGGCTGCGCTTCGGCGATGATCTCTTCGGTTTCGGCGGAGCGCGCCTCGCGTTGCGCCTCTTCGTCCCAGTCGCCGTCGGCGGTGAGGTCCCATTGCCGTTGACGGCGACGCTCCCATCGCTGCTGCTGTCGAGCGCAACTTCATCCCGCTCGAGCTCGGTTGCGAGCGGGCCATCGCCATAGGCATCCGGATCGATGAGGGTGAGCGAGACCTCGGCCATGCCGAGCGCCTTGCGCTCGCGCGTGCCGGCAAAGATCACGTCCTCCATCTTTGTCCCGCGCAGCGTGCGAGCGGACTGCTCGCCGAGCACCCAACTGACGGCGTCGAGGATGTTGGATTTGCCGCAACCGTTGGGCCCCACGACAGCGGCCATGCCCTGGCCGGGCAGGGTGAGCTCGGTGCGGTCGCAGAAGGACTTGAAGCCGAGGATCTGAATCTTCTTGAGCTTGAGCATCGATGGCACCCGTAGGAGCGGAGAAAGGGCCTGAGCAGGCCTTCTTCCACTCGAACACAGTCTTGCCAAGAATGGTAGCCGGGAGCAGGGGGCGATTCAACACAGATACCCCTACATATTGTGGATAAGGAGGGCGGAATTGCGAGTACTTGGGCTACCGATGCATTTCGGTCCGATTCGGCCTTTCTTCGACCCGGTTGCCCTGACAATTTGTCCAGTTCAACCGTGCATTCAAGGCTTCTGGGTCGGCCGCATCCGGACCTCGCTGATGAAGGACTGCGGCGGCTGTGTAACCAGCATGACGGCTACATTGGCTACATCTTCCGGCTGAAGCATCTTGCTGCGGTCTTTACCGCCCCGGCCAAACTCGGTGTCGACGGAGCCGGGCGCGATGACGGAGACGCGGATGTTGCGCGCGCGAAGCTCTTCGGCGGCGGAGTAGCTGAGCCCGTTGAGCGCCCATTTTGATGCGGCGTAGGCAGCGCCGTTGGCCAGCGGGCCCTGGCCCGCGAGCGACGAGATGTTGACGATGTGGCCGCCGCCGCGCGCGATCATGTGCGGAATGACGGCGCGCATCAGCAGAAAGGGCGCACGAAGGTTGGTGGCGAGCACGGCGTCGAAATCTGCGACGGGCATCTCGTGCATCGGAGCGCCGATTCTTCCGATTCCGGCAGCGTTGATCAGTATGTCGCAGCCTCGGGAGCTGTCGATGTTCGCGGTCAGCGCGGCCAGCGCGGCGGAAGAGGTCAGGTCGCAGGGCAGGATATCGGCCGAGCCGCCATCGCTTGCGATCTGCTGCTGCGCCGCGCCCAGCGCGTGCTCGTCGCGCGCAACCAGCAGAAGTCCGGCGCCCAGCCGCGGCCAGTCGCACGGCAATGGCACGGCCGATGCCGCGCGAAGCGCCGGTAACCAGGGCGGTCTTGCCGGCAAGGGGAGAATCGGTTTTCTGCGGTGGCTGACGATCTTCAACTGGCATAGGTGTTTTCCTGCTGGGTTAGATGAGACCAGGAGACGGCTCACCGTGGCCTCTTGATGCAGTATCGCTCTTGCTCGGCAGCATGGTGCTCACGCATCGCGGGTAACCTCGTCACACCGGGTGAACGTCACGCGAAATGTCATTTGTGATGCTGAGTCAACGCAGGGACGGAGATTCGCATCTTTACCCGTGTTCCGGAAGTCAAAAGGCGGGTCCGTTTGTCTTCCGCTTGCATGGGGGAAGGCTGATTCTTATAATCCAGCCACATTGCCGCGCCGCTTCTTTTCCGGGGACAAATGGATGGACACACCGCTCCTGCTATGGCGAGTCACCATGAGTCCTGCGGATGCGAAGGCTGCAGGTAGAAGGTTTTCAGGTTATAAATCGCTGCACTTCTCTTAGGAGCATTGAATGAAGAAGGTCGCCTTAGCATCTCTGCTGGCAATCGCCACCAGTACGCTGTGTGCTGCGCCGTTCGCCCTGGCCCAGGCCGCGGCGGGGGGTGGACAACAACAGCAACAGATCACCATTAAGGATCCCGCCGAGTACAACGATTACTCGAACGCGATCAGCCAGTCCTCGCCTGCGGCGAAGGCTTCTGCCATCGAGGCTTTCCTCACCAAGTATCCAAACTCGGTGGTCAAGGGAGAGATGCTGGAGCAGCTGATGGCTGCCTACCAGGCGCAGAACAATATGGATAAGACCGTGGACGCGGCCAACCGGCTGCTCCAGACGGATCCGAACAATCTGCGCGCCCTGGCCATCTCGGTCTATATCAAGAAGGCGCAGGCAGCGCAGAAGACGACCCCCGCCGAACAGCAGCCGCTGCTGGACGAAGCAGCCGCCAACGCACAGAAGGGGCTTGCCGCTACCAAGCCCGCAAACATGCCGGACGCCGACTTCCAGAAGCTGAAGACCGCAACCGAGCCGATCTTCTATAGCGCCATCGCGATGGACGATCAGTTGAAGAAGGACTATCCAGGCGCGGAAGACAATTTCAAAAAAGAATTGCAGGCCGTGCCGCCGGCGCAAACCCAGACCGGACGCCACGCTCAACGATACCTACCTGCTGGGACAGGCGTATGCGCAGCAGACTCCGCCTGACCTGAAGAATGCGGTGTGGTTCCTGACGCGCGCTGCAGCCTACGCGCCGCCGGCAGCCAAGGACCAGATCGAGAAGGCCGCCGAGTATTACTACAACAAGTACCACGGAGGCATGGACGGCTTCGACCAGGTGAAGACGCTGGTGACGCAGTCCGTGCTTCCGCCGGCTAGCTACAATCCAACGCCCGCGCCGCCGCCGCCTTCGCCTGCCGATCAGGCTGCCAAGGTGGTTGCGACCACACCTGACCTGAAGACGCTGAACCTGAACGATAAGGAGTTCATCCTCTTCAACGGCAAGCCGGAAGACGCCGGCAAGATGTGGGACACCATGAAGGGACAGACCTACCAGATTCCGGGCAAGGTTGTCTCCGCGACGCCGGACTCCGTGCAGCTTGCGGTGACCGACGATGCGAAGGCGTCGAACACGGCGGACTTCACGGTCAACATGAAGAAGCCGCTGACGACTCCGCCGGCCATCGGCACGCGAGGTGACCTACGACGCCACCTTCGATTCCTACACACAGAACCCGAAGATGATCACGCTCATCAACGGGGCGCCGCCGGCTCCGGAGAAACCGGCCCGGCGCACAACCACAACGGAGACGCGCGGCTCACTAGAGCACGTGTATTCCATCGAGCGAGGGCGGCCGCTATGGCCGCCCTTCCTCTTTTGTGCAACAGAAGGCCGGCGGTGCGCATGGTAGATTGGCGTTGCCATGCTCTTTGCCGGCCCACACAGCAGGCGCGCAGAATATCTCCGGCGGACGAGACTCGCGCTGGCGATGTGCTTGGTCTGCGCGTTGCCGGGACTTGCCCAGCTTCATCATCATCGCAACGGTCCCCCGCCGGCCGGTGAGGAAGAAAAGACTGCTGCGCTGGAGGCGCATACCTCGACCCTGCCGGTACTGGATGCCGGCCACATGAGCGAGGCGGACCGCGCGCTTCTGCAGCAGCGGGAACGTGGACGTAAGCAGCGCGGCTGCCTTTTACGGCTTCGATATCAGCGACAACCGCTGGACCTATCAGCAGATTGTCTGCCGCACGCTGCCCGACCATCTGATGCTGAGCTTTCAGAATGACAGTGTCGCGCATGGCGCTTCCCACTTCGTTGCGGTGGTGCCGGCAAATGGCGGCAAAGTGCAAGTTGTGACCGAGTATGCGCACGGACTGTTGCCGTTCCATGCCGCGTGGGAGAAGAGCACGGCCTACGAGGCGTTCAACCGCATGACCGCAGCAGATCGCGGCGAACACGAACTCGGGCCGCAATCGCATTGGCTCAATCTGGGCATGTGCTTTGTGGCGCTCACCGGGCATGTGCCTAGCGCCGCGGTTCCGGCGGAAAACGTCGAAGCATCCGAAGCGCTGACCAAACGCAACGGCTCGACGCCCATCATCATGATCGATCCGGGCAAGCAGGCAGAGGTCGACTTTAGCGACATCTCGCAGACACGCACGGGCAACTGGCGGCTGCGCTTCAACAACCGAGGCCAGCTCACGAAAGCGGAGCTGGACACAGTAGGTCCGCTGACGACGCGGGTCGTGCCCATGTCGCCGGTTATCCCACCCATTCAGCCGGAATAGGGCTTTTGATTCTGCCGGAATCCTGAAGAGCGGCGGCGCCTCGGCCTGCCATCCTGCGTGGACGCGCCGGTATACTGGAAGGTCCTTTCCCATGATGTCCCTGCTCTGGTTGCGAGTCGCGGCTGTCTTCTACGCTGTTGCCGGTGTCACGGCGTTTCCCGCCGTGCTCTACGGGCAGCCGCGATGGCAGCGAGTGTCCTTGCCGGCGGCGGTGGCGGGCTTTTTCTTCCATCTGGTCGCGGTTGTGGAATTGATGGTGGCCGCGCATCATCTGGTGCCACTGGGCTGGGTGGAGGTGCAGGCGACACTCGCGCTGCTGATTGTGGCGGCGTACCTGCTGGTCTATGCGGTGTATCGCGCGGGCGCTTTCGGCATCATCGCGCTGCCGCTGGCGCTGGTCATCATGCTGGCGCCTGCCCTGGGCGCGAACGGCCGCTCATTCGTGACTCCCGAGATGCGCTCCGGATGGCTGGTGGTGCACATCAGTGCGCTGCTCGCCGCGTATACCGCGCTGTTGTTCAGCCTGATTGCGAGCGTGCTGTACCTGGTGCAGGAGCGACGGCTGAAGAGCAAGGAGGGTATCGGTTTTCTGGCGTGGCTGCCGCCGCTGGAGACGATGGATCGCATCGCCTATCTAAGCCTGCTGATCGGTTTCCCGTGTATGACGGTGGGGCTGTTGGCGGGCTCGCTGATTGCCCAGCAGAGCGTGGGCGCCGCGTACTTTCTCGACCCCAAGGTGCTGCTGTCGTTCGGCATGTGGGGGCTCTACGTGCTGATGCTGCTGGTGCGCCGCAGCACCGGGCTGCGCGGCCGGCGGGCCATCTATCTTTCGAGCGTCGTCTTCCTGGTCGTGCTCAGCGTATGGGCGGCGAACACCTTCAGCTCGGTGCACAGGTTCCCAGTGCCATGACCATCCGCCTGCTGGGAGTCAATCATCGCACCGCACCGATTGAGCTACGCGAGCGGCTGGCGATTGCGCCGGAGTCGCTGGGCGAAGCCACGCTGGCGCTGGTCGGCACGCCGGGCGTGACCGAAGGAATGATTCTTTCGACCTGCAATCGCGTCGAGTTGGTGACGAGCTACGAGCAGGATGCGCCGGACGTCATGGACTTCCTGCATCGCTATTTCGCTTTGCCCGCGGATGTGCTGCGGCCTCACCTCTATGAGTACGAGGGCTCGGACGCGGTGCGGCATCTCTTCCGCGTGGCCGCAAGCCTGGACTCGATGGTGCTTGGTGAACCGCAGATTCTGGGGCAGGTGAAAGAGGCTTACACGATGGCGCGCTCAGTGGGCGCGGTGCAGAGCTCGCTGGAGCGGCTGCTGCAGACGACCTTCACGGTGGCCAAGCGCGTGCGGACCGAGACGCAGATCGGCAGCGCATCGGTCTCGATCGCCTCGGTGGCGGTTGACCTGGCGAAGAAGATCTTCGGCTCGCTCGACGGCAAGACCGTGCTGCTGGTGGGCGCGGGCAAGATGAGCGAGCTGGCGGCACGGCACCTGATCCAACAGGGCGCGCATTCGATGCTGATTGCGAACAGGACTTTCGATCGTGCGGTGCATCTAGCGCGGACTTTCAGCGGGCGCGCGGTGCGATTTGAGGATCTGCATGCGGTCGCGGACCAGGCCGACATCCTGATTACATCGACCGGCGCAGCACAGCCGATCTTCCGCCGCGATCATGCGCAGCAATTCCTGCAACGGCGGCGTCACCGGCCGATGTTCTACATCGACATTGCGGTGCCGCGCGACGTGGCGCCGGAGGTCAACCGCCTCGAAGGCGCATTTGTCTATGACATCGACGATCTGCAGTCCGTCGCCGCCTCACACATGAGCGAGCGCAGCAAGGAAGCGATGCAGGCGGAGGCGATCGTGCAGGCGGAGGTGGAGCGCTTCGCCATCGGGCAGCAGACGCTGAGTGCGGTGCCCGCCATTGTCTCGCTGCAGCAGACGATGGAAGAGCTGCGGCAGGCCGAGTTACGCCGCATGCAGGGCAAGCTGCAGTCGCTCTCCGCAGAGCAGCGAAGCGCGGTGGAGGCGTTGACGCGCGGGCTGATCAGCAAAGTGCTGCACCAGCCGCTGCAGGCGATGAAAACGGCAGCGCGCAACGGCGATCTGACGGTGGTGGAAGCGGTGCAGCAGATCATTTCGGATTGTCCTCGCAGGACGCCGTCGCCGATTTGTCATCCGCAGCGCAGCGGCCACCCAGCTCTTCGTCATCCCAACCGGAGCGAAGCGAGGTGGAGGGAACTGCTGTTTCACCACAGCCGGAAGAACCGGTGCAGAGCGGTTCATCGCTTGAGGCAGCCCGGCGTTGATCCGCATTGGCTCGCGCGGCTCGCAGCTTGCGCTTTGGCAGGCGCACCACATTGCCGGCCTGCTGCGCGCACAAGGGCATGAAGTCCAGATCCGCACCATCACCACAACCGGAGACCGTCTGCAGGGCGTACCGTTTGCGCGCGTCGGGTCGAAGGGCATGTTCACCAAAGAGATCGAAGAGGCGCTGGCAGACGGCGTGATCGACCTGGCGGTGCACAGTCTCAAGGATCTCCCGACGGAGATCGATGCTCGATTTGTCATCGCCGCGGTGACAGAACGCGTCGATCCGCGGGATGTATTTGTATCCGTTCGATACGCGAGCATGAATGAGTTGCCAGCCGGCGCGCGGGTCGGAACCAGCAGCTTGCGGCGGCAGTCGCAGCTTCGCGCACGGTGGCCGGGGGTGGGGTATGTAGAGCTTCGCGGCAATGTGGACACACGGCTGCGCAAGCTCAGCGAGGGCCAGGTGGATGCTGCGGTGCTGGCTGCCGCCGGACTCGACCGGCTTGGGCGCACGGAGTGGGTGCGGGAGCGGTTCCCTGAAGACGTGCTCTGCCCGGCGCCTGGGCAGGGTGCTTTGGCCATCGAGTGTCGCGCGGCGGATCAGCGTACGCGCTCCGTGCTGGCTCTTCTGGAGCATGCGGAGTCACGCTTTGCCGTGACGGCGGAGAGGGTAGCGCTGGCTGCGCTCGGCGGCGGCTGCCAGGTGCCGATCGGCGCTTACTGCCGGCGTGACGGAGAGCAGTTTCGTATCAGCGGGTGTGTTTCATCTCCGAATGGCGCGACGGTGCTACGAGCGGAAGAACACGGAACGGACGCCCAGGCGCTCGGGGCAGCGCTGGCTGATTCGCTGCTCAAGCAGGGCGCGCTGCAACTGCTGGCGAAGCAGGGTCCGGCCGCATGAGTACTGGTCCGCTGACCGGGCGGCGCATCGTGGTGACGCGGGCGGCGCGGCAGAGCGGCGGATTGCGTGAGCGGCTGGAGCGGCAGGGCGCGGAGGTGCTGCTGCTACCGACCATTGAGATTGTTCCTCCGGAATCATATGCGCCTTTGGATAGTGCGCTGCGGCAGCGCGAAGCGGTTTCGACTGGCTTGTCGTCACGAGTGCGAATGCGGTGCGGGTGATCGGGGAGCGATTGGCTGGATCTTGGCTCATCATCGGCAGTCGTTCACGCATCTGCAGCTGCGCGGCAATTGGGCCATCGACTGCGGAAGCGTCTACGGGAGCTGGGTCTCAGCGGTTGAGCTTGTGCCGGAACGATGCTGTTGGGGATGCTCTGGCCGATGTCTCTGAGGGATCGTGTAGCGTGGCAGCGGGTGTTGCTGGTGCGCGCGGCTGTGGCGAGGGATGTTGTGCCGGATGCGCTTACGGCTGCTGGCGCTTCAGTGACGGTGGTCGATGCCTACCGCACAGTGATCCCTGCGGATGCGGTGGAACAGGCGCAGGCCGTCTTCGGTACAAAGTTGCTTCCCGATGCTGTTGTGTTCACCAGTGGATCTACAGTGACACATCTGCTCGATGTGCTGCGCGAGGCAGGGATTACGTTTCCTCGCGCATCGCTGCGTCTCGATTGGGCCGGTGACTTCGGTTGCTTTGCGCGATGCTGGGCTAATCGTTGCTGCCGAAGCAGAGACCGCTTCGCTGGATGGATTGGTCGGTGCTTGCGTTCATTTGCTTGCGAGCTAGTGGCTCGACCATGTCTTATCGTTCGAGTCGCATTCCTTTTCGATGACGCAATCGACGCAGCGGGGTTTGCGGGCGATGCAGATGGCGCGGCCATGCAGGATCAGCTCGTGGCTGAAGTCGATCCAGTGACCTTTCGGAATGATCTTTACTAAATCCTGCTCGACCTTTTTTGGCTCCGTGTTGAGGGTGAGCTCAAGCCGTCGCGTGAGGCGGAGCACGTGGGTATCGACTACGATTCCTTCTGCGATCTGGTAGGCCACCCCCAGCACGACGTTGCCGGTCTTGCGGGCGACGCCGGGCAGGGTGAGCAGCTCATCCATCGTCTTCGGGACTTTGCCGCCGAAGCGCTCGACGACTCCCTTTGCTGCGCCGGAGATCGACTTCGCCTTGTTGCGGAAGAAGCCGGTGGTGCGGATGAGCTCTTCCAGTTCGGGTAGCGAGGCTTTGGCTCATCGCGGCCGGGGTAGGGAAGCGGCGGAAGAGCTCCGGCGTCACCATGTTGACGCGCGCGTCCGTGCACTGCGCGGAGAGGATGGTCGCCACCAGCAGCTCCCAGGCGTTGCGGTGCACCAGCGCGCAGGTCGCGCCGGGGTAGGCCTTCTGCAGCCCGGCGATGATCTTCGCGATGCGCTCGGGCGAGGTCTTGAGCTTCGGCCCTTTCGGCCTCTTCGCGGCTGGAGGCTTCTTCGCTGTGGTCTTGCTTGCGGTGGGCATCGTCGTCAGCCGAGGCGGTCGAGCATAGCTTCCGGCGTCATGCGGATGCAGGTGTAGATGGGGGTGTCCTTGAGGGTGTAGGCGCTGATCTCGGTTTCGCGGAGCTGCTGCACCAGGTCGAGGAAATCTTCGGGGAAGTTGCTCTCGAAGGCGACGACGAACTCCTGATCATCAATGCCGAACGAGTAGGTGGTATTGAGCTTGACGCGCGGATAGAGATGGCCGATACGGATGTGCTCATTCATCAGGCGCTGACGTTCCTCTGCAGGCAGCAGATACCAGGCGCGCGTTTTCCAGAACGGATAAATAAAGATGTACTTCTGGCCGCCGGGGCGGATGGCGCCGCGCGAGTCGTGCTGGCCTTCGTGCTCGTGGCCGATGAGGTACTGCGAGCGCTTGGTCATCGCGATGTAGTTGTTCGCGAGTTCGAGATAGCCGCCCAGGGGTGTGGCGAGGAGCTCGGCCATCATCTCGCTGAGGTCGTCGACCGAGTAGCAGATGCGCCACAGCGCCATGTCGCAGTCCGGACGGAGGCCGACGGTGGAGTAGGTGAGCGAGAGCAAGCGGCCGGGCTGGTTCCAGCGGGCGAGCACTTCGGCGAAGAGGCGTTTGTGCTCGGCGCGCTCGGCGGCGGGCAGGCGACGCCACTCGGGCATGACCTTGAAGAAGCTGAAGCCGACCATCTGGCGCTTGATGGGTTTGTCTGACTTGCCTGCGCCCTCGGGCTTTGCTGCCGGCTGCCCTTCGGGTTTGGTGGCTTCTGCCGGTGCGGCGAGGGTCTCTGTCTCTGCCATGTGTCTCCTTGTCCTTGACTCGATGGTAGCAAGGATGGAGAGGTCACGTTACGCCCACCCCCTCCCCCCTCCCGTCACCGGAGGCTGGGCGGGAACTCATTTGCTTTCTGTGGCTTAAGGCCTTTCCCGCGAGCTAAATTCGTCCAGCCAAAGGGTTTATCACTAAATTCGTCCAGGCATTGGACTTACGCCGAGGTCCGGGATGTGGTGGCGCATGTTTCTGAGACTCTCTATATCCAGAGTAGCGAATGCGATGAAATGTTCGGTCACGTTTTCTGAAAAGATCACGCGCTGGTAATTGAGTGATTCAGTGTGGGAAGCATGCGTTGACCCCGCAAGCGTGCCACGGGGACGCCGCAGAGAACAGCGGATCTCTCCACTGCGCGGCTGCGCCGCTTCGGTCGAGATGACAAAGCATTGCGCGGGCGGTGCGGCTACACTTTTGTCCGAGATGGGAGGCGCGTGATGCCGACGGCGAAAGATGGGAAGATCTGCTACATCGAGATGCCGACGAAGGATGTACAGGCCTCGGCGGATTTTTATCAACGCGCGTTTGGGTGGACGATCCGCACGCGCGGCGATGGCGCGATTGCCTTCGACGACACGACCGGCGAGGTGAGCGGCGCGTTCGTGCTGGGACGGCCGCCGGCTGCGACGCCGGGGCTGATGGTCTACATCATGGTGGACAGCGTGGCGGAGGCGATGAAGAAGGTCGAAGCGAATGGCGGCGAGATTGTGCAGCCGATCGGCGGCGATCCGGGGGAGATTACGGCGCGCTTCCGCGATCCGGGCGGGAATGTGATCGGGCTGTATCAGGAGCCGGCGTAACAGCGGAGGGGCGAACAGCACTGTAGTATGAAGCGGGCCGCTATCTCTCCGAATTCCATGTTTGACGGGCGATTTTCCTTTCCTCGAATGAAAAGCGAGTGGTGTGAAGAATGAGGCTGGGCCGCTACACCATCCTTGAGCCGCTCGGTTCCGGCGGAATGGGAATCGTATATCGCGCGCGCGACGAAGAGCTGGATCGCGTGGTCGCGATCAAGGTCCTTCCGCGCGGCACGCTGTCAGAGGACGGGTCGCGCCGGCGTTTTCACAAAGAGGCGCTCGCGCTGGCCAAGCTGAGTCATCCTCATGTCGCGGCTGTCTATGACGCAGGGCAGGAGGGCGACACAGACTACATCGTGATGGAGTGCGTGCCGGGAGATTCTCTGGCGGAACGGCTGAAGTCCGGTCCGCTGCCGGTGAAAGAGGCGACGTCGATCCTTCTGCAGATCGCGCAGGCCCTGGAAGAGGCGCACGAGCAGGGCGTGGTGCACCGCGACCTGAAGCCGTCGAATGTGATGGTCACGCCGAAGGGACAGGCGAAGGTTCTCGATTTCGGCGTCGCGAAGCTCTACTCGACTGCCGATCCCGAGGCGACGCGATCCGTGCAGCAGACGCAAGGCATTGTGGGCACTCCGCTGTATATGTCACCAGAGCAGGCACGTGGAGACGATGTCGATCTGCGCACGGACTTGTGGAGCCTGGGCCTTCTCTATTACGAGATGCTCACGGGGCGTCTCGCCGTTCCAGGTGGATAGCAGCCTTGCAGCTCTGCGGGCTGTCCTGGATCAGGCTCCTTTGCCTCTGCGTCCGCTACGCCCTGATGCGCCGCCTCTTGCCGAACGCATTGTTGCAAAAGCGCTGGAGAAGGACCGGAAGGAACGCTATCAGTCGGCAGGGGAGATGGCGCGAGCCGCTGCGGAGCTTCTATCGCAGCTCAGCACCCATGAGGATGTGCAGCGCGAGCGGCGCAAGCGCATGCTGCAACTGGCATGCGGCCTGGCGGCGGTTGCCGTGGTTGCGGCGTTGAGCCTGTGGGCTTACGTTCGCTCTTCGCGGCGGCATTGGGCCAAGGAAGAGGCAATTCCGCGGATTGAGCAGTTATTCGCGGAAGGAAGACCGCTGGCCGGATTCATTCTTCTGAAGAAGGCCGAAACCTATCTGCCGGACGACCCGCAGCTTCGTGAAATCGGCGAACAAAACACACAGCATATTTCCGTGACGTCTTCTCCTTCCGGCGCGATGGTGCAGATGCAGGATTACTCAACGCCCGATGCGCCCTGGACAAAACTTGGAGTCACGCCGATTCAGGATGCCCGCATACCGAAAGGGTATTTTCGCTGGAGGATATCGAAGCAAGGCGTGGGCGAAATGATTCAGGCGCCAGTGACGGAAGCGAATCTGGATTTTCCGCTGTCGGCTTTGAAAAGTGCACCGAAAGACATGGTGTACGTGCCGCCCGCGCGATGGAGGGAGTCGGTCGGTTTCATCGGCTGGCTGGGACCCTATGACTTGCCCGGCTACTATGTGGATCGCTATGAGGTGACGAACCGCGAATATCAGACTTTCGTTGATAGCGGCGGCTATGCCAGGAGGGAGTATTGGCCGTCCACCTTCATGGAAGATGGGCATGCGATCTCCTGGGATGAGGCAATGCGTATGTTCCGCGACACCACCGGCCGTCCCGGTCCGGCGAACTGGGCAGGCGGACATTACCCGGAGGGCCAGGCTGATATTCCGGTTTCGGGGGTGAGCTGGTTTGAGGCGACCGCCTATGCAGCCTTTGCCGGAAAGAGCCTGCCGACAGTGGCCCAGTGGTTTCAGACAGCAAGTCCGGAGATTGCCGGCTACACGATCCGGGCGAGCAATATTTCGACGGGAGCGGTGGCCCCGGTTGGCGCATACAAGGGGCTCGGGCCTTATGGAACCTTTGACATGGCCGGCAATGTACGCGAGTGGGTTGCCAACACGATCGACGATGACCTGCGTTTGATCCTTGGGGGCGCCTGGAACTCGCCGGCCTATCTATTCTTCGATCCCGAAGCGCTTTCTCCGTTCGACCGTTCGAACACGAACGGCTTCCGTTGCGTGAGAAACATGGGCGCGATGCCGGATGGCGCAACACAGCCGATTCGGCGGGCCATACGCGATTTCAGCAAGGTGAAGCCTGCAGCCGGACAGTGTTTTTCAGGCGTATCAAGTGCTGTATGCATATCCGAAAACCCCGCTCAACGCCAAGGTGGAAGGCCTGGTGAAAGAGACGGCCGACTGGCGCGAAGAAAAGATCACGTTTGACGCGGCATACAACGGCGAACGGATGGCGGCTTACTTATTTCTGCCGAAAAACGTGCATCCGCCGTACCAGACCGTGCTTTTTTTTCCCAGCGCGCGCGTGCTGTTCATTCCAGACAGCGGCAACGGATTGAAGATTGGCGATCTGAAGTTTGTCGATTACGTCATCCAGAGCGGGCGCGCCGTGATGTATCCGATCTACCAGAACACCTATGAACGGCAGGTGAAGTTTTATCTTCCGCAAGCGTCACAGTCCATCCAGCTGACTTCCGACTGGTACAAGGATGCTGCCCGTTCGCTGGATTATCTTGCGACGCGACCGGACATTGACAGCAACAAGGTGGCATATCTTGGCGTCAGCATGGGGTCTGCAGACGGTGTCATCATTTCGACCCTGCTGCAGGACCGATTGAAGGCGGTCGTCTATCTTGACGGAGGCTATTTCCTGGATACACCTCCGCGGGGCGGTGATCAGGCGGACTTCGCTCCGCGAATGAAGAAGCCTGTCCTGATGGTGAATGGGCGGTACGATTTTACGTTTCCGGTGGAGAAGGCACAGGACCCGCTATTCAAGATGCTCGGCACTCCTGAAAGCGACAAGCGTCACGTGGTGCTCGACACTCCTCACGATGTGACGGAACAACGACCGCTGCTGGTAAAAGCTGTGCTGGATTGGCTCGATCGCTATCTGGGGCCGGTACAGTGATCGCCATGGAGAAGCAACGTTGCAAATGGGCGGAGAGCGATCCGCTGCTGCGTGAGTATCACGACACGGAGTGGGGCGTGCCGGTGCGCGATTCGCGCGCGATGTGGGAGATGTTGATGCTGGAGGGCTTCCAGGCGGGGCTTTCGTGGCTGACCATCCTGCGCAAGCGTGATGCGTTTCGCAAGGCATTTCGTGATTTCGATCCGGTGAAGGTGGCGCGCTTCAACGAAAAGGATATCGAGCGGCTGCTGGCGAATGAGGGGATCATCCGCTCGCGCGCGAAGATCGAGGCGACGATTGCGGGCGCGCGCATCTTTCTCGCGATGGAGAAGGATGGCGGCTTTGCGAAGACGATGTGGGCGCATGTGGAGGGAAAGCCGGTTCAGGGTACCGGCCACGTGCTGGCAAAGACGCCGCTGTCAGAGGCTATCTCTGCCGACTTGAAGAAGCGGGGCTTCAAGTTTGTGGGGCCGGTGATTGTGTATGCGTGGATGCAGGCGGTGGGGATGGTGAACGATCACGCGCATGACTGCTTCCGTCGGGACTCCTCGTTAAAGCGGACGCGCCCGCAGCGCGGCTAGCCGTCTTCACCCGTCTGGCCGCTCACGTCCGGGTTGCGGACGCCGGCCGACTCCGCATCTCTTCAAGATGTCGGGCCGCTCTTTACTTTTTTCCGCCGATATCCAGTCCGAATTTGGGTGAGCTTTGCGTTCCGGTGATCTTTACCGGGATCTCTGCGCCGGCGCCGTGCTTGCGGAAGAAGGGATCGACCGGCTTCAGCAGCAGCGACTTCCACCAGGTGGAGACCATCTGCGACAGCTCGGCTTTGGTGCGGACTTTGCCGGCGAAATTGAATTTGCGGCCGTCGAGCGTGTACTGGCCAGCGAGGTTGATAGAGGCGCCGGGCAGCGAGTAATCGAGGTTGCTGAAGGTGAGCTGACCGGAGCGGAGCACGAAGGCGCCGCGCATCTGAGAGTGAACGTCGACCGCGCCGGGATGCGCTTCACCCGGTTTGCCCTGGGCGCGCAGACTGAGCATGTCGACCTTGTCTTCGACTTCAGGGTTGCTGAAGTGAATGGCGGTGAGGACGAACTGGCCTTTGATCCCGATCTTCTGCGTGACGCTTTGCTTGCCGGGCGGGATGTTGAGCTTGGCTTTCATCTGCAGCGTGCCGCTCATCACCGGCGGCTGGGTTTTGACGGCGAGGTTGAGGAAGTCGCGAATCTGGCCGGCCGGGATATCGACGTCGAGATCGATCTGGTGGCCTTTGCCCTTGATGTTGACGACCGCGCCGGAGCAGGTGAAATGCGAGCTGCCGAGTGTGGCGTTGACCGGCTGGAGATAAGTGTCGCCGCTGGTGCCGTCGACGATGGCGTGGAAGTGCGTTTCGAGCGGCACGGGATGGTTTGCCGTATCAAGCGTGAAGGCGGGCGTGTCGGTATCGCCTTCGACATCGATGCGGTTGAGCTGGCCTTTGAAGTTTCCCTTTGGAAGTGAGAATGCCGCCGATGCCGTGAATGGTGCCGAGGTCGGCGTGGTCGAAGGTGTAGTTGCCGGTGACGGCGGAGTCGCCGGGACTCTCGATGTTCCAGGGACCGAAAGTGCCGACGGCATGGATGTTGCCGGTGGGAACGGCGTTCGTGAGCGTGGCGTCGTAGGGCCACGCTCCGCCGGGACCGACATCGTGCATGACGATGTGCTGGAGAGCGAAGTTTTTTGGGTCCTTGCCGGGCTTGGCGGTGCCGATGATGAGCTGCGAATCCTCGCAGAGGATCTGGCCGACCGTGATCTTGATCTTGCCGTGGTGTTTCTTCGGTTTTTCGGCGGCCTGCTGACGGTACTCCTTCGGCGGTATGTGAATGACGAGTCCACTCACGTGGACGCTGTCGACTTGCATGGGCTTGATGAAGAGGCCCATGATGCCGGCGCGGAAGTCGAAGTGCTTGACGGCAATGAGCGGGTGCGTTGCTCCCGCGGCGATGACGTCGTCGGGCGGATAGATGCGAAGGCCGCCGCCCGTGACCTGGAGGCCGTGGAGGATCGAGACGTCGAGCGTGTCGAGCTCGACCTTGCTCTGGAATCGCGTGCTGAGCGTCTCGATGACGCGGCCCTTGAGGATGGGGGTGGCGCGATGCAGAACGATTTCGGCAACCGTGGTGAGCACGATGATGGCGAGCAGAAGCGCGATGCCCAGCCACTTCCAGATGCGCCGTTTGCGGCGGGCCCTTGCCCTGGGGAGATCTTCCTGTTGGGTCTGCAATGCCACTCTCTCCTGATGCTTGTCCGGGCTGAATGGTTCTAATGTCTCTACGGAAACCAGCCTATTCCTTTTTCGCGGATGGTCTGCACACACGGCGACGCAACATCACGGAACGGTATACTCAGCCGAACATAACCGAACGAAACATGAGCGAGACTCAATGAGCGAGAAAATCCTTGCGGCAGTAGCGCACTTCATTATTGCGGTAATTTCCGCGTCCGGATATTGGGGCGTGATGCTGCTGATGGGCATTGAGTCGGCGTGCATTCCGCTGCCGTCGGAGGTCATCATGCCCTTCGCCGGCTACCTGGTGCACGCAGGGAAGCTGACCCTGATCGGCGTGGCGACCGCGGGCGCGATCGGCTGCAATCTAGGCTCGCTCATCGCGTACTGGATCGGCGCCTACGGCGGACGGCCGCTGGTAGAGAAGTTCGGCAGATATGTGCTGCTGAACCAGCACGATCTGGACCGCGTGACGCGCTACTTCGAGCGCTGGGGCGGCATCACGGTGTTCTTCGGACGCCTGCTGCCGGTGGTGCGGACCTTCATCGCGCTGCCAGCCGGCATTGCGAAGATGCCGCAGGGACGCTTCCATCTCTATACATTTCTCGGGTCATGGCCGTGGTGCTACGCGCTGGCCTATGCCGGGATGCGGCTGGGCGACCACTGGGATAACGATCCACGCTTCAAGGAGATCTTCCATCGCTTCCACATGGTGGTGGTGCTGCTGCTGCTGGTGGGGTTTGCCTGGTTTGTATGGAGCCACTGGCGGGGCCGGGCGCGTGCGTCTGAGGCGGTCTGAGCGGCGTGCCGCCGCAGCGCTGGCGGTTACGCGGAGGTCGATGCCAGCTGGTGCGACTGCCGTGTTGGGGCAAGAACCAGCAGAATTACGAAGACGACTCCAATCACACCAAGGGGCGGCAATTCTGTACGTTCGTTCCCTAGTTGGACGGACTGCACGACCATAACAGCGACATGGGCCAGGCTCGACCAACCTGTAAAGGCGATCAAGCTGCGATTTGCCGCCGGGTCGCGGATGGCCAGCAGAAGAAAAATTCCGAGCGCGAAATAGATGGCCAACATCATTTGATCCGGGTAGTCGGACTGCTTGGGATGCATGACTGAGGTGACCAGTGGGTAGATGCCGGCCACAAAGAACAATCCCACCAATGCCAACAGAATTTTCAATGCCCGCTCTCGATTCACGCTAATTTCCTCCCCCCTTGGGCTGGTGATTACACTCAGTTGCGATCAATCATGGAAAGCTTGATCGCGGTTAAAAGTTCACGTCCGCAATCAGATGGGGCTACGGTAGCGGCGCAGGCGCACGGCCGCTGCAAGACAGAGTGCTGTGAATGCAAGCCCGATCCATAGACTCGGACTGCCGAGATATCGCCCCAGCGTGATGTGTATCCCGGGATGGATCGGCAACTCACCGGCTCCTGTCATTGCTTCCGCGCCTCCTACCAGCCGGTCGACGAGGAAGGTGGCGAAGTGCGAAGTGTTGAACGCAATCTTCTCTACGACGCCGATCGCCAGCAGCGGGAGTGCCGCCCACAGAAACGGTGCGCGGCGCGCCCACGCCGAAACCAGCAGGAACCATCCATAGAACGGCGCGTGCCACAGCACATGCACGGTGAGCAGATGGTAGAAGAGCATCAGCCACATCGGGAGCACCGACAGCTGTGTCCAGAACGTGCTGACGCTGAGTCCGTTCGCCAGCAGTACCGCCGAGCTCAGGAGCAGCATGATGAACTGTGTGACAACGGTGAGCACGAAGGTGAGCAGGGGAAGAACCACCAGCGGAATGCTGGCCTTGGCAAGCACCGCCGTGGTGTCGGAGACGGGCAGCGATTTCCAGAACAGGACGCTGCGATCGCGGCGTTCGCCGTGCAACGCGTCGAGACAGTAGAAGAAGCCGACGATCATTGCGGTCAGCATGAGCAGACCCGCGAGGGAATCGTAGGGCGTGATGGTGGCCGTCGAATGCTGTGTGGTGTAGCCGATCGAGATGCCGCGCATCTGTTGCGGCAGATGAATCAAGCTGATGAGAAAACCGATGAGAAAGATTGCCGCAGCGGCAAGCGGGGCGATGTAGATGGAGCGGTTCTCCCATAGCTCGCGCCGCACTGACCAGTAGAAGGGGCGTGTCGCTGAGAACATGGCGGGCGCGACAGTCTGCGTTTCGAAGGACCCGGACGCGGTACCGGCTGGAGTATTCATCTGGCGGCTCCTCCTATTTGACCGACGCTGTGGCTGGCCAACCTGACTGCCCACCACGGCAACGAACAGGTCGGCAATGCTGGGCGTGCGCACGTCGCCCAGCGCGCCGAGCTGATGCCGATCGGCACGATCGAAGAGCAGAACGCCGCGGCCGAAGACCTCACGCTCGTGAATCGGTTTGAGCGCCCGCGCGGCGGCGACCTGTTCCGGATGCACAGTCACTTCCAGATAGCGGGATTCGAATTCTTCCATGCTGGCATGCAGAAGAATGCTGCCCCGGTCCATGAAGATGAGATCAGTGAGAACGTTTTGCATCTCTTCCACCTGATGCGTGGTGACGACGATGGTGCGGGTTCGATCGAAGTAGTCGTTGAGCAGCGCATCGTAAAACTGCTTGCGATAGAGACTGTCCAGGCCAAGCGTCGGCTCGTCCAGCACCAGCAACTTCGCGTCAATGGCCATAACCACAGCGAGGTGGAGCTGGGTAACCATGCCCTTTGACAATTGCCGTACGCGGCTGGCGGGGCTGATGTTGGTCTTCGCGAGAAAGCCTTCCGCCTTCGCGCGATCGAACCGCGGGTGCACGCCGGCCACATATTCGAGCACCTGCGATACGCGCATCCAGCGCGGCAGTACGGCGACATCCGCTATGAACGCGACGTCGCGCATGAGCTGATCGCGCTGGGTCCACGGGTCGCGTCCGAGCACGCGCAGGGTTCCCTTATACGGGATCAGACCGAGGATCGCGTTCAACGCGGTGGTCTTGCCGGCGCCGTTAGGGCCGATGATTCCGAGGATGCGGCCCTCTTCGACATGCAAATCGATGCCATTGAGCGCAACGGTTGTGCCGAAGGTCTTTCGCAGGCCGCGTGCTTCTATAGCTGACATGGCTTCAGCGTTGCTCCTTGTCGGCTTTCGAATTTGATCGGCGGGTTGCGCCATTCAGAAGGTCTTCCGCCTTCAATCCGAGCCGCTGAATGTTTGCGGAAATCCTGGGCCATTCTTCGGTAAGGAACTTCTGGCGTTCGTCGCGCAGCAGCAATTTGCGCGCATCGATTCTGACGAACATGCCGAGGCCTCGTCTCTTTTCGACCAATTGTTCGTCGACTAATTGCTGGTAGCTTTTCAGGACCGTGAGTGGATTGACGCGATATTCGGCGGCGACATTTCGCACGGAGGGCAGGGAATCGCCTTCCTTGAGCACGCCGTCGAGGATCATGGCAACGACGCGGTCGCGAAGCTGGCGGTAAATCGGCTGACTGTCGTTCCACTCAAGATCCATCCTGTTCCCAGATAGTCCTTACGGAAAATATGCTCCGTTATTTTGTCCGCTGGAGGTCCATATGGGCGCGGACGGGCTTGTCGCCTGGCATGATGTATGTCCAGTCCTCGGTGTGATGATTGGCATCGATGATGGTGAACACGGCATGGTCCATGTGTCCGTACTGCGTGCCACCTGAGAGGTCGAGAAAATCGAATTCGACTTTCTTCCCGTCCGGAGAGGTTCTGGCAACCATGCGCGGCCTGTTGCCCGCATCGCAATAGTGGGTCAGAAGCAGGCGGCCGCTGTCCAGGTAGAGCATGGTGACCGGATGATCGTACTTCGTCGGGTCGTCCGCCGTTCCTGCTGCCTTCATCTCATGCACCAGCGCGTTTCCTCTGGAAGCCACGCGCAACGATACATCGGTGAGCGTATTGTCCCCCATGTCTGCTTGCTTCGGGATGGTGGTCACGGGACCTTGCCAGGAACCAGCGAGGGCTTTCAGCGTGTCGAAGGAATGTTGCGCGTTCGACTGGGCGAAGACTACGGTCGAAAGCGAGATCAGAACGATGGACAACGTTAGACGATGGAATTTCATGCTCATCTCTCCTGAAGCGCTTTGCGATTGGCGTCCCGGTTCGCCATGCTCGGCTGCTTGGTGTTGTACTTGACTACAACACTATATGCGATGTCAAGCTAATTTTCGGATTGATTCATGCGCGAGGATGACGGGGCGGAGGAGGACAGCTGATTCCTTTACTTCGCCGGGACCCTTCGCGGTAGGGTTATGGTCCGCATGACGAGCGCTCGAAGAAAAAAAACTACAGTGTCCAAATGGCTGCTTTCTGGACGTCATGGGAATGAGCGGGCAGAATGTCCGCATCACCGATGAGGAGAGAGACATATGCAATATCTGTTGATGCTGTACTCGGATGAGAGTGGCTGGTCGAAGATGACGGAAGCGGAACAGCAGCAGGGGATGGCGGCGTACATGGCCTATACCGAGGCGCTGAAGAAAGCGGGCGCGTTTGTCGGCTCGAACCGGCTGCAGCCGATTGGCACGGCGACCACCGTCAAGGTTGCCAACGGCAAGCAGCAGGTGCTGGATGGGCCGTATGCGGATTCGAAAGAGCAACTGGGCGGCTACTACCTGATCGACGCGCCGGATCTGGATGCGGCGATCGCCTGGGCGGCGCGGTGTCCGGGCGCGGGTCACGGCACGATTGAGGTGCGGCCCGTCTGGACGATGTAGGCGATATGCGTTCCCTGGAAGGCGACGAGCAGGCGCGCGACTGTGAAGCGCATGAAACCGCGGAAGCGGTGGCGCGCCGCAGCTACGGCAAGCTCGTCGCCTTTCTTGCTGCGCGAACGCGGGATGTCGCGGCGGCGGAGGATGCGCTGTCGGAGGCGTTTCTTGCCGCGATGGCGGACTGGCCGCGCAATGGCTGCCCGGAGAATCCGGAAGCGTGGCTGCTGACCGTGGCGCGGCGCAGAGTGATCGACGCGGCGCGCCGGCAGACAACGACCGAAGCTGCGGCGGGCGATCTGAAGATCATTGCGGAGGGGATCGAAGCCGCCGCGGCGGAGACGGCGGAGATTCCCGACCGCCGGTTGGCGCTGCTGTTTGCGTGCGCGCATCCGGCGATCGAAGCTGGCGTGCGCGCGCCGCTGATGCTGCAGGTGGTCCTCGGCCTGGATGCGAAGACGATTGCTTCGGCGTTTCTGTCATCGCCGGCGGCGATGAGCAAGCGGCTGGTGCGCGCGAAGGAGAAGATACGGCAGACGGGCATTCCGTTCCGCGTGCCGGAGCGGGAGGACCTGCCGGTACGGCTGGATACGGTGCTAGAGGCCATCTACGCGGCGTTTACCGAAGGCTGGGCTGGACAGTGGATCCGGCGGTGGCATCGATGTGGTGCGGCGTGACCTGACGGCGGAGGCGATGTTCCTGGCGCGACTGGTGACGGAGCTGCTGCCCGAGGAGCCGGAGGCGCTGGGGCTGCTGGCGCTGATGTTGTATGCAGAATCGCGGCGGCGAGCGCGGCGCTCTGCGGCGGGTGAGTTTGTGCCGCTGGCAGCACAGGATGTCTCGCAATGGGACGCGGCGATGATGAATGAGGCGGAAGAACTTCTGCGGCGCGCGCATTCCATCGGAGCGATCGGCCGCTATCAATTGGAGGCGGCGTTGCAATCGGCGCATGCAGATCGCTGCCGCAGCGGTGCAGCCAATTGGGCAGAGATTGTGCATCTTTATGACGCGCTCTTTGTGTTCTCCGGCTCGCCGGTGATTGCGATCAACCGCGCGCTGGCGATTGCGGAGAAGGACGGCGCGCAAGCCGGTTTGGAGGCTCTGCCGGAGCCGGCGGCGGATGCGCGGCTGGCTGAGTATCAGCCTTACTGGGCGACGCGTGCGGAGCTGTTGGCGCGCACTGGCGCCTGCGAGTCAGCACGGCAGGCGTATGAGATTGCGATCGGGCTGGAACGCGACGCGGCGGTGCGGCGATTTTTGCAGGAACGGCAGTCATCGTTGCAGTGATCGGAATTGCCTGAGTACCGGCAGACGCCATTCACGTTTCGAACGACACCACTCGCGCCGCGCAATTTGCCAAAGCCGGATGCGGGCCTCAGACTAAGACGTTGACCCACCTGTGGATTTATTTGGAGAGGACCAGCGCGAGATGACGAGTAAAAAGGGCAGCGGCCAGGCCGCCGCTGCTGCACAGACGATTGCGCCCGCTGCGGGCAAACTGGGAGTGATGGTTGTGGGCATGGGCGCGGTGGCGACCACGCTCATTGCAGGAGTGGAGGCAGTACGGCGCGGATTTGCGAAGCCGATCGGATCGGTGACGCAGATGGGCACCATCCGGCTGGGCAAGCGCACCGATAACACAACGCCGCTGATCAAGGAATTCCTCCCGCTCGCGAAGCTGGACGACATCGTCTTTACCGGCTGGGATATCTACGACGAGAACATGTACCAGGCGGCGAAGACCGCCGCAGTGCTGGAGCGCGATCATCTGGAGCAGATCCGGCCGTTTCTGGAAAGCATCCAGCCGATGCCCGCGGTGTTCAGCCAGCATTACGTCAAGCGGCTGAGCGGCAATCACGTGAAGACGGGCCGCTCGAAATGCGATCTGGCGCAGCAGGTGCGCAACGACATCCAGACATTCAAAGGGAAGACCGACCGCCAGGTGATGATCTGGTGCGGTTCGACCGAGATTTTTCTGGAGCAGGCGGCTTGTCATCAATCCATCGAGGCGTTTGAGAAGGGGCTGCTGGAGGACGATCCGGCGATTGCGCCTTCGCAGATTTATGCCTACGCCGCGCTGATGCGAGGGAATCCCGTTCGCGAACGGCGCACCGAATTTGACGGTGGATATTCCGGCGCTGCAGGAGCTTTCGAAGAAGACGGGCTCGCCGATTTGCGGCAAAGACTTCAAAACCGGGCAAACGCTGATCAAGACGGTGCTGTCGCCGGCGTTCAAAGCGCGCATGCTGGGGGTGAGCGGCTGGTACTCGACGAATATCCTGGGCAACCGGGACGGCGAGGTGCTGGACGATCCGGAGTCGTTCAAGACGAAGGAAGAGTCGAAGCTGGGCGTGCTGGACTTCATCCTGCAGCCGGAGCTCTACCCGGATCTTTACGGCGATATTTATCACAAGGTTCGCATCAACTACTACCCGCCGCGCGGTGATAACAAAGAGGGTTGGGATAACATCGACATCTTCGGATGGCTTGGCTATCCGATGCAGATCAAGGTCGATTTCCTGTGCCGCGACTCGATCTTGGCGGCGCCGCTGGCGCTGGACCTGGTGCTGTTTCTGGATCTGGCATCGCGCACGCCGGAGCTGAAGCATCGCGGTATTCAGGAGTGGCTGAGCTTCTTCTTCAAATCGCCGATGACGGCCGAGGGGCTGTATCCGGAACACGATTTGTTTATTCAGTCGATGAAGCTGAAGAACACGCTGCGGCACATCATGGGCGCGGATCTGATCACGCACCTGGGGCTGGAATACTACGACTGACGATTTGCCATCGAGGCAGATGCGCCTTTCGCCGCGTGCTGTTGGGTTCGCTTCCTTCGGTCGCTCACGTTTGATTTGTGGGCGACCTGGGGGAACAGCAGGTCTCTCCGCTCGGCTTCGCTCCGGTCGAGAGGCGGGCAGCGTGACCCCTGCGGGCCGACTGACTGCTGGGAACTACCCCACCCTGGCTGCGCCAGAGTAGGGCACCCGTTCTCGTGTCGCTTGGCTCACCAATGGCGGCGTATCATGGTCTAAAGCAGCGGCTCAGTCTGAGCTGCCCGCCCTTTGGGCTGTCCGGCTGGCCTCTTCTTAGAGGTGCGTTTATGCGGGTATCCAGTTCTTCTTCCACCAAAGTCTTTCTGCCCGCCTTGCTCGCGATGGCGACGCTGACGCTGCAGGGGCAACAGACCACTCCGCAGACGACGCCGGGTACGGGTGCTCCGACGAGCACAAGCCCCGAGCGGCACGCCGCCGCCGCTGCCGTCGCCCACGCCGACCGACACCCAGGGAACTCCGCAATCGACACCGACGGCCACGCCGGCCAGCACGCAGGCGAACCCCTCGCCGTGCGACACCGAGAAGGACAACGGGAAGAAAAAGGACAAGAAAGACAAGAAGAAAGATAAAGATAAGGACCCGGGCTGCCAGCCGACCGCGGAAGAGATGGCTGCGGCGCAGGACACCGCGATTCGTGCGCGCAAGAACACGGCGCCGGAGCCGGGGCCGAACGGCGTGATGCCGGGCGTGAAGAAAGGCAGTGTCGACGATGTGAGCGCAGTGGGCACGCGCGACATCGGCGGGCGGGGGCTGGGGAACTGGTACTCGACCGAGACGGAGATGAAAGAGGGCAAGGGCGTCTCGATGGAAATCGAGAAGAGCGTGAAGTTCATCAACGATCCGGTGGTGACGGAGTATGTGAACCGGATCGGCCAGAACATCGTGAAGAACTCGGACGCGAAGGTGCCGTTCACGATCCGGGTGATCGATTCGGACGAGATCAATGCGATGGCGCTGCCCGGCGGCTTCTTCTATGTGAACAGCGGGCTGATTCTGGCGGCGGACAATGAGGCTGAAGTGGCCGGCGTGATGGCGCACGAGATTGCGCATGTGGCAGCGCACCACCAGATGCGTGAGCAGACCCGTTTGAATTACGCGCAGTTCGGGACTATCCCGCTGATCTTCCTGGGCGGCGGGCTGGGGTATGGGCTGTATGAGGCGTCCGGGCTTGCGGTGCCGATCACGTTTTTGAAGTTCTCGCGCGACTTTGAACGGCAGGCGGATTTCCTGGGCATTCAGTACATGTACCGTGCCGGTTACGATCCGCAGGCTCTGCCAAGCATGTTCGAAAAGATTGAACACCTGCAGAAGACCAAGCCCGGTCTGGTGGAGAAGACCTTCTCCGACCATCCGCAGACGCCGGACCGCATCCTGGCGACGCAGGAGGAGATTTCGCATCTGCTGCCGCCGAAGGATGAGTACGTGATCACGACATCGGAGTTTGATGACGTGAAGGCGCGGCTGGCGCGCATCGAGAACAAGCGCAAGCTGCGCGACGGACAGAACGAAAAGAAGCCGTCATTGCGGCGCGCGAGCACTTCACCCGATGCGAATGGACAGAATGGACAAAACGGGCAGAACGGGTCGGATGACGATCGGCCTACTCTGCATCGGCGGGATAACTAAAGGGCGATCTCTACCAGGCACAATTGAAAAGAATGAGCGCATCTTTGCCGCAAAATGACGGCAAAGATGCGCTCAGTTATTTCCGCCTGTGTTGAATCCTGCTAAGCAAGAGTGCTGACTGTGTGCTTTTGCTCAGGGAATCGCGAGGCTGATGGCGTTGGAAGGAGCGCCGCTGTTGCCCTGGTCGTCGACTGCGCGAACCTCGTAATGATAGGTTTGGCCCGACTGAACGGAGTCGTCGGAGTAGGTGGTAGAAGCGCCTGAGGTGCTGCCAACGACGGAATATTGTGTCGAACCGGCGGCGGCACGTTCTACCTGATATGAATCGACTGCATCACTGCCGGCAGGAGGCTTCCAGGTGAGGCTTACTGAATGGGCAGTCGGCTGCTGCGCGGTTGCCGTCTCGCTGAGCGAAACAGTCAAAGTTCCGGCATCGGTGCCGATCGTCGCTGTCCCTCTTTGAGGCGTGCTTTGAGGACGGGCGCTCAATTGGCCACTGTAACTCTGGCCGCTGGATAGTGTGACGGGCAGTTTGAACGGGGGGAGGAAGAATGCGGGATTCGAGAAAGATATGCTGCGAACCGTGACTGGCCGTCTACCGGTTACGGTGAGAGTGATCGGCTGCGATGAGACGTTGCCGCTGGATCCGTTGAAGCTAAGTGCTGTGGTGGAGAGCTTGATGCTGCTGTTCTGTGCCCATGCGGGACTCGCGATCAGCATCGCGGCGAGGGAGAGGAGAATGTGGTTTTTCAATACAACTGCTCCTGGGGAGGGGATGGGAGTGGTGCGAGGTGGTGCTGCTCTTATGTGGAGCGCAGCTATTCGGAATTCAGAAGGCAGAGTTAGACAACATGTTGTCTAGTCTAACGAGAAATTATTGTGAGAAATCAATGTCATCAGAGCTTTCGTCAAATAGAAGAAATGCGCGCATCGCGAAAGGGCGCGACTTACACGGAATTCCTGGAGAAGTTACACGCGGAGATACAAAAATTCCTGATTTATCCCGCGCGACGGCTGAAACGGTTCCATGCGCCGAACAGGATGGCGATGCCGAGGAGCGGGAGCGCGAGTTGCGACGGACTATCCGGGTGATGCCAGTTGTGGATGGCGTAGCGTAATCCGGCCAGCGCGAAGAGGATGCTGAGGACGGCGGCGATCGGCCAGCGATGACGCCGCGGTGTCTGCACGGCACGGAACCCGGAGCCGGCCGGCGGCGTGACGCGCCTGGAAGTAAATATCTTTTCGCGATCGACCACGGATTCCTTCGCTCACCGCAATGCCAGCATATCTTTTGAGCTTGAACTCGGCTGTTCTCAGTTCGATGCCGGCGGCCAGGCAGGGGTGGCGGCCGGTCAAGGGATGCCGCGAAAGCCCGTGTAACCCGGAAAACCAACAGCAATCCCCCATTTGGATGGCATGCGAATGGAATCTTTCCTTGAACAGGCCCGAGGAAACAGGGTATATACAAGACGCCGGGTCCCCGATGCGAGGCCACACGGGGTGCTGCCCGGGAAGACGTTCCCTGGGAGGCACGCGACTCCGATGAAAGCGCAGATGGCAGCAACAGAGCAGCGCGAAGTGATGGATATCCGGCAGGCGGCGGATTATCTGGGGATCAGCGCGGATACCTTATACAAGTACGCGTCTGAGGGCTTCGTGCCGGCATTCAAGCTGGGCAACCGGTGGCGCTTCAAGCGCTCGCGGCTGAACGACTGGATGGATCAGCAGAGTTCTGGCGGGAACATGCCTGTACGGGTGACCGGAAAAGCTGCGGAAGAGAAGCCGACGCGGGCGAAGGCGAAGCCGGTGCAGAGCGTGCGGCCGGCGCGGCGAAAGAGCGCGGCTCAGTAGACTGATTCAGATGTACATATCCTTCCCAAACTCCTCCGCATGCGTGTGTGAGCAGTCGTGACAGCTTCGGCAAGCACAACGCAGGCCATGAATCATCGCTCGCGGATGCGCCGACTGCGGGCCACGATGGCCAAGCAGAAAATTTCCGCGCTGCTGGTGACGCATCTGCCCGACGTGCGCTATCTCTGCGGCTTCACCGGCTCGAATGCTGCGCTCGCGATCACGGCCAAGGCTGCGCTGCTGGTCACGGATGGCCGCTATACCGCGCAGGCCGCGGCGGAAGTGAAGGGCGCAGAAGTGCGCATCGCGAAGGGACCGGCGGTGCCGGAGGCATGCCGCTGGCTTGCGGATGCGCGCGTGAAGCATGTGTACTACGACGGCGAGCAGACAACCGTATCGGCGCTGGGCGCGATGCAGGCGGCGGTAAAGGGTGCGAAGCGGTTTTTCGTCCCGCTGGACTCGCCGATAGTTGCCGCACAGCGCATGGTGAAGGACGCGGCGGAGATCGAGCGCATGGCTGCGGCGGCTGCGCTGGGCGTGCGGCTGTTTGATCACATCGTTGGATTCATGCGGCCGGGCATCGCGGAGAACGCGGTTGCGGCCGAGCTTGAATATCGCGCGCGGATGTGGGGTGCGGAGGCGATGTCGTTTCCCACGATCGTGGCCAGCGGCGAGCGATCGGCGATGCCGCATGGCACGGCATCCGCGGCGAAGCTGCCGCGGCGCGGATTCGTTACGCTTGATTTCGGTGTTATTCTCAACGGTTATTGCTCGGACATGACGCGCACTGTGCACCTGGGGCGCGCGACGGCGCGCGAGCGCGAGGCATATGACGTGGTGCTGGCCGCGCAGGAGAATGCAGTGGCATCAGTGAGCGCGGGCGTGAAGGCCGGCGACGTGGATGAAGCGGCGCGCAGCGTGCTGCGCGAGGCGAAGCTGGCGGAGTACTTCACGCATTCGACCGGGCATGGAGTGGGGCTGGAGATTCATGAATCACCACGCATCGCCATGGCGCAGCAGGCGTTGCTAACCAGGGGGATGGTCATTACCATCGAGCCTGGCATCTATATTCCAGGCGCGTTCGGCCTGCGTATTGAGGACACGGTGGTAGTGGAGCGGCGGGGATGCCGCGTGCTGACGCCAGCGACCAAGGCATGGATTGAGTTGTAGAAGCTGTAGCGCAGAGAACGAAAAGATTGGGAAGCATGAATCCGGAAGAGATAGCAGAGCTGAAACAGCTGATCGAGTTCCTGAAGGAAAACGGCATCGACGAGTTCGACCTGGAACGGGGCGACCTGAAGGTGCGGCTGAAATTTGCCGGCGCTCCGCAAACGGCGGACCTTTCGCAGATGGCGCATCTTGCGGCTGCCGCGCAGGCGGCTCATTCGGCAAATTTTCAGCCGGCAGCGGTGGCGCATGCGCATCAGGCGGGCACGGTGGCAGCACCTCCTCCAGCAACAGTCTCCGCGGCTCCCGCTGCTCCGGTGGACGAGGAAGCCGGGCTACACATCGTGAAATCGCCGATCGTGGGCACGTTCTACGAGTCGCCTTCGCCGGGCTCGCCTGCCTTCGTGAAACCGGGCGATACGGTTGAAGTGGGACAGGTGCTGTGCATCGTGGAAGCAATGAAGCTGATGAACGAGATCGAGTCCGATGCCGCGGGCGAAGTTGTGAAGCGCTTTGTGACGAGTGGTCAGCCGGTGGAGTACGGGCAGAAGCTGTTTGCCGTGCGGCCGCGTTGAGGACTGGCCGTCCAGGCAACGGCGCCTGCGGCGCACCTTATGGGTTCGCTTCCTTTGGTCGCTCACTTTGAGCTGGTGGCGAATGAGAAACAGCAGGTCTCTCCACTTCGCCGATCGCTTTCGCAATCGGCTTCGGTCGAGATGACAAAGATGTCTGATTACGATAGCGCCCACGGGCGCGAAGGGAATGCATGTTTCGGAAAGTCCTGATCGCCAATCGCGGCGAGATTGCGCTGCGTGTGATCTGCGCGTGCAAGGAGCTTGGCGTCCGCACGGTGGCTGTTTACAGTGAGGCCGACCGCAACTCACTCCATGTTCGCTTTGCCGATGAGGCGATCTGCATTGGGCCGCCGCGCTCGGCGGAGAGCTATCTGAATGTGCCGGCGGTGATCTCCGCCGCAGAGATCGCGGATGTGGACGCGATTCATCCTGGCTATGGCCTGTTGAGCGAGAACGCGAACTTCGCCGAGGTGTGCCGCGCGTCGAACATCAAGTTCATCGGACCGCCGCCGGAAGTGACGCGGCTGATGGGCGAGAAGGAAAAGGCGCGCATGGCCATGAAAAAAGCCAAGGTGCCGATCCTGCCCGGTTCGGAGGGCGTGATCGCGAGCGAGGGCGAGGCGCTGGAGTGGGCGAAGTCCGTCGGCTATCCGGTGATCCTGAAGGCGTCTGCGGGGGGCGGCGGACGCGGCATGCGGGTGATCCGCTCGAAGGATGAGTTGCCGGCGCTGTTCCAGGCGGCGCAGACGGAGGCGGCGAACGCCTTCGGCAACGGCGACCTGTACATGGAGAAATTTATCGAGCAGCCGCGGCACATCGAGTTTCAGGTGCTGGCGGACCAGCACGGGAATGTGATGTCGCTGGGTGAGCGCGAGTGCTCGATCCAGCGGCGGCATCAGAAGCTGATTGAAGAAGCGCCGTCGCTGATGGTGGACGCGAAGATGCGCGATGAGATCGGCAAGACGATCCGGCGCTGCCTGGAGCAGATCGGGTATCAGAACGCAGGTACCATCGAGTTCCTGATGGACGAGGATGGCAAGCTCTACTTCATCGAGATGAATACGCGCATCCAGGTGGAGCATCCGGTGACCGAGATGGTGACGGGTCTTGATCTGGTGAAGGCGCAGCTCCGGATTGCGTCGGATGAGAAGCTCTCGGATATTGTGACTGAGCCGGTGACGATTCGCGGCCATGCGATCGAGTGCCGCGTGAACGCGGAGCATCCGGAGAAGTTCACGCCGTCGGCAGGGAAGATCAACGTGTTCAACGTGCCGGGTGGCAACGGGGTGCGCGTAGACACGGCGCAGTATGCGGAGGGCTTCGTGCCGCCGTACTACGACTCCTTGATCGCAAAACTGATCGTGCACGGCAAGGACCGCGCAGAGGCGATGGCCCGCATGCAGCGAGCGTTGGAGATGTTTGTGGTGGAGGGGATCCATACGACGATTCCGCTGCATCAGCGGATTTTTGCCGACCCGGAGTTCCGCGAGGGGCGCTTCGATACGAAGTTCATGGAGCGGTTCTTTGAGCGGGAGAAGGCGCGGCTGACGGGCTTGCCGGACTAAAGGCAGGCAGAGGCAGCCGCTCACAGGCGGAGGCGCAAGTTTTTATTCTGCTTTCGCGCGCGTGTATTTATTGATCCAGTTCACTTCCCAGTTCTTTCCTCCGTCCTCTGAGAATGCCTGTTCGGATTGGGCCGTGTCCGGAGTGATGCCCCAGATGGAGAACCGCACCAGTACAGACTTGGCGTTGATGGGCTCGTAGTCGTAGAAGTCTGCGCGCCCGTTCTTGAACTCGCCGATGCCGGGGATGCCCAGCGTGCCGACATTGGGTGTCGCGAAGTCGATGTACCACTGATGCGAATTGCGGTTGTACCAGTGCAGAGCGAGGAGTTCCACCGTGCCCGCCGGACCGGTGGCTTTGTACTCGGCCAGGTTCGCGCGGCCGCCCCAGACTTTGGTCACGTTGGTGCCGCCGTCCATGTTGATCCAGGTTGTCGACCCTGTCAGAGGATGCAGCAGGCGTGTGGAGTGCGTCTTCCAGGTACCGAAGTCGAAGTCGAATTCGTGGCCTTCGCCGCCGGCTTCCATCTCCGGCACCGCCGCCTCATCGGCCGTATCGGACACACGAGTCAGCTCTGCCTGGAAGGCCGGCACCCAGGTCTTGCCGCCATCGGCGGAGTAATCCTCTCCGTAACGATGCGAGTTCGGCGTGATGTCCGACCATGTGCCTCGCACCAGGATCGATCGGCCGTTGTCCTCGTCGGAGCTGAACAACTCGCAGCGTCCGTTTTTGAACGAGCCGATCAGCGGCGGCCCGAGAGTCGCGATTTTGCTGTTGATGAAGTATTGGCCCCACTGATGTGCCTGAGGGTTATAGAGCCTGAGACTCAGGCCCTCCCAATGGCCTTTCGGGCCGTCGGCTTCAATCTCTTCCAGTTGAGCGCGGCCGCCCCAGACCGGCCGGATGATCACCGTTCCGTTGAGCTCGATAGAGTTCGGTGAGCCTGACAACGGGTTCAGAACGCGCCGGATGTGCGTCTTCCAGGTGCCGAAATTGAAATCGAAATCGTGCTGCCCGTCGTGCACGGCCGCGGGTTCCTGTGGCGCTGTGGCGAGGCCGACACAGCGCGCGCAGAGTGCAAGCCAGTCCCGCAGAGCAGAAGGGCGACACACATCAATCCAAGCTTCTTGAGACGCGCCCTGTTGCTGGATTGCGTGGCGGATGGCGGATGGCCGAGTGCGGGTGCTGTGTGCTCTCTCATGGGGGAGAGTGTAGGCTGGTTTCGACGCAGAGCTCTGCACATATGGCACACGGTTTTTCAAAGAAAAATCCAAGCTCTGTCGAGACAGCGTATCGCTTCGCGGATTTTGAGCTTTCCCCAGGCGAACGCATGCTGACCAAGGCCAGCAGTCCGATTTCGCTCCAGCCGAAGGCGTTTGACGCGCTGCTTTGCCTGGTGCGGAGAGCGGAGCATCTGGTGAGCAAGCAGGAGCTGATCCAGACTCTGTGGCCGTCGGTTCATGTAGCGAAGCCAATCTGACAAACACCATCGTCAGCCTGAGGAAGATCGTCGGGCGAGAGGCGATCCTTACCGTATCGAAACACGGATATCGATTCGCTTTGCCGGTTGCAGGCAAGCCCGGCGTGGCAAGGACAACATACGAGAAGTTCGCGCGTGCGAAAGAGCTGACGGTGCAGCGGTCTGTGGAGTCGATGTCGCTTGCGCGGGAGCTGTACTGGACTTGCCTTGCGGATGACCCGGGTTCGCGCCGGCGTGGGCATGGCTTGGCAGGTGCTGCTGGTTCCTGGGCAAGTTCAGCGATAGCGCGTCGGCCAATCCGGAGCTGGCCGATGCGGCATTCCGGCGCGCGTTCGCGCTCGATCCGGACCTGGCGTCAGCGCACCAGTTCTATACCTTTGTGCAGACGGACGAAGGACATGCGGATGAGGCGATGGTGCGGCTGCTGGAGCGGCTGGGGCGGCATCCCGGAGAGCCGGAGTCGTTCAGCGGGCTGGTGCAGGTATTCCGTTTCCGCGGGCTGCTGGAGGAATCGCTTGAGGCGCATAGACAAGCGGTGACGCTTGATCCGGCGATTGTCACCAGCGTGGCGCACACATTATTTCTCGCCGGAGAATACGGCGCTGCCATCGAGAGCTATAGCGGGCGCGCGGCATATTACCTGGATGCGGCGGCCTGGGCCGCCCTCGGCGATCGGCAGCGGGCGATTACACCATTGCGAGAGCGGCTGGAGAGAATGTCGTTGTCTCAATTGATGACGGCACTGATGAGATCTTTGCTGGCGCTGCTCGAAGGCCGGTTCGATGAGGCCGCGGGCCTAATGAAGGCAGCCGATGCGACCCAGAGCCTGAGATCCTGATCTACTTTGCGCGTCACTACTCGGAGATGGGGATGGGGCCTCGGCGCTGGCGGCGCTGAAGCGTGCTGGCGTTTGATTTGTGGGCGACCTGGGGGGAGCAGCAGATCTCTCCACTCGGCTTCACTCCGGTCGAGACGGCGGGGCAGCGTGACCCCTGCGGGCCGACTGATTGCTGGGAACTACCCCACCCTGGCTGCGCCAGAGTAGGGCACCCGTTCTCGTGTGGCTTGGCTCACCAATGGCGGCGTATCATGGTCTAAAGCAGCGGCTCAGTCTGAGCTGCCCGCCCGTTGGGCTGTCCGGCTGGCCTCTTCTTAGAGGTGCGTTTATGCGGGTATCCAGTTCTTCTTCCACCAAAGTCTTTCTGCCCGCCTTGCTCGCGATGGCGACGCTGACGCTGCAGGGGCAACAGACCACGCCGCAGACGACGCCGGGTACGGGTGCTCCGACGAGCACAAGCCCGAGCGGTACGCCGCCTCCGCTGCCGTCGCCCACGCCGACCGACACCCAGGGAAATCCCCAATCGACACCGACGGCTACGCCGGCCAGCACGCAGGCGAACCCCTCGCCGTGCGACACCGAGAAGGACAACGGGAAGAAAAAGGACAAGAAAGACAAGAAGAAAGATAAAGATAAGGACCCGGGCTGCCAGCCGACCGCGGAAGAGATGGCTGCGGCGCAGGACACCGCGATTCGTGCGCGCAAGAACACGGCGCCGGAGCCGGGGCCGAACGGCGTGATGCCGGGCGTGAAGAAAGGCAGTGTCGACGATGTGAGCGCAGTGGGCACGCGCGACATCGGCGGCCGGGGGCTGGGGAACTGGTACTCGACCGAGACGGAGATGAAAGAGGGCAAGGGCGTCTCGATGGAAATCGAGAAGAGCGTGAAGTTCATCAACGATCCGGTGGTGACGGAGTATGTGAACCGGATCGGCCAGAACATCGTGAAGAACTCGGACGCGAAGGTGCCGTTCACGATCCGGGTGATCGATTCGGACGAGATCAATGCGATGGCGCTGCCCGGCGGCTTCTTCTATGTGAACAGCGGGCTGATTCTGGCGGCGGACAATGAGGCTGAAGTGGCCGGCGTGATGGCGCACGAGATTGCGCATGTGGCAGCGCACCACCAAATGCGTGAGCAGACCCGTTTGAATTACGCGCAGTTCGGGACTATCCCGCTGATCTTCCTGGGCGGCGGGCTGGGGTATGGGCTGTATGAGGCGTCCGGGCTTGCGGTGCCGATCACGTTTTTGAAATTCTCGCGCGACTTTGAACGGCAGGCCGATTTCCTGGGCATTCAGTACATGTACCGTGCCGGTTACGATCCGCAGGCTCTGCCAAGCATGTTTGAAAAGATTGAACACCTGCAGAAGACCAAGCCCGGTCTGGTGGAGAAGACCTTCTCCGACCATCCGCAGACGCCGGACCGCATCCTGGCGACGCAGGAGGAGATTTCGCATTTGCTGCCGCCGAAGGATGAGTACGTGATCACGACATCGGAGTTTGATGACGTGAAGGCGCGGCTGGCGCGCATCGAGAACAAGCGCAAGCTGCGCGACGGACAGAACGAAAAGAGGCCGTCATTGCGGCGCGCGAGCACTTCACCCGATGCGAATGGACAGAATGGACAAAACGGGCAGAACGGGTCGGATGACGATCGGCCTACTCTGCATCGGCGGGATAACTAAAGGGCGATCTCTACCAGGCACAATTGAAAAGAATGAGCGCATCTTTGCCGCAAAATGACGGCAAAGATGCGCTCAGTTATTTCCGCCTGTGTTGAATCCTGCTAAGCAAGAGTGCTGACTGTGTGCTTTTGCTCAGGGAATCGCGAGGCTGATGGCGTTGGAAGGAGCGCCGCTGTTGCCCTGGTCGTCGACTGCGCGAACCTCGTAATGATAGGTTTGGCCCGACTGAACGGAGTCGTCGGAGTAGGTGGTAGAAGCGCCTGAGGTGCTACCAACGACGGAATATTGTGTTGAACCGGCGGCGGCACGTTCTACCTGATATGAATCGACTGCATCACTGCCGGCAGGAGGCTTCCAGGTGAGGCTTACTGAATGGGCAGTCGGCTGCTGCGCGGTTGCCGTCTCGCTGAGCGAAACAGTCAAAGTTCCGGCATCGGTGCCGATCGTCGCTGTCCCTCTTTGAGGCGTGCTTTGAGGACGGGCGCTCAATTGGCCACTGTAACTCTGGCCGCTGGATAGTGTGACGGGCAGTTTGAACGGGGGGAGGAAGAATGCGGGATTCGAGAAAGATATGCTGCGAACCGTGACTGGCCGTCTACCGGTTACGGTGAGAGTGATCGGCTGCGATGAGACGTTGCCGCTGGATCCGTTGAAGCTAAGTGCTGTGGTGGAGAGCTTGATGCTGCTGTTCTGTGCCCATGCGGGACTCGCGATCAGCATCGCGGCGAGGGAGAGGAGAATGTGGTTTTTCAATACAACTGCTCCTGGGGAG
This sequence comes from uncultured Acidobacteriaceae bacterium, assembly GCA_963736915.1. Taxonomy (GTDB): domain Bacteria; phylum Acidobacteriota; class Terriglobia; order Terriglobales; family Acidobacteriaceae; genus KBS-83. The sequence goes on along the minus strand of CAVTQV010000004.1, from coordinate 351,667 downwards.
GGGATGGGAGTGGTGCGAGGTGGTGCTGCTCTTATGTGGAGCGCAGCTATTCGGAATTCAGAAGGCAGAGTTAGACAACATGTTGTCTAGTCTAACGAGAAATTATTGTGAGAAATCAATGCATCAGAGCTTTCGTCAAAGAGAAGAAATGCGCGCATCGCGAAAGGGCGCGACTTACACGGAATTCCTGGAGAAGTTACACGCGGAGATACAAAAATTCCTGATTTATCCCGCGCGACGGCTGAAACGGTTCCATGCGCCGAACAGGATGGCGATGCCGAGGAGCGGGAGCGCGAGTTGCGACGGACTATCCGGGTGATGCCAGTTGTGGATGGCGTAGCGTAATCCGGCCAGCGCGAAGAGGATGCTGAGGACGGCGGCGATCGGCCAGCGATGACGCCGCGGTGTCTGCACGGCACGGAACCCGGAGCCGGCCGGCGGCGTGACGCGCCTGGAAGCAAATATCTTTTCGCGATCGACCACGGATTCCTTCGCTCACCGCAATGCCAGCATATCTTTTGAGCTTGAATCGGCTGTTCTCAGTTCGATGCCGGGGGCCAGGCAGGGGTGGCGGCCGGTCAAGGGATGCCGCGAAAGCCCGTGTAACCCGGAAAACCAACAGCAATCCCCCATTTGGATGGCATGCGAATGGAATCTTTCCTTGAACAGGCCCGAGGAAACAGGGTATATACAAGACGCCGGGTCCCCGATGCGAGGCCACACGGGGTGCTGCCCGGGAAGACGTTCCCTAGGAGGCACGCGACTCCGATGAAAGCGCAGATGGCAGCAACAGAGCAGCGCGAAGTGATGGATATCCGGCAGGCGGCGGATTATCTGGGGATCAGCGCGGATACCTTATACAAGTACGCGTCTGAGGGCTTCGTGCCGGCATTCAAGCTGGGCAACCGGTGGCGCTTCAAGCGCTCGCGGCTGAACGACTGGATGGATCAGCAGAGTTCTGGCGGGAACATGCCTGTACGGGTGACCGGAAAAGCTGCGGAAGAGAAGCCGACGCGGGCGAAGGCGAAGCCGGTGCAGAGCGTGCGGCCGGCGCGGCGAAAGAGCGCGGCTCAGTAGACTGATTCAGATGTACATATCCTTCCCAAACTCCTCCGCATGCGTGTGTGAGCAGTCGTGACAGCTTCGGCAAGCACAACGCAGGCCATGAATCATCGCTCGCGGATGCGCCGACTGCGGGCCACAATGGCCACGCAGAAAATTTCCGCGCTGCTGGTGACACATCTGCCCGACGTGCGCTATCTCTGCGGCTTCACCGGCTCGAATGCTGCGCTCGCGATCACGGCCAAGGCTGCGCTGCTGGTCACGGATGGCCGCTATACCGCGCAGGCCGCGGCGGAGGTGAAGGGGGCGGAAGTTCGCATTGCGAAGGGACCGGCGGTGCCGGAGGCATGCCGCTGGCTTGCGGATACGCGCGTGAAGCGTGTGCATTACGACGGCGAGCAGACGACGATCGCGGCATTGGGCGCGATGCAGAAGGCGGTTAAGGGCGGGAAGGGGTTTTTCGTCCCGCTGGACTCGCCGATAGTTGCCGCACAGCGCATGGTGAAGGACGCGGCGGAGATCGAGCGCATGGCTGCGGCGGCTGCACTGGGCGTGCGGCTGTTTGATCACATCATTGGATTCATGCGGCCGGGCATCGCGGAGAACGCGGTTGCGGCCGAGCTTGAATATCGCGCGCGGATGTGGGGTGCGGAGGCGATGTCGTTTCCCACGATCGTGGCCAGCGGCGAGCGATCGGCGATGCCGCATGGCACGGCATCCGCGGCGAAGCTGCCGCGGCGCGGATTCGTTACGCTCGATTTCGGTGTTATTCTCAACGGTTATTGCTCGGACATGACGCGCACTGTGCACCTGGGGCGCGCGACGGCGCGCGAGCGCGAGGCATATGACGTGGTGCTGGCTGCGCAGGAGAATGCAGTGGCATCAGTAATGGCGGGCGCGAAGGCCGGCGACGTGGATGAGGCGGCGCGCAGCGTGCTGCGCCAGGCGAAGCTGGCGGAGTACTTCACGCATTCGACCGGGCATGGAGTGGGGCTGGAGATTCATGAATCACCACGCATCGCCATGGCGCAGCAGGCGTTGCTAACCAGGGGGATGGTCATTACCATCGAGCCTGGCATCTATATTCCAGGCGCGTAGGGTTCGGCCTGCGTATTGAGGACACGGTGGTAGTGGAGCGGCGGGGATGCCGCGTGCTGACGCCAGCGACCAAGGCATGGATTGAGCTGTAGAAGCTGTAGCGCAGAGAACGAAAGATTGGGAAGCATGAATCCGGAAGAGATAGCAGAGCTGAAACAGCTGATCGAGTTCCTGAAGGAAAACGGCATCGACGAGTTCGACCTGGAACGGGGCGACCTGAAGGTGCGGCTGAAATTTGCCGGCGCTCCGCAGACTGCGGACCTTTCGCAGATGGCGCATCTTGCGGCTGCCGCGCAGGCGGCTCATTCGGCAAGTTTTCAGCCGGCGGCGGTGGCGCATGCGCATCAGGCGGGCACGGTGGCAGCACCTCCTCCAGCAACAGTATCCGCGGCTCCCGCTGCTCCGGTGGACGAGGAAGCCGGGCTACACATCGTGAAATCGCCGATCGTGGGCACGTTCTACGAGTCGCCTTCGCCGGGCTCGCCTGCCTTCGTGAAACCGGGCGATACGGTTGAAGTGGGACAGGTGCTGTGCATCGTGGAAGCAATGAAGCTGATGAACGAGATCGAGTCCGATGCCGCGGGCGAGGTTGTGAAGCGCTTTGTGACAAGTGGTCAGCCGGTGGAGTACGGGCAGAAGCTCTTTGCCGTGCGGCCGCGTTGAGGACTGGCCGTCCAGGCAACGGCGCCTGCGGCGCACCTTATGGTTCGCTTCCTTGGGGTCGCTCACTTTGAGCTGGTGGCGAATCGAGAAACAGCAGGTCTCTCCACTTCGCCGATCGCTTCGCAATCGGCTTCGGTCGAGATGACAACGATGTCTGATTACGATAGCGCCCACAGGCGCGAAGGGAATGCATGTTTCGGAAAGTCCTGATCGCCAATCGCGGCGAGATTGCGCTGCGTGTGATCTGCGCGTGCAAGGAGCTTGGGGTCCGCACGGTGGCTGTTTACAGTGAGGCCGACCGCAACTCACTCCATGTTCGTTTTGCCGATGAGGCGATCTGCATTGGGCCGCCGCGCTCGGCGGAAAGCTATCTGAATGTGCCGGCGGTGATCTCCGCCGCAGAGATCGCGGATGTGGACGCGATTCATCCTGGCTACGGCCTGTTGAGCGAGAACGCGAACTTCGCCGAGGTGTGCCGCGCGTCCAACATCAAGTTCATCGGACCGCCGCCGGAAGTGACACGGCTGATGGGCGAGAAGGAAAAGGCGCGCATGGCCATGAAGAAAGCCAAGGTGCCGATCCTGCCCGGCTCGGAGGGCGTGATCGCGAGCGAGGGCGAGGCGCTGGAGTGGGCGAAGTCCGTCGGCTATCCGGTGATCCTGAAGGCGTCTGCGGGGGGCGGCGGACGCGGCATGCGGGTGATCCGCTCGAAGGATGAGTTGCCGGCGCTGTTCCAGGCTGCGCAGACGGAGGCGGCGAACGCCTTCGGCAACGGCGACCTGTACATGGAGAAATTTATCGAGCAGCCGCGGCACATCGAGTTTCAGGTGCTGGCGGACCAGCACGGGAATGTGATGTCGCTGGGTGAGCGCGAGTGCTCGATCCAGCGGCGGCATCAGAAGCTGATTGAAGAAGCGCCGTCGCTGATGGTGGACGCGAAGATGCGCGAGGAGATCGGCAAGACGATCCGGCGCTGCCTGGAGCAGATCGGGTATCAGAACGCAGGTACCATCGAGTTCCTAATGGACGAGGATGGCAAGCTCTACTTCATCGAGATGAACACGCGCATCCAGGTGGAGCATCCGGTGACCGAGATGGTGACGGGCCTTGACCTGGTGAAGGCGCAGCTCCGGATTGCGTCGGATGAGAAGCTCTCGGATATTGTGACTGAGCCGGTGACGATTCGCGGCCATGCAATTGAGTGCCGCGTGAACGCGGAGCATCCGGAGAAGTTCACGCCGTCGGCAGGGAAGATCAACGTGTTCAACGTGCCGGGTGGCAACGGGGTGCGCGTAGACACGGCGCAGTATGCGGAGGGCTTCGTGCCGCCGTACTACGACTCCTTGATCGCAAAACTGATCGTGCACGGCAAGGACCGCGCAGAGGCGATGGCCCGCATGCAGCGAGCGTTGGAGATGTTTGTGGTGGAGGGGATCCATACGACGATTCCGCTGCATCAGCGGATTTTTGCCGACCCGGAGTTCCGCGAAGGGCGCTTCGATACGAAGTTCATGGAGCGGTTCTTTGAGCGGGAGAAGGCGCGGCTGACGGGCTTGCCGGATTAAAGGCAGGCAGAGGCAGCCGCTCACAGGCGGAGGCGCAAGTTTTTATTCTGCTTTCGCGCGCGTGTATTTATTGATCCAGTTCACTTCCCAGTTCTTTCCTCCGTCCTCTGAGAATGCCTGTTCAGATTGGGCGGTGTCCGGAGTGATGCCCCAGATGGAGAACCGCACCAATACCGACTTGGCGTTGATGGGCTCGTAGTCGTAGAAGTCTGCGCGCCCGTTCTTGAACTCGCCGATGCCGGGAATGCCCAGCGTGCCGACATTGGGTGTTGCGAAGTCGATGTACCACTGATGTGAATTGCGGTTGTACCAGTGCAGAGCCAGGAGTTCCACCGTGCCCGCCGGACCGGTTGCTTTGTACTCGGCCAGGTTCGCGCGGCCGCCCCAGACTTTGGTCACGTTGGTGCCTCCGTCCATGTTGACCCAGGTTGTCGATCCTGTCAGAGGATGCAGCAGGCGTGTGGAGTGCGTCTTCCAGGTACCGAAATCGAAGTCGAATTCGTGGCCTTCGCCGCCGGCTTCCATCTCCGGCACCGCCGCCTCATCGGCCGTATCGGACACACGAGTCAGCTCTGCCTGGAAGGCCGGCACCCAGGTCTTGCCGCCATCGGCGGAGTAATCCTCTCCGTAGCGATGCGAGTTCGGTGTGATGTCTGACCATGTGCCTCGCACCAGGATCGATCGGCCGTTGTCCTCGTCGGAGCTGAACAACTCGCAGCGTCCGTTTTTGAACGAGCCGATCAGCGGCGGCCCGAGAGTCGCGATTTTGCTGTTGATGAAGTATTGGCCCCACTGATGTGCCTGAGGGTTGTAGAGCCTGAGACTCAGGCCTTCCCAATGGCCTTTCGGGCCGTCGGCTTCAATCTCTTCCAGTTGAGCGCGGCCGCCCCAGACCGGCCGGATGATCACCGTTCCGTTGAGCTCGATAGAGTTCGGTGAGCCTGACAACGGGTTCAGAACGCGCCGGATGTGCGTCTTCCAGGTGCCGAAATTGAAATCGAAATCGTGCTGCCCGTCGTGCGCGGCCGCGGGTTCCTGTGCCGCTGTTGGCGAGGCCGAAACAGCGCGCGCAGAGTGCAAGCCAGTCCCGTAGAGCAGAAGGGCGACACACATCAATCCAAGCTTGTTGAGACGCGCCCTGTTGCTGGATTGCGTGGCGGATGGCGGACGGCCGAGTGCGGGTGTTTTGTGCTCTCTCATGGGGGAGAGTGTAGGCTGGTTTCGACGCAGAGCTCTGCACATATGGCACACGGTTTTTCAAAGAAAAATCCAAGCTCTGTCGAGACAGCGTATCGCTTCGCGGATTTTGAGCTTTCCCCCGGCGAACGCATGCTGACCAAGGCGAGCAGTCCGGTTTCGCTCCAGCCGAAGGCGTTTGACGCGCTGCTTTGCCTGGTGCGGAGAGCGGAGCATCTGGTGAGCAAGCAGGAGCTGATCCAGACTCTGTGGCCGTCGGTTCATGTAAGTGAAGCCAATCTGACAAACACCATCGTCAGCCTGAGGAAGATCGTCGGGCGAGAGGCGATCCTTACCGTATCGAAACACGGATATCGATTCGCTTTGCCGGTTGCCGGCGAGCCCGGCGCGGCAAGGACAACATACGAGAGGTTTGCGCGTGCTAAAGAGCTGACGGTGCAGCGGTCTGTTGAGTCGATGTCTCTGGCGAGAGAGCTGTACTGGACTTGCCTGGCGGATGACCCGGAGTTCGCGCCGGCATGGGCATGGCTTGGCCGGTGCTGCTGGTTCCTGGGCAAGTTCAGCGATAGCGCATCGGCCAATCCGGAGCTGGCCGATGCGGCGTTCCGCCGCGCATTTGCGCTCGATCCGGACCTGGCGTCCGCGCACCAGTTCTATACCTTTGTGCAGACAGACGAGGGACATGCGGATGAGGCGATGGTGCGGCTGCTGGAGCGGCTGGCGCGGCATCCCGGAGAGCCGGAGTCGTTCAGCGGACTGGTGCAGGTATTCCGTTTCCGCGGGCTGCTGGAGGAATCGCTTGAGGCGCATAGACAAGCGGTAACGCTTGATCCGGCGATTGTCACCAGCGTGGCGCACACATTATTTCTCGCCGGAGAATACGGCGCTGCCATCGAGAGCTATAGCGGGCGCGCGGCATATTACCTGGATGCGGCGGCCTGGGCCGCTCTGGGCGATCGGCAGCGGGCGATTACGCTATTGCGAGAGCGGCTGGAGAGAATGTCGTTGTCTCAATTGATGACGGCACTGATGAGCTCTTTGCTGGCGCTGCTCGAAGGCCGGTTCGATGAGGCTGCAGGTCTTATGAAAGCAGCCGACGTAGCCCGAGAGCCCGAGATCCTGGTCTACTTTGCGCGTCATTATGCCGAGATGGGGATGGTGGACTCGGCGATGGCGGCGCTGAAGCTTGCTGTGCAGTCCGGATTTATTTGCGCGCCCGAAACTCTGGTTTCCGATGCATGGCTGGGAGCGTTCGCGAACGCATCCGGAGTTCGAGTTGCTCCTGAACACTGCGAAAAGCCAGGTTGCCGCGGCGCGATCAGCTCTGGCTAGGCCCGTGTGATGGGAATCTTCAGCTTCTCAAAGGGGCGAAGCGATTGAGGACTCGCGCTTCGTTCGGTAATGATGCCGCTGATCGCATCGAGGGGCACGATGGAGTAAGGAGACGCGGCGTTGAGTTTTTCGGAGGATGCCAGCACAAACGTGTCGGCTGCCGCCTGGCTCAGCGCGCGCTTAACGGCGGCCTCTTCGAAGTCTCCCGTGGTGAGGCCGGTTTTGGGATGGATGCCGGTTACGCCCATGAAATACGTATCGGCATGAAGCTTTGCGATCGCTTCGACCGCAGTCGCGCCTACCGCGACAACGGAGTGCTTGAAGAGACGTCCACCAATCAGGATGACGTCGATCTCTGCGTGGTGCAGTAGCTCAAGAGCAATGGTTGGACTGTGGGTGACGATGGTTGCCTTGAGTTCACGAGGGATGTGGCGCGCTATCTGTCTCGCCGTGGTGCCGCCGTCCAGGATGACGACTTGTCCACGGCGGATCATGCGCGCGGCGGCGCGGCCGATGGCGACCTTTCCTTCCGGCGCGATGGATTCGCGGCCGGCGAAATCCGCCATCGCGGGCGATGAGGGCAGCGCTCCGCCATGTACCCGCTGCAGCAGCCCCGCCTGCGCGAGTTCTCGAAGATCGCGGCGGATCGTATCTTCAGAGACATCCATGGACCGGCTGATCTCCTTGGCGACCACCTGACCCTTTTGCTTGAGCAATGCAAGGATCACCTGCTTGCGTTGTTTTGTCAGCATGACGTTGCACGATAATACTTGAAATTGCACGAAACTGCACGATAAGCTTCCGGGTATGCCGACCTCCGTGCAAGACCTGCCAACGAGCGAGCGTGTTCGCATCAGGAATGTTCAGACACTCTCCGACGACTGGTATGTGCTGAAGAAAACGACCTTTGATTTTCTGCGCGGGGATGGAACCTGGCAGCAGCAGAGCCGCGAGACCTATGACCGGGGCAATGGCGCCACGCTTCTGCTCTACAAGCAGGAGAGTCGAACGGTGATTCTCACGCGGCAGTTTCGCTTCCCGGCATTCGTCAACGGCCACCCAGGTTTATTGATCGAGGCGGTTGCCGGACTGCTGGACGGCGCGGCCCCAGAGGAACGCATCCGGGCGGAGGTCGAGGAAGAGACGGGATATTGCGTCCGGAACGTGCGAAAGGTCTTTGAAGCCTTCATGAGTCCCGGCTCTGTTACGGAGAAGCTGCATTTTTTCGTAGCCGCTTACGATGCATCCAGCAAGACGACCTCGGGTGGAGGCAATCGTGCGGAGGGAGAAGACATCGACATTCTGGAACTCTCCATTGACGATGCCATGCGGGCGATTGCGGGCGGCGAGATCGTGGATGGCAAGACGATTATGCTGCTGCAGCACGCCTTCCTGTTCATCTTTGGACCGCAGACGGGAAAGGAATTCGCGTATGCCGGCTGAATCGCTCATGATCCTCATCGCCGGTCCATACCGTTCCGGAACCGGAGATGACCCGGCACTCATGGAGAAGAATCTGCACGCGCTTGAGTCGGTCGCGCTTCCGCTTTTTCGCGCTGGCCATGTGCCCATGATCGGAGAGTGGATTGCGCTGCCATTATTGCGTGAGGCGGGTTCGAAGCGGCCGGGCGACGCTATCTACGAGGAGATTCTCTATCCTGTCGCGCGGCGGCTTTTGAACCGCTGCGACGGCGTGCTGCGTCTTCCGGGCGCGTCCAAGGGCGCGGATGATGATGTTCAACTCGCGAGGCAACTGGGTCTGAGGGTTTTTGAAACGCTTGCCGATGTCCCGGGCTGCGAGTCTATGTAGGAAGAGCGTTCCCGCCAGCGTCGCAGGCCGCTGGACCAACGTTATACTGGACAGTGGCCGATGCCTTCCCGCGCGTTCCACGGCAAGACCCAATTCCGACAGGTGAGTGATCCCGACCGATGAGCACAAAAGAGGCAGTGCCAGCCCAGACAAGCTTTTCTGCAGAAGTGGCCGAGTGGATCGAGGCCTTTGACGAGGTTGTGGTCGCCGAGGGCGCTGAGCATAGCGCTGAGCTCCTGACCGCGCTTCGCCGCCGGGCGCGCGAGGCCGGCATCAATACGACCGGCGAGCTGATCACTCCGTACCTGAACACCATTCCGAAGCACGAGGAAGTGCCGTACCCCGGCAATCCCGATCTCGAGCGGCGGGTCGAAAGCCTGATCCGCTGGAATGCGATGGCGATGGTGCACCGGCAGAACAAGAAGGACGCGGGCATCGGCGGCCACATCGCAACTTACTCCTCGCTGGCGACTCTGCTCGAAGTCGGCTTCAATCATTTCTTTCACGCCAGCTATGGCACGCAGCCGGGCGATTTCGTCTACTTCCAGGGCCACGCCTCGCCGGGCGTGTATGCGCGCGCGTATCTCGAAGGCCGCCTGGATGAGGAGCGGGTGCTGAACTTCCGCCACGAGCTACGGGATAAGCCGGGCCTCTCGTCCTACCCACATCCGTGGCTGATGCCGGACTTCTGGCGCTTCCCCACGGTGTCGATGGGCATTGGGCCGTTGAATGCTCTGTACCAGGCGCGCTTCATGCGGTATCTCGAGGATCGCAGCCTGATCGAGAAGACCGATCGCAAGGTGTGGGCCTTTGTGGGCGACGGTGAGACGGACGAGGTCGATACGCTGGGCGCGATCTCGATGGCGACGCGCGAGAAGCTGGACAATCTGATCTTCGTCGTGAACTGCAATCTGCAGCGGCTGGATGGGCCGGTGCGCGGCAACAAGCGGATCATTGACGAGCTGGAGGGGATGTTCCGCGGTGCCGGCTGGAATGTCATCAAGGTGATCTGGGGCGCGGATTGGGACAAGCTCTTCGAGCGCGACCACACCGGCCTGCTGCTGAAGCGCATGGAAGAGTGCGTGGACGGCGACTACCAGGCGTTCAAAGCCAAGGGCGGCGCGTACACGCGGCAGGAGTTCTTCGGGAAATATCCGGAGCTGCTGGAGCTGGTCCGGGACATGAGCGATGACGAAATAGCTCACCTGCATCGCGGCGGCCACGACCGGCTGAAGATCTACAACGCCTACAAGCGTGCGACCGAGCACAAGGGCGGTCCCACTGTGATTCTCGCGAAGACGGTGAAGGGCTATGGCCTGGGCAGCACGCAGGCGCGCAACGCCAGCCATCAGGAAAAGAAGCTCCAGGATAATGAGCTGGAAAAATTCGTTAAGCGCTTCAACATCCCGGTGTCGGACGAGACGGCCAAGAATGGGCTGCCGTATCGCCCTGCAAAGGACGCGCCGGAGATTGCCTACATGCTGGAGCGCCGCGAGACGCTGGGCGGCTTCATGCCGAAGCGCGAGGTGCCGAAGCTGGACTTCAAGGCGCCGGCGCTGGATACGTTTGCGGAGTGGACCGCCGGCTCGAAGGGCCGCGCTGTTTCAACGACGATGGGCTTTGTCAGCATCCTGCGCCACCTGATGAAGGACCCGGCATTCGGCAAGTTCATTGTGCCGATCGTTCCGGACGAAGGCCGGACCTTCGGCCTGGAATCGGCCATCCGGCAGGTGGGCATCTACGCGAGCGAAGGCCAGAAGTACAAACCGCATGACGTGGACATGCTGCTCTACTACCGCGAAGAGCCGGACGGACAGATTCTGGAAGAGGGAATTACCGAGGCCGGCTCGATGGCCTCGTTTACGGCGGCGGGCACGGCCTACACCAACTACCGGCTGCCGATGATCCCGTTTTATATGTACTACTCGATGTTCGGGTTCCAGCGTGTTGGCGACATGGCCTGGGCGTTCGCGGACTCGCGCGGCAAGGGCTTCCTGATGGGCGGCACTGCCGGGCGCACGACGATGCTGGGTGAGGGGCTGCAGCACCAGGACGGGCATTCGATCGTGCTCGCTTCGACCGTGCCGACCTGCGCCACCTACGATCCCGCATACGTCTACGAGCTGGCCACCATCATTCAGGATGGGCTGCGCCGCATGTACGAAAACGGCGAAGACCTCTTCTACTACCTCACGATGTACAACGAGGATTACGCCATGCCGGAGATGCCGAAGGGCGTCGAGGAAGGCATCCTGCGCGGCATCTACCGTCTGCGTCCAGCGGCAAAGGGAAGCGCCGTAACGCAACTATTCGGCAGCGGCCCGATCCTGAACGAGGCGCTGCGCGCGCAGCAGATTCTGGCGGAGAAGTACGACGTTGCTGCCGACGTGTGGAGCGTGACCAGCTACAACGAATTGCGGCGCGATGCTCTGGCCATCGAACGCTGGAACCGGCTGCATCCATCGCAGCCGGCGAAGCAGCCGTACATTCTTACCGCTCTCGGCAACGCGGCGGGGCCGATTGTTGCCGCCACCGACTTTATGAAGGCGGTGCCGGACCAGCTTGCGCCGTGGCTGCGGGAGCGGCTGCTTTCTCTCGGCACGGACGGCTTTGGGCGCAGCGACAACCGCGAACATCTCCGCCGGCACTTCGAGGTGAGCGCGGAGGCGATTGCCGCAGCGACGCTATCGCGCCTGGCGCGCGAGGGCAAGTTCGATGCGGCGAAGGCAGAGAAGGCGTTTGCCGAACTCGGCATTGATGCCGAGCGAGGCGATCCGGCTCGGGCCTGATCTCTCGTTCAAGAAATGGCGAAGGCCGGAGCGGGATGCTCCGGCCTTCGCCATTCATGGGGAGGGATTCTTAATCGCAGGCGTCGAGCAGGGCTGCGAGCTTGGGGTCGATGCTGGCGGCCTGCGCGGACGCAGATGGACGCTTGGCGAGCCGCTGGTACTCGGCGGCTGAGAGCATGACAGCCATATCACGCTGATTGTGGCGGATGAGAACGGGCTCCTGCTGGGCTTTGCTGAGCAGCGTGGTCAGCTTCAGCCGGGTATCGGTGGCGGAAATGGCTTGCATATTGGCTCCAGAAGCATGTCTTTGGTAGGTGTAATCGCGAGGGAGACCTGCCAGTCCGGGTGATTGTCTCTGAAGTTGCCTGCGGCGGAAATAAATCCTTAGTCGTAGTATCCAGGATGCCAACAGGGCGGCAACGTGTCCGGAAATGGACAGCGCTGCACATGACCGGACAGCTGCCAGCAGGCCTGGGCTAAATGGGATGGATACATAGCCGCCTATTTTCAATTGTTTAGAGTGCCGCCCGAGGTTGGGCGTCCAAGTGCACTAGGAGGGATTGATGGACATCGCTCGCCCAGATATCAAAGCCAAGAAGAACCGCCGCCGCATTGTCACCATCGCGGCAGCCATCGTGATCCTCGCCGGCGTGACCTTCGCCGTGATGCGGTTGAAGCCGGCCGCCCCCACCGTAGAGCGCAGCGTGGTCTGGACCGATACAGTCAAGCGCGGAAACCTTATCCGGCAGGTCCGCGGCAACGGGACCCTGGTGCCGCGCGAGGATTCGATCCGCCAGATCGCCGCGCAGACGAATGCGACGGTGACCCGCTTCCTGGTACTGCCCGGATCCAATGTGAAGGCGGACACCGTCATCATGGAATTGAGCGACCCTACCGTGACCCAGCAGGCGATGGACTCGAAGCTCGCGCTGGCATCAGCGGAAGCTGATTTGAAGAACACCCAGGTGCAGTTGCAGAGCACGCTCAACACGCAGAAGGCGACTGCGGCGACCACCAATGCCTCTTATGAGACTGCCAAACGGCAGGCGGCGACCGATGAAGCGCTCTACAAGCTGGGGGTTGTTTCAGGAATTACCGCTGAAGCCTCAAAAAGCACCGCGCAGGGATTAACTACCCAGAACCAAATGCAGCAGAATGTCGTATCCATCAATGAGAAGGCCCTGGAGACACAGCTTGCTGTCGCTCAGGCCAAGGTGGATCAGGCGCGCGCGATGTACCAGCTCAAGCAGCAGCAACTGGATGCGTTGAAAGTAAGAGCGGGCATCAGCGGCGTGCTGACGGACCTCGGCACAACCGCGCTTCCTGTCGCCGTCGGACAAGAGGTGACTCCAGGGACCATGCTCGCGAAGGTGGTTCAGCCAAACCAGTTGAAGGCCGCATTGAACATTCCGGAGACACAGGCGCGCGACATCCGGCTCAATCAGCCGGCCGCGATCGATACCCACAACGGCATCGTCAACGGCCATGTGACGCGCATCGATCCGGGTGTCCATAACGGTACGGTCACGGTGGACGTAACGATGGATGGATTCATCGAGGGCGAGCGGCCCGACCTGAGCGTGGATGGGCAGATCGACCTGGAGCGGATGAACAACGTGCTTTATGTCGGCCGGCCGGCCTTTGGCAACGAGGACTCGACCATCAGCTTGTTCAAGCTGACGCCCGATGGCAAGTACGCGAATCGGGTTCAGGTAAAGGTGGGCCACGCCTCGGTGAATGCTATTCAGGTGCTCGGTGGGCTCAACGAAGGAGATACCGTCATTCTGTCCGACATGTCCCGCTGGGACCAGGTGGACCGCATCCGGCTGGAGTAATCAACCGATCTTAGGAAGGGAAGGAACACGAGGCCAACTATGGACGAAACAGCACAGGCACTGATACAGATTGAAGCGCTGACCAAGGTCTTCTACACGGATGAGATTGAGACGCACGCTCTATCCGGCGTGCATCTGGCGATCCTGCGGGGCGATTACGTCGCCATGTCGGGTCCGTCGGGCTGCGGCAAGTCGACGCTGCTCTCGATCATCGGACTGCTCGACACGCCGACCGGGGGCCGTTACCAGCTCAACGGCAAGCCAGTCGAGAACCTGAGCTTTGCCGAGCGCTCGCGCATCCGCAACCAGGAGATCGGCTTCATCTTCCAGAGCTTCAACCTGATCGGCGACCTGACGGTGGCCGAGAATGTGGAGCTGCCGCTGACCTATCGCTCCGGCATGCCGGCGGCAGACCGCAAGCGGCGGGTGCAGGAATCTCTGGAACGCGTTGGAATGGCGCATCGCATGCGTCACTATCCTTCCCAGCTCTCCGGCGGTCAGCAGCAGCGTGTGGCTGTGGCCCGCGCCCTGGCCGGTTCGCCGTCCATCCTGCTGGCCGATGAGCCTACCGGAAACCTGGACTCGAAGAACGGCGAAGCGGTGATGGAGCTGCTCTCCGAGCTGCACAAGGAAGGCGCGACCATCTGCATGGTGACGCACGATCCGCGCTTTGCCCGCCACGCAGACCGCCAGGTGCACCTGTTCGACGGCAAGGTGATTGCCGAAGGAGAGCTGTCACCCGAGCAATTGCTGCAGGTCCAGTAGAAGGGCGCTCGCACCATGAAGTGCGAAAGCGAGGGGGACGTGTGCCCATTGTCCGGAAGTTGAATTTCTGAGGAGGAAGCGCCGCGATGGGGAAGTTGCTCAGAGACGTGCAGTACGCATTGCGGCAATTCCGTCGCAATCCCGGCTTCGCCATCACGGCGGCTCTGACGCTTGCGCTAGGACTGGGCGCGACCACCGCCATCTTCACCCTGATCTACAACACCATGCTGAAGGCGTTGCCGGTCCATCATGCCTCGCAGCTGTACATGGTGGGCAAGGAGCCGACCTGCTGCAATTACGGCGGACTGCAGGGCGATGACTGGCGAATCTTCTCGAACGATCTATACCTTTACTTCCGCGATCACACCAAGGGATTTGAAAGCCTGACAGCGTTCCAGTCCTTCACCACCCCTCTGTTGTCGCGGCGGGTCGGCGATTCGCAGCCTCCTGTAACCGTGAATGGACGCTTCGTCGCGGGCAACGAGTTCTCGACGCTGGGCGTGCCGCTGGCGCTGGGGCGGCCGCTTCAGCCCTCCGACGACACCGAAGGCGCGACGCCGGTGGCCGTCATCAGCTATCGGATGTGGCAGCGGCGGCTTGGCCTTGACCCGCACGTCATCGGCTCGAACTTCACCATGAACGGGGTGGTGGTGACCATCGTCGGTGTGACGGCGCCGGAGTATCAGGGTGAGATTGTGCAGTCCGATCCGCCAGAGCTGTGGCTGGCGTTGAACCAGGAGGCAAAGTTCACCGGCGCGGATGCGGCGCACACGCATCAACCTGACAGACACTGGCTGGATGTCGTGGGCCGCATTGCGCCCGGACGCGATCTGGAGCAGATCACTGCCCAGCTCAATGTCGAACTGCGGCAATGGCTGCGCAGCCGGCCGATACGCTCAATGCCGCGGAGCGGGCGCAGATCGGCCGGCAGAAGACGCAGCTCTCCTCGGCGAAAGCCGGCGTGAATACTGTTTCCGAGAATTACGGCCGGGGACTGAAGCTGTTGATGTGGGCCGCGGCATTCGTTCTGCTGATTGTCTGCGCGAATGTTGCCAACCTGCTGCTGGTGCGCGCGACCGCGGAGAAGCAGCAGCAGGCGGTGCGCATCGCGCTGGGGGCGACGCGCGGGCAGCTGGTGCGTCAGGCGATGATCTCCAGCATATTGCTGGCGCTGGCTGGCGGCGCGGGCGCCATCGCCATTGCATACGCCGTGGCCAACTCGGTGCTGCGGCTGGCTTTCCGCGGATCGGATTACGTTCCGGTAAACGGCACGCCTTCGCTGCCGGTGCTGGGTTTCGCTGTGCTTGCCGCGCTGGTGACGGCGGTGCTGTGCGCGATCATTCCGGCATGGATGTCGACGCAAACCGATCCGGCTTCGGCGATCCGCGGCACCTCGCGCACCATGAAGGATTCAAGTTCGACGGTGCAGCGTGCGCTGATCATTACCCAGGCCGCGCTTTCGGTGGTGCTGCTCTGCGCCGCGGGCCTGCTGCTGCGCAGCCTGAATAATCTCGAGAAGCAGGATTTCGGCTTCCAGACCACGGACCGCTACATCGTCGGCATCGATCCGTTCCTGGCCGGCTATAAGCCGGACCAGCTGACGATCTCTACCGCAAGCTGCACGACGCGGCTGATGCAGATTCCCGGCACGCAGAAAGCGGCGTTTGCGCTTTATACCCCGCTCAGCCATGATAACTGGAATGGCGGTGTCTTCATTCCGGGGCAGCCCGATCCGCAGCCGGATAACGACTGGTATAGCGCGACCTATATCCGTATCAGTCCGGAGTACTTTGACGCGATAGGCGCGAAGCTGCGCGCGGGCCGCTTCTTCAGCGATGGCGACGACAACCAGACGCGCAAAGTCGCGATCGTCAACCAGGTTTTTGCGGATCGCTACTACCACGGCAAGGCTATCGGCCAGCATTTTGGTCTCGAGCGGGAGCTGCGCTCGCAGTTCGAGATCGTCGGGATTGTGGAGAACACCAAGCATCAAGATCCGAACGTGCCGCCGCCGCCGATGTACTATCTGCCCTTTGCGCAGAATACGGAGATCTTCAAGCCGAAGGACAAACCGTTTGAAGCGCTGGGACACTATGCCGGCCAGGTGGTCCTGTATGTGAAGAATGGACGCCGGCGACGGTGGAAGCAGAGACGCAGGCGGGCCTTCGCAGATGTCAATCCGCTGCTGACGCCGCAGTACTTTCCATACCTTTGCTTATCAGGTATCGACCAACTTCAATCAGGACGAGCTGCTGGCGCGGCTCACGTCGCTCTTCGGACTTGTCGCGCTGATCCTCGCATCCATCGGCCTCTACGGCGTGACGGCGTACTCGGTTGAGCGGCGAACCGGCGAAATCGGTGTTCGCATGGCGCTTGGCGCAGACCGGGCCAGTATTCTGCGCGACGTGCTCAAGCGTGCGCTTATGCATTGCGTTATCGGACTCGCCATCGGTGTTCCGCTGGCTTATGCGGCCGGCAAATTTATGGCGCAGCACCTCTATGGCGTGGGCGCTTTCGATATGCCGGTCGCCCTCATCACGCTGGCGATGCTCGCGCTGGCCGCGGCGGTGGCTGCGCTGGTTCCCGCAAGACGCGCGGCGTCCATCGAGCCGATGGTCGCGCTGCGAATGGAATAACCCAAACAGAAAGGAGGGAGCCGTGCCGCTCATCCCACAATTCCTGCAGGAGCTTCGTTACGCCCTGCGGCAGCTTCGCCGCACCCCAGGCTTCGCCATCACCGCGGTGCTCACACTGGCGCTTGGCGTAGGGGCGACCACCGCGATCTTCACGCTGATCTACCAGGTCATGCTGCGGCCGCTGCCGGTTGCCGCGCCCGAGCAACTCTATAAGCTGGGTGCGCGCTACGATTGCTGCTTCAACGGCGGAAGTTTGTTTGGCGACTGGAGTCTCTTCTCGTACGACCAGTACGTGGATTTCCGCGATCATCTGTCAGGCTTCTCCAGCATGGCTGGAGTCGAAGCAGGATTGCGATCCGTAGGCATGCGGCCGCAGCAGAGTGCGCAGGCGGCCGTGCCGGCACGGCTGCAGTTTGTTTCGGGAAACTACTTTTCCATGCTGGGTGCGACAGCCGTGCAGGGCCGCGTGCTGCAGCCATCCGACGACCAGCGCGGAACGCAGCCGCGCGTGGTGCTGAGCTACAGCTTGTGGCAGCGCCGTTTTGGCGGAGCGGCGGACACCGTCGGTTCCACGCTGATGATCAACAACCGCGCGATGAACGTCATCGGCATCATGCCCCCAGGCTTCTTTGGCACCAAGCTCGATGCCGAGACGCCGGAGATCTGGGCGCCGCTGGCCTTCGAGCCGATGCTTACCAACATCGATGCGATGGACCACCCCAGCGAGTATTGGCTTTACGTGATTGGCCGCGCGCAACCGGGCGTTCGGCCCGCGGCCTTCGATGCGCAAGCCAGCGGGCTGCTCGAGAATTGGCTCCGCGCGCATCCGGAGTCGCTCCATCCCGGGCAGAGCGCCGTCATCGGCCAGCAACGCACGGAGTGGATACCGGCGGCGACCGGGATCAGCGAGCTGCGCGACACCTACGCCTCAGGACTGAAACTGCTGCTGATGATTGCCGGGTTTGTGCTGCTGATTGTCTGCGCCAATCTGGCGAACCTGATGCTGGTGCGCGGCATGGCGCGCCGGCAGCAGACCGCGGTGTGTCTGGCGCTGGGCGCGCAGCGCAGCCGCCTGGTTCGGCAGACGCTGGTGGAAAGCCTGGTGGTCGCAGTCGCCGGCAGCGCCGTGGCCCTGCTGCTTTCAGTCTTCGGTTCTCGCGCCATGCTCGCAATGGTGATGAGCCATACGCAATCTTCTCCGCTCTCAACCTCGGTTTCGCTGCCCGTCTTCGGCTTCGCCCTTGCGGTGGCGATTCTTGCGGCACTCATTTTCGGTTGTGTGCCGGCATGGATCACGTCGCATTTCGATCCCATTGAGGCATTGCGCGGCGCGAGCCGAACGGCAGGCGACAAAACGGCGTGGCCGCAGAAGGCGCTGGTCGTTCTACAGGCGGCGCTGTCGCTGGCGCTGCTTTCGACGGCAGGCCTGCTGACCCTGAGCCTGCGCGCGCTGGAGCATCAGAACCTGCACCTCGCAACTTCTGGAAGGCTGGTCATCGGCATCAACCCCGTAGCCGCCGGATACGACATTCAGAAGCTTCCGGAGTTGGAACGTAAGTTCGATACGCAATTGAGACAGACGCCGGGCGTGATCGATCTCGGCTATGCGACCTTCAGTCCGCTTTCGCAGAACGGCTGGCACGATCTGACCTATCTGCCGGGGCAGCCGCCGCCCCCGCCGGAGTTCACCAACAACTACTACCGGACGACGCTTGATTACGTAAGTCCCGGCTATTTCGCAGCAGTGGGCACGCATGTACTGCTGGGCCGCGGCTTCTCCGAGGCCGATACCGCGACGACTCGGCGCATCGCCGTCGTCAATCAGGCCTTCGTGTCGCACTTCCTCAAAGGCAAGCCGCCGCTGGGCGCGCACTTCGGGCTGAGCGCGAAAGATGCGAGCGAATTTGAGATCGTTGGTGTGGCGGATGACACCAAGTACGAAGATCCCGATCAGCCGCAATTGCCGATGGTCTTCATGCCGATGGCGCAGCCGGCGGAAGTCTTCGCGGAGCGCGAGCGCGTTGGCGTAGAACGAGTCCGTTTCCCGGAAGATATTGTGGTGCACTATCACGGCGGCGAAGCGGAGATGGCTGCCGCACTGCGCAAAGCCATCGGAGATCTTGATCCCAATCTGCCCATCACCCGCATCGACTCGCTGGAGACGCAGGTGAATGCGAACTTCAACGAGCCGGAGATGCTGGCGCGGCTCACCACCGCGTTCGGCCTGGTGGCTCTGCTGCTGGCCGCGATCGGTATCTATGGCGTGACCGCGTACACCGTGGAACGGCGCACGCCGGAGGTTGGCCTGCGCATGGCTCTGGGCGCGAACCGCGCGGACGTGCTGCGCGGCGTCCTGAAGCATGCGCTGGCGCAGGTGCTTACCGGGCTGATCATCGGCATACCGCTGGCGCTAGGCCTGGGCCGCCTGATGGCCGCGCATCTGTACAACGTCAGCAGTTCGAACCCGCTGATTCTGGGCGGCGCATTTGTGACCTTGATGGTGGCAGCAGTGCTGGCGGCATTGCTGCCGGCGCGGCGCGCAGCTTCGATTGAGCCGGTCGAGGCGCTGCGCAACCAGTAGATTCAGAAAGGGAGGCGGTGATGCAGCTAGAACAAGACGTTCACTACGCATTCCGCAAGCTGCGCCGCAGCCCTGGCTTCGCGCTGACCGC
Organism: uncultured Acidobacteriaceae bacterium; assembly: GCA_963736915.1. Taxonomy (GTDB): domain Bacteria; phylum Acidobacteriota; class Terriglobia; order Terriglobales; family Acidobacteriaceae; genus KBS-83. The sequence goes on along the minus strand of CAVTQV010000004.1, from coordinate 332,243 downwards.
GATTCTGACTCTCGCCCTCGGGGTTGGCGCAACGACCGCTGTCTTCAGTGTGATCGACGCGGTGCTGCTGCGGCCGCTGCCCTTTTCCGATCCGCAGCAGATCATGGTTCCGGAGAGCCGCTCGCGCGCCGGCTATACGCAGCCGGCATCGGTGCCTTCTTATCGCGACGAGAGTGCGCAACAGCACACGTTCACCGCGTTGGCCGGCTACAGCACCTCCGGCGTGAATTTCGAATCACCACACGGCCCGGTGGCGTTGCACGCGACCAAGGGGAGTGACAACTTCTTCGATGTCTTTGGCGTGCGGCCGATCCTGGGCCGGACTTTCCTTCCCGGCGAAGACCAGCCTGGCCGCGACGATATTGTGATGCTGAGCCACGAGGTGTGGCAGCGCGATTTCGAGGCTGATCCGAAAGTGATTGGTCGCGTCGCGCGGCTCGATGGCCATCCCTACACCATCATTGGAGTCATGCCTGCGGACTTCCGCTTTCCGCTGGGGCAGCGCAATGCGGTGTACACGCCGCTGCATGCGGACCCGCTGTTGATCACGAGGCGCGGATCGCACTGGCTGGGAACCATTGGCCGCATGAAGCCGGGCGTGAGCCGCCAACAGGCGCAGGCAGACCTGCAGCGTGTCTTCGCAGACATGGGACGCGCCTATCCGGATACAGATGCGGGGCGGACCGTGGTGCTCCATACGCTCGGCGCGACGCTGAGTGAAGGCGTAGCCTCGCCGCTCGCCGTGATGGGATTTGCCGTGCTCGCAGTACTGATGCTGTGCTGCGTGAACATCGCCGGCCTGCTGCTGGCGCGCGGCGTAAGCCGCGAGCGTGAGATGGCGGTGCGGGCCGCGGTGGGTGCGGGCCGCGCAACCATCCTGCGCCAGGTGCTGACCGAGAGCCTGGTGCTGGCGGTCTTCGGCTGCGGGGTTGGAGTGCTGCTGGCTAACGTCGCGCTCACCGGCATGCGGACCTATTTGCTGGACGCACTGCAGCGCGGCGCGGAGGTGCACCTGAACCTGCGCGCGCTTGCTGTCGCAATTGTGCTCGCCACGGTGGCGAGTGTGCTGGCCGGAGTGATTCCGGCGTTGCGGCTTGCCGGCATCGATCCCAGCCGGGCCCTGCGCTCGGGCGGCGCTGCGGGTACAACGCGCGCGCATCACCGGCTGCGCTCCGCATTCATTATCACGCAGGTGGCGTTGGCGCTGGTGCTGCTGTTTACCTCAGGGCTCCTCTTGCGCTCCATCCTCGAACAGCGCCATACCGACCTGGGTTTCGATCCGGCGCCGATCGTCTCGGCGGAGATCGATCTTTCCCCGGGCCGCTATGAACACACCGATTCGCTGAACAGCTTTTATCAGCCGCTACTCGATCGCCTGCAGCATGCGCCAGGCATTGCGGCTGCCGGACTCATCAACATCACGCCCATTCAGAACTGGGGCTCGAACTCTGATACGCACATCAAGGGTCAGCCGCCGTATCCGCCCAATCAGGAGATGCTGGCTGAGACCCGTGTCGTCATGCCCGGCTACTACAAAGTCTTCGGTGTCCGGCTCACGCGCGGACGATTGCTCGATCCGGCGCTTGATACCAACACCGGTTCGCCGAAGATTGTTGTCAACGAAGCATTTGTGAAAAAGTTCATCCCCAGGGGAATGGACCCGATCGGTGCGCACATCGATGATGGCAACGGGGAGATTGTCGGCGTGGTCACGAACGTGCGGCAGGCGCTCGATCGTCCACCGTTGGCCGAGATGAACTATATCGCGAGCGAGTTGCCGCCGGAAGAACGGCGCGGCTACCTGAGAGGTATGAGTCTTGTTGTGCGGGCGAAGGGCGATCCGAAGGCCATCTATGGCGAACTGCGCGACGCCATCCACGCGGTTGATCCGACGGTGCCGTTCCGCACGCCCGAGACGATGGACGAGATTGTCCTCGATCAGCTTGATTTCCAGCGCATGGAGTCGTGGCTCTTTGGCGGCTTCGCGATGCTGGCGCTATTGCTGGCCATAGTGGGGATTCATGGATTGCTAAGCCACGAGGTTGAGCAGAGCACGCGCGACATCGGCGTGCGGATGGCGCTGGGAGCGACGCGCGCGAACGTGGTGCGGACCATAACCGGCCGCGCGGCTGCCATGGTTGCGGCGGGCGTGGCAGCAGGCGCGGTGCTGACCCTGCTGGCCGGCAAGGCCATCGCCGCTCTGCTGCCGCAGCCGCAGGGAATGCACGGGGCAGAGGCCGCCCACCTCGCTGCAGACCAGACGATGGTCTTCCTTGTAATTGCCGCGGTGCTTTTCCTGATCGGCCTGCTGGCGGCGCTGCTGCCTGCGCGCCGCGCCGCAACTATCGACCCGATCACTGCATTGAGGACGGAGTAGAGCGATGGCATTTGCTCAGGACCTTCGCTACGCGATTCGCCAGCTTCGCCGCAATCCCGGGTTTGCCGTGACGGCGATCCTCACGCTGGCGCTTGGGATTGGAGCAACGACGGCTGTCTTCAGCGTGGTGGAACAGATGCTGCTGAAGCAGCTTCCGTATCGCGACGCGGATCGCATTGTGGCGCTCGAGACGCTCTTCAAGGACAGGCAGCACCAGATTCCCCGCGTGCCCGGCGGCGACTACGAGGACCTGCGTGCCAGCTCGGCCTTCGCTGCGACTGCTTATTACGAGGCGTACGAAGAGGGCGTACAGCTTCACGATCATGCGACCTTTACGCATATCGCCGTGATCAGCGCGAGGTTTCCCGAGGTCTTCGGAGTGGTTCCTCAGCGCGGCGAACTCTTCCGCGCAGGCGATGCCTCGCATCAGGCGCTGGTAAGCGGCGCCTTTGCGGATGCGGAGCTGGGCGGTGGGGCCGCGGCCGTGGGCAAATTGATCAGCGTCGAAGGGGAGTCCTTCGAAGTGGTTGGCGTGATGCCGCGAGGCTTCGACTATCCGCAGAAGACTGCCATCTGGCTGGGCCGGCCTGCCTCACCGTGGGATCCTACAAGCCGCGACTCGTACAACTACCATGCAGTCGCGCTCTTGCGAAATGGGCTCACCGTCAAACAGGCACAGGTCGAGATCGATGCGCTTGCGGAGCGCCTGGCCAAGCAGTATCCCATCAGCCACGCGCATGTCAGCCTGCGTGTTGTGCCGCTGCGCGATGAGCTGACTGGCGACGTGCGCACCACTCTCTGGTTGTGGCTGGCCGCAGTTGGCGTGCTGTTGCTCATCGCCTGCGCGAACGTGGCGCACCTGCAACTGGTTCGCATCTCTGCGCAGGGGCACGCGTTGGCGGTGCGTGGCGCGTTGGGAGCAACGCGCGCGCGCATCGTTGCCTCGGTCCTCATCGAAGCGGGCATCGTGTCGTTTCTCGGCGGACTCGCGGGGCTTCTCCTTTCCGTTCCCGCGACCCGCCTGCTCATGCGTGTATTGGCTTCACAACTTCCGCGCGCTATGAGCGCCATGCCGGATCCGCGCCTGCTTGTCTTCTGCCTTCTACTCGCGATGCTGGTCACTGTACTCAGTGCGACTCTGCCCTGCTGGTGGGCCGCGCGTCGCGATCCTGCAGCGGCTTTGAGCCGCGGCACGCGTTCCGGCAGCACGGATCGCACCTCCGCCGTCTGGCGCCGCACTCTTCTGGCCATCGAGATTGCCTTGAGCTTCCTGCTTGTCACTACGTCGGGCCTCTTGCTGCGCACCATTCAACACATTCGCGAAGTCCCGCTTGGCTTTGCCACGGAGAACCGCCTGATCGTCGATGCGGAAGGCCCGGCCAATGGGCTCGCAGGACAGCAAAAGCAGATTGTAAAATTGGCACAGTTGAGGGAACAATTACGCGCGCTGCCAGGGGTTGCATCTGCAGTAGAGGCCTGGGGAGTGCCCACCGGCGACGATGGCTCGGACGGTGGCTACGCTATTCCGGATCACGGTCAAAACATGGATCAGGGCGGACTGTCCAATGCCATCTTCAGCCTGGCCGGCCCCGGCTACTTCAAGGCCATGCGCATTCCTCTTTTGCGCGGGCGTGAGATTACAGCTGCGGATACCTATGGCTCGCAGCCTGTGGCGCTGATCAGCGAGGCGCTTGCCCATCAGTCCTTCGGCAACGAAGATCCAATCGGGAAGCGCATCATCTGCGGCATGGATGAAGACAGCCTGCGACAGCGCCACCATCGTTGGCGTAGTCGGCGATGTACGACAGGATTCTCCGGCGAACGATCCGTCGCCCGCGATCTATTTCCCGCTTGCACAGCATCCTCACCGTCTCATCACCGGGGCGCAGATCGTTCTGCACACTTCGGTCGCACCCGCCACCCTCATCCCTGCAGTGCACCAGCGTGTACTCGCCACGGATGCCTCCATCGCGACGAAATTCACCACCATGGATGACTCGCTGGCGGCAGCTATGCAGCCGCAGCAATTGCGCGGCGAACTCCTCACCGCCTTTGCGGGGCTGGCCCTGCTGCTTGCCGCCGTCGGCATGTACAGCGTCACCAGCTACACCGTGGCGCAGCAGGTGCGGGAGATCGGCATCCGCATGGCGCTGGGAGCGGACCGTGCCACCGTCGCGCGCGAAGTGATGGCGACGGCCACAAAGAGCGGGTTGCTGGGTATCGGGCTCGGCGTTCTGGTCAGCCTGGAGACCTCGCGCGTCCTCAGCCGTTTTCTGGTCGGAGTTCCGGCCCTGGACCCGGTTAGTTACGGCGTCGCTGCCTGCGTGCTGATCGCCGCGGCTGCATTGGCAGCTCTGGTTCCGGCCCGGCGCGCGGCATCCACCGAACCCATGGTAGCGTTGCGGACGGAGTGAACCTATGCATCTGGCCGCAGATATCCGCTACGCATTCCGCCAACTGCACCGCAGTCCGGGCTTTGCCATTACGGCTGTGCTGACTCTTGCGCTCGGCATCGGCGCAACCACGGCCATCTTCAGCCTGATCTACGTTTCGATGCTGAAGCCGCTGCCGGTCAAGCAGCCGTCGGAACTATATAAGGTCGGACGCGAGAGCACCTGCTGCGCGGCCAGCGAGCTGATGGGCGACTGGAGCATGTTCTCCAACGAGCTCTACGAGACGCTGCGCGATCACACGCAGGGCTTTGAGGGGATGGCGGCATTTCAGCCCGGGCAGACGCCGCTGCTGGTGCATCGCCAGGGCGATCCGCAGGCCTCCTTCGCGCTGCTGGGAAGGTTGGTTTCCGGAAACTACTTCAGCGTGCTTGGAGTGCCGATGGCGCTAGGCCGTGGCCTTACGCCGGCGGACGATCGGCGGGGCGCGCCGCCGGTGGCGGTGTTGAGCGACCGGATGTGGCAGCGGCGCTTCGGGCGCGACCCGCATATCGTGGGCCAGACACTGATGATGAACGGCACGGCGGCCACCGTCGTCGGCGTCACGGCTCCGGGATTCATGGGCGAGACCATCAACGCTGACATGCCGGAGCTGTGGATGCCGCTGCGGCAGGAATCCTACTTCGTGCACGAGGGAGCGCTCGGGTCGCGGCCGGACCGCTATTGGCTGGACATCATCGGACGCATTGCGCCCGGGGCCAACCACGCACAGATCAACGCCCAGCTGAATACCGAGTTGCGCCAGTGGCTGCGCAGCCGCAGCGCGGACATGCATCCGGAGGAGCAGGCGCAGATTGAGCGCCAGCGGACGGAGATCGCCTCCGCCGAGCCGGGCATCAACGTGGTGGGGATGTATTACGAGCAGCCGCTGAAACTGCTGATGGCGGCGGCGGGCTTCGTGATGCTGATCGTCTGCGCTAATGTCGCCAATTTGCTGCTGGTAAAAGCCATGGCGCAGAGCCAGCAGACCTCGGTCCGCATGGCGCTGGGCGCAAGCCGAAGCCAACTGCTGCAGCAGGCCATGATATCGAGCATTCTGCTGGCGCTGCTCGGCTGCATCGGAGCGGTGGGGGCGGCCTACGTTCTTTCCAGCTCCGTGATTGCGGTGGCCTTCCAAGGAGTTGACTACATCCCGATTACCGCCCGGCCCTCCCCGGCGATGCTGGGGTTCGCATTTGTCACCGCGATGGTTACAGCGATTCTCTTTGGTGTCGGTCCGGCGTGGATCTCGACGCGGAACAACCTGGCCAGCGTGCTGCGCGCCGCCTCGCGTACGACGCGCTCCAGCGGCACCGGATCGCAGCGGGCGCTGGTCATTCTGCAGGCAGCGCTCTCCGTCGTGCTGCTGTGTGCCGCGGGCCTGCTGACGCGCAGTCTGACTAACCTGCAGGGGCAGGATTTTGGCTTCCAGACCAAGGACCGATACGTCATCAGCATCGATCCGGCGCTTGCCGGATACCGCAGCACGCACACCAATGAGCTCTATCAGCGGCTACGGGAACGGCTGATGGCAATTCCCGGAGCAGAGCGAGTGGGGCTCGCCACGTATGCGCCGATGTCGGGAGACAGCCGCTATACCTATACGTTTTTCCCGGGCCAACCGAATCCTGCGCTGGACAACGAGTGGGGCAGGGCAGCATGGAACCGCGTCAATCCGGACTATTTCGCTTCGATCGGGGCCAAGCTGCGTGAAGGGCGCGTCTTCAACGATGGCGACGATGACAAGTCACGCAAAGTCGCGGTGGTCAGCGAGGGCTTTGCTCAGCGCTATCTGAAAGGCGATCCGCTTGGCCAGCACTTCGGCATCGAACCCGAGCTGCGCTCCCAGTTCGAGATCGTCGGCGTGGTGCACGATATCAAATTCATTTACCCCGATCGGCCGACGCCGCCGCTCTATTTCCTGCCATATCGCCAGACGACGGACGTCTTCAGTCCATCGCGGCAGGGATGGGAGGCGCAATCGCACTTCGCAGGCAACCTCATCCTGGAGCTTCGCGGCAGCGATCGACCGCGTGCCGAAGCCGCGATCCGCAAGGCAGTGCGAGACGTGGATGCCACCCTGCCCATCACCTCGTTTTACACATTCAAGGAGCTGAAAGAGATCAGCGTCATTCCGGGCGAGCTGATGTCCCGGCTGTGCGCTGTCTTTGCCGGCATCGCGCTAGTGTTGGCCGCGATTGGTATTTATGGCGTGACGGCATATTCGGTCCAGCGGCGCACGGGCGAGATCGGCATACGCATGGCGCTGGGCGCAAGCCGCGGACGCATCCTGCGGGAGGTGCTGATGCAATCGCTGCTGTCTTGCGGGATCGGGCTGCTGGTCGGCGTTCCGCTTTCGTATGCCGCCGGACGTTGGCTCTCCGGACAGCTTTTCGGCGTCGGCTCATTTGATTTGCCGGTCGTGGCCATCGCTGTGCTGCTGCTCTCTGTGAGCGCGGCGGCGGCGGCTCTGTTGCCCGCACGGCGGGCTGCGTCGATAGAACCCATGCAGGCGCTGCGGTCGGAGTAGAGAGGACAAGAGAATGGAAATCGGTACCGACCTTCGTTATGCATGGCGGCAGTTGCGGCGCAGTCCCGGTTTCGCGTGCGCCGCAATCCTGACGCTGGCGCTGGGCATTGGCGCGACCACGACGATGTTCTCGGTCGTGGACCAGGTGTTGCTGCGGCCGCTGCCCTTTGCCCATCCATCCGAGCTGGTGTCCATTTCGGAGGCTTCCTATGACAAGGACGCAGCCTCCAGCAGCGGCGGCATCTCCCTGCCCGATGCACAGGATTGGCAGACGCGTAGCCATACGCTGCAGTCGGTCGGCTACTACACCTTCAATATGCCGATCGTTCAGGACATCCCGCAGCCGCACTCCGAACCGCAGATGATTACCAGCACCAACTTCTTTCGCATGCTGGGTGTGCAGCCGGCGATGGGGCGCGGCTTTGCGGCCAATGAAAACGAGGGAGCCGCCAGCCATGTCGTAATCCTTGGTGCACAGGCATGGCACACGCTTTTCAACAGCGATCCGAAATCCTTGAGCCGCGTGATACAGCTGAACGGCACGCCCTACACCGTGATTGGGGTACTGCCGGAGAGCTTCCGTTTTCAGGGCGGCAGTGATCTGCTGTTCTCGCCGCTTGCCATAGACAACAAGGATCTGCAGGACCGGAGCTCCGGCATGCTGAGCGTGCTGGGACGTCTACGTCCTGGAAATACGGTAGAAGATGCCACTCGCGAGCTGGCCGGCATCAAACAGCAGAACCTGCGTGCCTATCCGGGCAAGGAGCGGGACAACCGCATCATCGTAGAGGACTACTCGCGCTTTCTCACCCATGGCGTGCGCTCCGGGTTGCTGGCGCTGAATGGCCTGGTGCTGGCGGTCTGGCTGCTCGCCACGATCAACGTGGCGGGCCTGCTGCTGACCCGGACGCAGGGCCGCCGTCGCGAGATCGCGGTGCGGGCGGCGGTGGGCGCGACCGGCACGCGGCTGCTGCGGCAGTTTCTGGTGGAGAGCCTGCTGCTCAGCCTGGTCGGCGCAGGCCTCGGTCTCGCGATCACCTCGGCGGCGCTCCGCATCTCGCGCGCCTATCTGGCGAACACCTTCCAGAACGGCGACATGATTCATATCGACACGAGTGTCTGCCTGTATGCGCTCGTCGCATCCTGTATGTCGGCGCTTGTCTTCGGCATCATCCCCGCGCTGCAGGCGGCGCGGCTGCCAATTCTGAACGGTCTGCGAGAAGGGTCCGCGGGCAGCGGCACCAGCCGAAGCCAGGCCCTGGTGCGCGACACAATCGTCACTGTGGAAGTAGCACTATCTCTCCTGCTGCTGGTCGCTGCAGGTGTCATGGCGCACACGCTGTATGAAATGCAGCGCACGCCGCTCGGCTTCAACCCGGACAAGGTTGTCACCGCCGAGCTGATGCTGCCGCAGAAGAATTACTGGTTCGTTTCGGCAGGCCCGTCGAAGGACCCGAGCATCGTGGCAACACTGATTGATCCGATGCTCGACCGCATCCGTCATCTACCTGGTGTGACCGCTACCGGCGTGACGACGGTGCGCCCGCTGCGAACCAACTGGACGTTTCTTGACCAGATTGAGTTCGCTGGGCGTCCCAAACCCGACCCTCGGCACACGCAGAGTGCAAACGCCCGCGCGGCCACGCCGGACTACTTTCGCGCCATGGGCGTGACGCTCAAGCAGGGCCGCTTCTTCAACCATGAAGACAGCGCGGGCGCGCCGCTGGCCGCTGTCGTGAACGAGGCCTTCACCCGGCAGATCGATGGCGCGCGATCGCCCATCGGCATGCAGGTAAAAGCAGCCGAGGCAGGTCCGCATAAATACGCAACCATTGTGGGCGTGATTGCCGATGCGCGGCAGGAGATGAACGATTCCGTAAGGCCGGAACTGCTGCTCAACCTGGATCAGATGTCGCCGGCAGACGATATGTATCCGATTCTGGTTGCATTTCACCTCGATCTGATCGTCCGCTCGCAAACCGAGCCCGGATCATTGATTCCTGCGATCAACCGCATCGTACACAATTTGAATCCGGGCGTGGGGGTGAACCACGCCGAGCTGATGCAGACCTCGGTCGAGGACACGATGGGCAGCCAGACGCTGGCCGCTCGCCTGCTTTCGCTGTTTGCACTGGCGGCGCTGGTGATTGCTGCCGCCGGCCTCTACGGGCTGCTGGCTTACCAGGTCACGCAGCAGATCCGCGACTTTGGCGTGCGGCTGGCGCTTGGGGCCCAGCGCAAGGATCTGCTGTGGATGGTGCTGCGCCGTGCGCTGGTGCTGCTGGCACTTGGCGGCGCGCTGGGCATTGCTGCGTCGCTGGCTGTAAGCCGCGTGATCGCCAGCCGGCTTACCGGCGTCGACCTGCACAACATCGTGCTCGTGACTGAAGCAGTCGCTGCGATTCTCGCCATCACCTGCATCAGCGCCAGCTACTTGCCGGCGCGCCGTGCCGCACAGACCGATCCCATGCAGGCGCTACGCCACGAATAAGGAAGGAATAAAGATGATTGACATACGCAACCTTGAACGCAGCTATAAAACCGGCGCCGGACAAACGTGGGTGCTGCGCCGCATCGACCTGAAGATTGAGCGCGGCGAGTTCGTGACGCTGATGGGGCCGTCCGGGGCGGGGAAGTCCTCGCTGCTGAACGCCATCGCGCTGCTCGACGACCAGTGGCTCGGCGAGTACTACTTCGAAGATGCGCCGGTGCACGCCATGGGCCGCAAGCAGCGCGCTGAACTGGCCAAGCGCAGTATGGGCATGGTCTTCCAGAGCTATCACCTGCTCGATGAGCTGACGGTTGCGGAAAATATCGACCTGCCGTTGAGCTACAAGAACATGCCGCGGGCAGAACGCCAGGCGCTGGTGGCCGACACGCTGGACCGCTTCAACATCGTCGGCAAAAAGGACCTGTTTCCGTCGCAGCTTTCCGGCGGCCAGCAGCAACTGGTCGGCATTGCACGCGCCGTCATCCATAATCCCGCGCTGCTGCTGGCCGATGAGCCGACCGGCAACCTGCACTCCGAGCAGGCCAAGGAAATCATGGAGCTCTTCAAAGAGCTGAACCGGCAGGGAACGACCATCCTGCAGGTCACGCACTCGGATGTGAACGCCTCCTACGGCAACCGCGTGCTCGAAGTTCGCGATGGATGGATGGTGAGCGACACCGCCAACCCACGTCTTAACGCTGCACAGGAGTCACCTACTCGATGAATCTTCGCCAGATTGCTACAGCAACGATTGCACTCAGCTCGCTGATTGCTTCCCAAAGTGCGCCACTTTTCGCGCAGAGCGCGCAGCAGCAGGGATTCAATGTCGATTTCCCGCATCTGCACGATCCGTTCAAGACCTATACGCCCGTCAATGTGCCGAAGGCGAATCTCACCAACTCCGTGCGGCTGGATCAGTGCATTCACGACGGCAAGCTGTATCTGTCCATTGATGATGCGATCGATCTGGCGCTCGAGAACAATCTGGATATCGCCGTCTCGCGTTACAACCTGCCGATCGCGAACATGGATGTTCTGCGCACCGCGGCCGGCGGATCATCGCTGGGCGTCCCAGGTACTGTCGAGCGCGACGCTCGGGGGCGCCACGCGCATCGAGCGCGGCCTCCTCCGTCAGCGTGAGCGGCGCGGCGGGCGGCTCAGGGTGGCCTGGTGCAGAACACCTTCGGTATCGGCATTCAGGTTCCCAGCTTCGACCCATGGCTCGCCGCCCAGGGTAGTGTGGAGCACCTGACCGCACCGCAGGTCGAGCACGGTCACTACGGCAACGACGTCGTTGAAGCAAAACACCATCATTGCCGATGCGAAGTACTACCAATCCTTCCCGACCGGCACTTATGTCGAATTCGATCTGAACAACTCACGCCAGACCGTCAACAACGCCTATCAGACTGCTGAATCCGACGTCTGGCCCCGAACTATCGCTTTCTCATCCAGCAGCAACTTCTGCAGGGCTTCGGCTTCTCCGAAAACCTGCGCTGGCTGCGTCTTGCGAAGAACAATCGCAAGATTACCGAGATCCAGCTTCCGGCAGCAAATCGATTTCACCGATCACGCAAATCGAGAACATCTATTGGGACCTGGTCAACGCATATCAGGATGAGCAGGTAAAGGAGCGCTCGCTGGCATTCGCCGAACAAGTCACTCGATCAGGAACAGAAACAGTTGCAGCTAAAAGCCGTGCCTGCGATGGATGTGATGAAGGCACAGACAGAAGTTGCCACGCGCCAGCAGGACCTTACCGTCTCGAAAACGACCCTGCAACTGCAGGAGTCGCTGATGAAGGCTGCCTTAACCAAGCAACTCGATCCGACTCTGGAAGAGATGCCAGTTGTACCCACAGTAGAACTGGAAGCCTTTCAGCCGGAAAGCATTCCACCAGTAGAGCAGTTGATCGACGAGGCGATCAAAAACCGGCCAGACGTGAGCATCCTGCAACTGCAGCAGGACAATTTCGAGATCTCCCGGAAATCTATACGCAATTACATGCTGCCTATCGGTGAATTTGGTCGGTTACTACTCCGGATACGGTCTGGGTGGTGCGCCAAATCCGTTTTACGCCTCGAACGTCCTTGGCCCGAACCCGGTGACGCAGCCGACGAGCTATGCCGGCACCTTGCAGAACGCTTTCAACAACACTTCGCCGGACTATCTGGCGGAAATACAGGTGCAGATTCCGCTGCGTAACCGGCAGGCACGAGCGGATCAGTTCCGCTCGGAACTGGAGCTACGTCAGGCACAATTGAACGTAGTCCAGGTAAAGAAAAACTTGCGTATCGAGGTGCGCAATGCCGCGTATGCGCTGGAGCAGGGACAGGCGCGTGTCGAAGCGGCGCGGAAAGCGCGCGATCTTGCGCAGCGCACATTCGACATCAAAAGACAGGAGCAGCAGCTTGGCGCAGGCTCCAACTTTGAAACGCTGACTGCGGAGCATGATCTGGCCATCGCGAGCTCCACGCTTGCTGCGGCTGGAAACCGAATATGAGAAGAGTCGCGTGGCACTGTACAGCCAGACCGGGCGAAACACTGAAACGTCTTGGGATCTCGTTGGACGATGCACGCTCCGGAGTCGTGAACAAGCCCGTTTCCCCTGTTCCGCCATCCGCGTTAGCAGCCACCTCCGGCGACGATGCCGCAATCAGCAGCGCCGCCTGTCAGCACATCGCAGCCCGCAGCGCCAACACCGCAGCCATAGTAGAGTGACAACCAGCATGCGCACCACTCGACAGCGCTCCACGGCCAACGGCACGCAGACGCAGGAGAGCCAGCGGCCGCGTCTGCTGATTGCAGACGACCAGCCTGCCATCCTTGATGCGCTGGACATCCTGCTGCGTCCGGAGGGCTACCGGCTGGACCGCGCTGCCTCACCGCGCCAGGTCATCGAATGTCTGGCGAGCGAAACGTACGAAGCCCTGTTGCTGGACATGAACTACACCCGCGACACCACGTCGGGTGCAGAGGGCATTGACCTGCTTGCGGAGATTCAGAGCTACGGCCTGCGCGTGCCGATCATCGTGATGACCGCGTGGAGCAGCGTGGAGCTGGCCGTGGAAGCGATGCGCCGCGGCGCTGCTGATTTCATCCAGAAGCCCTGGGATAACGCGCGCCTCCTCACGGTGCTGCGCACGCAGCTCGATCTACATCGCGTGCAGCGCCAGGCCGACATGCTGGAGGCGGAGAACCGCTTCCTGCGCGCGGAAGGGCTGCCCACGCTCATCGCCGAGTCACGCGCCATGCAGCCGGTGCTGGAGATGGTCGCGCGCATCGGTCCCTCCGACGCCAACGTGCTTATCACCGGCGAACATGGTACGGGCAAGGAAGTCGTGGCGCAGACGCTGCATATGCTTTCCTCGCGCGCGCAGCGCTCGCTGGTCGCCGTCAATACCGGCGCACTGCCCGAGGGCACTTTTGAAAGCGAGATCTTTGGCCATGTGAAGGGCGCCTTCACCGATGCCCGCACGGACCGCATCGGCCGCTTCGAACTCGCGGATCACGGCACGCTCTTTCTCGACGAGATCGCCAACGTGCCGCTGCGCCAGCAGGCAAAGCTGCTGCGGGTGCTGGAGACAGGTGAGTTGGAGCGCGTCGGCTCATCCAAGACGCGCAAGGTGGATGTGCGGCTGCTCTCTGCCACGAATGCCGATCTGCACAAGGAAAGCGAGGAAGGCCGCTTTCGCCCGGACCTGCTCTTTCGCCTCAACACAGTGGAGATCCATCTGCCGCCGCTGCGCGAGCGCCGCGAGGACATACCGCTGCTGGCCGGCCATTTCCTCGCGCACTGGAGCAAGCGCTACCGGCGTCTGCTGTCCGGCTTTGCGCCGCGGGCGCTGGAAATCATGATGCAATACGCGTGGCCGGGCAACGTGCGCGAGCTGGACCACTGCATCGAGCGTGCCGTGCTGATGGCGCGCGCCGAGAAGGTGGATATCGGCGACCTGAACCTGACGCCGCCGCGCTCCGCTGTCGCGTCTACCAGCCTGGACGATATGAGTCTGGAAGCAGTCGAGAGTATCCTCATCCGCAAGGCGCTGGCGCGTGCCCAAGGCAACGTGAGCCAGGCGGCGGAGGCCCTGGGCCTCAGCCGCGGCGCTCTTTATCGGCGGATGGAAAAGTATGCCATCTAGGGAGCCACCCTCAGACCGGGCATCTGGAAATCGACGCATACGTATTCACGGGTCGCGCCGCCGCAGTGGACGGCAGCGGCCCACGCGGGGCATGAGCTTTGAGGCGCGACTGCGTGTGCTCGTCATGTGCATCGCGCTGCCCGGCCTAGCGGTGTGCTGCGGGCTGCTTGTCTCGCAACACGCTTCCACCAGCCTGTGGTTCACACTGCTTGGCGTCATCATCTTCGTCACGCTGATCGTTTACGGTCTGCTGGTGGAGCACGTCGTTCGACCGCTGCAGACGCTTACGAATGTCGTCAGCGCGTTGCGTGAGGACGACTACGCGTTCCGCGCGCGCGGCTCGGCTACCGGCGATGTGCTGGGCGAGTTGGCGATCGAGATCAACGCGCTGGCCGACATGCTGCAGGATCAGCGCGCCGGCGCATTGGAGGCATCCGCCCTGCTGCGCCGCGTCGTTAGCTCGATAGACGCGCCTGTGCTCGCGTTCGATCCCGCGGGCGTGTTGCGTTTGCTGAACCCAGCGGCAGAGACGGTTCTTGCTTTAGCGCCGGACGAAAGTGTCGGCCACCCGGCGGAGGAGCTTGGACTGACTGGACTGCTCGAAGAGCCGGACGAGGGCGTCGTGGAACTGGAGCAGGATGGTCGCAGCACACGCTGGATGGTGCACCGCAGCACTTTCCGCCAGCGGGGTGTGCCCCATGCTCTGCTGCTCCTGACCGATGTCAGCGCGGCGCTTCGCGAGGAAGAGCGGCAGGCTTGGCAACGGCTCATCCGCGTGCTCGGCCATGAGATCAACAACTCGCTCGCGCCGATCAAATCGATCGCCGGCACGCTGCGGACGCAACTCATCTCCGGTGTCGCAACGGACGAGGACCTTGACCGCGGCCTTCTGGTTGTGGAGAGTCGCGCCGAATCGCTGCACCGCTTTGTGCAGGCGTATCGTCAGCTTGCGCAACTGCCGCCGCCGCGGTTACAGAAGACGCCGCTCGCCCCGCTGATAGAGCGCACGCTTGCGTTAGAACAACGGCTGAAGGCTGAAATCACCGGCGGGCCGGATGTGACCCTGACCATCGATCCCGACCAGATCGAGCAGCTGCTCATCAACCTGGTGCGCAATGCGGCGGAAGCGGCGCTGACCTGCCGGACTGGAAGGCCGCGCGTGCAGGTGGGATGGCAAGTGGACGCGGGCAATGTGATCATCGGCATCGAGGACAACGGCCCCGGCATTGCCAATGACTCGAATCTTTTCGTGCCGTTCTACACGACGAAAAGCGGCGGTAGCGGCGTCGGGCTTGCGCTGGCGCGCCAGATTGTGGAGGCACATGCCGGCTCTGTCCGATTGATGAACCGGAAGCCAGGCTGGGGAGCGCGCGCCGTTGTGACTCTGCCGGTAGTCATGCCGGTGATGCCGGCGCATGCCCAAACGGACGAGAAGCAAAGTATCCGTTAGCGGATCCCGATCTCTGTCGTCTGTTTGTTCTGTGGCGGCTTGCCGTTGAGAAAATCGATCAGCCGCGGCCCGATGCGCACGGCGCATTGGCCCGGCGCAAGGTGGCCGCAGCCATCGTAGATCTCAAGCACGGATTGTGGAATCTGCTGATGCATCACAATGCCGGTTGCAAGCGGGGTCATGTGGTCCTGCTTGCCCCAGATGATGAGCGTGGGCATCCTGAGCTCGCCCAGCTTGCCGTCCAGCAGATCGGCACCGGTGAACATCGAGCGCGCGCTGCGATCCACCACCCAGTTCAGCCTCTTGAATCTGCGGATCATGTCTCGCGCCAAAAAATCGGGGACGTGCTCCGGCTGCGGCATCAGCAGGCGATACAGGCGTTGCACTCCGGGAATCGTCGTGGGCGCCAGGTCGGAGGGCGTGAAATCAGGCTGGAAGCGGATACCGGCGGCATCGCAGAGGACGAGCTTCCCGATGCGCTGCGGAACGTCGAGCGCCACCCGCATGGCAACCCATCCGCCCATTGACCACCCGAAGAGGTTGATCTTCTGCAATTCATGCTGCGCCAGGAATGCTTCTACGTATTGCGCCTCTTCCGGGATCGAGTAGGCGGCATTCGCAGGCCGCGCCGATCGGCCGTAGCCCAGCAGATCGATCGCGTACACATGAAAGCCGGCCTGCTTGAGCTGCGGCATCAGGTTGGCCCAATCCTCGGCCCGGCTGCCCAGGCCATGCACCAGCACTACCGGCGCTCCACTGCTGCTGCCGCCTTCGTAATAATGAATGCGATTGCCGCGGATTGTCGTGTACTCGTTGTGAAAGCCGCTGTATGCCAGGCGCGCGTGCGTCAGCGTTTCCAACACCGCGAGCGGCCGCAGCCATACCACCAGAGCGGCGGCGAGAAACAGAGCCACCATCACCAGAACGGCGTAGCCGTAGGTTTTCCAGCTCAGCGTAAGCTGCGGTTTCGGCTCTTCTGTTTGGAGATTGCGCATCCGGCGTGCGCGATCGGTGCGGCCGCTCGGGCGACTGGGGCTCAAGGAAACGGTTCCTCCTGCACGGCAGGTCGGCCTGTCTCGCCAGTTGACTCTCGCGTGACGATCTCATCTTTCGCCGCGGGCGGATTTGCGTGGGCCGCCTGATCGAGCGCTTTGCGAATGACGCTCAGCGTGAAGGGACGAACCGCCAGCGCAGTATCGCCGGTCAACTCATTCCAGCTTGCCCAGCGTGCTTCTGTCACATCGGTAGCGCTGCGCAGGATGCCGCCGGTAACACGGCAGCGATAGTCCACCAGAACGTAATGAAAGCGCACGCGTTTCGGATCATCGTCAGCGTGCGAGATGTGATCGAAGACTGCGACAATTTCCTCCGGCCTCACGTCGAGTCCGGTCTCTTCGCGAACCTCGCGGCGCACGCCATCCTCCAGCCGCTCGCCCAATTCCAGCGCGCCGCCGGGAATCGACCACTCGCCCATCAGCGGTTCCTGGCCGCGCCGCACCAGCAGCACGCGCTGCTGCGCATCCAGCACCACCGCGCCCACCCCGGCGATCGGGGCATTCGGAAATTCTCTCTGCATGCTGGCGCTTATTCGTCCGTCCCGTCATCGGCCTTATCGTCAACCAAGGGACGCCCGTATTCCTCGCCGAAGACTGTTCGCGAAAAAGAGAATCGTCCGCCGGCGAACTTGTCCGCGCCGCGTCCCCAGCCCACCGCCAGCAGCGCGACCGTGCTGTAGCTCAGCGGTAATTTCAGGACTTCGCTGACCTTCTCGGGCTCGTAGCCTTCCATCGGCGCGGTGTCGTAGCCCAGCACTTCCGCCATCAGCATCATGTGGGTAAAGGCGATCATGACGTGGCGGTTGAGCCACATCGGCAGGTTCGGATGATTGGACAGATACGCGGGAATGGCGGCCTTCGCCTGTTCGGCGTAATTCTCCGGCATACCGTTTTCGCGGCCCATGCGCAGCATCTCTTCCAGGTCGCCGGTGCGCCAGCCATCGGCATCGCCGCAGGCCACGATCACGGCGGAGGCCTCATCCACCTTAGGCTGGTTAAAGCACGCGCCGCGCAGGCGATGCTTCTGCTCCGCGCTGCGCACGACGATAAAGCGCCAGGGCTGCAGATTGTATGCGCTCGGCGCGCTCAATCCGGCATCGAGGATGCGGCGCAAATCCTTGAAGGGAATCGGCCGGCCATCGAAGCTGGGTGTCGCGCGGCGGTCCTGGATCGCCCGGGAAAGAGGTTTTTCCGTACTCATTGCTCCTGTTTAGTGTAGTGCCTGCCGCGGACCAGCATTCATGCCTCGGCCCGGCCGCGACCATTCTCTGTCTGATGCTCTTGCGGCAACGGAACGGATCCAATCACTATTTTTCCGCTTGCCACCGGCAAAACGCTCCTCTAGTCTGTGCGCCGGAGAAGCTGGCAATGCCCCCTCGCCGGCTACCCGGGTGGAAGTGCACGCTGTTTGCAAGTCATGAACAACAGCCCGCGTCGTTGCGGCGGGTTATGCCAATCAATTTTTCCGAGACGAAGGGGTTACAAGATGAGTGTTGCCGCGGGTCCGACGCCGGACCGGATTATGCAAGTAGGTCTAGGCTTTATGGGCTCCAAGGCGCTACTCAGCGCAGTCCAGATGGGCGTCTTCACAGAACTGGGCCATGGCGCGGCAGAGTTCCATGAATTAGCCGGCCGACTTGGGCTTCATCCGCGCTCGGCGCGTGATTTCCTGGATGCACTCGTCGCGCTCGGCTTCCTGCATCGGACGCAGGACCACTACTGCAATTCGCCGGAAGCTGCCGCCTTCCTCGATCGCAATAAGCCAGGCTACATCGGCGGCATTCTGGAGATGGCGAATGCAAGGCTCTACGGCTTCTGGAATCATCTGACAGAGGCGTTGCGAACGGGGCAGCAGCAGAACGAGTCAAAGCACGACACCAGCGGTTCGCCGTTTACCGCTCTATACTCCGATCCCGCGCGGCTCAAGGGATTTCTTTCGGCAATGTCCGCCATCAGCCACGGCGCAAACCTCGCGATTGCGCGCACGGTGAAGTGGGCGGACTATCGCACCTTTGCCGATCTCGGCACAGCACAAGGCGATCTGGCGGTTCAGATTGCGCTCGCCAATCCACACCTGCGCGGAATCGGTCTCGACCTTCCCGAAGCAGCGCCGATCTTCGAGGAGTATGCAAGAGCCAATGGCGTCGCCGAGCGCGTTCGGTTTGAGCCGGGTGACTTCTTCCGCGATGCTCTGCCAGCGGTGGACGCGTTCACCATGGGACATATCCTGCACGACTGGGACCTGGAGCAGAAAAAGATGCTGATCTCCAAAGCGTTCGACGCGCTCAATCCGGGCGGAGCGCTGGTGGTCTATGACGCCATGATCGATGATGACCGGTCAAAGAACGCCTTCGGGCTATTGATGAGCCTGAACATGCTGATCGAGACGCCGGGCGGCTTCGACTACACGGGGGCGGACTGCATTGGCTGGATGCGCGAGGCGGGCTTCAGGGAAGCGTATGTAGAACATCTCGTCGGACCGGATTCGATGGTCGTCGGAATCAAGTAGAACCGAGTGCTGGCCAACCTCGAAGTTGAAGCAACACTTTAGCTTCGAGGTATAGCCGTCATCGGCTGTTCGAGCGAGAAGGCCTGTCCTTCGGTTCCGGCATCCGCGAAGACCCACAGCCCGTGGAAGGCTTCGCGCAGCTCCGGATGCAGCGCCAGCAGGCCGCGCATGACAGCGATGGTGTGTGTTCGATTGGTGACGGGGTCACCGCTGGTCGAATTGTAGTGAGCGACCAGGTCCAGGCCGCCCAGCTCATCGTCGGTGCGCAGAGTCGTGACTTTATAGCTCGCCCCATCGGCGGTGATGATGATCGGAGTTGCGCCGGGCAGGTCGGAGGGGCGTGCCGACTGCTGCTCGTCCACGAGCTTTTCAAAATTTGTGCTCGAAAAGAATCCGGCAGGCTGCAGCAGATACACCGCTGTCGAATAGTAGAACCAAGCATTCCACGGCTGCTTCTTCTGCCCGTAGGCGCGAGCCTGCTTCCAGTACCACAGGCCGTCGTGCCCGGCGACCGTGAGCGGCTTGGGGAAGAAGCCTGCAAGCTGCCAGGGAGCGCCGGCGTTCAACGACTGCAGCAGCAGCGACATCTGCTGTGGCTTTGCCACGCCGGTTGCGTGCACCAGCGCGAATGCGAATTGCCCCGGCGGCAGGTGCTGAATGCTGAACACGACGTGAGCGTTTTCGCCCGCATCGCAGAAGAACTGTTCCTGTTCGTCGCCGGGCTTGGCATCGGAGGCGTCCAGCCGGTAGACGGCATCGACCGTGATCGTCGCACCAGAGATGAGCGGGGCCAGCGCTGCTGAGGCCTGCGCGATGCTGTTGAAGTTTGCGGCGACCTCGGGAACTGTGGCGGCCTTCAGGTCCGCGGTGCGGCCGCCCTGGACGTCCAGCGCAATCTGCCGCGCAGCCTGCACGATAGGCGCCCGCTCGGCCTCGGTCATCGTGCCCTGGGTTTTGCAGGAGACGCCGAACGCCGGAACCGCCATCGTCAGCAGCAGCATTACGCCAGCCAAGCGCCCGAAGAAAGAGAAATTCATCGCGGTATCACCGACAGCAGCACGCCCCTACTTCAACACAACCACCGTGTGCAGCGCAAAGTCACATTGCGCGGCACCAGCGCTGCTAGCGGGGAGTGCTCCGATGCTGCAGATACGCATTGATCGAGCTTTCCCACTTCGGCCCCTGCTGGCCGTCGTGCTTGCCCAGGTGAAGCACGTGCTCATTCGCTTCCGGGCGCAGTGCGGTGCGGACATAGGTCACGTCGACTCTGGTGTGTGTGGGATCGATCGGATGCAGCCGCACATCGATGGTGGTGGCCAGCAGATCCGCAAGCAAGTAGACGTACTGCATCCGGCCCGCTTCGGCATCGAAGACGGTATTGATCCAGACAGCCGTCTGCTCTCCATGACGCACCGTGAAGACTGCGCCCTCAATGTCTCTTGCCGGAGTGGGGAAGACGAATTGTGGATTCCAATCATCGCCAGCCCAGGCGCGCTCGCCCTCCGGGCCGAAGAGTGGCGCGGCATCGCGCATTGGAGCGTTCACAATGAAATTAAATGTGTTGCTGACATGCGCGAGCGGCTGCGACAACTCCCGCCGTCGTGGCGGCCTGGCTATGAAGCGGCGTACTGGACATGGCGAGCATGAGAGAAAGCAGCGGAATCCATTTCATCGACGTTCCCTGAAGTGATGGCTGTCCTGGGCGCGCAGCGTCAGCCCATAGAGTGCTCGAAACTGCTCGATGTCCTTGAGCGTCTGCGGAGAAAACGGCGCCTTGCCTTCGAACGCATGCAGCACGATGCCCTCCAGCAGGTCGCCCAGGCTCATCTCCTTCTGCTCGGCGACAGCCTTCAACACCTTGAGCATGCGTTTTTCCAGCCGGACACCGGTCTGTACGCGCTCGATTTCGATCGGCTCCCCGGTAGATGTATTCCTCTCTGTCATCTTGGTATAAATATACCAAGGTACCAATATCTCAATCAAGCAAAATGAATTTGCCTATACGGCGGCCCGCTATGAGCGAAGCGACCGCTGGCGTAGTCTATGAAGAGTGGGGCAAGTCAGGGTAAGAGTCATGTCGGCGGCTGGATTCGCAGAACACAAGTCATTCGGAGAACGGTTCAGGCGCCTTGCAGAGTCATCTCTGCCGCTGTGTGGAATGGTTGCTTTGAGCATGGCCGCAATTCCGCTGGCTTTCGCTCAGACGCGCGACCACGCGGCCTTCCACGCCGGCCCAGACCACCCAGCCTCAGACTGCACACGCGAAGGCGAAAGAGACGCCGGCGCCGACTCCCGCGCCCCCGGTGCCCACAGTCGCGCCCAATCTGTTCGATCAGCCGGCAGGGCCTGCAACCGTGACTGCCGGCAACAACGAGCTGACCGTGAAGGCGGACAACTCCAGCCTGGCGCAGATTCTGCATCAGGTCTCGAACAAAACCGGGATGCACCTGGATGGGCTGGGCGGCGATGAGCGCGTCTTCGGCAGCTTCGGCCCTGCGGCCCCGCGCGAGGTCTTGACCTCGCTGCTGAACGGCACCTCATACAACGTGATGATGGTGGGCGATCTACCGAACGGAGCGCCACGCGAACTGCTGCTGACCCGCAGGGCGGGTGGCGGAACTGCAACGCCAGCGCTGAACCAGGCGCAGAATTCGAGTCAGAATCCGAACGGGCAGAACGGACAGAACGGAGATGACGCCGCCCAGGACGACACCGGCAACGGTGACGACTCCTCCGACGACTCGCCTCCCATGCAGTACACGCCGCCCTCCATAGCGCCTGCTGAGCCTCCGCCTGCCGAGACGGCGCCGACTACGCCGCAGAATCCGCGGATCGCGCCGCCGTTGCAGAGCGCGCCGGAATAAGCGCACTCAGGCACGCCGCGGGAAGGGAACTCCGCGCAGCAGATGTCGCGTTTGGTTTGTAAATGTAGAAGAGGCTACGACGCCTGAACCTGCGCTTCAACCGCTTTGCCCTTTGCGACTGGGTGCAAGGAACGGGAATGGGCTCGAAGCAGCGCGAAGAGCGCTTGGCAGCAGGTGTAAGCGAGCAGAACGCCAAAAGCGAGGGCGGCAAGTACTGCACAGGTGAGACCTAAGAGATTCATCGTATCCATTGGGGGCATTTCCTATTCGTCGTCTTCCAACCAAGCTTTGTTTCGGATGAATGTGCGGTCCAGTGGAGCGCGCTTCATCTTCTGTAACTCACTGTAGAGATGCATTCTCGCAGAGAGATGTGAGCGTTGACCCTCGCTTCTATTGCCGACTAAGATACGTAGAAGAACCACGCGTTGTCGCCGTATTTTCCGCCGTATCCCATTACTTTCGCGTCATGTTTCCCAGGCAACCCAGATACGAAATCCTGGGTGTAACTCCTCAAATCCCTGCATGCCCATCACCAACATCACGGTCCGCGGCGCGCGCCAGCACAACCTGCAGGACATCAACGTCCAGATCCCGCGCAATACCCTTACCGTGATCACCGGCCTCTCCGGATCGGGTAAATCTTCGCTGGCCTTCGATACCATCTATGCCGAAGGGCAGCGCCGCTACGTCGAAACTCTTTCTGCCTACGCCCGCCAGTTTCTCGATCAGATCGAGCGTCCTGACGTCGATTCCATCGAAGGCCTCAGCCCCGCGATCTCGATTGAGCAGAAGACCACCAGCCGCAGTCCCCGCTCTACCGTCGGCACCATCACGGAGATTTACGACTATCTCCGCCTGCTCTATGCCTCGGTCGGCACACCACACTGCCCCAACTGCGGCCGGCCTATCTCTCGCCAGTCCGCCGAACAGATCGTCGAGCGCGTCCTTGCGCTACCTGCCGGAGAACGGCTGATCGTCTACGCGCCCATCGTCCGCGGCCGCAAGGGCGAGTTTAAGGATCTGCTCGATTCCCTTGATCAACAGGGGTTTAAGGCCCGCGTGGATGGCGAAGTTCGCGACCTTGCCGACGCTATTTCTCTCGAGAAGCGGAAGAACCACACCATTGAGGCCATCGTCGATCGCATCGTGCTCAAGCCGGGCGTCGAAAAACGTCTGGAGGCGGCTGTTGCGAAGGCACTCCAGTTGGCGAATGGTCTGGTCCTCATCGGAAACGCCGAAGGCGAGCAGCTGTATTCATCGTCGATGGCGTGTCCCGATTGCGGACTCGATGTCCCTAAGTTGGAGCCTCGCAGTTTTTCCTTCAATAGCACGTACGGTGCATGTCCGGAGTGCCACGGCCTGGGCAGCATTTACGACTTCGACGCCGTCAAGGTGGTTACCGACTGGTCGAAGCCTTTGCTTGAGGGCGCGCTCGGTCCAGGCTCCGGCTCGCAGTACCTGGCGAGGCTGGTGAAGCTGGCGGCGCAGAAGTACAAGATCCCCATTCAGAAGCCCTTCGAGCAGTTAACAGAGAAGCAACAGGAGCTGTTACTCTACGGCCCCGGAGCCGAGGCGCCGCGAACCGGCTTCCATGGCGTCTTCCAGTGGCTGCGCGATTCGCTGGAGGAATCGAAGTCCGATAGCTACCGTGAATGGCTGCTGGGCTACATGTCTGCAACCATCTGCCCGGCGTGCCACGGCAAGCGGCTGCGGCCTGCTTCGCTCGCGGTCAAGGTCAACGATCTCTCGATTGCCGACTTCACCTCGCTGCCGCTGGGTCGCGCGCTGAACGCGGCGCGTGCGCTCAGCTTCTCCGCGCGCGAGGCGCTCATCGCAGACCGCTTGCGCCGCGAGATCATCGAGCGGCTGGAGTTCCTGAATGCGGTTGGGCTGTCGTATCTTTCGCTCAACCGCAATGCGGCCTCGCTCTCCGGCGGCGAAGGCCAGCGCATCCGTCTGGCCACGCAGATTGGCTCGCGTCTGCGCGGCGTGCTCTACGTGCTCGACGAGCCATCGATCGGCCTGCACCAGCGGGATAATCAGCG
The DNA here is from genome assembly GCA_963736915.1 of uncultured Acidobacteriaceae bacterium. Lineage (GTDB taxonomy): Bacteria > Acidobacteriota > Terriglobia > Terriglobales > Acidobacteriaceae > KBS-83. The sequence goes on along the minus strand of CAVTQV010000004.1, from coordinate 308,351 downwards.
GCTCATCGCGGCGCTTGAATCGCTGCGCGACCTCGGCAACACCGTCCTGGTCGTCGAGCATGACGAGGACACCATCCGCAGCGCGGACTACGTGCTCGATCTGGGACCCGGCGCGGGCAAGCTGGGCGGCCATGTCGTTGCCGAAGGCACTCCGGCCAACATCATGGAGGCTGCGGATTCCCTCACTGGGCGATATCTCTCCGGCGCTGCGGGCATCGTTCATCGATTGATGCCGCGACCCATCAACGGCGCCTGGATCACCGTCGAGGGTGCGCGCAGCCACAATCTGCAAAACATCACGGCGCGATTTCCGCTGAACGTGATGACGGTAGTGACCGGCGTCTCAGGCTCCGGAAAGAGCACGCTGGTCAACGACATCCTCTACCGCTCGCTTGCACGGCTGCTCTACGACTCGCATGATCCGCCGGGCGAGCACAAGGCAGTCAAGGGCGCCGAACAGATCGACAAGGTCATCCGCATCGACCAGTCGCCGATTGGCCGCACGCCGCGCTCGAACCCGGCCACGTACACCGGCGTGCTCTCCGCGATCCGCGACATCTTCGCCATGCTGCCCGAGGCGCGTGAGCGCGGCTACAAGCCCGGCCGTTTCTCCTTCAACGTCGCGGGAGGCCGGTGCGAGGCCTGCCAGGGCGACGGACAGAAGCGCATCGAGATGAACTTCCTGCCGGACGTTTACGTGCTGTGCGACGTCTGCAATGGCCGCCGCTTCAACCAGGAAACGCTGGCGGTGAAGTTCAACGGCTACTCCATCGCCGACATCCTCGACCTCGCCATCGAAGACGCGCTGCCGGTGCTCAAGGACATCCCGCAGGTGCGGCAGAAGCTCCAGACGCTGGTCGATGTGGGCCTGGGGTACGTGCATCTCGGCCAGGCGGCCACGACGCTCTCCGGCGGTGAGGCGCAACGGATGAAGCTGGCGCGCGAGCTTTCCAAGCGGCAGACGGGCAAGACGCTCTATGTGCTGGACGAGCCGACGACCGGCCTGCACTTTGACGATGTGCGCAAGCTGCTGGAGGTGCTGCACCGCCTCACCGATCTCGGCAACACGGTCATCATCATCGAGCACAATTTGGATGTTATCCGTAACGCCGACTGGATCATTGACCTGGGTCCGGAAGGCGGCGAAGACGGTGGGAGGATCGTGGCTGAAGGCACGCCGGCCCAGGTGGCGCGGGTTGCCGGATCCCATACGGCAGAGTTTCTGCGCCGGTATTTTCCGGCAGGCGAGCCTGACAACGGCAGCGTGGCATCTATTGCGGCAACAAAGGTCGCGCCAGTGAATGGGCAGCAGAAGAAGGGCACCCGGCGTCGTTCTGCTACAGTCCTCCAGTAAACAGATCATGCCGATCGATCCCAGCTCTCTGCCGCCTGCCGCCTCACCGGAGGATCTCTCCGACGCACGCACGCGGTTGCCCGTCGCTACCGTGGAGGGGACGCCGCTTTCCGCGGCGACGCCACACATCGGGCATACCCTGCTCTTCGGACTCATCGTGATCCTTGCCGGCTTCGTGGTGGGGCTTGGGTTCGCGCTGTCGCTCAAGCATGTTGCGCCGCATCTGCATGAGACGGTCGACCAGATGCAGACCGATCCCCGCATCGTAATTCCGGTGGAGGCGATCGTTTACGCCATTGCGGCGGCAGCGAGCTTGCTGATCTTTCCGCTCTTGTGGGGCAGGTCTTTCGGCAACGGCGTGCACTGGCGTGGTTTCATCGTGCGTCACCGTGTGTGGCTGCTGGTTGCCATCGGCGTAGCGACCAGCGTTGTGGTGCAGTTCCTTTCCAATTTCCTGCCGATTCCGAAGGAGCTCCCGATTGATAAGTTCTTCACGAATCGGTTGGGCGTGTGGCTGATCGCTATCTTCGGCGTGACGGTAGCGCCCGCGTTCGAGGAACTGGCTTTCCGCGGGTTCCTGCTGCCTTCTCTCGCCAGCGCATGGGACTGGGTCATGCAGCGAGCGCGCAGACCGGGTGAGCTGCTCGGCGGCGCGCCAGCGCAACAATCCACAGAAAGCGAATGGCAGCAGCAGGCCGCGATTTACTCATCGCTGCCGCCGGAAGGAGCGGCTGTCTTCCACCATCTGGGGCCGGAACATGGCTCCGGCCATTCGAAGTGGATCTCCGACAGTGCGGAGCGGAGTTCCAGCAATACCGACCCGCGCTGGAGCGTGGCCGCCCTGGTCTTCTCTACCGTGATTACCAGCATAGGATTCGCGATGCTGCATGGCGCGCAGCTTGCTCACTCCTTTGCGCCGCTCGCGGTGCTCTTCGCCGTCAGCGTCGTGCTCTGCGTCACGCGCGTGCGCTTCCATTCACTCGCGGCCAGCACGCTGGTGCACTCCATGTACAACGCCACGATCTTCGTCATGCTGTTCATCGGGACCGACGGCTTCCGGCATTTGGATAAGCTAGGGAAGTGATGGCTTCCATGTCTGAAAAAACTCACCTCGCCAGCAGCTTCTCACCCTGCTCGCTCGCCAGTCATTCAAGCTCGGCGACTTTCAGCTCTCCTCCGGCGGCCGCAGCGACTACTACATCGACTGCCGTACCACCACGCTGCACGCGGAAGGCGGCCGTTTGACCGGCCTCGCGATTCTCGATCTGCTGCATCAGCATCGTCTCGATCCGCACGCTGTAGGCGGCCTTACGCTCGGGGCCGATCCGGTTGTCTCGGCCGTTGCTATCGCGAGCGCGCAGCGTCACGCGGAGCAGGGCAGAGGCCGGCTGATCCATGGCTTCCTTGTCCGCAAGGCGGAGAAAGCGCACGGCACGGGACGGAAGATCGAGGGCTTTTCCGAAGGCAATGCTCCGGTGCTGATCGTCGATGACGTTTGCACCACGGGCGGCTCGACCATCACGGCGATTGGAGCTGCTCACGCGGCAGGGATGCGCGTTGTTGCCGTTGTCTGCCTGGTGGAACGGGTTGAGGCGAAAGGAAGGCCGGCGGTGGAAGCAGCGGCCAATGGCGCGCCGTTTCTGAGCCTCTTCACCTCAGACGATGTCCGCGCCGAGCATGTAAAACACATGCCCATGTAAGCGCAGCAGAGCTCTCCACTTCACGGTACGCTGCGCGTCACGGCTCCGGTCGAGATGACGAGGGCTCGGGATTCGCTAATGCGCAGCGCCGGGCTTCCAGACAAACGCGCCGGGCTGGGGCAGTCCAAAGTGCGCGAGCACTCGGTCCACAAAATTACGGACCATGTCGGCCGTCGTCGCCGGCTCGTTGTAGAACGACGGGATCACCGGGAAGATCGTCGCGCCGGCATCCGCGGCAAGCTGCATGTTGCGTAGGTGGATCTTATTGAACGGCGTCTCGCGCACGCAGAGCAGCAGCGGGCGCCGCTCCTTCAGGCAGACATCGGCGGCGCGCTCGATCAGATTCGCCGCCATGCCGTTTGCGATGCCGGCCAGCGTGCCCATGGAGCAGGGAAGCACGATCATGCCGGCGGATGGATAGCTGCCGCTCGCAATCGATGCGGCGATGTCCTGCTCGGCATGTTGATGCGTCTTCTTCGGCGTACCGCCGAGCAGCTTCTCCACCAGCTCATTGCGGCCGGAGAGACGCAACTCCTCGGCAATGACGCGCAAGGCGCTCTCCGAAGCGACGAAATCCACTACGGTGACGCGCTGGTCTGCTTCCAGCATGCGCAAAAGCTGCTGCGCCAGAACGGCGCCGCTCGCTCCTGTCACCGCGACCGTGACGTTCATGCAGGCACGGTCTCATACTTCAGCACGCGATCGAAGATCGCATCCACGTTGCGCAGTTGCCGCTCCAGGTCGAAGGTCCGGGCCAGTTTGTCCGGCGAGAGCCGTTTGGTAATCTCCTTATCCTGCGCGACGAGATCGCGGAAGACCAGCTCCTCGCGCCAGGCTTGCATGGCATGAGCCTGCACCAGCCGGTAAGCATCTTCCCGCGACATGCCGGATTCGGCCAGGTCGAGCAGCAACTGGCCGGAGAAGATCAGGCCGCCGGTGCTCTCGAGATTGCGCAGCATGCGCTTGGGATAGACCAGCAGCTTGTCGATGAGCGAAGTGGTCTTCGCCAGCAGGTAGTCGGTCAGGATGGTCGAGTCGGGAAAGATGACGCGCTCCACCGATGAGTGGGAGATATCGCGTTCATGCCACAGCGCGACGTTCTCAAACGCCGCCTGCGCGTTGGCGCGCACCACACGCGCGAGCCCGCTGATCTGCTCGCTGGTGATGGGGTTGCGCTTGTGCGGCATCGCGCTCGATCCCTTCTGCTTCTCGGAGAAGAACTCCTCCGCCTCGCGCACCTCCGTCCGCTGCAGGTGGCGGACCTCGGTGGCGATCTTGTCCAGTGTTGCGGTCAGCACCGCCAGCGTGGCGATGTAATACGCGTGCCGGTCTCGCTGGATCACCTGCGTGGCCACCAATGCGGGCTTCAATCCCAGCCGCTCGCAGATGCGGACCTCGTGCTCCGGCTTGAGATGGCCGAAGGTCCCGACGGCGCCGGAGAGCTTGCCGACGCGCATGTCTTCTGCGGCGGCATCGAAGCGCGCCAGGTCGCGGTCGATCTCCGCGTACCAGTTCAGCAGCTTCAGCCCGAAGGTGGTCGGCTCGGCGTGGACGCCGTGCGTGCGGCCGATGATCGGGGTGTGCTGGAATTCCAAGGCGCGCCGCTTCAGCACCTCCTTCAGCCCGAGGATGCCATGGCGCAGCAGTCCGGAGGCGGCCTTCACCTGCAGGGCCTGTGCTGTGTCCACCACGTCATTCGAGGTCAGCCCGTAATGCAGCCAGCGTGCCTGGGGGCCGATTTTCTCCGCGACCGCAGTGGTGAAGGCGATGACATCGTGCTTCACCTCCGCTTCGATATCAAAGATGCGCTTCAGGTCGAAGTCGCCCTTGTCGCGGATGGCCGCTGCAGCCTCGTGGGGCACGATGCCGTCTTCCGCCAGAGTCTCCGAGGCGGCGGTTTCCACCTTCAGCCACATGCGGTACTTGTTCTCATCGGTCCAGATGGCGCCCATGCCGGGCCGTGTATAACGTGCGATCAATCGGTCTCTCCCTGCGCTCTTGTGGTGCAGAACATTAACGTCCTATTCTAGCGGCCACGCATCCAATCAGCGCACGGGAGGGGTAACGATGGCAGAGGAGCCGCTGGAACAGTCGGGCGAGCAGATGGTGACGATCGAGCGCTTCACGGACATGCTGCAGGCTGAGCTGGCTAAGGGAAGGCTGGATTCGGCGGGCATCCGCTGCTTCCTTGCGGGGGAAAACGCCGGCCTGCTTTATGGAAATGGGCTCGATGGAGTGTCGCTGCAGGTCAGCGCGGCGGAGGAAGCCGACGCCCGAGCTATTCTGGACGACCCCGGGACGACGGATGACGACGTCACAAGCGTGTCTTAAGCAGTGAGCCCCAGCAGTTCGCTCATCTCCTCATAGAGGAAGCCGAGGCCGGGGCGATAGGGCTGCACCCACTTGCCGTCGATGACGAACTGCGGGATCGCGCGCTTGCCCACGTGGCGCATCACCTCTTCCGCAGCGCCAGGCACCCGCTCGATGTCAATTTCTGTGTAGGCGATCTGGTGCTCTTCCAGAAAGCGCTTCGCCTGGCGGCAGTCGCGGCACCAGGCCGCTGAGTAGACGATGACCTGCATGTCGCGCATCATACGTGTTCCATTAGATGCTTGTGAATTCGCCCGCGTCAGGACAGATGACTATCGGCGGCGTTGAAAGAACTCTCGTAACAGCGTCGCGCTTTCCTCCCCCAGCAGGCCCCGTTCGACCGCGATCTGGTGATTCAGCGCGGGATAGTTCAACACATGGAGGACCGACCCCGCGGCGCCAGCCTTGGGATCGTCGGCGGCAAAGACCAGCCGGTCTATGCGCGCGTGGATCATCGCGCCTGCACACATTGCGCACGGCTCAAGGGTAGACACGATGGTGCATCCGTTAAGCCGGTAGTTGCCGACGACGTGCGCAGCGGTTCGCAACGCGACGATCTCCGCGTGCGCCGTGGGATCGTTGTCGCGCAGCACGCGGTTCTGTCCGCGAGCGACGATCTGCTCTTCGAACAGCACGATAACGCCGATGGGAACTTCACCGGCTGCCTCTGCCGCGCGAGCTTCGTCGAGCGCGGCCTGCATCAGCTCGAGGTCGGTCATCGCGTCACACCGCCGGCTGCTGCTGCGTCATGCAATGCAGTGCGCCCAGGCCCCAGATGAAATCCAGGCAGTGGATGCCGACGATACGATGCCGCGGAAACAGCTCCGCCAGCGTGTTCAGCGCGTGGCGATCGTTCGCGTCGTTGAAGGTGGGGACCAGCACCAGTCCGTTGGCGATGTAGAAGTTGGCATAGCTTGCCGGGAGCCGCTGGCGCTCGAAAATGACCGGTGAAGGAAGGGGCAGCTCGACGATCCGGAATAGCTGCCCATCGCGGTTGCGGGCGGAGCGCAGTCGATCCAGGTTCTCGGCTAACGGGTCGTGGTTTTCGTCCTGACGATTTGGCTCAACCACGGTGACGATCGTGTTCGCGTCCGCAAATCGCGTGATGTCGTCCACGTGGCCGTGCGTGTCGTCGCCGGCGATGCCGCGGTTCATCCATAGCACCTGGTCGATGCCGAGATAGTCGTGGAAGGCCTGCTCCAGTTGCTCGCGGCTGACGCCGGGATTGCGCTGCTGCACCGTGCTCAGCAGGCACTCCTCGGTGGTTAGCAGCACGCCCGCACCATTGGTGTCGATGCTGCCGCCTTCGAGCACCAACTCGTGCCGCGTGCCATCCGCCAGCGTGATTGAAGGGGTGAATGAGGGAAGACCCAGCAACTCCGCCACACGGCCCGGCAGCGCGTTGTCCAGTTCCCAGTCGGGATATTTCGCCCACGCGTTGAACTTCCAGTCCGTGACGGCGATGCCGTCGTTCTTCTTTACAAAGATCGGTCCGGAATCGCGTGTCCACACGCGGTTGGTCGGCCACGGATGGAAGTGCACGCCCGCCTGATTCACTCCGGCGCGCTTCAGCACGCCGCGTGCACGCTTCTCCGCGTCCGGGTTCTGAACCAGAATGTGGACCTGCTCCACGGCAGCAAGCCGCCGCACAATCTCGGCATAGACCCACGGAATGGGCTGGAACCGGCCCGGCCAGTCGCTGGCGTTGTGCGGCCACGCGATCCAGGTTGCGGTATGCGGCCCCCATTCGGCGGGCATGCGGTAGCCCATCGCCTGTGGCGTGGCGTTCTCCGTCACTTGATCATCACTTGTCACTTCACGTTCACTTTGGATCTGAGTGGCTGATCCAGAAACCGGCTGGTGATGCCGCCGTATGCATCGATGCGGCGGTCGCGCAGGAACGGCCAGTGACGCCGCTGCTCTTCGAGCGCAGTTGGATCCACTTCCGCGATCAGGATGTCTTCGCAGTCATGCGGAGCCTTGGCGAGGATGCGGCCGAAGGGATCGGCGATAAACGAGCCGCCCCAGAACTCCAGGCCCTGCCCTTCGACGCGATTGCCGCGGATGTCGCCGTTCTCCCAGCCAACCCGGTTCACCGCGCCGACATAGACACCATTCGCGATCGCATGCGCGCGCTGGATGGTCTGCCACGCGTCGTACTGCGCCGTGCCGTACTCTTCTTTTTCCGCCGGATGCCATCCAATTGCTGTCGGATAGAACAGCACATTCGCTCCGTGCAGCGCGGTGATGCGCGCGCCCTCCGGATACCACTGGTCCCAGCACACCAGCGTCCCGACGCGCCCGACCGAAGTTTCCTCCGCGCGAAAACCCAGATCGCCCGGCGTGAAGTAGAACTTTTCGTAATAGAGCGGATCGTCCGGGATGTGCATCTTGCGGTAGAGTCCGGCGATGGTGCCGTCGGTCTCAATCGTAACCGCCGTGTTGTGATACAGCCCGGCCGCGCGCCGCTCGAAAAGCGAAGCAATTACCAGCACATGCTCCTCGCGCGCCACCGCACTCAGCCGCTCCGTGCTGGGCCCGGGAATCGACTCGGCCAGATCGAAGAGAGCCGTGTCCTCGCGCTGGCAGAAATATTGCGCACGGAAGAGTTCCGGCAGGCAGACGATCTGCGCTCCGGCACGCGCGGCTTCGCGCACGCGTTCCGCGGCCTTCTCCAGATTCGCGTCCGGATCGGGCGAGCAGGACATCTGCACCAGGCCAATACGGTATTTCAGAGCAGTCGGCATGTTGTCTCGATTTCCTCGTACTTCCTGATGCTGGACGCAAGCGAAAGGCGCGAGTTAAGGAACCCGCGCCTTTGTTTTAGCTGGAGCAGGCTTACTCGAAGATCAGGATCGCCGCCGCGATAACGGTCGTCCAGCGGCCTCGTTTGTCGCCGATCGCGGACTGCGTCACGTTGGCTGTGCGGACGATCTTGTTCGAGATACGGTAGATCTCCTTCTTCTCGTCCCAGCTCTTGTCCGGATCGAATTCCACATCGAGCGTAGTGGCCAGCATCTCGGCCGCCAGCTCTTCGGCGTACTCGCCGGCCTGGTCCTCGGTTTCGCCAAAGCTGTGGTGCTCGCTCAGGTAGCCGTAGGTGTTGCGGTCGCTGGGAATGGCCACGCCAATGCTCGAAGCGACCAGGCGGTGGGGCTCGCGCGTGGAGTTTTCAGCCACCACGGCGAAGGTCACCTCGCCCGGCGACAGATATTCGACACCTTCCTTGCGCGGGATGAGCTTGGCATTCGGTGGAAAGATGGATGAGACGCGAACCAGGTTCTGCGCGGCGATACCGGCATCACGCAGTGCCAGCTCAAAAGAAGTCAGGCGCTCCTTATGCCTCCCCGTGCCTTTCGTGAAGAAGAGGCGCTTCGGCACCATGCTCTTGGACAATGTAGAGTTCCTCCGGATGGGGGCGGCAGGGCCGGTTTCCCCAATGAAAAGTATCACAGCAACGGAGACTGGCCGGACGGCACGCCTCGCGAATTTATGCTGTTTTCACAGAATACGATAAAAGCATTTCCTGATGACGCGGAATGCGCGGATGAGTCGGACTTTCTATCGACGTCACCGGAAACGGTAAGCTTCTGAGGACAGGAGCGCGAAGCTTGGACATTTTGTTGGAAGGACCACTCAGCCGGCTTCGTGTGCTCTATGTCTCCGATCTGACGCCCGAATACTACGGCGAATACCGGCACCGAGCGCTGAGGCGCCTCCCGCTGGGCCATGTCGCGGCGCTGGATCACTTCGCGCTCGCCGCCATTCCCGGCCTTGCGGGCAAATTGCAATTCCGCCTGCAGGCCGGCCCGGGCATTACCCGGCTGAACCGCGCTGTGCTGCAGGCTGCCGAGCGGGAGCACGCCAACATACTGCTGTGCGATAAAGTGCTGGGTTTGCGGCCGGCCACGCTGCGCCGTCTTCGGCAGAGCGGCATGATCACAGTCGATTATGTAAACGACAACCCTTTCGGTCCCCGCCGCGATCCCGGCTGGCGGCTTTTTCGCAAGACGATTCCCGAATACGACCTCCACGCAGTCCCCCGTAGCTCAAGCGTCACGGACTTCCGCGAACGCGGTGCCCGGGACGTGATGGAGATCCGTTTTTCTTATGAGCCGACCGTGCACTACGCGCCGGCCGCCTCGTGGAGCGATGCGCAGCGCGACCGCAACGTGTCCTTCATTGGGACGCCCTATGACGATCGCGGCAGCTTTCTTGCGCGCTTGTGGCGCGCGGGTTTGCCGCTCGATATCTCCGGCTCGCGCCCCCACTGGCAGGCAGCGCTGCCGGTGGACGCCTTCGCTGCTACGTTTCGCGTCGGTGAGCTGAAGGGCGACGCCTATCGTGAAGCGATCTGGCGCTCGCGCATCAATCTCGCATTTGTTACCCATAGCAACCGCGATCAGGTGGCCCACAAGGCGTTCGAGATCACGGCCTGCGGCGGCTTTCTGCTGGCCGAGCGCACGCCGGAACACCTGGCCTGCTTTCGGGAAGATGAGGAGGCGGTCTTCTTCTCGGATTTCGAAGAGTGCCGCGCAAAGATTGATCGCTATCTGAACGACGATTCGGCCCGCTCCAGAATCGCCGCGGCAGGGCAGCGCCGCGCCTGCAGTTCCGGCTACGACAACGACAGCATGCTGCGCCGCCTGCTGATGAAAGCCGCAGAGATGTTGGCTAAGCCACCGGGGAATTAAGCAGCGGTATTTACCTTAGGCTTGCGTGTCAGCAGATACAGCATCAACCCCAGGCCAAAGACCGTGGCCATGCCCGCGAGCCCCAGCACGCGCAACACCGAGACCGTGTAGCGGCCCTCGGTCGGCGAGTAGCTGCAGCAGTAGAGCAGGATCAGATCGGTCGCCGAGCCGATGCGATGATCGCTGGCCTCAAGCAGCGCCAGCCGCAAATCGCGCGGCTGATACTCGACGCCTGTCAGGTACTTCGAGAGCTTGCCTTCGGGCGTTGCGACCATGATGACGCTGGAGTGGGCAAACTGCGTCATCTTGCCGTCCGGCCCCGGGACGCGCACGTAGTGAAAGCCGATCGCATTTGCCAGTGTCGTGATCTCCGGCTGTTGGCCAGTCAGGAAATGCACGCTGTCTGCAGGAACATTCCCGCCAAGCTGTGCCAGGAACTTCTGCAGCGCGGCAGCGGCATCCGCGGGCGTGTCGGTGGGATCGATGCTGGCGACGACCACGTCGTAATCGCGCGCTGGCGCATAGCCGGTCTGCGAGAGCGAGGCGGCCAACCCATGCAGCACCTGCGGGCACAGCATGGCGCACTTGTAATACACCATCGCCAGCGCCACCGGCTTTTTGCCGAAGTATTCTCCCAACGGCGCGTCCGTACCGGCAGCATCGCGGAAATGCAGGTTGAGGGGAATCTGCGTGCCCAGACGCTGGTCGATCCCTGCGTTCTTCAGGTACGCGGGCGTCGATTGCGCCGACGCTCCCAGCGGCTTCTCCGCGGAATACTGCGCAACGGCGGGAAGAGCGAGCGAGACGGCAACCAGCAGCAGAGACAGACGACGCAAAGCAGACCCTCTGCCCTCTAGATTACGCCTGTGCGGGCAAAGATCGGCAATTAGGACTTACGGGAGAATGTGTTCTGTTGTTAAATTGCTCCGGTCCTGACCGCAATGCCCGGATACTTATTAGGAGCTCTCATCTATGACTATTTTCGACGAGTTGCACGCAAATGCACACGCCGATAATGATCTTCTCTTCAAGAATGATGCGGAGGGAGACCTATTTACCAAATTCCGTGACGTCGATTTCGCATTCAAGAGTGTCGAAAAAGAAAATGCCGACGACCTCTGTGCCTATGTCAACGGGAAGAACTTTGGAAATGCAAGCGTTAGGCGCGCCGATGATGGTCTGTACTGGACCAATGTCGTGATCCATATGCCGATCACTCAGAACGTAGCGTGCTCGATATCTGCGTTCATGGTCTGCCTTGGAAGGCTTTTCCGGGTTGAATACGATGGCTGGGGATCGGTCGTCCAGACTGCGTGAGATCGACCAAATTTGCAATAGGCCGGCCGATTGAGTCGTTTTCTATTCCGTGCGCAGTGCCTTGACCGGGTTGATCGAAGCCGCCCTCCGCGCCGGGATGATGCTCGCGAAGAAGGCGCAGACGGTGAGCGCGAGGACCGATCCGCCCAGCACCAGCGGATCCCAGCCCTTCACCTGGTAGAGCTGCGCCGCGATGAGCCGCGAGCAGCCGATGGAAATAGGAATTCCGATCGCGAGGCCGATGAGTATCTGGAGGAAGGCGCCGCGCAGCACCAGCCGGACAACATTCATGCGATCCGCCCCAAGGGCCATACGAACGCCAATCTCGCTGGTGCGCCGCTCCACTGTGTAGGCCGTCACGCCATAGAGCCCAACCGCTGCAAGCAACAGTGCTAGCACGCCGAACAAGCCTGTCATACGCGCAACGGCGCGCTGCTGGTCGAAGTTCGAAACGACCTGGTCGTGCAGGCTCTGGATATTCAGCAGCGTAAGGTTCGGGTCAACATCGCTCAGAACGTGCCGCACCTCTGACTCCAGGCCCTCCGGGCTGCCGTGCAGCTTCAGCACCGCCCCTTCGATGAAATGCGTACTGTCCTCGATGGTCTGCATGAGTCCAGCGTCGTAGTGCACCCGCTGCGTGAGCGGCACAAAGAACAGCGGACGTGTCGGTTCGGTGCTTGCCGGATCGTTGTACTTCGCGTTCCGTACGATTCCGACAATCTCGAAAGTATTGCTGTATCGCGGCAGATCCAGCCCGAAGTGCGATCCCAGCGGCTCCTCGCCCGGTTTGAAGAATCGCTTCACAAAGGCTTCGTTGACTACTGCGATGTTCTGCGTTGTCGCGGTGTCCTGTTCGGTGATCGAGCGCCCGCGAAGGATGGGCTCCCGCAGCGTCTCCAGATAGCCCGGATTCACATGGTCCCAGGAAGAGCCGATCTGCTCATTCATGTTGGGCATGCCGTGTCCCTGGCGGATCACGATTTCACCCCAGTTGTCCTGCAAGGGCGTGTATTGCGCCAGAGCTGCGCTGTCTACGCCTGGGATGTGGGAGAGCCGGTCCTGCAGCTCGCGATACATCGCATCCAGCTTTGGCTGTGGGTAGGACGAGAAGGGCGCTGTCAGGCTGATGGTGACGCGGTGATCGGTCTCGTAGCCGAAGTCCTGATGCTGCAGGTTGGAAAGGCTATGTGTCAGCAGGCCGGCACCGGCCAGCAGCACGACTGACAGCGTGGCCTGCACGATAACCAGCACCTTCTGGGAGAAGGACGAACGGTCGCGCATGGTGCGATTCGCGCCGCGCAGGGCCTCTGCCGGATCGGCATGCGATGCCAGCCACGCGGGCGCTGTACCGAAGAGCATGCCGGTGACAAGCGAGAGCGCGAACGCGAATGCCAGAACCGGAAGCGAGGGCGCGGCATCGATCGGCACGTATTTCGCTCCGTGAAAGGCGAGCGCCACCACGGCCTTCACGCCGAGATATGCCACCGCTAACCCGGCGATTCCGCCAAAGACGGAAAGCACGATACTCTCCGTTAACGATTGCCGGATGAGCCGTCCGCGGTTTGCGCCGAGCGCCAATCGGACCGCCGTTTGCGCCCGACGCGCCGTTCCGCGCGCCAGCAGCAGATTCGCGATATTCGCACACGCGATCAGCAGCACCAGCAGGCACACGGCGAGCAGAATGTGCAGGCTGTCGGCATAGTTTGCCTTCATGACACCAACGCCGGTGCCCGCCGGGACGACCTTGATGTTTTGCTTCGACAAGCCGGCCTTGATTCCTGTCATCCACTCCGCAGGCATTCCGCTCTCATCGACCAGCCACACGCGCAGCAGGCTGGTGAGGCGCGAGGGAAGCGCGTTCGGTGTGGCCCCGGGCTTGAGCCGGCCGATCACACGCAGCCATGCTGGGAAAGTGTGCAGCAGAGAGTTCTTGCCGCGGAAGATCGGTTCCTGTTGCATGGGAAGCCAGACCTCCGGCGGATCGCTGCGCAGCGTCTCTCCAAAAAAGCCGGGCGGCGTGATGCCGACGATGGTCACCGGATGGCCGTCGAGGATCATGGCGGATCCAACCATCTTGGGATCGGAGCCGTATTGCTGTTGCCATGCCCGATAGCTGAGCATCGCCACCGGCGCCGCGGTGAGTTGGTCATCAGAAGGAAGGATGGTGCGGCCGACGAGCGGGTTGATTCCGAAGGTCGAGAAGTAGTTGCCGGTGATGAACTCACCCCGGATCGGCTTCGCGACGCGATCGCTTTCGCCGCGCCGTGCGCTTAGCTGTGTTCCGCCCGCCTGGAACGCAGCAAGCTCCGCGAACTCCGGCGCAGCGCTCTTCATGCGCAGGTAGAAGGGATAAGAGAACATGCCCCAGTTGTCCTGTGGGCTCCCTTCCACGCAGCAGTCCTGCCCCTCGCCAATGCGGTAGAGACTCGCCGGGTCGACCACCGGCAGCGACTTCAGCATCACCGTGTTGATGAGCGAAAAGATCGCGGTGGTCGCGCCGATGCCCAGCGCCAGCGTCAGCATTGCTGTCAGTGTGAAAACAGGGGACTGGCGCATCTGGCGCAGCGTATAGGCAATGTCCTGCCGCAAGGTTTCCATCAAGAGGCCTCTGCGGCGAATACGCGTTGCGGGGTGCAGCGGTTCCCGGAAAGTCTCTGCTTATTTCGGTAAAGGCGTCAGCTTGATGGTCCGTCCCGTCCTTGCGGATGTGCGTGCCGCATCCAGAATCTGCATCACGATCACGTTCGTATCCAGCGCCGTCAGGTCGCCCTGCGGCTTCAGCTTGCCATCCAGCACAGCAACCAGATAATCCACCGAGCCATCCTCCGGCGGAGCCAGCGGCGTGGCTTCGCGCTCCTGCGCTTCCGCCTCGCCCTTTGTGCGCTCCAGCACCTTGTCGCTCTTGATCGTCTTCAGGTATCCGGTTGCGCCGTAGACCTCCATGTCCTTGCGGTCGAAGGGCCAGTTCCACGAGCCCTGAATGATTGCCTGCGCGTGCGGATAGGTCAGGATGATGGTGCCTTCGTCATCGACGTGCGGATACTCCTCTGGCTTTAGCTGCTGCGTGACAGCGGTCACCGACAGCGGCGTCTCGCCATGCTGCAGCCAGGTCGCCAGGTCCACGCCATAGCAGCCGAAGTCATACAGAGCGCCTGCGCCGTTCTGCTGGGGGTCCGTCAGCCACTTCAGGAACTCCGGCTGCACTCCGATCTCCGCAGGTCCGCGGTGGCCATCGTGCACCACCAGTTTGCGCAACGGCCCCAGCTTGCCTGCCTCAAGCTCATCGTAGGCAGCCTTGTTGGACGCGTACCAGGTCGTCTCGTAGTTCACCAGCACCGGTACGTGCTCTTCCCGCGAAATTTTGCGGATGGCCAGTGCGTCGTCCAGCGAGATGGTCAGCGGCTTCTCTACCATGACGGCAATGTGATGGCGCGCGGCCACCTCAATTGCCGGGCGATGCCCCGCTATGGACGTGTAGACCAGCACGGCCTGCGGGTGAGTCGCCTCGATCATTGCCTCTTCCGTGGGGAAGAAGATTTTCGGGTCCAGATGGAACTCCGCCGCGTACTTCTGCCGCAGCGCGGGATCGGGATCGGCGACGCCCACCAACTGCACCTCAGGATGCTTTGGCAGTTGCGGTAGAAATCCCGCGACATGGCCGTGCTCCAGGCCCACGATGGCTACGCGCGTCTGTGCCGGCGCGACTGCGGCGGCGGTAAGGGTTGCAATCAACAGGCAAAGCACGCGTTGGCAGGCGGGCAGCATCGGCACCTCTTTCAGTTCACAAGTCTTGACGAGACGATGATACCGTTCCCTTCGCGAATGGCCCGCGTTTGCGGCAAGCCGGTCGGGGTGTTAGCGTGAAAGATTGAAGTAGCGACACGTATTCCACTCCACGGAGCACCCGGTCTACATGCAAAAGAGCTACAACGGCGTAGCCCTACCCGAGGGCGGCGAAGCGATCCAGTATGTCAACGGCAAGTATCAGGTACCGGACCACCCCATTGTCCCTTACATCGAAGGCGATGGCACCGGCCGCGACATCTGGCGCGCCTCGCAGCGCGTCTTCGATGCTGCAGTCGAGAAAGCCTATGGCGGCAAACGCAGCATCCGGTGGTTCGAAATCTTTGCCGGCGAGAAGGCCTATCGCCAGTTTCAAAACTGGTTGCCGGATGATTCCGTAAACGCCGCACGCGATCTGCGCGTCTCGATTAAAGGGCCGCTCACCACGCCGGTTGGCGGCGGCATCCGCTCGCTGAACGTGGCACTCCGCCAGACGCTCGATCTCTACTCCTGCATTCGTCCGGTGAAGTACTACAGTGGCGTGCCCAGTCCGGTGAAGCATCCGGAGAAGCTTGACGTCGTGATCTTCCGCGAGAACACCGAGGACGTTTACTCCGGAATTGAATTCCGCGAGGGCACACCCGAGGCGAAAAAGCTCATCGACTTCCTGAACAACGACATGGGCAGCAAGAAAAAGGTCCGCGCCGACTCCGGCGTCGGCATCAAGCCCATCTCCATTACCGGAACCAAGCGGCTGGTGCGTGTCGCCATCCAGTATGCGATCGACAACAAGCGCAAATCCGTCACACTGGTGCACAAGGGCAACATCCAGAAGTTCACCGAAGGCGCCTTCCGCGAGTGGGGCTACGAAGTCGCTACTGACGAGTTTCGCGACCAGACGGTGACTGAGCGCGAGAGCTGGATCCTCGGCAATCTGGAAGCGAATCCGAACCTTACCGTAGAGCAGAACGCCGCGCTGATCGAACCGGGTCTCGAGTTCGGCAACGATGCCTTCCGGCAGGGACTCTATGCCGAGATCAAATCCGTGATCGACAAGATCGGCAAGTCGCACGGCGGTGGCAAGTGGAAGCAAAAGGTGATGATCAACGACCGCATCGCCGACTCCATCTTCCAGCAGATCATCATTCGGCCGGAGGACTACAGCATTCTCGCCACCTCCAACCTGAATGGCGATTACATCTCCGATGCGGCAGCCGCGCAGGTCGGCGGACTGGGCATTGCGCCCGGAGCGAATGTCGGCGACGGCTACGCGGTCTTCGAGGCCACCCACGGGACTGCGCCGAAGTATGCGGACAAAGATGTCATCAATCCCGGCTCGGTCATGCTCTCCGGCGTCATGCTGCTCGATTTCCTGGGCTGGAGCGAGGCCGCGCGGCTGGTCGAATCGTCCATGGAGAAGACCATTCAGCAGAAGTACGTCACCTACGACTTCGAGCGCCAGATGCAGGGCGCGACCAAGGTGAAGACCAGCGAGTTTGCCACCCGAATGATCGAGAACATGAAGTAGCGCCTGCGGCCGACCCGGAGTGCGAAATAGAACAGGAGAGACATGCGTAAGAAAGTAACTATTGTTGGAGCAGGAAACGTCGGCGCGACCGCTGCGCACTGGATTGCCGCCAAGGAACTGGCGGATGTTGTCCTGATCGATGTCGCGGAGGGCATTCCGCAGGGCAAGGCGCTTGACCTGCTCGAAGCCATGCCGATTGAAAAGCGCGACGTGCACGTGATCGGCGCGAACGATTATGCCGAAGCGGCGAACTCCGATATCGTCGTCATCACCGCTGGCATTCCGCGCAAGCCCGGCATGAGCCGCGACGACCTGCTGCAGACCAACTACAAGATCATGTCGGATGTGGTGAACAAGATCACCGCGGTCGCCCCCAACTCGATTCTCATCATCGTCTCGAACCCGCTCGACGCCATGGCGCAGGCGGCGTTCAAGCAATCGAAGTTCAATCGCGAGCGCGTCATCGGTATGGCAGGCGTGCTCGATTCGGCCCGCTACCGCACCTTTATCGCGGAAGAGCTGAAGGTCTCCGTCGAAAACGTAACCGCATTTGTGCTCGGCGGCCATGGCGACACCATGGTGCCGTTGCCGCGCTATTCCAGCGTGGCCGGAATCCCCATCGCCGAGCTCATGAGCCAGGCCACCATCGATCGCATCGTCCAGCGTACCCGCGACGGCGGCGCCGAAATCGTGAAGCACCTCAAGACCGGTTCAGCCTTCTACGCGCCATCAGCAGCGGCAGTCGAGATGGTCGAAGCGATCCTCAAGGACAAGAAGAAGATCCTGCCTTGCGCAGCATACCTGCAAGGCGAGTACGGCATCACGGGCTACTACATCGGTGTGCCCTGCAAGCTGGGCGAGCGCGGCCTGGAGCAGATCATCGAGATCAAGCTGACGCCGGAAGAGGAGAAGGCCCTCAAGAAGAGCGCAGATGCCGTGAAGGAGCTATGCGCGGTGATCGGCGTCTAAATCTCACGCTGGATCAACAAAAGGCGAGGCTACGGCCTCGTCTTTTTACTGCTCTTCAATGGCTTCGCTCGTGTTTTTCGCGGAGGAATGTAATGAAACTGAATTAGATAAATCCTGTCGCCTTTGCCATGCTTTGCGATTTTGAGCAGGTCAACCACACCCAGAAAGCCTGACTCCCGCGCCAGCTCCGGGGTGATATCGGGCAGGCCGATCGGCGTGATGGAGTCGATTTCGATCTCGCCTTCGTCCATGCGATAGCGATTTCCTACGATCACATGGGGGCGCGTCCAGATGCGAATACTGCAGGTGATCTCGCCGGTGCGAACTCTCTCGCGAAGACGTTTGGTAAAGACCACGCTGTGCTCTCCGTTGCTGCAGTTTTATGGACAACGCATGTCAAGCTTCAGTTGGCTCGGATCGCCATACGACTCGAACTGAATCTTCAGATCGTCCGAAGAATCTACGCGCGACGGGTTGATGCGGGAGAGATAGATTCCTCCGGGCGAAGATTTGACCACCAGCGTTGCAATATCCTGTGCCGTCACATTGTGCAGGATTGGAGGCAGGGAAATCCTTGGCGCGCCAGCCGAGTGATATATGGAACCGCCATAACCGACGGTAGCGGGCTTGGTAAAAGCAACCCAGAGTGCCTCGCTCAACTGCACGCTGATCATTTGCACGATGGACTTTCCACCAGCGCGGTAAATGCGGAAACGATGGTTCAGAACATCGCGCTGGTGCGCAGTCACATCAGGTGCAGTCAACAGGAATACGCCGTCTGCCTGGCTGAGCGTGAAATGCGCCTGCTGCGCTATCGCGTCCAGAGCGTCTCGCGGATCATCACCCAGGAAGATAAAGGTGCTCTTCGATTTGCAGAGGGCGTTTGCGTCCTGGCCGGGAATAATGCCGATCGGGACCCGCGTTTGCAGTCCGATCTCTTCTACCAACTCAAGCGGCGTTGCGCGCATAGAGAGGTTGACGAGCGCTGGCGCAGACTGGCCTGTCGAAGGGGCTGCTTGCGACTTCACATTCGGTGCCGCCACGGATGCCAGAACACAAAGCATCGCCCATCCGACGGCGAATCCCATCACTCCATGTACCCCCGCGATGAGCTTACGCTTCTCTCGAAAAAAAACAGAAGGGCGAGACCGCGGCCTCGCCCTTTGTACCTCTGCGAACGGCTCCTTATGCCACGCGTTCGATCGTCACACTCTCCAGCACTACGGGAGTCTTCGGTTTATCCTGTGCGCCGCGCGGCAGGCGGCTGATCTTCTCCGCCACGTCCTGGCCCTCCACCACTTCGCCGAAGATGGTGTGCTTGCCGGTCAGCCATTCCGTGTTCGCCGTCGTGATGAAGAACTGCGAGCCGTTGGTATTCGGTCCGGCGTTGGCCATGGCCAGCTTGCCCGGCTTGTCGAAACGGTGCGCCGATCCCTTGGTCTCATCCTCGAACTTGTAGCCCGGGCCGCCCATGCCGTTGCCTGCAGGATCGCCGCCCTGAATCATGAAGTCGGGGATCACGCGGTGAAACATCGTTCCGTCGTAGAGCTTGTCAGTCGATTTTGCACGCGTCGTCGGGTGTGTCCACTCCCGCTTGCCCTCGGCAAGCTCGATGAAATTCGCGACCGTCTTGGGCGCTTCCTTTTCAAACAGGCGGCACACGATGGTGCCCTCGCTGGTCTTCAATGTGGCATAGGTGCCTGGGGTACGTGCCATGCAGTCTCCTTCTTGGTGGGTCGTTAGCAGGGCGGCCCGGCTTGCGCGCCGGCCGCGAAGATGATTCCTGAACTCAGTTGGGCCGGGGAGCGAGCGCCGGCTGCGCAGCGGGTGTTGTGGGAGCAGGCTCTGCTGCGGGCGGTGCGGCAGACGGTGTCGAATCAGCGGCAGGTGGGGGTGGCAGCGGCTGTCCCACCGGCACAATCGTGACTTTCTTGAGCACCACAGGCGTCAGCGGCTTGTCGCGTCCGTCGCGCTCCACGCGCGTGATCGTCTTCACCACCAGAACCGACGACGGATCGCACTGCCCGAAGATGGTGTAATGGCCGTTCAGCGAAGGCTGGATCTCTTCCGTAACGAAGAACTGCGATCCATCCGTATTCGGCCCGGAGTTCGCCATCGCCAGCCGTCCCGGCACATCGAACATCAGCGACGGATCGATCTCGTCCTGGATGTAATAGCCCGGATCGCCCATGCCGTTGCCCATCGGGTCGCCCCCCTGCGCCATGAAGCCGGGAATCACGCGATGAAAGGTGGTGCCGTCGTAGAGCGGCTTTCCATGCTCCTTCTCGTGCGTCTGGGGATCGGTCCAGTCCTTGGTGCCCTCGGCCAGCCCGATGAAGTTTGCCACCGTCTGCGGCGCCTGTTTGTCGAACAGCCGGCAGGTGATGCGTCCCATGCTGGTGTCGAGCACCGCCGTTGGCCCGGTGGGCTCCACTGCAGGCGCAGTCTGCGCGCCGGGCGAATCGGGCAGGTCCTGCGTTGCCGGCGCGCTGGGCGGCGGCGGAGTGGTCTGCTGTGCGGAGGCAAGTGCTGTCGAGAAGAGAAGCGCGAGAGCGAAGCGGCGGGCGAATGGCATCGATGAATCCAACCGTCAGACTATCGTAATGGCTTCCGGCTTTGCCAGCCGACTACTTTCGGGTGCTCGGTTTTGGATTCGCCGCATCTCACTCTGCAGGAGGCATTCCCATGGGCTTCATCAAGCGCACTGTTATGTTTTGTGTCACCCGCTGGCTTATGCAGAGCCGCTGGGGACGTCGTTTCCTCTTCTTCTGGACATTGCGCGTCATGCGCACACGTGTGCGCCAGTTCCTGCGCGACATTGCGGACCTCTATCCGGCGCTCAGGCCCGCTGCTGCATGGATTTAGAGCCGCTCCAATCGACCGGAACATGAACGAGGTGACCTTCGGGTAGAGGCACGCACAGCCAGAGAGTGACACGGATCGGCCCAGGACCGCATGATGGGTTCACTCTTCAATAAAAAAGGTGAACGCATGACCTTGTCTCGGGGCCTCCGGCTCGTCCAGCGGAATATCACAGCTGCATGGGACGTCTTTTTTCGCACATCGCCGCGCAATGACCGGAATACCGTTGCAGCAGCGGATGCGGATTATGCAGGAGACTAAAGCCGGCCATTAGATCCGTCTGTCGCTTCGGCTATTTGTCTTTCTTCAGTTCCACCACCATAACTTCCATGGGCTGATCGCCGGCATTCACATCGGCGTGCATCGTCCCGGGAGCATTCGCTGGCAGCCAGTAAGCTTTTCCAGTTTCCCAAACGTGCACTTGGTTTGCGCCGTTCTGCTCGACGATTTTCATCGTACCCCCGCGAAGGGCAATGATGACGCGTCCATGTTCGTGGCGGTGCATGGCCAGCGGTGCGTTAGGAACCACGACTGACTTCCACACCTTCACGTCGTCGTTCTCAAACTGCATGATTCGCCCGGTCGCCGGCACAGCCTGCTGCGAGCGCAGCACGCCCAGACCACCCACAAGGATGCCGAGCACAAATGCAACTGCGATCCATCGCTTCATTTCGATCCCCCTTTGAACTTCATGGTGCGGCTGTTGCTCTTCAACGGGGGATGATGGATGGTACGGAACTACTTGCGATACAACTGGGATTTCGTGATCTTGGGCCGATCCCCGTAAGTTGTCTTCCAAGCAAAGAACAAACGCAACTCCAAAGAACAATTTTTACTTTGGAGCATCGGGATCAACACCCGGATGCGCATCCTGATAGCTGCCGCGCGCCTGTTGCAATTCTGCGCTGTGCCGCTGTGCCACCTGCTGAAATAGCGCACTCTGCCGTGCCTGCAATGCTGCATTGAATTCCTGCTGGATCTGACCGGACTGGGCAAGGATGCGCTTCCATTCCGCGGTTTGCACGAATGCCGCTGCTTCCCGCTTTTGTGCAGGCGTGAGAGAACTCAACATCTCTCGCACCTTTGCATCTTCCTCGGATCTCACAGCGGCAATCGATCTCTGTTGGGCCTGAACAGCGCTGTCGCCAGAAGCGATATGTTGCATCTCCATGTCGTAGAGCTTGTTCACCATTGCCTGTCCCGCCGGCGTCACGACCAGATGGGTCGCGATCCGCGTCGCTTCCTCGGAGTAGTACTTCTGATAGACCGGCAATGCTATTCGAACAATGTCAATGGCTTCGGCCTGTTGCACCATTTCTGTAAAAACGTCCGGAGGAAACCAAGGAGGGAGCTTGCTTCGCTGAATTTCGAACTGCTGCTCGAAAACGGCCTGTGTCTTCGGTATCGTGTGACACGCCTCAAAATAGGTTCGCAGGGTCGCTTCCGTCACCGGATGCGACGGCGCGTCAGTGGCAGAAGCGGCGGCCCCTGGCTGCTGGGCTAAAGCGGGAAGCACCGCGGATAGCAGGAATATCAAGGTTGCCAGTACACATTTCATTGGCGGTTACTCATTATGGCTCGTAAGCCCTTTCCGGAACTCGGCTACTTATGAAATGGCTGCGACTCGCCGATCTTCGGCCGTTCTTTCTCCTCGGCCTGCAGCTGCCGGCTCACCTTCTCCACTTGCGCAAAGACGCGCAGCAGGTTCCCGCTCATGATCTTCTGGCAGTCTGCGTGGCTATAGCCGCGCTGCCTCAGCGCAGCCGTGATCTTCGGCAGGTCTGCGGCGGAGTCGATGCCCTCCGGCGCCGAGGGAATGCCGTCGAAGTCCGATCCGATGCCGACGTGGTCGATGCCCGCCACCTTGACCATGTGATCGATGTGGTCGATGAGATCGCTCAGCGGCGGCCGGGGAATCTTCGCCGCGAACTCCTTGTCCATGGCGTCTTCCTGTGAGTAGCCCCAGGGCTTACCCTCGGCCTTCGCCTTCTCCTCAGCAGCCTTCTCCGCGGCCTCGCGCTCCGGCTTCTGTGCCTCCCATGCCAGCCGCCACTTGTCCGAAATGAAGGCGGAGTAGAAGTTCGCCTGCACCACACCGCCGTTCACGGCCAGCGCGCGCAGCATGTCGTCGGTCATATTTCTAGGCGCGTTCGTGAGCGCCCGTGCCGACGAATGCGAGGCAATGACCGGCGCCCGGCTCAGGATCAGCGTGCGATAGAACGTCTTGTCCGCGACGTGCGAGATGTCCACCATCATGCCGAGGCGATTCATTTCGTATACTACGTCCTTGCCGAACTCCGTCAGCCCTTCCTGCGTGTGGTGCACCTTGGGATCGTTGATGTCGCCGGAAGAGTCCGCCCAGTCATTCGAGTTGGACCAGGTCAGGGTCATGTAGCGCACGCCCAGCCGGTAGTAGTCGCGCAACAGGCCCAGCGAATTCTCAATCGAGTGTCCGCCTTCAATGCCCATCAGCGCGGCAAGCTTATGTTCGCGGTGCGCGCGCTCGATGTCGGCCACCGAGTAGGCCATCATCATCTGGTCCGGATGCTTTAGCGCTGCCTGGTGTACGGCATCGATGAGCTCCAGCGTCCGCCGCGCATAGTGGCCTTCGTAGTACTGCGGCTCGACCCAGATGGAGAAAAACTCCGCGCCAAGGGTGCCCTTCTTCGCGGCCTCAAAGTTCACGTAGCCGCCGTTCAGTGGTTCGCTCAGGTCGTAGTGGTCATCCAGCATACGCTGGGTGGTATCGGCATGGGTGTCGACAAAAAAGTTGGTGGCGTAGGAAGCATTCGTCATGGTCTTGGTTGCATGGTGTTGCGGCTTTGTATGGGAGGCGTCCTGAGCGATAAGCGAGGTGGCAATCAGCAGGAGAGCGGCGGGCGGCAGCTTCATGGAATCCGAGTGTAGCAAAGGACAACCCGGGAACCACCCCGCCCATCTGTCTGAAGAGAGGTGACCTATGCAACCGATCGTGAAGGACACGAAAAAGGACGTAGCACGCCCCGCGCATCCGGACACACATGGAAAATCTACGGGCGACAGCGGGTCTCATGACCGGCTGAACCGAATGGCAGACAATATGGCGGGTCGCGGCCTGGAACGTGAGCGCAAAGACGAAGAAGGGAAGGACGTAATCGTCGAGAGCGATCCCCACGGCAGCAATCCATAGCCACCGAAAGAGAACAGGCAGAAATCACAAAGCCCCGGCTCAGCGACCGGGGCTTCGTATTTCCACATCAGCTCGTCATTCTGACCGGAGCCAACCTGCTTTCTAGCTCGTAGCGTGCGGATCAATCTTCAGCTTCGATCCCGTGCTCCACTCGGTCATCGGCTTCACTGTCCGCACTTCCTCATCGCGGCGCTTCCAGCTTCCGCGAATGTAATCCCGATTCATCGTCGCGATCACCTCCAGCGGAATCTCCTTCGGGCAGGCGCCGGTGCACTCGCCGATGTTGGTGCAGCCGCCAAAGCCCTCTTCATTCATCTGCGCCACCATGCCCAGAGCACGGTGGTCTCGCTCGACGGCTCCCTGCGGCAGAATGCTGAGGTGCGCGATCTTCGCGCCGGTAAACAGCGCAGAGGACGCGTTCGGACACGCCGCCACGCAGGCGCCGCAACCGATGCAGGCTGCCGCATCCATCGCGCGATCAGAGGTCTCCTTGCTTACCAGAATCGCGTTGCCATCGGGTGCATTGCCGGTCGAAACCGAGACGTAACCGCCGGCCGCGATGATACGGTCGAAGGAACGCCGGTCCACCACCAGGTCCTTGACGGCGGGGAAGGCTGCAGCCCGCCACGGCTCGATCAGCAGCTCCTCGCCGTCCTTGAAGTGCCGCATCGTCAACTGGCACACCGTAGTCGCCGGCATCGGCCCATGCGGGATACCGTTGATCATAAACCCGCATGATCCGCAGATGCCCTCACGGCAATCGTGCTCAAACGCGATCGGCTCCTCGCCGCGCTCGATCAGCGTCTCGTTCAGCACATCCAGGCACTCCAGCATAGACATCTCCGGGTTTACGTTCTCCACCGGATAGCTGACGAACCTGCCTTTGTCATTGCGGCTCGTCTGCCGCCAGACCTTCAGCGTCAGTTTCATTTACTTGTAGCTCCTCTGGCTGGGGTGCACGTATTCGAATTCGAGCGGCTCCTTGATCAGATCCGGCTGATTGCCCGGACCGCGAAAGCCCCAGGCCGCGACATAGGAGAAGTGCTCGTCATCGCGCTGCGCCTCGCCCTCCGGCGTCTGGTACTCCTCCCGGAAATGGCCGCCGCAGCTTTCACTGCGGTGCAGTGCATCGATGCACATCAGCTCGCCCAGCTCGAGAAAATCGGCGACGCGGCCGGCCTTTTCCAGGCTCTGGTTCAGGTCGTCGCCCGAGCCCGGTACCGTCACGTTCTGCCAGAATTCGTCGCGCAGCTCGCGAATCTCGCCGATCGCCTTCTGCAATCCTGCGGCGTTGCGCGACATGCCGCAGTACTCCCACATGATCTTGCCCAGCTCGCGATGAAACGAATCCACCGTCCGCTTGCCTTTAATCGAGAGCAGCTTCTGGATCGTTTCGTTCACGCAGGCTACGGCATTGCGCACCTCGGCGTTCGACTCCTCCACCTTGCCCAGCTTGTTCGTCGCCAGATAGTTGCCGATGGTGTACGGAATGACAAAGTAGCCATCCGACAGGCCCTGCATCAGCGCGCTGGCGCCCAGCCGGTTTGCGCCATGGTCGGAAAAGTTCGCCTCGCCCAGCACGAACAGGCCCGGGATGGTCGACTGCAGGTCATAGTCCACCCACAGGCCGCCCATTGTGTAATGGATGGCGGGATAGATGCGCATCGGCACCTTGTAGGGGTTCTCATCGGTGATCCGCTCGTACATGTCGAAGAGGTTGCCGTAACGCTCGCGGATGGTTTGCTCACCCAGACGGCGAATCGCGTCTGCAAAGTCGAGATAGACACCCAACCCGCTCTCGCCTACGCCTCGGCCCTCATCGCAGACGGCCTTCGCATTGCGTGAGGCCACATCGCGCGGGACGAGATTGCCGAAGCTCGGATACTTCCGTTCGAGAAAGTAGTCGCGCTCCGCCTCTGGAATCTCATTGGGCTTGCGCTTGTCGCCCTTGTTCTTCGGCACCCAGATGCGCCCGTCATTGCGCAGCGATTCGGACATCAGCGTCAGCTTCGACTGGTAGTCGCCGGATACCGGAATGCACGTCGGATGAATCTGCGTGTAGCAGGGGTTCGCGAACAGCGCGCCGCGTTTGTGCGCACGCCAGCTCGCCGTCACATTGGAGCCCTTCGCATTGGTCGATAGGTAGTAGACGTTCCCATAACCGCCGCTTGCCAGTATCACGGCGTCCGCGATGTGCGTCGTGATACCTCCCGTCACCAGGTTGCGCGCCACGATTCCGCGCGCCTTGCCGTCGATCACGATCAGGTCCAGCATCTCGGTACGCGCCAGCATCTCCACCGTGCCCGCGTGCACCTGCCGTTCCAGCGCCTGGTAAGCGCCCAGCAGCAACTGCTGGCCCGTTTGCCCGCGCGCGTAGAAGGTGCGTGAGACCTGCGCTCCGCCGAATGAACGGTTGGTCAGCGTGCCGCCATACTCGCGCGCGAAGGGAACGCCCTGCGCCACGCATTGATCGATGATCGCAACACTGATCTGCGCCAGCCGATAGACATTCGCCTCGCGCGACCGGAAGTCGCCGCCCTTTACTGTGTCGTAGAACAGCCGATACACGCTGTCGCCGTCATTCTGATAATTCTTCGCGGCATTGATTCCACCCTGCGCCGCAATCGAGTGCGCGCGGCGCGGCGAATCCTGAAAGCAGAAGCACTTCACGTTGTAGCCAAGCTCGCCCAGTGTGGCCGCGGCCGATGCGCCTGCCAGCCCCGAGCCCACCACGATCAGCGTGTGCTTGCGCTTGTTCGCCGGGTTCACCAGCTTCAATTCGAACTTTGTCTTGTCCCACGCCTGTTCAATCGGCCCGGTCGGAATGTGAGAGTCGAGTGTCATCTATTTCACCACTCCTGCCATAACGCTGATTGGAATCGAGATATACCCCAGCACAATCAACAGCGCGATTACCCATGCGCTTTTCTTCAAAATCGGCGTGTGCCGCGGATGATTCATACCGAGCGACTGAAACGCGCTCCAGATGCCATGGCGCAGGTGCAGTCCCAGCAGGATGATGGAGAAGATGTACCAGACCGAAACCCACCACACCTGAAAGCCTGTGACTACGTTGTGGTAGACATCGCCCTCGATGAACGCCGCGCCGGGATGGTAGTAGCCCGCAGTCAGGTGCAGCAGGTGGAAGATGACGAACGCCAGCACGATTGGCCCGCTCCAGTACATGGTGCGCGAGGCGTACGAGGACGAGATCGCCTTCTTCGCCGAGTAGCCCACCGGCCGCGCGCGCTTCTTCAAGAGCGCAAGCTGCACCGTTGCCCAGATATGCAGGACGACGCTGATGAGCAGAATGATCCGTACTGGCCACAGCAGCTCGCCGACTTCGTGCAGCAGCTTGCCGTAGGCATTCAGCTTGGCCGGCCCTTCAAAGACCTGCAGGTTGCCCGCCAGGTGGCCGATCACGAAGATGAACAGGATCGCTCCGGTCACCGCCATGACGGCCTTCTTGCCGTTCGTGGATCCCCAGAAGCTCGGTGCGCGCTCTTTCTGCACTCCTACCGTGCTTGTACTCATGCCGTCTGCCTCGTCTTACTCGTCACAGTTGCCCTTTGCATGGAAGATCACCTCGTCCGCAGCTACAGATTCCGCAGGCACAGCCCACTCCGGGCGCAGACACGCGCCTTAGCGATCGCCAGTGACGCTCAAGAAAAGGCTCAGGGAATCGGCCGATCGGTGTGGGGAAGCCACTCATCATTATTGGTGGCGTAAGGAACGACCGTCAAGGCGAGCGGCAGATGTTGCTATCCAGCCTTACACATTGCAGCGATCGAGCTGTCCCAGCAGTGCCTTCAGCGCGCGCCCACGGTGGCTCAGCCGTTGCTTGGTCGCAAGATCGATCTCCGCCATCGTCTTGCCCAGCTCCGGCAGCCAGAACAGCGGATCATAGCCGAAGCCACCCGTCCCATGCGGCTCGGCGATGATCTCGCCTTCGACTGCTCCTTCCGCGGTGAGAAGTGCCACGCCGTCCCGCGCCAGCGCGAGCACGCAGCGGTAGCGCGCCGTCCACGGTCGCGTATGTCCGCGAAGCTGGTCAAGGAGGTAGAGATTGTTCCGGCCGTCGGCGTCCTCGCTGTCGATCAGATCAAAGCCTGCATCGTCGGCGTAGCGTGCCGAGCGCACACCCGGCGCGCCGCCCAGCGCATCTACCTCCAGCCCGGAATCATCGACCAACACCAGCAATCCGGGACGCACTCGGCTGTACTGTTCCGTCTTCAGCCGCGCATTTGCCTGGAAGGTCGCGCCATCTTCTTCCGGAGCGGGAATCTCCTGTAATCCCGGAAGCACAGCAATCTGCACGCCGAAAATCTGGGCGGCAGCAGCGAAGTCGCGCAACTTGCCTGCATTCGAGCTGGCAACATACAAGGTCTCGCTCAATGCATCGCCCCATGCGCGTGGTGCATATGTTCACCACCGTCGTCGCCCATCGGTTCATTCATCTGCCGCAGCATGCCGGCGCCGCCCGACCGGAAGAACCGCCACAGCAGCGGTGCCGTCAGCGCCAGAAAGATCAGGTTGAGCCAAGCGGTGTGGTCCCAGCGAAAGTGCATGTTCATCGCCATTCCTGCTTTGTGTGCATGCGGCGTCAGGTGCAGTGCGAGGAATATCCACTCCACCGCCAGCGCAGCGCCCGCCATCGCGATATAAAACAGCGCCAGCAGCACCAGCGCGGCGCGCCAGCCGTAGTACTTGCGATGGATATTCACGATGGGCAGGATGATCAGGTCGCCGAAGAGAAACGCGATGACGCCGCCAAAGCTCAGGCCATGCTGCCACAACACCGCCGCCAGCGGCACATTGCCCACCGAGCAGACAAACGACACCAGCGCCACCAGCGGCCCCGCGAGCGGGCCCCACCAGCGCGCCAGAGCTGGATCACCCACCAGAAAGAAGCGCTGCCAAAACGCCGCCGGCACCCATGCGGCAATGCAGCCTGAGAGCACAAGCCCGAGCACGATATCCGGCAACACCGCCGCCCATTCCATGACAAAGATGTGGCTGATCGCCGTGAATGCCTGGGGCGATCGCAGCCGCGCCAGCCACGTCGTGCCCTTGGCGCTCATATCCATCGCAGCATGGCCTTCCATGCGTCCCAGCAGCCCGCGCTCCACCTGCGCCCGCGCCGCCGCCAACAGCCGCTTGCCGAAAAACAGGTTCAGCAGCACCACCAGCAGCCCGATCATCACCGGGCCGCCGATAAACTCCGCCGCGGCAAAGCGCCAGCCCATCAGAACAATCAGCGACAGGCCCAGTTCGAAAACCAGGTTGGTCGAAGCAAATTCGAATGCCATGGCCGCGCGAAAATCCGCGCCCTTGCGGAAGAGCGTGCGCGCAATCGCCACCGCTGCGTAGGAGCACGACGACGAAGCCGCGCCCAGCCCGGCGGCAATCGCGATCGAACGCGGCCTACCATCCGGCATCAGCTTCGCGACCTTCTCCCGCGAGACCGTAGCCTGCACGACCGCGGAAAGCCCGAAGCCGAGCAGGAGCGCCCACAGCATCTGCCAACCCATCATGGCGCCCATCTGTAACGCGCGTCCGATCTCATTCAGCCAATGCATGAATTATCTAGATGCTCGGTGCGGGCAGCAGAGCAGGGAAGCAAGCCAGCGGACAGCCCGCGCACTTCGGCTTCGGCCCGCAGTGCTCCTTGCCCACCATCACGATCAGCGCGTGAAACTCATTCGCGTGGCGCACCCGCGCTTTGCCGCGCTCGCCGGCAAAGGCGCTCCACGCCAGCCGCTGGATCGCGTCATAGCCAGTCCGCTCAGCTATAAGACCATGCCGCACCGTGACCCGCCGCAGGTATTCGTCCACCACCATCGCCTCTGCCCCAGCGCGTACAGCAGGATCGCATCGGCTGTCTCCGGCCCTACGCCGGGTAGGGCCAGCAGCTTCGGACGCAGCACGTTTGTCGGTATTGCCGCCAGCTTTTCAAAGGACCCGCCCGCCTCCGCAAACAGGAATCCGAGAAACGCCCGGATCGCCGCGGTCTTGCGCACCATGTATCCCGACGGCCGCAGCAGCACTCGTAGCTCCTCTTCGGGCATCGCGAGCAGCGCCGCAGCTTCCAGAACGCCGCGCTCGCGCAGATTCGCCAACGACCGCTCCACCGCCCGCCATGAGGTGTTCTGCGTAAGATACGCGCCGAGCGTGATCTCCAGCGGCGTCTCGCCCGGCCACCAGTGCTGCGGCCCGTAAGCTTCCGCCAGCCGCTCATACATCGCGCGCAGCATCGCCCCCTCGCGCGTGGGCGCAGCCTTTGCGGCGGCGATTTGGTTTCTATGCGGCATCAGACAAACAAGATCATCTTCCCGGAGCGAAGCACATGGCAAAGCAGGCCGCGACCGTCCCCAGCAATTGTGGTT
This sequence comes from uncultured Acidobacteriaceae bacterium, assembly GCA_963736915.1. GTDB lineage: Bacteria > Acidobacteriota > Terriglobia > Terriglobales > Acidobacteriaceae > KBS-83. Next base: position 278,219 of record CAVTQV010000004.1, on the reverse strand, counting down.
GGCGCACCCACACCCGCTATCTCGAGATGCATACCCGCAAACGCTATGAGATGGTCCACATCACGGACGAGGTGGAACGCATCGTGCGCGAGAGTGGTGTTGACGACGGCCTCTGCTTCGTCTCGCCCATGCACATCACTGCGGCCATCTACGTGAACGACAACGAGAGCGGCCTCATCCACGACATCGGCGAGTGGCTGGAAAAGCTCGCGCCCGCAAGACCCGATTACCGCCATCATCAGACCGGCGAGGACAATGCCGATGCGCACCTCAAAGCGCTGCTCCTCCACCACGAGACCACCCTTCCCGTGACCGGGGGCCATCTCGACCTCGGCACGTGGCAGCGCATCTTCTACGCCGAGTTCGATGGCCAGCGGACCAAACGCGTCATTGTCAAGGTGCTCGGCGTCGGTGTTGCCTCAGAAAAGTAACTACGAACGGCCACCCCCCCGGGCGAATGGGCATAAAGTTGCCTGCGCTCCTGCCGATAAATGGTTCAGTTAGGAACGGTTCCCTTCACAAGCTGTCCACGGACACGACGTGATCCAGGAGCCCCACTTCAGGACCAACAGGAGCCGACGCTATGTCAATGGGTGTATTGAACAACATCGCCGCAACCTATGCTGCGAATAACCTGAGCAACACGCAGTCCAGTCTGCAGAACGTCCTCACACAGCTCTCGTCTGGTTCGCGCATCAACTCCGGCGCGGATGATGCCGCCGGCCTCTCGCTGGCCAACGGACTGCAGGCCAACCAGACGGCATTGACCCAGTCCGCCAGCAACGTCAGCCTCGGCGTGGGCTTGCTGCAGACGGCCGATGGCGCACTGTCCCAGGTCAACAACCTGCTGAACCGCGCCGTCACGCTGGCGACCGAAGCCGGCAACGGCACGCTGAACGGTTCGCAGGATGCCGCTGCGAACCAGGAATATCAATCGATTCTGGCCGAGATCAACAACATCGGTGCTGCGACGACATACAACGGCAACGCAGTCTTCGGTGCAGCCGGCGGCGTTTCCATCTACACCAGCGACGGCACCACGGCCGGAACTTCGACCGACACGCTCACCATTGCAGCACTCTCCAGCGCAAAGGTCGGCGATTCGGGTGGCACCATCGCCTCCGGTGCGGGCAATACCATCACCTACACCGCAGGCACATCGGTCGATCTGAGTGGCACCGACCTGACCAGCAGCGCGAACGCGCAGACGGCGCTTACCGCCATCGGCAACGCCATCAGCGCAGTCGCCGGACAGCGTGGCTATCTCGGCTCGCAGATCAACACGCTGAACTCCATGGCGAGCGTCGAGACCACGCAGAGCGAGAACCTGGCATCGGCGTCGAACTCCATTATGGCCACCGACTACACACAGGCCACGTCGGAGCTGTCGAAGTACCAGATCCTGACCCAGACCGGCATCAGCGCGCTGGCGCAGGCCAACAGCACGCAGCAGGCCGTCACCAAGTTGTTGCAGTAGTTTTGTCCTCCGCTGCGGCGGGCGCGTAGCAACACTGCTCCACGCTCGCCGCAGTGGTCTCCATCCACCTCCATCACCCCCTGCTTCGCGGGTGGTTAGAGTGTTCACCTGCAATGCTGGCGTGGTCTTTCCGTCAAGAAAGGCCACACCGGGAAGTTTTCCGCTCTCTCGCAGCGGCAGGAAAAACGCTCTTCTTGGGCAGACCACCCGCACTTTTTTTGTACGACTTATGGGAGCGCAGCAATGGGAACCATCGGCCTCAGCTTCGGTTCGCCTACCAGCGGGCAAGGCATCGACGTGAGCAGCACCGTCACCCAGATGGTTGCGCAGTTGCAAAATGCTGAAAAGCCCTACAAAGATCAGCTCACCGCCCTGCAATCACAGGACACCGTGATCTCCAACCTGGGCAGCCTGCTTTCCACTCTCTCCAGCGACATCAATTCGCTTACCGATCCCGTCGGCGTCCTCTCCGGCAAACAAGGCTCCAGCTCGGATACAAATACGCTCGCGCTTCTCTCCGCCACTTCCACCGCTACAGCCGGCAGCCACACCGTTATCGTGCAGAAGCTCGCCCAGACTTCTACCGAAGCCTCGAACGCAGTAGCGCCCGGCGACACGCTCAGCGGGTCCTTGACGCTGCACATCGGCAACGGCAGCTCGCAGACCATTTCCGTCGATCCATCAAACGCCACGGTCGCCGGTTTGGCCGCCAGCATCAACCAGGCAGGCATCGGCATCTCCGCCAGCGTTGTCACCGACTCGAGCGGCTCGCGGCTTTCGCTCATCAGCCAGACCGGCGGCGCCGCCGGCCAGATCACCATCGACAGCAGTTCGCTTAACGACGACACGACTGGCACATCGCTATCTCTCTCGACTGCCCAGAACGGCCAGGATGCGCAGCTCACCGTCGATGGCATCCAGATCACGACCGGCAGCAACACCATCACCAACGCGATCTCCGGCGTCACGATGCAACTGCTTGGAACCTCAGCGGCTCCCGTGCAGGTCGAGATCGACAATGACACGTCATCCGTAATCACCGCGCTTTCCACCCTGGTCAAGGACTACAACTCGGTCGTCTCCGCGCTCTCCGCGCAGGAGGGCAAGGACGCAAGCGGCAACGCGGAGCCGCTCTACGGCTCGCCTATCATTTCGCAGCTGCAGCAGATGCTCTCCGACGCATTCAACACACCCTCGGCCACCTCGCTCACGTCTGCTACCCAGATCGGCCTCTCGCTCAACAGCAACGGTACGCTCTCGCTCAATACCGATCAGCTCACCACCGCGCTCAACGACAATTTCGCCGGCGTACAGACACTGTTTCAAAACGCCAACAGCTTCGGTATGAACCTGGAGCAGGCGGTCAACAATGCAGGCACCGGCTCAACCACCGGCGTTCTTACTCAGGCACAGAAGGCCAACAGCACTGCCGAATCGAGCCTCAACAGCACCATCAGCACCATGGATACGCGTATCGCCACGCAGCAGTCCAATCTCACGACTGCATTGAACGCCGCCAACCAGACGCTGCAGGAGATTCCCATGCAGCTCAACATGATCAACGAAATCTATTCCGCCATCACCGGCTACAACCAGAAGGGATCCTGACGCGATGCGACACTACCATCAGGCAGCAATCGAAAGCGCAAACGGGGTGCAGCTCATCGTCGCCCTTTACGACGGCCTGCAGCGATTTCTCACGCAGGCTGCGGTGGCCTGTGAAGTGCGTGACGAGAGCGCCCGGCGCGAGGCTGCACGCCGTGCCCTGAACATCGTCATCCACCTGCAAGCCAACCTGCGCATGGACGCAGGCGGCGCGTCGGCCTTGCGGCTTAGCGACTTCTACACCGCAGTCTTCGCAGACGTGCTGCGTGCCTCCGCGACCGCATCGCGTCAGTTATTCCTCGACACCGCGCGTGAGGTCCGCAACGTCCGCGAGGCGTGGAAGATCGTCGCACAGGACCCCGCAGCGCTCTCCATGATCCCGCCCGACCTGCAGATCGGACACGAGCAGATCTCCAGTGCTGCCCAGCTCTCGAACACCGTCGCCATCCGCCCATCCCCGAGCGATGACAATGCCGCGCCAGCCTGGATCGCCTGAGCATGAGTGCGTGATCTAGTCTTTAAGCTGTCGTCCTGAACGAGTGAAGGACCTGCAGTTCGCTCGGCGAACTCGGGCACTCAACGTGAGCGACCAGAGGAAGCGAACCCGACAGAGTGCGCCGCAAGCGCGTCCGCCCGGACGGCCGAGTCCCGCCACAGGCGCGGGTACCTTGACGGTCAGTCGCCGGCGACTTCGAGTTCTTCTTCGAGCAACTGCTTTTCGTAAAGACTTGCGTAGAAGTGCCCCAGCGACAGCAGCTCTTCATGCGTGCCCAGCTCGGCGATCCGGCCGTTCACCAGCACCGCGATGCGATCGGCATGTCGCACTGTCGAGATGCGGTGTGAGATGAAGATCGTGGTGCGGTCGCGCATCACCTCCCGCAATTGCCGCAGGATGGTCTCCTCCGTGTAGGTGTCCACGCTGGCTAGCGCATCGTCCAGGATCAGGATTGCCGGATCGCGTACCACCGCACGCGCAATCGCGGTGCGCTGCTTCTGCCCGCCGGAGAGCGTCAGCCCGCGCTCGCCCACAGCGGTATCCATTCCGTGCGGGAAATCCTCAAACTCGCGCCGGATGTGCGCCGCCTCGGCCGCCCGCAGCACATCGTCTGGAGACGCGTCCGGCGCGCCAAACGCGATGTTCTCGCGTATCGATTCGCTGAAGAGAAATGTCTCCTGCGGCACGAATCCGATATTCGCGCGCAGCGTGGCCAGCGGATATTCGCGCACCGGCCGGCCATCGATCAGAACCGTGCCAGGATCGGCATCCCCTGGCGCAACGCCGCCAGGATCAGCATCATAGATCCGGGCGATCAGCGCCACCAGCGTCGACTTCCCGGAGCCCGTCGGTCCCACCAGCGCCAGACTTGTTCCCGCCGGTATCTCCAGATTGATGTCGTGCAGCACCTCCACCGGCTTGCCTTCGGTGTCGGTGTAGGCAAAGCTCAGGTGGCGGAATTCGATCTTTCCCTTCAGCCGCGTCTCCGGCCCGATCGCCGGATTTGCCGCCGCGTCATCAATTGCCGGCTTCTCCTTCATCAGCTCGTCGATGCGGATCACCGAAGCCGTCCCGCGCTGCACCAGATTCACCACCCATCCCAGCGCGATGATCGGCCACGTCAGCATCATCATGTAGGTGTTGAAGGCGACGAACTCGCCCACTGAAATGCGGCTCGTCAGCACCTCGTGGCCGCCTACCAGCAACGTGATTGCGAGCGACAGCCCCAGGATGAATTCGAGCGTCGGCCACAGCATGCCCATCAGCTGCACCAGTCGCAATCCGCGCCGGACGTTCTCGCGATTTGCTGCTTCGAACGAAGCAATCTGCGGCTCCTCCTGCGCAAAGGCCCGCACCAGCCGCGCGCCGGAGAAGTTTTCCTGCGCCTGCGCCGAAATCTCGGAGAACATCGCCTGGATGCGCTCGAACCGCTCGTGGATCTTCCGTCCCATGGTCTGCACCAGCACGCTCGCCAGCGGCAGCGGGACCAAAGCGACAAGAGTCAGGAAAGGGCTGATGCGCAGCAGGAAGAAGACCGCGCCAATCGAAAACAGCACGGTGTTGGCGCTATACATGATGGCCGGGCCCAGCAGCATCCGAACGGCGTTCAGGTCGTTCGTCATGCGCGCCATGATGTCGCCCGTACGATGCTCAGCGTAGTAGCCGGCCGGCTGCTTCTCCAATTGGCGGAAGAGATCGTTGCGCAGGTCGAACTCAATATCGCGCGAGATGCCGATGATGATCCACCGCGTCAGGAAGAGAAAGATGCCTTTGGCCAGCGACACGGCGACCAGCAGCCCGGCATAGCGAAAGATCTTCTGCTGCGTCACGCCATGGTTCAGGTCGTCGATGGCGATGCGCAGCACCTGCGGGAAGAGGATCCAGATGGCATTCGACAGCACCACGGAAACGCCGCCCCAGAAGAAGCCGCGCCGATAGCGCTTCAGGTAGGGAACCAGCGGCTTCAGATGGCGGAACATCGGTATCTCCTCGCTCCGTTCATGGCCTGTCCTGTTTCTGGGATGCCAGCTTCATTTCCGTCTCGACGTACTGCGCCACGCCATTGCCGAACGACCAGTCCGCCGTCTCGTTCTCATGCAGCACGATCAGCACGTCCTCAGGTCGCACCAGCCCGGTCGAAGCCATCCGCTGGGTTATTTCGCGGTACAACGCCTGCTTTTTCTCCGTGGGCCGGCCCCGGCGCATCGTGATCTCCACAAACATCGGATGCCCGCTCCGCGCCACGCCGAGGTAGCCCGGATCGGCGATCAGGTCCCCGGCCGCGTGCTCGCGGATGGCCACAAAGCGGTCATTCTCCGGAATCTGGATCGCCGCGCGAAGCGCCTCATAGATCGCATCGGCCAGCAGGCGTTTCTCGTCGCGGGTGTGTCCTGCTTCCATCGAGAGGGTGACGAGGGGCAAGCTTCCTCCAAAATGACATCGGTTAAACACGCCGGGCTCAAGAATGTTCTTGCGTCATGCCCGTTATTTTCAGCATAACTCTCTGAGACAAACGGAGTTCCCCGATCGTCAAGCGGCCACGGACGGGAAACAGGGTAGAATGACATTTCGATTACAAAACGCCGGGAGTACGGTCGCACCCTGGCGCCCGCGGCTGCCGTTCAGCCGTTCGCGCCTTTACGCCTATGTCTGATTCGATCCAGGAACGTGTTCTCAAAATCATTGCCAACACCCGGCGTATCCCTCTGGAATCCGTGCGGCCCGACAGCAGCTTCGAAGAACTGGGCGTCGATTCCCTGGACCGTCTCAATATCCTTTTCGATCTGGAAAGTGAGTTCGACATCGAAATTGATGATGAAGAGGCCAAGAAGGTGCAGAACATTCCGGAGATGATCGCCGGCATCACGCATCTGGTCGAGGCCAAGGCCAAGGCCACTCCGGAAAGCTGACGTGCCCCGCGTCGTCATCACCGGCATCGGTGTCGTCAGCCCGGTCGGCCTCACTCGCGATGCATTCTGGCGCTCGCTGATCACGGGCCAGTGCGGCATCCGTGCCATCCAGTCCGCCGACTTCGACCAGCTCCGCTTCAAACACGCAGCGGATGTTCAGGGCTTCGTCCCGGAAGATCACCTGCCCGCAAAAGACATCAGCCTGATGGACCGCTTCGCGCAGTTTGCCGTCGTGGCGGCGAAGGAGGCGATGGCCCAGTCCGGTCTGGAACTGACGCCGGCCATGCTCGAGGACGGCGCCGTCGTCACCGGCTCCTGCATCGGCGGCCGCTCGGCCGAAGAGGTCGGATACCGCGAGCTCTACATCCACAACCGCAACCGCGTTCATCCGCTCACCATCCCGCTCGGCATGAGCAACGCGGGCGCCAGCCACATCTCCATGCAGCTTCGGCATCCAGGGGCCGTCTTATACCGTGTCCACCGCCTGCGCCTCCTCCGCGCACGCCATTGGGCAGGCCTTCCACATGGTGCGCTCCGGCACAGCGCCGATCGCTATAGCCGGCGGCAGTGAGGCCCCGCTCTACTTCGGCAATCTCAAAGCGTGGGAAGCCATGCGCGTCATCAGCAAGGACACCTGCCGCCCCTTCTCCGGCGACCGCAGCGGTCTGGTGCTGGGCGAAGGCGCGGCCATGCTGGTGCTCGAGCCGCTGGAGACCGCGCTCGCCCGCGGCGCAAAACCCATCGCGGAGATCGTTGGCTTCGGCATGTCCTCCGACGCCTGCCACATCACACAGCCTTCCGCTGAAGGCCCCGCGCGCGCCATGCGCCTGGCCTTGCGCGATGCCGGCCTCGCACCCGAGCAGATCAGCTACATCAACGCGCACGGCACCGCGACCGAGGTGAACGACCGCATCGAAACCGCCGCGATCCGCCTCGTCTTCGGCCCGCATGCGGACAAGCTCGCCGTCAGCTCCACGAAATCCATGCACGCGCACACGCTCGGCGCGGCCGGCGCCATTGAAGCCGCAGCCTCCGCGCTGACGCTCGCCGAAGGCATCATTCCGCCAACGGTGAACTACACGAAACCGGATCCCGCCTGCGATCTCGACTTCGTGCCCAACGCCGCGCGCACGCAGCAGGTAGAAGCCTGCCTCTCAAACTCGTTCGCCTTCGGCGGCCTCAACGCCGTGCTTGCGCTGCGCAAGTTCGCTTAGTGGCGCGCCCTAGCATGATTTGTCATCCTGAACGTAACCGAAGGTGGAGTGAAGGATCTGCTGTATCTTCCGCTCCATATCGGCGCGAAGCGCCGCTCAATGACAAAGCTGCGAGGTCGGGGATCTGACCGCTACTCCGACCGAAGCGCCGTCAGCGGATCACGTTCGCTGCCCGCCGGCGGGATCATGCTCGCCGCCATCGCCACAACAGCATAGAGACCACCGCAAACGCAAGCGTCGCCGCATCATCCGGCTTCACTCCATACAGAGACGAAGCCAGCGCTCTGCCTGCCAGCACCGCAAACGGAACTCCGATGGCCGTGCCGATCGCCGTCAGCACCAGGCTGTCGCGCAGCACCATCCACACCACCTGGCCACGCCGCGCGCCGACCGCCATGCGCACGCCAATCTCCACCGTGCGGTTGTTCACGCGATAGGCCAGCGTGCCGTACAGCCCCGTCGCCACCAGAACTACCGCGAGGATGGCGAAGAATCCGGCCAGCCGCGCAAACAGCAGTTGATGCGAGATCGTCTCTTCGTACTGCGCGCGCTGCTCCATCGGCTTCAGCAGCGGCAGATTCGGATCCATCTGCGCAACCACCTTCTGTGCCGCCGGCAGAATCGCCAGCGGCTTGCCTGCACCCGCAGCTCGACGTTCATCCGGTCCGACGACCGGAATCTGGGCATACATGTACCAGGCCATCGGAATCGGCTCTTCGTCGATGCTGCGATATTTGTGGTTCTTCACCACGCCGACCACCGTCATCTGATACTTGCCGTCGTCTGTCCCGATCTGATGGCCCAACGGGTTTTCGTTATGGAAGAAGCGCTTCGCGAACTCCTCGTTGATGATGCCGACATGAGGCGATGTTGCCGTATCGGAATCGGCGAAGTCCCGGCCTTGCAAGGATCGGCACCCCGAGCGTGCGGAAGAAGTCCGGTCCCGCCACGTTGCTGCGCACTGTTCGCGACCCGCCGTTCGCAACCTGCGGCAGCTTGCCGTCCACCATCATGTCGCTGTTGTCCGACCACCACGACCCGAGCCGCTCCTCCATGATCGTCACCGACTCGACGCCCGGCAGCGCGCGCAGCTTGCCCATCAACTCCCGATAAAACGCCTTGCCCTGGGGAATCGATTCGATATGCGGGCTCACTCCGAAGACCACCAGCCCGTCGCGTCGGAAAACCCAGAGGAATGCTTTGCAGATTGCTGCAGCGTGCGGACCAGCAGTCCCCCACCCACCAGCAGCACCACACACAGCGCCATCTGCACGCGTGACGATGACCTTGCCCGTCCGTGATTTGCCTGCATCGGTATTCGCGATGTTGCGGCGGAGGTCTTCAGCGCCAGCCCCGGCCCGGCGGAAAGCTGCAATGCGCAGCGGCGCCAGGCCAAACAGCAGCGCCGCCGCACCAGGATGCTCAGCGTGAACAGCAGCACCGTCGAATCTGGCGCAAGGCTCGACTCGATCCGTGCCCATGTCCCCAGCGCCTTGGTCGCCAGCGTGGCAAAGAGCCACGCCAGCTCGCCGCCAATCGCCACCAGCAGCAGGCTCTCCATCAGCAGTTGCCGAAGCAGCTCCTTCCGTCCCGCGCCGAGCGCCATCCGCACCGAGAACTCCCGCTGCCGCGTGGCATTCCGCGCCATCAGCAGCATCCCGACATTGCTCAGCGCGATCAGCAGCACCAGCCCCACCATCGTCATCAGCATGCGCAGCGGCTGGCCGTACTGCGATTCATAGCCGGGGAAGCTCTTCGCCTCAGCCAGGTTCAGCGTCGGCGGCTTCTCGCCTGCCATCGGATGGCCCAGTCCGACATACGCCGCTGTCTGGAATACCGGCTGCATCTCGGCCACGGCCTGCGCCTTGCTCACGCCCGGAGCCAGGCGCCCGATCAGGCGCATGCACCACCATGTGGGATTGGCGATGAACGTCTTTCCATTCTGCGGCGGATTGCCCCACGCATTCAGCTCCGCCCGGGTCTGCAGCGGAATCCAGAAGTCCGTCGTCGTGCCGCTCTCGATGCCTTCAAAGCCCGCTGCTGCAATGCCCACAATCGTGATCGGAACGCCGTTCACATACAATGTCTGTCCCAGAATCTCCGGATTGCGTGCGAACCGCTCGGTCCAGTAGCCGTCGCTGATCACGGCGACGGGAGCATGATTTGCCTCATCCTGCGCGGTAAATCCGCGTCCTCGCGCCAGCTGGACGCCCAGCCCGGAGAAGAAGTTCCCGCTCACCATGTCGCCTTCCGCCACGCCCGGTTGGGATCCATAGCGCACCGCGACCTTCCGGCGGACAGCGGCACATAGGCCATCACTTCCATCGCCTTGGCATCGCGGCGCAGGGCATCGTAGACCGGATAGGAAAAGGTCTGGTTGCGTATCGATCGTCCCGGTCCCGCGCGGCGGCCCCGATGTCCTCAAATAGAAGACGCGCGCCGGATCGGACACCGGCAGTGACTTGAGCAGCACCGCATTCATCACGCTGAAGACCGCCGTATTGGCTCCAATGCCGAGCGCCAGCGTAAGCACGCAGACCAGCGTGAACCCCGGCCTGTTGCGAAGCTGACGCAGCGCGTAGCGCAGATCCCGAAATAGCGCAGGGATGAATAGTGCGGGCATTCTTGCCTCCGGGCGGACAGACAGCGAATCGGTCGCTGTATTCATTGCACGCGCCGGGCCACTGTCGCTGCTTCTAAATAGCTGAGGAATGGCAGCTTCTCAGTAGGAGTGAGGCGGCCCGCCTGTCCGTTTGACGGCATGACCGTTCAGATTCGGACAGCTCCGTCGCTTGAGAGAATGCTTGACCCGGCCTCTGGCCACACCTACCATTTGTGCCAACCACAACAACACAATATGGAGAGCATAGAGAGCTCGCGGCAATTTGTTGGCGAGGTGATCGGCAACTACCGCGTGCTGACCAAATTGGGCAGCGGCGGTATGGGCACCGTATACCGGGCTCAGGACATCCGTCTTGACCGGCAGGCGGCGCTGAAGCTCCTGCCGGATGCCTCGCTCTTCGACAAGGACACCCTCCTCCGGTTCCGCAATGAAGCGCGCTCTGCCTCCAGCCTGAACCATCCCAATATCTGCACCGTCTACGATGCCGGCGAGGACAACGGCATTCCCTACATCGCGATGGAGCTGCTCGATGGGCAGACGCTGGCGGAGAAGATCGATGGCCATCCGCTGCCCACCGAGACCATTCTCCGCATCGGCATCGAAGTCTGCGACGCGCTGCAATGCGCGCATGAGAAGGGCATCGTCCACCGCGACCTCAAGCCTTCCAACATCTTTATCACCAGCCGCGGCGACGCCAAGCTGCTGGATTTCGGCGTCTCCAAGCAACTGAAAGTCGAAGCGACCAACGCATCCACCGTCGCCACCACCCTCACCATGCAGGGCCAGGTTGTCGGCACGGCGCCCTATATGTCGCCGGAGCAGTTACAGGGCAGGAAGGTAGACGCCCGCACCGACCTCTTCTCGCTTGGCGCCGTCTTCTACGAGATGGCTACCGGCCTTCAGGCGCATCGCGGCGACTCCACCGCCACCATCCTGGCCGAAATCCTTCGCGGCGAGCCCCGCCCCGTCCGGCTGTTGAATCCCGAGATTCCCGCTGAGTTGCAGCGCGTCATCCGCAAGGCGCTCGAGAAAGATCCCGCCGATCGCTATCAATCCGCGAAGGAGCTCATGATCGATCTTCGCCGGCTCGCGAAGGATCTCCAGAGCTCCACTGGACAGGAAGACTCGCGTCTCCGTGCAGCGCTGCGCTCCAGAACCGTCCGTTACAGCGCAATCGCCGCGCTCGTGATTGCCGCGGTCGCAGCCGCCATCTGGCTGACGCCCTCTACCCTCTCCCGGCCGCTTGATTCGCAGCAGCTCACCTTTTCCGCCGCCCCCAAGACCGCCCCTCTGTTCACCGATGGTGCGCGCCTCTACTTTCAGGGCCGCGGCTCGCCCGCGCTGGTCGCGGTCACCGGCGGCATGGTCGCCCCCATGAACGGCCTTCAGGGCATGTACCTCATGGATATCTCCCGCGACGGATCGAAGGTGCTCACCTGGATATCCGACCCCAACGACATCGTTGGCCGCGGCAGCCTCTGGGTCTCATCGACCCTCGGGGGCCGCCCTCGTAGGCTCACCGGTCATCTGGGCCAGGCGGCGCGCTGGTTTCCCAACGGGCGCTCGGTCGCCTTCGCTGATATGGGCGCGCTCTATACCTGCGACGCCGATGGCGGCAACCTGAAAAAGCTCTGGAGCAGCCCGCAGTTCATCCTTGACCTCAACATCTCTCCCGATGGCGGCGAATTCACGCTGTCGCTCGCCAGGGATGAGCAGCATCCCGCGCGCCTTTGGCGCCTGAAGACGGACGGCTCTGACCCGCATGTGGTCCCGCTCGATTGGCCGGACAGGGTGAAAGCCTACGCTGGCCAGTGGACCCCGGATGGCCGCCGCTTCCTCTTTCTCTCCGACCACCGCGGCCTCACCAATGCTTACGAGCTCGTATCGCCGCCCTGGTACGAATTCTGGAAGAAGCCTGCGCCCGTGCGTCTCACCGGCAACCAGATCGACATCCTCGCCATGGCGCCCACGCCCGACAGTAAAACGCTCTTCGTGCTCGGCCGCATGGATCAGGGCATGATGCAGGTCTTCGATACTCATACCCGCAAGTTCGTCCCTTACCTCGATGGCCTTTCCGCGCGCGACTTTGTCATCTCGCCCGACGGTCAATGGATGGTCTACGCCGAGTATCCGCGCGGCGACCTCTGGAAGGCCAAAATCGACGGCAGCGACGCCGTACAGCTCACCGGCTCCTACGGCGCCATGGAGCAGTGGTCGCCCGACGGCACCTCGCTCGTCTACTCCGACTGGCACCACATCTACCGCATCTCCGCCGATGGCGGCGCTCCGGAGCCGTTGCTCCCCGGCGGTGATAACGAGGTCTCGCCCTCCTGGTCTCGGGACGGCAAGTCGATCTTCTTCAACTACTACCCGTTTCCCGACCACCCGGACACCGGCATCCAGATCGTCGACCTCGCCACACATCACGTCACCGAGATGCCCAACACCCGCGGCTATTACTTCCCGTCCTGGTCGCCCGACGGAAAATACCTGGTCGCCATCGCGATGAATCCCGCGCGCATGATGCTCTACACCGCCGCGACCGGCGCGTGGCGCGAGGTGAAGCGTTTTGACGTCCCCTGGGGTTACTGGACCTGGTCGCGCGACAGCAAATCCATCTACATGGCATTAGTGGATGAAGAGCGCGGCATCTACCGCCTCGCCATCCCGGAACCCAAGTGGGAGAAGATGGGCACCATGGAGCGCATTGATGCCCGCGACGTCGACTCCTTTGTCAGCCTCGCGCCGGATGGCCAGCCGGCCATCATGAGCCATGCCGGCGCCGCGCAGATCTACGAGCTCAACTGGAAGCACTGAAGCCGCAGTTCATGCCAGGATATTCAGAAATCTGCGCGGCTCCATTTCCGCTCCCGGAAACGTCAGGTTCAGATCGCGCGCGCCAATCTGCTTGAACGCAGCCTCCGCCAGCACCTGCCGGAAATCCGTCGTCACCGTCAGATCGCGCCCCTCGTTCAACTGCTCGGGAGCCAGTCCAGGCCAGCGCCCATATACGAGACCGCCCCTCACCGGACCACCCATCACGAACATCACATTCGCATGGCCATGATCGGTGCCTCGCGTGCCATTTTCGCGCGCTGTGCGTCCGAACTCCGACATGGTAACCACTATCACGTCTTCCGCCTGCGTCCTCATGTCTGTCCAGAATGCCGACAGCGATTGAGAAAACTCTCGCAGCCGTCCTGCGAGCTGGCCTTCCGCGCCGCCTTCATTCTGATGATGGTCCCAGCCGCCGATATCCGCGAACGCCGCTTCCACGCCCAGATTTGCTTTCAGGAGCTGTGCAATCTGCCGCATGCTGTCGCCAAATGCGCCGCGCGGATATTCCGCACCCGCTACGGGCACATATCGCGCAGGGTCCGTCGCCTTCAGCATCTTTGCGGCGTCGAACATCTCCTGGCCGGCGCCTCGCAGCATCGCATCGGCCGACTGGTCATAGAGACTCTCGAAGCTGTTTTGCAGGCTTGCACTCGCCGGTGATCCGCCGCCCACATGAAAATCCCGCAGCCTGTTCAGCGCGAGCGCGGGAACTTTGCCTTCGAGCGTGCGCGGCATCTCGGCCGTCAGCGCGACGGCTCGAAACGGCGTTTCCTTCTCGCGCCTTCGCTCGTCCTCCGCCTGCAGCGCGCGGTTCAGCCATCCATCCTCGGTCGCCTTCACGCCGGGCGTGCCGGATTCCATATAGTCCTGTGCATCGAAATGCGAGCGCGACATGTCCGGCGAGCCCGCCGCGTGCACAATGGCCAGATGCTTCTGGTCCCACAGCGGCTTGAGCGGCGCCATTGCCGGATGCAGCCCGAAGAACCCGTCCAGGTCGATGATCTGTTGCTGAGGGATCGCGATCGTCGGCCGCATCTGGAAGTACGAGGGCTCGGCGTGCGGCACCACGATGTTCAATCCATCCGCCGCACCGCGCTGAAAGATCACCACCAGCTTTTTGCGGCTCGTACTCGCCGCCGTTGCCTGCGCCATCACGGCGCGTGTCAGAAAGCTCGGGATCGACGCCGTGCCCACCAACGCCAATGCGCCGTTCTTCAAAAATGCTCGCCGTGTCTTCATCGTGTCCTCAATGTCTACCGCCGCTGAAAGTCCGGCGACCCCAGCAGCAATGCGGCCGCCAGAGCCGATTGGTTTAGCTGCGCGCTAAGCGGTGGTGGCGGCGCAAACAAATCGCCGCGCTTGTCCGCCCGGACTTTCGTGAACGCCGCTACCGTCACTGCTGTTGCCTGCGGCGACTCCATTTGCTTCAGCACTGCCGCGTGTGTTTGCTCCGTCACCCGCCCGTCGAGCAGAGTCTGTTCCAGCCGCGACTCATTCTCTTCTGCACCCTGATTCACATCCTGGGCAAAGTTCACGCTCACGCCAGGAACCCGGTTGGAGGCCAGCGCCAATGCAAAGTTCATCCGCGCCAGCAGCGCCTCCGCACCCAGCCACGGGTCCGCCTTCAGCGAATATCCGTTCGGCTGCTGCACGCCATACAACGGCATGCCGAGCCGTTCCAGCGAAGCTGCCAGCGCGGCTGCGTTTTCGACATCGGCATTTGTCGCGCGTAACGACGACACCTCAAACTCCAGCGGCGTCTTCAGCTTTGCTCGATACGCCGCGCGCGACCAGAACTCCGGGGAGCGGAACATGGTGCGCAGCACCTGACGAATGTCGCCATGCGTCTTCAGATAGGTCTTCGTCATGCGATCTACCAGCGGTTTAGGAGGCGCGTCGCTGACAAACTCCATTGCCAGCTTCGTCGAAAGAAAACGCGCCGTCGCCGGGCTCTCCGCCAGGATGTGCAGCATCTCCTCGCCCTCTGCTTCGCCGTTTTCCTGAATCGTGTGCCCCAGCACGAGCTTTGTCCCCGGCTCATGCCGCCGTTCATTGAACCGGAAGCCATAGCCCTGCTGCCTGCCTTCCACGCCCCAGCCCGTCAGCACCTTGGCCATCTCCACGACATCGCGTTGCGTGTAGCCGCCGTTTACGCCCAGCGTATGCAGCTCCATCAACTCGCGCGCATAGTTCTCGTTCAACCCGGCAGTCGCCTTCTTCTGATCGGGATTCGCGCTCGCTCGCATGGCTGCAACCGAATGCGGTCCGATGCTTTGTTGGTTGTCCAGATACACCAGCATTGCGGGACTATGCGCCACCGCCACCAGCAGATCCTCAAATCTGCCCATCGCATGCGGACGAATCACGTCGCGCTCATAATCGGCGAGATACCATGGCATCTCGCCGTTCTTACGCAGATAGATGTTGAAGTGATTCGACCAGAAGTTCGTCATCACTTCGTCAAGCTGCCGCTCGCTGTACAGCGCGCGCAGCAGCTTCTCTTCCTGCAATTCCTCCGTCACCACCCGGCCAGGCTGCACCAGCGCCAGCAGAACCTCCTTCTGCTGCGGAGTCATGCCGGCAACAAGCTGCGCTCGCTCGGCGGAAGTCATCCGCTGCACCAGCGGACGGACGGCGCCGGGCTGCATCGCGAGCACCGCGTTCCAACGTTGCGCCGTGCCAAGCTGCAACAGACTCACAGTGTTTTGCGCGGGCACAAAGGTGACAGCAGAATCGGTCTTGCCATCCTGCGCTTTCTTCGCCCGCTGCTCGCGATAATTCGCCAGCGCATTCGCATACACCGCGCGCTCGACAGGATCGGCGGGCATTGCAATCTTTCCCGTATCGATCTGCCGGACCACCTGCGGCGGCGGGAATCGACGAATCAGTTCTTCGGTGCTCAGCCGCATCGCAGGTAAAGCATTGAGCTTTGTGTCCAGAGCCGCATCGTCGATGCGCTCCGGATGAAGCTGCTGGTCGATCCACCGCTCCACGCCCATCGTCTCCACCCGCGCGACATCGCCGGGCCGTGGACCGAAGGTCAGACGATCGAGTGCGTGCTCTGCCTGCTCGCGCTTGGTCAGCGGGGCAGACTTCGTGCGCGCAATACCGGGGAGGGCAAAGCAAAGGTTGAGGGCAACCAGAGCGGCCAGACATCTCGCGTTCGAGCCAAACAAGGACATGTGGTTCGCCATCGGGAAGGGAGCTACCTGTCCAGACCACCGTGCACATGCGAAAGTTGCGCAGCCTGGGTTGTTTTTGTGGTCTAGTAACGTTCCTTCAGCCAGACGGCCGAGCGCGCAATTCCTTCGGCCAGCGACACCCGCGGCGCAAATCCAAAGTCCTCCCGCGCCCGCGCCGCCGGGAACTCCTGATCCTGACCCAGCAGATGCACCGCATGCCGCGTCAGCAGCGGCCGTCCGGGAAGCCTTAGCAGCCCGTGCGGTATCTCCATCGCTCTCCCCAGCGCCAGCGCCGCTCGAAAGGGAAGCGCAAGACGCGGGCGCCTATACCCCAACGCATCCGCAAGCGCATTCGTGTACTCGCGCCATGTCGTGCCGGCCTCATCGCAGAGGTTGTACGCGCGCCCGACGGTGTTGGGGCTCTCCGCCGCCCGCGTCATTGCGTCCGCCACGTTGTCCACATACGTGAAGCCGCCGCGCGCCCGCCCTCGATCGATCAGCATCATCAGTCGCTGGCGCAGTAGTTTTGCAATCTCCACCACGAAGTCTTTCCCGCGCGGCCCATAGATCGTCGCCGGCCGCACCACCGTGACCGGCAGTCCATGTTCGCGATGCGCCCGCCATACCGCCTCCTCGCCCTGGATCTTCGTGCGGTTATACGGCAGCCCCACATCGTGCATCGGTGCGTTCTCATCGCACGGCACCCGCGGATAGCCATACACATCTGTTGTGCTCACATGCAGAAATCGCTCCACCGTGTTCGCGCGTACTGCGGCATCCAGCAGGTTCTGCGTGCCGGTTACGTTTGCGCTGAAATATGTCTGGAGCGGAGCCCAGTCCGTCGAACACGCCGCGCAGTGGTACACCACACGCACACCACGCATCGCCTGGGCCAGCGGAGCCGCATCGCCCAGGTCGCCGCGCACAATCTGTATCTGAAGATGCGACAAATGCCGCAGGTCCGACGACGCACGCGCCAGCACCCGTACATCGTCGCCGCGTTCAACCAGCATCTGGGCCAGCCGTCCGCCCAGGAAGCCGCTCGCCCCCGTTATCAGTACCGGCACGATGCTTCTAGCTGGCCAGTTTGCCGAACACGTCCAGCGCAAACTCCAGTTGCTCGCGCGTATGCGCAGCAGTCACGCACAACCGCAGCCGCGGCGCGCCTTGCGCCACCGCAGGGAAGAGCACTGGCGTCGCCAGGATCCCGAAATCGCGCAGCCGCCGCGCAGTCAGCGCTGCCGAAGGCTCATCCTTATAGATCACCGGAATCACCGCTGTCTCCGACAGCCCGGTGTCATACCCCAGCTTCTGCAGCCCCGACCGCAGGAACTGCGCATTGCGCTGCACGCAGGTCACGCGCTCCGGCTCATCCTTAAGCACCGCAAGCGCTTCCTTCACCGCCGCAATCGACGGCGCAGCCATCGCGCCCGAAAAGATAAACGGCGCCGAAGCGTGCTGCAGGAAGATGATCAGACTGCTGCGATCCCGCAACGAAGCCGCCGTTCGACGGGATCGCCTTCGCCAGCGATCCGGTCCAGATGTCCACCTCGTTCGTGTCCACGCCGAAGTGCTCATCCGTCCCGCGTCCATACCGCCCCAGCGTCCCTGAGGCATGCGACTCATCCACCAGCAGGAAGCAGCCGAACTCCTTCTTGATCGCAATCAGCTCCGGCAGAATGCAGATGTCGCCATCCATCGAGAACACGCCGTCGCTGATGATCAGCGTGCGGTTCGCCGACGGGCCGTTCTGTATCTCCTGCCGCAGACTGTCCGGATCGTTGTGTTTGAATCGCTGCATCTGCACGCCCGCCATGCGACAGGCATCCAGCAGGCTGCGATGCGAGAGCGTGTCCATGATCACGCGGTCCGCAGGTCCGAAGAGCGACGCAATCACCGCCACATTCGCCAGATACCCGGAGCTGTACGTGATCGCCGCTTCCGTCCCCTTGTACTCGGCCACCGCGCGTTCCATCTCGCGGTGCAGGTCCAGCGTCCCCGTCAGCAGGCGCACGCCTCCGGTGCCCGTGCCGTACTGGTCCAGCGCCTCCATCGCGGCCTGTTGCACCCGCGGATGCCCGATCAGCCCCAGGTAGTCATAGGACGACAGCATCAGCATCGGATGCCCATCCGCCGTCACCATCGGCCCCGGCCGCCCCTCCAGCGGGATCTGGAACGGATACGCGTCCACCGAGCAGGCCAGCGCCGTCGTCTCAAACAGCCGGCGGGCCCGCGGATCCAGCAGCTCGTTCTTCTTGAAAGCGCACTTCGAGCCGTTCTTGAAGTACTCATCGAACATCTCCCCCGACGAGGAGGGAAACGCTTTGGCCGGTGTTTCGTTGACGGAAACCGCTGGATTGTCCATGTGTGGTGTCCGATTCTATTCGATGGCCCCGCGATTGCATAGCCAGGAAAGCTTTACCCTTCGGGGCGAACCAGAGTCTTCTATGCGCATCGTTGTTCCCGGCGGCAGCGGACAGGTGGGCCACATTCTCGCGCGACACCTTCACGGGCAGCATTTCACGGTGCTTTCCGTCGTCCGTAATCTCCTTGATGTGTGACGTGGATGGCCTTACCCCCGGCGCCTGGGTTGAGGCACTGGAAGGCGCGGACGCCTGCATCAATCTCGCAGGCCGCAGCGTGAACTGTCGCTACACCGCTGCCAATCAGCGCGCGATGTATGACTCGCGCATCCTCTCCACGCGTCTGCTGAACCAGGTCATCTCGACCCTCCATAGGCCGCCGCGCGTCTGGCTCAACGCCAGCACGGCAACCATTTATCGGCACGCGCTCGATCGGCCCATGGACGAAGCTACCGGCGAACTGGGAGGCGGTGAACCCGGCGCGCCGCGACGCTGGGACTTCTCCATTCGCATCGCAAAGGACTGGGAGGAAGCGTTCTTTGCCACCTCCACTCCCGCCACCCGCAAAGTCGCGCTGCGTAGCGCCATCATCCTCAGTCCCTCTTCGGAAGTCCCTTCGCGCCGCTCTTGTTCAGCTATGCTTGCGAAGGCCGGGAACGTGGGCGTCAGTTCGACAAGGGAGTCCGAATCCAGGTCTCCGCGCGCGCAGGCGTCCGCTGCTCCTGTTGCCTGGACCGGCCAGTCAACCTTGCGGCGCCTGATCCCGTGCCGAATCACGCTTTCATGAGAGCACTGCGCGAAGCTTGGGCCGTGCCCATCGGGCTGCCCGCGGCCGGCTGGATGATTGGTGCGGCGGCCGTGCTCCTCCGGACGGAATCGGAACTGGTGTTGAAGAGCCGGCGCGTGACGCCTGGCCGACTGCTTCAATCCGGTTTCCAGTTTCAATTTCCCGAGTGGCCAGATGCGGCACGCGATCTGGTGTCGCGCCACCGACTCGCCCTGAAGACATAGATTCTTATCAGGTCCGAAAATGGCCAGACATGCCGCGCTACGCGGGAGCACACTGAATATGTGATGCATTCCGTACTCGATCTTTCCCCCCCAATCCGCTCGATCCCGACGTCTGCTACCGCGCCCTCCAGACCCGGGACGCGCGTTTCGACGGACGTTTCTTCACCGGGGTCACCTCCACCGGCATCTATTGCCGCCCCATCTGCCCCGCGCGCACGCCCATGCGGAAGCACTGCCGCTTCTTCGCGAGCGCTGCCGCCGCTCACCAGGCCGGCTTCCGCGCCTGCCTTCGCTGCCGCCCGGAAATCGCCCCGCAATCACCTGCATGGCGCGGCACCGCTTCGACCGTCAGCCGTGCGATGGCCCGCATCGCGGAGGGCGCGCTCGACGGCCCCAACGCATCCGTCGAGCAGCTTGCCACCTCGCTAGGCCTTGGCGAGCGTCAGCTCCGCCGGCTCTTCGATCAGCACATCGGCGCATCGCCCTTGGCCGTTGCGCAGACGCGCCGCGTTCTCTTCGCCAAGCAGCTTCTGCACGAAACTCGCCTGCCCATGGCGTCGGTTGCCATGGCCGCGGGCTTCGGGAGCATCCGCCGCTTCAACGACACCTTCCTCGCGCTCTACAAGCGGCCGCCCAGCCAATTGCGCCGCCGCTCCGTCATCGCGTCCGCTGCCGCGCCGCTCGTCCTGCGCCTCTCGTATCGCCCGCCCTTCAACTGGAACGCGCTGCTCGCCTTCTTCACGGCGCGCGCCATCCCCGGCGTTGAAGAGGTGCGCGACGGCATCTATCGCCGCATCGTTCGTGTCGATGGCCGCACCGCACTGATTGCTGTAAGCCATCTACCCGCGCGCAACGCCCTCCAGGTCGAGATCGCCTGCGATCACGTTCCGGCGTTGCCCGTCATCGCATCGCGCCTGCGCCGCGTTTTCGACCTTGACGCCGATACCGAGGCTATCGCCGCGCATCTCTCGCGCGATCGCGCCCTCCGCTCCATCGTCAGCCGCCAGCCCGGCCTGCGCACGCCCGGCGGCTGGGAAGCCTTCGAGGTCGCCGTCCGCGCCATTCTCGGCCAGCAGATCAGCGTCGCAGCCGCGCGCGGCCTCGCGGCAAAGCTGGTTGCGCTCTCGGCCAAACCCGTCGCGTTCGGAGACGCCGCGCTCACCCATGCCTTCCCTACGGCAAAGCAGCTCGCGTCCGCCGACCTCAGCGCACTCGGCATGCCCGCCGCGCGCAAATCCGCGCTCATCTCGCTTGCGCGCGCAGCCGTGGCGCATCCAGAGATCTTCGAAGCCGCCGGCACGCTGGAGGAGAGCATCGCCCGTCTGCGCTCCATTCCCGGCATCGGCGAGTGGACCGCGCAGTACATCGCACTGCGCGGCCTGCATCATCCGGATGCCTTTCCCGCCTCCGATATCGGCATCCTCCGCAATGCAGAGCAGCTCTTCGGCGCGAAGCTCTCGCCTGCGCAATTGCTCGCGCGCAGCGAAGCGTGGCGTCCCTGGCGCGGCTATGCAGCGCAGCATCTCTGGACCGCAACCAACCTCAAGCCCGCGCGGCGAAGCAAGCAGCACCGCGTCCCAGCGGAGCTCGCATTGCGTATTCCTCCATTAGCTCAGTCAATCGCGATCGCCACAGGAGAAACAATATGAACGCACCGCTACAGTTCTTCTCCGACTCGCTCGCCACGCCCATCGGCCAGCTCATCTACATCTGCGATAGCGAAGGCAGGCTTCGCATGGTCGACTGGTCCGATCACGAAGCGCGCGCGCTTCGCCTGCTCGGCATCCACTACGGCAAAAACGGCTACACGCTCACGAAGCAGCGCGACCCTTTCGGCCTGACCAAGCGCCTCGCCGCTTATTTCGCAGGAGACATCCACGCCATCGACGATATCCCTACCGCCACGGCCGGCACCGCCTTCCAGCGCGAAGTCTGGCGTGCCCTCCGCGCCATCCCCGCAGCCCAGACCATCAGCTATGGCCAGCTAGCCGAGCGCATCGGGCGTCCCCGCGCCGTGCGCGCCGTCGGTCTCGCCAATGGGTCGAATCCCATCGGCGTCGTCGTCCCGTGCCATCGCGTCATCGGCGCCAACGGCTCGCTAACCGGCTACGGCGGCGGCCTCCACCGCAAAGAATGGCTGCTCGCCCACGAGCGCGCCCACACTGCACGCCACGCGTTTTCCGCACCACAAAGGGAGCTCACGTTCTCGATAGAAGATGCTCATTGAGGGATTCACACCAATTGTTCAGAAGACCAGCTTCACGTTAGCGAGTGCCGTAGACAAATCCGTGTGCAAACCAGGCAATCACGGCCAGGAAAATGGCTCCTAGAAGTCGGATCTGAATGCCGCCCCATCCATCTTTAAATTTCGACTCAGGAAGGTTACTCAATCGAATCCACTGTGGCATTCGAAACCACAGGTTTGGAGAAAGCAACATGAGCGTGCCATTCACAAGAATGGCGATCATCGTAGCGACAAAAAAGAACACTCCGATCGATTGCTTCATTTAAGAGATCCGGACTGCTCGGAAATGCTTTTGGAGCAAAGTCCGTCACAGCGTACACCACTGCCACAAAAGCAACCGTCCGGATGCTAGTTCTTACCGGCTTATCTGCAAGGCAAACTGAGCCACCCGCGGATCCGTCGTCGTGCTCGTGATGCTCCCGAACGCCGGCGATCCAAAACTCCCATTCGGCTGCGAAAACTCCGGCGTATTCGTCACGTCGAACAGCTCCGCGCGAAATTCCACCTGTGCCTTCTCCTTCAGCGAGAAGTGCTTCACCAGAGCCAGGTCCAGGTCGCGATACGCGGGCCCGCGCACCGGATTGCGCGACGCATTCCCCAGCACGAAGCGCGGCGCTGTCAGAAAGGCGTCCGTATTGAAAAACTTCGTCGGCTTGCGTGCGCTCGCGGGCAGCGACGTCTTTCCCTGCACAAACGGCCGTTGCAGCGCAAAACCCGCAAACGAATTGTTGTTCGTCGCCTGCGTCACCGTCACCGGCATGCCCGACTGCAGCGACAGGATTCCGTTCAGGTCCCACCCGCCCAGCACCGCGTTCGCAATCCCATGCGAAGCGAAGCTGTGCCCGCGCCCCGCCGGCAGGCTGTACACCGCGCTCAGCGCCACCACATTCGGCATGTCCCCGTTCGAAGCATCCCGCTCCAGCCCAGGATGAAATGTATCCGCGGCCACCAGGCTGCTTGAGTTCGGCGACGACAGCACCGTCGACGAGAACACCGAAGACGCATCGTCGATCAGCTTCGAATACGTATAGCTGAACAGCAGCGTCAGCCCGTGGCTCGTCCGCTGCTCCACCTTTGCCTCGAGCGCGTTGTAGTTCGTCGTGCCGCTGTTGTGCCGGTAGATGGCGACGTTTTGAAATCGTGGATACGGCTTCAGCAACTGCGCTGCCGCCACCGTCTTACCGCCGATCGGGCTGGACGTCGGCAGCTTTTGGTAATAAGGATTCGGCACCTGCTGCAGCAGCGAGCTGCCCAGTGAAAGCTGATCCACCGTCAACTGGTTCAAATTCGAATCCGGAATCCCCACGTGCACGATGTGCGATCCCACATACGCCACATCGAACGACAGATTCTGCGTGATCGCGCGCTGCACGGCGAGGTTCCACTGCTCTACATAGCCCGATCCCGCCGCACGATCCGCGGTGTACACGCTCTGCCCCAGCCCCGCATCCGGCGTCAGCGGAATCGGCGCCACTGACGGCCCATTCGCAAGCTGGAACGCCGCGTTCACACTGTCCTGCGTCTTCTGCTGCACATTCTGGATGAAAGGGAACTGCGGCGTCGTGAACGGCGTCGTGATGCCTGACTGATCGATGAACACAATCCCGAAGCCCGTCCGGACCACCGTCTTCGGCGTCACCAGATAGGTCAGCCCCACGCGTGGCGCGACATTGTCCCAGTGCAGCTCGCGCGCCGTATTCGGATAGCCATTGCGCCCAAGATAATCCAACTGCTGCGTCGCCAGATTGAACACCGCGCCCTGGTTGTTCTTCTCCGTCGACGGATGGTGCAGCGTCCACCGCGCGCCGATATTCAGCGTCAGCTTCGGCATCGCCTTCCAGTCGTCCTGTAGAAAAAATTCTTCAATGTGATCGCGTGGACGTAACTTGCTCTGTTGCAAATCGATCTGAAATGTATCCACCTGCCCCAGCAGAAAGCTCGCAAAGGAGTTGCCGCTGTTGGTCACGCTCGGCAGGTTGGTGCCCGTCGTCGTAAACGCGAAAGAGCCGGTAGGATTGGGCGGCGACACCGTGTTCAGTTGATACCAGCGCGCATCCACGCCCGCCTTCACCGAATGCGCCCCATGCACCCAGTTCACCGTATCCACCAGTTGCCACACGCCGGTCTGGTACTGCGAATTCGTGCTCGCCGAAACACCGATCTGCTGATACCCGGTGAAGGTAAACAGCGGCAGCGCATTGTTGAACGCAGCATTCGAAGGAATCCCCGGGATGCCCAGCGCAGCCGATGCGCTCTCTCCCAGCGAAACCCCGTCCGTCGTGTTGCCGCGCCGCGTATAGCCCAGCCGCAGATCGTTCAGCAGGTGCGGCGTAAAGGTGTGTGTCTCGTTGAAGACCGCCTGCTGCCCCAGCACATGGGTCAGCCCCGCGTAATTGAACGATCCCAGCACCGACCCCGAGATCAGCCCGCTCCCATCCGGCAGCGGCGACACCGGCTGCGCCACCTGGCTGTAATACGAGTAGCGCCCGAACGCGCGATCGCTCGTGCCCAGCGCGCCATCCACCCGCACGTCGAACTGGTTCTCGTGGTCCGCATCGTCCGCGATCCGCGTGTAGTTGTTCGCCGTCCCGCCCGATGTCGGCGCAGGCAGTCGCGACAGCAGCCGCACCGCCGCCGGATCAAGCGGCGTGGTGATCACGTCGCCGGGAAACTCTGTCCGCGTATACGCCGCGCCGTTAAAGACCGTCGTCGCCGGATCGTAAATCTTCGCCACGCCGGTAAAGATGCCCTGCCGCTCCGCTATCGTCGGGATGGTCGAGGTCCGCACCACCCCGATCGCCTGCCGTATCCCCTGGTAGTCGCCGAAGAAGAACAGCCGGTCATGCAGCACAGGGCCACCGACAGTTCCTCCATATAGATTGCGCCGATATTCCGGCTTCTTCGCCGGCGGCCGTGCAAAGTAGTTACGCGCGTTCAGGTCCTCGTTGCGCAGATACTCAAACAGGCTCCCATGAAACGTGTTCGTGCCCGAGCGCGTCGTCACATTCACCACGCCGCCGTTGAAGCGCCCAAACTCCGCCGGCACATTGTCTGCTTCGATGGTGAATTCCTGGATGTCATCGAGGATCGGGAAGAACACCACCTGCCCCGGTTCCGGCTGCAGCGCGGAGATGCCGTCATATAAATACTCATTCGTCCGCGGCCGTCCGCCGTTGATGCGCGGTAGCAGCGTCCCCGGCGGCAGCTCCACCCCCGGAGCCAGGGTCGATAGCTGAATAAAATTCCGTGTGTTCAACGGAATCGCCTGCACCGTGCGCCCCGGAATGTTCGTCTGGATATTGCTCTGTTCTGATTGCAGCAACGGCGCATCTTCTGTAACCGTGATGGTTTGCTGATCGCCGCCCGCCTTCAGCGCCGCATCCACCCGCACCGCCTGCCCGGTCGCAACCGTGATGCCTTGCCGCAGCACACCCGCAAACCCCTGCGCCGCAACCTCAATCGAGTAGGTCCCGGGTAAAAGCTGCGCGACGGTGTAGTAGCCGTCTGCCGTGGTTTCGGTCTTCTGCGTCACGCCGGTGCTCGTCCGCGTCACAGTCACCTGCGCGTGCGCAATCGATGCGCCGGAGGCATCCGTGACCCGGCCCTGCAACCCGCCGGAGATCTGTGCCCGCACATGCGCCGCGACAAAGAGTAGTAGCAGAAGAGAAAGGGCATGGCGCAGACGCATCGAACTCCCCGAGCTGAGAGATGTACGGAGCTGCGCCGAATCGGAAGCCTCCAACAGCGAACACAGAGGCCGAAGTCACCAGCCACGCGCAAGCTGCCGGATAATGCGAATCTATACGGATAAAAACGTTTCGTCAAAACGATTGGAGCTCGCGAGCGCTCGGACCAAGCCGCAACGCTCACGGCTGGAAGACCAGTCGAGTGCCGCGCTCAGCCGGGTCGACTAATAGAGGCGAAAGTTCACTTCGATTGTGATCGCCACCGCTACCGGTTTGCCATGGAGTGTCGAAGGCTGAAAGCGATACTGCCGTACGGCCTCGATTGCCTTCTCATCCAGGCCCATGCCTAGCCTGCGCGTAGCGTGTACATGTCGCGGCAGCCCATCCGAATCCACGATGCAGGAAACAACCACGACGCCCTGAAACTTGGCATCCTTCGCCTTCTTTGAAAATTCAGCATCCACCGAATGGATCAGTAATGGGGGCTTTACCTCGCCTCCAACCTTGTAGACCTTCTCGTGCGTCGCTGTCTGGGGCGTCACATCCAACGGCATCGCCATCGCCGTCCACGCGCCGCCCAGCAACGCGCCCGCCGCAATCGAAGACATCACGATCTTCCGCGTCCTGCTCACTATCGGCATATCCATTGTCAATCGCATAATCCGTTCCTCCAGTGTGTTGCCGTCAAAAATTCCAATGGCATGGTTCGTTTGTGCGGCAGGCGCCGCCATGGCGCGCGCCAGCCGCAGTAGGGAAGCGGCGTACTCCGCACGACCGCCCATCGCGGCCGCCAGCTCATCGCAGATCATCTCCCGCGTCTCGGCAATCCGGCGCCGCATCAGCCAGCATGCAGGGTGGTACGTCGCCGCGAGCGCAGCAAATTCGTAGAACAGGTTCTTTACAAAGTCATGCCGCGCAATATGCATGCACTCATGCGTCAGCGCCGCGAACACGTCTTCGTCTTGCGTATCGAAGAACCCTTCCGGCAGCACCAGCACCGGCCGCCGTGTGCCCAGGACCACCGGTCCGCGGGTCTCGGTGGAGCAGCGCACCGCGGGCATGGCCACTCCGGCCCGTCGCGCGGCAGCTTCCAGCAGCTGCGCGGCCCTGCCGTCCAGCGCCATCGCCACACTGCGCCGCCGCATCGCGCAGCTCCGCTGCCAGCGCCACGTCAACCGAACCAGCGCAAGCAGCGCGGTCACCAGGTACAGCGCGCTGAACACGGCGCAAAGTTCAGGCGAGACACTCCAACGCCCCGATGCCGCCGCCACGCGATACGCAAGCGTCGGGATTCCTCCGCCTCCGCTCCCGCCTCCTGCCGAAACACCGGTCAGCCATGTAGCGGGCGCCAGGGGCAACAACACACTCGTCAGCAGCGCTGCAACCCATAGCCGGTGCTGTGCTGCCGGTCCAACCCGTTGCAACCATCGGTTGCCCAGCCCCGCCACCACTCCCATCAGCGCCAGTGTCACCGCGGAGCGCATGAGATAGTGCATCATCCATCCGCCCGTTATCAGCTCAGGCATCGCGCTCCCTCCGGTAATCTTTTTTTGCTGCCTTTGCCGCCTCCACCCTCTCCGCCAGCTTCGTCAGCCGCGCTGCATCCAGTTGTCTCGACTTCACCAGGCTCATCACCAGCTCTTCCGGCGATCCGCCAAACATCCGGTCGATCAGGTCCGCCACCGCTGTGCCCAGCGTCTTCTCCTCCGTCACCGTCGCGAGATATTCATACGCGCGGCCCCGCAGACGCCGCGTCACACGCCCTTTCCTATGCAGCACGTTGAGCATCGTCTGCACGGTGGTATACGCCAGGTCGCCCTCGAGTTCCTGTTGCACCGTCTGTACCTGCGCAGGGCCTAGCCGCCACAACACCTGCATGATCTTCAACTCCAGCGGTGTCGTCCCGCCCGCCCCGCTCTGCGAACCGCTCCTGCGTCCCGCCATGTATACCTCTCCTAATAAAATAGGAAACTACGCCGCAGCGGCGAACCTTGTCAACTAATAAAATAGGACAGGGAGCGAAAAGACCGAAAAAACTCGTTGGCTACTAGAGGCTCGGCACCAGGCGCTTCGTAATCCTGCTATACGCGATGTACTCGTCGCCAAACGCCTCGCGCAATGCCGCGTCTTCGACACGGATGCGATAGAGCAACGCCGCTGTCGGCAGAACCAGCACGATTGCCAGGCGCAGACCGTTCCGGTACTTCGGTGCAAGCTGCACGCAGAATCCTGCCATTTAATTTCCTTGGATTTGAAACAATAAAAGTAGCGAATCAATCAGCAGCGCAAAGGGCGGAGCCAAAGGCTCGGCCCTTTTTCATTTACGCAAAGGAGCCCCATGACCACACCCCTGCAGGACAGCTTCCTCCGCCACGCCGCAGCCGCCGCGCGCGCCGCCGGCCACATCTTTCCCGACTATGCCGCCTGCGAAGCTGCACTTGAATCCACCTGGGGGCAGTCGCGCCTGGCACAAGAGGCCAACAATCTCTTCGGCCAGAAGCAATCCGCCGAGGCCGAATCGAAGATCGACACCACCGGCATTATCCCCAGTGTTCTGGTCATGCCCACGCAGGAGTTCCTTCACGGCCGATGGGTCACTGTCATGGCGCGTTGGGCTCGCTACCCGGATCAGGCAACCTGCTTCCGCGCCCGCATGGCGTTGCTCCGCCGCCTGGAGCCGAGCTACACCGCCTACGCCCGCGCGCTCGCCGCGACCACGGGCGAAGCCTTCATCGAAGAAGTCTCCCGCGCCTGGTCTACCGATCCGCAGCGCGCCGCAAAGGTGCTCGCCATTCACCGACAGCACGGCATGAGTTTTCTGCCCCTCGCGCCGGCAGCCACCCAGGGCGCAGTTCTGGCCCGCGCCTAAACCCAATGGCTGGACGAATTTAGCGATAAGTCTTTTGAATGGACGACTTTGACCTGCGGGACGGCATCCAAGCCGATCAAAACAAGGGACTTACAAGCCACCTTCCGGTGCCGGGAGGGGGGTGGGGAGTAACGTTATGCCGCCGACCGTTTCTTCCCCGACTCCTTATATTCAGCCAGCAGCAGCGATTCCCGAATCGGCTTCTCGTGCAGCAGCAGCTCCGTCGCCTTCAGGTTCGCGTTGGCATGGAACCACTCCTGCGCGAGATTGCCGTGCAGCAGGTTCAGCAGCGCCAGCAGCGACATCCCCTGGTGGTGCGCCATCCACTCGCGCACCAGCGCCGGCTTCTTCAGCGACTTCTGATAGTCGCCCGCCTCATAGAATCCGTAAGCGCCCACCCAGCCCATGCTCTGCATGCGTTTCAAATTTCTCAGGGCTTCGAGCTCGTCGATCATCAGTGCCAGGAATGTCGAATACGGCGAGATCACTGGCCCCGCAACCGCGTCCCACTTCAGCGCGATCGAAGGCATGCCGAATGCCAGATAGTGATAATGCCCCTGGTCGTCCTTCTCCGCATAGCCGCATTCGGAGATGCCCCACGGAATGTTCCCGTGCTGCCGCGCAAATGCACGCTGGATCGCGACCACGTTGTCGAGCGTGCGCGTCACCAGCGTGTCCGGGTAAGAGCGCATCCACAAGGCCGGCATCAGGTACTCGAACATCGTGCCCGTCCACGAGATCAGTGCCGGCCTTCCGTATGCCACCGTATGGATGCGGCCCAGCTTGAACCAGCTCTGCTGTGAAGCATCACCACGCGCCACGGCGACAAACGCGCCGATGCGCGCCTCAGAGCACAGCAGGTCGTAGCAGGCCTTGTGCAGTTCCTCCGACTCCACCATGTAGCCGATCGAAAGGATCCCCCGCGAGGGCTCAATGAGCCATGCGAAATCCATCAGTGCGGCGCACTGCTCGGCGCGATGCGTCAGCAGTTTCAGCCGTTCCGTCATGGCCGCCTGTCGCTCGCGCGCCATGGGCAGCAGGGAGCGCAGCTTTTCGATCAGGTAAATCTCCGCCTGGTCCACCGCCTTGCCGCTCCACGCGCGCTGCAGCCGCCCGTCCAATTCGTCGATGTAGGCAACGCCGCGCGCAATCGCAACCGTTCCATCATCCTTGAGTACCGATTCCAGCGGCAGATACTCGCGGTCCAGCCACGGCCTGTAGTCATGCACCAACGTGCACACCGCATCGACGCGGCGCAGCAGTTCGGCCAGCCACCACTCCGCCTCCGTGTGAGTTTTATCGGTCAGCGGGAAGGCCCGGCCGTCCTCTCCGCGCACCCGGTCAAAGGCCGGCGACAACTGCGCCGTGCAGCACCAGTCGAGCCAGGGCCGCAGCTCGTCGTCCTCCGGCGTTGGCGGCAGCTCTGCCGGTGCGCCATCCAGAGTAGCCAACAGCCGGAGCTGATCGCGAATGCCTGACCACAGCCGCGCCTCGATCAGCGGCTGTTGCAGCATCGCCTCAGCGCCGGAACGCAGCGTATAGAACGACGCCGCGAGGTTGCCGCTGTCCACCGACGAGATCACGCGCGGGTGAATCGGCTCGAGCGTGCGCGTGTTGTACCAGTTGTAGATGTGTCCGTTCCGCTTCTCCATGCGGTCGTACGTATCCAGGCTGCTGTGGCTCAGCGTCACGAACTCCGGCGCCGTCAGATAGCCGAACGTATGCGCTGCCTGCCGCGCATTCAGCAGCAGGCCGAAGTTGGTGGGCGACACGCGCGCCGCCTCAAACAGCTCGTGTTCCTCCACGTTGTCCGGCACCAGGTAGTTGTGCGCAGCGCCGCCATACTCATAGAAGAAGCGCCATGTGCGCAGCGCCATCTCCTGCAGGAACTCCCGCTCCGTCACGCTCAGGTGATGCCGCTCCTCGCGCGGCGGCTTGTTCAGCCATGCCGTGATGGCGCTCTCAAACAGCCACAGCACCAGCAGCGGCCATGCCACGATCAGCGATTGCCAGCGTATGAGCGCAACCACGATCGCCAACCCAATGGTGAACAGCGGAGTGGCCTGCAGATAGCGATCGACCGGCGTCGTCTTGGCTCCGGTCTCTTCCGCCTGCGCCGCCGTCTCCCACTCCAGCAGTCGCTGCCCGGTGATGAAGCGGCGCACCAGCGAGCGAGTAATCGCATCCAGCGCCATCAGCGTCTGGTGCGGCAGAAACGCCAGGTTGATCACCGTGATGATCAGGTTCTGCCCGAAGCCGGCGAAGGCCTCCTGCACCTCGCCCTTCTGCGGGCTCGCCCACGCGCGAGCCACGCTGAAGACCAGCGACACCAGGCTGGGCGCGAACAGCAGGATCAGCGTCACCAGCGTCCAGTAGAGGGGGCCGCCCGGCAGCCCCAGCCATCCCGCAACCAGCAGGATCAGCGTCATCGTCTCCACAAGGGAGCGGCGCAGGTTGTCAAAAATCTTCCAGCGCGAGATGTTCGAGATCGGGTTCTTCACCATGCGCCCGCTCTCGTCCGGCACCTTGCCGAAGAGCCACTGTGCAATCTGCCAGTCACCGCGCACCCAGCGATGCTGCCGCCGCCGGTAGGCGCTGTAGTGCGACGGATAATCGTCGATCACCTCGATGTCGGTCGCGAGGCCAGCGCGCGCATACGCGCCTTCGATCAGGTCATGGCTCAGCAGGGCATTGCGCGGGAAGCGGCGGTCCAGCACCGCGTGCAGCGTGTTGACTTCGTAAATGCCCTTGCCGGTAAAAATGCCCTCGCCGTACAGGTCCTGGTACGCATCGGAGACGGCGCGCGTGTAGATATCAAAGCCCGTCTGCCCGGAGTAGATCGCCGCCAGCCGCGACCGCGAAGCCGAGCTCACGCTCACCCCCACCCGGGGCTGCAGGATGCCGTAACCCTCTGTGACAATGCGCGACTCCGGATCGATCACCGCGCGATTCAGCGGGTGCCCCATCGCGCCCACCATTGCGTGTGCCGTGCCGCGCGGCAGTTGGGTGTCCGAATCCAGCGTGATGACGTAGCGCACCGTGCGCAGCACGTCCATGTTGCCGACCTTCACGGGAAAGCTGTCGAACTCGCCGCGGATAAATTTGTTCAGGTCCAGCAGCTTGCCGCGCTTGCGCTCCCAGCCCATCCACACGCCCTGCCGCGCGTTGAAGATGCGGTGCCGGTGCAGTAGATAGAAGCTGCCGCCGGTGTGGCCATCGCCGTTTTTGTGGCCGTAGCGCGCATTCAGATTGTTGATAAGCCCAACCGCCAGCTCCACCAGCGGATCGGTATCGTTCGGTCGCGGCCTCGACACCGAATCCGGCAGATCGCTCAACAGCGCGAAGTGGAGATTCGGGTCCTGGTTTGCGAGATACCGTACCTCCAGGTCTTCGATCAGCTCTCGAACCTGCTTTTCAGTCAGCAGCAGCGTAGGAATCGCCACCAGCGTCGTCAGCTCCGGCGGCAGCCCCTTCGGGAACTCCAGCTTCGGCAGTCCGGCCGCCTTGAAGAGCGCCGCGACCATGTTGTTCACCAGGTCGACCGCGCCCTGCGCTGTCGGGATCAGCAGGAAGAGAAACGCTGCGGTCAGGCCGCCGACGATCGAGTAGTTCGGCACCAGCGGTACCATGATGGCGCCGATCAGCACCACCGTCAGCATCAGGATGCCAAGGATGTAGACATCGTCTGCATTGCGCCGGGCGAAGATGCGCACACGATCGATCCACCGCGGCCGGTAGCCGACTTCCGCGGCCAACAGCGGAAATCCCTTGTCGATCAGGTAATAGCCCACGTGCGTGCGCCGCGCCGCCTGCCGGGGCGCCGTGTTCTCCGGTACAGGACGCTGGGCCAGCCGCAGCGCGGCCTGCGCCACTTCGAGCTCCGACAGATCCGAGTGCCGCGCAATCTCCGAGACCCGCTCGCGATAGCGCTCGCGGCTGTCGAAATCCATCCGCGGATAGGAACCCACCGGGTCCTGCCGCAGCACGCCGTTGAAGACCACCAGCCCTTCGATCATCTGCGCCCAGTTCGCATAGATCGCGTTACGAATGCCATCAAAGCGCGCGGCCAGCAGTCCCTGCGCCGCCAGGTCGAACGCGTCAGGGTCTTCGATCTGCGACTTCGCCTGCGTCAGCACCTCTTCCACCAGCAGGAACTTCACCGCGGTGGGGAAGGCCCATAGCTCACGCAGTGTCAGCGGGTCCGCCTTCTGGACTTCTTCCAGGAACCAGACCACCCACGCACTATCCCAACGCGACTCGGATGCCTTGAGATATGTATCCGCTACAGTGACGATGCGGGGCTCATCGCCCTCGCGCGGGCGCACCACTACCGGCAGCCGCGTCAGACGCCTGCGGATCGAATACATCTCGTCCAGCGCGGACTGCAGCAGTCGCGGATTCTCACGCAGTTCCAATAGCGGATCGAGTGGCTCGCCTGGCTTGTAGGTCGGCATCGGCCGCCGGTCCAGCTCATTGAAGACCTGCCGGTATGTAGACTCGGCAGCGGAAATGCGCCGGCCGAAAATGTCGCCCTGAGGCGCGCGGGCGACGTGCCACTCCTGTGAAGCCAACTGGGCCGCGTGGCGCATCTGCGCCTCGGTCCGCTCAATCTTCGGCGCCGGCACCTTCGCGACAACCGGAAGCTCCGCCTCGGCCGTCTCGCCTGTCTTCACGTCAATATGATTTGCGTCGATCTTGGACTGTCGGGCTTCTTCCGCCGGTGCAGGAGGAGCCGTCGGCGCAATCTGCTCCGCCGGAATGGCCGCGGCATTCTCTCCCGCCGGCAGCGTCGGCTCTCTTCCGGCCTCCCCTATTCGGGGTTCTATGTTCGATAGCTTCTCTGTCATCGATAACTCGCTGCCTGCATCTCGAACATTCCCGCATATCTTCCGCCCAGCGCCATCAGCACCGCGTGCGTGCCTTCCTCCACCAGCTTGCCGCCCTCCAGAACTACGATGCGGTCCGCCATCCGCACCGTTGAGAAACGATGCGAGATCAGCAAGGCCATCTTGCCTTCGGTCAGCTCGGCAAAGCGCTCGAAGACCTCCAGCTCGCTCCGCGCGTCGAGCGCCGCGGTCGGCTCGTCCAGGATCAGCAGTTGCGCATCGCGCAGATAGGCGCGCGCCAGCGCCACCCGCTGCCACTCCCCGCCTGAAAGCTCCACCCCGCCCTCGAAGCGCCGCCCCAGCATCTGATCGTAGTGCCCCGGCAGCTTCGCCACCACGCTCGCCGCCAGGCTCTTCTCCGCCGCGCGTTGAATCTCCTCTGCGGTGGACTCGTGCTCCACCCGCCCCACGCCGATATTCTCCCGCGCCGTCATCTCGTAGCGCATAAAGTCCTGGAAAATCACTCCCATCTCGTGGTGCAGATCGTCCAGATCGTACTCGCGCAGATCGACGCCATCCAGCATGATCTGTCCTTCGGTCGGGTCGTAGAGCCGCGTGATCAGCTTCACCACCGTGGTCTTGCCCTGGCCATTCTCGCCGATCAGCGCAATACGCTCGCCCGGTTGCAGCCGGAAGTTGAAGTTGCGAAGCACCCGCCGTTCCGTCCCGGGATAGGCAAACGAAACATTGCGGAACTCGAAGCCCTGCTGGATCGGCCGCGGCACTTTCAACCCACCCCTCTTCGACTCCACCGTCGGCTTCATCTCGAAGAACGCCAGCAGGTCGGTCAGGAAGAGCGCCTGGTCTGCCACGCCCGACGCCAGCGAGAAAACCTGCTGCAGGTTCGAGCTGGACTGGATGATGGCGTTGGTCAACAGGGCATATACGCCGATGCCCGAGTAATGCCCGGTGATGGCGCGCCAGATCACAAACACATAGGCCCCGTAATAGCCGAGCGTCGCAATGATGCCCAGCAGTCCGCCGGCAATCAGCTTCTTGCGCGAAAGCGCAACATTCTCTTCGTAGATATGTTGCGAGAGCGCGTTAAAGCGGCCGGTGAAGAACTCGCTGAGGTTGAAGAGCTTCAGCTCTTTTGCGCCTTCGCGGCTGCCCGCGGTCTGCCGCAGGTAGTCCATCTGCCGCTTGGACGGCGTCTGGCGGAAGTTCAATGCGTAGCGCAGGAAAGCAAAGTGCGTCTCGCCCAGGAAGGTCGGCAGCACGCCGAGCGCCAGCAGCAGCAGCAGCCAGGGTGAGTAATAAAAGAGAATGCTGGCCCAGATCACGGTCGTCAGGGATTGCTGCAGCAGACGACCCATCTGCTGAATCATGGCCAGCCGGTCGGTAGCCTGAACTCTCGCCCGTTCCAGCCGGTCATAGAAGACAGGGTCTTCGTAGGTGGTCAGGTCAAGCTGCGCCGCCTGCTGCATCACCTGCACGCTCACGTAATGCGTGTAGCGGTCGGCCAGCAGGCTGTCGGAGTAATCGATCCCACGGCTCAACAGGCCGACGATCACGTTCAGCACGACTTCGCCGCCAACCGCCCACCAGAAGTAGTGCGGCAGCCCTTTGTGCAGGATCGCGTTTTCGACGCCGTTGAGGATCCAGGCTGCAACCACCCCGATGCCGGCAGGCAGAGCAGCAACCAGGACGCGGAGAATGAGGCCCCACGTCACCACCGCGCGCCCTGACTGCCACAGGATGCCGAGCACGGGCGGCACATTGCGCAAAGCGGCGAGCCGCTCGCGCCATGCGCTCGAGGTGGACTGAGGGTGGCCTTCCGTCATAGAGGCAGAGACTGCAAGTACTTGCTTCGCTTGTCCTTTGATGGCTTTGCGATGGGATGCATCAGGAAGTTACCACGTTGGCTCGACAGCAACAGCTTCCGCCCGGAACGTCAGTATTCCCACTAACATCGAACCAGAATGGAACGCACCCTCCCGGAAACCCGGCAAGAGCAGCATCCAGCTCCCAGCCAGCGCCTCATCCCGCTGCTCGGCCTGGCTACGGGCATCACCGTCTCGGCTCTCTACTTCAATCAGCCTCTGCTCATCGACATGGCGCGCAGCCTGCACGTCACCGAAGCTCAGATGAGCCACGTCGCCGTCGCCGCGCAGGCCGGCTACGCCATCGGGCTGCTCTTCTTCGTCCCCCTCGGCGACGTGCTGGAGCGCCGCAGCCTCATCCTCAAGATGATTGCCGGCCTGGTCATCGCCATGCTCGTCACGGCGGTCGTGCCTTCCTTGGTTCCCATGGTGCTCGTCACCCTCGTTACCGGCGCGTTGGCCGCGGTCACCCACGTCCTGTTGCCCATGGCAGCCGAGATCGCGACGCCCGCCAATGCCGGACGCGCCGTCGGCTCCGTGATGACCGGCCTGCTGCTGGGCATCCTGCTCAGCCGCACTTTCTCCGGATGGATCGCCGAATGGCTCAACTGGCGCTCCGTCTTCGTGATCGCATCTGTTATCGCCATCGCCCTGGCCTTCTTCCTCCGTCGTGCTCTGCCGCTGCTTCCGCCGCGCGCGCCCATGCCGTATGTCCACGCGCTCCGCTCGCTCTGGACCATCTTCCGTACTCAGCCTCTTCTGGTCGAATCGGCCACCGTCGGCGGCCTGGTCTTCGCTGCCTTCAGCGCTTTCTGGACCACGCTCGTTTTCCTCCTCGGCTCGCCGCACTACCGCCTCGGCGCGGGCATTGCGGGCAGCTTCGGTGTCCTCGGCGCAATAGGGGCATCGGTGGCCCCGATCGCCGGCCGCCTTGCAGATCGCCACGGCTCGCGCTGGGTCATCTCCATTGGACTTTCGATTCTCATTCTGTCCTGGGTGGTCACCTGGGCTCTCGGCTATCACATCGCCGGACTCGTCATCGGCGTCCTCATGATGGACGCCGGCGCGCAGACCACCCAGGTCAGCAACCAGACCCGCATCTTCGCCCTCGCGCACTGCCCCGGCACCGCCTATGGCGCGCGCAGCCGCATCAATACCATCTACATGACGATCTACTTCATC
Source organism: uncultured Acidobacteriaceae bacterium (assembly GCA_963736915.1). Lineage (GTDB taxonomy): Bacteria > Acidobacteriota > Terriglobia > Terriglobales > Acidobacteriaceae > KBS-83. The sequence continues at coordinate 241,810 of CAVTQV010000004.1, read as the reverse complement.
TTCGGCGCGCTAGGCTCCTATCTAGGCGCGCACGCATGGGAGCGGTGGCAGTGGCCCGGCGTCTGTGGCCTGGGCTTGCTGCTGCTCGCAATAGCCGCCGCCCGCCACGCCTACGGAACATTCCGCAATCGCAACCGCGAAGAGATCTGCCACGACGAAGTCGATGTCGCGATGGCCGAAGAGGCTATCGGCGGCTAAAGCGGCCAACTCTCAGAAGGTGGCCGAAGTCAGCCGAGCACAGGCATCCTGCAAAGCCTCATCCTGCTTCGCAAAACAGAAGCGCAGCAGATTTTCCCCGCGCCCTTTGCTGTAAAACGCTGAACCCGCTACTGCAGCAACACCCGTCTTCGCCAGCAGCGCCCGAGCCTTCTCCCGCGCCGTCGCGCCGGGAAGAATCGTCGCATCCGCCAGCACGTAATACGCGCCGTCTGGCACGGAAGGCGTCAGCCCCACCTCGTTCAGCGCCGAACACAGCAGGTCGCGCTTCTTCTGATAATCACTCGACATGTGCCGGTAGAACTCCGCATCAAGCTGCGCCAGTCCAGCCGCCGCGCCGTATTGCGCAGGAGACGGCGCACATACATATGTAAGGTCGTGGAAATAGCCGATCGACGGAATCCACTTTGCATCTGCCGCCAAATATCCAATACGCCAGCCCGTGATGGCGAAGGTCTTCGAGAAGCCTGAGATGGTGATCGTCCGCTCCGCCAGTCCGGGCAGGGAAGCCGCGCTCACGTGCTTCGCTCCGTCGAACAGAAAATACTCGTAGATCTCATCCGTCAGCAGGAATAGATCATGTTCCAGCGCGATCTTGCCGATCGCCTCAATCTCCGCGCGCGTAAAGACCTTCCCGCATGGATTCGACGGCGTGTTGATCAGGATCGCTCGCGTCTTCGGCGTAATCGCGGCGCGCAGCGCATCGATATCCACCTCCCACGTCGCCGCCGCCAGCGGCTGCGGCACCGGCTTGATGCGCAGCGTGAGCATCGTGTTCAGGTGATAGCCATAGAACGGCTCGAAGAGAATGATCTCGTCGCCCGGATCGAACAGCGCCAGGCACGCCGCATACATCCCGCCTGTTGCTCCTGATGTGACCAGCACCTGCGTATCGGGATTGGCCTGAACCCCGTTATACGACGCGAGCTTCCTGCTGATCGCTGCGCGCAGCGGCGCAATGCCGTCCAGCCGCGTGTAGATGTTATGCCCCTGCTCGATGGCTCCGATCGCCGCCTCGCGCACGGGCGCCGGCAGTTCTGTATCGCACACACCCTGTGCAAGGTTCACGCCCCCGACGCGGTCGCATTCCACCGTCATCGAACGGATTTCAGATTGAACAAGGTGCGGAGCGATCTCGCTCAGATGCAGGCGGCTTTGCGTGGCTTGCGGCATACACACATTAGAGCCTTTACCGCTGCTGCATGTCACCTATGTAGTCAGGGCAAGTACCTGCTGCACGGCACGATGCGCCTCCATGATGGAAGCGCGATGGTCCATGATCCCCGACAGATCGGAGTTCGCGAACGCAATCCGCCCAAACGGATGCCGCCGCATCAGCTCTGCAGGCGGGCGCTTGCCATCCTTGCCGAAGAAAAAGCCTGGCTGCGGCGCAAGGTAAGCATGGCCCCAGCGGTTCAGAATGATGCCGCCAATATCGCGCCGCCCATCGAAACCCTGCCTGCCGAACATGCCGGCAAACTGCTCGCGAATCTGTTTCTCATACGCGCTGAAGGGCGTCGTCATCATCTGGTAGCGTCCCGTGTTCACCTGCTCGGGCAGCGACTTGCCCGGATGCGCAAACAGGATCTTCAGCGTCAGCACCGTCGGACTGTCGGGCGAAAGGGCCGGCGCGCCGCCGCCAAAGGTAGCCACGCGCCGGACTGCCATGTAGTTGCCGATGCCGTCGAACCACTGGCACTGGCTGATGCCCAGCTTCGCAAGAAAGCGCCAGTTACGCACCGCGACGTTTGCCATGATGCAAGGCGCCCGGAAGAACTGCGCGTAAGCGTGGCGATAGTCTGCCGGCAGATCGCGCACAATCGAGTTGATCGTCCAGTTGCCATTCGCCAGAACCACCGACCGCGCCCGCACGCGATGCAACCGCCCGTCGCGCAGATAAATAATGTTGACGTGCGGCGATCGCGCCGCCGCGCCTTCGTGCTCCAGCGAAATCACCGTTGAGCGCAGGCGAATCCGTGTCGCCTGATGTGGCTGATCAAGCGCGGCAAAGTTCACGCGCGCCTGGCAGATGCCCGCCATGGTCGCCGGTCCGGGAATCGCCGCCGGCACCAGCCCCTTCACGATATGTCGCGCGACCCCGGTATTGCCGCCGGGAAACATCTGTGGGCCCTTCTGCTTCTCCCATGGGAAGAGCAGGTCAGGAGCGTAATCCGTATACGCCGACAGCGCATCCGCGCCGATGCCGGAACCGCCTCCACTCACCGGCGATAGATACCGGCGGATGGTCTCGCGGCTCAGTCCGTGGCGCATCATCAGATCGTCTTCGAGCGTGATCGTATCGAGCCGCCGCGCAACCGCATCTCCGTGGCGGCGCGGCATCGGCCGCCGGTCCGGCGTCTCCTGCATGGCCAGCAGCTCGCGCTTCGCCTCAGCCGCAATCGGAGCTCCTGCCAACTTCTTTGTCCACGGATCGATCAGCCACATGCCATCCGGATGCGCGCCGTCCGCTTTGAAAAACAACCCGAAGTTGCTTCCGTCTCCCGCATACGGAGTCACGCCTGTCGCAATGCCGCCGGCGTTTTGCTGATATTGAAACTGCCGCGGATCGATCCCGACCGAATCATAGAAGTGCTCAAGAAAGCTTCCCGGCAAAGGCTGAAACCACATCGCCGATCCTTGGCTCGCGATCAGGCGCTGTCCATCCACGTTGAACTCGTTGCGCTTCGCCTCGCCGCCAAAGATCGGAATGATTTTCCAGCACCAGGCAGGATTTCTTCGCCCCTGCAGCCCGCCGATAAAACAACGCCGCCGCAAGACCACTGATGCCGCCGCCGACAATCACGCAATCAAAACTCTCGCCCGTGTCTTCAATCGCTGCCTTGGTTCGATCGAAGCTGTGATCGCGAATCGTGTGTCCGTCGGCCATCACCTGGTGCGTGTTGCCATTCGCGCCGGCATAGTCGCCAATGCCGGACGTGCCGTTCCAGTCCTCCTCTGCCATCAGTTGAAAGGGGCACGCGGCAGAAACCAGCGCCGCGCCGGAGGCCAGCAGCGTTCCGTTCAGAAAATCCCGGCGGGTAATCTTCTCAGCCATTCCGAATAGCACTCAGCATAAACGGAATTTCCACCTCCACCGGGGCTGAGACTGGATACGGGCTATCCGGCGCGCGTCAGCCGATAAAAACCGCTCGGCTCGTTGCTCGCCGGCCGTCCGGCAACGACGCTGCGCAGCAGCTCAACCTCGGCCTGCGTCGTGCGCGCGGCTTCCTTGCGATCGACATAGCGCTTTGCCGCCGCCGCGAAGATCACCCGCGCCTGCAGATCGCGCTGGCCCAGCGTCCGCACCAGATGCGGGCCAAAGACATCCTCGCCGTGGTACGCCAACGCCGCCTCATCCGCTGTGCTGCTCGCATAGCCGATCGCCGCCGCCGTCACCAAAGCGCTTATCCGCACGGCCGGCTCAAAGAAGCCTGAGCGGAAACGCAGCACGGACTGGCCATCGCTCGAGGTGCCCTCCGGGAAGAGCACTACCGGCAGGCCCGCCCCCAGCGCCTCTTCCATCAACGCGATCGCGCCGCCGTTTGCTCCATGCCGCTCGCGGTCCACATAGATTGTGCCACCCATCGTGGCAAATCTGCCGAAGACCGGCCAGTCCCGCACCTCTTGCTTGGCCACAAAACAACATGGCATTAGCGACGCATACGCCAGCACATCCAGATAGCTCAGGTGGTTCGACACCACTAGCCCGTCGAGCGGCGGATCGCCCTCCGCCGTGACCTCCGCGCCGATGCGCTTCAGCACCGTCGAGGCGGCGTCCTGAAGCCAGTTCGCACGATCGCGGGTAGTGAAGGCTCCGCCTCGTCGCAGGCACCGCATGCCGAACTCTGCCGCGACCTCCGCGAGCGCTGTACCCAGCAGCATCGTCCTTCGGCCGGAGCGAGATGGGTGTGAGTAGAGAAGTGTGCTCATGGCCTGCATAGGAAACGGGTGCGCGCCGTCGGGCTCAGCTCGTGCATATCGTGCAGCGTCAGAAAGTCGATGGTCCCAAAGGTGCGGTCCCAGGCCGGCTCACTGCAGATACGCGCTCCTACTGCCAGATACGTCCTCAGCAGCTTGGGGAGTTGTGCATCCGGCACTGCAGTATCGTTCGGCGGCGCGGGCAGGCGGCACTCCCGCACAGGTTTGGTTCGTAGCTCCGGCGCAACCAGGAATGGTGCGAGCTGGTGGTACATTGCCCATCCCGTAGCCGCGTCCTGAGATGGAACCGATGAGCACCCGATCAGATACCGCAGCCCATGATGCTGCGCATACTGCGCGATGCCGCGCCACAACAGCGTCAGCACCTCACTCGAACGATGCTCCCGTTCGATGCACGCGCGTCCCAGTTCCAGCAATTGCTGACGCAGCGGTTCGAAAGGGGTGAAGTCGAACTCCTGCGCGCTGTAATATCCCAGCCGGTGCCACGCCGTGGTCCCACTCTGCATCCGGTAGGTGCCTACGATGCGCCCGGTAGCCTTTTCTTCGACAATCAGGTGCTCGCATACAGCATCAAAGGCGTCTTGGTCCATCCCGTTCGCATAGGACTCGGCCAGCCCTTCGCCCAACTCCAGGTTGAAGACCCGAAAACGCAGCCGGCATGCCGCCGCGCGCTCCGCCTCCGTCGCCGCCAGCCGCAGGCGATAGCTGCGCAGATCGCAGCCAATCCAGTCCGGCTGAACCCGGCTTCCCCATCCCGGATTGAGAATCGCAACTGGATCCTGCAGACCGGATCGCGCATCGGGAGAGTATGTGGTGTTCACAACCCCATGCTTGCGGGCTTCCTCGAGAATTGTGCAAATTGCCCATGATTTTTCCGTAAAGGGCGTGCTACTTATGGTGCATCTCGTCTGCGCTCACCCATGAACTTGTGCGACTGCCGCCTTTCGGCCACATCGAAGACCTATGGCTCTCCAGCTACTCGCAATCGTCGTCCTCGGTCTGATGTGCGGCAGCGAGCTGAACGTCGCGGCCTTCGGTCATCCCACGTTGAACCGGCAGACCACGGACGTCCACATCCCGGTGCGCGCTTCCTTTGCCCAGCTCTTCGGCCGGGTCATGCCGTTCTGGATGATTGCTTCCACAGTGCTGAACCTGCTGCTGCTCTTTCCGTTTGCACATCTCGGCGTGCTCGCCGCCCACCTCGCGCGGGCGGCCTTCGCCATCCAGGTCTTAGCCGTCCTCTTCTCCATCGTCGGCCCGGTCCCCATCAACGATCGCGTCAAGCTCTGGACACCCGCCAATCTGCCCCCGGACTGGCGCGCGCAGGAGCGCCGCTGGGACCTCTACCACTGGGTCCGCACCGCCGGCCTCATCGTCGCCTTCGCTCTGCTCGTCCTCAGCGCGCTGCATTGAGATGACGAACATCGTCTTCGTCTTTCAACATGCACTGCCCAGACCTGCACTATCATTCAAGTCGTCGCGTGCATTCTTTTCTCGCCGCCCGGATTTCCAACGCAAGGAGTCTCCGCACCATGACCACGACCTCCACTTCTCTTCACGATCTCTCGCTTCTCGAACTCCCGGCGTGGAAGGCGCTTCAGAAGCATTCCGGCGAGATTGCGAAGACAACTCTGCGCCAGCTCTTCGACCAGGATCCCGACCGGGGCACCCGCTTCAATACAGAAGCCGCAGGACTCTTCCTCGACTATTCCAAAAACCGCATCACCGGCGACACGATCAAGCTGCTTCTCCAATTGGCAGAAGAGCGCGGCCTCAAGGACCGCATCGCGGCAATGTTTCGCGGCGACAAGATCAACGTCACGGAGAATCGTGCTGTCCTCCACATAGCGCTCCGCGCCCCGAAGACTGAATCCATCAAGGTCGATGGCGAGGACGTCGTCCCGGGCGTGCACGCCGTGCTGGATAAAATGTCGGCCTTCTCCGACAGAGTCCGCAGCGGCGCATGGAAAGGGCACACTGGCAAGCGCATCCGCAACATCATCAACATCGGCATCGGCGGCTCGGACCTCGGTCCGGTCATGGCCTACGAAGCGCTGAAGTACTACTCGCAGCGCGATCTCACCTTCCGCTTCGTCTCCAACGTCGACGGCACCGATCTCGTTGAAGCTGTCCGCGATCTCAGCGCCGACGAAACGCTCTTCCTCGTCGCCTCCAAGACCTTCACCACGCTTGAGACCATGACCAACGCGCACGCCGCGCGTGCGTGGGCATTGAAAGGTCTAGGCGGAGATGAGTCCGCCATCGCCAGGCACTTCGTCGCCATCTCCACCAATGCGAAAGAGGTCGCGAAGTTCGGCATCGATACGGAAAATATGTTCGGCTTCTGGGACTGGGTTGGCGGCCGCTACTCCATGGACTCGGCTATCGGCCTCTCCACCATGCTCGCCATCGGGCCGGACAATTTCCGCGCCCTGCTCAGCGGCTTCCATCAGATGGACGAGCACTTCCGCACCACGCCATTCGAGAAGAACCTGCCCGTTCTCATGGGCCTGCTCACCGTCTGGTACACCGACTTCTTCGACGCCCAGACGCAGGCTGTCCTGCCCTACGAGCAATATCTGAAGCGCTTTCCCGCTTATCTCCAGCAACTCACCATGGAGAGCAACGGAAAGCACGTCACGCTCGACGGCAAGCGCGTCGAAACCCAGACCGGCCCCGTCTACTGGGGCGAGCCGGGCACCAACGGCCAGCACTCCTTCTATCAGCTCATTCACCAGGGAACGCGGCTCATCCCATGCGACTTCATCGGCTTTCTCAAGACGCTGAACCCGCTCGGCGATCAGCACGCCATGCTCCTCGCCAACGTCTTTGCCCAGGCCGAGGCCCTGGCCTTCGGTAAGACCGCCGAGCAGGTCAAAGCCGAGGGCACGCCCGACTGGCTCGTTCCGCATCGCGTCTTCGAAGGCAATCGCCCCTCGAACACCATCCTCGCCGAACGACTCACACCGGAAATCCTCGGCAAGTTGGTCGCGCTCTACGAGCACTCGGTCTTCACCCAGGGCGCTATCTGGAACATCGATTCCTTCGATCAGTGGGGTGTAGAGCTGGGTAAAGTTCTGGCCCAGAAGATCATCGGCGAACTCGCCAGCCCAACCGAGCCAAAGATGGCACACGACAGCTCTACAACCAATCTCATCCGCAAATTCCGCAAAGGCAGTCTCAGCTGAGCATCCCCTGCACAATCGTCATCTCGATCGAAGCCGGTCGCTCGTAAAGCGAGCGATCGGCGCAGAGGGGATACCGGCTTGTAAGCGGCTGCACATACCCCCTTTCCGGATTGCTCAGCGGGAGCCCCGGCTTGCGCGCAGGCCAGCTTAAGTACTTCCAGTATCCGAACCAAGAGTGTTTGATCCCGCGCAACTGCCCCTCTCGCGCCATTGCCGAGTACCTCCCAGGAGCTTCTAATTCAGCCAGATCCAAGCCCTTCCGGCACCGGAGATGAGCGCAACTATCTTTGTACCCTTGGGTTTATGCGACTGAAGACGCGCCTCGCGCGTCCACAAGAAGTACCGAAAAGGGGAGTACACCCTATGGATTCCGCGAACCGAACCTTTCGCCTCTCCCGTACAGCGGCTGCTCGTCTTTCCTTTGTGCTTGGTCTTGGTCTCACCGGCGCTGCGGCCTTGGCCGCAGCGCCCTCTCTCTACGCGCAGCAGAGCGCCCGCACCGATCTCGTCATTCAGTCGGACGTCCTCAAAGTCCTGAACAGCTATCCCGATCTCAGCGGCGAGCACATCACGGCCACCACCCGGGACGGCATCGTGACACTCGGTGGCACCGCCAGCTCCGACACGACGAAGAACCAGGCGCAGGTCGTTGCCGCCACCGTCGATGGCGTTCGCTCGGTCGTAAACAACGTCACGGTCACCGGCGGCGGCGCTTCTGCGCCGGCCAGCGAAGACCCGGCCGACCGGAACAACGCTCCCGATGTGGCTGCGGAAGCCCAGCCGGTACAGGCGCAGTCCACTGACCCCAATCAGCAGCAAGTTCCTTATTCGCCTCAGCAGCAGCCGCAGCCCGGTTCCAATGGCAACTGGGGACAGGCAGGCCCGCCTCCCGATGCGCAGAATGGCGCGATCCCACCGCCTCCACAGGAGAACCAGCAGTCCGGCCAAGCCGGCAATCAGTATCCAATGCAGGATCCCGGGGACGACAACAATGCCCCGCCACCTCAGCAGCCTCAGTCGCAGCCGCCGCGGCCTGCGTATGGACCGCCCGCCGGTCAGTATCCGCCGCGGGCGCAGCAGGGATATCCGCAGTATCAGCAGCCCTATGGTCAGAGCCGCCCGTACGTGGCTCCGCACCTGGCATCAACGCCGCTAACCATTCAGCCGGGTACTCTCTTCAGCATCCGCACCTCGGAGCCGCTCGATAGCCGCAAGCTGAGAGGTGGCGAAAACTTCCAGGCCGTGCTCGCCCAGGACCTCTATCAGGGCCAGTACCTGGCGATCCCGCGCGGCGCAGTGCTGCAGGGTCACGTCATCGGCGTGAAGAGGCCCGGTGCCGTTCGCGGCGATGCGGGTTTCGCGTTGCAGATTACCTCACTGAGCCTCGGCGGCCAGAACTATCCCATCGCCACCGACACCTTTGCCACCGACACGCGCGGTAAAGGCGGCTACACCGCCGCGAACACCGTCGGTGGTGCCGCGATTGGCGCCCTCATCGGCGCAGTCGCGGGCGGAGGTCCAGGTGCCGCGATCGGCGCGGTCGCGGGCGGTGGAGTAGGTCTCGGCGCATCGGCTGCCAGCGGCGGCCCGCGCTCCATCATGCCCCCGGAGACGCTGCTCACCTTCCATCTGAAGGAGCCGCTCACCGTCAATCCGATCAGCATGGCCGAGGTGCAGCAATTGCAGGCGTCGGTCAGGCCGCCGCAGCCCGTTCGCCGGCCACGTCCGCCTTATCCGTCTCCCTACGGCTACTATCCGTACCCGCCTCCACCACCGCCGCCCCCGGGCTACTACTACCCGTATCGCTACTGGCGATAACGGATTGCAACAAGAAGCAAGAAAAGAGGACCAGTCCACCCGACTGGTCCTCTTTGCTGTTGCGGCTACTGACCGCCATGTTCGCAGCTCACTCGCGTGTTCCAGTCCACGAAAGCGCCCAGCGGATTGTTTTGCCATGCCCAGACGTGCAGTTCAAAGAATGTAGGCAGGTTGAAGCGGTTCGGCGCCGCAACCAACTGCAGGACCTGGCCCTCCAGCACCGGCGGTGTGTTGTTGTGGCTATTGAGCCACGTCGCCGCGTCCACAATGAACTCCACGCCCACCAGCCGCAGTTTATTTCCCTCCGGCTCGTAGATCAGCGCCTGCGGAGTCTCGGCATTCAACTCGCCGTTCAACAAAGCCCCGTTGACGTAATGGATGCCCATCGCGCCGAAGTCTGGACCAGTAACGCAACCCAGAAACGGCCCATAGCCTGCCGCCGTGGCATTGTTGACGTTCAGATACTTCCGTGTCGCGCCCTGAACAATCTGCACCAGCCGCGCTGAAACGTGACTGTCGTTGCTCATCGACATTGCATGATCTTGTGCGAGAAGCGGTGAGGCGGCAGAAACGCCCAACAGGGCGAGACACAGGCAGGCAAGGGTCGAACAGCGAATAGATTTGCGGATGTTTACTGCTACAGCTTTCAATGCGGACATCGGTTTGCTTCCTTTCAGAAACCTGATTCGGTTGACATGGCCAACCCATCTGCTGGGCAGGCGTGCGCGTGCGAACGCTCGATCGCGTCTCACTCGAGATGCGGAACGGAAAAGAGTCTGTTGAAAGGCCTGGATGAAGCGGGGAGGGGTGAGACCTCTGCTGGGGTCTCTTCAAAGAAGAACTTTCGATTGACACGGAGAGTAGCTGCACGAAGCGCCGCGAACAAGACGGCGGATCTGCCATTTCAGGGGGACGATTCGGCCACTCACCCGTTGGCTCGCTTCTGCGCGATTCTCTCTGCGGAAGCAGCGCCATTCCGGGGCGATTCGGTTCCCCTATATAATCGAAGCAAATTCTGACCAGCGCGCCGCCATCAGCTCACGTCCGTCTCTTCGAGTCGTGATCTTCCGCCGCGACTGAGACTGTCCCTCCGCAAAGGTCGTCATCGCTTCATGATTCGCTTCCTGCAAAAAGATTCCAAAGCCATCAAGATCGTCTTCTGGGTCATCATCCTTGCCGCGTGTATCAGCATGGTCGTCTTTCTCGTTCCCGGCATCTTTTCCGGCGATGAGGGCGCTACCGGCTCCGGCACGTACGCTTCCATTCGACCCGCCGGTCTCCTTGGCAGGTATTTTGCCTTTGGCAGCTCGCGCGACATCACCAATCAGGAAGTCACGCAGGTCGCCGGCCGTATCGCGGAGCAGCGCCATTATCCGCAGCAAGCGGTTCCGTTCCTGATGCCGCAGGCAGCCCAGGCGCTGATCCAGCGGGAAATCCTGCTGCAGCAGGCGGATAAGCTCGGTCTCAAGGTCACGGCCGATGACATCCGCCGCGAATTGCGCGAAGGCCCGTGGGCGATTTACTTTTTCCCCAAGGGCCAGTTCATTGGCCAGGACCGTTACGCCGACTGGGTGGACCAGCAGTTGCATCTATCCACCGGGGCCTTTGAAAAGCAGATCGGCTCGGAGCTCGAAATCAATCGCCTGGAAAGCCTGATCACCGGAGGCGTCTTCGTCTCCGACAAGGATGCAGCCGATAGCTATCGCCGCGACCACACCAAGGTCAAATTCGATTACGCCGTGTTGAACGGCGCAGACCTGCGCAAGCAGATCAATCCCACCGACGCGGATCTCCAGAAGTTCTTCAAGGAGAACGCCGCCCGCTACAAGGACGCTATCCCTGAAGCGCGCAAGATCAGCTACATCGCCTTTACGCCTGACCAGGTGCCCGGCGGCACGCCGCAGATCACCGATCAGCAGGCGCGGCAGTACTATCAGCAGCACCTCAAGGACTACCAGGTTCCCGATGAGGTGCACGTCCGCCATATCCTCATCTCCGTGCCGCAGGGCGCGGATGCCAAGACCGATGCCGCTGCCAAGGCGAAGGCCGAAGATGTCCTGAAGCAGCTTCATGCCGGCGGCAATTTCGCCGAGCTGGCCAAGAAGTATTCCGACGATCCCGGCTCCAAGGAGCAAGGCGGCGATCTCGGTATGCAGCCGCACGGCGTCTTCGTACCGGCCTTTGACAAGGCCGCCTTCGCACTGAATCCGGGTCAGATCTCCGACCTCGTCAAGACGCAGTTCGGCTATCACATCCTGCAAGGCGTAGAGAAGCAGACCGCGCACACCAAGCCCTTCGAAGAAGTCCGCGGCACGATCATGGCCGCCATGGTGCGCGACAAGGAAGCCCAGGCCGCGCAGGCATACGCCGGGTCACTCGCCAGCGAAGCGCAGAAGACCAGCCTCGCCAAGACCGCTGCTGCGCATCACCTGCAGGTCGTCACCACCGACTATCTTGCGCAGGGCGCCATCGTTCCCGGCCTGGCTGACAGCTCCAAGCTGATGAGCGACGCCTTTACCGCGAAGAAGGACGGCCCGCCCGCCGTTGCCTCCACCGGCGAAGGTTTTGCCGTATTCCAGGTGGCGGATATCCACTCCGCGCACGCACCCACCTTCGAGGAATACAAGTCGCACCTCGTCGAAGACTTCCGCGATCAGCAGCTCCCGCAGTTGCTCGCCGCGAAGACCAACGCGCTTGCCGCCGCAGCGAAGAAGGACGGCAATCTCGCTGCTGCCGCAAAGCAAGTCGGCGCGACCGTCAAGACCGAGGATTTCGTAGGCCGTGACGGTCAGGTTCCGGACCTGGGACAGCTCGGACAGATGGCCCCGCAGGTCTTCGACCTCGGTGACAATCAGGTCTCGAACGCGATCAACACCGGCCGCAACGGCATCGTCATCAAGGTGACCGGCAAGCAGGAGCCGGATGCCGCCGAAATCGCGAAGAACCTTCCCCAGGCGCGCGAGCAAATGGCCAACGAGCGCCGAGAGGAGCTGTTCGCCGTCTACGTGACCAACGTCACCCAGCAGTACGAAAAGTCCGGTCGCGTCCTCATGAACAAGAAGTCGCAGCAACAGCAGCCGCTCATCCCGGGGTAGGCATCACGCGCAGCAGACCCTTCATAGCGTGATACGAGCGGAACCAAGGGGAGAGCCTGTCCCAACCTATCGATGCTGCGGGAAACTTGGAGCAATGCTCATTTCTGGCGAACTTCCGAGCCTCACATCAGAGCAGTTGGAAACGCTCCACAGGTTCGCCCTGTTGCAGGTGAGCTTCGAGGATGTTCAACGCTCACTTGCGGGAGTATTCGAGATCGAATTGACTCCCGAGCAGCGAACCGCCGCGACGAACTTCCGAGTGCCTGAGCCTGGCGTCATGGTCACACGCGACCATATATCCAGAGCCTTAGAACAGAAACAGCTTGGGTTAATCTCGGAACGAGAGCTTGTGTACTGGGCAACGATGCTCCTATTGAATGACGCTTACGAACTCGATCCGAACGATGAGGATTTCCTTGCGGATTGGCTAAACGACATCAGCTTTAACCTCGAGGCGACGTAATCATGATCACTCTTCGTGAGCGACCAGAAAATGCATCATAAAATCACGTAGGCACCAACCCGACTAGCAAATAATTTACAAACGGCAGCGACCAAAGGGAGCCGCCCCAACAAAACGCGCCGCAGGCGCGACCGCCTGGACGGCAAGTCCTGAATGTCTCTCGAACGCTCCTCCGGCCTTCTCCTCCACATCTCGTCGCTCGACTCCGCAGGCGGCATCGGCGACTTCGGCCCCGCCGCCTTCGCCTTCGCTGACTTCCTTGCCGCCGGCAAACAGCGCCTCTGGCAAGTCCTCCCGCTCAACCCGGTCGGCTACGGCAGCTCGCCTTACTCCTCCATCTCCGCCTTCGCCGGCAATCCGCTGCTCATCTCGATGGAAGTACTGGTCGAGTGGGGATGGCTCACCTCGGCCGAGCTCGGCGAATACGTCGCCGCCACCGGCACACATCCCGCCCGCGTTGACTTCGAGCAGGTCCGCACCGCCAAAATGCCGCTGCTGGAGCGCGCAGCCGCCCGCTTTCTCGACAGCCCCACGCCGGAGCGCCGCCAGTCCTTCGAGCAATACTGCACGGACAACAGCGCGTGGCTCGACGACTTTGTTCTCTTCAATGTCCTCCGTCGCCAGTACTCCTCTGCCGCCTGGACCACCTGGCCCGCAGAGATTGCCCATCGCCGTCCCGAGGCGCTCGCCAAACTTCGCAGCGACCTCGCCCGCAATCTCCAAATCGATCGCGTCATCCAGTTCGCCTTCGACCAGCAATGGCAGGCGCTTCGCCGCTATTCGCTCGAGCGCGGCATCCGCTTCGTCGGTGACGTCGCCATCTTCGTCTCCTTCGACAGCGCCGATGTCTGGACCCATCCCGATCTCTTCGAGCTCAACCCCGACCTCACGCCCATCCGCGTCTCCGGCGTGCCGCCCGACTACTTCTCCGAGACCGGCCAGCGCTGGGGCAACCCGCTCTATCGCTGGGACGTCCTCGCGCAGCGCAACTTCGACTGGTGGATCGATCGCATCCGCCGCGCGCATTCCATGTATGACGTCATCCGCCTCGACCACTTTCGCGGCTTCGAAGCCTACTGGGCCATCCCCGCCGAAGAGGAAACCGCCATCCACGGCAAATGGATCCAATGCCCCGGCGCGAAGCTGTTCACGGCGCTCGCCAATGCGCTCGGCCCCATCCCCTTCATTGCGGAAGATCTCGGCCTCATCACGCCGGAGGTCGATCAGCTTCGCCAGCAGTTCGCCATGCCCGGCATGCGCGTCCTGCAATTCGGCTTTGGCAGCCGCGGCGCGCACAATTATCTGCCGCACCGCTACGAGCCCAACACCGTCGTCTACACCGGCACTCACGACAACGACACCACGGCTGGCTGGTGGGCCAACGGCGCCAATCCCCAGGAGCGCGCCGCCGTCCGCATCTATACCGGCACTAGCGGCGACCAGCCCATCGTCTGGCCGCTCATCCGCGCCGCCGCCGAGTCCGTTGCCGACACCTGCATCTTTCCCCTGCAGGACATCCTCTCGCTCGGCTCCGAAGCCCGCATGAACACGCCCGCCGGCACTGGCGATAACTGGAGCTGGCGCTTCACGCGCGGCGCCATCCGCATGGAACACGCGGAACACCTGGCCGCCCTCACCGAGCTCACCGATCGCGACATCTCCGGCGCGGCTAACGACTAACCCAAACCTGAATTTTTCTCGAAGCTCGTTGCGACGGTCTATAGTGACATCTGAATCAGCGGCCTCTCCCCAGGCATCAGACAGCTATCACCCGCTCGTTCGGAGAAAGACCCATGCTCGAGCAGTTGCCCGTATCCGCTGTCGTCCCTCCCGCTTCGTCTGAAGCTTTCCCGCCCCTCGGCAGCAACATCCGTGTCCTCATGATCTGGCCGCGCTTCCCGTCCTCCTTCTGGGGATTTGAGGGCGTGCTCGAGATGCTCCCCGAAGCCGCCATGACGCCGCCGCTCGGCCTCATCACCGTCGCCGCGCTCTGCCCGCCTTCATGGAAGATCCGCCTCATGGACCAGTGCTTCCAGGAGATTCGCGACGAAGACCTCCTCGCCGCCGACCTGATCATGATCAGCGCCATGCACGCGCAGCGCTTCCATGCCCGCGACATCCTCGCCCGCGCGAAGGCGCTCGGCCGCCGCACTTTCATCGGCGGCCCCTGGGCCAGCAGCGACCCCGAAGGCGCCCTCCAGCATGCCGACCACGTCATGGCAGGCGAAGCGGAAGAAGCCTTCGCTGGTATCGCGAAGGCGCTGGAGCAGGGAACTGCGCAACGCCTCTATCGCATCGTCGACAAGCCGGACATGACCGCCAGCCCCGTTCCCCGATACGACCTGCTGCGGCTGGACAAGTACACCTCCATGCCGGTGCAGTTCTCCCGCGGCTGCCCCTTTCAATGCGAGTTCTGCGACATCATCACCATCTACGGTCGCAAACCGCGCGCCAAGACGCCCGCGCAGATCATGGGCGAGCTCGACACGCTGCGCGCTCTCGGCTGGCGCAATGAGGTCTTCATCGTCGACGACAACTTCATCGGCAATATGCACAAGGCGCTCGCGCTGTGCCGTGAGCTCGCCGATTGGCAGGTCGAGCACAACCATCCCTTCTCCTTCTACACCGAAGCCTCACTCAACCTCGCCGACCAGCCCGAGCTGCTCAACGCCATGGTCGCCGCGAATTTCATGTATGTCTTCATCGGCATCGAGACGCCGTCGTCCGAAGCGCTGAAGGAATCGCGCAAGTTCCAGAACCTGCGCAGTGGCGACAACGTCAAGCAGGTCCGCATCATTCAGGAGGCCGGCCTCTGGGTGCTCGCCGGCTTCATCGTCGGCTTCGATTCCGACGACGCCACCATCTTCGAGCGTCAGCGCGAGTTCATCGAGCTCACCAATATCACCTGGGCCATGGCCGGCGTGCTGCAGGCCCCGCCCACCACTGCGCTCTACGACCGCGTCAAGCGCGAAGGCCGCCTGCACGAAGACAGCGAAGCCCTCACCAACTTCAGCCCGCCCAACTTCGACACCGTGCTCCCCGTGCCCATCCTGCTGCGCGGCCTCAGCACGCTGCTCTCCGGCCTCTACGAAGCAAAGCCGTTCTTCCAACGGGCGCTGCGCTCGCTCGAAGTCTGGCAGCCCCGCGCCTCACAGATCCCGCCCAATCTCCCCATGAGCTACAACCTCCGCGTGCTCGGCGCGTCCATGTGGCGCCAGGGAATTCGTTCCCCCTACAAGCACGAATATTGGAGCTTCCTCTATCAGCTCATCCGGAGATACGCGCGCCAACCGGCCAAGCTCTGGCTCGGCTTCATGGTGCTGCTGTCGGCGCACCACTTCCTCATCTACTCGCGCGAAGTCGCCAGCGAGCTCGAACAGGAATGCATCTCCTTCGAAAAGAAGCAGGCCGCTTCCGTCCCGCGCGATCCTTCGCTCGAAGCAGCACTCAAACTAGCCGCCCGCGCCTGACGCAAACACAGCTTCCAGAAATTGGGCCAAATCGAAGAGCGCACGCGCACAGTTTGCGGAACTCAGAGACCCGCTCCGGCGTAATCTCCTCGGTGAGGCGTCCATGCTCTGGCTCTACGAATCGGTTTTTCCCGTTCTTTGGATTGGTTTCCTTCTTTACTGGCAAGTCAAGGGTACCCGCACGAAGGCGACCGCGCGTCTCGAGCCCGCAGCGTCCCGGATCGTCCGTGCCGCTGTCTTCCTCATCGTGATCCTTCTTCTCTCGTGGCCTCATATTCCTGTCTCCTGGCTCTACCGGCAGGTTCTGCCGGGGGGCCCATGGACCTTCTGGCTGGGAGCCGCCATTACCGCTGCCGGACTGCTCTTTGCCGTCTGGGCGCGCGAACACCTGGGGACCAATTGGAGCCGCTCCGTCACTATCAAGCAGGACCACCAGCTCATCGTCACCGGTCCGTATGCCTTGGTCCGTCACCCCATCTACACCGGCATCCTCACCGGCTTCCTTGGCACGGCGCTCGCCATCGCCCAGATGCGTGGCATCGTCGCTTTTGTTCTGGTGTCGCTGGTGCTCTGGTACAAGCTGCGTATGGAAGAGCAGTGGATGCGCACCCAGTTCGGCGCCACGTACGAGGCATACTCCCGTCGCACCGCCGCGCTGGTGCCGTTCGTCCTGTAAAGTGCCTGTGCCTCGTTCTTGCTCGCCGTTGGGAAGAGGGCGGGAAATCTGACCACTGCTCGCCAACGGACCACGCTTCCATCTTGTCAGGCTGCAACTATTCGCAGACGAGCCACCTTGTTCTACAAAAGCGCAGGCGGTCGAGAAACTCCTAAGAACTTAGTTGACAGTTCTGCATCGCGTGGCCTAATCTCCTAACTGCTTAGGAGACTCTCCATGGGAGAACCCGAAACCCTCACCCGCCTCGAGCTGCAGATCATGCAGGCCATATGGAAGCTCGGCGCTAACAGCGTCAGTGGCGCCTGCAGCGTGAATGACGTTCAGAAAGCCCTGCCGCAAAAGCTCGCCTACACCACCGTGCAGACCATGCTCAACATCCTTGAGCGGAAGGGAAAGCTCAAACGCAAGCTGCGCGGTCGCGCCTTCGTCTACAGCGCCACCTTCACCGAAGCCCGCGCCACCCGTCACGCCGTGCGCGATCTCGTCGACCGCATGTTCGGCGGATCAACAGACGAATTGGTGATGAGCCTCATCAAGTCGCGCCAGATCGATCCCAAGCGCCTGGCTGAACTCACCCGGCGTCTCCAGGAAGAGAACGCGAAAGAGAGTGCGGAAGAAAACGCACAAGGCGGGAACGCATGAACACACCCGCGCTCTCCTGGCTGCTGTCATATCTATTCAACGCTCTGTGGCAGATTCCGCTGCTCTTCGTTGCCGCCTGGGTCGTCGCCCGCATCGCGCGCCGCAGCGGCCCGCGTGCAGAACACCGTATCTGGCTAGGCGCGCTGCTCCTCCAGATCGCGCTGCCCGCCTGCAATCTCCGTACCGCCGCCGTGTGGCGCGCATTGCATAGTCTGCTTCCCGCTCGCGGTGATGCCGGCATCGCCGGCGTGCAAGTCTTCTTCGGTCCTGCAACAGCGCAGGCCGGCCCCCTCCGTCTTCCGTTTGCGTTGGAAGCCGGCATCCTTCTCGCCTGGGCCTGCCTCACCCTCTACTTCGCCGCTCGCCTTGCCTGGGGACTCGTCGAAACCCGGCGTCTCGCTCGCGCCGCCACGCCCCTCGCACTAACCGAACAAGCAGCGGAGCGCTGGAACCGTCATTGCGAGCGCTTCGAAATCATCGCTCCGCCACCCCAGATCGCGGTGTCCTCGCGGGCCGTCGGTCCTGTTGCCATCGGGCTGCGCCGCGGCATGGTGCTGGTGCCGCCGCAACTCGTCGATACCGTCTCGCCGGACGATCTCAATGCCGTCCTCGCGCACGAGCTCGCCCACATCGCGCGCCATGACTTCGCGAAGAACCTCCTCTACACGCTGCTATCGTTGCCCGTCGCCTGGCATCCGCTCCTGTGGCGCACTCGCGCCTGCTTGGCAGAAAGCCGCGAGCTCCTCTGCGACGATGCTGCCGCGGAAGCCGTTGCCGGGCGCAGGCAATACGCGCAATCACTGCTGCGACTAGCCTCCATCTTCGCCGGCCAGCCGCGCGTCGCCACCCTCCATGCCATCGGGATTCTGGATTTCAATTCAGGCATCACCGCACTCGAAAGGAGAGTTATGATCCTCACTCGCAAACACATTCCCATCAGCACCGGCCG
Organism: uncultured Acidobacteriaceae bacterium; assembly: GCA_963736915.1. GTDB lineage: Bacteria > Acidobacteriota > Terriglobia > Terriglobales > Acidobacteriaceae > KBS-83. The sequence continues at coordinate 223,354 of CAVTQV010000004.1, read as the reverse complement.
TCGCGTCCTCATCGCAGCGGCCTGCTCCATTCTCGCCCTCGCCACCTGCACCTCGGCGCTGGCGCTGCACACGGATATATCCGAGTTCGCGCCGGATGCGCAGCAATCAGCGCCCAAAAAGATCCACGTAAGCGCGAAGGAGATGAGCGGCAACAGGATCTCCGGAGACAATCCCACCTATCCGCCTGATGCGAGAGAGAAGAAGATTCAGGGAACGGTTGTCATCGACACGACAGTTTCGAAGGAAGGAGCAATTGAGGATCTTCACGTCGTCAAGACGCCGGACCCTTCGCTTGCAGAAAGCGCAGTCAAAGCTGTTCGCACTTGGCGTTATCGTCCCTATCTGCTCAATGGAGATCCCGTCGCTGTTCAGAGCACCGTGAACGTCACATTCTGTCTCGAACCCTGCAAACTGCAGGGTTGGTGGAATCATCGATGATTCCGTCGCCGTCCGAGATGGTTTTCCTGGCGACGCTGATCATGATTTGTACGGGTTGCGTGCATCCGAGAGGACCGACCCCAGAAACCTATTCGGTCGAGAACGAGGCGGGTTTACCTTTTCTGGTGCCGTCAATCGATTCAATTCGTCAAGAGGGAAAGGCTCAAGTGGTAGCCGGTCTTCTTGAAAGATGGTCCCTTAAGGGGAAAGACGGGCGAGCACTGCTCGATAGCATCGACATTCTTTGCTGTTTTCCCAACGGGTGGGCGTCCGGGTCAATGGCAATTTCGCTCGCTAACTACAATTGCGTGGGCCCGCGAACAGAGCGATGTCTATGAGGATTGGAAATCATTCATTCAAAAGGTGGCGTCGCCCGAATACTCCGGATGCTTTTCAGCTAGAGAGGATGTGTTTTCTATCAAGCGAATCCTCGTGGCGGCCACACCAGTACCAGCAAGTGAGATCGATGCGTTCTTGTACTCGGACGACAAGGCTGGATACGTCGATCTGGCGCCCGGAATGGAAATACTCATCCGAGCCAAACCGAGGCTGGAAATCGCACATGGCCAGCAGAGTGACTACCTCCGGTTTCGGATTGAAGCGCGCAACTCCGGCGGGGTGCGGGCCAAGGAAGTGTCCCGTTCTGGCGATGGCGAGAGTTCCTGGCAGATCGCGAGCAGCTATGCCTCTGTCAGGTTATTGAGACTATTTTTTCAGGGCATATCGGATCTTGATTCACAAGACGTTCCGCTCCTTCTGGGAGCATCCGACGTGCAATCGCTAGATCTTGCTACAAGAGCTGTTCAGTCCACCGGGAGAACATCTTGTGCGGGCATTCGCAACACGGTGAAATGCTCGGCTATTTCGAACGGAGCGTCTGTCAGTCTGTTCATTCCCGTATGGGTGAACGGCCATCGGGCAGAGTACCCGTTGGGCATGCAACTAAGCTTGGTTCTAGGGCAGTTCCCCGAAACAGAGCGACCATGCGACCCTCGAGTCCGTACGAGTGGACAGGCCGATTCCGAACGGCGGATACGCGCGAGTCATCTTTCCCAAAACTACTGAAGGCATGGTCCAGGTTGTTTTAGTCGCTGGTGACCGTGTCAGTTGGAGTTCGGCTGGCCCGTAAACTGAATGAAGGCTGCGCTCACTTGCCGAAGAGAATTCCACCTATCAGGGAATCGGGCTCCAAAACGGGAATCGTATCCATCGCAGTGGCAGTAAATGTGCCAGTTTATTTCCACGATTCGCTAAGATGGAAATAGGTGAACTTTCACGCCAGGCCATCCCGCTCTGCCGGATGGCCTTTTCTGTTCATAAGTCCTTTATAAAGACGAATTTCGTGATAACTCTTTTATTTGGACGAATTTAACTGAACGGGAGGCACCGTAAACCACAGCAACGAGAGGACTTCGAAGCCAGCCTCCCGCGCGGGAGGGGGGAGGGGGTGGGTAAGCAGTGTTACTGACCCACGCTGGTGTGCTGCGAGTAGATCGCATGCCATCCGCCATCGACATACGTAAAGATGTCGCTCGACATGATCCCTTTCTCCGGGCCCAGCGGCTTCAGATAAAACGTCACCACCGCGGTGTCACCCCGCAGCACCACATTCGTTTCTTCTGGATGATCGGCCATCCACTTCTTCACCCTTTCCGCATATTCCGGTGAGCCGGCATGCTTCCTGGTGTTGGCCACGATCGTCGCCTTGTCGTGCACCGTGCCGTCCGCGTTCACCGAGCGGTAGCCGTCCAGCAGCAGGTTCTCGACATAAGTGACGTCGCCTGTCTCCTCTGCCTTCTCCCAGCCATCGTCCGCTGTGCGGACAGCCTCAGCCGTCTTCGGTTGCGGAGCGGGCGACGAAGCCGCCAGAGAGGAGAGCGGCGAAAGCATCAGGAGAATAGCGGGCAGCAGAGTAGCGAGAGAACGCATTGGCATCCTTCCGAGCGGGGAGATACCGATCAGCCCGGCTCCAGAAGAGTAACGAACCAGAATGCAATAGAGTCGACCGATGTGACGAATCGGTCGATCCGCGTGTCGAACCCCGCTCCGCGCTCTCACGACGCCGTGACGAACACGGCAACCGGATAACCGCCGAAGACCTGTGCCAGCGGCAGCGCTGCATCCGCCCGGACCTCCGTCCCGATCGTCTCGCCGGTAAAGATGTTCCGGTATGAGCCGTGAAGCTCTTCAGGAAGCGGCAGCACCCAGTCCTTCCACGCAGCGCCCAGCGGCAGCGCGACCTCACCGCGCATCAGCGAGCAGGCAAAGCGCGGCACGACGACGATGACGCTCGTGCCCTCATACTGCCGTGCGTGCGCGATCACATGTTGTTCCGCCGCACCCGTGGCATACAACGGCACGTAACTGCCACGGCGGAAGAGAGCATGCTCCGCCTGCCGCAGCCGCAGCACCTGTGCGGTCGTCCACAGCTTGATGGCGCCATCGCTGATGTCGCGTGTCACCTCGCCCGCCACGGCAGCCTCACCTTGTTGGCTGGCGAGCTCATCGAGATGTCCGAGCATCCGCTCGCGCACCTCATAGTTCACCGGGCGCCGGTTGTCCGGATCGACCAGGCTCAGGTCCCACAACTCGGTCCCCTGGTAGAAGTCCGGCACCCCGGGGCAGGTCGCTTTCAAAACCAGCTGCGCCAGCGAATTCACACCGCCAAAAAGCCTGATCTGCGGCAGCAGCTTATCGAGGGTCTGCATGAATGCGGTCTCGCGGCCGCGCTTGTCCGGCAGAATGATGTCCGCGAGCCACCCCTGCACCGCCTCTACATACTCCGGGTCGGGGCTGATCCAGCTCAGGTTGACCTTGGCCTCGCTCAGCGCCTTCGCGGCATAGTCCTGCAGGCGTTTCAACACCGACTCGCGGCAACCCGGCTCATCCGTGCGCCACGGCCAGACGCCCGCGATCGTCTGGTAAAACAGGTACTCTTCGTTCGAGTCCGGAGCCACCCGGCCATCTGCCAGCGTGCGCTTCAGCTTCGCATTCGCCCGCTGCCAGCGGCGCACAGTCCCGGCCCACGCATTCGGAATCTCCGACAGCACGTTGAGCCGGTTGCGCACATCCTCACTGCGCTTGGTATCGTGCGTCGATGTCGTCAGCATCGAATCGGGTACCACTGCGAGCCGCTCTTCGTTGCTCGCATGCCACTGCTCCAGCGCGATGCCGAACGACCTCGTATCGCCGCCGACCTCGTTCGAGGAGATGAACCGGTTGTAGACATAGAAGGTCGTATCCTCCACCCCCTTTGCCATCACCGGTCCGGTAAGCTGCTGGAACTTCAGCGCGAACTGCAGTTGCTGCGGGTCAGTCTCCCGCGCTGCCGTCTTGTGCCGGCGATGCAGAAGCAGCATGTCGGAAAGGAAGTCGAAGGCCGTGCCGGCAATATCCGGATTGCGGCGCTTCGCCTTCTGGATCGCCGAGTGGATGAAGCCGATATCGCGTTCCGGATACGTCCCGCGCTCGTCGATGTAGGTGCGATAGACCGGAAAGCAGGCGATGGTCTCGCGTATGACGCCTTCGAGAACGTTGTCCGTGAAGTCACGTGCGTGGCGATCTGCCGCGGCGATCTTGCTCAGCATGTTGGTCAGCACATGGACTTCGCTGGCCAGTGACGATTGCATCACCTGCAGCTTGGAGCGGTAGATAATCTCGTCCGGATTCGCCGGGCGCCCCAGAATGCGGTCGTAGAGCGTGTTGAACGCCTTCAGGTTCTCGCGCTGGATGAAAATATTGTTGGCGAAGTAGACGAAGTCGTAGCCGGAGGTTCCATGGACCGGCCACTCGCGCGGCATGTGCTCACGCGGTTCCAGGATCTTTTCCACCACCACGTACAGCGGCCCGTGTGAAGCAGTCCAGTCATACCCGCGCACCGGATCGAGCACCGCCCGCTCGATGCCATTCGCCGCGGTCTCGCTTACCGGCTTCGGTCCCGCGCACTGGCTCGCCAGATAGAGCAGTTGCAGCCGGATCAGGTACTGCCGCGGATTGAACATGCCGTCGCAGTGGTCAATGCGCAACCCGGTCACCTGCTTGATTCGCCAGCAGCTCCCGGACAAGACAGTGTGTCTCGGCAAAGACCTCCGGCGTCTCCATGCGCAGCCCGACCAGATCGTTCACGTCGAAGAAACGCCGGTAGTTGATCTCCTCCGCCGAGGTGCGCCAGAATGCAAGCCGGTATGGCTGCACGTTCAGGAACTCGTGCAGCGCATCGAAGCTGTGCGGATCGCCCGGCGTGCCGTTGAGCGTCTTGAGAGCGCGTTCGACGACCGGCTGTGCCTCTTCGCTGGTCAGCGCCGCGCGCAGACGGGGAAGTAAATCTGCGAGGCGCTTCTGGCGCTCGGCCTGCAGTTCCGGATCGGTTGACTCATGCGGCGGAATCTGCGTCAGCTCGCGCAGCACCTGCGCAAGCTCAGGCGGCATCCCTTCGGTCTCCTGCTCGCTCGGCATGGTGCCGATTGGCCGCCGGAAGAAGATCAGCGGGATAGAGCGCGGCGACGCCGGCATCCGGTGGTCCTGGAGTACTTCACGTAGAACTTGCCGTCTTCGAGTACGACCTGGATGTGCCCGGCTTCCAGCTCCTCCCCGTACTGGTTACCCAGGATCGGCAGCAGCAGCTTGTCGCGCATCTCCTCCTTGAGCGGGCTCCAGTCGATATCGAAGAAGTTGGCGTAGCGCGAGGCGTGGCCGTTCTCGAGTACGTCCTGCCACCAGACGGCATCCCGGCCGATGCCCATGTGGTTGGGCACGATGTCCAGCAGCAGGCCCATTCCATGGTCACGCAGCGTCCGGGCAAACGGCCCGAAGCGCTCCGCGCCGCCCAGTTCCGGGTTCAGGCGGTCGTGTCGCGTAACATCGTATCCATGCATGCTCCCCGGCCGGGCCTCGAAGATAGGCGAGGCGTAGAAGTCCCCGACCCCCAGCCGGCGCAGATAGGGAGCGATGGCCGCGGCCTGGTCGAAGGTGAACCCCTTGTGCATCTGGGTTCGGTATGTAGAAACGGGAACGCGAACGTCGGTCTGAAGCAGAGAATGGATGCAGTCTTCGTCCATGGCTTCCGGCAAATCCAGCTCGAGCACGCTGCAGTCGAGCAATCTAGATGAAACAATCTGGCGTCCTACGTCGAGGAGCCTGTTGCTGGTATCAGTAACGGCAGTATGAATGAATGTAAGGGCTGTGAGGTTCGGTTGCGCTGAACGGTTGCTTTTGCTGAGATGCCGGACGGCGACTTTACGAACCACGGCCCGGCACGGGAGAATGTGTGGAGCGATCGAAAGAAGTGGAGAAACAGAAGATGCCCCTGTCCGGCGAAGCCATTCGCATGATGAATTACGTTGACGATGTTGCGACCACCATGCGACGCCTGCTTGCCGTAGCCCCCACGCTTACCGCCGAGGAGCGGAAGCGTGTCTGCGAATACCTGCGGGTAAGCTCGCCGAATGCGGGAGAGGTCCTGGCGGTGCTGGAGAAGAAGTAGGAATTCCAGCGGAGCCGACTATTGGGCGGGGAACTGCTGCCCATTGGCATGCGTATCCGTCCATGGGATTGTATGCGTGCGCTCAGGGACATCATCGGGCAGGTTCTGGACGCGATCTGGGCGCATAAGCTGCGATCGTTTCTTACCATGTTCGGGATCGCCTGGGGCGTCGGCTCGCTGTTGCTGCTGATTGGGCTTGGCGAGGGCTTTCGCTCCGGCCAGCGGCGCCAGATGGCGTCCCTCGGCAACGACGTCATCTTTCTCTCCGGCGGAAATATCCCTGCCGTCCCCAGCCAGCATACCGGCATGCGGCCATACCGCGTCACGCTTTCGGACGCCGACGCGATGCGCAAGCTGCCCTCCGTGCGGGCCGTAACGGCAGTCGTCCAGGACGAGACCATCCAGCAGGTCAGCCAATACACCACCACCGGCGGCACGGTAAAGGGCATCGACACCTACTACCCGAGCATCCGCGCGCTCCCCATGGCCGAGGGCCGGCTGATCGACAGCAACGACCTGCATGACCGCCGCCACGTTGTGGTGCTGGGCCAGAAGACGGCACAGTTGCTCTTCTCCGGCCGGCCAGCGGTGGGAGAGTGGATTCTGCTGAACGGGTCACGCTTCCAGGTGGTGGGTGTGGCGGAGAAGACCGGCCGCGGCAATAACAACGGCGTGAATCAGACCGCATACATCCCGCTTACCGTGATGATGGAGATGTTTCCCATCAAAGGCGAAAACCTGCCGCAGGATGCACTCAGCGGCATTCAGTATCAGCCGCGGGTACACGGCGATAACGAGGTCGCTGTCGCCGATGTCCACCGGCTGATTGGCCAGCGGCACGGCTTCGACTGGACCAACAAGGACGCTTTCGACGAGTGGGACTCCATCAAAAGCCAGCAGATGGTGGACAAGATCTTTGATGCGATGGATGTTTTCCTGGGGAGCGTTGGCGTAGTGACGCTTGCGCTGGGCGCGGTGGGCATCGTGAACATCATGCTGGTCGCGGTGACGGAGCGCACCCGGGAGATTGGGCTGCGCAAGGCGCTCGGGGCGACCAATCGCAGCGTTGAGCTGCAGTTCCTGCTGGAAGGGCTGTTCCTCACCGGCATCAGCGGACTGATCGGGATTGGCGGCGCCGCGCTGCTGATGTACATACTGCAATCCGCGATGGGGACCAACATGGAAGGCTTTGATCCGCCGCGGCTGGTGCCATGGTCGGCGGCGGTAGCCATTGGGGCGCTTACAGCAAGTGGGATCATCGCAGGCCTGGTGCCTGCGAGCAAAGCGGCGCGGCTCGAGCCGGTAGAAGCGCTGCGGCGGGAGTAGCGACATGCTGATCGATCTGCTGAAACAGGCGTACGAGGCCATGCGGTACAACCAGCGGCGCACCATCATCACGGTGGCCGGGATGGCATGGGGCATCGCGACCGTCGATTCTGCTGCTCGCCTATGGCGCCGGATTCAGCCGCGCGATCATGGCCATCTTTGAGCAGTGGGGCGTCAACACCATCGGCGTCTTTCCCGGCACCACCAGCGAGCAGGCCGGAGGCAAGAAGGCCGGGGTGGTCGTGCGCTTCACGCAGGACGATCTCGACCGCCTGTCGGCGAGCGTGCCGGGCCTTGAGCTGCTGACCGCCACGCTCGATAAGGACAATGTGGCGATCCAGAACGACCTGCACACCTACAGCTGGCATGTCGAAGGAAGTCATCCGCAAATCGCGGACATCCTGAACTATGACGTCGTGAAAGGGCGCTTCTACACCGAGCAGGACAACCAGGAGCGCAACCATGTCGCGGTGCTCGGCTCTGAGGCGGCGACGAAGTTGTTCTCCGGGATTTATCCCATCGGCCAGCGCATTCGCGTCGGCGGCATCAGCTTCACCGTGATTGGCGTGCTGAAACCCAAGATGACCGAAGATGAGGACAACATCAATCGCGTCGTCCACATTCCGTTCAAAACGATGGGCGACATCAAGGATCTGAAATACCTGGACGGCATCTGGCTGAGCTATCGTGGCGATCACATGGCGGTGGAGCGCGCGGTCCGTCAGACGCTGGGCGCGGCGCATGGCTTCCGCCCATCGGACCGCAATGCGATCTATGTCGCGAACCTGATGGAACAGCTCGCGCAGTTCCGCATCATCACGGCTGCGCTGGAAGTGCTGATGGCGTTTATCGGTTCATTAACGCTGGGCATCGCGGGCATCGGGCTGATGAACATCATGCTCGTCAGCGTCCAGCAGCGCACGCGCGAGATCGGCGTCGAAAAGGCGCTGGGCGCGCGCAAGGGCCACATCCTTGTGCAGTTCCTCGCGGAAGCGCTGGTGATCTCCGCAACCGGCGGAGTGCTGGGCATGCTGCTGGCGTATGGAGTTTCGCTCGCAGTGGGCAATATCACTTTCTACAGCGCGATTGCCAAGAACGCTACCGATGCCGATATCCGTCTGCTCATTTCGCCGCTCATTGTTGCCGTATCGACGGGAATCCTGATCGTGGTGGGACTCGTGAGCGGCATGGTGCCTGCCCTGCGGGCAGCCAATCTCGATCCTATCGAAGCCCTCCGATACGAGTAAACCAACTCACAGCAATAGTTACGCTCGGCACAGCGCCGCTGGAAAGGTAAAAGCCGGAGCGGTCGAGCATGCGCTCGATCTCATCTTCCGTGGCGCCGACCTTCCATTACGAGTAAACCAACTCACAGCAATAGTTCAGCGAACGCTCGGCACAGCGCCGCTGGAAAGGTAAAAGCCGGAGCGGTCGAGCATGCGCTCGATCTCATCTTCCGTGGCGCCGACCTTCCATCCTGATCGTCTAAGATCGTTCGCGTCCACGGGATACCACGGAATGTCGGGTTCCGCGCAGAGGCCGGCGATGTCGAAGGGCTCGATCGCCCGGCGCACGTCTGCGAGGAAAGCGGCGCTATCGCGTTCCGCGATACCGGCCTGCGCACGCTGGATTAGGCACCGGAACGTGCGGCCGAAACGTGGATCCTTGCAAAGCAGAAAGCTTTGACCCAGATGTGGCTTCTCGAGCCGCCGCGCGGTCTCAGAAAAACTTGCGGCCGCAAAGTAAAGCAGGCTGATGCCGCGAAAGGCGGCGAAGTTATGCATGTTCGCGTAGAGTGCTCCGATAAGTCCCGCGGTCGCCTGCAACTCCTCTTCCGTGATGCTTGCATAACCGGATAACTCTGCCTGCAGGCTAGGCTGGCCCCAGTGACGTTCAAAAGCGGCGGCCAGCCGGCTGACTCCGAGCAGCGTCAGCGGAAAACCGGTTGATAGCAGGGGATCGACGAACCCGGCCGCCGATGGCAAAAGCACCCAGCGCTCCCCGACTATTTTGCCGCTGCGAAACGGCATACGGGACAAATGAGTGAACGGAAGAACGGCCTCTGCATTGGCAAATTGATCCCCCAGCGTCGGAATCAATTTCAACAATCGATCCCATGCGGCTGCTCCGTCGGCGAGGCGGAGACGGCTTGCCATTGCTTCCGTCGCGGCGACGCCGGCGCTCGTGATGCCGTTGTTGAAGTGCAGCAACCATACCCAGCCTCCGTCAAAGACGTGATGCACGGCTGCGGCTTCAACTGGATACGGCGGCCTGCTTTGCCAATCAGTCGAATGCGTCGCGAGCGGCTTCACGCCGGAGAAGTGGCTGTAGAGCGCCTGCGTTGCCGGATAGCCAGGGAAGGTAGATTTCCGGGAGGTTCAGGAGGCGATGCAGGCATCCGCGGGGACCGGTGGCATCGATGACGAAGTGCGCGCGAACTGCTTTTTCCTTACCGTGACGTTTTCCCGTTAGCTCAATGTGATCGGCTGCTTCCGCGAAGCGGTGCAGATGCAGCTCGTCCACGTATTCGACGCCCAGAGCTTTTGCTTGCTCGACCAAGAATTCATCGAAGCCCGCGCGGTACCAGTGTGTATCGGCGATTGCATCGTGGGGGCTGGCTGCAACGAGAAAATGATTCTCCGGTGTGATTTGTGGCGGTCCAGGATGACGCAGATCGTGATGGAAGAAAGAAAAGCCGCGCTTCAAACCGCACGGGATGTGCGGATAATGCGTCTGCCAACTGCCCCACTTCGCGAGCGGCCGCACGGCCGGAAGGTCGTAACGATTTGCCAGCTCCTCCAGCAGCAGATTGGAAAGCGGTGTGGATGATTCTCCGATGGCCATCCTGGGATGGCGGCCACGTTCCAGCAGAATGACAGACCGCCCCTGCCTGCGCGCGATCATCGCGAACAGCGAACCGGCGAAGCCCGATCCTATAACGGCAATGTCATAGATGCCGCTCAACTGCATCCTCCGCAGGATTCGCATTGCGCTTTCTCGCAAAGACTTTGCGATTCATGGATGGCGGCCAGGCGCGCGATCCGCCTTTCACGGCATTCAGGGCACGTCGCAATGCGGTCGATGTCCCACAGGTCGACGAAAACGCGGCCTCTCTTCAGGCCAACACCATAGTCGAGCGCTTCTTCGACTGTATGCAGGTTGGGCAAAACGAAATTCCCGCTTTGCAGAAGTCGATCCATCGCTCCATTGCCAGCTCGCGTGGGGATGAGAGTCACTACCGTTGCGCCGCAATCAAAGGCGAAGTCCAGCGAGCGCTGCGCCCAGTAAAGCGCGTCTCCTGGGCTGATGAATGGCGGCTGCACGAGAACGAAAACGCGCAGGTCGATTGAATGTTTGCGCAGATCCTGTGCCGCTCTTGCGAACTGCGCCGTGGTCATGCGCTTGTTCAAGCGTTCGAGAGCGACGGGATGCACCGTCTCCAACCCCATCGCGACTTCAAGCTGCGCTCCCAGAAGATTGGCGAAGCGAAGGCATCGTTCTCCGACGAGCGCGGGATGGCTCTCGACGATGACTCTTTCGAATGGAATTAGCTGTGATGCGATGCCTTCGTAGTCAGCAAGCGGAATCGCGTGCGTGTCGAAGAAGCTGCCGCTGTTGTAGAGCTTGATCTGCCGGGCCGCAGGCAGCCGAGAGAGTGCGAATCCTATCTGCTGTGGAATGGCTCCGGTGGGAAGGCTTTCCGTAAGTGTGTTGCGCCACAGGTCGCACATCAGGCAGCGCCACGGGCATTCCCGGTTCGTGAGAAAGATGGTTGCAACCGGGACCAGCTCTCCGGAAGCGGCGTGCTCGCTTTCAACGTGGAATGCGTAAGGGCGGCGCGGATCCAGTTCGTTGCGTTCTGGCCGCTGACCAAGTATCCAGCGGTCGCGCTCCGCGGCGCTCTCCGGATAGAGCGGAAGATCGACCGCCATCACTGATAACGGGAGAGAAACTGCTTCCGGTACTCTGCTTCGCGAAACGGAAGCGTCTGGCGCATCGTGCCTTCTGCCATCGCGCCATGCTGAAAGCGCCGCTTGGGAAAGACCGGCATCTTGATGCCCGTCAGATTTTCCACTCCGCGCGAGACGATCTCTCCTTTCAGCTCATACAAGCGTTCGACACTATAGTTCGTGAGGTCGATGAACGGAATCGACTCCGCAACCGCAATGACCTTGGGCCGGGTGTAGGGACTGAAGCCGTGAAAGCCGAAATGCCGGGCGGGCGCATAGGTGCGCGTGTAGGAGCGGCTGAGTCCCCCGCTGTAGGTAAGCGAATGTTTAATCTTTCCAACGCCCCAGCCTTCCTGGTACAGCATCGGATTATGGATGACGCTTCGGATCGTCAGCTCGGGATTTTCCTCGATCGGATAGTCCTTCAAATTCTCGTCGCCGCCGTCGCCGTCCAGGAGATACCGCCATTCGGGATATTGCGCGCGAATGCCGCGAAGCAGCGCGATACCCATGGATGCCGACTGGATGTCGAGAGCCTTGTAATCTTCGACAATCTCGATCGTCTCCTGCACGTTGATGGAAGCCGGATCCACCGCGATCGTCTCCAGAAAAAGAGAGAGCCCGGATGCGTGCAGGAACTCACGTGCCTGCGCTACGTCGGGGCCATCGCCGAGATCAAGCACGAATGCCTTCAGCCGGCCAAGGTTCATGCCTCGACTTTTCATCACGTGGTAGGTAGTCAGAAAAACGCCGCCGCTGTCGATCCCGCCTGAAAAGCAGGCGCCGACTGCCTCTGTCGGCGGCAGCCGGTCGAGCCACGCCGCGATCTCATCTGCAAGCGTGCGAATGTAGCGTTCGCCAATACGCTGCGGATCGGGTTCCAGGGTTGCCATCTCAGGCGTAAAGAACCGTGTGTAGACCGGATCAGGATCGGGACAGCCGATCAGTTCGATTTCCACGACGTGATGCGCGGGAACCATCCGCGTGTAATTAGGGTGGAACTGCTCTTCCAGACCTTCGCTTTTGAGCCAGTTGTGAATGGCATCGATGCGATCCGCAACGACCAGCACCGGGCCATCCTTCTTCTTGGCCAGGAAATAGCGCATCGGCCGATCCAGAGAGCGCGCCATGCGCACCGTCCTGCCGTCCTTGGCGATCAGCGCGAACGAGCCTTCGATCTTGTCCATTGCCGCCGCAGCATGCCGCACCAGCAGGTTGCGCGCGTGCTCCGGCGTCAGGCCGTAAATCTCATTTGTGGATGGGTCCGTCAGGTCGACGACACGTTCTATGTAGTGATTCAACGATGCCCTCGGAGAGATCGATTCGCCATCCAGTGTACGCCGGATTCGGAGCAGCGCTATAACGCCTGCTCAACCCCTGGTCAATCCTGGACGCGAGGAGAAAGAGACGTCGTTGCAGTCGATATAATCGTTGCGACCTGCAGGATATGGCGCGCCATTCCCAATTGCGATATGGCTCCGGTGCCCATTCATTGGGATGAGGTCACATATCTTTCGCGGAAAGCAGCTTACCTTGATTCTCTCTCTCAGTTCCCGAAGAACGCTCCTGCTTGCCGTATTGTTTCTTTCGCTTCCCGCGTGGAGCGCTGATCCATCGAAGGCGGATCTGGAGGCGGCGCACTCTAACAATGTCGGTGTGGCGCTGATGAATCAGCAGTTACCAGGGAAGGCCCTGGTCCAGTTTGAGGACGCTCATCGCGCGGATCCATCCTCTCCAATCCCACAGATCAACAAGGGCATCGCGCTGATCTATTTGCGCCGCTTGCCCGAGGCGGAGCAGGTGTTATCTGCTGCATCCACCGGCAATCCGAACAATCCGAGAGTCTGGTACAGCCTCGGACTCGCGCAATTGGATGCGGGCAATCAGGCTTCTGCATTGACCTCATTTCAACACGCTGTGGAGGCCGACCCGAACGATGCGGATAGTCATTACTATGCCGGCACGGTCAATCTTGCGCTGAAGAACTACGATCGTGCGGTTGAGGAGTTCGAAAAGGCGCTCGCGATCAGCCCGCTGCACGCGTCAGCACAGTATGGCCTGGCTCGCGCCCTGCAGCGGGCCGGCAAAACCGACGAAGCGCGGAAGCGGTTCCAGCGATTCCAGCAGATTACGCAGCAGAAGATCGGCACCATCTTCAGCGACAACTATGGCGAGCAGGGCCGGTACGCGACGGCGCAGGACATGTTTGCCCCGCCGGCTTCCGCAGCGGCCATGATCCCGGTGACATTTGCGGCCGCAGCATCGCCCGGTAACAGCGGCAAGCTCGCCGGCGAAGCCTCGGGAGCCTGCATGCTGGATTTGCAGGGCAATGGCGAAAGAGATCTCATCTCCATGCAGAGCGGCGTGAATGCAATTCAGGCCTATCGCATCGCGCAGGATGGCACAAGCTCCCCGATCGACGCAAAGCAGACAGGTCTGACAGTCGAAGGGAAGGGAATCGCCTGCGCGGTGGGCGACTATGACAGCGACGGATTGCCTGACCTGGCGGTTGCGCTCGCGGATCGCATCGTGATCTTTCACAACCTGGGACATGGAAAATTTGCGGACACAACTTCCGCTGTCGGCATCCACTCTCTGAACCATCCTGCCGGGCTGACCTTCGTGGATTTCGATCACGACGGCGATCTCGACCTGTTCATCACCGGATCGGCTGCCGAGCCTGGCAAGGGCGCAAATGTCCTCTGGAGGAATAACGGCAACTCCACATTTACCGAGTGGACTGAGCCTACAGGTCTGGCCGGCACGGCGGATACCGCGAGTGCGATTCTGTCGGACATTAATAATGATCGAGCTGTCGACCTGGTTGTGACCGGACGCGATGCTTCTCCCGTGATCTTTGAAAACCAGCGCGAGGGCGCATTCAAGCGCGTAGCACTGTACGACGCCGAAAAGCTGCCGGCAACGCGCGGCGTCACGATTCTGGATTTCAACAAGGACGGCTGGATGGATGTAGCCGTGACGCACGCCGGCGCTCCCGGTCTGACCTTGTGGAAGAACGTGGATGGGAGGCGCTTCGAGCGCGTGCCGCTACCGATGGGCGATGCTACCGGTGCGTGGGGACTCACGCCAATTGATTTTGACAATGACGGATGGATTGATCTTGCGGCTCTCGTCGAGACTCCGCATGGCACCCGGTTGCGCGTGCTGCGCAATCGCGGGCCGGCCGGCTTCGAAGATGTGACCCAGGCGCTGAAGCTTGCAGACGTGGATCTTTCCGGAGCGAAGTCACTCATGGCTGCGGACGTAGATGGCGACGGCGCGCCGGACCTGATTGTGGCTCGGGGCAACGCAGCTCCTCTCGTGCTGCGCAATGTTGGCGGAAATCGCAATCACTCGCTGCGCATCGCACTGACAGGCCTTGCCGATAACAAGCTGGCATTGGGGACGAAGGTGGAAGTCCTCTCGAACGGCATGCTGCAGAAGTTCGAGATTGCCGGAAGCTCGGGATACCTCAGCCAGGGACCGACCGACATTCTCGTGGGGCTCGGGCAGGCTGATCACGTTGATGTAGTGCGCATGTTGTGGCCGACAGGCGTGCCGCAGGATGAGATCGATGTTGCCGCCGGCAAGCCGCTTGCGCTTAAGGAGCTGGATCGCCGCGGCAGTTCGTGCCCGGTGCTGTTTGCCTGGGATGGAAAGAACTATCAATTCGTCTCCGATGTCATCGGAGCAGCCGTTGTTGGGCACTGGATCTCGCCCTCAAGCCGGAATGAGAGCGATGCCGATGAGTGGATCAAGGTTGACGGCTCCATGCTGCGGCCTCGCAACGGCACGCTGAGTCTGCGCTTTGGTGAGCCCATGGAGGAGGTCAACTATATCGATCAGCTTCGTCTGGTCGCCATCGATCACCCGGAGGGAACCGAAGTCTATCCGGACGAGCGCTTCCTGAGCGAAAAGCCGTTCGCGAGCGGTTCGCCGGTTGTTGCATCTCCGAAAACACATCCGCTCGCAGGAGCCTGGGACGATCAAGGCAAGGATGTGCTTCCGCTGCTCGCCAGCCAGGATCACAAATATGTGCGCGATTTCACAAATCTGAGTTACGCGGGATTTGCCAACCGGCATACGTTGACGCTGGATCTCGGCGACTGGTCACCGCAGCGGCCGTTGCGGCTCTTTCTGCGCGGGTACATCGAATACTTCAGCGCAAGCTCGATGTATGCGGCATGGCAGGCCGGCCTGCATCCCGAACCGCCATCTGTGGAAGCGCAGATGCCGGATGGCACATGGAAGACAGTCATCGACGACATGGGATTCCCTGCGGGACTGCCGAGAACCATCGTCGTCGATCTGACGGGCAAACTGCCGCCGCACACACGGCGCATCCGCATCCGAACGAATCTGCAGATTTACTGGGACCAGGCGCTCGTCGACAACGGTGCAGCTGCGCCGCATTCGATGCGCGAAACGGAGCTGCCGCTTGCATCAGCCAGGCTTGCATTCCGCGGCTATCCGAAACAGATCGATGGCGCCACGCCGGGCGACCTGACGTACGACTATCGGCAGATCAGCCAGACCGGCCCGTTCCAGTGGCCGCGGGGGAGCTACACGCGCTATGGCAGGGTGACTCCGCTTCTCATGCGTCAGGATGATGAGTATGTGATCTTCGGCAGCGGCGAGGAGATCGATGCGGAGTTCAGTGAAGCCGCGCTGCCGCCGCTGCCGCCGCACTGGAAGCGCGATTACTTCTTCTATGCCGAGGGCTTTGTGAAGGACATGGATTTTTACGAAGCCATGCCGTTTACAGTGGCACAGCTTCCATTCCATCGAATGAGCAGCTATCCGTATCCGCATAGCGAACATTTTCCGGAGAGTACACGGAGCATGGACTATCAATTGAACTGGAATGATCGCTTCGAAAGCGGAAACCGCATCCAGAACTACCAGTTCCACTACGTGCCTGCGCGAACGGAGCCGGATGCGGTGCAGCGCTAGCTGATCGAAGTATTTCGGATCAGAAATGCGTGGCCAGCGCAGCGAACGAATCGAGTTGGATAAGCCGCTGCGGCGGAGCGGGCGCGACCAGATCATCGTGCTCCAGCACCCAGGTATTCGGGTGGTGTACGTAGACCGCATGCAGGCCGGCGGCGAGCGCAGGGTTTATGTCTGACCGCGGACTGTTGCCGATCATCCATGTGGCCGTCGGCGTAAGCGCGTGCCGGCTGAGAATCTCGCGATAGGCATCGGGATGTTTTTCCGGCGGGATCTCCACGGCGGTGAAGTGCATGTGAATGCCGGAGCGGTCGAGCTTTCGCTGCTGCTCGCGCGCGTTTCCTTTCGTCACCAGGATCAGGCGATGGCGTTTTGCGAGTAGCGGAAGTGTTTCGGCCACTCCAGGAAGCAACTCGATGGCTTGTTCTGCAATGGACTGCGCGAAACCTGTAATACGCAGGCGCTGCTCGTCAGTTGGCGGCGTTTGCGACAGCTTCGTAAAGCAATCGATGAGTGATCGCTGGAAGCTCGCCATCCCATATCCGTGGGCAGCGATGGTCGCGTGTTCACATTCGTTTAATACGCAACGCACCTCGGCGGGCGCATGCCGATGATGATCAAGGTATGCGATGAACGAGGCGATGGCGCGCTCGAAGTAGATGTTGTTTTCCCACAACGTATCGTCGGCATCTATCAACAGTGTTTGTAGCGAGGCTGGATCGGGTGGCATCTTTTCGCATCATCGCACAGCACTGCGAGCGCAACCTGCAGATCATGCGTCTCAAAAGAGTGTGAAAAGAGTTGCAGGGTTCGCAGAAGCGAGCGATCGGTATTATGATGAGAAGAGTCGCAGGCGAGAATGATGATGATGATCATCGTGCTGTGAATGCTTTTGATACCTGCAGATGAAATCTCGCACTCGGGCCCAGGAACGGCAAGCAGATTGCTGAGTACATCTGAAGCAACCATTGGGAGAATGCCAACGTCTCCCCATTGAACATCAATCGATATGGGCTGAAGGAATTGCGGCATGATTTCTCCGCAGATGGCCCAGTTGCATATGCCGTCGCATGTGTATGTGGCACAGGCAGATCACTCCGCGCCTGCGGGTGACCTAACAAGCACGGAGGGCCGTTGCCAACCGCGTCTACGTCAGAGATTGAGCGCTTCCTGAAGCGTCCGATCCAGCTTCCAGAGAGTGCGGAAAATTTGCACGCGCAATATGTAGCGGCGCGTCCGTTCCCGCACCTGGTTCTGGACGGCTTCTTCAGCGACGAAGCAATGAATGAATTACTTTATGAAATTCCCTCCCTGCGGGATGACCGCTGGGTACATCACGAAGAAAAGCGATTGACCAAATCGAATCTTCGCTCTGCGGTAGACCTGGGAGAAATTGGATACCAACACCTTTCCTTTTTGCACTCTGCGGCATTTCTGTATCTGCTCGCGGAACTGACCGGTATTTGGCACATGGTGCCGGACCCCTATCTCTCGGGCGCGGGGTATCACGTCGTGCCCGCAGGCGGCCGATTCGATGTGCATGCGGACAGAAATGTGGACCACAACACCGGCCTGATGCGAAGACTGGCCATGATCACATACCTGAACAAAGACTGGCGGCCGGAGTATGGCGGCCAGTTGGAACTATGGTCGACGGATGCGAGCCGATGCGAAATAGTCATCGAGCCGCTCTTCAATCGAACCATCCTCTTCGAGGTCGCCGATAAGAACTATCACGGCGTGCGGCCTGTAGAAAAGGAAGGAGTGGAGAGAAAATCTTTCGCGATTTATTTCCACACCGTCGGCTTCGGAGAAGGCAAAGCAGCCTCTCCGCACAATTCCATCTACGCGCCGACCTTTTATCGAAAGCGGCCTGAGATGAAACACATCGTGCGGGACTGTATTCCGCCTCTCCTGATGCGAGGGGTTCAACGAATGCGCGGCAAGTAGGCAACCCGCGGGCGACAGAGAGCATCAGTGCAACCACACTCGAAATTTTTGGCCCGCAACGGATTTTTCAAGAGCAGTTCATCCGTGCTTCAACGGCATGGAGCGATTGCTCCACGAAAATGAAGTGTTTCCGCCGCAGGAAACACACGCAGAGAGAGCGCCTGGCGGCGGCCTTGTGCCCGCCAGATGTACTCCTGTAACGAAACTGCAATGAACCTGAAATGAGCGCGCATCGTTCTGTGATTGCGCACGATGGTGATTATGAATCGGAATTTACTTCTTACGACGGAGTCGGGTGGGCGTTACGAGCCCAGCTTCGGCGGGAACCGATCGGTCCTGAATCCTGAGGAACTCACGATTCGTGGACTGCTGAGTGTCCTGCGGCGTCGTCGCGCCGTGATTCTTTCCATCACGGCAGCGTGCTTTCTGGCTGCTGCGCTGCTGTGCATCTTTATGACCCGGCAGTACAGCGCCTCCACGACGATTCAGGTGCAGAAGGGCAACTCCGACAGCCTCGGTCTGAATACGCTCAGCGGCGATGGTCCCCCCGCGCCGGCGGACGCCATGGAAGAGAGCATCACCATGCAGACGCAGGCCAACATCCTTCAGTCGGACAGCCTCGCTCTGAGCGTGATCAAGAAGCTGAACCTTGAACAGAACAACGACTTCAAGCCGCACTTCAATCCCATCGGATGGGTGATGGGGCTGATTTCGCCCAGCGGCCTGAAGGATCCGGCGCATGCCTCGCTCGACGATAGTCCGGTACGCCGTACGCGGCTAATTAAGACCTTTGCCAAGCACCTGAAGGTGAAGCAGGTCGCCGGGACACGGCTGGTCACCATTGCTTTCACCAACTCCGATCCGCAGGTCGCAGCATCGGTGGTGAATGAGCTGACACAGGCGCTGCTCGAATACACATTCCAGACCCGCAACGAAGCAACGAAGCGTGCTTCGAGCTGGCTGAGCGTGCAACTGGCGGATGTGCGGCAAGAGGCGCAGGAGAAGCAGGCCCGCGTTGCGGCGCTGCAGCGTGACACCGGAGTTTACAGCCTGGGCACCACCGACGCGGCCGGTCATGATCAGACCTACAGCGCAACGCTCGATCAACTGCAGCAGGCAACCACTGCCCTGGCTACCGCTACCTCAAACCGCATTCTGCGCGGCGGCATTTTGCAGGCGGTCAAGAGCGGCGATCCTGATCTGATCTCCGGTCTGGCAGGAAGCTCATCGCTGAATGGCGCGGGAACCACAACCAACAACGCCTTCAACCTGCTCCAGAGCCTGCGGCAGCAGCAGGCGGCGATGGCATCCCAAATCGCGACCGATCGCAGCCGCTATGGGTCAGCGAATCCGAAGCTGCTGGACGATCAGGCGACGATGAACAGCATCAACAACGCCATCAGCGCCGAGGTGAAGCGCATCGGAGAGCGTGCGGAGAGCGATTACAAATCCGCGCAGTCGGTCGAAAACCAGTTGCGCGCTCAGTTTGATAGCGCCCGCGCAGAAGCGAACAATCTGAACAACAAGGCTATCGATTACACCATCGCCCGACAGGAGGCGACCGACAGCCGCGAGCTCTATGACACGCTCTTTCAGAAGCTGAAAGCCGCCGGGGTGCTGGAAGGCCTGCACACCACCAACATCAGCGTGGTGGATCCGGGTCGCGTGCCTTCGAAGCCGGTAAAGCCAAACGTGCCTCTGTATCTCGGAGCCTCTGTATTTGGCGGAGTCTTCCTGGGCGCATGCTTTGCGCTCTTTCAGGAAGCGACCGATGAGCGCATCCAGAGTCTGGAGCTGGTGGAAGATAGCCTGCAGGCGCCGATCGCCGCAGTGCTTCCGCTGGCCCCTGGCGGAGAAAGCCATGGCTTCGCTTCCTACCTGCAGAATGTGCCCGGTGCAAGACGCCTGAAGCATTCCGGTGCGGGCGCGGATGTGCCGATTGCCGCCATCGATGGACCCAACTCGGCATTTGTCGAGGCAATGCGCGGCTTGCGCACGGAGCTGCAGCTCTTCTCCGGCACCAATCCGCCGCAAACAATTCTCGTGACCAGCGCGCTGGAAAAAGAAGGCAAGAGCACCGTCAGCACCAACCTTGCCGCTGTTCTGGCCCAGGGAACGGGCCGCGTGCTGCTGGTGGACGCCGACATGCGTCACCCCGGAATCTCGCGGCGCTTCGGATTCTTTGGCAACGGGTACGGTGGGCTGAGCACGTTGCTGACCGGCGAGGACATTACCGCGGAGGTCGTGCAGTCGACGGAGATTCCGCGGCTCTCGATCGTGCCTGCCGGACCCTCCTGCTCCATGCCTTCCGAACTGCTGGCGTCGGCAAGGATGCGGCAATTGCTCGAAGAGTGGAAGCAGTCATACGACTACATCGTCATCGATACACCGCCCATGCTTGCGGTGACGGATGCGACCATCCTTTCCCGGCTGGCGGACGTGACCCTGCTGATTGCGCGTCACGGCGTGAGTACACGGCGCAGCCTGCGGCGGGCTCACAAGAGCCTTGCAGAGCGGGCGGATGCGAATGTCAGCGTCGTGGTGAACGGGGTCAGCCGCACCTCGCCGACCTATGGCGACTATCACGGATATGCAGGCACGAAGTACTACAGGGAGGTAGGATGACGTCCTTTCTGCGTGTTGTTATGGCGGTGTGTGTATGCGCGCTGCCGGGCTGGTGCACAGCGCAGGTTGCTGCTCCTCAGGGTCCGGGACGGCTTTTGCCTCCGGCTCAAAACACCCCGTCTGCTCAAACGCTCCGTCTGCACGACCGGAAAGTCTGCTGATTGGTCCCGGCGATGTGTTGCACGTGCAGGTGGTGGATGCGCCGGAGATGGAGCAGCATGTCCGCGTGACCGATAACGGCATGATTCCGCTGGTCGGCGCAGGTGATGTGAAGGTTGGCGGTCTGAGTGTTGCCGCGGCGGAGACGGCGATTCACGATCATCTGATCGCAACGCACTATATGAATCACCCGCAGGTTCTGCTATCGGTGGAGGAGTATGCGACGGAGACGGTTTCCGTCATCGGCGAGGTAGCAAGACCGGGCGTGTTTCCCATCACGACCCCGCGCACCGTACTTGACGTGCTGTCATTTGCAGGCGGCATTACAAACGTCGCGGACCGCAACATCACAATCCAACGCCACGGAAGCAAAGACGATTCCGCGTCGTACTACGTGTCGAACGATCCGAAGCAGGCAATCGCGTCGCAGGTCATGGTGAACCCCGGCGATACGGTGATCGTGCCCAGAGCCGGCATCGTCTACATACTGGGCGACGTGAATCGCCCCGGCGGCTTCGCGATGTCCAACAACCAGGACCACATGACGCTGCTGCAGGCTCTCGCGCTGGCGGGCGGTGTTACCCACTCTGCCAAGCAGGGACATGCCCGGCTGATGCGGACGGCAGAGGGAACGCAGCACGAGCAGCAGTTGAACCTTGGTGAAATTCAGAAAGGAAAGCTCCCGAACCCAACTCTATACCCGGGAGACATTCTGTATGTGCCGTTCAGTTGGACGAAGAATTTTGTGACTGCCGGCGCACCGAATCTCGCGGGTTCCGCGGCTACGGCTGCGATCTACGCAGTGCCATAACACTAGCTCGCTATCTCTGGCAGCAGTATCGCCATTCTCAGGGGAAGTTCAAAAAAGGGGGCCAGATTGTCCGCAGTCCAATTGAAAGGTGCTACACGAGAAAGGCTTGCTCCTCCGGTCACCGCTGGTGGACACGAGCAGTCGGTCCCGATTGGGCCCATGCGGGTGAGCAGGCTGTCACGGCAGGCTCTGATAGATCAGCTTGTTCAGCGCATCTTCGAGGGCGGCCCGACACAGCATATCGTCACCGCGAATGCACAGTTCTACGTCCTGGCGGAGCGCGATGCGCGCTTCCGGCAATGCCTCGCCGAGGCGGACTACATCTGCGCGGACGGCCTTCCCATTGTGCGCATGTGCAACTGGATGGGCGCGGTGGACACAGAACGTATCACCGGCGTGGACCTGATACCGCTGCTCTGCGAGCGCGCAGCGCAGTTTGGCCTCCCGGTGTACTTCCTCGGCGGATCTCCCGGCTCTGCGGCTGCCTCGGCATCATTGTTGATGGATCGATATCCAAAGCTGCGGGTGTGCGGCGTCGGCTGCCCGCCGAAAGGCTTTGAGAACTCGCCGGAAATCCTTACCGAGGTTCTCCGCAGCATCGCCGCGGCGGAGCCATCGATTATCTTCGTCGCTTTCGGAGCGCCGAAGCAGGAATATTTCATCCAGCAGCACATCCGGGCACTCGGCATTCCAGTCGCCATCGGAGTGGGCGGCAGCTTCGAGTTGCTTGCCGGCATCCGCAAGCGCGCGCCGGGATGGGCGCAGGCCGCGGGCATGGAATGGGCGTTTCGCCTGGCGCAGGAGCCGCGACGGCTAGCCGGGCGCTATCTGGTCGGCAACTCGGTCTTTTCGTACTATGCGCTGCGCTATCTCTTCTCGGAGCAGGCTCTGCAAGCGCGCGACGCATTCCACGCTCATCTGCATAAGCCTGATGACGAACTGGAAGAACCCGGGACAGAGCGGAATCGGGAGGTAGGCTGAACGTGAGTTCCCCCTTAAACGATCGTCCTTCAGCCCTGGTAAGTGTTGTCATTCCAACCCGCAACCGTCCTGAGCTGGTGCTGCGGGCGATAGCGAGTGTTGCCGCGCAGACCTATCGCAATCTGGAAATCATCGTCGTGATCGACGGCCCGGATTCTCAGACCGAAGCGGCGCTGCGCACATTTGCAGATCCGCGCCTTCGCGTGCTCGCGTTGCCTGAATCACTAGGCGGCTCCGACGCGCGTAACGCCGGGGTTGCCGCGGCAGACGGGGAGTGGATCGCTTTCCTGGATGACGATGACGAATGGCTCCCGGAGAAGCTGGATCGGCAACTGAAGCACAGTGCCGCTCGACCGGACCGCCCTGTGTTTATAGCCTCGCAGTTCATCGAGCGATCGGAGCTCGGCGACCGCATTCTCCCCCGGCGATCCCTGGAGTGCCGCGAGCCATTCAGCGAATTTCTGTTTTGCCGCCCCAACCTGTCCGCCGGCACCGGTTACGTGCAGACCTCGACATGGCTGGTGTCGCGTCCACTAATGGAAGCGGTGCAATTTACCAGCAAGCTGAAGCGCAACCAGGATGTTGACTGGATGCTGCGCGCGATGGCCGTCAAAGACGCGACGCTCGCCATCGTGCCGGAGCCGCTGGTCATCTTTCATGAATCCGGAACTGCGGGCCGGGTCAGCAAAAAGGCGGACTGGCGATTCCAGTTCGAATGGCTGGAACGCAACCGGGCGCTCTTTACCCGTCGTGCATATTCCTATTTCGTCGCCACGGTCTGTATTGAGGACGCGGTGCGGCAGCGTTCTGGCATAGGCGCATACTCCGGCCTGCTTCGCGCGTTCTTGTTCCGCGGCCGGCCGGCGCTGCGCTCAATGTTCTTCTTCGCCTACTACGCGCTCTATCCGGAACGGATGCGCGCGGCGCGTCGGGCGCGGGCGAGCAGAAACGTCAGCTTGCGTGAGATGGCTGTGTCCTGAAACTCCGCAAGGCCGAGCCTCTCGAACAAGTCGTATTTCCGATTTCGTAAAGACGTACACGCAATATGAATCTGAAGGAGTGAGCGCTGCTTATGCGCGTAGCCATTACATATGCAAACTCGCTCGCACTTGGCGGAGCCGAGCGGGTGCTGGAAGTGCTGGCCGGGATGTTTCCGGAGGCGGACTTCTTCAGCCTGATGACGGAAGACCGCTTTATCCCCGAGGCATTGAAGCACCGCCAGATCACGACTTCCTTCCTCAATCGCTTCGAATGGGTCAAGCGCTCGCATCGCAACTTTCTGCCGCTGTATCCCATGGCCGTCGAGAGCCTGAACCTGCGTGGCTACGATCTGATCATCACGGCGGACGGCACCGCGACCAAGGGAGTCATCACAGATCAATCGGCGGTGCAGATCTGCTATTGCCATAGCCCGCATCGCTCTCTGTGGGATCAGTACGCCTCGTATCTGGACGAGTTATCCGGTGCCCGCCGCAAACTTTTCATGCTGTCCGCCCACTATGTTCGCCAGTGGGACTATCTTGCGGCGCAGCGCGTCGATGCGTTCGTTGCGAATTCGCGCTACATCCAGGACCGCATACGCAAGTACTATCGCCGCGACAGCACCATCATTTTTCCGCCAGTAGACACCAGCGTGGGCTATGTCGCCGAGTCGCACGGCGACTACTACCTCACAGTTGGCCGGCTGGTGGACGTAAAGCGGATCGATCTCCTGATCGAGGCATGTAACCAGCTTGGCTCGCCATCTGGTGATTGTCGGCCGTGGCCCGCTTGAAAGCGCGCTGCGGGCCATCGCTGGACCAACCATTTCGTTTCGCGGGCACACCTCCGATGCGGAATTGCATGAGCTATACGCGCGCTCCAGGGCGCTGCTCTTTGCTGCCGAGGAAGACTTCGGGCTGGTCCCGGTAGAGGCCCAGTCCTACGGCCGTCCGGTGATCGCCTACGGGCGCGGCGGCGCGATCGAGTCAGTGGTCGGAGGGTTCTCGCATGAGCTACAGAAGGAGGGTCGCGCAACCGGAGTCTTCTTTGACGAGCAGAGCTCCGCGAGCGTTGCGCAGGCGATTCTCCATTTCGAGACGATAGAACGCTACTTCGATCCATCGTTCATTCGTGAGCACGCAAAGACGTTCGACACTACAGTCTTTTGCGCAAAAATGCGTGAGTTCGTAGAGCGCCAGATAGAGCTGCGTAAGGAAGGCGGGCGCCTGCCCTTGCCCTTCCCGGCAGCGCATGCAAACTTGCGAGTTCACGGCTAGGGCCATCGGCGCAAATGTGCCCGGGCGACACATATCACGCAAGCCAAATTTACTGAAGAAGGTGATTGAGAAGTGAAATTGAGCCGCAGAGATGTTCTGCATTCGGGTGTCGGATGCCTGATCGCGTCGGCAATTCCGGTCGGTCTGCTGGCCGATTCGGGAAATGCGCCGCTGAAGCAGCTTGCCGCGCATACCGGCGTGGCCGTGGGAGCGCAGGCAATGCGTTCTCAATTGCGCAGCGATCCATCGCTCGCCGGCTTCATCGCACAGAACTTTGATGTGCTGACGCCCGGCATCGAGTTGAAGTGGGAGCGCATCCATCCGTCGCTCAATACATATTTCTTCGATGATGGCGATTGGATGGTGAACTTCGCCCACAGCCACGGCATGCAGGTGCACGGTCATAATCTTTGCTGGAACAACTACAACCCGGCCTGGATGGCAAAGACCATCACGAAAGCCAACGCAGAGCACATTCTCACCGACCACATCACGAAGGTAGTGGGCCACTACCGTGGCCAGATCGCTTCGTGGGATGTGGTGAATGAGCCGGTGCGCAGCCAGCAGGGACGGCCCGATGGCCTGTCAACCGGGCTCTGGATGGACGTGCTTGGACCGCGCTATATCGACATCGCGTTCACCGCGGCGCGCGCGGCTGATCCGGATGCGAAGCTCATCATGAATCTGGACGCAATCGAACAGGACACTGGCCGCGAGCCTGACAACCGGCAGCATGCTCTCGCGTTGATCAAAGGAATGCTGGACCGCAAGATTCCCATCGATGGCATCGGCAGTGAGTCGCATCTGGACGGCAACTCAAGCGTCAAAAGTCAGGGCGCGCTCCAGTTCTATCGCCAGATCAAATCGCTCGGACTCAGTGTCTCGCTTTCCGAACTGGACATCGACGACACCTCGGAGGCGGGCGCCCCGCAATCGCGCAAGGTGAGAAACGGGAACGTCTATTCCACATTCATCAACTGGGTTGGCAGCGGCGTGCAACTGAGCCGGATCAGCTTCTGGACGATCTCCGACGCGCGCAACGGCTATGACGGCGGCGCAAAGACAAATGTGCATCTGCTGCGCAAGGATGGAGCGGCTCATTTTCCAGGGCTGCTCGACGTTGGTGATGCTCCAAACCCGGCATGGAACAGCGTGCGCCAGGCCATAGCGTCTCTTCCGCGACGGGCCTGAGGGAAGGACTGCATGAACCAGATCGGTAAGGCTGAGAAACGATGAGCGTGCTGCAAACCGCGAACGTCCGAGTCAAGGTGCGCGTCAATGGCCGCAGGAGCGGTGCGCCATCCCCCGTTGCCACAATCCCAATGACGGTGGCGCGGCCCGCTCATTGGCTGAATTCGTTCACTACATGGATCATGGCCGCAGTCCTGGTGTACTTCTCGGCTGCAGGAACATTTTCGTTCTACGACCCCGAATCCAATACGCAGATCGGAGCCGTGACCGGCGGAGGCGGATCGACCATTCTCAGCGCGATGATCGGCCGATTCGTTTTGATCGGCCTCTGCATCATTGCGTGGCGTTATTCGGTTCAGGTGCGCAAAGCGGCCTTCTGCATACCTGCCCTCGCGCTGCTGAACTGCATGGGAATGATCTCGTCCCTATGGTCGCCTGAGCCAAGCTTCGCTTTGAAACAGGGCGTCTACTTGCTTGTCACGTATACGTTCGCCATTGCATTTGTCTCGCAGCCGGCAGAGATGCAGATGAAATACATGCAGCTCGCGGGTACGATCGCCCTCGTGCTGACGGTCTTCACGGTAGCGCTGTTCCCGGAGTTCGGGCTGAACGGACGCCAGGGAATGACCGGAGAATGGGAGGGAATCTACGCCGGCAAAAATGTTTGCGCCATGGCAATCATGTTTCTCATGATGCCGGCGCTGTATCGAAAGCCGGCCGCCCTGCGAGGGCGCATCTTACGCATCGTCTATATCTTTGGCATGCTGGCCGTTATCGGCATGACACGTTCGCGTACAGGATGGGTGATCGCGGCGCTCCTCATCGCCTTTTCGTTCGGGCTCAAGCTTCTGGCGCGCTTCAAGAGCTTCGATCGTCTGGTTCTTTTTATTCTGTTGAGCTGTGCGACCCTGGCCATCGGGACGTTGATCCTTCTGAATCTGGATAGCTTATTTCATTTCATCGGAAGAGACCTTACCTTCAGCGGCCGAATACCGATCTGGACTGCGATTCTTCACTCCATTGCCCAGCGGCCCTGGACAGGCTATGGCTATCGCACATTCTGGCGCGGTATGACCGGTGAATCGGCAAACGTCATGATCGCGATTGGATGGATGATGAGTTATGCGCACGACGGATTTCTCAGCGTCTGGCTGGAGGTCGGCATATTTGGTTTGCTGCTGTTGATCGTCTGTCTGCTGAAAGGGCTGAAAGATTCGCTCTATTGCCTGCTCCGCGATCCCAGCCCGCAGGTCCTCTGGTACATCACAATTGTCGTTTTCGGCATTCTCTACAACATCGATGAGGCGACCTTCCTTTTTCGCTATCAGCTCATGTGGGTAGCGGTGATCGCGGCGATCGTCGGTCTTGACCGGAAGCGGCGTCAACTTCGCCGGAGCGCGGCGATGCTGGTTGTTCGCAGATGATTACGTATCACCTGTTAAGCGAAACGGAACCCTTCTCCGAGCCGAATGGCGGAGCCATTGCCCGATGGGCGGCCAACGTCCTGCGTGATGACGAGACCAGCATCATCCTTGCGCCCAGCGCGGATGATAGCTGGTCCTTCCCCGAGCATCGTGTCAAGACAAGTGAGCGGCTGCTGAGTTATGCGCGAAAGCCCGGCGGCCTGACCAGATACCTGCCGTGGCCGCTGCATCGGCGTTTTCTGCGCTGGGCGCTCGGCGCATTGCGCCCGCTGCTGAAGCAGGGCGATACCGTCTGGATCCACAACCGTCCCGAATTTGCTGCCACGCTTCGGCCGATCGCCAGAAGTGCCGGAGCGCGGCTGTTTCTTCACATGCACAATTCGCACTTCAGCGATTGCGCTGAGCCGATAGCCGCCGCTATCGATGCCGATCAGCACGTCTTTGTCAGCAGGTTTCTCGAAGAGGAGGCGCGTCGCGCCCGGCCGGCGATGCGTAAAAGCGCGGTCCTGTACAACGGCGCGGATGGCGCACTGTTTCATCCAGCCAGTAGCCGCCACGCGGGGCCGTTGCGGATTCTCTGTGTCGGAAGGCTGGTGCACAACAAGGGCATGCACGTATTTATCGACGCCATGCGCTTGCTGGCAGAACGCGGTAGGGATGTGCGCGGCGTTGTTCTGGGCACGGCAAATTTCGGCAACGTGACGGATACAGAAACCCGATATGTGCGCAAGCTGAAGAGCGATGCGCCGCCGAATGTCGAATTTATTCCTTATACCTTCGGCCAGGCGCTGGCAGACGAGTTTCGTGCCGCGGATATCTTCTGCTGTCCTTCGATCTGGGAAGAGCCGTTCGGCATGGTGAATGTCGAAGCCATGGCCACCGGGTTGCCAGTGGTGGCAACACGCATGGGCGGCATCCCTGAGATATTTGAAAATGGCGGCGCACTGCTTGTGCCCGCTAACGATGCCGCCGCAATCGCCGATGCAATCGAGCGGCTGATCGTCAATCCTGCGGAGCGCCAAGCGATCGCCGAAGCCGGCCTGCGCTCGTTCCAGGCGCGATTCTCCTGGGATGCAGTGCGGCAGACCTACGGCAGGCTGCTTGCGGAGGGCGCGTGAGGCTTTTACGCGAGCAGCTTCTAAAGCTCCGGGGCAGCACGCTGGCCAAAAATTCTGCCTGGATGTTCATGGGGCAGGGGCTTTCGGTCGTGATCCAGGCGGCCTACTTCTTTGTGCTCGCCCGGCTGCTGGGCAGCGTCGAATATGGCGTGCTGGTGGGCTCCGTTGCGCTGGTCATGATGTTTTCGCAGTACAGCAACTTTGGGTCCGGCCTCATCTTCATGCGGTACGTCTCGCTGGATCGCAAAACATTTCCCCTGTACTGGGGCAACATCCTTTTTACGACATTGACGTTCGGCAGCATCCTCGTCGTGGGTGTGCATCTGGGAGCTCCATGGCTGATGCGGGGCAGCCGCGGCATTCTTACCACGCTGGCCATCGGCGAATTTCTCGGAGCGCAGCTCGTGGTTGCGATCAGCCAGATCTTTCAGGCATTCGAGCAGATGCGGATCACGGCAACGTTGAGCTTGCTTACGAATCTGTCGCGGTTTTTTGTCGCCCTCGTGCTCTTTCTGGAGTTTCACCGGATTTCTGCGTGGCAGTGGGCCTATGCCTCGATGAGCGTCGCTCTCTGCGCGGCTGTCGTCAGTGTGATCACGGTTTTCGTAAAATTCGGCAAACCTGTATTTCATCCAAAGCTTGCGTTGCGGAGAGCAGGCGAGGGCTTCATCTTCGCGATCTCCGGCACTACGACATCGGCCTACAACGATCTGGACAAGGCGATGCTCGGCCACTACGGCATGAATGCCGCGAACGGCATCTACAGCATGGCCTATCGCGTGGTGGACATCAGCTTCATGCCGATGCGGTCCATCTACAACGCCGCATTTCCGCGATTCTTCCAGCTCGGCGCCGGCGGCCTGACAGCAACCTCGAAGCTGGCGCAGCGGCTTATCAAAAAGACCACTGTGCTCGGCATCCTGGCTGCCATCGGCATGTTTGTATGCGCCCCGCTGATACCCTTTCTCGCCGGCCACGGCTTCGATAAGAGCATCACCGCGTTGCGCTGGCTGTGCCTCATCCCGCTCTTCCGTTCCTTCCACATGTGCGCGGGCGATGCGCTTGCCGGTGTCGGGTTGCAGCCCTATCGGCTCGGGGCGCAGACCGTCGCCGCGCTGGGCAACTTCGGCATGAATCTTTACCTCATTCCGCATTACTCCTGGCGTGGCGCCGCCGCTGCCAGCCTGATTACCGATGGCGGTCTGGCCGTAATGTGCTGGCTGCTGCTCTTCGGCCTTCGCGCACGTGAACGCAGCAGAGGCATACCCTCTCCTGAGCCGTCACCAGAGTTCAATGTCGGATCAAGCTGAGCGGCCGAAGATGCGCAACGTGCTCATCTTCCGCGAGCTGCTTCTGCCGCCCAGTGAGACTTTCGTGCTGGCGCAGGCGTCCGCACTCGAACGCTACAGGCCTGTCTTCTGCGGACTTACGGATGTGCCGCACTCGCTTCCCGTGCCCACACCGATTCGCCTGACCCAACGTGACGCGCCGCTCTCGCGTTATCGCGTGGAAGCCTACCGCCGCCTGTTCCTGGCGCCGCACTTTCATCAACAGGTGCGGCGTGCGCGTCCCGCGCTCATCCATAGCCACTTCGCAGTGGATGCAGTCGATACCCTGGGGATACAACGGATCTTGGACGTGCCGCTCGTCGTGACGCTGCACGGCTTCGACGTATCGGCGTCAGACGAAGACTTCGCGCGGAATCGCAGCGGGCGGCGCTTCCTCAAAAGGCGCCCGAAGTTGTGGCAGATTGCGTCCCGTTTCATATGCGTCTCGGAGGCCATTCGCGAAATTGCGCTGCGCGCCGGCTATCCCGAAGAAAAGCTGGTCGTCCGCTACATCGGCATCGATTGCGAGAAGTTCTCTCCCGCGCCCGTCTCAGGCCGCGAGCCCGATCTCATCCTCTTCGTCGCCCGCCTGGTCGAGAAAAAAGGCTGCGAGTATCTGATCCGCGCAACAGCACAATTGCGAGACCGTCGCCGGAAGGCGCGGTTGGTCATTATCGGTGACGGCCCATTGCGCGGCAAACTGGAAAGCTTGGCGGCAACTCTGAATGTTCCGGCGGATTTTCTCGGCGTGCAGGGGCCGGATGCCGTACGGGAGTGGATGCAGCGGGCCTGGGTTCTATGCAATCCAAGCGTGACGGCAGCGAATGGCGATACAGAAGGGCTCGGGATGGTGTTTGCCGAGGCACAGGCCACCGGGCTTCCGGTGGTGAGCACGTTGCATGGCGGCATTCCTGAAGTCGTTCGCGACGGCGAGACAGGATTGCTGGCGCGGGAGCGCTCCGTTGAAGATCTGACTGGCCATCTGGAGCGGATGCTGATGGACCGGGCCTTCTGGCATGAATGTAGCGAGCGCGCGAAAGTATGGATTCGAGATCAGTTCGATATCCGCAGATGCACGGCCGGGCTGGAATCGATCTACGACGAAGCGCTGGCACAATTCCACAGCCGTTAACCGGACATCGGCCCGGACTTGCCATCTCTGCTCCGAATCGTGTCTAGTCATCTGCGGCCCAATCGGGCAATTCTTTTATGTACGAAAGGGAAGAACGATGCGTGGACTTTCTCTGGTGTTAGTGGCGGCAATGGTAGGGGGCATAGCGCCCGGAGCGATGTTTGGACAGGCGGATGCATCGACCGCTCCCGCTCAGACCACCACCAAGGCTGCCAAAAAGGCGAAAGCGGCAACCACCATGCCGACGGACGCGGAAATCGCGGATGCCAAGGCCAAAGGTATGGTGTGGGCGAACGAAAACACGAAGGTGTATCACAAGGACGATGCGCAGTACGGCAAGACCAAGCACGGCAAATTCATGACCGAGGCGGATGCGCAGGCTGCCGGATACCGGCTTGCCAAGGCTTCGCCGATCGGGAAGAAGAAGGGTGCTGCCGCCTCCAGCGCCGCTCCGCAGTAAAGGTACTGTCCCGCTTCGGGACGAATAAGGGCCGGCTGACCTGCCGGCCCTTGTTTTCCGCCAGCGAACAAGCCCCACCGGTGGGAAAGTAACGTACGCTTCCGTGCGATGGGCTGAATGCCTCAGTCTGCCTACACTTCGTGCATGGCTAACTATCGATTGAAAGTTCTTGGCATACCCACCGCGGTCATCCTGTTGTGCGCGGTATTTGTGGAGGCTGCCTTCCATCTGGACCAGTCCGTATTGCTGCAGATCGCGGGCCTGCTTGCACGGCGTAACCATCGTCGTCGCATTCCTGTACTTCCTGCGGGCATGGCGGAAAACCGTCTTGGCCTATTGGTGAGCTTCTTCCGGCTAAGCTTGGCTGTAGATCCAATCAAATACAGCAATATAAGAGCGTTAGTTGATCAAACAGTTTCGATCCTGTGAGCAGTTCTAACCAGGATTCAAGCTCGGCAGCGGTCAACCTGCTCCTTCAAACCAAAACTCCACCCAAATCCAGAGCTGCCCGCAGATGCCAACAGCGCTGCGGGCCGTTCGTGCTCAGTGGCGCGCTCTGGGCCGTTCCGGCGCCTTGTAGAAGGTATAAAGTGCCGCGTACGGCACGCGTGCAACGGCGCCAATGTGGCGCGTATCGCACCCTGCCGGGGGAATGCCGCCATGTGTGTCGGAGCGGCGCACATACGTCACATGGGCGAGCATGCCCGTCGGCGCACTGTCGATCGAAGGCGACGCCGCGAGCAGGAGCCACGGGATCGAGCCGCGGTCCGGTGCAGGCTGGCTGATGAGCAGCCGGCCAATGATCGCGCTGCCATCCTTCCAGCGCCAGGTGGGACCCGCGCCGTGCGTACCGACCGCCTCAGCACCGGCATACACGTCGCCTCCGGCGCCACGAAGACCCACGCCGGCGCACCCTGCTGCTGCTGGCAGTGATAGATCTGCACGCCCCTTCCTGTGACTGGCGGCAACGGAACAACGGATGGATCGGGCGGCAATGTGCGGTCCTGCGCACCCATGCTGCCGGATACCAGAAGCAGAGCGACGGCGATGACAGGGAAACGCATGGCGCTAGGCTAGCACTTCCGATCGAACGGCATTTTGCAGCCTGCAGATCGAGTCTGCTATGAACGTAGAGACCGCCTGACGGCGGACGAACTCGGCAACGAGGTAGGTGCCATATGATCGAAACGCTGCGGCGCATGTATCGATATCAGGACTGGGCGATGGAGCAGCTTTGGCCGGGACTGGATATGTTGACAGCGGAGGAACTGGATGCGCCGGGATGCAGCGGCAACGGGAGCATACGCGGCACGCTGACCCATCTGATTCGCGTACAGAATGGATGGTTCCTGTGGTTCGATGGCACACTGTCGGCTGCTGACGCGCAGAGCATGCGCAGGAAGGATGCGGACTACGCCACCATGGCCGACGCGCGTTCTGGATGGCGCGAGGCCAGCGATCGGGCAGAAGCCTGCGTTGCGAAGCTCTCCGATGCTGATCTGGTAAAGGTCTGGACAGCAGAGCGGCCGGGCGGGATGACGCTATCGCAGCCACTCGGCGAGATGATGCTGCACGTGGCCAATCATGGAACCCATACGCGCGCGCAGATAGCCGCAGCGGTCCGCCGGCTGGGCAAAGATCCCGGGCTGCTGGACTATCTGAAGTTCGCCATCATTCATCCAGCGGCCTGAGTATTGCCGCTCAGGGAATGACCGCTTCGGCATCGATCTCAACCTGAACATCCGGGCGGAAAAGTGATTCGACACCGGCCAGCGTGCTGGCGGGCGGATGCTGTTTGTCGATGAGCGACACGCGGGAATTCCGAGCGGCGGCTATTTTGCGGAGCACGTATTCCGGCTGGTATCGGCAACGCTGGCGATCAGCCACTGCCCATCCTGGCGGACAAGGTTGAAGAGATCGGTGCCGCAGTGATTCACCTTGCCGTCGACATAGAAGTCGAACGGCGCCCATACGACGGCGAGGTCGTTGTCGATCCGGACGAGCGGATCGTGGATACGCTCTTCGATCTTCGAAGTGCCGGGCTTGCCGACGCGCGTGGCGAAGTCTTCAAAAGTCATCTGCACAGGCTTGCCGTCCCGCATCAGGACCATGACTCCGTTCGGGAGCGTCGGCTTTTTGATTGCGGCTGCATCACGCGCAGACATGCCGGCAAACATTGCTTGTATCGGCGCGAGCACGGCCTGCTCGTCAGGCGTGGCGGCGTTAAGTGCGAGAGGGAACAGGGCGGCGAGGAGCGGCAGAACGGCAAATGTAGGGCGCATGGCCCCTCATCTTACGACGAGGAACACCTGCCCTGCGACAGAATCTGCAGCGCTAAGGACCGAACGAGCAAATTGACCAGCCGGCTTGCTATTGGTCTTTCCTGTTCTCTTCACGGATGCGCAGAATCTCTTCCATCCGCTGCTTCAGTAGCTTCTCCCGGCCTTCACGGGTGGGTTGATAGTACCGGCGGTCGCGCAGGCTTTCGGGCAGGCAGTCCATGTCCGCTACTTTGCCTTCAATGTCGTGCGCGTACTGATAATCCTTGCCGTAGTTGAGGTCGCGCATCAGCCTGGTGGGCGCGTTGCGCAGGTGCAGCGGGACGGGCTCGGCGCGGGTGTTTTCGATGTCCTCGCTGCACCGCGCCCCAGGCGGTGTAGACCGCGTTCGACTTGGGCGCGAGTGCAAGGTATGCGGCGGCCTGCGCAAGTGCCAGCTCGCCTTCGGGAGAGCCGAGAAAATCCATAGCATCGCGCGCGGAAAGCGTCAGGTTCAGCGCCTCGGGCGCGGCGAGACCGATATCTTCGGACGCCATGCGGACCAGCCGGCGTGCGACGTAGAGCGGGATCTTCACCGGCGGCAAGCATGCGGCCGAGCCAGTAAAGCGATGCGTCCACGTCGCTGTTGCGGATGGATTTGTGCAGCGCGGAGATCAGGTCGTAGTGCTGCTCGCCGCTCTTGTCGTAGAGCAGGACGCGCTTCTGCAAGGCTTCCGTTGCGATCTCCCGGGTGATCCGGCGATCGGGTTTGGTAGCGGCAAGGCGGCCCGCAATTTCGAGTGCATTGTAGGCGCCGCGTGCATCGCCCGAGGCATAGGAGGCGATGAGCGCAAGCGCGTCCTCATCGGCAACGAGATGATCCTTGGCGAGGCCGCGCTCGTCGGCCAGCGCGCGCCGCAGCAGCGTGAGGAGCTCGTCTTCACTGAGTGGCTGGAGCGTGTAAACGCGGCAGCGGGAGAGCAGCGCGGCAATGATCTCGAACGACGGATTTTCTGTTGTCGCGCCGATCAGCCGGATGGTGCCGCGCTCGACATAGGGCAGGAAGGCGTCCTGCTGCGCTTTGTTGAAGCGATGGATCTCGTCGACGAACAGGATGGTGCGCGAGCCGTAGTGCGCGGCTTTTTCCGCGTCCACCATCACCTGCTTGATCTCCTTGATCCCGGAGAGGACAGCCGAGAACTCGATGAACGTGGCGTGAGTGGTCTCGGCGATGATTTTGGCGAGCGTAGTTTTGCCGACGCCCGGCGGACCCCAGAAGATCATCGACGCGGGGTCGTCCGATTCGATCTGCATACGAAGCGGCTTGCCCGGCGCCACCAGGTGCTGCTGGCCCATGTATTCGTCCAGTGTGCGCGGTCGCATGCGTTCGGCCAGCGGCGCGGCCTGGCGCGTGGACGCCGTTGCGAGATCGGGTGTGCCGCCGAAGAGACTCATGATTGAGTTGGATCCCGCCGTTGGCGCGCCGCTTCATACAGGAGCAGGCTACCCGCAATGGCAGCGTTTAAACTTTCAACCTCGCCTGGCATCGGAATCGTCACGCGATGCGTCGAGGCGGCAATCAGTGCCTCGCTGAGCCCTGCGCCCTCGTTGCCGATGAGCAAGGCGCAGGCTCCTGTCAGCGAGGCGTCATCGATCGCCACGCCGTCGCGAGCCACCGCAGCGATCGCGGGAACATTGTGCTGTGCCAGTAGAGCCAGAGCCTCGTCTTCGGTCACGGCAATGGCAGGAACGCGAAATGCAGAGCCTGCAGAGGCGCGAAGCGCCTTCGGATTCCAGGGACTGGCGGTGCCAGGCAGCAGCAGAACGCCGCTCGATCCGAAAGCCTCCGCCGAGCGCAGAAGCGTACCGACATTCCCGGGATCCTGCAGCCCGGCGAGGACCAGAATGAGCGGAGTGGGCGAATCGAAAGATAGTCTCCGCCGAAAAAGTCGGCGGATGGACGAGCGCGGCGATGCCCTGGGGCTGCTCGGTCGCGACGGCGCTCGCAAAAACATCCGGCGCCAGCAGCAGATAGTCGGCGTCTTCGGGAAGCTCGATATGTGGTGTGTAGCCGTCACGCAGGAAGATCGATGCGAAGCGCAGATGGCTGCGCATGGCCTCGGCGACCAGGTGCTCGCCTTCGATGGCGACGAGCCCGCTCGGGTGTTCGGCCAGTGCGCCCGAGCGCTGCGCGCAGCTCCTTGACGCGAGGATTCTGGCGGCTCTCGATCAAACGCGTGCGAAGTGTGCCGGCGAGCATTTCCGGCGATTTTACGCTGAACAGCCGCGGCGTTGTGCTGCCGCGGCTGTCAGACGGAAGAGTAGAGGTTAGTTGGCGTCGAAATCGAAGAGACTGAAGAGATCTCCGATCGCAGGACTGTTTACCGGTGCATACGGATTTCCCGCAGTGGTAATTGGGTTCGGGAAGTTATCGCGGCTCCGCCGGGTAACGGTCTCCAGTCCCCAGTTCTTCTCGATGAACTTCAGGATCGATACGTGGTCCCCATATTCATGAGAGATGTGGCCGCCCTTCGAGTACGGCGAAACGACGATGAGCGGAATACGAGTGCCGTCGCCGAAGAAGTCGAGCGGCTGCACGTAGCCGGAGTCATAGTAGCCGCCGCCTTCGTCGAAGGTGATGAAGATTGCCGTGTCCTTCCACAGCGCGGGATGCTTCTTGACCTCATCCACAATCTTCTTCGTGAATCCCTCGAACAGGTCCAGCTTCGAGGACGCAGGATGGCCGTCCACAAGGCCGCTCGGCTTCACGATCGAGACAGCGGGCAACGTGTCGTTCGCGATGTCGTTGTAGAGGTCAGTTGTGTCCTGGATGTGAGCCGTGCGAACTGCGGCATTGCTCATGATCGACGTGTCGTACTGGAAGGGATTGCAAATGGTGCAGTATTCGTCCGTATTCTTCCCAACTGCGTTGAAGTTGAGCTGATACGGATCGTTGACATAGTTATTCCACTGGTCGCCATAATATTTCCACGAAATATTCTTCTGGATCATCTCATCGCCGATGCTGCGAACCGATGATGGCGGAATGGTAAAGACTGTGTTGTTCGGGCTCTTATCGGTGTATGCGTTGTTGCCGTTGCCGAAGTAGCCCGGGTTGTAGTTGTTCAGCAGGTAATAGCGATCCTTCTGGCAGTGAGTAGGAATCTTCGGTTCCAGCGAGTGCAGATAGTTCGCGATAGGCGCGACGCCGGGCTGCGTCTTATCCGAGCATTCGGTGTACGATCCGCCGCCATAGGATGCCGATCCGAACGACCCACCGCCGTAGCCATCTTCCTTGTACCAGTTATTCGTACCTGGCTGACGGATTTGGATTTTCTATTTCGTCGACCACGCCTGCATTGGCCGTTCCCTGTGCAACTTCCTCATTGTGCGGGGGCACTGCAGGATGCCCATTGCCGTCGCTGAACCAGATCAGGTCGCCATGGCCAAACATGATGTGGTTCGCGCCCGTGCCTCCGTTGACTGATTGATGAAAGTTGTCGCTCATCGAGTATTCATCGGCGAGCTTTTTGAAGTAAGGTGCGTCGCCATTCTGCACGTTGTAAAAGCCCATGGCAGTGGAACCTTCATGAGTCGTTACCGCAGTGGCTGAGTATTCGGTGCTGAAGTTAGCCGGCTGCTTGATGCCGTTTGCGCCCGCGCCCACGGTTGTTTCCACCCAGGGAAAGAGACGCGCATCGCAACCGGAGGGATTGCAGCTCCGTGGCATTGTCAGCATTGCAGTCCAACTGCTGCCACATCTGATAGAAGCGGTGCACCGGGCTCGCGGAGTATGAGTTGTAATTAAAAGTATCTCCGTTGGTAAGCTGAAATGGTCCCGGAGGAAGAGCGTTCACATTCTTGATGCGCGCATCCGGCGTGGCCGAAGTCTGACCGGTGCCGCCGGTTACAAGATAGCCGTAATAATCCGCCGGAAGCCCGTTCTCCGACTGCTTGGCCAGGGTGAGATTGTCGTTCTTCACGTAGGAGTCCTGAGGTCCTCCCACGAGTGGCGCGGGAAGCTTTCCTCCCTGGAAATCATCCTGCGGCGGACTCAAAAGGAATGCGTCCGGCGCCTGGTCTTTCGCCGCGGTTTGTTCCGCTTTGGAGAAATTCGGCCCAGGCGTGCCGTCCTTGTTGACGATGCCCTCGGAGAGAAGATTCCACACCGTCTGACCCTTCTTCGGCACGTAGGTGGCGAAGACGTGATCGAAGCTGCGATTCTCGCCAATGATCACGATCACATGCTTGATAGGTGTAGCGGTGTCGTCGTCCCGTGAAGGCGGTTTGTTGGATAGGGGAGCGGCAAAAGCACTGCCGATTGCTAATTGGAAGACAGCAGCGGAGATCAATCCGGTGTGGATCGTCCGCAATGCTGTGGATGCCAACTGCTTCGCGTTCATACAGCCTCCTGGTCAAGGCACTAGGCCTCGCCGCGAGGAGCATAAGACGCCACCGATTGCAGACAGATATTTGTCACTTGAACGGTTCGTTAAAAAATAAGGCACTGCATTTGCACAATTAAATTGCCGGAATTATCTACCGCTCGTAGTCACAGCGCGCGGAGTTTTTACAGCATTTTGAGCATTGGCCGTGTTCGTGGTTGCTGAATTCGGAGTTGCCGCCGATGGCAGCACCTGGATGGTTCCCATCATGCCTTTGTCCTCATGCTCCAGCAGATGGCAGTGATACGGGAAGGTGCCAACCGTATTGGGATCGCGAAAATCCATGCGCACACGAATGCTCGGATAGGTCAGCGTTCGGCCGTTGAAGTACGGGACGTTGACCGTGTCGCGGAGAAAGTTCTCGTGTACATCTCGCTCCATGTATTGCAGCAGCAAAAAGTGCAATTGATGGATGTGAAATGCGTGCAGCTCGCTGGAGCGGTTCTCGATGATCCAGTCCTCCACTGTCCCCTGATGAGCAACGATGTTGGGGAGATTGGAGTTCATGTCAAACATCTTCGGTGTCTGACCATCGACCGTGACGTAGAACTCGACCGCGCTGGTTGGGTCATTCGGGTCTGCCAGCTTTTCGGAGAAGTAGAGATGGCGGACACGCACGGGCGGGACGTCTCCCAGCCACGGCTGCGATGGCGGCTGCGGCGGCGTCGCTGATTGCGGCAACCTCGATTGCGGCTCAGGCGCGTCCGGCGAGGCGACAATGGTGGCAAGCGCACGATTCGGGTCGTTCTCTCCGCCAGGGCCCGTGTCCACGGTGCGGGTCACCAGCAGGCCAGCCTGGCCTTCAGGCGGCCCCTTCACGATGAACTCCACCCGCGCACCCGGCGGAATTCCTAGGTGTGTCTGCCAGATGACGGAATCTCCACGGCCGTTCTGATCAACGGGCACACCATCCATCGCGACGATGCCGAGAGGCTGCGGAGACCGGTTGTAGAGAACTGCGAGGTTGAGATACGTAAGCGCAGACGCGTTCAGCACCCGCCACAGTTGCCGCTCTCCCGGGCGCATCGCGATGACGCCGGGAGGATAGTCGGGATATGGGACCGGCACATAGTTGATGGATAGATCCTTTGCCGGCTTGCCGAAGCCGGTTCCGTTGTTGGCGGCATCTCCATCGCGGTCCACCATGAATTTGGGCACCACCGGCTCCGATTTGGACGGAGGAGCATTCGGATGAACCAGGTCCTGGTCGCGAAGAATGAATACCCGTTCGGGCAGGCCCGCCACTTCCGGCCTGGCGCGCTCAATGCCTTCGACGATCAGCGCGCCGGAAGCGCCGCCCAGCAGTTGCTGCTTGCTGAACCCATGAATGTGCGGGTGATACCAGTAGAGCCCGGGCGGCTCGTCCTCCGGAATCCGGAAGCGATATTCGAAGGGAGCATCGCCCGGCTGAACTGAGGTCCGCAGGACGTCGTCTTTTCCGCAGGTCGGTGGAACGGTCAGTCCGTGGAAGTGAAGGTTGGTAGACAGCAGACTCATCGTGTCTGTGGCGGTGCACAGTTTTCTGGAATTCTCCCGAGGAGCTGCGTGGATGTGCGGCGCTGCGGTATCGGCAGGCTGCAGATCCTTCAGATCGTTTTTGAGATGAATGATTACCTCATCTCCAGGATGGACTCGAAGCGTGGGAGATTCCTGGCCTGTCCCGTCCGTGTAGCAGTAGCGCGATGGGCCATCCGCATCCCTGGAATTTCGCGCCGTTAGGGTCAATTCCAGCACGCCGTTGCTGCTGCGGAGGTCCGGAGGCTCGGCTATTTTGCTGCCAACTGCCGGCCGCGGGCATGGCTCAGGCTGTGCAGGGGAGGCGTGTAGGCCGCCCGCCGCAATCAGGAACAAAACAATGATCGCCGCCGGCCCGCCCCAGCAGCGATGATCGGCTGGATGACGATTTCGGGCGGCTTGGAGCAAGCGAGCGGGAGGAGGGCGCCACCTGGCGATTGTTCCAAGAATCCGTCCGACCGTCGTTAACGGCAGATAAACAGTGACTGCATTCCGCCAAAAGTAGCCAATGACTGGCCAATATGGCCCTACGGCAGGAACAACGGATCACTGTTGGCGCGCTTGACTCTCCGAGTTACCCTTGGCGTGCTGGTATACAGAAAGATGTTCCCAGTGATGTTCAGGAGAGCCCTTGTCAGCAGAGATGCTTCGCGTCCATCCGGATGAGCCGGAAGCGGACCGTGTGAAATATATCGTCTCGTGTCTTCGCGCCGGCAGCGTTGTG
Organism: uncultured Acidobacteriaceae bacterium; assembly: GCA_963736915.1. Taxonomy (GTDB): domain Bacteria; phylum Acidobacteriota; class Terriglobia; order Terriglobales; family Acidobacteriaceae; genus KBS-83. The sequence goes on along the minus strand of CAVTQV010000004.1, from coordinate 182,828 downwards.
GGCATCCCCACGGACACCTTCTACGGCCTGGCCGTGGATCCGGTGAATCTGCGCGCTGTCGAGAGCATTTATGAGATCAAGAGCCGCTTGAAGCACAAGCCGCTCTCGTTGCTGATCGCGGAAATGGAGCAGGCCTATGATCTCGCCCGCGATCTGAACGATTACTTCGATGTGCTGGCGGAGCGTTTCTGGCCGGGACCCCTGACCTTGATTGTGCGCGCCGGGGCAAAGTTGCCGCTCCGTTCCACCGCGAACACCGGCAATGTGGCGCTGCGAGTGCCGGATGCTGCTATCCCGCGCGCCGTCGTCGCCGCGTTCGGGCTGCCGATTACCGCGACCAGCGCCAACCTGCACGGCGCGCCGGAGTGTACTCACGCGGCAGGAGTACGCGACCAGATCGGCGAACGGATTCCGCTGATCGTGGATGGCGGCCCGACGGCTGGCCGCGCGCACACGACCATCGTGGATCTCTCCGGCGGGAAAAAGTCCTGGCAGATTCTGCGCGAGGGCGCGATCCCCACGCACGAGATTGCGCTCGCTCTGCAGAACTGATGCGCTGAGGAAGTGCCGCCGAGGAAAGAGATGGGGGTTGCGGAATCCAGGAAGATGGAGAGGCGGCAGCTCCGCCGCGGCTGGCTGCGTCGCACACTCAGCGGATTGCTGGTGCTGGTGGCGGCGGGTGCGGGTTGCTGGGTGCTATGGGTCTACCGGGAAATCGAGCACTACGCAACCATCGATGAGGCGCGGCCGGCGGATGCCATCGCAGTCTTCGGGGCCGCCGAGTACGACGGCCGCCCGTCGCCGGTGTTGCGGGCGCGCCTGGAACAGGGGCTGCTGCTATACCACCAGGGCTTGGCGCCGCTGATCATCACGTTGGGCGGAAGCGGCGATCCGCGGCACTCCGAAGGCGGCGTGGGACATGACTTTCTCATCGCGCAGGGTGTGCCGGAGAGCCGCATCATCGCCGAGACGCAGAGCCGCACCACGGACGAGTCGGCGCGGCGTCTGGCCGCGATCGCACAGGCGAACCACATCCACAGTATTCTGGCCGTTTCCGACGGAACGCATCTGTTCCGTATCCATCAGCTCTGCGAGGGTTATGGGCTGACCGTGTATACATCCCCGCGGCCGGCGGGGCGGCCTATCGGCCGCTGGGCGCGCGCACAGCGTGTGGCGCATGAAATCGCGAGCTATACCGGCTGGAAATTGGGACTGCGTTAGATCCTGCCGTTCTCATACCCGAGTCCTCTCAATCCAGAGCATTCACATATTGGACATATCGCCAAATCAATCCTAGGCTTCGAGAATGTTCACGGCGATGACAGAGTTGCGCGTCTTTCGCGCAGGCGAGCAGGATCGCGCGGCGGCCTTCCAGATCGTCGAGGAATACAACGACGCGGTGAGGGTGATGGTGCGGGACTCGCCGGAAAGCTTCGCAAACGACTATTTCCAGTCCGGCGCCGGATTCTGGCTGGCGCAGGCGGGCCTGCAGCTTGTGGGCTGCATTGCATTGCGGCCGCTGCACACACGCGAGCAGGCAGGCGAGATCAAGCGGCTGTATGTCCGGCCGGAGTTTCGCGGCTCGGGTGCGGCGCTGGCGCTGCTGGACGCCCTGGAGCGGTATGCGGAGGCAAGCGGCTACCGGTGGCTGTATCTGGATTCCAAGGATGATCTGCAGGCGGCGCTGCGCTTCTATCGGAGGCAAGGCTATGAGCCATGCGAGCCCTACAACCAGAATCCGCAGGCCACGGTTTTCATGCGCAAAGCGCTGCATTCCGAGGCCAGTCCTCAGCAGAGCACTGGCTGATTTACAATCCCAGAGAAGAATCTCGAAGAATCTGTTGTCCATGAGGTAGATGCGAGTGCTGAGTCGTGCAGGGGCTACGGCCCTGTGGCTTACAGCCGTGGGCCTGCTAGGTCTGCTGAGCGGTTGTGGTGCCCAATATCGTCCCGTCGTTACGCCGATAAATCCAACCGGTCCCGCGCCACAGGACAACAACGCCAACTTCGTCGTGCTTTCGACGGACACCTCGGCATCGACCGGTCTGGCCACGCTGATCAATGGGCTGGGCGACACCATCATGGCGCAGGCGACGCTCGGCAACGGTGTGTTCTCCTTTGCGCTGAACAGCAGCGGCAGCGGCGGCTACAGCCTGAACAGCAATGGCGATACGAACGTGACGCTGGACGCTTATCCGACCTCGGCGCCTACCTCCGCGGCAACGAGCTTTGGCCTGCAGACCAGCCATGTCACGAACTCCACGTTGACGCCTGGTTCGAATCCGACCGGCATCTTCGTCGGTACCAGCGACATTTATCTGCTGGAGCCGTACACCCCGCTGTCCCCGACTGCACCCGCGGCTGCGAATGCGGCCCTGGCTGTCCTGACTCTGCAGGCGGCACCCGACCACCGCCGGGCAGGTGGCCACGGCGCCTGCGCTGCAGCAGGAGATTCCTATCGCGCCGAATCCTGTGCAGTTTGCGGGAACGCCGACGTCAAGCCGCGTCTATGCCATCAGCCAGGGCCAGTCGGTTGCGACCAGCGGAACCGGCGCTCCTGTGGCTTTGCCGATCAATGCCTGCAACACGCCCGCCGTCTGTCACCACTCCGGGAGAGGTCGGATCGCTCGAAACCACGGTGAACACGGTCGACACGCATATCCCGGTAGGAATCTGCCCCGTCTTCGGGCTCATGTCCGGCGACAATAACCGCGCTTTCATTCTGAACCGCGGCAGCAACGACGTGACCGTGATTAACGTGCAGCAGAATGCGATCGACACCGTACACCCGACGCTTTCGCTGAGCACGGGCGCGGTCCCGGGCCTGGGTCCGGTCCATGCCGCGCTCTATCAGCCCGCAGGTCTGCTGGTGACGGCGAACTACGACTCGAACACCGTGACGGTGATCAACGTCGGCCTGGATATCTACGGCAACGATGCTCCGAACTTCGGCCAGACGCATACCATCCCGGTCGGCAAAGGACCGGTTGCTGTGACTGTCCTGCAGGATGGCTCGCGCGCCTACGTCGCGAACCAGTTGGACGGCACAGTCTCGGTGGTGAACCTGACCAGCTATACCGTGACTTCGACCATTCCGGTATACGGCGGCGCGCATCCCGACGCTATCGCGTCGGTCTCGGCCATCGGCACCGGCACCGTCTTCGTGCTCTCGAAGGACAGCCAGTACGTCACGGCGATCCGCACCGATACGGACCAGGTGTCGGCGAATATCTTTCTGCAGAGTTACGGCATCGCGCTGCGGTCGACAACAGAGACTGCGGGCGGCCCCAGCAACTCGCCGCCGGGCGGACGGAACAGCCAGTACAACAGCATCGTTGTAAGTCGCGCCGCCGGCCAGGGCGTCCCATGCAACCCTGTGCGTGACCCGTCGCCGTATTGTCCGGCGATACCATAACGGAGAAGATGCTACGAGGCTAGCCGATTGCTGCCAGCTCCGCTGCCATTGCTTGAAAGACGAGCACATTAGGACGGCGGGGGATCTATAGAAACGTTGCCGACGCCGAGAAGCAGGTGACCTTTCCTGCCATCAGGCAGTGCAATGTCGACGGTGGCACACTCCTTCCAGTATCTGATCCTCTGAACCCGCAATGCAACGCCCGGCTGAACCGCCGTGAGCTGCTGGCCGCGAGTACAATTCTCGTCCCCACTGCCCACAAAAATGGGCGTCGCTGAGTTCACTGTGACGGTGTGCTTACGATCTTCGTGCACGTCATTAGCCCACAGGCCCAGCAACACCGCGCAGATGATCACACTCGCGATCGCGAATCCTGCGAAAAGCCTTAACGCGCTCTTCATCTCGTCCTAGCCTCACAGACTTCATTTCCGTAGGACTCCCAGAGTTTACCGGCAGGCGCCTTCTTAGCGGCGTTCTACCCCCAGCGTCCGCAGGATGAAAGCGTAATCAAACGCGATCTCGCGCAGATAGTCGTAGCGTCCGGACGCTCCGCCGTGGCCCGCGGCCATGTTGGTGTACAGCAGCAATGGATTGCTGTCCTGCTTCAGCGTGCGTAGCTTCGCGACGTACTTCGCCGGCTCCCAGTACATCACCTGGCTATCGTTCAGCGAGGTCTTCACCAGGATGGCGGGATAGCGGCCCGGCTTCAGATTGTCGTAGGGCGAATAGCTGAGCATGTAGGCGAAGGCCTCCGGCTCATTCGGATTGCCCCATTCCTCGTACTCGGGGACGGTGAGCGGCAGACTCGCATCCAGCATGGTGTTCATCACGTCGACAAACGGCACATGCGAGATCACGGCGCGGAAGAGGTCAGGACGCATGTTGGTGACCGCGCCCATCAGCAAGCCTCCGGCGCTGCCGCCTTCGATCGAGACCCGCGCTGGGTCGCCATAACCGTTGTGTACGAGGTGCTCCACCGCGGCGATGAAATCCGTGAACGTGTTCCGCTTCTGCATCAGGCGTCCGGCATCATGCCACGGCTTGCCCATGTCGCCGCCACCGCGGATATGCGCAAAGGCCATCACCACGCCGCGATCGAGCAGGCTGAGACGGTTGCTGTTGAATCCGACCGGCAGGGCATAGCCATAGGAGCCATACGCGTAGACGTGCAGCGGATTGCTCGTGGTCTTTTGATCGCGGCGATAGACGATGGAGACAGGCACCTGGGTCCCGTCTTCAGCGGTGGCAAAGACGCGTTCCGATGCGTAAAGCGTGCGGTCGAAGCCGCCCGGCACCTCCTGCTGCTTGCGCAGGATGGATTCGTGAGTGCCGATATCTAGATCGTAGACCGAGGCCGGCGTCACCAGAGATTGGTAACCGTAGCGGTAGCTTGTCGCCTGGAAATCCGGATTCGCGCCGCCATGCACGGAGTAGACCGGCTCCGGCAACGCAATTTCGCGAGCCGCTCCCAGAGCCGCATCCAGCCAGCACCTTCGAACGGCGCAATCTCAATGTGCGGCAGGCCATTCGAGCGCGTGCCGATGGCGGCAAAGCGTGGCGAAGAGGTCGATATCTTCGAGCATGACCTGATCGCGGTGGGGGATCAACTCGCGCCAGTGGGTGCTGGAGGGTTGTTCCACCGGCGCGGTGACTAACCGGAAATTCCGGCCGGTGTCGTTGACGCGGATGTAAAACAAGCCGTCGCGGTGGTCCGGGTAGTATTCGATATTGTCGCGGCGCGGCTCGATGCAGCTTCCAGGCAGCCGTTGGCTCGGAGGCGGAGATGAAGTGTGCTTCGCTGGTGGTGTGGCTGCCGATTTCAAGCAGGATGAATTTCCTGTCGCGGGTCTTTCCCGCGCCAAGATTGAAGCGCTCGTCCGGCTCTTCGAAGACGAGCGTGTCTGCCGATTGCGGCTGGCCGAGCGTGTGACGAAAAAGCTGATAATGGCGCTTCGTCTCCTCCTCTTCGACTGAATAGAAGAGCGTGACATTATCGTTCGCCCAGACGACGGACCCTACCCGCTCGGCCGTGTCGGCCAGGGTCTCGCCGGTGCGGAGATCTTTGATGTGCAGCGTGTACTGGCGAAAGCCGGTGTGATCAACCGAGTAGGCGAGAAGGTTCTGGTCTTCCGAGACGGCAAAGGTCCCGAGCGCCATGAACGGATGGCCCTTCGCCAGTTCGTTGCCATCGAGGATGATTTGTTCCGGCGCCTCCATCGAGCCCTGCCGCCGGCAGTGGATAGCGTATTGTGAGCCTTCGACCGTCCGCGAGTAGTAGTAGTACCCGGCATAGTGGTACGGGTACGACTCGTCGGTCTCCTTGATGTGGCTCAGCATTTCGCGATAGAGCTCCTCCTGCAGGCCCTTTGTAGGAGCCATCCAGGCTTCCGCATAGGCGTTCTCGGCTTCCAGGTAGGCGGTGACTTCCTCGGAGTCCTTGTTACGCAGCCAGGTGTAGTCATCGTGCAGCGTGTGGCCATGAAGCGTGACGGTATTTGGGTCGCGGCGAGCGACAGGAGGGTTCGGTAGTTCAGGCATAACTCCAGAATATCTGTTGCCGCCGCAATAGCTGTTACCGCCGCTTCGATTGGTTGCCTCGTCTGTTTGAGGAAACTTCGATACCCCGCGCCCGTGCGGATCGAGGTCGTATGTGGCCGGGCAACAGCATCCACCGGGACCGCTACTTACTGAGAGGGACGATAGTCCTTGTGCAGGAGGAGAGCGCGGCTGTGTTCGCCCCGTTCATGGCAGAAGCTGCAGATACGGCAAAGCGACGGCTGCGGGAATTTGTGGCGCGGAATTTCAGGGTAAGGAGAGGAACAATGCGGACAGCTCGAATATGGAATCTCGCGGTGGCAGGGGCGTTGTGTTGTAGCCCGGTTCTGGCGCAAGCGCCAGGTGGAGCGCCAGGTGGCGGCGCGGGCTCGATGCAACAGCCTGCACAGCCTGGAGGGGCGAACACGCCCTCCATGCAGGAGCAGCAACAGCAGATGGGTGCGAACGGCGCCGGCGCTATGAATTCCGGCCCCGCCATGGACAAGACGTTCGTCAAGAAGGCGCTGGAAGGCAACATGGCCGAAATACAGATGGGTCAGCTCGCTCTCCAGAAGAGCAATGACGACCAGGTGAAACAATTCGCCCAGCGTATGGTGGATGACCACGGCAAGATGCAGGATCAACTGAAGCCGGTTGCCGAGCAGATGGGCGTGAAGGTGCCAGACGCGCCGCCGAAGGGTGACATGAAGAAGATGGACAAGATGAAGTCCCTATCCGGCGACGCTTTCGACCAGGCCTACATCAAGGACATGGTGAAAGATCATAAGAAGGACTCCAGCGATTTCAAGCAGGAAGCGCAGTCCACGCAAAACCCGCAGCTGAAACAGTTGGCCACGGAAGGCGGTCAGACCATTGACAGCCACCTGCAGCAGATCCAGCAGATTGCGCAAACCAAGGGAACGACGCAGAAAGCCAAAATGTAGCTTGCGCTGGCAGATAGTCGTAAAAGGGACGCTTTTGAGCGTCCCTCTTTTTGTCTGCAGGACGACGCGATAATCGGTGAACGGTAGAATGACGAGGATGCTCGTCCGCCGTTACCGCCTGCTGGGGCTGCTGGTGTTGCTGCTCGTCTGCTGTGGCTTGCCGGCCGAGCAGGTTGCAAAGCTGCCGCCGCCCTCCAACTACGTCAGCGATTTCGCGCATGTCCTCTCACCGCAGGTCACGGACCAGACCAATGCGCTCTGCCTGCAATTGCAGCAGCGGGCGAAAGCGCAGCTCTTTGTCGTCACCATCAAGTCGCTCGAAGACGAGCCAATCGAAGAATTCGCGAACGACCTCTTCCAGAAATGGGGCATTGGCGACAAGGCGACCAACCGCGGCATTCTCCTGCTGCTGGTGACAGAAGATCATCGCGGCCGCATTGAAGTGGGCCTGGGCCTGGAAGGCGTGGTGACCGACAGCATTTCGGGCCGCATCGGGCGCGGGCTGCGCCCGGCCATCCAGTCGAATGACTTCAACACGGCAGTCATCAACGGCAGCCAGCAATTGGCCGGCATTATCGCGAGCGATGCCAAAGTTGCGCTCGAGAATACCCAGGCTTTGCCGCCGGAGCCGGTCCAACAGCGCTCGTCCGGCGGAGGAATCATTGGTTGGCTGGTGGTCTTTGCCATCTTTCTGCTGATCTCGCGGATTTTCGGCGGCCGCGGACGCCGTGGCGGATACTATGGCGGCTACTGGGGCGGCGGTGGCTGGGGTGGTGGTGGAGGCGGTTGGGGCGGCGGCGGTGGTGGGGGATTTAGCGGTGGCGGAGGCGGCAGTTCCGGCGGTGGCGGGGCGTCGTTCTGAGGCAGGAGTAAATAAAAGTTTCCATTCTGAGGAGCCAGGCGAATGAAGGGTTTATTGGTTGCGGTCGTCGTAATCGTGGTGGTGGCGCTGCTGGTAGGCGGCAGTTATGTGAGCTCGAAGAACCAGATGGTGGCGAAAGACGCCGACGTGAAGGCGTCATGGTCGGACATTGACACCACATTGCAGCGCCGCGCGGACCTGATCCCCAATCTGGTCGAGACCGTGAAGGGCTACGCGAAGCATGAGGAAACCGTCTTTGCGGATATCGCGAACGCGCGCGCCGGCCTCCTGAACGCGAAGACGCCCGAAGGCAAGATGCAGGCCAACGGACAACTGGACTCCGCGCTGGGACGGCTGCTGGCGCTCTCCGAAGCTTATCCGGACTTGAAGGCCAACCAGAACTTCCTATCGCTGCAGGACCAGCTTGAGGGAACGGAGAACCGCATCCAGGTCGCGCGGCGGCGCTACAACGAGAAGCTCCGCGACTACAACACGTTCATCGGCCAGTTCCCGAACAGCATCTGGGCAGGCATAGCCGGCTTCCACCCCAACAACGCATACTTCCAGGCCAGCGAAGGGGCGCGTACAGCGCCGCAGGTAAAGTTCTAGGAACGCAAAGAGGCTGCCCAGCGGGCAGCCTCTTTGTCTCTTATGCCAACGGGTTACTTCTTGAAGGAGGCGATGGCGCTGGCCTCGTCGTCCTTCACGTCAAACACGGTGTAGAGTTTGGTGATCTGAAGCAGGTCGTGGACCTTGCGGGTAAGGTTCAGGAGCTTCAGCTCTCCGCCCTGGTTTTTGGCTGTGGTGAATGCGCTGACCAGCTCTCCAATGCCGGAGCTGTCGATGTAGTTCACATCGCCCAGGTTCAGCAGAATGTGCTTCTGTCCCTTGGACAGCAGGTCGCGCACGGCATCACGAAGTTGGACACTGCCTTCGCCGAGGGTGATGCGGCCGCTCGTGTCTAAAACGGTGACGCCATCGACCTGACGAGTCGAGATTTTAACGCTCACTGAGAGATCCTCCTGATGACTGCGACGGGTTAGGCACTTACAAGGTGCTTGATAAGGGTGAGCTCAGTACCGGGATTGAGCTGACGAAACTCTACCTCATCCATGAATGACCGGATGAGAAAGATGCCGCGGCCGGAGCCGCGCAGCAGATTGTCCGGCGCGAGGGGATCGGGCAACGTCGCAGGATCGAGGCCCGGGCCCTGGTCGGCAATGCGGATGACAAGGGACTTGGGTGTTGTCTCAAACGACGCGGTAATGCGCTTGTCGGGGCTGTAGGCGTTTCCGTGAAGCACAGCGTTGACGGCTGCTTCGCGGGCTGCCATGGAGACTCGGAAGACCTCATCATCGTCAAATCCGGCTTTCTGTGCCACCTGCTCTGCGGTTTGCTCAACGCGGTTCACGCTGTCGAGGGAGGAATCGAGCGTGTAGGTAATTCGGCTTGCCTGGGATCCTGTCACTCTCACTCCTCTTTGATCCTCGGATGCTGTCGCAGGGGCCTATGGCGTGCAGCAGCGCGTGTTCCGGCAGTTTGCTTTGCAACCTGTCGCTATGTCAAGGAGAGGCGCTCGCGGGAGCGCTGTGCGCAGTGACGAATGCCCGATTTTTCACTGCGCCGCATTACGACCGTCACTCTGGCAAAAGATTGCGCGGAACCTCCCGCGAAACCTTCTACGATCCGCCAATGACGATAAGATTGGGGTGGAGTCCTCCTGCTTATGTGGCCTGTGCTGTTGCTTGCGATGCTCCAAGCCCCCCAACTTACCCCTGCGGCACCCGTCCAGCAGGTGCCTGTCCCGCTTCGCACTGAGAAGCTGACTCCGGACGAACAAAAGCAGTTGAAGGACGCAAAGGCCGAAGTCGCGGACGCCCAGGCAAAGGCGGATGCGGCAAGCAAGGCGCAGGAAGCAGACAAGAGCGATGCCACGGTCAAGGCCGCAGGCGATGCGCAGATGAAGCTCGCGCAGGCGCAGCGCGATCTGAAGGGGACTGAGGATGGCATCAGCCTGAATCATCACGCCAACACCGAGTGCGGCTGCTACGTGCAGTCGCAGGGGCGCGATTACGACCGGGTCGAATTCAAGGACGATACCATCGTGATCCGCCACGTGCACGAAGGGCCACCTTCGCTGCACTAATCCCCATCTGAACACAACTCCGGCCTTCGCTACCGGAGCACATGCTACTGGCAAATACTCTAGACTCTCCCTCGGAGACCGCGCCGATGCATACAAACAACGGCCAGGAGAGCAGCCTGACGCTGCTGGAAGGCACGCCGGTAGTGGATGCCGCCGGGCAGATGCGGGGGCGCGTCGCGGACGTGGCGGTGGGCACAGGAGCCGAGGCGGGACGCGTCTTGTCGCTGGTTGTGAAGAGTCCGCGAGGCCGCGAGTACATTGACGTGCAGGCGCTGAGTCTGACCGAGGCCGGTGGCCTGATGATGGCCCCAGGTGCCGAGCTGCAAGCGGCTAACCCGCATGAGAACGCGCTGCTGCTGCGGCAGGACCTGCTGGATCGCCAGATCATCGACGTGTACGGACGCAAGGTCGTCCGCGTCAACGATGTCGATCTCCGCTGGCAGGCGGTGGAGCGCGGCACGCCGCTGCAGGTGACGCAGGTCGAGGTCGGGACTGCGCGGCGCGACGCGCCGCATCCTCAAGGGCCTGCTGCCCGCCGCCCGCATCGCCGCAATTGCGAACCGCATTCCCCCGCGGGTGATTCCGTGGGAGTTCGTGGATGTGATCGAGGTCGATCCAGCCCGGCGCGTGCGCCTGAAGATCGAGCACGAGCGGCTGGCGCAGATGCACCCGGCGGATATCGCCGACATCCTTGAGGAGCTTGCGCCCGCCGAGCGCGAGGCGGTCTTCCAGACGCTGGACGAGGAAGTCGCGGCCGAGGCGTTGGAAGAGGTAGAGCCGAAGCTGCAGCGCTCCCTGATCTCCTCGCTCGACTCTGAAGGCGCGGCCGACATCGTCGAAGAGATGGATCCCGATGCTGCGGCCGATCTGCTGGCCGACCTGCCGGAGGCGCACTCGGACGCAATCCTCGAAAGCATGGAGCCGGAGGAGCGGCACGAGGTCGAAGAGCTGCTCGAGTTTCGCGAGGATTCCGCTGCGGGCTACATGACGACAGACTTTGTCGCCGTGCCGCACAACGGCTGCCGTTTCGGAGGCCATGGAGGCCTTGCGGCAGTTTGAGGGAGATCCCGAGACGGTAAGCGAGGTCTACCTGGTCGATGAGCATCACGCGCTCAAAGGCAGCGTGCCGCTGATGCGCCTGATGCTGGCGCAGCCAGGTGTGAGGCTGACGGAGCTGTCAGGCGGTCAGGTGATCAGTTGCCGTGTCGATACCGATGAGGACGAGGTCGCGGAGCTTTTCGATAAGTACAACCTGCGCGCGCTGCCGGTGGTCAACAGCGGAGAGAAGCTGGTCGGGATTGTCGAAGCCGATGATGTGATCTCGTTCCTTCGCGGCCGCAGCTAGAATTCCTCATCCAGCCAGACGCGGTTCGGAGCGCGTTTGTCACGGTCGGTCTAGCCGTTGCGAATCACACAACGCGGCGCAGCCCACCGGCAACGTGACTGCGCAGGCGGTGCTTCATCATGATCGCCCGGTTCTGGTATGGTCGCCTGTGGGCCGTGCGCACTGGCACTGCTTGGCGCTCTCCTGCTGCCCCTTAAATCACCTTTGGATGAGCGCATGCTGAAGCGATGGCAAGGCCGGTTCCTCTTGTTCCTCGCAGTGCTGGGACCCGGCTTCATCACAGCCAATATTGATAACGACGCGGGCGGCATCCTGACCTATTCGGGAGCCGGCGCGCAGTTCGGCTACTCGCTGCTGTGGACCATCGTGCCGATCACCATCGCGCTGATCGTCGTGCAGGAGATGTGCGCCCGCATGGGCGTGGTGACCGGCAAGGGGCTGAGCGACCTGATCCGCGAGGAGTTCGGGCTGCGGGCCACGTTCGTCACCATGGTGCTGCTGCTGATCGTGAACTTCGGCCTGGTGGTGACGGAGTTCATCGGCATCTCCGGCTCGCTCGAGCTCTTTCACATCAGCCGCTACATCTCCGTGCCGGTGTGCGCCGTGCTGGTATGGCTGCTGCTGGTGCGCGGCGACTACAAGAGCGTGGAGAAGGTCTTTCTCGCGGCCAGCGTCTTCTACATCGCGTACATCATCACCGGCGTGCTCTCTGGCCCAAGCTGGCGCGAGGCCATGCTGGCAACCGTGAAGGTGCCCACGACGAATGTCTGGCGTACGCCGGGCTATCTCTCGATGACCATTGCGGTGATCGGCACCACCATCTCGCCCTGGATGCAGTTCTATCTGCAATCTTCCGTGGTGGAGAAGGGCGTGTCGGTAAAGGATTACGGCGCATCCCGGCTGGATGTGATCGTCGGGTCGATCTTCACCGATGTCGTGGGATGGTTCATCGTGGTTGCGTGTGCGGCGACGCTCTATGCCCACGGTGTGGGACCCCTGAACGTGCCGGCAGATGCCGCGGAGGCCATGAAGCCGCTGGCCAAGGAGTACGCCTACCTGCTATTCGCCGTCGGACTCTTCAATGCGTCCTTCTTCGCGGCCTCGGTGCTGCCGCTCTCGACCGCGTACACGGTGTGCGAAGGACTGGGCTTCGAATCAGGCGTCGACAAGAGTTTTCGCGAGGCGCCGGTCTTCTACTGGCTCTACACGCTGCTCATTGCGGGCGGAGCAGGCGTGGTGCTGCTGCCGCATATCCAGCCCATGAAGGTAGTCGTCGACACGCAGGTGCTGAGCGGCGTGCTTCTGCCGGTGATCCTGGTCATGATGCTGCTGCTGATCAACCGCAAGGACCTGATGGGCCGCTTCGTAAATCCGCGATGGATGAACGTGATTCGGCGCTTGGATCGACGGTGCAGTTCGTAGTGATCTGCCGGGCGCGAGGCGCATGGTGGGACTGCTTTATCTGTATCGCCGACCTGATGTTTGTCCGACTGCCGATCAGCACTTGCTGACTTGCTAAAGCAGCTTCCCCGCAGCAAGATCACGGACAAGATTGCGATCCGCGGTGACGAAGTCGTATTCCGGCAAATTGCGCAGCGGGCACCAGCGCACATCCTGAAAGATGAGGTTGGTCGCTTCCCCTGAGTATTCCTTCACCAGAAAAAACTGCAGATCGACGGCGCCGCCGCTGCGGTAGTTATGCCGCACGTGCGCCACGCGCGTACCGATAGCGGCATCGATGCCGAGCTCTTCTTTCAGCTCACGGCGCAACGCCTCTTCGGCGGTTTCGCCCGGCTCCATCTTGCCGCCGGGAAACTCCCACTTGGAGCCAAGCGGCTGGTCGGGACGGCGCTGGCAGATCAGCACCTCATCGCCGCGCAGGATCAGGGCGGCAGAGACTTGCCGCACGGTCTTGCTGCCGTTTCGCGGTTCGACCGGCCTGTCCACGCTCGCCGCCGCATCTTTGTTTTGCTCTTCGGTCACCTGATCCCTAGATGGCAATTCCGGCACTCGCGACTGTATGGAAACTGCGCGGTCTGTCTTTTGCATCGAATCCGGACGGCTGCAGCGCGGCCACAAGCGCGCGCAGTCCGAGCAAGAGCGTCGGTGCGGGCGTGTTGAGCCACTCGTCTGTGATGCAGAAGACGCGGCCTTCGCGCGCGGCGCGCAGATCATGCCATCCACGCTGCGCGATGACGCGATCAAGCGGCACGCGGTCGCCCGCGCCGCACCAGGCGAAGATCATCACGTCAGGATCGGCAGCGGCAATCGCATCCGAAGTGGTCTGCTTCGCAGGCTCGCCAAGGAATTGCCCGCCGGCCGCCTCAACCAGCTCCGCAACCCAGGGCTGCGAGTGGATCAGCGGCTTGCCCCATTCCTCGCAGTAGACGACAGGCCGTTTTTCGTTCTCTGAAACGCGGGCACGCGTGGCGGCAATCTCCTGCTGCATTTCGGCGACGAGCGACTCCGCTGCTTCCACGCGATGCACAATGGAGCCGAGGAGCCGAATGTCGGCGTAGATGTCTGCCAGTGTGTGCGGCGCAAGCGTAACCACGGGGCAGCCGGATTTGAGCAGCGCCGCGAGCGATTCCATCCGGTAGGGAACCGAAGCCAGGACGAGCGTAGGCTCCGCCGCGAGAATCTCGTCTGTCGTGCAGGACCAGGAGTCCTTGACGACAGTGACGGACCGCTCAGCCAGAGCAGGCACGGCATCGACGCAGTAGCGGGTGCAGGCGACGAGCGTGTCCAGCGCGCCGAGCCGATCGAGGATGATGCTGATGCTGGGCTGCAGCGCAGCGACGCGCAGTCCGGCAGCGAGCGGCATCGGCTCTAGCGCCGATCCTGCGCGACGGCGGCCGGCATGAAGACCGGCCAGTTACGCTCCGCGGCAATTTCGATGAGGGCCGGCGTGGGATTTACGGCGAAAGGAGCGCGGGCAAGCGCAAGCATCGCCGCGTCGTGGATGGAATTGCCGAAGACGGCATCAGGCTGGCCGCGGTCCACGCGCTCCAGCGAGAGCGCCTTGCCTTCATCGGTTGGGACATCGAGCAGCGTGCTGGTGGCGAAGCCATCGACGACGGAGACGCGAGCGGCGAGGATACGCTCCGGCGGGATGCCGAAGTCGCGCACGCCCTCTTCGATGACCCAGTGATTCGTGGAGCTGACCGCCCAGATCTCGCAGTCTGCAGCGCGCAGATCGGCGACAAGGCGCTGCATCTCAGGAAAGATATGCGGCTGTATCTGGTTGCGGAAGAACGTGGCGGCGGCGCGCCGCAACTCTGTTTCCTCAAGCCCGGTGTAGAGTTGCACCATCTCGCCGCAGATCGCGATCTCCGAGATATCGCCGCTGCGGTAGAGGCGATAGCGTGAGTCCATCCAGTCCGCGGCGTTGCGCGAGACGAGCCCGGTTTCGATGGACCAGAGCATGAAGCCATAGCCCGCGTCACCGCCCCACAGGGTTCCATCGCAGTCAAAGACGGCGATGCGCGGCGCAAGCGCAAGAACGGCGCGATGGAAGTCGCTGGCGGAAAGGCGTGCTGGCAGAGTCTTGGTCAAGCGGGCTCCTGCTTCCATGATAAAGGTTGGGCTGGCAGGATATGTGAATCGCTGTGAACCGGAGGGTTGCCAGATGCAGGGCCGGACTGTGGCTGATAGCAATAATTTTAGTGAACAGCGCCGCGTGGGGACAGGCCTTCAACGGCATGGACCGCAATGACTATCCCGGCGACACCATGCTGAGCGCGCTGCATAAATCCTTCAGCTACACCAGCTATTGGCTGAATGCCCCGCCAGGAGAGAAAGCCAGCACATGGACAGGCAAGCGCGCGCTGCTCAGCGAGCGCGGCTTCGGTTTTCTGCTCCTGTGGAATGGCCGGCTGGATAAGGAGCTGAAGGGAAAAGATGCGGCATCGCTGGCACGGAGCGATGCGGCCGCCGCGGTCGCGGCTGCGGCGCGCGAAGGATTTCCCAAAGGCGCGCTGATCTTCCTCGATCAGGAAGAAGGCGGACGCCTGCTGCCGGAGCAGCTTTCCTATGTGCTGGCCTGGGTGGATGCGGTGCGGCGTGCCGGCTGGCGTGGCGGCATCTACTGCTCCGGGCTGCCGGTAGACGATGGCAATGGCGGCACCATCACGACCGCGCAGGATATCGAGCGCCAGGCCGGCTCGTGGAAGATTCCGCTGTGGGTCGCGCGCGACGAGTGCCCGCCCTCGCCCGGCTGCGTGATCGAAAGCAAGCCGCGGCTGCCATCCGCATCTCTGGGTCTGCCGGACGCGGTGGTGTGGCAGTATGCGCTCTCGCCACGCCGTCCGGAGTTTACCGGCGGCTGTCCCAAAAACTATGCGCCGGATGGTTACTGCTATGCGCCCGGCGTCTATCACGGCCCATATGGTTTTGTGGATCTGAATACCGCGAGTTCAGCCGATCCCTCGGGCGGTCGTTAGTGTCGTGAGTAGCTCTCTTCGCTGTTGTCATCCTGTAGTAACCGAAGGTGGAGTGAGGGACCTGCTGTCCTTGTTCAATGTCGGCGCGTAGCGCCGCTCGACGCAATATCACCGCTGCGAACCTCTGATCGCCACTGTGCAAGATTTTTCCTCACAGGTATAGACCAACCTGCACGCGTTCGTGTTGTCTTAGTGAATCGACGAGAGAGCCCCCGATCCAACCCATAGGAAAATCCAGCGCAGGAAAGCGACCGCGTTTTGCAACCGGAAACAGCACAAACCGAACTGGCCCAGCCAAGCCTCTGGCAGGCGATCAAGGAAGCCGTGCGCGGGTCGCATCGCGACTTCACCACCGGCAGCCTGAATCGCGCCATCCTGCTGCTCGCCATCCCGATGGTGCTCGAGATGGTGCTGGAATCGCTGTTTGCCGTCGTGGACATCTTCTGGGTAGGCCGTCTGGGGCCGGACGCAATCGCCACCGTGGGGCTCACCGAGTCGATGCTGACATTGATCATCGCGGTCGGGCTGGGCCTGGGCATGGCGACCACTGCGATGGTGGCCCGGCGTATCGGCGAAAAAGATCCGGAGGGCGCGGCAGTGGGCGCGATGCAGGCAATCCTGCTGTCGCTGGCAGTCTCGGTGCTCATCGCGATCCCGTGCGTCCACTATGCGCCGCAACTGCTGCGCATTGCCGGCGGCACGCCGTCCATTGTGGCCACCGGCTCCGGCTACACGCGCATTGCGCTGGGCGGCGGCGGCGTGCTGTTGCTGCTTTTTCTCAACAACGCCATCTTTCGCGGAGCAGGCGATGCCGCGGTTGCCATGCGGCTCTTGTGGGTCTCGAACATCATCAACCTCGCGCTCGATCCGTGCCTCATCTTCGGCTGGGGACCGTTTCCGCGCATGGGCGTCACGGGCGCGGCGGCCGCCACGTTTACCGGCCGCAGCATCGGCGTGCTGTACCAGTTTTATCGCCTCGCGCGTGGCACAGAGCGTTTGCGCATCGGCGTGCGCCAGATGCGGCTCAATCTGCGGGTGATGGGCCGGCTCCTCCGCGTGTCGTCCACCGGCATCCTGCAGTTCCTCATCGCGCAGGCAAGCTGGATTGGGCTGGTGCGCATCGTCAGTGTCTTCGGCGCGGCGGCGCTCGCGGGCTACACGGTGGGCATTCGCATCATCATCTTCATCCTCCTGCCCTCGTGGGGGCTCAGCAACGCGGCGGCCACGCTGGTGGGTCAGAACCTGGGCGCGGGCCGGCCCGATCGCGCGGAGAGCTCCGTCTGGCGCACCGGGTTGTGGAACATGGCCTTTCTCGGCTCCGTAGGCGTCGTCTTTTTCATCTTCGCGCCGCCCATCGTCAGCATCTTCACCAGCGATCCGGCGGTGGCGCGCATTGCGGCCAATTCGCTGCGCATCTTCAGTTGCGGCAACATCGCGTATGCCTTCGGCATGGTGATGATGCAGGCCTTCAATGGTGCGGGCGACACCATCACGCCGACGATCGTGAACCTTTTTGGCTTCTGGATACTGGAGCTCCCGCTGGCCTGGTGGCTGGCGCATCGTACGCGCCTGGCGGAGAACGGCGTCTTCCTGTCGGTAGTGGTGGCGGAGATGTTCATGGTGGCGGCAAGCATGCTGCTCTTCCGGCAGGGCCGCTGGAAGCGGCAGAAGATCTAAAGCACAACGCTCAGATGGCATCGCCCTGTACTGCCTAAGTTGGTTCGCGCTCCTCCGAACACGGGCAGGTTCACACACACAGAACCGATAATGAAGCCGTGGCGGCTGCTTCAAACACGGCGCTGATTCGCGAGTACCTGCTCTACCTGAGGGTAGAGAAAGGCCTGCGTCCGCTGAGCTGCGAGGCCTACGAGCGCGATCTGGAGCTGTTTGCCGAGTACCTCGAAGGCACGCATGCCGTGCTCGAAACTGCGCAGCAGCGTGAGGTTGCAGGATTTCTGGAGCACCTCCACCGGCACCAGATCGAGTCACGTTCGGTCGCGCGCAAGCTTTCCTGTCTGCGCGGCTTTTACAAGTGGCTGCTGCTGGACAAGCGCATCCGGCACGATCCAACGGTGAATATCGAATCGCCCAAGGCATGGAAGGTGCTGCCCAAGGCGCTGGCGGAGAGCGAGACCGCTGAGATGCTGGACTCGGCCACGGTAGCGGCGACCGGCGCGGCAGGCGATGCCGTGGCGCTGCGCGATCGCGCGATTCTGGAGCTGCTGTATGCGGGCGGCCTGCGGGTCTCGGAACTGACTGGTTGCGCGTGGAAGACCTGCAGCTCGATGTCGGTCAGGTGCGTGTGCGCGGCAAGGGCGACAAGGAGCGCGTGGTGCCGCTGGGGCGCGCCGCTGTGGAGGCGTTGACCGAATATCTGGAGCGCGGACGGCCGATGCTCGCAAAACGCAATCGCGGCGGTGGCTTGTTTTTATCCCAGCAGGGACGCACGCTGACACGCGGCTGGATATGGGAGCTGGTGAAGACCAAATCCGGCGGTCGCGCCAGCCCGCACATGCTGCGGCATAGCTGCGCCACCCATATGGTGGGACACGGTGCCGATCTACGCACCGTGCAGACGCTGCTGGGTCACGCCGACATTGCGACGACGCAGGTCTACACGCATCTCGCCATCGACCGGCTGAAGGCGGTGCACCGCGCGCACCATCCTCGAGCAAAGGCCCGAGGCACAGAATGAGCTCAGTCACTGGCCGATCTGCGAGACGGCTATCTCGCGATGCTGCGCAGCGAGCGCGGCGCGTCCGCCCACACACTGCGCGCGTATGAGCGCGAGCTGGCCGAGTTCATTGCGTACCTGACGAAGCAGTTTGGCGAGCGCTGCGACATCCGGCGCATCGAGCATCTGCACATTCGCGCGTACCTGGCGGAGTTGTATGGTCGCGGGCTGTCGAAAACATCGGCTGCGCGCGCATTGGCGGCGGTGCGCTCCTGGTTCAAATGGCTGGCGCGGATGGGGCATGTGCCGCAGAATCCGGCAGCGCTGGTTTCCACGCCGAAGCTGCCGAAGCATCTGCCGCGCGTGCCGACGATCGAGCAGATGAATCGCGCGCTCGACAGCAAAGCAGCGCGATGAAGAGGCATCCACGTGGCCGGCGCGGGATGCGGTGATCTTCGAGCTGCTGTATGGCTGCGGTATCCGCAATGCGGAGCTGGTAGGGCTGGACCTGAAGCACATCCGCTGGGCGGCGGAGACGTTGCTGGTGCGCGGCAAGGGCGCGAAAGAGCGGCTGGTGCCGTTTGGCGATGCGGCGGCTGCGGCGATCCGCGCGTATCTGCCGGAACGGAGCGAGCGGCTGGCGGCGGCGGGCAAGCAGACCGATGCGCTTCTGGTCAGTGCCGCGCGTGAAGGGCAAGCGGACGGCTGACGACGCGCTCCGTGGGCCGGATCGTGAAGCGCATCGCGGTCGCGCATGGCATGGCGCCGGAGACGCATCCGCACACGCTGCGCCATGCCTTTGGCACCCACATGCTGGAGGAGGGCGCCGACTTGCGCGCCATCCAGGAGCTGCTCGGGCACGAGCGGCTTTCCACCACGCAACGCTATACGCAGCTGACGGTGAGACAGGTTGCAGAGGTCTACGACCGCACACATCCGCGAGCGAAATAGCGATGCAAATATTGCCGTGGCAGATGCGCTACGCAGACGAAATGTTGTCTAGAAACTATTCATGACGATACTAAACATCAATCTGTTGGCAATTACTTGACAGTACATGGGGGCGGCACTTAAAACGGGAAGTCGTGGTAGCGTTCCCAGATTTGGGTCGTGAAGAGGGATACGCACCCGCATATAAACTCGCGGTACCGGAGGCTCCCCCTATGTTTCCTCTCCGCTCTGCGAGCAGGGCTCTCCTGTTCGCAGCACTTATCCCCACCGTTCCTCTCGTCGTTGCCGGACCATGCGCGATGGCCCAATCGGACACCTCTTCGCTCTCCGGCACGGTGACGGATCCGAGCGGCGCAGTGGTTCCCGGCGCCAACGTATCGGCAAGGAACGATGCCAACGGTCAGACGCGCAATGTCACCACCAATAGCGTGGGCGCATACACCCTCACCAACGTGCCCAGCGGCAGCTACACCGTCACGGTGGAGGCGAAGGGTTTCCAGACCGCGGTGCAGCAGGGCACGCATGTGGATCCGAGCATTGGCGCGCAGCTGAATGTGTCACTGAAGTCGGGCAACACCAGCACAACGGTGACCGTGCAGGCGAACGCGAACCGGTTGCAAACCGAGTCGGCTTCGGTAGGCCAACTGGTGACGGCGCAGCAGGTGAAGTCGATCCAGCTCAATGGGCGGAATCCGCTTTATCTTTCGCAGCTGGAGCCCGGCGTCACGCGCAATGCGCCGATGTCGTCGTTCAACTTCTCGCTGGACAATACGCTTTACGTCAATGGCTCGCGGTCCCAGGAAAATCTTCTTACCTTCGACGGTGCACCGATGGTGCGCACGCGCTCCAACAACAACAGCGTGGGCGTGGCGGATGTGGACTCAACCTCGCAGGTGCAGATCCTCACCACCGGCTATCAGCCCGAGTACGGCCGCACCTCCGGCGGCCAGGTGCGGATGATTCCGAAGAGCGGCACCAGCAATTTCCACGGCGCGGTTTATGAATATCTGCGCAATTCGTTCTTCAATGCGAACACCTGGCAGCGTAACAACTCGCCGGATCCGCGTTCTCGCCGGGCATCCGGAAGCCTTCCGCTACAACCAGTTCGGCTGGAACCTGAACGGGCCGGTCTACATCCCGAGGCACTTCAACACATCGCGGCAGAAGCTGTTTTTCCTCGCCGGGCAGGAATACGTGCGCTATCGGCTTTCGCCGACGCAGAGCAAGGTGCCGACCGGCGCTATGCGCAATGGCAACTTCAGCGAGCTACTGGGGCCGAACATCTTTTATTCAAAGCCGGTCCAGATTATGAACCCGAGGACGGGACAGCCTTACCCCAACAACGTCATTCCGGCGACTGACCTGAGCGCGAATGGCCTTGCGCTGCTGCGTGCCTTCCCGCGCCGAATGTCAACACTCCGTCCTACAACTGGCAGGAGTCGCTGCCGTATCCGCAGGATCAGCGCAAGGACACGCTGGTGCTGGACTATGTGCCGGCGGAGGCGCACCGCCTGCGCTTCTCTGTCCTGAGCTATCACCTGGACTACACCACGCCGTTTGCGGGAAACTTCGACCGCACGCCGGAGAAATGGCACTGGCCGAATCAGGCGGCAGCGCTGCACTACACCTGGAAGATCAGTCCGACGATGGTGAACGAAGCCAGCGTCACCGGGACGGCCGACCATATCACGATCAGCTACGACACATCGAGCGGTATCTTTGATCGCACCCGCTACGGCATCAATTTCCCGTTTCTTTACCGCACCGCATAGAAGGTGCTTCCCAACAAAATCCCGACCATCAATCTTGCGAACTTCACCACGCTCGATGGCGGCCCTTACCCCTCGCACTCCGGCGGCCCGATCATCGATGTCGCCGATAATCTCACCAAGGTTATTGGCAATCACACGCTCAAGTTCGGCGGTCTGTGGGAGTACTCCGGCGAGAACAACTTCGACCAGATCAGCGTGAGCAGCACGACGCCGGGCTCGACCAACAACCAGAACGGGCAGTTCCGCTTCACCGACACGCGCAGCGGCTTCCCGAGCTCCGGGCGCGGCAGTGGCCAATGCGGCGCTGGGACTGTTCGATACCTATGGCGAGATCGGCACCAAGAGCTACACGCTCTTCCGCGGCAACATGTATGAGGGCTTTGCGCAGGACACCTGGCGCGCCAAGCCGAACCTGGTGATCGAATATGGCGCGCGCTACAGCGTGATGCGGCCGTACTACGCGCCGTGGGGCAATCAGTCCTTCTTCGATCCGTCGCGTGGAATCCGGCGGACGCACCGGCGATCGATCCCACGACCGACACGGCTATTGGTGGCAACCAGTACAACGGTGTGGTGATTCCGGGCTCGCATTTTCCCAGCGCAGCCAAGGGACACGTGCCGGCGGAGATTCTCGCCAACCCTCAAGCGTCGTTCACCGGCAAAAATCCCGGTTATTCGAACACCATCTGGACCGACATTCAGCCGCGCGTCGGCGTGACTTATCAGGTGCGGCCGAATACGGTGCTGCGCGCCGGTGTCGGACGATATACGCAGCGGCTGGGTATCAGCGACCAGGTGCAGCTTGGTGGCAATGCGCCCTTCCAGCCGACGACATTCGTCTCCGGCGGCGCTGTGGATAATCCAGCAGGCGGCACGGGCGGCGCGCTGCCCCGGCTTCCATTGTCGATGACCTCGCAGCCGCGGAACTTCCCCAATCCGAATGCGTGGTCGTGGAATGCGGCCATCGAGCAGGACATACCCAGCTTCGCCACCTTCACCATCGCCTATGTGGGTCGCAGGGGATTACACCTGCAGCAACTGGAGCAGTTGAACCAGTTGCTGCCCGGTACCATCACGCCCGGTTCCACGTCAATCAGGATTCCCTACGGCCGTATCAGCGGCTTCTCAAGCATTCTGCAGATCGACAACGCGGGAGCTCGATCTACCACTCCATGCAGTCGAACATGAATCGCCGTCTGAGCCACGGACTGCTGTTCGGCGTGGCGTATACCTGGTCCAAGAGCATGGATTTCGGCTCCGATCAGAGCTATCAATTACCGAACTACTACAACCCGCAATCGACTACGGCCCCAGCGACTTCGATATCCGCAACACGCTGGTCGTGAACTATGTGTGGGACATTCCGTACGGCAGCAACTTCAACAACCGCTTGCTGAAAGGCAGCTGGGTCACTGGCAGATTTCGGGCACTACCCAGGCGCAGTCAGGCGAGCCGTTCAGTGTCAACCAACGGCACGACTTTGCGGGAGTCGGCCCGGAGCCGGCAGCAGCTCTGGCCTGCTACCACCAGGCGCATGTGACGAAGCAGTTCGGCACCAAGGGCCACTGGTTCGACAACACAGCCTTCGCCACGCCCCCGCTTTTGGCACGCTGGCGGCTCGAGGCACACGCAATATGATTTACAAGCCGGGCTTCCAGAGCTGGAATATCGCGTTGCAGAAGGACTTCCACGTGATTCCCGAACACGAGAACCACGCGCTCACCTTCCGCGCAGAGGCCTTCAACTTCACCAATCACCCCAACTGGGACACCTGCAGACGGAGCAATCCAACCAGCGGCACCTTCGGGCAGGTGACGACCAAGGGCAGACCTACGCCTCGGACCGTCAACTGCAGTTCAGCCTGCGGTACGCCTTTTAAAGCGAGGCTGTTTCTCCCCGGCCGCCTGGTGCTCCTGCCCGGCGCCTTTTTTTTTCATGCGCGGCCTCCGCACGGTGCGCGGATCGCGTAAAATAAGGAGTCAGCCCAGATCGTCGAAAGGGCCCAGAGGAACTCCTTGATCAGCAGTGCATTCACGAAGATTTTCGGTACCAACAACGAGCGTGTCGTCAAACGCATGATGCCCACGGTGGCGGCCATCGGCGAATGGGAGCCGAAGATCCAGCCGCTTTCCGACGCCGAGCTGCGCGAAAAAACCACCGAGTTCAAGGCCCGCTTCGCAGAGCGGGTGAAAGATGTCCCCGATACCCCGGAGAACAAAGAGGCGCGCAAGGCCGCCGAGACCGAGGCGCTGAACGAGCTGCTGCCGGAGGCCTTCGCCGTGGTGCGCGAGGCAGGCAAGCGCGCCGTGGGCATGCGCCACTTCGACGTGCAGATGATCGGTGGCATAGTGCTGCACTCCGGCAAGATCGCCGAGATGAAGACCGGCGAAGGCAAGACGCTGGTCGCCACGTTGCCCGTCTATCTGAATGCGCTTGCCGGCAAGGGCGTGCACGTCGTCACGGTAAACGACTACCTGGCCAAGCGCGATGCCGAGTGGATGGGCAAGATCTATGAGTTTCTGGGGCTGAAGGTCGGCGTGATCGTTCATGATCTGGACGATGCCCAGCGCCGCGAAGCCTATGCCGCGGACATCACCTACGGAACCAACAACGAGTTCGGCTTCGATTACCTGCGCGACAACATGAAGTTCGAGCTTGCCGACTGCGTACAGCGCGGGCACTACTTCGGCATCGTCGACGAAGTGGACTCGATCCTGATCGACGAGGCGCGGACGCCCTTGATCATCAGCGGCCCTACCGACCAGACGACGGACAAGTACGCGCGGGTGAATCGCATCATTCCGCAACTGGAGCAGGGCGAGGAGATCGAGAAGGGCGAAACCAAGATCCTGACCGGCGACTACACGGTGGATGAGAAGCACAAGACCATCAGCGTGACGCGATGAGGGCTGGGAGAAGGTTGAGGGCCTGCTCGGCATCGGCAATATCGCCGACCCGGAGAACTGGGACTTCAAGCACCATGTCGAGACCGCGATCAAGGCGCACACGCTCTATCGCAAGGACGTGGAGTATGTGGTGAAGGACGGCGAGGTGATCATCATCGACACCTTTACCGGCCGTCCCATGCCGGGACGCCGCTGGTCCGACGGTCTGCACCAGGCGGTGGAGGCCAAGGAAGGCGTGAACATCCGGCGCGAGGACCAGACGCTCGCGACGATCACCTTCCAGAACTACTTCCGCATGTACAAAAAACTGGCCGGCATGACCGGCACGGCGGAGACCGAAGCGGCGGAGTTCGATTCCACCTACAAGCTCGACATTGTGGTGATTCCGACCAACAAGCCGATGCGGCGCAAGGAGTATCAGGACGTGGTCTACCGCACCGCGAAGGAGAAGTATTTCGCGGCTGCGGACGAGATCCTGCGGCTGAACGAGGCGAAGCAGCCGGTGCTGGTGGGCACCACGTCGATCGAGAAGAGCGAGCTGCTTTCGCAGATACTGCAGCGCAAGGGCATCAAGCACGTGGTGCTGAATGCGAAATATCACGAGCGCGAGGCGGAGATCGTGGCCCAGGCCGGACGGCTGGGCATGGTGACGATTGCCACCAACATGGCCGGCCGCGGCACGGATATCCTGCTGGGCGGCAACGCCGAGTTCGTGACCAAGCAGGACCTGGTGAAGCGCGGACAGGCGCGCTCGGTCAGCGCGGCGGAGGGCGCGATTTCGCCCACGGCCGCTCCGGGCATGATGCGCTTCTACTACCAGGGCCAGGAGTTTGAGACCTCGCAGGAGAACTGGGACCGCGCGTTTCAGGTGCACCAGGCGAACACCGAGCGCGAGCACGAAGAGGTGCTGGACAACCGGCGGCCTGTGCATTCTGGGAACGGAGCGGCACGAGTCGCGCCGCATCGACAACCAGCTTCGCGGCCGCGCCGGCCGCCAGGGCGACCCCGGCGCATCGCGCTTTTATCTGTCGCTCGAAGACGACCTGATGCGCATCTTCGCGCGCGAGTGGGTTGGGCCGCTGCTGCAGAAGATGGGCATGGAAGAAGGCGTGCCGATCGAGAGCGGCATGATCACGCGGCGCATCGAAGGCGCGCAAAAAGCAGTCGAGTCGCAGAACTTCGAGGCCCGCAAGCACCTGCTCGAATACGACGACGTGATGAACAAGCAGCGCGAGGCGGTCTATGGCACTCGTAAACAACTGCTTGAAGGAGTAGAGCAGAAAGAACTGATTCTGGAAGACTACGTTGCCGGGCTTATCAGCAACATTCTGAATGAATTCGCTCCCGAGTCGCAACACCCGGACCAGTGGGACGTGGCCGGTATCAAGCAGAAGCTGATGGAGCATTTCGGCTTCAACGCGGAGACCGAAGGCATCGCCTTCGACACGCTGAACCGTCACGAACTCGGCGATACGCTCTTCGACAAGCTTAAGGAGAAGTACGAGCTGAAGGAGCAGATCATCGGTTCGCAGGGCATGCGCTATCACGAGCGCATGATCATGCTCAGCGTGCTGGACGGTCTGTGGAAGGACCACCTCCTGAACATGGACCACTTGAAGGAGGGCATCGGGCTGCGCGGCTATGGCCAGCAGGACCCGCTGGTGGCCTACAAGAAGGAGTCCTTCGACATGTTCGAAGGGATGATGGGCCGCTTCCAGGAAGACACGGTGCGATATCTCTTCATGATGCAGATCGTCGGCCCGGACGGACAGCCGATCACGCGTCCCGTGCAGCAGCAGCCCCAGCAGCCTCCTCTCCGCCAGGCGCCGCCAGCTATGCCGCTTCCGGCAGCGCAGCCGTTGCCGGAAGGGAATGGCCGCGGCGGACAGCCGGTGCCGCAGCATGTGCAGAGCCCCGCGCCGAAGCAGACCTGGCGGCCCATGCCGGTCGGCGAGGCGCCCAGCGGCACACGCACCCCTGAGACCCGAACCTCGATCGACGAGATGGAGCGCGAGTTCGCACGCAAGAAGAAGAAAGAGCTGGAGCAGGCGCGCGCCGCCGGCTCAAATGGCCATGGCGCAACGCATGTCGAGCAGCGCCGCACGGGCGAGAAGGTCGGCCGCAACGATCCTTGCCCCTGCGGATCGGGCTTGAAGTACAAGAAGTGCCACGGCAAGGACGGCAGCGAAGGCGACTAGCAGACTGCGTCGCAAAAATCAAAGGGACGGGCTTCGGCTCGTCCCTTCGCGACAAGGGCGTGCCGGCCTTTCCGGTGCTGTTAGACCCCAATTCACAAAACGTCACTGTATAAGTTACGTAATGTGGAATCTCGCGCTTCGCGTTCCCTTAATGGCGGTGCGTCAGCGCGCCAGCGCCGGCTGGATCTCCGCGAAGCTCATGTTCTGCGCCTGGCTGCCGGTCTGCTTCTGCCATTGCTCGAACAGTCGGCCGTAGCTGAGGATCGTCACGTCAGCCTGATCCACATGCAATGCGACAAGCATCCGATCGATCCACTCCCGCGGTCCTTCGAGCTCGGCATACAGACCAATGGGCGTCTCATCCAGAACGCAATGGCCTTCGTTGTCAGCCCATTCGCTGCGCCACTTCTCGTAGACAAACGTGGATGTATAACCAAGCACGCGGAAGATGGACGCGACCGCCTCGCCATCTTCGACTGCCGTTTCCGTCTCGATGCGCTCCTTGTGCCGCGCGTCGGGCGAATCGTTCGGCGTGGTCTGCTTGTGCGTCAACACCCAGCGCTCGCCGTAACGCCGCAGCCGCAG
This sequence comes from uncultured Acidobacteriaceae bacterium, assembly GCA_963736915.1. Taxonomy (GTDB): domain Bacteria; phylum Acidobacteriota; class Terriglobia; order Terriglobales; family Acidobacteriaceae; genus KBS-83. The sequence continues at coordinate 156,053 of CAVTQV010000004.1, read as the reverse complement.
AATCTGGCGCGTCGCGCGGAGCTCGCGCGCGGGCGTGTCGAAAAGAATGTTGCGTTCAAAGGTGCGCGGCGTCTTGCAATGGAAACCAAGCTCGGAAAGCTGAGCCTCAAGCGCCTTCAGGTCGCGAACGCTGAACTTGACCTCAATCTCAATCGACTGCATGCGACGAGTCTACAGCAGCGAAGCGTCGCATAATGGAGAGATGGCAGAGACCGAGCGCCTTCCCCTGAGCGAATTCGATCTACAGAACAAAACGTCCGCCGCTACGGTTGAACGGGTTGCAAGCATCTGGCGCGCTGGCGGCATCGTCGCCTTTCCTACGGAAACGGTATACGGGCTGGGCGCGCATGCCTTCGATGAGAAGGCTGTGGAACGCATCTTCGCGGCCAAGCAGCGGCCTGCGTGGGATCCCGTCATCGTGCACGTCAGCGATGGCTTGCCGCTGGGCCGGCTGGTGGCCGACGTGAGTGACGCCGCGCGCGCGCTGATGGAAGCCTTCTGGCCCGGACCGCTTACATTGCTGCTGCCGCGTGGCCCGGATGTTCCGGATGCCGTGACGGCAGGCCGTTCACTGGTCGGCGTGCGTGTGCCGTCGCATCCGGTGGCGCGCCTGCTGATCTCCGCTGCAGGCATGCCCATCGCTGCGCCCAGCGCGAACTCCTTTGGACGCCCCAGTCCGACGACCGCGGCGCACGTGCTGGAAGATCTCGATGGCCGCATCGACGCGATCGTGGATGGCGGCCCGACATGGCATGGTGTCGAGTCAACGGTTGTGGACGCGAGCCAGTCACCGCTGATCGTCTATCGGCCCGGCGCCGTGACGCTGGAGGCGCTGCGCAGCGTGGCTGGAGAGGTCAAGCTATATGAGGGGAACGGCACAGAAGCCGGGCAGGAGCCTGCCGGGCTTCCATCGCCCGGTGTGGGCATGCGGCACTACGCGCCGCGCGCTCGGATCGTTCTGGTAGAGACGGAAGCGGCGGATGAGGAGTCAGTCGTCGGCTTTCGCCTTTTTCAGGCAGTCGCGAGGCTCAAGCGTGAAGGTGACAGCGTGAAAGTAGGTGTGATGGCGCCCGAGGAGTTCAAGAGCGATGTGCGCTCGGCGGATTCCATTTTCGCGTGGGGGCGCTGGGGCGATCTGGATTCGCTGGCGCAGCGGCTTTTTGCCGGACTGCGCTGGCTGGACGCGCAGGAGGCAAGCCATATCGTGTGCCCGCTGCCTGCGGAGCGGGGAATTGGACGCGCGATGCGCGACCGACTGGAAAAGGCAGCGCGACTGCCGGTCGTGAAGGGCTGAAGCACTCCCTGGAAATGTTCCACGTGGAACATTTCTGGACCCCAAATTGTTCCACGTGGAACATTCCTGGTGCAACGGGTACTTCCTGCAATGGGCCGACCCATTACCTCGGTGCGATTTTTTGGGAGTTTCGTGCCGAGCAAGCTTCACTAAGGCTGAGCTTCGCTAAGACTGAGACTCGCCGGACTTATGCAGATATTTGATCGCGGTTTTGAAAATCAGCGTGCGGATGTTGCCGTTGCGCACCTTGATGGTGTCGGTGTCGTACCACTCGATGACACCCTCGATGCGGTCTCCGCCTTCCAGCATGAAGACCATGGGAACCTGCGAATGCATTTGCTTCTGCAGATAAAACGCTTCTGCATGAGAGCTTTCTTTGTGGTGGTTTGCGGCAGACGGCTGCTGATGGATCAGCAGCGGAGTGTCGCGCCGGGCATACGAGCGGCGATTGCGAAGAGCTTCGGGGAGCCTTGGCCTAATGAGTTTGCGCGGCCCTGAGGGGGGAAGCGAGGGGATAGTGGCGCCCTCAAGAACTTCGTCCTCTCCATCGTCTGACGGAACTGCCGATTGCTTCGCCATAAGCGTGCCTGTGAGTGTTACCTCATGTGATGCGCGATCCGCTCCGAATGCAGCGAAAAGTTTTCCTCTGTGCACCGCCATCACCACGAGAGGATTGCTGATCATAGACCCGAAACAAGCAGGCAACGCCAGAGAAATCTGCGCATCGTACTGTGACGCGCCAGCGGAATGTTTCGTTTTGGGGAGAATCGTTGCCTGGGCGCACTCAGCGCGGCGGCAGGCTGGTGGCGAAGGCGTCGAGCGAAATCGAGCGCAGCAGGTTGCGGCGCATCCCCGCTTCCACCTGGTCTGCGCCGCGTGATGCGGCTTCCAGCCATGCCGGTGTCACGACCTGCGCCATACGAGTGAGCTCTGCGGCAAGATCGGTGTTGCGGATGAGCGCCGGGACCCCGGAGTGGATGAGCAGCAGGTCTTCCAACAGAAGGCTCATTGCATGCAGCATGCCGGAGGTCTTTCCGGCACCTTCGGCGCCGGCGCGGTAGGTTTCCGTCATGCGGAAGAGCGCGCTGTAGTCCGGCTCCGCGAGCGAGGTGTGCAGAATGGTGAGCGCATCCTGGCGCGATGCGAGATATGCGGGCAGATCGAAGCCCAGAGCGCGACCGGCGGCGCCTTCGGCGAGGCGTCCGACCAGCGTGCGCTGCGCCGATTTGAGCTCCGGACGGCGGCCGGCGAGCAGCTTGTCGATGTCCGCAGGCGGCAGCGCACCCAGACGCAGCACGCCAGCGCGGGAGCGGATGGTGGGCAGCAGTTCGCTGGGATTCTCGGCCAGGAGAATGAGGGTGGCGTGCTCCGGCGGCTCCTCGAGAATTTTGAGGAGTGAGTTGGCTGCTTCCTTCATGAAAGAACTTGCGGTGAAGATGTAGAAGGCCCGGCGCGCCTGCGCGGGACGGCGGTAGATGCGCCCGATGACAGTGCGCACCTGGCCCAGCTTGATGAGGAGCTGCGGCGGGTCGGGCGGGATGATGAGCAGCTCGGGGTGGGTCTGGATAAGGATACGGGTATCTTTCTTATCCACATCGCGCATTTCTTCCCGCGCGGCTACAGCTTCCGCAAAGCGCTCGTCCAGCGCGAAGGAGGCGCTGATGCGCTCGCAGTTCGCGCAGATACCACAGGCGTCGGGCAGGCCGTCTGTGGTGATCGGCGTGAGGCAATTTGCTGCCTGCGCCAGCAGCACGGCGAGCGTGTATTTGCCCGAGCCACGCGAGCCGCTGAAGATCATGGCGGAGGGCAGACGACCGGCGGTCAGCGTCTCGCGCAGGCGGCGGACCGTGGCGTGATTGCCCAGGAAGTCGGCGAAGTTCACTCTGGCAGCGTATCAGGCAGCCAGGCTTCTAAGGTGTAGGTTGAGATTACCGGCGGCTTTCACCAGTAGCCCCTTAATCCCACGAACAGATCAAGCCGAGTACCGCGTTAATGCCGAGAAGAGCGTTTATCGTTACTAACCATCCGAACAGACACAGGTCACGCTCAATGAGTGCATTGGCCTGCTCTCGCCATTTGAGTTTCCACCATCGCCCGTGCTTCGTAAAAACAATAAGGCCTCACTTACCTATCGAGGTGGAACCGACACGTGATCCCGTTAGCTCTGCTCTGCGCCTCAAGTAAACAAGATGACCGATTCAGATGCAGTGTGAACCTCAAACAAAGAGATCAGGTTCTGCGTGATGGGCAACAATACCGGTTCGTCCGGGAGCTATCTCCGCCGCAAGCTGATGTTTATCCTGGTAATCCCCGCTGTTTTGGGCACGAAACGGTATCGGTGCATCGGTGAACAATCCATCGAGCCGATTGTTCAGTCCCTCTATAGCGAGCCCGGTCTCTGCTTCGCTAAGACGACCGGTGCCATAGACGGCAAATGTGGGCAGCACTTCCATGCCGGAGAAGAACAAGGTTCCGTGAGTGATGGGAAAGAGGATCTGCTCTAGCGAACCGTTGATACCGCGCGCACCATAATCCTCAAAAGGACCACCAACTGTGACGGAGAGCAGTGCCCGTTTGCCCGCAAAGCCGCCTTCTCCATAGCGGTGTTGATTCCCAGCATCCTTGTATCCGTAGGCCAACCCGTACGCAAAGACGCGGTCAACCCAGCCTTTCAGGATCGCCGGAAAGCTGAACCACCATATCGGAAATTGAAAGACGATAGCGTCTGCCTGGCGCAGCTTGGCCTGTTCGTCCTCCACGTCCTGAGTTTGCGCGCGCTTCGCATATGCGTTCCCGGATTCGCTGACGAAGCACAGTCGGTCCTCGTTCACTCGCTGAGGAAAGTCAGCCGCATCGAAGACCGCTTTCCAGTTCATCGCGTATAGATCGCTTTCGAGAACGCGATGTCCAGACGCAAGCAAGCTTGTCTTGGCGGCTTCCACGAGCGTGCGTGTTAGGGACGTAGGCTCTGGGTGAGCATGGATCAGCAAAACAGTCTTCTGCATTTGGCTTCCTCTGGGTGGTACATCCTGACTCCCTAAAGAGATGAAGACTGAAGCTTCTAAGATGCAGAAATAATGGTACTTACAAATATGTGATGTACTATCAAAAAAGATAGTGTAGTGAGGAGCAGCCGTGACGAAGCGTCGTTTCAAAGAATACGAACTGGAAACCGGCTGCGGCGTCGAGGCCTGTTTAGAAGTGGTCGGGGGAAAGTGGAAGGGGCTCATTCTCCACCACCTTATGCAACATGGGACGCTGCGCTTCAATCAGCTTCAGAAGCTGAAGCCGAACCTGAGCCCCCGCATCCTCACCGCCCAGCTTCGAGAACTGGAGCGAGATGAGGTAATAGTCCGTGAGGTCTATCCAGTCGTTCCACCGAAGGTGGAGTACTCGCTGTCACCTGCCGGGGAATCGCTTCGTGAACTGATTCAAGCGATGCAGAAATGGGGTGATCGTTTCCTCGTTCGGGTCAATGCACCCGTTCGGAAAACCTCGGCCAAGTGACACCAGTCGAAAATCCCATGGTTGACCTCTCTGGGAAGAGGCAAGCTCCCGCGAGACACATTCGGTGAACTTCGGAGAGTTATGATTTGTCGAGTCCATGTCGCTTGGTGGTAAATCGCCTAAGCACTCATCGAGTGCCGGATTAGTAACGGATAAGTCGGCTTCTCGTCAGCTAATCCGACCAGCCGAAAGGGCGGACGACTTTCGTAACAACCTCTTATCGCGCTTCCACCCGCATGTGGATTGGGTATTTCGGACGGAGCGTGATCTTTGGCTGGACATCGATCTGCTGGTCCGGAAGCAGATTCAGTCGCCATTGCTGGGCGATGGTGGCGAGGATGAGCACGCCTTCCATCCATGCGAAGGATTCGCCGATGCACTGGCGGCTGCCTCCGCCGAAAGGGAAGTAGGCGAAGCGCGGGCGCGCGGCTTTCGCTTCCGGAGTGAAGCGCTCGGGATCGAAGCGCAGCGGGTCCGGAAAGTATTGCGGGTCGCGCTGGGTGACGTACTGGCTGAAGAAGAAGTAGGTTCCGGCAGGGAAGCGGTAGGGGCCGAGCTCGACGGGCGCGGTGGACTGGCGGCCCATGGCCCAGGCCGGCGGGTAAAGGCGCATGGACTCGGCGAAGACCATCTCCGTGTAGCGAAGCTCGGGGAGATCTGCGAGCGTGGGCAGGCGACCCTGGAGCACACGGTCTATTTCGTCGTAAAAGCGCGTTCGCGGGCTCGGGATTTTGGGCCAGCAGGAGCCATGTCCAGGTGAGCGCATTGGCCACCGTCTCGTATCCGGCGAGGAAGATGGTGATGATCTCGTCGCGCAATTGCTCGTCGGTCATGCCGCTTTTTTCGGGGGCACCGGTGCTTTCTTCGTCACGAGCACTCATCAGCATGGAAAGCAGATCGCCGCTGTCGGCCTCGCCGGCGCGGCTGCGATGCTCGGCGATGATGCGGTGAACGACCGCGTCGAGTCGCGCCCGGGCGCGGCGGAAGCGCGTGAGGCCGGGCAGCGGCGCATAGAGATATGCCTCGGCCAGCGGCAGCGAGATGAGGTAGTGGTAGAGGTCCATGATGACGTTGACCTCGTGATTGATCGCGAGCACGTCGCTGGTCACTTCGGTGTTGAAGAGCGTGCGCGCGACGATCTCGAGGGCGAGCTGCATCATTTCCGCGCCGACATCGATGGTCTGGCCGGCGTGCCAGCTTGCGCGACGCAGGGCAGCACGTTCGGTCATGACATCGGCATAAGCGGCGATGCGCTGGCGATGAAACGCCGGAGCGGCGATGCGCCGCTGGCGCATGTGGAAGGCGCCCTCGCTGGTGATGAGCCCTTCGCCAAGCAGGATCTTCATGCGGCGCTGGGTGCGCTCCTTGATCATCTCCTGCGGATGGTTGACCAGGATTTCGCGAATGAACTCCGGATGATTGATGAACACGATGTGCTGCCAGCCGAGCTTGTAGTGCGCGATGCGGCCGTAGGTGGCGGCGAGATGCTCGAAGAGCAGGATGGGGTTCGATGGCTTGAAGAAGCGGCGGCGCAGATAGAAGAGCAGGTTGAGCGAGAGGCCCGGTGGGAAGCGATATTCGCCGCGCTCGATGACGGTCCATGGCTGCGGCGGTTGCGGGTCTGGATTCTGGCCGGGCGCCGGGGATGTGCTGGCTGTTGCCATGTTGGCTCAGGGAGTGCGGTGCAGGTTGAGGCGATCTTCCACGATGGATAGGATGCTTCGGTGGACGGCTTCCACGCCGGCGTCGCCTTCGATGGCGACCACACGCTGGGGCTCGCGCTGGGCGATGATGCGGTACTGGTCGTAGACGCGGCGGAAGAATGCGGTGTCGAGCGATTCGAAGCGGTTCTCGTCCTTGCCGGTGATGGCTGCGGCGGTCTGGTTGCGCTGGCGGGCGCGGGCGAGCGAAGCATCGAAATCCGGCAGCAGAAGCAGAGTGAGGTCGGGATCGAGGCCGCAGAGCTCGCGATGCAATGCCAGCACACGCGCGGAGCCAAGCTGGCGGCCGCCGCCCTGGTAGGCCTCGGTCGAATCGGTGTAGCGGTCGCAGAGCACGATGGCGCCGCGGTCGAGCGCGGGGCGGATGACTTCCGCGATGGCCTGGGCGCGGTCGGAGAACATCAGGCCCAACTCCGCGCGAGGATCGAGTGAGCTGCGGCGCGAGTCCAAGAGCAGGCTGCGGATGCGGTCGCCCAGCCTGGTGCCGCCGGGCTGGCGTGTGGTCACGACGTCTTCACCGCGGCGGACGAGCCATTCGTGCAGCTTGCGCAACTGCGTGGACTTGCCCGAGCCGTCCAGCCCTTCAAATGTGAGGAAGAAGCCTCGCGGCATGGCAGGAGTGTAGCATCGCACGAAGTTAGCCGGAGCCGTTACACTGGCGAGCATCGCCATCCAGGAGATCTATTCTGCGCCGACCTCTTCGCCCATTTCTGCCCGCCTCGTTTCTGATTTGCCTTGCCAGCGCTTATGCGCAATCCGCGACACAGCCGATCCAGTTGAGCGTGGACGTGACGGATGCGCCGCGCAAGATCATCCATGCGGTGGAGACGATGCCGACGACACCGGGGGAGCACACGCTGGTGTATCCGAAGTGGATTCCGGGCGAGCATGGGCCGACGGGGCCGATCGATGACCTGACCGGGCTGGTATTTACCGCAAATGGGCAGCAGATTCCGTGGCGGCGGGACGACGTGGATATGTACGCGTTTCACGTGAACGTGCCGGCAGGCGTGACGGAGTTGACGATCAAGCTGGATTTTCTCGCTACCGCAGCTCCCAGCGGGTTTTCCGCGGGTGCTTCGACCAGCGCCAGTCTCGCCATGTTGAGCTGGAATACGGTGCTGCTGTATCCCGATGGTGCGAAGGCGAGCGATGTGATGGTGACGCCGGAGGCGAAGATTCCGCAGGGCTGGCAATATGGGACGGCGCTGACGAAGAGTGGCGGCGATTCGTACGACTTGAAGTTCGAGACGGTGTCGCTGGAGCAGCTTGTCGATTCGCCGCTGCTGGCCGGGCGGTACTTCCGCGAGTGGCCGCTGGCGCCGGAGGTGACACCGAAGCATTATCTGGATGTGGCGGCGGACGGCCCGGAGGACCTGGAGATCAAACCGGAGTTGCTGGCCGGCTTCAACAACCTGGTGCGCGAGACGGGGGCGCTGTACAAATCACGTCACTACAACAGCTACCATTTCCTGATGACGGCGAGCGACCAGGTGGCGCACTTTGGCCTTGAGCATCATCAGTCGAGCGACGATCGGGTTCCGGAGAAGAGCTTTCTCGATCCGAATCTTTCTCTGCTGATTGGCGGGCTGCTGCCGCATGAGTTCACGCATTCGTGGAACGGGAAATATCGGCGTCCTGCGGGGCTGGCGACGCCGAACTATCAGGTGCCGATGAAGGGGAATCTGCTGTGGGTTTATGAAGGGCTGACGGAGTATCTGGGCGATGTGCTGACGGCGCGCTCGGGTATCTGGACGCCGGAGCAGTATCGCGACGCGCTGGCTCTGTCTGCGGCGACGCTTGATGCGCGGCCGGGCCGGACGTGGCGCGATCTGGAGGATACGGCGGTTGCGGCGCAGATCCTGTATGACGCGAGCGACGGGTGGGACAACTGGCGGCGCAACGTGGACTACTACCCCGAGGGCGAGCTGATCTGGCTGGAGGCGGACACGATCATCCGCAAGCAGAGCGGCGGGAAGAAAAGTTTGAATGATTTCTGCGCGCGTTTTCATGGCTTGGGCGGCAATACGGAGCCGAAGGTGGTGCCGTACACGTTCGACGATGTGGTCGAGAACCTGAACGCGGTTGTGCCATACGACTGGGCGGCTTTCCTGCACCAGCGGATTACGACCAAGCAGGACCATGCGCCGCTGGGCGGCATCACGAACGGCGGATGGAAGCTGGCCTACAGCGACAAGGAGACGCCCTACGCGACGGCGGAAGAGCGCGGCGGGGTGAATGCGTGGTGGTCGCTGGGGCTGAAGATCGCCGATGGCGGCAAGGTAACGGATGTGCTGGTGGGCTCGCTGGCGGACAAGGCGGGCTTTGGTCCGGGGATGGAGATTGTCGCGGTGAATGGGCGCGCCTATCAGGATGAGTTGCTGAAGCGCGCGATCGATGATGCGAAGGAAGGGTCAACTCAGCAGGACGTCACTCCGAAAAACAGGGGGCCGATCGAGTTCATCGTGTCGAATACTTCTTACTTCAAGGTGCTGAAGATCGATTACCACGGCGGGCAGCGGTATCCGTATCTGGAGCGGGTGAAGGGGGAGAAGGATGTGCTGGAGGAGATTTTGAAGCCTTTGGCTCCGGTGAAGAAGTGATGAGAAGGCGCTGAAGGATGTTAACGACGGCCTTTCAGGCTGGTTTTACCTGGACGAACAATTCACTTGGAGGATTGTCAAAATACCTCAGTAGGGCAGGACACAACCAACCTTTGAGGTCCAGATCGGCCGAGTAATAGACGTTTCCTGAGCCCTCTGACTCACACCATTCCAATCGGTACTGAAAACCGGGGAATGGGGCAGCGGAAAAAATCATGGTGAAACCTGTGGCGGCGTTGGAAATGTCACTAGTGATTACGTCGATCATAGTATCGGCACCCCCGACGAAGGGCTCTTGTACCAGCCCAGCTTTGGGATCGTCGAAGACCCACATTCCCAGGTACTTGTAGGGAGATATCACGTTGATCTCGTTCATGGTTTCTCGGTGGGGCTATCAATCACGTCTGATACGTCTGATTGTAAGGAACGATCGAAGGTAGTGTCTCCGTACAGCCCGTTTCAATAATTGTGTCGCCCATAATCTTAGTACTACAGGGAACGGGCTCTCCTGGCCGCAGATCCACAATCTCCAACTCCAGCCCGCCGAAGTCCGGATGCTCGTTCATGCGTAGCCGATAGGCGAGATCGATGCGGCTGCCTTGGTCTAGTGCCAGCGCGCGCACCCGCTCCGCCCAGCGCCAGCCTAATGCTTTCATGACGGTCTGATCGTCGCGGAGGCGCAGGCGGATGTGCTCTTCCTTCATGATCTGCGGTGGTGCATCGAGGATGAGGTTGCGGGCGATGAAGACCGGCTCCTCGTTGCCCATGCCGTAGGGCTCGAGCAGGCGGAGCGATTGATAGAACGGGATGTCGATCTGGGAGAGCGGCAGCTCGGCGCTGCAGTCGAGCTTGCGCTCGAGAATTTGCGGTGTGAGCCGGATGGCTGCGTGCTGCTGCAGGCGCTGCCGCAGCTCGGGGACGCGCGCGGATTCGAGCGAGAAGCCGACAGCGTGCGCGTGGCCGCCGAAGCGGACGAAAACGTCGTGGCAGCTTTCGAGCGCCTCCAGAAGATGAAACCCGGGAATGGAGCGGCCGGAGCCGTGCGCCTCGCCGTTCTCGTGGCTGAGCACGAGCGCGGGATGACCGGTGCGCTCAACCACGCGTGAAGCGAGGATGCCGAGCACTCCGCGGTGCCAGCCCTCGCCATCGATAACCAGGCAGCCGAGTTGATCGACCGAGCCGTCTGCGAGCATGGCTTCAATCTGCGTGAGAACTGCAGCTTCGGCGGCGCGGCGGTCGGTATTGAGCTGGTCGAGCTTTTGGGCGAGCTCTTTCGCGCGTTCCGGATCGCGCGTGGTGAAGAGCTCGACCACTTCCGAGGCGACGTCCATGCGGCCGGCGGCGTTGATGCGCGGGCCGATGCGGAAGCCTATGTCGGACGCGGTCAGACACCGCTTTGCAGGGTCGAGCTGCGCGACCTGGAGCAAGGCACGCAGGCCGACATTTACCGGGCGGCGTAGTCCCTCGATGCCGAGGCTTGCGATGACACGATTTTCGCCGAGCAGCGGCACGGCGTCTGCAACGGTGGCGATCACCAGCATCTTCAGAAACGACGGCAGCAGCTTTTCCCGGGCTCGCCCGGCGTCGTTTGCTTCGAGCAGCGCCTGCGCCAGCTTGAACGCCACGCCTGCGCCGCAGAGGTGCTTGCAAGGGTACGTGCAATCGGGCTGGTTGGGATTGAGGATGGCGAGCGCCTGCGGCAGGCCCATGGCGGCTTCCGGCAGGTGGTGGTCCGTAACGATGAGATCGAGTGAGAGCCGGGCGGCTTCTTCGGCAGCGGCGAAGGCGCGGATGCCGGTGTCGACGCTGATCACGAGTTTTACGCCGTCGGTAGAGGCCCGCGTCAGCACCTCCGCCTGCATGCCGTAGCCGTCGCGCAGGCGATGCGGGATGTGATATCGGACGCTGCCGCCAAGGATCTCAATCGCGGTCTTGAGCAGAACGATGGCGGTGGTGCCATCGACGTCGTAATCGCCGTAAATCAGGATCGGTTCACGGGCAGTGATTGCCTGCTGGATGCGCGCGACCGCTGCGGCCATGCCGTAAAGTGCGTAGGGATCGAGCAGGTGGTCCAGTGTGGGGCGGAGGAACTGCGCGGCAGAGGCGCCGTCCGTCACACCGCGCTCCAGCAGCAGCCCAGCGACCGGCGCCGGGACGCCCGCCTCTTTCGCGAGCGCGGCGACCACACCTGTATCCACCGGCGGAAGCACCCAATGCGCGTAAGCAGGCGAGTAGACGGGCGCGCTGGTGGTGGTGCTCACGCGGGCTGTCTCACTCTTCGTCCGCGTCCTCGTCGATGACGATGTCGCCTACGCTTTCGAGCGATTCGAGCAGTTGCTGATAGCGGTCGTACCAGTCGGTCGAGCTTTCGTGCAGGAACATGATGCCCTGGTGGGCGAAGCCGAGCTGCACAAAGCCGGTCTTGCCGACGTAGTTCACCAGCTCTTCGACGTCTTCGGAGTCGGGCATCTCGTCCGGGAAGTTGAAGTCGCGCAGATCCTCCAGCAGCGACTGCAGGTCTTCTTTTTCGAGGGTGATGTCACTCATGGTGAGGAAGGGCGCCTGGGCGGCCTTTGCCATCTCGACGAAGTCCTTCCAGCTATCGGGGTTCTGGTCGTCCTCCCACAGGACGGAGGCTACGTCCTCCATAACGAAGCCGGGCAGGCGCTTCATGCCATGACCTTCGATGAAGGCGATCATGTCGTCTTTGAGGGAGTGCAGGTTGTCTGGTGGCATCATTCCGTCGCCTATTCTCGCAGATGGCGGCAGAGGAGCGCAGATGGAGGCGGAGGAAAACCGGACGATTTTCCCGTAGTCTCTACAGAGGAGCAAGAGATTTGGCGAGTTTCGAGAGACATCTGTTCATCTGCACCAATCAGCGGGAGCCGGGAAGCGCGCGTGGCTGCTGCTCACCGGACGGCAAGGGCGAGCTGCAAAAGCGCTTCAAAGAGGCGATCGGCGCCGCAGGGCTGAAGGCGACCGTTCGCGCGAATAAAGCCGGCTGCCTGGACCAGTGCGAGCACGGGCCGACGGTGGTGGTGTACCCGGAGGCGGTCTGGTACGGATTTGTGCAGCCGGAGGATGTGGATGAGATCGTCCGCGAGCATGTGACGCACGGGCGGCCGGTGGAGCGCCTGCGGCTGGCGGAGAGCTGCATCAACACCGCTGCCTGTCCCCATAAACCGCGACGATAGTATGATTTCCCGGCATAAGGCGAATGGCGTGCGTATGGTATATTCCGAGAAAGATCGATGATTTTTTCCAATGACTATGTGAGCTACCTGGCTCGCAAAACGGTGAGCGGCCTGCTCAACGCCAAAGTGATCAAGACCACGAAGCCGCAGCTCCTCTCCGAGCGTGTGGCCGCGGGTCTTTTGGACGAGCTGAAGCTTGAGGACCGCATCAATGAAGAGGTCCGACTGATCCTGGAGACCTACCAGGAGGACATGCGGCGGACCGGCGCGAGCTATCCCGAGATGTTCAAGAAGATCAAGATGGAGCTGGCGCGCAAGTACAAGGCGGTACTGTGAGAATCTCCCGGGACAAGTTGAACAAGCTGGCGCACGTGGTGGCAGATACGCTGGCGGAAATTGACGAATGCGACTTCCTGGAGGACCGCAACACGGTCCGGCAGGAAGCGCGCAAGGTGCTGGAGACGCTGCTGCTCGAAGAGCAGAAGATTGATGAGGCCGCCCGGCTGAAGATCTCGTCACAGCGCAGGATTATCCCGGAAGGCACGATGGAGTGGGACATTCTTTATCGGAAGTACTACAACGAGGAAGTCAAGAAGCTCGGAATCTAGAGCGCACGAGCGACGGTGGCCGGCTTTGTCCGGAGATCGAAGTTTGTTAAAGTAATCGAGGTGGACGTCCTGTCCACTCGCGTGTGTGGCGCTATCGTTCAGGGGTTAGGACGCGGCCCTCTCAAGGCTGAGACACGGGTTCAATTCCCGTTAGCGCTACCAAATTGTGGTTGCGTCATATCCGCTGTTCCGTAGAGTGCCGGATCGATGTCCTGCATGGAATAGAGCATGGAAGGCGCAAGTCTCTGAAGATGGCCGTGCCATTGGGTGCGCAGTTCCCGGTATCTGGTACATGCATCGGAACGCTCCAAGGTGTCTAGTCCCGCGGCCCTAAGTAGGACCATCGCATGGTCGAGCCGACGCTCCCATAGTGCTGCTTGAGCTGAGTCAGGCTCTTGCGGGCCTGCTGCTCCCTCTGGCAGGAATGTCTCCTCAAGCGAAGTAAGCAACAGCAGCGATCCCTGCCAGATTTGGTCAAGGGCGCCCAACTTCTTCACTGCCGCGTACTGATGCCCAAGCGCCGCCCGCATGATGGTGACCGTGTCCAGCAGCACCAGAGTGGCAGACGACATCGAATAGTAAGGCTGCGCGAAGCGCATGTAGAACAGTACCGGGTAGAAATGGTGGGCCTCTTTGGTGGCTGCGCTGTCAGCAGCCAGTTCCCAAAGCACGGACGTGCCGTGACTCCAGTCGCCGCCCGGCGCCAGCCCGGCGATGAGTACCGCTGCATCTCCTGTTTTGCAGGTTGCCAGGTGGAGCTTGAGAGCGAATGCGTTCCTCTGTTGCAGCTGGCTGTAGATCTGCATCAGGTAAGTCAAGGTCAACGAAGTCACAACGAGTCCAACAATGGAGTTGAAGAGGTAAACCAAACGGTACCGCGAATCACGGGGAGAGAAATCGCCGGAACCAACAATCGACATGCTGCTCCCGCCTGCATAGAGCGCGCTCACAAAGTCTGTCGGAGTTTTCCCAGAGCTTGACTGGATTGCACTTCCCAGCACGGGATGGAATAGAAGGGCACTTCCAAGGGTGAGCCCGGCGGTCCACGCGAAAACCAGCAGCACCAGGATGACCGGACCGCAGAAAGATGCGATGCGATCGCAAAAACGTGGAAATCTCCGGGCGATAACCCGGAAGGCATGCCAGACCGTCCGAGCAAGGTACGGGCTTACGAGGCCGCTGCCCATCCTGGCATAAAGCACGGTAAGGAATACGTCCAGCAGCACCAGCACAACCAGCAGGGTCCCACTGATCTGTTGAAAGCGCATTACGAACATGGTCGCCCCAGAATGCGCATATCAAGCTGCCGTTCTTTCCTCGTGAGCGCGTTGACTGTTCCAATCGGTAGTGGTGACCACGGAGGCTTTCGCTAGCGAGTTGCCCTAAAATCTTTCGCAGAAGGTGTGCCCCTGAGGTCGGGGTAGAAAGACTGCTGGATGGGAGGCATCCCAAAGCGGTGCGTACCCGCTGGATGCCTGGCTCATTCTCGGCTCGGCTACCCCCCGCCTACCACCTACATAGACGGCATGCGTATATGAACGACATCTCGTTCTATGAGGTTGCAAAAAACAATTGCGGAGATGTTAGCCATGTCATGTTCTTTATGGAGCGTGGGTCGCATCGGCGTATGAACCTGTCACAACTCTCCAAGCAGCGAGCTGCGGGGATCTAGTTCCGCAGGTATCCATGTCGCTGAATACGTCATCGTGCTACCTCCTCCCGCGGTTCTTCATGAGAAGTTGCACAGAGCCATAGAAACGACTCGATGCGGATCGAGACTGAGTCACGATGCAGGCTGCGAGCAAACGCTGAGTCTGGTCGGAACTCGGGATTTTGCACAGGGCAACGTTTGCGATTCGGCGCCCATCCTTGGATGTATAGGCGGCTCTTGTGTTGAGCAAAAGCATCCGGAATAGCCACCCCACACAATCGTACCCACGATCGACCGTGGCTCCGCTTCGCGCGACGATGACTTCCTGAAAAGCCGCCGCTAATTTCTCCTCGATAATTCTTGAACCAGCTTTCCTTCTTTGGTGATTTCAAACGTTCAGTGTAGGCATGCATTTTTGTCTTGCGTGCTGAAGAAGGCTGGGGAGAAAGCTGCGATCGGTCAAGCAACACCGATCCGGTTCTTTCTTCATCTAGCGCGTGAGGCAAATTAAACATACCTGGGTCTGGCTCCTCTCCAACTGCTCGTCCCCAGCGCATCTTCCACCAATAGCGGCTCGCATGCGAGATGGATGTGAGCAGAAAGGCACAAGGCCATGAAAGCGCTTGTTTATCACGGTCCGCGCAAGGTCTCTGTCGATAATGTCGACGATGCAACCATCGAAAAGCCGACCGATGTACTGGTCCGCATCACCACCACCAACATTTGCGGTTCCGACCTTCATATGTACGAGGGCCGCACAGACATGCCTAAAAACAGCGTGCTCGGGCATGAAAACATGGGCGAGGTGATCGAAATCGGCGAAGGTGTTGATCGAGTTCAGGTCGGTGATCGTGTCGTCCTTCCTTTTAATGTCGGTTGCGGCTTTTGCGCCAATTGCGAGCGCGGACTCTCCGCTTTTTGTCTAACCACGGCCGATCGCAGCCAAATACCGAATATGGCCGGGGCCGCCTATGGCTTCGCTGATATGGGACCCTATCGTGGCGGCCAAGCCCAACTTCTCCGGGTTCCTTACGGCGATTACAACTGCCTGGTATTGCCTGAAGACGCCGAAGAGAAAGAGCGTGACTATGTCATGCTCTCTGACATTTTCCCCACCGGCTGGCACTCCACTCGTCTTGCGAATCTGTTACCCGGCGACTCCGTCGTCATCTACGGCTCCGGCCCAGTTGGCTTGATGGCTGCTCTCTCAGCGCGTGTGCAGGGAGCCAGCCAGATCTTCGTCGTAGATCACAATACCGATCGGCTCGCAGTGGCAGAAACGCTCGGTGCCATTCCTATCGTTGAAGATGACGGCCGCGAGGTCCAGGAGATCCTCGATGCTACCGATGGAGAGGGCACGGACTGCGGTTGCGAATGCATTGGTTATCAGTGCCACACACCGCAAGGGCAGGAGGTGCCCAATCTCGTAATGAACTCCCTTGTGAACGCCGTCAAGTTCACTGGCAACATCGGCGTTGTGGGCGTGTTCATTCCGAAGGATCCGGGGGGTGCGGATGGGCTTGCGAAGAAGGGCGAGATGGCCTTTGACTTCGGGAAATTCTGGTTCAAAGGACAGAAAATCGGCAGCGGCCAATGCAACGTGAAGGCCTACAACCGCAAGCTCATGCAGCTCATTCACAATAACCGCGCCAACCCATCTGCCATCATCTCCCAGGAATTGCCGCTGAGCGAAGCGCCTAAAGCCTATAAGAATTTCGATGAGCGCGTCGACGGATGGCACAAAGTCATTCTCCACCCGCAAGCAGCGTAAGAGATCCGGAGTGAGCTGGCCCTTTGGGTTGGGGCCGGCCTCTTCACTTGTTCGAAATCGAACAAGCTTCACTCGCAACGGCGAAGCAACAGAACAACCGGAACAAGGAGAAGACAATGGAAGAGCTAAAAGGTCTGAAGGTCGCAATACTGGTCGAAGACGGCTTTGAGCAAGTTGAACTGGTCGAACCCAGAAAGGCGCTTGATCAAGCTGGCGCTGAAACTCAAATTGTCTCACCCAAGAGCAAGCAAGTCCGTGCGTGGAAATTCACAGAATGGGGCGACACCTTGCCCGTGGATGTGGCACTTGATGACGCCGATCCACTGAGCTTCGATGCATTGCTTTTGCCGGGCGGCGTCTTAAACCCGGACAAACTTCGCACACAACCGAAGGCGGTCGCATTCGTAAAGGCCTTTTTCGATACCAACAAACCCGTCGCCGCTATCTGCCATGGTCCGTGGACGATTATCGAAGCAGGTGCCGCGCGAGGCCGTCGAATTGCTTCGTGGCCGTCACTTAAAACTGACCTCCGGAACGCAGGCGCCGAATGGGTTGATCAGCAGGTTGTGGTCGATGGCAATCTCGTTTCGAGCCGAAAGCCTGATGACATTTCAGCTTTCAACCCAAAGATAATCGATCTCTTCGGCCAAGGACGGAGAGCGCTTCCTGCAGCCTAGGACGTTTCACCAATGCGGTTGGCGCGTGCAAAGGGGCAGAAGGATCGCGCCAACCGCCACTGTGCATACACCATCGGAATGACCGCGAAATGCGAGGGGAATATGGAACGTCGTCAGTTCGGTTCCATGAGACGCGAGGTCTCCGTAATCGGGCAGGGGACTTGGAATATCGAGGATAAAGGCCGTGATTCCGCGATTGCCGCTTTGCGGCGCGGCCTCGACCTTGGCATGAATCACATAGATACTGCGGAGATGTACGGCTCGGGAGCGGCCGAAGAAGTCGTAGGCGAGGCGATTGACGGACGGCGCGATGAAGTCTTCCTGGTCTCCAAGGTTCTTCCAGAACACGCTTCTCGTAGCGGAACGGTCAAGGCTTGCGAAGCATCCCTCGCGCGCCTCCAAACGGAGTGGTTGGATGCTTATCTCTTGCACTGGCGGGGTAATCATCCTCTAGAAGAAACGATCGCCGCCTTCGAGGATCTCCGGCAACAGGGAAAGATCCGAGCATGGGGAGTCAGTAACTTCGACGTGCCCGACTTAGAAGAAGCGTGGAACATCGCGGACGACGGTCACCTTGTTTGCAACCAGGTCCTCTATCACTTGGAAGAACGCGCCATTGAACACGCGGTAATTCCCTGGTGCGAGAAGCACAAGGTCGCGGTTGTTGCATACAGCCCATTCGGTCATGGCAGTTTCCCTGGGCCGGACACCAGGGGCGGCCGAGTGCTGAAGGAGATCGCGGAAGAGCAGCATGCAACGCCTCGCCAGGTGGCACTTCAGTTCTTGTTGCGCCGCCCTGGCCTGTTTGCAATTCCCAAGGCTTCCTCTCCGGAGCACACGGAGGAAAATGCAGGAGCCAGCGACTTCCAGCTATCGATTGCGGACATCGAGCAAATCGATAAGGCGTTTCCGCGTGGCGCACGCCCTGATCAGCTGCCTACGCTTTAGCAGGAATTCGTTGGCCTGCAGCGAAGACTTGAATGCAAGCCCACAGGGCACGAATCACACAAATTGAAGGAGAAGGAGAGGATCAAACTGCCATGCCGATAGCTTCCCCGTACCTCGCGGAAACGACCGCTGCTCTGCCGCGAGCCTCCACGGAACATCTCTTTCAACCGGTTCGGGTGGGACGGTACGATCTTCCGCACAGGATGGTGATGGCGCCGCTCACCCGCTCTCGCGCTCGGCAGCCAGGTAATATCCCCTCCGCTCTTAACGCTTGCTACTACGCGCAACGGGCCTCCGCCGCACTCATCATTTCGGAAGCAACTCAGGTGTCTCTCCAGGGACAAGGCTATGCCTGGACGCCGGGCATCCACAGCCTCGACCAGGTCGAGGGTTGGCGACTGGTCACCGAGGCGGTACACAAGGCCGGAGGCTTAATCTTCCTTCAGTTATGGCACGTTGGACGCATCTCCCATCCATCCCTCCAGCCTGACGAGATGCTGCCGGTCGCGCCATCCGCTATCAAGCCCAAGGGAGAGGCTTTCATAGAGGACGAAGACGGCGAGGGGGTTATGGTTCCGTTCGTAACGCCGCGCGCTTTGCAAACCGAAGAGCTGCCTTACATAGTTCGGCAGTACGTACGCGGAGCCAGGAATGCGCTCGAAGCTGGGTTCGATGGCGTAGAAATTCACGCGGCCAACGGCTATTTGCTCGACCAGTTTCTCAATTCCAATACCAACCGGCGAGCGGATGGATATGGTGGATCGATCGAGAATCGAGCGAGACTTCTGCTCAACGTGGTCGAGGCAGTCAGCCAGATTTGGGACGCAGACCGCGTTGGCGTCCGCCTTTCTCCCATGGGTATATTCAATGACATAAGTGATCAGGATCCTGAAAAGACCTTTAGCTGTGTTGCAAAAAAGCTAAATGACTATGGGCTCGCCTATCTGCACATCGTCAATCCGGACATCGCAGCGACGGAACAAAGACGGGAGCAGGAGCCTCGCGCTCTGCGCATGCTCGACCTGATTCGAAAAAAGTACAAAGGCTGTCTTATCGTCGCAGGCGGCTTCGATCACGATAGTGCCGAGAGCTGGCTGAAGGATGGCAGGGCAGACCTGATCGCCTTTGGGCGCAAGTTTCTCGCGAATCCGGATCTGCCGGAAAGATTTCGTGAGGGTACTCCTCTGAATGCTGACGATCCCGCCACTTACTACGGCGGAGGGGCCGTTGGGTATATCGATTACCTGAGTCTCGCCCAGGAGAGGGGCGAAGAGCCGAAACCTTCTGTGGACGAAAGATGGCGTTAACGGCGCGCATCCGTTGCCCAGGTCGAAAGACTTAGGTAATTGGACCACAAACAACTCCGACTAGCTCGTAGGTGGTGATTGGCCATGGCACGGTCCGGTGCAGCAAACGGGAAGCGCAAGCTGCGACTCTTGGGGACACACGATTCGTCTGCGTCCTATGCCCTCCGTGATTTTCTCCATCGAAGCGGTGTGCCGTTTGAATGGATTGAGCTGACGACCGATGAGCAGGCGCGCGACTTAGCCCAGGTTGAGAATCTCCAAGATGGCCGGTTGCCGGTATGTCTCTTTCCTGACGGGACGCGGCAGGACCATCCCACCATCCGGCAGATCACGGAAAAGCTAGGCTGGTTTAAAAAACCTTCGAGCGGAGAATACGATCTCGTCATTCTGGGCGCGGGGCCCGCCGGCCTCAGTGCCGCGGTCTACGGTGCATCCGAGGGTCTTAGGACCTTGCTCGTTGAGCGCTCTGCCGTAGGCGGACAGGCGGGCACCAGCTCCAGGATTGAAAATTATCTAGGATTTCCAAAAGGTATTAGCGGAGCCGATCTGGCCAAACGGGCGCGCGAGCAGGCCAATCGGTTCGGCGCAGAAATCCTGCTGCTGCGTGAAGGAGTGCGCGCTGAACTGCTGCCGGGAAAGGCTATCGGTCATTTGGCGGATGGAACCAGCTTCGTAATGCATTCCGCAATCTGCGCCTCCGGCGTGGAGTATCGCCGCCTGAACCTTTGGAACGAGGATCGTTTGCGCGGAGCCGGTGTCTATTATGGCGCCGGAACGAGCGAGGCGGAGCTCTGCACTGGTCAGGAAGTCTTCGTGGTGGGAGGCGGCAACTCCGCCGGTCAGGCTGCCATGCATTTTTCGCGTTACGCCCGGAAAATCTGCATAGTAATTCGTGGGGACGGCCTGAAGAAGACGCTTTCCCAATATCTGATCGAGCGCATCCAAGAGTCTCCTCGCATTGAGGTGATATCTCATATGGAAGTGAGCGAGTTGCACGGCACGAACCTGTTAGAGGCCATTACCCTCACAAATAACGAGACAGGTCAACGGCGAACGGTCGAGACGTGCTGGCTTTTTCTCTGCCTGGGCGGCAGTCCCAACACGGAGTGGGCTGGAGACGTCGGTATTGTGCGCGACGAACAATGCTATCTCGTGACCGGCCCGGACCTACGAAAGCATGAGGTGTTCACCAAGAAATGGCCGCTCGATCGCGAACCTTACTACCTGGAAACAAGCAGCCCCGGGATGTTTGCCGCAGGCGATGTTCGTCATGGGTCGGTGAAGCGCTGTGCCGCCGCCGTGGGGGAAGGCGCAATGGCGGTCACGTTTGCCCACCGTTATTTAGTTAGCCATTGAAGGAGATAATTATGGCAACCTGTACTCATCTCAACCTAATCCGCGATGTCGCGCCGCGCACTCCCAACGGCTGCGAAGAATGCTTGAAGATAGGCCAAGCCTGGGTGCACCTGCGCTTGTGCCTGGAATGTGGACATGTAGGCTGTTGCGATTCCTCGATTGGGAAGCATGCAACCAAGCACTTCCATCGCCATCATGATCACCCGATTATGCGGTCGTTTGAGCCGGGCGAATCCTGGGGTTGGTGCTATGTCGATCAGCTCCAGCTGGACTTCGCTTGAATACGAGCCACGAATCATGCGTATCATTCTGATCGATTCTCCCCTTATCTCGTCCAGCCTGCCCGCTACGGCGCAGAGGATCTTGTTTTAGCGTAAGGACCGGTTTTATCTGATGAATCTTCGGGTCGAAATACATGATGATCGGGCCTGGTTCCGCGTCGGAGTCCAACAAATAAATACCAGCCTCAGTCATCGCAAAATAACCCAATAGCCGAGGTGGGGTGCTGGGGCGATGCGCTGTTCTTCTCCGCCTTTGATTGGCATCTCCCAGAGGCCACCTTTATCAAATTTGGAATAGTAGAGATCTCTTGGGTCATAGGACTCGAAGGCAGCACTGCCACGGTAGCGATGGAGTGCACAGTCGGAATGTAGCGCGGTTCTCGCGAATCGTCGGCCAGAAATGCGGCGCAGCAGGGCGACGCGGCACTTCAGGCAACTCCTCAATGAGTGCATTGCCCTGTTCTCGCCAATTGATTCACAGAGTCGTTCGCGCAGGATCAAGGCACGGTCATTCGGGTTGCAACGCCTCCGCTGGATTGACCGACGCAGCGGGGCATGCGGGGATGATTTTCAGGCCGCCGCCTTCTTTCCCTCTATCCCTTCAGCGGCCAAGCCGCCTTACCGCCGTGGTGGAAGGCATAGTTGCCGATATGCCCTGCTCGTGCCGCAGCCACGCCGGCCTCGACAGGGGCGTTGGGGTCTTTACGCGTCTTCATGCACTCGAAGAAGTTGCGCGTGTGGGCGATGGTGCCGTCCTCAACGCTCTCTTCTTTCAGCACCGGGTTGCGGTCGCCCTTCACGCCTTCGCGCCAGATGGTCATGCCGCTGCGGTTGATCTTCAGTGTTGCCTCGGTACCGCGGAACTCGAGGCCGCCGTCGTCGATGGACGACGCCATCATTCCCTCGTAGACGACATCGAAGTTCGGGTAGCGGAAGGCAGCCTGGATGGTATCGGGACACTCCCACTGTTGGTAGATACGCTTGTCACCGAGCATGAAGGCGGTCGAAGGTTCGTCGGATTTCATTGCCCAGTGCACGACGTCAATCCAGTGGGTAAAGAGGTCGGTCATGGCACCGCCGCCAAAGTTCCAGAACCAGCGCCAGCGGAAGAACTTCTCAAGCGTAAAGGGCTGCTCGGGCGCGCCGCCCAGCCACCTCTCCCAGTCCAGCTGTGACTGGTCGATCGGCTTCGGCACCCAACTGAAGCCATAGTTCTGCCACCAATAGGTGCGCACCTGCGGTACCGTACCCAGCGCCCCACCTTGTATGAGATCGACGGCGTTGCGGAAGTGCGACCAGCTGCGCTGCTGCATACCGCACTGCAGAATCTGGTTACTCGAACGCACCGCGCGGGTCAGCACGGCACCCTCTTCGAGGGTGTGCGTGACGGGCTTTTCGAGATACACGTCTTTTCCGGCCGCCAGCGCTGCGGTGGCGATGCGGACGTGCCAGTGATCGGGTGTGGCAATAAAAACTGCATCGATGGTTTTGTCGTCGAGCACCTCGTGATAGTCAACGTGCTCGGTCGCAGTGGCGGCGTTGCCGCGTGCCTTGATCTCGGCACGGCGGGGAGCATAGACGTCGCAGACGGAGACGATCTCAAATGGTACGCCGCTCTGGTCGGCCGAACCGAGCACGCTCTTCATACGGCCGCCTGCCCCGATGACGCCCACACGTAACCTCTCGTTGGCGCCGAAAACTTTGGTCGAGGCTAAGGCCGTAAGACCGCCTGCGATGAGAAAGCCCCGCCGGTTGAGAATTAGAGACATAAAAGGACCCGCAATTTGAAGTTGCGTGGATAGTAACAGAGCTGAGTGACATGCCTGGGTCTAAAACTGAGATCAGAGAGGGTCTCGGTCGCGATCGGATTGCGCATGATTCTCAATTGACCGCAACAGGCAACAGCAGGTTTTCAGCGCCGTCACAGGTGTTGGTGGTCGCTGGTGGGGCGGGTTCAATGGCGCAGACACAAGCGAACATTCTCGGCAGCTCGCCCTGAACGGGGCTCGTCACAAGCAGATTAGCGGGCTCCTGCGCTAGATTGGGAACCACCATGCTAAACCGGCGTAGTTTTCTCAAGACCAGTCTCACAGCCGGAGCTGCCATTCTTCCTTCGAGCTCCGTGCTGCATGATCTCCGTGCCTCGTATCCGGAATACTCTGTTCCCGTTGACGCCCACGGGGCAGCAGTAGAAATGGTTACGCTTCCCCAGCGCCTGGCTTCTCTCGACGCGGCAACACGGCCATGGCAACAGAGGATTCGCCGCGTGGGTCAGACAAACATGACCGAGTATGACGGCGAGGCCATGAATGTGGAGCAGTGGGCGGACTATTGGCATGCCGCCAAGGTCGATATCGTCTTCGTCAGCGTTACCGGAATCCTCGCCTTCTATCCTTCCAAAGTGAAATTCCATCGCCACGGCAAATTCCTGAAGGGCCGTGACCTCTTTGGCGAATGTGTGTCCGCGGCAAAGAAACGCGGCATGCGCGTGGTCGCTCGCATGAGTCCCGATCTGAACTGGCCAGATGCTCTCGCAGCGCATCCTGAGTGGGCCATGCGGCACCGGGATGGATCGGTGCAGCACAACAACGAAGATCCTCGCCTCTTTCAGACCTGCATGTTTTCCAGCTACATGGACGATTACGTTCCCGCCATCATGCGCGAGGTGAGCTCGCTCTACGACGTCGACTGCTTCTACACGAACGGCTGGCCCCCACTGGGTAGTCTGCCGGACTGCCACTGCGCCATCTGCAGCAAGCTTCCTCCATCGGACAGTCCGGCCTACTGGCGCGTCTTCACAGATCGCGTCCTCGAACTATGGCGAAAATACGATGCCATCGCCAAAGAGAAGAAGCCCGATTGCTTCTTCTTCGCCAATTCGGGCGGAAACGTGCGCGGTGGTCCGAATTTGAATGACCTCGGCAAAGTCTCAGTATGGTTTCAAGCGGACAATCAGGGCCGCAGTTACGGCGATCCAATCATCTGGGGCTGCAGTCTGCAGGGGCGCGTCTGCAACGCCGTGCTTGATGGCAAATTTGCCGCCAACGTCACCGCCGCATACTCCACCGGCAACCCGGTCTGGCGCAACGTCTCCAAGAATCCCGCAGAGACCCGGATGTGGCTCAACGAAACGCTCGCTGGCGGCATGGTTCCGTATCTCCATTTCGTCGGCGCCGAGAATGGTTTCACCGAAGACCGCCGTTGGCAGCAGGTCGGCGCAGAGTATTTTCAGTGGACTGCGCAGCACGATGCGCACCTTGCAACACGGCGCTCCATCGCCAACATCGGAGTCGTGATCGGTCAGAGCACCCAGCTTCTCTATCCCGGACCGGCATCCAGCCGTTCACGGGCTTACATGCACGAAACAACCCAGGGTATCTATCTCGCTCTCCTCCAGGGGCGCTTTGCCTTCGACTTCGTCCATGAAGACCGTCTGGACCCGGAGCGTATCTCTCGCTATCGCGCGCTGCTTCTGCCCAATGTCGCTATGCTCAGCGATCGCCAATGCCAACAACTCCGCGACTATGTGCGATCCGGCGGGTCGCTGATGGCCAGCTTCGAAACCAGCCTCTACGATGAGAACCTGAAGCCGCGCGCGGACTTCGGTCTCGCCGAGTTGATGGGGGCCAGCAAAGCGGGCGATGTTGTCGGCACCAATGGCAATGCCTATTCAGCACGTATCGAATCTGTAGGCACATCCCAGCCGCATGCGCTGCTGGACGGTTTCGACAACACCGCATGGCTCGCCGGCGCGCAGAATCGCATTCCGCTCAAGCCCATCGATAAACCGCTGCTCACCGTCGTTCCCGGCTTCGTACACTACCCTCCGGAACTCGCCTACCCAACCCAGCCGCATACCGACGAGCCCGCTGTTGTTCTCCGCGAATCAGGGTCAAGCCGAACCGTATGGTTCCCGGGAGATATTGAGCGTACCTACTGGCTTACCGGTCACGGAGACCTGCTGCGGCTGCTGCACAACGCCATCCGTTGGGTCAGCCACGATGAACGAATGGTTCACGTCGAAGGCCCCGGCTTTTTGGAGATGTTCTGTTGGGAGACTGGCCCTGGCTACGCGGTTCACCTGCTCAACTACACCAACCCCGCGGCTCAGCATGGCTGGCTCGGAGAGGTTGATCCGCTGGGACCGCAGACGATCACCATGCGCCTTCCATCCGGAGTCACGGTCAGGTCGGTCGAACTGCTCAGGGCAGCGCAACGCCCCTCCTTCCGCACGCACGAGCAGATGTTGCAGTTCACCGTTCCCGCTGTGGAGGACTACGAGATTGCTGCCATCAGGATTACGTAATCGGCAGTTTTCTGCGATCAAGGATGTCCTACGTTCCACCGGATGACATCGCGGACAATGAAAATCTTTCAGCGATGCTCGTTGCCCGAATCGTCCAGACACGGGATATGCTGGCGATTGTCGATGAGCAGATCGAAGTGTTCCAGGAAGTTCTCGCCAGATCTTGAAGGAAACAAGGAAGATGGGGCGAAAATCCAGGGCTGATGGTCACGGCGTCGTTTCGCTGCACTGGGCCTTGCTTTGGTGGCAATCGTCGTGGCTGGCCTTCTGCTGCAGCGCGTCACCCACGATCGAGGTTCGGCCCCGTCCAGCGTAGCCGTTGCGGGCGCCACTTCGCCACGATGCAGGTCGCGCGACAGGAGTGGATCAAACGGCTGCAGGCACCCTCGCGTTCGTTAAGCTACGACGTGGCGACATGTACCGACTTGTCTGCATTTACGAGCTGCCTGTGATGGGTCTTTCGCATCAGCGTGCTCAGAATCACATAGAGCGCCGGTATGAAGAACAGGTTGAGCACGGTCGAGAGCAGCATGCCACCAACGATCGAGGTTCCGACGGAATGTCTTCCCAGCTTGCCCGCGCCCTGCGCAAATACCAACGGGAGCACACCTAGAATAAAAGCGAATGATGTCATGAGGATAGGGCGAAGCCGGAGCTCCGCGGCTTCGATCGCCGCATCGACAATCGACCGGCCCTGCCGCCGCAGCTGCTCAGCAAATTCCACAATCAAAATCGAGTTCTTGGCGGATAATCCGATCAGCATCACCAGCCCGATCTGGCAGTAGATGTCATTGGGAAGACCGCGCATTGTCTGCGCCAGCAGAGCGCCCAGAACTGCCATGGGAACAGCAAGCAGAATGATAAACGGAAGAGCAAAGCTCTCATACTGAGCAGACAGGGTCAGATAGACGACCAGGATCCCGAGGCCAAAGATGATGAGAGCCTTTCCACTCGACTCGATTTCTTCCAGCGCCAGTCCTGTCCAGGAGAAGCTCATGCCATGCAGCATATTCTGTTTGGCGACATGCTCCATTTCAGTGAGCCCTTCACTGGAAGAGAGGCCGGGCGCGGCCGAGCCGTTGATCTCCGCCGAACGGAAAAGGTTGTAGTGGCTGATGACCTGCGGCGCAGACGCATTGCGGAGTGTAACCAGATTGTCGAGCGGGATCATCTGGTTGGTGTCGGAACGCACGTAGAACTGGCGGATGTCCTTGGCGGTCTGCCGAAAATCCTGATCTGCCTGCACGTAGACTCGGTAGGACCGGTTGTTGAAGTCGAAGTTGTTGACATACTCCGATCCCATGTAGACCTGCAGAGCATCTGTGATCTGCCCGAAGGAGACGCCGAGCGCCTTCGCCTTTTCACGATCAATATCGACGATCAACTGCGGATCGGTCGACGTAAAGCTGGTGAAGAGTCCGGCGAGTTTGGGATCCTGGTTGCCCTTTGCCGCGATGCTGTGCGCTACACGATCGATATCCTGCAGGGTATTTCCGCCAAGATCCTGCAGTTCGAATTGGAAGCCGCCAAAGCTGCCGATCCCCTGGATGGCCGGAGGCTCGAAGGGAATAATCAGTCCGCCCGGAATCGTCATCAGTCTGCCACGAAGATCCCCCACGATCTCTGCCGCGGAGTGGCCTTTCCCCTTGCGGTCGCCCACCGGTTTGAGACTTGCAAAGATGATGCCGTAGTTAGGCGCGCTACCCGCGAAACTGAAACCAGTAATCGCGAACGAGCCCTCGATGTCGTGGACATCGCGAAGTACTGCCTGTGCCTGATCCACGAGGCGACCGGTGTAGGAGAGGGAAGCGCCCTGCGGAGCCTGCACCTGAATGATGAAATAGCCCTGATCCTCCTGCGGCACAAACGCCGTAGGCACATGTTTGTACATGTATGCGGTGGCCGCCAGTCCGGCAAAGAAGATGAGCAGCATGAGGTAGCGGAGACGGAGCACCACGTGAATCGCGCGCGCATAACCACTTGACATGCCCTTGATGCCGCGGTCAATGGCATGGAGAAGCCCGTGAGACAGCGTGGGCTTCCGCAGTAGCAACGCAGCTAATGCCGGGGAGAGGGTGAGCGCATTGAAGGCGGAGATCGCGATCGAAAAAGCGATAGTCAGCGAGAACTGCTTGTAGAGAATGCCAGTGGTTCCCGGAAAGAACGAGACCGGAATGAATACGGATATAAGTACCAATGACGTCGCGATAACCGCGCCGGTCACCTCGGCCATTGCGCTTGAAGTGGCATGGTGGGGATCATTGTCGCCCTCTGTGATATGCCGTTGCACATTTTCGATGACCACGATGGCGTCATCGACCACCAGCCCGGTGGCGAGTGTGATGCCGAACAGGGTGAGGGAATTGATAGAAAAGCCGAAGATCTTGATAAAAGCAAAGGTCCCGACCAGCGAGACGGGGATCGTGACAGCCGGGATGATGGTAGCGCGCCAATCCTGCAGAAACAGAAAGATGACGACGATCACGATAACGATAGCTTCGCCCAGCGTCCGAACGACTTCGCGAATGGAATCCCCGACCACAGTGGTGGTGTCGAAGGCAATTACATACTTCATGCCGGGTGGGAATGTCTTTGATACCTTGGCGAGGGCAGCTTTGGCTTCCCGATCCACCTCAAGAGCATTCGCATTGCTGAGTTGCTGCACGCCGATGCCGACCGTGTCGATTCCATTGAATTTCAACTGGCCGCCATAGGTCTCAGCGCCAAGTTCGGCATGGCCCACATCCTTAAGCTGCACGATGCCGTTCGGCGTGTTCTTAATGATGATCCTGTTGAATTCGTCTGGCGTACTCAATCGTCCCGCTGCGCTCACCGTGATCTGGAAATCCTGTTTCCCGTTTGAGGGAGGCTGTCCGAGCTGACCCGCTGCTACGACGACGTTCTGTTCCCGAAGTGCATTGACCACGTCCGAGGCCGTGAGAGCGCGGGCGGCCAGGCGCGTGGGATCCAACCAGATGCGCATCGCGTATTTGCGTTCGCCAAATATCTGGACATCGCCAACACCTGGTATGCGTTTGAGCGCATCCTTAACATAGACGTCGAGATAGTTGCTGATGAACAGATTGGAGTATTCGCCATTGTCCGAGTAGAAGCCGGCCGCAAAAACAAAATTACTGTTGGCTTTGGTAATCGTGATGCCGGTGGAGTTGACCTCGGCGGGTAGCTGTCCACTTGCGGTGGAGACTCTGTTCTGCACGTCCACCGCGGCGATGTCGAGATTGTAGTTGGTATTAAAGGTGGTCGTGATCTGGCTGGTGCCATCGCTCCCGCTGGTGGATTGGATGTAGCGCATCCCGGGCACGCCATTGATTTGTTGCTCGAGAGGGATCGTGACCGCGGATTCGACTACCTGCGCGTTGGCCCCCACATAATTGCTGGTTACCGTAACCTGTGGGGGAGCGAGCTGGGGATAGAGCGAAATTGGCAGGCTGGGAATGACCACCGCGCCCGCAAGGATAATGAGGAGCGCACAAACGGTAGCGAATACTGGCCGGCGGATAAAGAAGTTAACAAACAAGCGGAGCAATCCTCTCGTGGATCATCCTGTTGAGGCAGACGCGCAAACCGCCGCCGCCTGGATTTAGCCGGCGGGCTGCACCGGAGCCCCGTCAGCGAGGAGCTGCGTGCCGGAGACGATGACTTGATCCCCATCGTGCAGTCCTGAGGTAACGGCATAATCATTGCCGACGGTGTCGCCCAATTGGACGGGGCGCTGCCTTGCTACTGCTTTGCCTTGCTCGTGTTGAACGACGTAAACAAAGGCCTGTCCGCCGAGGCGCGAAATGGCGAGGACGGGCACGGTTGGGGTGGCAACTGTGCTCCAGATCACGCTGGCTTTTACGAGCTGCGCGTTGCGCACCGCGTCGGCCCCGGAGCGGAGCATGGCCTTTGCCAGAATGCTCTGAAGGCCGTTATCCACCTGGGGAGAAACAAAGTCGATATGGGCGCGCTCGATAAGCTCGCCGCTATTGTCGAGGATGTCGACGGGCAGGCCGCGTTTTACCTGGGCAGCGCGCTCCGAAGGAATATAGATGTATGCTTCAAAATCGCGGCTCTCGTCCACGGTCGTGAGAACCACTGTGGACGACACGTAGTCACCGACGTGAACCGGGATATCGCCCACTACCCCGTTGAACGGCGCGCGGATTTCGTAATAGCCGAGTTGGCTGGCCTGAGTCTGTCGTGACGCGACGGCTGATTCGTAGTCCGCCTTCGAGTTTCGGTAGGCTTGTTCCGCCTGATCGAGAGCGTCATGGCTGGTCACACCAGCGTTGAACAGCTTGCGCTGACGTTCTACCTCCACCTGGTTGTATTGATATACCGCCAGCTTCTGGTTCTCGGTGGCCACCTGTGCGTCTAAAGTAGTCTGCTGCTTTAGCGGATCGATCACCATCAGCACTTGGCCTGCCTTCACCCGATCACCAGAATGCGCGAGGATCTTTGTAAGATTACCGTCCACCTGAGGCGTCAGCGTGGCCGATCGGCGAGACTTGATCGTGGCCACATACTGATCACTCTGCGGGACAGCGGCGGCCTTCACCGTGACGGTCTGCACTGGCATGGCCTGGCCTCGTGCGGAGGCTGCAGGATCGGCAACCGGTTTGCTGCAACCGACCACGAAGACCGCTGCCCCAAATAAGACTAGAGAATTGCGAATCCGATCGATCAATATTGCCCCACTTTCAAGCTCTCCTGCTCTGTCCACGGAATCGCGGCAAGATCGCCGAGTGCTTGCGCGGCTATGATGTTCGTGATCCTGGCAGATTCCCTAAAATCTCTTCTGCAGCGGCAAGAACTTCGCTCACAATTAAGCGGACGTCTTCTTCCGTCGATCTGTGATTGACGATGCAAGCGCGCAGGGCAAACCTTCCGCTGAGGAGTGCATTCGAAAGATACACGCGCCTCCGGCGCACGACTCTGTCGAGAATGATCCGGTTCAGTTGGTTCAAATCTCCCGCCGCATCGGAATACCGAAAACATACAGCGCTGAGTGCAACAGGCGCAAGCCGCTCCAGCTTTGGTTCAGCATCCACACAATTCGCAAGGACCTGTGCCAGACGCAGATCCTCTGAGACTGATTCCGCAAACACATTCAAGCCGTGATATCGCAACGAGAGCCATAGCTTCAGGGCTCGAAATGGCCGGGACAGTTCAATCGATTCCTCGAAAAAGGCGAACCCCTCGACGGGATCGTCAGATAGAGATCGCGCGTACTCTCCTGAATGAGAAAACGCCCTTCTCGCATCTTCGGAATTGGGATAGAGCAAACAACCACAACCGGTCGGCTGATACAGCCATTTGTGCGCGTCCAGGGAAAGAGAATTGGCACGGTCGAACCCTTGAAACACTTCCGGGATAGCCAAGCAGGCGAGCGCACCGTATGCACCATCGACGTGCAGCCACAGTTCGTAGTCCGCGCAGACATCCGCAATTGCAGCGATCGGGTCGATGCTTCCCGTGGCGGTCGTTCCGGCACTCGCGACCACGGCTATCGGCTTCAGTCCTCTCTCAACGTCCTCCACAATCGCGGATCGTAACGCGTCCGTCCGCATCCTGAAGCCCTGGTCCACAGGGATCAATTTGACCGCCTGGTAGCCAATCCCAAGCAGAGCGGCGGCCTTATGGATTGACATGTGAGCTTCAGTAGAACAGTAAACGACTCCACCATGGACGCCGCATTCGTTTGCGGGTACCTTCGCCTCCCGCGCCATGCACAGGCCCATAAGGTTCGCCGACGAGCCACCTACCGTCAGGCTTCCACTGAATCCAGGACAACCGACCGCCTCCGCTAACCACTTCACTACCGTGTGCTCAATTGTGGTCGCGGAGGGTGCTGATCGCCAAGAGGTGGCGTTCTGGTGCAAGACGCTTGAGGCAAAATCACCTAAGGCTCCTACGGGTTCGCCGGAGCCAAACACGTATCCAAAGAATCGCGGCGAAGCGGGACGCGAATACTGGAACACTCGGGCCAGCAAATCAAATGCATCTGGCCCGATTCCTTGGCGCGGCAGATCCTGCGCGAAGATCTGCTCGAGTTTGCTGCCATTCAGATCGGCTGGATATGACGGCAGATTAGAGATCGACTCGACGTAATCCGCAGAGAAATCGGCAAGTCGATGAGCCAGAGAGCGAAAGCTCTTATCAGACTGACCTAACCGGCGCATAGGCCGCCATTTTATCCGGTTTCGAAGTCTGACTTCTTAGCAGCACGCCTTCAACCTCCACGCCGGCAGCTGGGGCTCGGATACCAACTTAGCGCTTTTGGCGCAGAATGCTTCAGTGAACCTGCAGACGAAGGGTGCTGAACTGATTTAGCTCTTCAAACCTTGGCCGGCTGTCCTGCCCGCGTGTCTTGCCCAGGACCGCATATTACAGATGAAAGTGTCGAATGAATAGACGATGGAAAACATTTTCTTGCATGTGCGTCCATTGCTAATTAGGCTTTCCATGATGCTTAGGAGCAGCTCTTTTCGGGCACGGCGGAAGTCGCCCTATTTGCCGCCTGTTTGGCGGCATTGTGCTGTGGTATTTTTCCTGCTCTATCTCTGCCTGGCCACGCCATTTGCTTATTCACAAAGTGAGCTCGCTCAGCAAGCTAAGGCTCTGATGGAGCAGGGCCAGTTTCATGAGGCAGAGGCGCTCTGGCGCGAGGTCGCAAAGAACCAGCCGGGAAACGTATCGGCGCATGCCAACCTTGGTTTGACCTTATCTCGGCAGGGGGAGCTGTCGGCCGCTGCGGTCGAGTATCGCAAGGCTCTGGCTTTGCAACCGAACCAGCCTGAAATTTCACTGGATCTGGGATTAGCGGAGTTCAAGCAGGGCCATTTTGCAGAGGCGATTCTGCCCTTCAAATCCGCCGGTGCGGCCGCAAAGGACAAACGGATTCCTGTTTTATTGGGGATGTCTTACTTTGGGCTGCACCAATATGGCAATGCGGTGCCTTATCTCCAAAAGGCGAGCGGGGCCGATCCCGCGAACCTGGAACTCCACGGCGTTCTCGCCAAAAGCTGCCTGTGGAGCAAGAAATATGACTGCGCACTCTCGGAGTTCAAGAACATCCTGAGCGTAAACCCGGATGCCGTACAGGCTCACATGATGTTAGCCGAGGCGCTCGACGCAATGAATCGAAAAGGAGACGCGGTCAATGAGTTGGAAACTGCCGAGCGTAGCTCGCCAGCTGAACCTATGCTGCATTTTGAGCTAGGATATCTCCATTACACGCAACATGATTACGAGAAGGCGGCGCAAGAGTTCGAACTGGAAATCAAGAATAATCCCAACTATGCTCTCACCTACACATATCTTGGCGACATTGCCCTCCATAATAATGACAACGCGACCGCGGAGTCGTTCCTTCTTAAGGCGACTCATTTGCAAGAAGACGTGAGGCTCGCCTACTTCGACCTGGGGTGTGTATACGTCAATCAGAAACGCACCGAGGATGCTTTGGCAGCCTTTTTGCGCGCTGAGCATCTCGATCCTTCTGAGCCAGACGCGCATTATCGACTGGCACGCCTGTACCTATCGCTCGGCCAGAAACAAAAAGCGAACCAGGAGTTCGCCAAGACGAGAGCACTCCATGCCAAGACGGAGGAGTCTCTGATTCAGAAAGTCTCCGGGGCCGACGAGGCTGCGTCAAAGCCAACCGAGTGACCTCGCCTGATCTTTGAGTCCCAAATTATGAGACATCCAGGTCCCTTCATCACACGGCGCGATTTTTTGTGGATGGCAGCAGTTTCGAGCGCAGGTTTTGCTCAAGGCGTAAGCCAGCGAAAAGTCAAGCCGCTGCCCCGCGGAAAACCTTCCGGCATTTCCTTCCTTGCACGCTTTACGGATGTGGCCGCCGAAGCGGGGCTGACGAGTCCAGTGATCTACGGTGGGGTCCGGCGCAAGAACTATATCTACGAAACGGTGGGATGCGGTATTGCATTCTTTGATTTCGACAACGACGGCTGGCTGGACATTTTTGTCCTGAGCGGGATGCGTGTGGACGAGCAGGCTTCAAGTGCTACCAATCGGCTGTACAAAAACAATCGGGACGGGACGTTCACAGACGTGACTGCCAGAGCCGGACTTATGCGCACGGGCTGGGCCTCCGGAGTGACCATCGGCGACTACAATAACGATGGGTTCGAAGACATATTCATCACTTATTATGGACAGAATGTTCTCTACCGCAACAATGGAAACGGTACATTCACCGATGTAACCAAACAGGCCGGCCTGCTATATGAGGGCAGCGTCCGATGGGGTTCAGGATGCACGTTTATTGACTACAATCGCGACGGCCACCTCGACCTCTTCGTTGCCAATTACGTAGACCTAGGTAAAGGCAGAATCCCCAAGCCGGGAGAAAACCCCTACTGCACTTACAACGGTGTTCCGGTCAATTGCGGCCCGCGCGGTCTTGCCATGCCGCACAACTACCTCTATCAGAACCAGGGCGACGGAACCTTCCGTGAGGTGACAGCGCAAAGCGGAATCGCGAAAGCTGAAAAAACTTACGCAATGACAGCCGTTGCCGCAGATTTCAACAATGATGACTGGACGGATATCTATGTAGCTTCGGACTCAACTCCCAGCCTGCTGTTTCTCAATCGCCACAACAATACTTTTTCCGAAGAAGGCCTGGAGCGAGGCGTCGCGCTGAGTGACGACGGCATGGAGCAGGCGGGGATGGGCATTGCCGTTGGCGATTATGACCTGGATGGCAATTTAGATATCTTCAAGACACATTTTTCAAGCGATAACAATGGGTTGTTTCACAACGACGGAACTGCGAACTTCACCGACGTGACGATTGCCTCGGGATTTGGTGTCGAAACACGATATACCTGCTGGGGAACAGGATTTGCAGATTTCGACAATGATGGCTGGCCTGACCTAGCGGTTGTTACAGGGTCCGTCTATCCGGAGATCGAAGTGAAATTTCCGGAACTCCCGTTAAAAACGCCACGCTTCATTTTTCGGAATCTCGGCAATGACAAATTCGAAGAGCTTATAGAAGGCGCAGGGCCGGGGATTTCCGCTGCGCACTGTAGTCGAGGCTGTGCCTTCGGAGATTTTGATAATGACGGCGATGTGGATATCGTAGTCGTCAATTTGAACGAGCCTCCATCTCTGCTGAGGAACGATTTGGCCGGCGACCGCAAGTGGCTCAAGGTGCTGCTGATAGGCACAAAGTCAAATACCAGCGCGATCGGTTCGCGCGTTCTGGTTAAATATGGCGGGAAGGTGCAGGTCCAAGCGGTGATGGGCCAGTCGAGCTTCTATTCAGTAAACGACCGCCGGCTGCATTTTGGTCTGGGAACAAACACGCACGCGGACATTGAAATCCATTGGACCAATGGCCTCGTTGAGCATTTTGGGGGCATCGCCGCAAATCAGCTGGTGACCGCTAAGGAAGGCCACGGCATATCCGTAGCTCCGCTGCCTCGCATGAAGGCTAAAGCCGAACTCTGAACCGCTGGCGGCACGCTAAATCAAGAGAGCGCCCCGTCATCTAGCGTGGGCGCCCTCTTATCAAGACTGAAGTAGGGTCAGACGTTTTAAAATTTAATCTTCGCGCCCAATTGCAGAGTTCGAGCGTCATAGGAGCCAGTTACCTGGCCGAAGTTTGCATCTCCAGTGTTCGCATCAATGGCATTGAACTGCGTATGGTTGAAGGTATTGAACGACTCAAACCGCACCTCCAGGTTCGCTCGTTCACGAGGTGCGAGTGGGAAGGTTTTGAATAGGGACAAATTGGTGTTGAACAAACCGGGTAATACGATGGCATCCTTGCCGGCGTTGCCGAAGCCCTCGTTTCCGCCGCCATTCCAGGGAGCGAGAGGATCCGCAAACGAAGCTTTGTTGAACCAGACAAGTCCCTTTTTCACGTAGGAGACCGGCGCCACCTGGTTCGGCCGGTTCGTCGTGCCGCCGCCCAACCCGAGCGTGTCCGCGCCGCTGTAAGTAAGAGGTTGCGGTGTCCCGGTCTGAGCGACGGTTACACCCGATATGGACCAACCACCAAGCGTTGTTCGCGCGAAAGCGTTTCCCGTGCTGGTAAAGAACGGCAGCGCGTAAATGTAATTTGCTTTGAAAATATGACGCCTGTCGAATCCGCCTGAGCCGCGATCGTAGGACGGATTAAAGGGATTGGAAATCGAATTCAGGTCATTGGTCACCTGATCAATTTCATGTGAATAGGTGTAGGAAAATTGCACATTCAGTCTGTGCCAATTATCCGTTCGCAACCCGACCTGTAGGGAGTGGTAGCTGAAATTGGTCTGGTTCTCCTCTTGAGTAACGGTGCTATAGCCGGGATAGATTCGATACAGGTTAGCGTTGAGCGAGCCGTTAGCTACACCCTGCCGATCAGTTATGTCATTGAGAGGCAGGGTATTGATGGAGCGGTCGTCATCCTGATCCCAGCCGACAGAGCCGACATATTGCATGATTGCGACCACTGACGGAGCGACTTGCCGCTGCACTCCAAGGCTGAACATCGCGGTCCCCGGGGGCCGATAGTTGTACTGAATATTGGTTAGCGTGGAAGGGAATGTCTGGGCGGTTGTCAGCCCGGTTAAAGCGCTGGTGTTGGGATTGGAGAAGTAGACGTTGGTGGCCTGCGGCTGATAAGCAAACGGCGGATTCAACGCAGCGTTATATACGTCGTTTCCCTGAACGCGCTCAAAGAACATGCCAAAGCCACCGCGTAGAACCATCTTTCCAGTTCCGCTGAGGTCGTAAGCAAAGCCGATTCTAGGTTGCCAGGTGTTGTAGTAATTCCTGACTGCCCCGCGGGGAAAGCCATTGGCCCCAGCTTCGCGGATGCCGTTCAGGTAAAACGGCGCGCCATTGAAGTTGGTGAGAAAGGCTGGATTCAGCGTTCCATCCGGATTGAGCGGGTAGCCTAGTGATGCGTTGTATTGGGCAGCTACGAAATTGGAGAACTGATCATAGCGTTCATAAGCATGTGGCATTCCATCGAAGCGAAGCCCCAGGTTCAGGGTAAGGCGGGGAAGGACATGCCAGTTATCAAGGGCATAGAAGCCATAGTTGTTATTCACCCAATGCTTGCCGGCCAAATATTGCAATTGCTGGAAGCTGGAGGCATCGCCGAGCAGGAAGTTGACGTAGGAGTCGCCGGAGAATGCACTTGAATTGAAGCTTGCCGTGCCCTGGGTATTGGCCTGCAGTTGCTGGTTCTTGTAGTCATGCAGCCAACTAACGCCGAACTTGAACTGATGGAGGCCCTTTGTCCACGAGAGATCATCGCGCGGCTCAAAGCCTTCATAGCCGTTCTTCCATGGAAAGTAACTAGAGCTCCACTGCACATTGAGCGGGTTGCCCTGCAGATTGATCTGCGGCAGGCGGTGTAAGTCGTTGAGCGAAGCCGGGAAGAAACTGGTTGCCGACCATCCGCTGGGCTGCACGAATGAGCCGCCCGCTCCGGCAACTGGATTGAGGCTGATCTTGTTGCCGCTGTAAAGAAATGCAGTTTCGTTGAGCAATGTAGGCGAAATCGTCTGGGTTAGTTTGATCACCGACGAAAAGGAAGGATTGCCCATCGTCGTGCCGACTGTCGGATAGGTCGCGCCCTGCCATAGAGGCGGGAAGAACGACGTAGAGACCGCGTCGTGGAGATAGTGACCCATCAGTTGCAGCTTGCTATTGATAGTGTGATCGATGCGCACCACGTCTTCGCGCGCGTCGGTAGGTTGGGGAATGGAAGAGATGTATTGGCTGGTGCCAAGATTTGGCTTTGGAAAAGTTCCTGCGTTTACTTCGAGGATAGCGTTTGGATCCATCAGGTTTGCAGGGATCGTGTTATTGGGGAAGGCCTGACCCGCAACCAGACCGTCAGCCGCGTAGAGTGCCAGCTTAGCCGGATCAGACGTAACTGGGACGCATGGGGGCGCAGTGCAGGTCTTTGGATATGGGCTAGTGCTTTCGTTTGAAGCCGTGTATGCCAAGGGCTGACCGGCTGTGGGGAAGTTGCTGGCCATGATCGTGTTCGCGATCGCTGGCGCACTTCCCTGGTTCAATTTGCGCCACTCTTCATTTACGAAAAAGAATGTTCGCGTGCGGTTCGTGTTGTAGATGTGCGGAATGGAGAGCGGGCCGCCGATATTGAATCCGGGCTCATTAAGCCGAAACATCGGCCGCCCCTGGCCTGCAAGGTTCGTAAAGTAGTTATTCGCGTCGTAGTCTTCGTTCCGATTGAAGTACCAGGCGCTCCCATGAAAGTCTTTTGTGCCCGGCTTAATGACCATGAGAATGGTACCGCCGGAGCCAATGCCGTAGTCCGGCGAATAGTTGCTGTCGAGTGTCTGGAATTCCGAAAGAGCATCGATCGAAGGCAGGGAACTGAAACAGCCTCCGCAGCCGCGATCGTTCAGTTCGCCTCCATCCAGCAGATAGATATTGTGGGTACTGCGTGTTCCGTTGAAGCTGATTCCGTTTGCGGAGGTGAGTGCAAGAACTCCGGTGAACGACGGCAGGGTATCGGAAACCCCCATTCCGAGAGTGGCGAGCGCGGTCACATTGCGGCCGTTGGTCGCCAGTTGCGTCACTTGGGCGCCGCTGATCAGATTGCTGATCTCACTGGTTTCCGTTTGCACCTGCAAGGCGTTCGCCTGAACGGTGACGGTCTGTCCTTCGCTGCCGACCGCCAGCGCGACGTCTTCTTTCAGGGTCTGCGCGGTGTTCACGACGATATCGGTTCTGGTGAATTTCTGGAACCCTGAAGAAGAAGCGCTGAGCGTGAAATGTCCGACGCCCACATTCCCGAAGGAATAAATGCCATCGCTGTTCGAGACCGTCTGCCTTACCTGTCCGGTGGCCTGACTGGTAAGGCTGATTGCGACGTTGGGAATCGCTGCTCCACTGGAATCGGTGACTGTTCCCGTGATGGTTGCGTTCTCCTGAGACCGCGCGGCTGGCACAAGGAATATCGCCAGAGTGAACACCATCAGCAATAGAAGCTTGCGTGGCATGTTGCCTCCCAAATGTCTTGCTTCGAACTTTTGCAGATTCTCGTTTGCCTGCGCCGCCCTGTGGAGAAATCGTTTTCTGTCAGGCGCCGTGGCTATACTGGACCCCTAGCTCTTCTCGACCGTGCAGCCTTCGCCGAGAAAAGATTGTGGCGGCGAACTATAGATCGCCCTCGTCTGGATTGTCAAGAGGCCCGGACAATTGCTCTGAGTTGTGGTGAAAAGCTTTGCACTTTTCATCGGAATCCGATTCCGCAATTTGCATGCAAACCCCCTCCAAAGTTCATCAGCGTGTCGTGCGTCTCTCCATCGGCCCATTGTTTCTGTTCCTGGGATGATGCGCCCTCGCCGACAATGGCCACATACATTGCCCCGCTCTGTTCAGGAGGGGGACGCGCCATACCGTCGCTCGCGCGATTCCAACTCCAGGCAGTGAAATCAATTACGAGGCACGTTGTACTCGCCTGAAAGAACGAATGTCAATACACTAGATTTAATTGTTTCGTGACAACAAGATATGTCTGCCATATGTCTGCCGCGATGGGGCCGGGGGAATCTCGCGTACTCTGATGACGAACTATCGGCCTCTTTGGTCACCTGATAATCCTGGTTTTACGAGTTGACAGCTTTCGAGTATGGGACATAATTTGCGCATGTAAAAAAATACAAGGTGGCTCCGATGGCGATTCGACGGCGTCACTGGGCACACTTCCAGGAGATTGAACATCTAGGAACAGCACGCCGCGGCCCACCTAACGCTTCGGTCGATTGCTCTTAGGAACGGCAGTTCAAGGTGGAGTCAACGCTCGTCTTCGAATGACGCGAGACTATTAGGATTCGAGCGAAGGCGCTGAGAGGACGCGTAAAGAGCGGCAATGAAGAATGAGCCTGGAAGTCCGGGTCTCGCCTCGAGCAGCACGGCGCGGAATATTAACCGCGACATTGTTCTGGAGCTAATTCGGACAACTCAGCCGATCGCGCGGGTCGAACTGGCGAGAAAGTCCGGGCTGCAACCCAGCACAATCTCTCAAATCGTAGAGCAGTTGGTTGCCGAAGGCTGGGTGGTGGAAGGTTCAGCAGTTCTGCGCCCGCGGGGCCGACGGCCAACGATGCTGTCGCTCAACAGCGACACGCTCGTGCTCTCCGTGGATCTGCATCCAACACAGGCGTTAGTCGCTGCATTCGATCTGCATAACCGTCTGCTCACGCAGGAACGGGTGCCGGTGCATTCCGATCCGGCGCGCTC
This sequence comes from uncultured Acidobacteriaceae bacterium, assembly GCA_963736915.1. Lineage (GTDB taxonomy): Bacteria > Acidobacteriota > Terriglobia > Terriglobales > Acidobacteriaceae > KBS-83. The sequence goes on along the minus strand of CAVTQV010000004.1, from coordinate 116,582 downwards.
AACTGAAGGCATCCTGACCGCCATCCAAGTCGTGCGCGCAAAACATCCCGGCAGACGATTCGAAGGGATAGGAGTCAGTGTTCCGGGCCGGGTGGATCCTGAACGGCAGGAACTGATCCTCGCACCGAATCTGGCGTGGTCGGGCTTTGACTTACGCAAGACGCTGCGGCGGCGCACTGGCCTACAGGTGGAAATGGAGAATGAGGCGAATGTCTCACTGATCGACGAAATCTGGTCAGGCAGAATCGGTGATTATCAAAATATTGTGCTGGTCAGCATCTCAGAAGGCATCGGCGCGGCGATTCTGGTGAATGGTCAGATGGTCACCGGCAAATCGGGAATGGCCGGCGAATTCGGACACATTTCCTTAGACCCGAATGGTCCCGTCTGTGGCTGTGGACGGCGCGGTTGCTGGGAAATGTTCTCGTCAACCCGCGCTACTCTTCACCACTACCGCCAAATCAGCCGCTCGAGAGCTTCCATAACGATCGCAGATCTGGTTTCGATGGCCGAAGCCGACGATAAGTCAGCCATTGCCGCTTTACAACATCAAGCAACTTACTTCGGCAAGGGTCTACAGGTTGTCGTGACGTCACTTGCTCCCGAGCTGATCATTGCAACGGGAGATGTGACGCTTTCCTGGCCCGGTTTTGCCTCCACCGTTCAGGCGGAGCTTTCTTCACATCTCCTGGCCGGCAAGCCGCCCGAGCTGTCCATCATCGCACGCTCAGACCTTACCCGCCTTCGCGGAGCCGCCGCACTCGTACTTCAGCGTCATGCTGGCTACCACCGTTACACACATTCGCCCGTCAACGGACGCGTTCTGCCGAGAAGGCAGCCGACAGGCAATTAGCCGTAACAGGATTGCTGCATTGCTGCTGACCGTGCTCGTTGTGGCGAATGCTTTTTGCTGCCGCCTGGCAATGAACGCCGCCAGAGCAATGTTGCTGGTTTCTGCGCAGGGACATCCGCGGTGTCAGATACCTCCGACATGATGCAACCCGTTCGCAAGGCTACGAGCCATCGGGCGCTCTTCCACCGCGATGGCAATCTCGAGGGCTGGGGGCATTTCCTGCTCCCAGTGGATGTGCAAGTAGGGCACTTCTACGGCAGATGCAGATCGCAGTTGGCGACGCCGCGCTTGAGCGACGGAGCCAGCACACTTACGGGCGCAGTGATGTCTCTCGATGTTGTAGCGGGACATCAGGGTGACGTCCCGCCTTCGCGCGCATCATCGCTAATGCACTCAGTGAGTCGTTTCTATTCTGGAACTGCGAAGTAGGTAGACAGCATAGTCCCGGAAAACGTCGTTGTCCCGATACGCCGTGAAGTGGCTGTGATTCGCAGTGGATTTATGCTTGTCTTCCCCGTAGCGTCGTCAGACTGGTCAAAGTTTATAGCGCACGCGCCAATTCAAATTCAGTAGTCCCTCAATTATTTCTTCGTTGATATTGATTCGGTGCGCCAGGGGTTGGAAGGTGATCGGATGCCTGCGCTCCATCGGCGTGAGGCCGGGTTAGCGGAGTAGTGAAACTGATACCGCTACCCGAAATCTGCGCGCCAGCTGCGTGGCCGCGAGCGAGGGGGGTGACGATCGTGACGGTGGCGCCGCGAGCCCTACTGGAAGAGACAACGGCCGTTTCAGAATTTGCTCCTTCGTCGATTGTGATTGTTTGGCCTTTACTAAAGCCAGTCACGCTTTGTGCAGGGAGAACAGTCGCTCCTACACCAGTGGAAGCGCGCAACGTGGTGGCGCCTGCAGTCCCAACCGTGGAGAGAATCGCGATTTCAGCATTCGCGCCAGAATCTATTCGAATTGTCTGGCCGGGCCGGAATCCTTCCGTGCTGGCTACCTTGATGTTGGTTGCACCTGCGTCCGAAGCAGCCGACAAAGAGGCAGCCGCCTGCGTTGAAAAATCGGTACAGTTGCTGTCAGCATCGGCGCCGTCAGGGAACCGGCCTGCGCTCGCGTTGATGGCAACAGGAGCCGCAACTGTCGACCATGGGTTGAACACTGAACCGGGTGCAGGGGCGTAGCAGCCGCTTATCTCAGTTCCCGAGACAGCTTGATCCCCTTCAGCCGCCCATGGATCGACGAGGCCTCCATAGTTAAGGCTGTCGGCAACCACACCCGAAGGCTCACGGAGCACCATACTGCCTTCTTCGACGGTGAGAGTGCGGCCGAATTGCAGCGACTTCGTGGTAAATTCAGGGCCGCCAAACCACTGGTTGGGCGTTGGCATACCCTGGTATCCCGCTGTCTTGACTGCGGCATCGCGTACGGCCGCGTGGATCGGGTGGTTGTTGGTTAGCGGTCTGTCAAACGTTATGCCTGTCCCAAGCGCCTGGACTGGCTCGTTGCTCGAATGAGCGAAGGTAGTCGCCGGCTGGAAGCTGATTCCTGTTCCCCGATCGCTGAACGGAAGGTTGGCCGCATGATTGAACCGTAAGGGAGCTGTCAAATCCAGGCCTGTTCCCGGAGATACCACCCACTCACTGGCCACATGAGCTTTGGCAAGGGCGGGTGTGAAGTCGACGGGGGTGCCATCCGATTCTGGCGTGCCCACGTCGGTGACGGTAACGATTTGCCGACTGGCTGGCGTGCCGACCGTGATCTTGTCGCCTGCGGCGAAACCCTCCGCTCGGCGCACGCTGATGCGGGTTGCTCCGGCGCTCGCAGGAGCTGACAGATTGGTCTGATTCGCTGCTGTGCCGACATGCGCCACCGTCACGGTTTCGATCCCATGACCAACGCTGTCGATATCCAACCTAATCTTGTCTCCGGCGGAGATATTTGCGAGGGATGTCACCTGGATGTTCGTGGCTCCCGCGGGCGCGTCCATCGCCAAATACGCTTGTGTGCCTGGTTTGCCGATTGCGGTTACCGTCGCGATCTCATACTGCTCCACCGTATTCGCGACGATCGGATAGGTAGAGCCATAGCCGAGCGCAATCTTCTGACCAACAACAAAGCCGGATGCATCCTCAACCGGCACATTGGTCGAGCCGGCAGGAACTGTGATCACCAGTTCATCGGGAAGCGATTGCCACAATGTTGTGTAGTTGCTGGCAGCCGTCCCGAGGCTTGCGATCCTACGCGTTTCCATACTGGAGCCGGAGCCGATGTTGATCGTGTCGCCGACCGACATTCCATCAACGTTTCTGACATGAATGGTGCTGCTACCGGCCTGCGCGGGAACCGCCAGCCCTGAGTTGGACAGGCCTAGCAGGTAAAAGCCGCCGGGCGCAAGCTTCGTTTCAGCCGGGATCTTTATCGTCGAGAATACTGCCTGGTGGGCGGGGTGCTCGGTCAATGTCCACGCGGAGAGATCCACGCTCTGAGAACCTGGGTTGTAAAGCTCGATGAACGAATCTGTCGGGTTGCCGGAAGCGCCTGAGCTGACTCGAAACTCGTTGATTTTGACTGGTCTGGCATTACGAATCTTTTGAACAGTCGTTTCAAACTGCTTTCTGCCGCTGGTCGGATTCGTCCACGATGCATGCCCGACGAGATCACCGTTGAAGGCTGCTGGCCCGGAGGTGACTTTGAAGGTCGCGCTTATGCTCGCACCCGGAGAGACCTGCTGCGCGAACATCTTCGACGTCTGGGCAGTACCTGAAGCGACTGCGGTCCACTGTTTGCTGGGTACGTCAATTGTCAACGAGACGTCCGCTGCAGGAGCCCCTGTTGTATTCGTGAATGTCAGAGTGAAGTCTCGCGAAGATCCCGGAGTGAAGGTCTGTGGGCCGGCATGCGTTCTTGCCGTAGCAGCGGGAGCCAAACTGAATGGAGTTACGTCGTATCTTGCAGCCACAATATTCGCTTGGACAAGCTGGTCGGTAGCGTTTAACGGGAATGTGCCGGCCGCGGTCATCGCTCCTTCATAGAAGGTTCCTTGCGAACCGATACTATTGTCCCCACCGTTACCCAGGAGAATCGCCCCTTGCTTGCGCATCGGGTCATAGGTTGGATTCACACGGTGCCCATCGAACATGACCGACAGAGCGCCCTTTTGCGCGTCACCACCCATGGATGTCCAATGGTGTGGTTCTCCTTTGCCGATCGCGGTTACAAAGCGCCAGGGGATGCTGGGCAAATTAGGACAGCCTTTAGTTCCATCGTCGTTGACGCACCCGACAAGGTTGTTTTCCTGATCGGTCATGATCCACGGTCCGTTACCGGCCCCGCTGTACCACGGCGTGGCGTTACCGAAGTAGAGCGTCTCCATGGTGCCGTTATCATCATCGCGACTGTCAATCTCTGCATTGCCGTAGTCGAAACAGCAACCGGCGTTGAAGTGCTTGCCGCTGACGACCCAGTATTGCCCTTGGGCCTGGTCGTCTACCGCGGTGCCTTTTACATTGTTCTGGCGGAGCCCCATGCCCGGTTCAATGAACACGCCGTAAACCTTGTGCCCCATGATCGTGATCGGGGCCATGTCTGCAATCGGGAGGGTGTTGAAACCTCCTAACGCCGGACCACCGAATCCGCCCCGGGGAGCCTGGACCAAATCGTTGTGTTTGGGGGATTGGTCGTAGATGATGCTGATCCAGCAATAGGTACCGGCGCAGAACTTATCCTGCGCGGCTGCGTCCGCGTATCCTCCGGGATCTGGAAGTGGGGCCGCAGTAGCCTGGATTACGCCGATGTCCAGGGTCTTGCCGTCCGATTGGCGCAGCACTTGGTAAAGTGGCCCATCGTAAGACACATACAGCGCGCGCGTGGTGCTGTGGGCAGCGACGCAGGGATCGCCGGCGGTTGCGTAAATGTCGCACGGGCCCTGGGGGCGATGCAGAGCAACACTGGATCCCGACTCGCTCTGCGCGGACGTCGCCCAAGCGCCAATCGCAATGGGCGTCAACATGAGCACAAGTGCAAAATTGATCGTTGTCTTCATAAGTATCCTATCCAATAGCAGTTCCGAGTCTCGCGGCTTTTTTTACAAACCGGGGCCGCTAAATTTTTCTTCCAAACGCCATAACAAACCAAGTCAAAGAGACCACCTGACGAAGCATCAGCTGCCTTTTGCGAATAGAACGCAATTCGTTCACAGCGCCGATTGTGTGCTCGTTCTCAATCCCCAGGAAGCCGAAGTTGTCGGTGCTCACATCCAGCCACTTGGCCGGATTGCTCCGCTGCCAAAATTCAGCTGAACGGCTCGCCGGGCGCTGTCTGGCAACTAACTATACAAGCAACACCAATGTGTAGGTGCGCCTGTTAATTGCTCAGTGTCTTGGTAGTACGTACTTATTCACCGGGTGCACTTCTAATCCAGACAAAATCATGGCGGAGTGCCGCTCACGGCACTCGACCCGAAAGCAAAGATGCTTGCTGAAGAATGGCATCACGTGGTTCTGAAATCGATCTGCAACGGCACTTGTGTGCGTGCCGTGATAGCTTTTGAAGCCGTTCGGGATGCCATACCTATCGAGAACCTCATGGAGCTTTGTCGTATCGCTTTGGAGCCTATCCTGACCCCCAACATCGATGTCGATCGCACGATAGTGTGCCACCAAGCCGCTGGATTCCAACAACTCGGCGAGAATTCTCTGGTGGCGCATTCGGATTTGGATTAGGCCGTAAGGCCCGGCCAGGGTTCTTTCATTTTCGCAACTGCTCCGTGTCTCCGCATATGAAGCTTAGAATGCGAATTGAAATAGCGCCATCCACCGCGATCGTTAACCGCCAAAACAATGTTCGGAAGAGGTGTTATGACAAGCAAAGCAGGCAATCTGAAGCCACGGCGTGAATTTCTCAGGCTCGCCGCGCTTACAGGTGCGGCAGCGCTCACGGCAAAGGGAGTGGGCGCTGCAGGCGAACGAAACGCCGGTCCACAAGCAGCGGACAGTCATGAGGGAGATGACAAGATGGAGTTTCTTCGTGTCAGCGGCCGTCACATAGTCAATGCGAAAGGGAAACAGGTTCGACTGAGGGGAACCTGTCCGGGCGGCTGGATGAACATGGAGGATTTCATCAATGGACATCCAGGTGCGGAGCATACTCTCCGAGCGCAGATGGCAGAGGTGCTTGGTCCGGCCAGAGCACAGTTCTTCTTCGAGCGCATGCTGGACTACTTCTTCAATGAAGACGATGTGATCTTTCTCAGGAAGGCCGGCGCCAGCGTCGTCAGGATACCTCTTAATTATCGACATTTCGAGGACGATGCGGCTCCTTTCAAATACACAGAGGCGGGTTTTACCCGTCTCGATAGGGTGTTAGAACACTGCGAAAGACATGGCCTTTACGTCATTCTGGACCTTCATTCGGCGCAGGGATGGCAGAATGTCCACTGGCATTCTGACAACGCAGCGCGCATCAGCCTTTTCTGGGAGGTTGCGTTCTATCAGGATCGCTTCGTTGCCCTTTGGCAGGAGTTTGCGCGGCGCTACAAGAACAGGGCCGTGATCGCCGGCTACGATGTGCTGAACGAGCCTTGCGCGAACAACGCCTTAGGCGACTATCCATGGAACGTGGGTTCCAATTACAGGCCCAATTTTGCGCCTATGAATGCCGTCTACCGACGCCTGGTTAGGGAGATTCGCAAGATCGATTCCAGACACATCATCTTCCTTGAAGGGGATGACTACGCAAAGGCCTTCTCGGGGCTAGAGCAACCCTTCGACGATAACCTCGCCTACAGTTCACATAACTACACTGTGCCTGGGTTTGGACCTGGCCGATACCCTGGCACCATCCATCCGCAATCGGCTGCGGCGGGCAGTGCTCAGGACTGGGATCTGGCAAAACAGGAGCGCAGCTTCCTTGATGCCGAGGGGACGAAGTTCACCCAGCAACATAACGTTCCACTGTGGGTTGGCGAGTTTGGATCTGTCTTTAACGGGCCCGCCAATGAGAGTGGTGACCGGCTTCGCGCGTTAGATGATCAGATTGGCATCTTTGAAAGTCACGAGACGCACTGGACGACGTGGAATTACAAAGATGTTGGCGTGATGGGCATGCTGACGCTCAACCCTGCATCTCCTTACATGGAGCGCATCAGCGACCTTCTTCGCAAGAAGGCTGCTCTTGGCACCGACGATTGGATGAAGTGGCTGCCACCCACGCCGGTAAAGGACGCAACGGCTCAGCTTGCCGATCAGATCCATCAGGTGGTTGGTGATCCGCAGTTGGATGCACGACTCAATCGACGGTGCATGAGTCAAGCCCTGTTGTGCTTCTACACGGGAACCCTGATGCAGCCCCTCTACGCCAGCCTCTTCAAAGGCCTGTCCGAAAATGAGTTGGATCACATCCTATCTTCCTTCTCTGCAAAGCACTGCGTGCCGAACCAAGGTCTGGTGGACGTCCTCAGTAAACACATGGCAACGCCAGCTGATACGTAGCGCTGTTGATCCTCTCCTGCAGATGTATGTTGTCGATTCCGTTTCAGGAGCGACTACGAAATTGCCTGTGCACTCATTTATTACGAATCGGTTCCTGTAGGAGGGCCTTCTTCGCTGGCTAACGTTCGTAGCGCCATTCGCTGATGAAGTGGAAGCCGCGCTCGAGGAGCGGGTAGTGGTCGGGCGTTGGGGTTCGGGTGAGGGTGAGGACGGCGGGAGTGAAGGGCGCGGCGGGTTTGGCGGGCTTGTGCCTGGGGTCCGGTTTGGGTGGCTCGGGTGGGATCGAGGTGAGAGTGAGGTGGTTGGGGTCGGAGAGGTGCCAGGCGTAGTTGGTGGGGGGATTTATGAAGTAGCAGCTCATACGGACGATGTGCTTCTTGGCGTCGAGATCGACGCCGGTGAGCCAGAGCTCGCCGTCGGTGGAGCGCGTGTAGGCGCGGCTGGAAGGGGCGACGTAGAGGTCGGTGATGGGAAGGCCTTCGGGGTCGATGAAGGCGCCGGAGGCTTGGTGGCCGGCGTCGAGATGCCAGGCGCCGACCAGAGGGGATGGCGTGCGGAGCGCGACTTGAAGGTGGTGCCAGCCGATGGACATGAAGATCGGTTGGACGACGAGGAAGGCGGCAGCGAAAACAATCTCGGTGACGAGGATGGCGATTCGCCCGGCACGGCGGCTGGCGCGGGGAACCCAGGCGGCGGTGGGCGCGGCGGGTTTGTGGCTCCAGAAGAAGCGGCAGAGGGAGAGGGCGTCGGGCAGGGCCAGGAAGATGCAGCCGAGCAGCAGATTCACGGCAAAGAGCTTGACGGGAACGTCGTAGCAGAAATTGTAGAGGACCACGTTGGTGACAACGAAGGCGGAGAAGAGGGCGCCGGCGAGCGCGGTGCGGCGATAGAAAAGGAGGATGCCGCCGAGGACCTCGGCTGAGCCGCAGATGATTTCGTAGACGGGGTTGAGGCCGATGAGGTTCCAAAGGAAGGTCATCGGAGCCATGTTGCCGGCGGGCTCATTAAGGATGGCGATGGAGGGCGGGGGCATCTGGAACGGAAAGACCTTGGCCAGGCCATAAATGACCATGAACATGCCGCAGGTAAGGCGGAGGACGAAGCGAAGCCAGGCGTGGAGGTTGCGGTACTCGGTGCGGCGGTTGTTCCTGAGGTGGGCGATGACGGTCCAGAGGATGCCGCCGGCCAGGGCGAAGATCAACAAGAGGCCGTTCTGGATCCAGTTCATCGTGGTGTCGCCGGATTCGCTTGGATGCCAGTGCGCGGCGATGCCGGTGAAATGGAAGAGATGCTGCCCGATGAACTCGGAGAGATGGTTGAAGGGCCAGTTGAGCTTGTCTTGTATCCAGCCGCCGACGACCGGGAAGGCTTGAAACAGGGTTCCGTTGCTGTCGAAAAAGATGAAGCAGAAGAAGTAGAGGAAGGCGATGCGGAAGCCAAGGCGGGTGGCGGGGCTCCAGGGAGCGGGCGGACTGGCGGCGGAGACGGGTGACTCGGCGGGGGTGGTGACGCCTGCAGGCTCCAAACGGGACCTCGCGTGAGGATGATTTTGGATGTTGGACGATTTTGGTGTGGGGCCGAGTTTCGAGTCAAGGAGAGAGAATTTTGTTTGGTGAGGCTATTGCGATGCTGGCGCTTGGCCTTGTGACTGGGGAAGGATCACGGTAAAGGCGCTTCTCGGATGCGATGTGGACAGACGCCGAATCGCATCGACCACCATGCTGCTGTGCGGCTCGGTCCAGGTCATGAGTCGGAGCAACTGCTGAACTGATGACAATGCGAGAATCCAAAATGCGGCAGTGGGTCTGGTCAATGAGCGCCAAGCCCTGTTATCGCCAACAGAGATTTCGCTACCGCAAGGTAAGTACGCGACTTTGTCAGCCAAGATATGGCCACGCCGGAATGAGGACAACGATCTCCGCGACCAGCAGTATCGGCAAGGCATAGCGATAAATGATGTGTACGCTGCCTTCCTTCCAGAGATCGTGGACGATGCCGATGGCGATGAGGAGATCTGTGCCAGCGTAGAAGAAGTGTCCCGGCAGGTACGTACCGGGGAAGCGGGCGAAGGCCGCGTTCGTGAGCATCGCTGTGCCGACGAGCAGCAGCCGCCGGTGATAGGCGGGACGTTTGCGCCAGAGGATGGCGAGGGCGACCGGTACGCCGAACCCCGCCATACTCAATCCACCTAACATTTCGGCAGGCAGTGGCGCGGGCTGATGAAAGCTGGCCCAAAAGCCCATGATGAGGACCAGTGCAGCATCGGCAGCGCCGAACCATCCGAGCAACCGGTGCAAACGGATGTGGTGCAAGCGGACCAAGGCGGCTTGCACAACCATAAGGATCATCCAGCCGTAAAAGACCGCGCCATGTACGCTAAGCAGGATCACGTCTCGAGTCGGGCGCTGCGTATGCAGTAGACCGGGTCCGATCGTGTGACTGAAGCCGTAGGTAACAAGCGCCAACATCAGGAGCGACATTGCGAGATAGAATCTGCGCGGTGTCGCTGCCGTGGCCTTCGGTGCGTTAGTCGTCGTAGCTATGATGGACGAGCGCAGACTTCGCGAAGGAGATGAGGTTTTCGCTGCCAGCGAGTTCCCGCGGTTTATCAATGAACTCTCAGCCTCCTTTATCTTTTTGTTACCTGCCGCTACTCTTCAATCACACCCCAATTTGGGTACAATGCGCCAACTAGCGAATTGACTGTTGCGGGCGTGTAGTGTGCTTGATCGTACGCGCCTATACTGCGTGGCTTCTCAAGAAATCTAAGGAATTGCTGCTTTTTCTGTACTTATGACATATTTCAGATAAACTGCGGCTCATTGCTGCCTTTCCGCATAGCCGATCCTGTCTCATTGCAGCGTCCGCTGACGGTGAAAGTATAGGATTACTGTAACTGCCACTACGCGAGTCACCGCCGTTCGGAGCAGTAACTCGTGATACACGCGCTTCCCGTCACAAATCCATCTCCTTTGGTGACAAATCGCCAAAGCACTCACCGATAGCAGCTGCGAGCTACTTGGATCAGCAGCGTTTTCGTCTTCAGAGGGTCTAGCCAGTGAACCCTACGACATCTGCCTGCCCCGCTGCACGGTCGTACAGCAGAAGCTGGTGCCGCCCATTGCCAATGAAAGCTCCGGTCAGGAACGCGACCCAGCTACTCCGCCATCCACTGTTCGTCATATCGAGGTTCGTTTTTCCAGTGGAGTCGAAGCCGACCAAATCTGCCTGCCCGACGGCGCGATCATAGAGCAGAATCTGCTGCTTATTACCAATGAAATTGCCAGCGACGATCGGGTTCCAACTGGTCCGCCAGCCACTATTGGTGGTGTCGAGATTAGCGTTGCCGTGGGAGTCGAAGCCGACAACATCCGCCTGCCCCGCTGCGCGGTCATAGAGAACAATCTGCTGCCTGCCGTTGCCGAGGAAAGCTCCCGCGACGATCAGGTCCCAAGTGCTGCGCCAGCCACTGTTGGTGGTATCGAGATTGGCTTTGCCGTTTGCGTCGAAGCCGACGACGTCTGCCTGGCCGGCTGCACGGTCATACAGAAGAATCTGATCACGCCCGTTGCCAATGAAATCGCCGACAACGATCAGGTCCCAACTGCTTCGCCAGCCACTGTTGGTGGTATCGAGATTGGCTTTGCCGTTCGAGTCGAAGCCAACAACGTCCGCCTGCCCCGCTGCGCGGTCGTAAAGCAGAATCTGCTGACGCCCGTTGCCAATGAAATTGCCCGCAACAATCACATTCCAACTATTTCGCCATCCACTATTAGTGGTATCGAGATTGGTTTTCCCATTGGAGTCGAATCCAACAACATCTGCCTGGCCGGCTCCGCGATCGTAGAGCAGAATCTGCTGCTTGTTGTTGCCCATGAAATTGCCGGCAACGATCATTTCCCAACTATTTCGCCAGCCACTGTTTGTGGTATCGAGATTGGTCTTTCCATGAGCGTCGAAGCCGACGACGTCTGCCTGCCCGGCTGCGCGGTCGTAGAGCAGAATCTGCTGCTTGTTGTTACCAATGAAACTGCCGGCGACGATGATGTCCCAACTGGTACGCCAGCCGCTGTTCGTGGTGTCTAGGTTTTCGCGGACCGGGCTGACGGTTACGGAAACCGGATCGGAAGCGATTCCGTTGGCGATCACAACGACGCTTGCCCTGCCCGCGGGTATGTTCGTGGGCACGTAAATGTTCGTGTCTACGATGGCTGCGCCGGTGGCAATGCCCATGGTGGAGTGATTGAACGTGCGCAGGTAATAGGTTTTGCCGCCGGTTTGCAACCGGACAACGGGATAGTTCGTCGCCGCTTGAGCATCGTCGCCATAGCTGCAGGCCTGCGATAAACCGTTGAACTGTGTACCGGAGATCGGATAGCTCTGGCCCACGTAGAGCGTGCCCGGAAAGTCCGTAATGGTTGGCTTCCAGCCGGCCTGCCCGCCGGAGTCCGGCGTGTACACTTCGATGTCTTTGCGGCTGGCTGAGTACATCACTTCTCCGTTGGGAAGCAGCAGGAGCCGCGCTCCGAATGGCGATCCGTCTGCATTGGAGGGTCCGGCAATCACGGACGCCGTGTTGTTGGCGGGATCGTAGAGAAACACAGTTGTGGGCGAAGGGTAGTTGCAGGGCGGACCCGGCGCGCCCAGGACCATGACCTTCCCATTGGGCAGTAGAACGCCGGGCACATCCATGGGGAAGCTGGTGTTGCCTTGAGCATCCGTTAGCGTGGGGCCGTTGGTCCAGGTTCCTGCCTTGGTGGGATCAGGATCGGGAGTGTAGAGCGCCGTAGCCCCGGTCGCGCCAACCGCGAAGGCCCTGCCATCCGGCAACGTCAACGCTGGACCAATTTCAGCAACAAAACCGGCGCAGGCTTGCGGCAGCGTTCCGCCTGTGCTCCCTGCGCTCACCCACATATCGCTGCCGGGGACATATTGCTCCGCCTTCGGCGCGTTGCTGCACTCGACCGTGAGCACGTTTCCGTTCGGCAGCAAGTTGAAGGTTTCTTCGCTACAGCTATCCGCTTTCGTGTTGCCGGTAGTGCCGTGTTTTGTGCCGGCGGCTTTCCAGGTGAGTGTCGCGGGATCGAGGATTGCGGTCGCGCTCGAATTGAAGTTTCCAAGCAGCAAGCGACCGTCGGCCAGCACACAGGACGGAGCGTCGCCGATGCCTGTCCATCCAGCGGGAGTCGCGATAGCGGTCCATGTATCGGAGAGAGGATCATAGATTTGCGCGGCAAGGATGTCCGCGTCCGCTTTTCCGGTGTTGTATTCGCCACCGGCCATGAAGACTCTTCCGTCGGCCAGTACCGCAGACGCGAAGTAGAGCGGTGCATTGGTGGGACCGCCCTTTGCGGCCGGAATTCCGCTGTTGTCAGGCAAAGAGGCCAGCGACGACCATGAGCCGTTGATGTAACTACCCGAGGCGTCGGGCGTGAGCCGATGCCAATGTGCCGTGTTCAGCTCGTGCACCATCACGGTTCCATCGGTGAGCAGCAGCATTGTGTCCGCGGCGAAAGACGGCTGGTTATGGAGAGATTGCCAGGATGCCATAGAAATAACCTCCTCCTCATGGCCCTTAAGTCTCTTAGTGATGGGAATCGCAAGATTGTTACAGAGAATCGGGCATATAAAACCATCTTGCATGCAGGCAGCGTTGGGCCTCAGCCACCAAAGGCGACTTTCGCACCTTTTTCACTCCCACATCTCGAAAGACGAGATGTGGGGCCCGTCCATGTCCCAACACCAGGGACATGGCCGCCCGACCAACTATTCATTACGAGATCGAGCAATCAAGTCTATGGTCAGTTGACGACGGGACGATGCGCTCGATCGTGTAGACCGGCCAGGCCTCCTGTTGTCGATGCAATTCGAGAACGAGTTTGTCCAGAACTGGGAAGATCCAGAGAAGTTCACGTGCCGATTGCCGTTTCGAAGTCGAGTAGGCTGTCGCATTGGTAGGCTAACCTTCCGTCTGCGTTCTGGTAGGGTCCCTGGTTGAAGGATCGGAGAGGTACACATTTCCCACGACCCTTTCGCCTTCTTGCTGCCTAATCCCATCGAAGCTCTACTGGCCGCGGACCCGTTAGATCGTGGGTCGCACCGAGCTCCTTATGCCTGCCAGCTTTACTTCGGCACGCCGGTACCAGAGTCGCCTGAGCAGCGAAGGTGAAACCACGAACAATAATCAGAAGCCGACTTCCGGTAGTAATCCGGTCTCGGTGAGTGACTCGGCGATAAATCACTCGTCGGCAGATGTCAAAGTTCGGCCACTGAGCCATCGCATAACACCTTCGAGTTCCGGATCGTTCGGTTAAGCACTGTCAGACCGGATGCGATCTCGTCTGAGGATCCGCTGTAGCTGGTTTTGAATTTGAACGTCATTGTGGCCAAGTAGACAATCTACCTCCGGTGGGAGTAGAGTGCCTACACCTATGAACGAGAAGGACCAGTATAAGAACCGGGTTGAGCTGTTGCAGGGAACACTCGACATGCTCATTCTTCAGACCCTGCAATGGGGGCCGCAGCACGGATATGGCATTGTCCAGGCTTTACGTTTGCGATCCGGAGATGTGCTTCAGGTGGAGACCGGATCACTGTATCCGGCCCTCCATCGATTGCAGCGTCAGGGTTGGGTACAGTCTGAGTGGAAGCAGTCAGAGAGCAAGCAAAGAGCCCGATACTACCGAATCACGGCCAAGGGGAAAAAGCAGTTGGCCTCGGACCTGGGCCGATGGGAGCGGATTGTCGAAGCGATTGGGTCGGTGATGTACGTCAAGCCGGAGGAGAGTGAGTCATGAAGTGGTTTCCGAGCTTCGGTTTTCAGCGGCGCAAGCGCGAATTGCAGGAAGAGATCGATGCTCACCTGCAGATGGCAATTGCAGATCGAGTGGCGCGAGGCGAGACGGCAGAGACGGCGCGACAAGCGGCGGCGCGGGAATTTGGAAATGTTCCTCTGGTGCAAGATGTGACGCGCGACATGTGGGGCCAAGCGTGGCTTGAACAACTAGGCCGAGATGTCCGTTACGCGTTAAGGCAACTACGCAAGAGCCCCGGCTTTTCGATCACCGCGACGGCGATGCTGGCAGTAGCTATCTGCGCCAACAGCACCGTCTTCAGCTGGATTGACGGCACGATGTTGCGCCCGATTCCGGGCGCGCGGGGCACAGGCGACCTTGTGAGCCTGCAGCGGGGAGAACGGAACTTCTCACCGGTTCCGCCCTTGTCTTATCCCGATTATCGCGATCTGCGTGAGCAGAACCACACCTTCACGGGATTACTTGCCTATCATAACGATTGGATTGCGCTGACTGGCGGTACGCAGCCGGAGCGTGTCTATATTGCGGGTGTGTCGGCGAATTTTTTCGATGTGCTCGGCATCAAGCCGGTGCTGGGACGATTCTTTCTGCCGGAAGAGGAGGCGCGTGCAGTACCCAACGTGATCTTGAGTTACGGGCTCTGGAAGACGCGTTACGGTAAAGACCCGGCAATTGTGGGCAAGGCGATCGAGATCGCCCGGCATCCGTTGACGGTGATCGGTGTGGCGCCGGAAGGGTTTGTCGGAGCAGCTCCCGGGCTGCGGGACGATCTGTGGGTAACGCTCGATCCGCTCGGGACGGATGTGTGGCGAATGACCCATCGCGACTCGGACTGGCTGATCTTAATAGGAAGATTGCGGCCCGGCGTGAGCCGTGACCAGGCAGCCCAGGACCTCGACACCGTGATGCACCACATTGTGGCGGCGTATCCGGACGATCATCTGGGCGACAACCGCATCACGCTCGATCCCATGTGGCGCTCGCCCTTCGGGGCCAACGGATATATGGCGACGACGCTGCCCATTCTGCTCGCCTTCGCCGCTGTCGTGCTGTTGCTGACCTGCGCGAACGTGGCTACACTCACGCTGGTGCGGTTTGTATCCCGGCGGCGTGAGCTTGCGATCCGGCAGTCGCTCGGGGCGAATCGTATGCAACTGGTGCGGCAGATGGTGCTGGAGGGCGTGGTGCTTTCTATCGTCGCAGGAGCCGTGGCCCTCGCGTTGACATCGTGGACTTCGAAAACATTCGCATGGTTCTTTCCGGCGAACGCGATTCCCCTCGCACTCAACGGGAGCATGGATCTTGAGGTAGTGATCGGGATCGCGGTGTCCAGCCTGTTGGCCGGCATGCTGTGCAGCGCGCTCCCTGCATGGAGTTCGTCCAACGCGCCGGCCATGGAGGTATTGAAGGCCGAGTCCGCAAGCGTCTCCGGCGGCTCACGCAACCGGAAATTGCTCAGTGGGCTGGTGGTTGCGCAAATCGCGCTTTCACTCCCACTGCTGCTATGCTCCGGGCTATTCCTGAGAACCCTCAAGAATCTCGCCGCCGCGAATCCCGGGTTTGCACAGGACCACATTCTCACTGCGTCCGTGGGGCTCAATATTGCCGGCTACAGCAACGACGAGGAACGGGTGATCCGTCACAAGATACTTGATCGCGTGTCGGCATTGCCCGGTGTGAAGGTTGCGTCTTTTACGGACTGGATTCCGATGACCCTGAGCCACAAGGGGGTCGATGCGTATCCGGAAGGGTATGTGCCACACCCTCATGAATCTTTGCAGGTGTACCACGCCGAAGTGGCCCCGCGGTATTTTGAATCCCTTCAAATACCCATTTTGGAAGGACGCGAGTTCACGCCGGATGACGATGAAAAGGCCCCGAGGGTGCTCATCGTCGACCAGACCGCGGCGAGGCTCTACTGGCCAAGACAGGATCCGCTGGGAAAGAAACTTAGGGTGGGAGGCAGCCCTTTCACGGTAGTCGGCGTTGTGAGGAATTCAACGCATATGTTCGTGAATGAGTCGCCGGAGCCTATGGTCTATATGAGCTTTTTCCAGCAGGGATACGAGACGATCGTGCAGGTAAAGACCGAGGGCAATCCGGCCGACCTGGCGCCGGCGGTAGAAAACGCCATACACGAGATCGATACGCGGCTGCCGGTCTTCGATGTGCGTCCCATGCGGGAGAGCACCCAGATGGCAAGCATCTTTGCCGTGATGCAGAGCGCCCTAGCGGGAGTGTTCGCGCTAATCGGACTGGTTCTTGCCGCAACCGGCATCTACGGAGTCGTGGCATATCGCACCCAGATGCGGACCCACGAAATCGGAATACGAATGGCTCTGGGCGCCTCGCGCGTGGATGTACTGAGACTCGTGCTGTTGCAGGGAATGTGGCTCACAGGCATTGGACTGGCGCTGGGATTGGCGTTTGCGTTGGGACTGACACGTTTCATCGCCCGGCTGTTGTACGGAATCGGCGCCAATGATCCAGTCACCGTTGCAGCCGTGGTCATGCTGCTGGGAACAATGTCTTTGTTAGCATGCTACTTTCCGGCACATCGAGCGATGCGCCGGAACCCCGTGACCGCGATTCGCGAATTGTAAGCTGCAGTTCAAAACTCGCCGCGAATTTGAGCCAATCAGGCGTATGCGGTGCTCTACCTGGCTATCGACGAGGATAACGATGTTCCACCGTTAACAAACAAGTCTCCGCCTGGTGCGGGCGGTCGCTGACTCCTTCCTGCCATTCGCAACTACCAGTCGCACCTGTTCTGCGTGGAAGGCAGGTTAAGTCTGCATCCTAACAATCACGGCCGCCGCTGCGTCGAGTTGCGTGGGTCCTTCGGTCGTACAGCGTGGATGCGTTGCTGCAATAATCTCGCCGCTCTGAGAAGGAATGGCTACAGAAACATCGTTCAAATTCAGGATGATTCGCAGTTGCTCCCCTCGCCCGTGTCGCTCATACGTAAGAACATTGTTTGCGGCGGTGATTGAGTGCAACTTACCTGTGACGAGTACCGGATGGCTCTTTCTCAAAGCGATAAGGGTTCGATAGAGGTGCAGAATTGATTGTGGATCCTGCTCTAGATTTGCAACGTTCAATGCCGCATGAGCGTCGCCCAATGGCAACCACGGTCGGCCGGTGGTAAAGCCGGCGAGAGGCGTGCCGTCCCATGGCATCGGCGTCCGTTCCGGGTCCCTTCCAACTCCGATTCCCGGTTCATTCTTCTCGGCGGGATCTTGAACCATCTCTGGCGGAATGGAAACATTCGTCATTCCAATCTCTTCCCCGTAATAGAGCGTAATGGTGCCTGGAAGCGAGAGCAGCAGCATTGCTGCGAGTCTCGCGCGGTGCGTACCAACGCGGGTCGCAATCCGGACATTATCGTGGTTTCCAAGCACCCAGTTTGGCCATGCACCTGTGGGCAGAGCGTTCGTGTAGTCGGAGATTGTTTGCGCAAGGGCCTCTGCGGTCCAGGCGGTCTGAAGCAGCAGAAAATTGAATGGCAACTGCGCCCCACCGAGGTCGCTGCCGTAATAGGCCATCAATTGTGGAATCGGCAGATATATCTCGCCGATCAATACGCGATCCTTGTAATCGTCGATAACTGCACGCATCTCCGACACAACTTCGTGCACTTCCGGCCGATCAGAGTTGAAGACGGGGAGAAATCGGTGGCTGGAAGGTTGACCGACGCGGTAGGACGGATTCGGTGGATTGTCTCTAAATTGGTCATCTTTAATCATCAGCCAAATCACATCGACGCGAAAACCATCAACGCCGCGTGCGAGCCAGAATCGCATGGCGTCAAAAATCGCCGTGCGTACCAGAGGATTACGCCAGTTCAGATCCGGCTGCTGCTTCAGGAATGAGTGATAGTAATACTGCCCGGAAACCTCGTCCCACTGCCAGCCAGATCCGCCGAAATTGCTTTGCCAATTATTTGGTTCGTCTCGCCACAGGTACCAATTGCGTTTCGGGTTGTCGCGCGAAGACCGGCTCTCCAGGAACCAGGGATGCTGGTCGGAGGTGTGGTTCGGCACCAGGTCCAGGATGAGCTTGAGGCCTCTGCTGTGGAGCGCTTGCAGCAGCTCATCAAAGTCCTGCATCGTTCCAAAGAGTGGATCAACCCCGCAATAATCGGCTACGTCGTAGCCGAAATCGGCCATCGGCGATGGATAGAAGGGTGTGATCCAAATCGCGTCGACCCCAAGCGTCACAAGGTGATCGAGCCGTTGCAGGATACCTCTGAGATCGCCGACGCCGTCGCCATTGCTGTCTTGAAACGAGCGTGGATAGACCTCGTATATGACTCCGTGTTGCCACCAGGCTGTCTCCTGCATCCCACCAATGCTCCCTCAAACTCGAAATTCAAATTGAGCCTACTTCATGATCAATGATCTCTGGTACAAGAACGCGGTCATCTACTGTCTGTCGGTCGCCACCTATATGGATGCGAATGGCGACGGAATTGGCGACTTTGAAGGCCTGATGCGCCGTCTGGATTATCTCCAGGGGATGGGCGTCACAGCCATATGGCTCATGCCCTTCCAGCCCTCTCCGTGCCGGGATGATGGATATGATGTTGCCGATTATTACGGCGTCGATCCTCGGTACGGCACGCTGGGCGACTTTGTCGAGTTCGCGGAAGGCTGCAAGCAGCGCGGATTGCGTGTGCTCATCGATCTTGTCGTAAACCACACGTCGAATGAACACCCCTGGTTTCAGGAAGCTCGCCGCGATCCTGATTCGAAGTATCGCGATTGGTACGTCTGGTCAAAGAAAAAGCCAAAGAATGCAGATTCGGGGGTGGTTTTTCCAGGAGTGCAGAAATCCACCTGGAGCTACGACGCGGTTGCCAAGGCCTACTACTTTCACCGGTTTTATGACTTCCAGCCTGATCTCAATACCTCCAATCCGGAAGTCCAGGCAGAGATTCTCAAGATAATG
Source organism: uncultured Acidobacteriaceae bacterium (assembly GCA_963736915.1). Classification (GTDB taxonomy): domain Bacteria; phylum Acidobacteriota; class Terriglobia; order Terriglobales; family Acidobacteriaceae; genus KBS-83. The sequence continues at coordinate 97,473 of CAVTQV010000004.1, read as the reverse complement.
GGCTTCTGGCTGCAGCTCGGTGTCTCAGGGTTCCGTATGGATGCCGTTCCCTTTGTGATTGCACAGAAGGGCGCCGAAATCGCGAAGCCGCGAGAGCAGTACGGGATGCTACGAACCTTCTCTCAGTTCCTTACCTGGCGCGAGGGCGACGCAATCATTCTCGGAGAGGCTAACGTCCTGCCCGGAACCGATATGCAATACTTCGGCGACTCAGGTGACAGGATGCAAATGATGTTCAACTTCGAGGTAAACCAACACCTGTTTCTCGCGTTGGCCACCGGCGATTCGCGACCGCTTGCGAAGGCGATGGAAGCGACAAAACCCAGGCCGGCCACTGCCCAGTGGGGGCAATTCTTGCGAAATCACGATGAGCTTGATCTTGGTCGACTTACTGCGAAACAGCGCGAAAGCGTCTTCGCAGCGTTCGGTCCGGATCCGGACATGCAACTTTACAATCGCGGCATCCGGCGAAGACTAGCACCCATGTTGCAAGGGGATCGTCGGCGACTGGAACTGGCTTACAGCCTGATGATGACGCTGCCGGGCACGCCCGTAATCCGATATGGCGATGAGATCGGTATGGGAGACAACCTGAAACTGCCGGAGCGAAATTGCGCGCGAACTCCAATGCAGTGGTCCGCGGAGCCGAACGCCGGCTTTACCAAGCACGACAAGCCCTGCCCGCCCGTCATAAGCGACGGTCCCTATGGATTTTCCCATATAAATGTCGCAGCTCAGCGACGTGACCCGAGTTCTCTTCTCAACTGGATGGAACGCATCATCCGCATGCGCAAGGAGATCCCGGAGATCGGCTGGGGCGACTTTTCCTTCATTCCAACAGGGACACCGAATGTTCTGGCGATGCGGTATCACTGGCGCAACAATTCCGTGTTGTGCGTGCACAACCTGAGTGCGATACCGCGTGAGGTGCGGCTCAAGTTAACCGCGGACGACGAAGCGGGGTGTGCATTGGTGAATCTCTTGTCGGATGAGCACAGCCATCCCGAAAAGGGAGGCGCCCACCGCATTTTGCTGGAGGCATACGGCTACCGCTGGTATCGAGTGTGTGGGTTGGACTATTTGTTGAAGCGAAGTGCAATTTGAACTTTTGCCTCGCGCAGCAAAACAACGAGCGAGCGAAATTCACGGTTTGCGGAACACGGTAGCGAGCAGGCCTGATGATACCGGGCGTCGGCTTTTCGGAAGATTCGGCGGCAGCCCGCTTGGGATGCTCTCGAGAATGACGCAACTTCCGAGGTGCCGCATGAGGAGGACTTCGGTTAACCGAGCTGAAACTCCGCTAGCAGCGGTAGATGATCGGAAGCCACCAGTGCGGTTTTGCTTCGCCACAGAGCGGTTGTCACCAGTTCGAGCGGCGCTTCATAGTAGCAGTGGTCGAGCGTGGTGAACGGCAGGATACCTGGAAAGGTCTTCGGGAAGCGCAAAGCGTGTCTCGGCTGGAAGGTTTCGAAGGTGCCGCGCAGAAGCTTCGTCGTAAGCCCGCTCACCCACTCGTTGAAATCTCCGAGCACGAGCCGCGGTCCTCGGAAACCGGGCTGGGCAAGTATGTCCTCGCTCATCAGGCGCGCTGCCTGATATCTGCGCTCCAGAAATCCGGTGCCCAGGTGGACGTTGAAGACATGCAGCGTCTCGTTCGCTCGAAGAGACACATCTGTCATCAAGACTCCGCGCGGCTCACGCCTTTGCGTAATTTCGATGTTTTTCCATGCGAGCACCGGCAGCTTGCTGAGTGTCAGGTTGCCATAGGTGCCACCCCGCAGCGGGCGGTTCGCTCCGAAACATGCCGTGTACTGGGGAAGCGCTCGGGCGATCTCTCCAGCTTGATCGAATAGCGGAGCCTGCGTGGGAGAATTGACCACCTCCTGCAGGCATAACAGGTCCGCGTCCAACTCCCGTAGCACTGCAATGATGCGCTCGGGCGACGTACGGCGATCCAGGCCGCGGCACTTGTGGATGTTGTAGGTGGCCACCCGCAAACGGTCTGACTGTGCGCTGTGCTTCATCACTGCTGGCGTTCAAAGATCCAGCCAAGAAGTTCCGGCGCACGTTCAGTAACAGGCCGATGTTCCCATTCGTCGAGCGAAACGCGCCGGCTGTCAGTCAGATCATGGGCCATATCACGCTCCAGCCGCGCCGCTATCTCCTGATCACGCAAGGCGAGATTTACCTCATCGTTGATTCCGAATGAACGGTTGTCGAAATTCGTTGAACCGACGACCGCCCATAATTCGTCCACCACCAGCACCTTGGCATGAATCATCGCGGGCTGGTATTCGTAGACCTCTGCTCCTGCCCGCAACAGTGGGCCATAGCCGCCACGGCTGGTGCTGCGGGTCACCATGTGATCCGAAGCCCGACCGGGCACGAGGATCCTGATCTTGACTCCTCGTTCGACAGCACGGCAGAGCTCACGTACCAGCCCTTTGTCCGGCAAAAAGTAAGGGGTGGTGATCGAGATGGTTCGCTGCGCGGATGCCAGCAACATCTGGAACAGAACCCGCGCGCGCGTCGAGCCTCCCGGCGTGGGAGTGCTGTTGATCACCATTGCCACTGTCCTCTTCTGGCAGCGAATTTCCGGGAAGTAGCGCGGACCCACGAGTATTTCGCCGTGGCTGGTAAGCCAGTTTTCGGCGAAAGTGGCCAGCAAATTTGGGACCGCATCGCCTTCGACCCGAACCACAGTGTCGCGCCAGCGCGGGTGCTTCTCTGAACCTTTGAACCACTGGTCGGCGATACCCGCGCCGCCTATGAAACCGATGCGCCCATCCACGATCAGCAGTTCTCGATGTGTTCGGTTATCCACCCGGACGAGGCTGTACCAGCTCGGCTTGTTGTACCACTCCAGTCTGCCACCCGCATCCAGCAGAGGCTTGAAGAATGCCTTACCGCCCATGCTTCCAAAGGCATCGAGCACCACACTCACCTGCACTCCGGCTCGGGCACGCTCCGCCATCACCTCTAGATAGAGCCGACCGATCTCACTTTGCTGGAAGATATATAGGCCTCAAGGCAGATGCTCTGCTGAGCCGAGCGCATCGCATCCAGTGCGGCCGGGTAGAAGCACGGCCCATTCGTCAGCACCTCAAGTGTTCCCTCCCGGTTTACCTTGGCATCCGTCAGCGATTCGAGGACATTCAGGAACATCTCGGAATCATTAGCAGGGATATCGCTATGGCTCGAGAGGCTGTACTGGGGCACGGGTCCGAACATACCGGCAAGGAGAAAAAGCACAACGAATATGAGAGCCAGTGCGCCAACGACGGCCCAGCCGGTGGACACTGTGATGCTCATCAGCAAGACTGCCATGCACTGCCCCTCCTCTCATCCGGACAAGCAGCTCGCCTGAATGCCCTGCACTCGGCCTCCCCGGAAGTCCCAATCAGCCCGTTGGATGCGAGTCACGGACCTGACGAATTCCGACACTAAGCTGAGTAGCGCTGGATTGGCATAACCGGCATTCGAGATTGGATTTTTCTTTTTGGACCGTGAAGCCAACGGCAATACCACTGGTCTCGGCCAGCTTGCTTTGTACGTTGTTCATGACCCGGCTCATATCCATCCCTTTTTTACGGAGTCAGCAGCACAGATCCCGGCATTTGATGAGCGCTGGCGTGTTCGATCAGGACTGCCAGTCCGGCAGCGTAGCGCTACCTTTGCGGAAAGGAAAAGAAAAAGCGAATACGCCCAGGAATGTTCGCGGGTTGTTAAAATCCTGGGGCCCCGTCAACCCGAAAAAATATACGGCCTATTTCCAATCGAAATAGACGTAGAATTTCGACTCTCCCCAGCTTTGCCGGGTCAGTCACACATGAAAATCCGGGCAGGGCCGTGGCTACGACGAGACCACAACAGCCAAGACGGAGTGTGTAGACCGGTCGAGCCAGGCGACTGTCCCTTGCGGCGCTATGCTCTGGGGTCCAACAGCGGAAGAGGTTGGAGCGCCGGAGGGCGTCCATTTCATGCAGCCATGGCACCAAGAGGTTCCGTCCCGTACCCGTTAGCGCTACCAAATCTGCTTACGTTTCCATCCCGTTCTAATGTTTTGATCCTAGCGATTGTTGCGGTTCTAATCGTCTTGCGGACGATCGAGCGTGGCCGAATATCTTTATCCGGAACGATCCATCGGCTGAGGCACACAAAGACTGTCGGCTGCGTGATGATAAGACCCTGGCAGAATTGTGAAAAAGCTAAGTAGAACAGGAGAACAAAACATGGCGCATTTGGATCCGTGGTTAGCGCTTGGAGTATCGGTCTCAACTGCGGTGACGGATGCCGTGTATGTGATGTTCAACGCAGCAGTCTCTGCGCGTAAGCGATTGCCCGCGGCAACCTGGAGCAGCGTCTGGTATCTATTATCCGCGTTCGCGGTCATCAGCTATACGAGAAACTGGGTCTACGTTGGCTTCGCCGCCGCTGGATCGTGGATCGGCGCGTATGCTTCGCTGACGCTGTTGCACGGAGCAGAGAAGGCGAGGGCAGTTCGGCCCTTTTGACTTTGTATGGCCAAGACGAGAGGTGGGAGGGGGACCGGTTCCATTCCGGGGTCGCCCTCGTTCCCAATTTGGTTCCGGGTCGGCTTACATTCGTCCCTGGCCCATGGCGATCGCCGAATTCATAGCCGGGAAACTCATTCGATCCGGGGTTCTAGGCGCTCGTGGGAGTTTCGCCCTGAGCGATGGGGGTTTACATCTGTCTGCCCGGAGCACTATTCACTGTGAGTTGCCATCCGGCTGCTGTACAGTAAGGCAACTCACCACGGTACTGCCGGGGAGAGAATCGCGCGGGACGCTCGGTCCGCACTGGATTGGGCCGTTACAGCGGTTTTCAGACTTCGGTAATTCCGCCTGAGTATCATTTCCCGCCGTCCCTACCGATAAGTAGTCTCAATGCGTCGATAGGATGAGCGCAAACTCCCCATGATCCGTGTGTCCAAACCGGCCGTCGTCGTGGCAATCGCCATGATGTCCCTGCACGTCCTCGCGGCCGTGGCAGGGTCGTCGGTCCTGGTGACGAATGCGCTGATCACTCTCGCCCCGCTGCTGGCGGGTCTGGCATGCCTATGGCGCAGCCGCAAGCAGCCGTCTGTGTTGGCGGACAAGTGGAGGCTGCTGGGAGTCGGGCTTCTGATCTGGGCCACCGGGCAAGGCTGCTACACCTATGGCGCGGTGGTGTACCACAACGTGCAGACAGCGGCCCTGCCGTCAGACTTCTGGTTCCTGGTCTATGGCATTTTCGTGTTGCTGGCGGTCTGTTCCGTAGGCGAGGACCAGGATTCCACAGCCATCCTGATGTCAGATGGCGCTCAGGCGACGCTGGCGATCATCCTCATCTACGTCACGCTGTTCATGAACAACCACTTCAGCCACAGCGCGCTCCCGGCCTCCGACTTAACGTCGCTGTACCTGGGGGAGAACGTCGCGCTGGCTCTGACCGCGACGGTGCGGCTGCTCGCAATGCCGGATGGCGAGGACCGCTATTTTCACCGGGTCGCCTGCCTTTTCGCGTGGCTGATGATCCTGGTTTCGACCCCGCTGAACTACCTGGATGCGTATGTAGGGCCGACAAATGGGAAGGCGATCGAAGTTGGCTGGATGATCCCGTTTCTCGCCGTGGTGGTGATGGCGTTCTCCAAAGAGCAGGCCACAAAACCGGAGCCCGAAGAGCGGCACCGCTCCTGGGGCGCCATGATGGTCTACAACGCCAGCCCGGTCTTCTTCACGTTATGCGTGCTGCTGCTGGGCGCGCATACGGCGCAGCATCGGCCAATCATTGGCTTTGCCGCAGTGGTAGGCGCGCTGCTCATTTACACCTTCAGGGCGACCATTCTGCAGACGCGCCTGCGGCAGGTGCAGGAGAGCCTGAATGACTCGGAGCGCAACTTGCGCCTGTTGAACAGCAAGCTACATGAGCAGAGCCTGATTGATCCGCTGACGCAGATTGCCAATCGCCGGCGTTTCGAGCAGGTGCTGGAGGTGGAATGGAACCGCGCGTTGCGCTCCGGCTGGCCGATTTCGGTCATCATGCTGGATATCGATCATTTCAAATCACTGAACGACCGTTATGGACACCTGCGCGGCGATGAATGCCTGACAACAGTGGCCCAGATGCTTGGCCGCGATCTGCGCCGCGGCGGCGAACTGCTGGCGCGGTACGGCGGCGAGGAGTTTGTAGCCGTGCTGCCCAACGTGGATGTGGAGGGCGCGCTGCTCACGGCGGAAGCCATGCGCACGCGCATACACCAGATCGGGATTGAGAACCATGGCTCGCCGATTGGCCGTCTGACCGTCAGCTTGGGCGTCTGCTCGGTGGTACCGGTGACTGGGTTGCCCCGGGAAAAACTGGTCGATGCGGCGGATACCGCGCTCTATCGCGCCAAGTCAGGCGGCCGCAACCGCGTGGAGCGCAGCGATCCGGTGGGACAGCCTCAGGTCGAGATCGAACCGCCGCGGTCCGCGATGGGTGCTCACCTGCTCGAAGAGTAGCTCCCTACTGGATCGCTTTTACGAGCAACATCGAGCGCCTGCGAGAGATCGGCGATGATGTCGCGCGGATCTTCAAGTCCCACCGACAAGCGAACCAGGCCATCCGTGATGCCGATACGCTCGCGCATCTCACGCGGGACGTCGCCGTGCGTCATGCTCACCGGATGGGTAATCAGCGTCTCCGCCGCACCCAGGTTCTCGGCCAGGACGCAGAGACGGACGGCGTTCATCAGGGCAATGCCGGCTTCTGCGCCCTGTTTCAGCTCAAACGACAGCATGCCGCCATGCAAGGCGTGGTGGCGTTCCGCGAGGTCGCGTTGGGGAAAGCTGGCGAGGCCGGGGTAGTGGACGCGGGAGACGTCCGGATGCTGCTCCAGCCACTCGGCAACGACCTGTGCGGCGCGCGAGTGCTGCTGCAAGCGCAACGGCAGGGTCTTGATGCCGCGCGCGGTGAGCCACGCCTCGTGCGGAGACTGGATCGACCCAAGCGTTTTGCGGATGAGCCGTAGACGATCGAGGATGCGCTCGTCGCGCGCGGCAATGGAGCCGCCGACGGTGGCGTTGTGACCCTCAATGTATTTCGTGGTGGAGAGCAGCGTGATATCCGCGCCGAGATCGAGCGGGCGCAGCAGCAGCGGCGTCAGGAAGGTGTTGTCGACGACCAGCAGCAGACCGGCCGGGCGGGTGATCTTCGCTATGGCTTCAACGTCGGTGAGCTTGAGCGTGGGATTCGCCGGGGTCTCAATGAAGACCATCCGGGTGGATGGCCGGATGGCCGCCTTGACCGCCGCGGGATCTGCAGTGTCGACGAAGCTGGCCTCAAGCCCGAAGTGGTTCAGCACCTGATCGAAGAGGCGTACTGTGCCGCCGTAGACCACGTCGGAGAGGACAACATGGTCGCCCGATTTGAGCAGCGCGAGAAAGACAGCGGAAATGGCCGCCATCCCGGTGGCGAAACAGACTGCGGGCGGCGTGCCTTCGAGGGCGCCGAGGGCTTCTTCCAGCGCGGACACCGTGGGGTTCGACGCGCGCGAATAGGTGTGGCCCTTGTGAACGCCGACAGCCTCCTGGCGGTATGTGGTCGATTGATAGATCGGCGTCAGCAGGGCGCCGGTGGCTGGGTCAGCATGCAGGCCGCCATGGACTGCACTGGTCAGATGAGAGTCGAGATCAAATCGCTTTGAGCCGGCGCTGCTGGAATCAGAATTCGCGGAATTGCGGGACATGAAAAATCCTCCTGGCACGGGAATGTCGGAACTGGACAAACGGAACCGCCGCTCACCCTGGACGGCGTGTGCACGAGAGGAGAGCGCTTCAGGCTTCCGGCGTGGACAGCGGACCGCCCAGGGTTCGCATGGCCATAGACATTCGCCGGGCTGTGGGGATGCGCTGCATTGTTGAAATGATCGGGAATGGATGGGCGAAAGTCAAGCGCGTCGGCTTCTCGGTATTGGTCAAGTGTGAATCTAGGGATCAGGGCTAAAAATCATGCGGATTAAGAAGGAGAAGAGGCCGTACCGGGCTACGTAATACATGCTCATGAGGATTGCGATGATCCCGAGAGCCACCCGCGCCCAAGTGGGTAGCTTATCTAGGGTTCTGGAAACGACTCCCATGGCAGCTATCCTCTCAGCCCTCTAGGAGCTCAACTAGTTCCTCAATGCTCCCGACACTTGGCCATTCCCCGCGTCTACTCAACCAGAATGAATGGCAAGCGTCAGAAGGTAAAAGAAAGGCCCATGGTGATGCGGTCCTGGCGCATTAGGCCGTCCAGCACGGGACCGACAACCGTCAAGGTGGTACCCGGGTCTGCGTCGATGCCGCCCAGGATGTCTTTCTGCGATTTGCTCCAGAAATCCGGTTGCGAGGTCAACGTTTCGCGATAATCAGCGCGCAACATCCATCGTGGCGTCAGACGATAGCGGACGCCGCCGCCATAGTTCAGCCCGACCTGAAAGATGCCGCCGCCGTCCAGCGGTGGGTCGCTGCCGAAATTATAGGCAGCGCTGATCAGGCCGATGTTGCTGAGGCCAAGCTTGAACCAGCCGGGGGCCTTCTTGATAGGCGCGTCGGCCAGATGCATGAGTGATAGAGAAGGCCCGACTGCGATGTATGGACGAAGGCGCGAGGTCCTGGGCCGGAAATTAAACAGCAGGTTGTAGGTGAATTGGGAGGTACGCAGGCCGCTCGGATCGAAGACAACCAGAGCGATGTCCTGCTGGCTGGTGGAATCGTGCCCGACAATCCCCAATCCCAGATTGAATTCCGTGAAGCTGTGGTCGTAGCTGAATTCATGAGAAAAATACTTCTGTGGATTCAGCGTGACCGTCCCGCCCAGCTCCCAGCCGTTGTGTAGAGAGTTGGCCAGGACCAACGCGAGGACGTCATCTGGATTGGGACCCGTGAGGATGTAGGCAACTGCGCCGCCGTTGCCGCCATAGTAGCCATGGAAGCCGCCATGTAGTCCGAATTCGACGGTAGGCGGCTTCCATGCATTGGCGGTTGACTTTGCCGATGTCTTCGACTCGGTGCGCGGCGTCAGGCTCGTGTAGCCTTCCCGCTGGCTAAATCCTGTGTCAATGGTGTACTTCTCGCCATCGATACTCATTTGGCGCGCCGGCCCCGCGGACTCCTTCCGCTTTTTTGCGTCGAGTCCGTAGCGAATGCCCGAATATGCCATTACGCCGACGTTGTCACGCAGGATGTTGTTCTTCAGCGTGAGCACCGTCTGCCGCGTGGTGCGGTCGAAGCGATTGCCGTGGGTGCGCAGGTTCGCAGTCTCCGTCGACGTCTCATCGATCGGATGATCACAGCCATTCAATTCGAGAACGGCAACTCTGCCGTCTGTAACCAGCTCTTCGCCGGTGCCGTTCTTCGCATCCTTTGGGAGCCACGGGCGAGTGACGAGCTGCACGCTGGAGATACAGCTGGTGTAGATCAGGTCGTTGACGACTTTGGCGCGCTCGTTATCGATATTCGTATCGATGAGGTGAATGAAGGTTTTTTCCTTCTTCGAGAAGCCGATACCGATGTCGTGCGTGGACGAGGATGTCCACACCGGCTCTCCGTGCCAAGTCTCTCTGGTTTTCCAGATGCGCAGATGGTGGCGCTTGGAGAAGGTGTTGAGCGTCTTGGCGTATGCGAAATCGGGAGCCTGTCCGTTCAGCAGCAGGATGGACATGGGCGCGCGGCGGTAGCCCTGATTTTCGGCGACCGAGCGAATGGTGCTGTAGGTGGTTTCCGCACTCAGGTCATCGACGATCACCCATCCGCTTGCGGCGAAGGCACGTTCGAGGGCGGCGCCGCTGCCGATGAAGATCAGATTGGTGAGGTCGGAAGGGAGCTCTTTCTTTCCCGACGTGAAGGTACGAAAGGGAAGCTTGTGCACCATCGCGCCAAGATCCTTCCGTCCGTCGTCGGTGTCCACGATGGGCGGGAGCGTCTGGGCCTGGCCGCCGGGCAGATCGACCGGTGCGACGACTTCGGCCAGCAGCTCAGCTCCGGAGGGAAGCGTGATTTCCGGTTCGGAAAAGCGCAGGACACTTGCCGAGCCCGCGGTGGTAAAGATGGCAGCAATCGGATCTCCGAAAGCGAGGGTGCCGACGATCCCGGACGCGCGATTGCTCAGGGTGGACGTCGAGCGGATTCCCTGGATACGCCCCTTCTTGTTGATGCTTTCCCGGGCGTTCTCAACAGACGTGATGCGCACCTGAACCGGAGCGGATGTGCCGTCGGAAAAGACAAGCTGGTCGAAGCGCAGCTCGACCTCCGCCGTCTCGTGTGCAAAGCCAAGTCCGACCTTGCGGACGGAGACAACCGATCCCTGAATCGTCGTTCCCAGCGGAACAACAATTTTTCCTCCCTCGTTGACGGGTGAGATCAGGATGCCGCTGATCTTTGTGCCCGCGCGGGTGGAATAGGAACTGATCGGCTGCTGGATACGAATCTCGAGCCGGGTGCCAGCCGGAATGGTCTCGGCGAAGACAGCAACGGCAGGTACAAGGAGCCAGAGGCAGCAGGACAGAAACAAACGACAGAGCCCGGTTGGCAATCACGCCTCCAGTCAGGCAAAGCTAGTTCGGCCGCGGGGCACGGCGTGGTTTCGGATGATGCTGACGACGCTATCACGAATGCGCGGCGGTGTAAGGCGAAATCCGCGGTCAGGGCACAGATAATCGAACCAATCCGGGAGGATCGCTCCGCCGCGATGGCGGTGTTCACCGGCGGCGATCGGTAACCGCGCCTCCCGCGGCAAACAGCCACACTCAGTGCTTTGCGGCGGACGCGAAATATGACAGAGTATTCATAACCCCACAATCTCTGTACACCGCGATCCCCGTCGCATCCGGTGTGGTGTTTCTTGGGCGTCTTCGTTGTCGTGGTCGATGAGGACCAATCCGCCGAACTCCCTGTGTAGTCGGCGACCCAGATTCAACTCTGCTCGAAGGGAGCCGGATGCGTTTTTCAGTGAAGTGTTCTGTTATTGCGACAGGCCTGGCGTTTTTGCCGGTGTTGGCGCATGCCCAGGCGGCGGGTGCGCCCACCGCGGCCGATATCGCCGCGCTGAAGCAGGCAGTCGCGGATGCAAAGATGTCTGCCGATAACAGCTGGATGCTGGTGTGCTCGGCGCTCGTCTTGATGATGACCGGGCCTGGCTTGGCGCTCTTCTACAGCGGGCTGGTGCGCAAGAAGAACGTGCTGGGCACCATGATGCAGAGCTTCGCCATGATGGCGATCATCTCGGTGACCTGGGCGATCCTCAGCTACAGCCTGGCCTTCGACGCGGGCACAAGCTTCATCGGCGGTCTGCACCATCTCTTCCTGCATGGCGTGGGCACGGCACCCGACCTCGCATATGCGACTTTCCCCGCGCAGACCTACATGATCTACCAGATGATGTTCGCCATCATCACGCCGGCGCTGATCACGGGCGCATTTGCGGAGCGCATGAAGTTCAGCGCGATGGTGGTGTTCACCGTGCTGTGGTCGTTCGTGGTGTACGACCCGATGGCCCACATGGTGTGGGGACAGGGCGGTCTGCTGAATGCCTCCGGCGGCAAATTTCCGTGCCTTGATTTTGCGGGCGGCACCGTGGTGCACATCACGTCGGGTATTTCCGCGCTGGTTTGCGCGCTCTATCTTGGCAAACGCGTCGGCTATCCCGCGGATAAGATGGCGCCGCATTCGGTGGTGTTGAGCTTTATCGGCGCGTGCCTGCTGTGGGTAGGCTGGTTCGGCTTCAATGCGGGTTCGGCGCTTTCCTCCGGCCCGTTGGCCACCAGCGCCTTCGTGAATACACACCTCGGCGCGGCGGCGGCCGCCATTGGCTGGATGCTGGCCGAATGGGTTCGGCAGGGTAAGCCAAGCGCATTGGGCGGCATTTCCGGGGCGGTTGCCGGGCTGGTCGCCATTACGCCCGCGGCCGGCTTTGTGCAGCCGATGTCGTCCTTGCTGATCGGATTGCTGGCCGGGCTGGTGTGCTACACCATGGTTGCTATCGTGAAGCAGCGCATGGGCTACGACGACTCGCTGGATGCCTTTGGCGTCCATGGAGTCGGTGGGACGCTGGGTGCGCTGCTGACCGGCGTCTTCGCCACGAGCGCGATCAATCCGATATTCAAGGATGCGGCCGGGAACACGCTGCCCGTCGGCATGGTCGATGGCCACTGGGGCCAGATCGGTAACCAGATCGTAGGCATCCTGATTGCCATTGTGCTATCCGTGGTCGGCACGTTTGTATTGTTGAAGCTGGTCGATCTTGTGATCGGGCTGCGCATGTCGCCGGAGCACGAGATGGAAGGTATGGACGTGACCCAGCACGGCGAAGAGGGATACGACTGGGCCTGATCAGCGGCCCGGTCCGAGGAGCATGCATGCAGAAGATTGAAGCGATCATTCAGCCGTCGCGGCTGGATGCCGTGAAAGATGCGCTGATCGAAATCGGCGTGGAAGGCATGACGATTCTGGAGGCACGCGGGCACGGCCGCCAGAAGGGGCACACGGAGTTCTACCGGGGCCGCGAGTATACGGTGGATCTGCTGCCGAAGGTGAAGCTCGAGCTTGTGGTGCACGACGACGCGGTGGAGAAGGTGATCCAGACCATCGCCACGACGGCGCGCACGGGCCACATCGGCGATGGAAAGATTTTTGTGTCGCGCATCGACGAGGCGATCCGTATTCGCAACGACGAGCGCGGCGAGACGGCCCTATAGCAGCTGGACGCGCAGCAGGAGGGTCATCGGATGGCGCAGCCATTCGCATCAGTCAGCGCCGCGGCGGAGTTCTACCGGGCGGAGTTCGCCGCTCTGGATGCTTCCTTCGCGCGGACCGGCGATGGCGCGGCCTGCCTGCGACGGCGCACATCGCTGGTGGACACGCTCGTTACCGGGTTGTGGTCGCTGCTGGGGGGTGCCGCACGGCCCATCGCGCTGGTGGCCACCGGCGGCTATGGACGCAGAGCGCTCTTCCCCTATTCCGATATCGACCTGATGTTTCTCTGCCCCGATGCGCGGGTGGAGACGCAGGCGCGCGATCTCATTCGCGCCATGAGCCAGGCGCTGTGGGATAGCGGGCTGCGAGCCAGCACGGTCACCCGTAACGTGCGCGAGTGCGACCGGTTTGCAGCGGAGAATTTCGAGTTCACATTGTCACTCCTGGACCGGCGGCTGGTAGGCGGCGATCCCGCGCCGTATGCATTGCTGACCGAGAAGGTCCTTCCGGCGCTGATTCTTCGCGAAGCCGACACTATTGAGCGGTTGCTGCAGAAGGCGCTCTATGACCGCTATGCGCGCTTCGGCGGCACCATCTTTCATCTGGAACCGAATGTGAAGGAAGCGCCGGGAGCATTGCGCGACCACCACACCGCGCAATGGTTTCGAGCCCTGACGCGAATTTGCGAAACGAAGGCGTGGCCGCACAGCGGTGACCTGCAGCCGGATCCCGACGTGCAGGCGGCGACCGAATTTATGACCGCGGCTCGCTGCTTCCTGCATCTGCGCACGCATCGAGACGACAACGTCCTGAGCTGGCATGCGCAGGATGAGGCCAGCGCGAAGAGCATCGGGCTCGAGACGGGTGGCACTGCTGATCCCGCGTACTGGATGCGTACCTATTACCGTCACGCCCGCATCATTCTGCGCAGCGTGACGCCTTGGCTGGAACAGCCGGCCGCGCCGCGGCCGTTCTTCGCACGCCGACGGCGAAAGCTGACGGTTGAGGGCACTCCGTTTGTTGCGGCCGACGGGCGCATCGACCTGGAGAGCGACCAGATCAATATCGATCCGGAATCTATGCTGCGGGTCTTCGCGGAAATTGCAGAGCAAGGCTCGCGCCTGACACAGCGGGCGGAGTCTGCCATCAGCGACGCGCTGCCGATGTTGAATCTGCATCTGCCGGAAGGACCATTTCTGCGCGCCGGGCTGCAACGCATCCTGCTTGGCCGCCATGCTGCACAGGCGCTGCGCACCATGCATATGCTGGGCGTCCTGGAGATGCTGGTGCCTGAGTTTCATGGCATCGACGCGCTGGTGATCCGGGACTCGTATCACCGCTACACAGTGGATGAGCATACCTTCCTGACCATCGAAAACGTGCACGCGCTGCGCGACGCTGCGCAGGACTGGGAGCGGCGTTTTGCGGGGCTGCTGGATGAGATCGACCGGCTGGAACTACTGCTGCTGGCGTTGCTGCTGCACGACACAGGCAAGGCCAGCCGCACGGGTGACCACACGATGCAGAGCAGGGAACTCGCGGAGGCGGTGCTCGATCGGATGGAGTTCGAGCCGGAGGAGCGCGAGATCGTCTTGGAGCTGGTGCGCGATCATCTCGCCATGTCGGCGGCGTTGCGCCGGGATATCTTCGATCCGGAAACGCTGCGCGCATTGGCCGAGAAGGTGGCAACGCCGATGCGGCTGCGCATGCTTTGCCTGATGACCTATGCCGATGTGCGCGCGGTGAATCCGGAGGCTCTGACACCGTGGAAGGCGGAGAACCTGTGGCAACTGTTTATCGCGACCTCGAACTGGATGGACCGCAATGTGGACGAGGAGCGATATCACGCTGCCGTTGATCCCGCGTTGTTGCGGCGCATCACTGCGATGGTGCCGGACCGCAAGGAGCAGATGCAGCGCTTTCTTGAAGGGCTGCCGCAGCGCTATGTCCAGACGCGACTGCCGGAGCAGATACGCGCGCATCTGGACATGTCGCGCAATCTTGACCAGCAGCCGGCGCAGCTTTCGGTGCGCAAGACGCGGCATCTGTTTGAGCTGGTGCTGATTGCGAGAGACCGCCCGATGCTGTTCGCCGACATCGCCGGCACGCTCTCCGCGCTGGGAATGAATATTGTGAAGGCCGAAGCCTTCGCGAACGATGCGGGCACCGTGGTGGACAGCTTTCTCTTTGCCGACTCCTTCGGCACGCTGGAGCTGAACCCGTCGGAGTTCGGCCGCTTCACGCAGAAGGTAATGGATGCGGTGACAAAGCGGACATCAGTCGATGGGCTGATGCGCGCACGAAGACATCTGCATATGCTGCCGGTAAAGATGCGGGTGGAAACGCTTATCTCCTTCGACGACACGGCATCGAGCGCAAGCACGGTGATGCAGGTGATTGCGCAGGATGGCCCGGGACTACTGCGCACGATCGCATCCGTGATTGCGACACATGGATGCGATATCCGCGTGGCGCTTATCGACACGGAAGGCGAGCTGGCGGTGGACGTCTTCTATCTCACTGAGGCGAATCAGCCGCTCAACGAGCCGCTGAAGGCGCGTCTCGCCGACGATCTGATGGGTGCGATTCAGGAATTGCGGCCGGTCGCGGCGCTCGCGCGGTAACCGTTGATTGGCCACGGTTTAGCGTCGTCATGAACGGAAGGCGAAGCGGGCTTTTCACTCCACCTTCGGTTACGTTCAGGATGACAACTCAATGCAACTGACCCATCAGGCTTGCGGGCGGGGCGTCAGCTTCACCAGCATGCGCTGCGTCTTCTCCCAATCCATAAGCAGCACTTCTGCACGCTGGCTATGTGCCGTCGCCGCGTGTAGCAGAAGGAGTTCGTTGACTTGCGCTGCGGATTCGGAATCGCCGGCGAGGCATGAGGCTTCAAGAAACTCCGGATGATAGCGCTGCTCGCTGATAAAGCTGCCGTCCTCATCGAGCACCCAGGCAATGCCGCCGGTCATGCCGGCGCCAAAGTTCTGGCCGGCACGACCCAGCACGAGCACCGCACCGCCGGTCATGTACTCGCAGCCGTGATCGCCGACGCCTTCGACGACCGCAGTTGCGCCGGAGTTGCGAACGGCGAAGCGCTCGCCGGCGCGCCCGGCAGCCAGCAGGCGACCGGCAGTTGCGCCGTAGAGAGCGACGTTGCCGAGCAGGACGTGATGCGAGCTTTCGCGCGCGGCATCGCCCTCGGCGCGCAGTACGATCTCGCCACCGCTCAGACCCTTGCCGACGAAGTCGTTGGCGAGCCCTTCGAAGACGAGACGCATGCCGGTGACTGCGAACGCGCCGAAGGATTGGCCCGCAACGCCCTCAAGGTCAATCTCGATCGGTGCAGGCGGCTGGCGGTGATGCAGACGCTCCAGCGCGAGTTGACCGGCAAGGCGCGCGCCAACGGCACGATCGCTGTTGGCAACTTTGCTGCTGATGGAAAAGGGCTTGCCTTCGCGCGCAGCGGCAAGAGCAGGCTCGACCCACTCGTCGTCCACCGGCAGCTCTGTCTGTGGACGAACGTTGCGCTGACCGGCCCATGCGCGGACGCCATCGACGGGCGCGGCCAGCATACGGGTCAGGTCGAGCGCACCGATGCGACGCGTCTGCTCCAGCAGATCGGTGCGGCCTATTGCGTCTGCCAGGCTCGCGAGTCCAAGACCGGCGAGCAGGCTGCGCAGATCGCCGGCGAGCCCTTCGAAGAAACGCACAACATGTTCCGGCTTGCCGCGAAACTTTGCGCGCAGCTCCGGCTTCTGAGTTGCGATGCCGGTGGGACAGGTGTTGAGGTGGCACTGCCGTGCCATGTCGCAGCCGATGGAAACCAGCACGGCGGTGCCGAAGGCGTATTCATCGGCCCCGAGCATCGCGGCGATCAACACATCGCGCGCTGTCTGCAGGCCGCCGTCGCAGCGCAGACGCACACGGCCGCGCAGTCCTTCCGCCACCAGGCACTGCTGCGCTTCCGCCAGGCCCAGCTCCCAGGGGTTGCCGGCATGCTTGATGCTCGAAAGCGGTGAAGCGCCGGTGCCGCCGCTGTGGCCGGCGATCACGATGTAGTCGGCGAAGGCCTTCGCGACGCCCGAGGCAATCGTGCCCACGCCGAAGCCCGAGACCAGCTTGACGCCGATCGCGGCGCGCGGGTTCACGCGCTTCAGGTCATAGATAAGCTGCGCAAGGTCTTCGATGGAGTAGATGTCGTGATGCGGCGGAGGGCTGATGAGCATGACGCCGGGCTGTGCGTGACGCAGGCGTGCGATCAGCTCCGTGACTTTGTGCGCAGGAAGCTGGCCGCCCTCGCCGGGCTTCGAGCCCTGCGCGATCTTGATCTCGATCTCTTCTGCATTGGCCAGGTATTCCGCTGTGACGCCAAAGCGGCCGGAGGCGAGCTGCTTGATCTTGTTGTTGCGCAGGCCTCGGCCGCCGGTAAGGGGATCGGGCGCGTAGACAGCCGGGTCTTCGCCACCTTCGCCGGTGTTGGAGCGTGCGCCGAGGATGTTCATCGCCTCGGTAATGGTTCCGTGCGCTTCGGGGCTCAAGGAGCCGAGCGACATTGCCGAAGCGATGAAGCGGCGCGTGATTTCCGTGGTCGACTCAACCGCATCCTCGGCCAGCGACGGGCCCGCTGCGCGAACGTTGAGCATGTCGCGCAACATCTGCGGCGCGGCTTCTGAAGCCGCCGTTAGGACGCTCAGCGTCTGCGGCTCTGCAACTGTGACAGCGCCGCGCACAGATCCGACGCTGCTCTGCACGACCTTGACGCGCTGCGGCTGCCATGCGTGCGGCTCGGCTGTATCCGCTTTGCGGAAGCGGACCCAGCCATAATCGGGCAGATCTGTACCGGTGGGTGCGCCGGGAACGGGCGGCTCGGGATGGAAGGTCTCCTGCCACGCGCGGCGGACCTGCATCTCGATGTCGGAAAAGCCGATGCCGCCAAGCGGCGCAGGCGTGCTGCGCAGGCAGCGATGGATGACATCATCGTTGAGGCCGATGGAGTCGAAGAGATGCGCGCCGCGATAGCTGTCGACAACGGAGATGCCCATCTTCGACATGATCTTCGCGAGCCCAAGGTCGAAGGTCTTGAGCATGTTCTTCTCGCCAATTTCGGGAGAAGCGGCAGCAGCGGTTTGCAGAGCGAGCCAGGGACACACAGCGCCCGCACCGACGCCGAGCAGCACGGCGGCATGATGCAGGTCGCGGCAGTCGCCCGCTTCGACGGCCAGACCGACGCGCGTGCGGATGCCGGCATCGATAAGCGCGTGATGGACCGCGCCGGTAGCCAGCGCCATCGGAACGGGTAGCTTCTCCGGGGCCGCCGGCATATCGGTGAGGAGCAGCAACTGCGCACCGCCAGTCACGAGAGCAGTCGCTTCCGCACAGAGGCGGTCGATTGCGGCGGAGAGCGTTTCCGTTGGCGAGAAGACGCACTCGAGCACTGCGGTCGGCAAATCGGCCGCGAGCGGATGACTGCGCTCACGCAGCGCTTCTACCTGGCCGAGCGACAGGAACGGCGAGGAGAGCGAGAGGCCGGGAATACGCGCGTGCGGATCGAGCAAGTGCGGCCATGGGCCGAGGCGCGTGTGCAACTGTACGACGCATGCCTCGCGCAGCGCATCGATCGGCGGATTCGTAACCTGCGCAAAACGCTGGCGGAGATAGTTGTAGACAGGCCGCGGCGAGCGGGCGAGTGCGGCGATGGGGGTGTCGTCGCCCATGGACCAGACCGCGTCCTTGCCATCGACAGCCATCGGCTGCAGCACCATGCGGACGTCTTCGCGGGTGTAGCCGAAGAGCCGCTGCAGCTCCAGCAGACGCTCCGCCGGCAGGCCGCTCTTCCAACCCGCGGCATCGGTCAGCGCCAGATCGGAGACGAGGGTCTCGTACTCCACTTCAAGATCGAAGCGGGCGAGGATCTCGCGTGTGTTCAGCACCTCGTAGCTCTTCAGGTCGACGACCAGCATCTCACCGGGACCGAGCCGTCCGCTTTCGAGAACAGATTCCGGATCGAGATCGACCAGACCCGCCTCCGATCCGGCGACGACCAGTCCACCGCGCGTGATGAAGTAGCGGCAGGGGCGCAGGCCATTGCGGTCGAGCGCAGCACCGACAAGGTGACCATCCGCGAAGGTGAGGGCGGCAGGGCCATCCCACGGCTCCACGCAGTCCGCGTGGTAATGCATGAACTCGGATACCTTTTCGAGCCGTGCCGGCGGCACCAGCATGCGGACGGCCTGACTGACGCTGCGGCCGTTGCGAGCCAGCAGCTCTACGGCTTCGTCAAGGCTGGTGGAGTCCGAGCCATCGGGCGAGTAGAGCGGGTGATACTCGGCCGGGATAGTGGAGGCGCGCGCATCCATGCGTGCACGATTGCCCCACACTGTGTTGATCTCGCCGTTGTGCGCCAGCATGCGCAACGGCTGGGCGCGGCTCCACGCGGGCTCGGAGTTGGTGGCGTAGCGCTGGTGGAAGATGGCGAATGCGGTTTCGTAGGCCGGATTCGCGAGGTCGGGATAGAACTCCGAGAGCAGGCGACCGGCGCAGAGTGCCTTGTAGACGATGGTGGAGTCGGAGAGCGAACAGATGTGGACCGCGGTCTTCTTCCGCTCGAACTGCTTGCGCGCCAGAAAAAGGCGGTGGTCGAGCTCCGCCGGATGCGCGGAGATAAGCGCCTGCAGGATGCGCGGCGCGGAAGCCAACGCCTGCTGGCCCAGATGCTCAGCGCGCGTGGGGACCTCACGCCAGGCCATCAGCCGACAGCGCTGTGCCTTGAGAGCCTCTTCAAATGCCTTCTGTGCCGGAGCGGGATCGCGGTCAGCAGGGAAGAAGCAGACGCCGACGGCGAGCGCGCGATCGGCTTTGAGCGTGAGACCGGCGGCGCGCAGCAGGAAGCTGCGGGGGATCTGCGTCATGATGCCGACGCCGTCGCTGCTTTTGCCGTCGGCGGCGACAGCTCCGCGATGCGCAAGGCGGCCCAGCGCGGTGAGGGCGTGCGCCAGTACCTCGTAGGACGGCTGATTCGAAACGCGCGCGACAAAGCCTACGCCGCAGGAGTCGTGGTGAAAGCGGGGGTCGAGTAAAGAATCTGGCAGGGCAGGGCGGGGCGTTGAGCTCTCGGGGCGCGCGTCAGCGCAGGAGTTCAACGGATCGGTACACGAGGACGCAGAAGTGGCAGTCGCAGGGTGCCAGTGGTTCGCCATAGTTCACTATAAGCTGATTTGCTGTCATTAGCACCCGTGAGTCTTCAGGAAATTTTCGAAGATCGCCGCAGCGCTGAGGAAGCCGAGGAAATCCGGCCGGGATGACGCACCTGCCGCATGGCCGCATACTGGAAATACGATGACCCTTTTGCTATGGAAGCCAGAGAGCTGGCCGTCGCGCCTGGAGGAGCTGGAGGCGCGCACCGGCGAGTTAAAGGAAGTGCCGCTGCGCCGTGATGTCCGGTCGCTCGGCATGTTGCTCGGTGAAGTGCTGCGGGAGCAGGCCGGCGAACGGCTGTTCCACCTGGAAGAGGATCTGCGCCAGCTTTCGATTGAGCGCCGGGAAGCTGCCGCGAAGGGTGACAGCGCGCGCGCCGCACAATTGCTAAAGCAGCAGATGGCACGTGTTGCGGAACTCGATCTGCCGGACGGCTATCAGCTCACGCGCGCCTTCGCCTATTACTTCGAGTTGATCAATCTTGCCGAGACCAACCATCGCAAGCGGCGGCGCACTTCGATGCAGATGAGATCGGAAGACAGTGCGCCGGGTGCAGAAAGTGCCGTCCAGCGCGGCTCGTTCCGAGGCACGCTGCGCGCCATGCGCCAGGCCGGCATCGATGCAGACGCGGCATTTGCGTTCATGGAGCGTGTGCACATCACGCCCGTCTTTACCGCGCACCCGACCGAAGTGGCAAGGCGTTCCGTGCTGTACAAGCGACGCAGGCTGGGCGCTCTGCTTGAAGAGTTAGACCGCATTCCGCTGCCCGATGCGGAGCTGGAGCGGCTGCAATCCGCCGTAGCAGCCGAGATCACGGCGCTGTGGCAGACCGACGAAGTACGAGCGCGGCGACCTTCGGTCAGCGATGAGGTGAAGATGGGACTGGACTACTACCACGCCTCGATCTTCGCGACAGTGCCGGCACTTTATGCGGAGCTGGCGTCAGCATTCGCGGCTGAGTATGGGCGGCAGCTCTCACCGGCGGAGATGCCGCTGATGCTGAGCTTTGGGTCCTGGATCGGCGGCGATCGCGACGGCAATCCATTTGTAACCCAGGAGGTGACGATCAGCGCGATCGCCGGAGCGCGGGAGCACATCCTGGCGTTCTATCGCGAGCAGTTGCAGTCGCTTTTCGACCTGCTGACCAGCTCCGTCCATCAGGTGGACACCAGCGTCGCGTTGCGCAAGCGGCTCGAAGGCTATCTTGCGGAAGCCTCTCATGCCGCACCGGAGACAAAGGAGCGCTATGCGCTGGAGCAGTACCGCCGATTCCTGCTCTGCATCCAGCGGCGCCTGGATGGAGATGCGGAGAACGGAGGAGGTCTGAAGCCTTACCAGGACGCTGACGAGTTCCGCGACGATCTGCTGCTGGTGCGCACGAGTCTGGCGGAGAACCGGGGCGAGCGCATTGCGGCAGAACTGGTGGATCCATTGCTGCTGCAATTGCGTACCTTCGGGCTACATCTGCATACCTTGGATGTGCGGCAGCACGCGCGGCGCCACGACCTCGCCGTGCGGGAGGTTTCAGCCGCAGCTGGCTGTGCTGCCGCCGATGGCAAGGCTGCCGTGGCGCTGCATCCGGAAAGCGAAGACGTGCTGGACACGCTGCGCACGATCGCGCGGCTGCAACAGGGAGCATACCGCGAGTCCATTCGGCAATACGTCATCAGCGGCGCGGCGTCGGTCGAGGATGTGCTGCGCGTGGTTGGGCTGGCGCGCATTGCCGGTGTGCAGGTAGAGGGCGGCAACGGCCTGCACGGGCTGATGCCGGTGCCTCTGTTCGAATCCATTGAAGACCTGCAGCGCGCGCCGGAGATCTGCCGTGAGCTGTGGAGCTCGCCCGAGTATCGCAAGCTGCTTGCCTCATGGAACAACGTGCAGGAGCTGATGCTGGGCTATTCCGACTCGAACAAAGACGGCGGAATGTTGACCAGCACGTGGGAGATCTATCGCGCGCATCGCGCCCTGCATCAGATGGCGCGCGAGTGCGATGTGCACCTGCGGCTGTTCCACGGCCGCGGTGGCACGGTCGGACGCGGCGGCGGCCCCACGCACCGCTCGATTTACGCGCAGCCCCTCGATTCGTTCGAGGGACAGCTACGTATAACGGAACAGGGTGAGGTGCTGAGCTTCAAGTATGGCGATGTGGTGTTGGCAGAGCGCAACCTGGAACTGATGCTGGCGGCATCGCTCGACGCGCTGGCGCGTCCCAATGACCGGCTGGGCGATGGCCGTCTCAGCGGACGCATGGAGCCGGCATGGGAGACGGCGATGAACACGCTCTCGGAAGAAAGCTTTGCCTTCTATCGCGAGCATGTCGTCGAAGACTCGGACGTGCTCGAGTATTTCGAGCAGGCAACCCCGGTCGCGGAGTTGGAGAACGTGCGCATCGGCTCGCGTCCTTCGCGCCGCAGCGGAAAGCGCAGCCTCGCGGATCTGCGGGCGATCCCGTGGGTCTTCGGCTGGACACAGAGCCGGCATCAATTGCCGGCGTGGTTCGGCGTCGGCTACGCATTGACGCGTTTTGCAGAGAAAGACCTGCCGCTGCTTCAGGCCATGATGGCACGCTTCCCGTTGTTCATCGATCTGGTGCGCAATGTGGAGATGGCACTGGCTAAATCCGATTTCGGTATCGCGAAGCTCTACAGCGAACTGGTAAGCGACAAGCCGCTGCGCGAGCGCGTGTACGGCAAGCTGAAGGAAGAGTTTGAGCGGACCGAGCAAGCAGTGCTGTTGATCACTGGCCAAAAGGCGCTGCTTGAATCGAACCCGGTGCTGGCGCGGTCGATCCGGCTGCGGAATCCATACGTCGACCCAATGAGCCTGATTCAAGTGGAGCTGCTGCGGCGCAAGCGGAGCGGCGAAGACTCCGACGCGCTCAACCGCGCGCTTGGCGCCACCATCAATGGGATTTCAGCGGGCCTTCGCAACACCGGTTGAGTTGTGCGTCTAATTGCGGGCCACGACCAATACCGAGGGGACCGGCAGAGTGGCCTTCTCCTGGCGCTCGCGTTTGGCATTTGCCAGGAATTCGCTTGCTGCCGCGAGCAGGGCATCCGCAGTGTCGCCGTCCGCTGGAAAGCTGCTGATACCAAGACACGCCGTGACCTGCGGGCTGTTTTCTTCGAGCGTGAGCAGACCGGCTTCGCGCACGGCGGCGCGCAGATCGCGCACACGCGTCGCGGCAACTTCGGGCGGCAGGCCGGGGAAGAAGATGCCGAATTCATCGCCGCCCAGCCGCGAGAGGATATCGCCTTCGCGCACCGTCAGGCGGAAGCATTCGGCAACCTGGCGGAGTAGCCGGTTCGCGTCGACGAGGCCTACGGTCTGGTTGATTGCGCTGAAGCTGTCAAGGTCGCAGATGACAAGGATCGCGGTCATATTTGCTGCCTTGCAGCGTTCCAGCTCGGCGGCCAGCCGGGCCGCGAACGCTTCGGAGTTCAGCAAGGTGGTCAGCAGATCCGTCTCGCGCCATTCGCCGGTGGCGATCGCGTCGGCACGCGTTCCAATGTTGTCCAGTTCGGGCGAGACCGCCTCGTGCGGCTCAGAAGGTAGCTCGGCGGCGGCAGCGGTCTCCGTTACTCCCGCGGGGGCAATCGTTTCCGCCACGCTCGACGCCGGGACATGCTCTCGCCATCCTTTGGCGAGCGGGGCTGACCAGTAGATGACGGCCGATGCCGATGCAATGACTGCCATTGCAAGCAAGCTGAGCGCGATCGGCCAGCCTCGATATCCAGCGAGCGCAGCCAGAAGCGCGCCTGCAATGGGGAGGATGGCGTAGAGCGTGCGCTGCAGTGGTGGACGTGGCATGGTGATGATACAGGTCCGGTAAAGCGATCGTCCGGATCCCATCGAGCATACCGCTGCCGCGCACGTCCCGCTGCGCGCCTTCCGTGCCCGGGGTTACAACTTTTGGGGAGGCCGGGAATCCTGGCCCTCAACTCAGCTTGGCCTCAAGCTCCGCCCAGCGCGTATAGAGCGCGTCCATGACGGCTTGCGCGGTTGCCAGCTCGTCCAACGCTGTCTGCAAGCGCGCAGCGTCGCTGGCGATGGCTGGATCTTCGGCCGCGGCCTGCGCGCTCTGCAACGCGGCGTCTGCTTCTGCGATACGCTCTTCGATGCCTTCGTATTCGCGTCCTTCCAAATAGGAGAGCTTCTTCCGTCCGGGCGCTGCTGCCGTTGGCGGAGCGGTTCCGCCGGAGCGTTTTGCAACAGGAGCGAAGTCACGCTTCTGCAGGAGCTCGTCACGCCACGTCTCCCATTGGAGGTAATCCGCGAACTGGCCCGCATTGCCTGCACCGTCCAGACCAAGAACGACGGTGGAAACGCGATCCAGAAGATAGCGATCGTGTGTGACCAGCACCAGCGCGCCGCGAAACTCAAGAAGACTCTCTTCCAGAACTTCGAGCGTGGGGATATCGAGATCGTTCGTGGGCTCATCCAGCAGCAACAGGTCCGCTGGCTCCAGCATCAGTTTCGCGATCAGGACGCGGGCGCGCTCGCCGCCGGAGAGGTTGGCGACCGGCTGGTTGAGTTGTTCGCCGGTGAAGAGGAAGCGCGACGCCCATGACGCGACGTGGATCACGCGGTCCTGATAAATGACGGAGTCGCTGTCCGGCGCAAGCGCGCGGCGCAGTGTGAGCGAGGAATCGAGCTGCCGGTTCTGATCGAAGTACACGATACGGAGTGCGTTCGCGCGCTCGATAACTCCGGAGGTTGGCTGCAACTCGCCGCGCAGGAGGCGCAGGATCGTAGTTTTACCGCTGCCGTTCGGTCCGACAAGGCCAACGCGCGTGCCCGCGGTGAGCGGGAAAGTCAGATCGCGAAACAACGTGCGCCCGGCAACTTCGTAGTCGAGATGTTCGAGCGTGACCAGCCGTTTGCTCGCGCGACCGCTATCGGTGAATTCGATATCGGTACTGGTCGTGCGATTGCGCGCGCT
Source organism: uncultured Acidobacteriaceae bacterium (assembly GCA_963736915.1). Taxonomy (GTDB): domain Bacteria; phylum Acidobacteriota; class Terriglobia; order Terriglobales; family Acidobacteriaceae; genus KBS-83. The sequence continues at coordinate 72,621 of CAVTQV010000004.1, read as the reverse complement.
GACTTCCGCCAACTCGCCGATGAGTGCGTGTGCCTTATCGATGCGCGCCTTGGCCTTGGTGGCACGCGCCTTCGGGCCGCGGCGCAGCCACTCGATCTCGGTGCGCACACGGTTCTCCAGCGCCTCCTGCCGTCGCTGCTGCGCTTCGAGAAACGCCTCTTTGTCTTCCAGAAATCGGCTGTAGTTGCCGCGCGTCCGGAGAATTCCGTCAGGATAAGCAGGATTGATCTCGGCAATCTCCAGTGCGACCGATTCGAGGAAGTAACGATCGTGGCTGATGGTCACGGACGCGAAGGACGCACTGTTGAGGATGCCTTCGAGCCACTCGATACCTTCGAGGTCGAGGTGATTGGTTGGCTCATCGAGCAGCAGGACGTCGGGAGCAACGGCGAGAGCACTCGCGATCGCCAGGCGCTTCCGCCAGCCGCCGGAGAGGGAAACGGCCTCCGCGGTGAAATCGCCGAATCCGGCGCGTCCCAGCGTCTCGCGAATAAGGCGGTCCCACTCCTCGTGAGGGACGCGGGCATCCCGGACCGCGTCCTCCATCACCGACCAGATGGTCTGACCCGCTGCAAAGTCCGAAACCTGAGATACGTAGCTGGTGCGGGCGCGTTTGCGGATGGCGAGCTCGCCCGCATCCGGCTCGACATCGCCGGCCAGTATCTTGAGCAGCGTCGATTTGCCGGCGCCGTTCGGGCCGATGAGACCGATGCGCGCTCCTTCCTCGATCGTGAAGGAGAGATCGCGAAAGAGAGGCCGAGGACCGAAGGCCTTGGTGATGTTCTGGGCGTTGAGAAGTGGTGGCATGGATATGGATTCTGAAGCCGCTAGTATCTGGAAATGAGCGGGAAAGGAGCCTTCACTTCGAACTGCTGGAGCCGGCAGGCAGGGGAAGTGAGACACCGCGCCGCACATAGATACGATAGGAAGAATCATCCGCCTGCTGGGGGTATGTTCTTGTGATCACTGGCTGATAGTTGTCGGCCAGATAAGTAGCAAACTTCGGCCACAGGTTGAGCTTATCGAAACTGGGAGAATGATAAAACCGCTCATTGCTAAGAATAAACACAGAAGGTGGGTTGCTCATTATTTCGTGCCAGAACCACTCACGATTCTGGTCGACGGCCGCGGATCTCTGCGGTGCGAACAGTAGCACGTCTCCTAGATTCCCATTGCTTTGAACAAGGTTGAGATGATAGAGCGCATCGAAACATCCGTATACGATATCCAGACACTCGACTTGACGGTCTAGCTGCTTTCCGCCCATTTGCGTGAGATCCGATTCGAGCGCGACGGTGAAGCCGTTTTGCGGAACAATTGTCCAAATATGATGAAGGTAGATGGGCAGAACAATAAATAATCCAGCGGCGATTCCTGCAATACCGATGGGTCGCGTCCATTTTCCGGTTTCGGTTTCTCTCAGCGCGAGCGTGAGTTCGAGCGCGGCCCACAGCAGGGCAGCAGCGACCAGCGGATACTTGTGATGCTGAAAACCCTTTCCCTGGGCGATATAGGAAACAGCCCCGAAGACAACGCCAACGCCGATGGCCCACTGCTCCCAGCTGTCCCGTCCTGTTTTCAGCAACGCGGCAAGGGCCGCAAAGGGAAGAATCGTCCAGAGCAGCATAGGAAGGGAACGATGCAGTAACGAGAGGATGCCTGCCCGATCGGTGGCCGCGTAAGAGGATGTGATCGTCTTTACGTCATATAGAAAACTGCCGAGCGCGTGCCATTGCAGGAGAAACGCGAGCGCATATCCGTAAGCGGCCGCTGCTCCGGCAAGACTCCAGATCATGTACCGGGCGATAGCCTGATTGTTCTTTCTGAGTTGCACCGCCGCCATCACCAGCAGCGCAATGCCGAGAGGTGTGACGGTGGGCTTGATAGTCCCTGCCATTCCTAGGCTGGCTCCGAATGCAAACAACAGCCAGGGCCTGCGTCGCCGTATGCCCTCGAACAGGAAGGCGAACGCGACCATGGTGAGAACCGTCATAATCTCATCGCGCTCGACCGCGGTCCAAGGCCCGTTGTTCATGTGTTGAAGTGTAAAGAGGACCCCCGCAAAAAGACCTGCGAGCCAGTCATAGGGACGCGCAATCACGATCATGGCCAGCGTGAGAACCGCAAGCAGAGTGAAATCGTAGATGCGCCAGGAGAGGTCGCTTCCACCAAACAGGTGCATGGCCCAGTTTTCGACGACATAGCAGCCAGGCAGGTTCATGTCGGGGATATCGCGATAAGGCGCGAAGCCATGTTCCATCAAAAAATGTGAGTAGTGGAAAACTTGCGCATCGCCGACAAGCGGCCAGTCATGCGTCGCCACCACCACAGCGATCGCAGCGCTTACCAGGATCGCAATTGCCAAAACGCGAAAGGCAGTGAAATAGGACCAGGTGAATGTCAATCACAGTCCTTCCTGCTCGGCTTGGGCTGCACACTGCTTGTCATCATCATTTGGCCCTGTCAAGGAATGATACAGAGTCTGAGGCTCCAAAATTCTCGTCTTGAAAAATGGCATTGCAAAAGCCGGATTGCTGGCCCGACCGACTCCCCGTTGTCACCGACGTTGTGTCACAATCCTGGCGAGGCGGACATCGCTTCATAGGCACGTCATCTCCATCTCCTGAGCGCAGCGAAGGGTAGTAGCGAAGCGCCTCCTTTGTCGCGCGCTCCGACGTGCGCTCAATGGTCGTTATTGTTAGAACTAGCGGTGCCAACTGGTAGGATGGCGTCCGAATGACAACATTCAACTCTTTTCGTCGTGATTTCCTCCGGATAGGCGGCTACGGTGTCGCTGCTGCTGCGATTCCGGTTGCGCCGCTTCTCGCTTCGTCTCCCAATGGAGCGGCTTCGGCTTCGCAGGGCATCTTCGATGTTCGCAACTATGGCGCGGCCGGGGACGGCAAGACGCTGGACACCGATGCCGTGAATCGGACAATCGAAGCAGCATCTTCTCGCGGTGGCGGGATGGTCGTCTTTCCGCCGGGCACCTATCTCTGTTTCTCCGTCCACCTGAAGAGTCTGGTGCATCTGCACCTGCTGCAGGGGAGCACCATCGTTGCTGCCGATTCGCCGCTTCCGGGTGAGCGGACCGGGTATCACGGCGGAAGCTACGATGCCGCAGAGCCCAATACGCCATGGGAGGCGTTCCAGGACTATGGTCATAACCACTGGCACAATTCGCTGTTGTGGGGCGAAGACATTCACGATTTCAGCATCACAGGCCCGGGCCTGATCTGGGGCAGGGGACTCTCGAATGGACGCGGCCGAAAGGGAGATGGCGCGCCATTTGTCGCGGAGCAGCCCGGAGCGGGCAACAAGGCCATTGCGCTCAAGAATTGCCGCAACGTTCTATTGCGCGATTTTTCGATCCTCAAAGCAGGCCATTTCGGACTGCTGCTGACCGGCACCGACAACCTCACCATCGATAATCTCAAGATCGACACCGACCGAGACGGAATGGATATCGATTGCTGTCAGAACGTCCGCGTTTCCAACTGCACTGTGAATTCGCCATGGGACGACGGGATCTGCCCGAAATCGAGCTATGCGCTGGGCTACGCGCGTGCCACCAGGAATGTCACGATCTCTAACTGCTTCGTGACCGGGTGTTATGAAATGGGCTCGGTGCTGGATGGAACATTCAGGAAGTTTCCGCCGGACGCACAAATTCCAAGGATCGGGCGTATCAAGTGCGGTACAGAATCGAATGGAGGGTTCATCAACATTACGATCGCAAACTGCCTTTTTGAGGGCTGCCAGGGTTTTGCGCTGGAGAGCGTCGATGGCGCGTTGCTCGAAGACATCACCATCACCAACACGGCAATGCGCGATCTTGTCTCCGGACCTGTTTTCATGCGGCTTGGCTCACGCCTGCGCGGACCGAAAGAGACAACGAAGGTGGGCACGGTCAAACGCATCCTGATCAGCAATGTGGAGTGCCACAACGCGCCGATGCGCATCAGCTCGATTTTGAGCGGCATTCCCGGACATGCCATTGAAGACGTGAAGTTCTCCAACATCTATGTGGAGAACGTGGGCGGCGCAGCCGCAGAGGCGGCAAAGATCGAAGTACCGGAGCTGGAGAGCAAGTATCCGGAACCTAGCATGTTTGGCGTAATGCCGGCGTCCGGCTTTTTCCTGCGCCATATTCGCAACCTGGAAATGAGCCATGTAGAGGTGGACACAGCGGCGGCGGATGCACGTCCTGCCTTCTACCTGGCGAATGTGGAGCGCGCGGATTTTTTTGCAATCACCGCGGCACAGGGGCCGCAAGGCGCCTTCTCGCTGCATGGAGTAAAGGACCTGCGAATCGGCTGGAGCCGCGCGGCAGCCGACGCGACACTGGCCAGCGTCGACAACAAGGTTCTGTAGGCGTTTTGGAGCAGCGCCTGGCCACGCGCGTTGGATGGATCGTATAAGACTGGTAGTCTTTGTCCGGGCTTGTTTACTTCCAGATGATCAAGAGTAAAAAACATCCGACCCTCAGCGAGGTAGCCAAGAAGGCCGGTGTTGGAACGACCACTGTATCCCGCGTTATCAATGGCGGCGAACGGGTGGACCCGAAGACTCTGGCCAAAGTGCGCCGCGTGATTGACGCGCTTGGGTACATGCCGAACCAGGCCGCGCGCGTCCTGAAGGGGGCGCAGACCCGGACCGTCGGTTTCGTGATTCCCAGTATTGCCGATCCTTTTTTCTCCAGTTGTGCCGAGGCGGCGCAGGCCATCGCGCGGGCCAACGATTCGCTCCTGATCGTGATGACGACCCAGAACGATCCGCATACCGAAATGGATGGCATCCATGTGCTGATGCGTCATCGGGTGGATGGGTTTATCATCGCGCCGGCAAGCTCGGAAAGCGAGCTCTTGCGCGATATCCTTCGCCGCGTTCCGGTGCCTGTCATCGCGCTTGACCGACCAGTCGCAGGCTCAACCGTGCCATCGGTCCTGGCCGATAATTTCAATGGCGCTCATCTGGCGACGCGCCATTTGATCGAGCATGGCTACAGGCGCATCGCGTGTCTTACCGGAGAAGTCACACTCTATACCATCCAGGAACGGATTCGCGGTTACAACGATGCCATGAGGTCAGCCGGGCTGGATTGTATGCTCGATACCTCGATCAAGGATTACAAGTCAGCGGAGTACGCGATCGCAAGCTTGTTCGCGTCGACCGATCCGCCCGATGCGATCTTCACGTTGAAGAACAGCACGACCATTCATGCCTTTGAGGCATTGCAACAACTCAGGATCTCCGTTCCCGGGTCAGTCGCGTTGCTGGGTTATGACGATTTTGAGCTAGCGGACCGAGTGCGTCCGTCCATCAGCGTCGTCCAGCAGCCTGTCGAAGACCTGGGACGAACGGCGGCGGAGCTTCTTTTTGAACGGCTGCGAGATTCGCATATGTCGAACGAGGCTGTATCTTCCATTCCTCCTGCCCAATTGCAAATGAAGACACGTCTCATTCGCCGCAGCTCCTGCGGCTGCTCTCCTGTGATCGAGCGTAGTTAGGCTCTTGGCTCTTTGCCATTCAACAAACGCTGAACAAGCTGCCGGTTACAAACGTGGCGGCCTTTCTTCTTAACAGCACGACCCGATAATCGTAAAGTCCCTTCTAATTATTCAAACGTTTCAAGGTCAATGAATGTGCAAGAGGCGATTATGGGATTGTTCAACTGGTCTGTTCGCGCACCCGGGCCGTCCGTATTTTCCTTTGTCTCGTAATCGCTGTTTTCAGCGCCATGGCCGGATGGGCCTAGGCTGGACGCGGCGGCATCCTGATGAAGGAATAGATATGAGCCAGCACAATGCCAGCGCGAAGAAAGGGCGATCACCGAACTTTCGCAGTTGCGAGAAGCTGATAGAAACGGTCCGGACTGTTAGCCAGCGAAGCTGAATAGGCTGCCGCTCGCCTCCACTGAAAAAGTAATTGATCCTTGGGTTGGAGACCAAACACAGGCTCCGACTTTGCCGGCGAATCCGCGGGACGACCTTTGTCCCAATCCTGGGACAGTGCTTCCGCGAGAGCTTGATCTCGCTGGGCGATGCTTTGGATCAGTAGATCTGCGGTATCCCGCGTCAGCCGCTGTTTGACAGCGTGCTCGGTAATGATCGTCTCACGCCAGAACGTACGTTCCAGATATTCGACGCAGAGTCGAAAAGCTTGAAAGTCGCCGAGATTCTTAAGAACCGATGTTTCCAACAGGACGAGCAGGCTGCGTAGCCGTGTAAATGGATTTTGACGGGGAGACCCGGCTTTCAGCAGTGCCGTAAGCTGTGCATCATTACTCCAGGGAATAGATAGCCGAAGGCCCATCCAGGACGAGGCTTCGCGATCTTCCAAATAGGGCGCATTATCGTAAATTAGCCGAAATGCTTCGTCCCAGGTTTCGCTCCAGGTCGCCCGATAATGTCGTTCGACAAAACGGCGCAACCCGGAGGTCTGCGCGGCGGCCGTACCGTGACGGAAGGCGACCGCAGCGTATGCGAATCCATCCCAAATCGAATTTTGAACGTACCGGCTCGGTATCCAGTTGGTCAGAATGACGCCTAATGCGCCTGTATCCGTGGTTCCCAAGTAGGTATCAGCATAGGCATCGATATTCCGTAACTGTTCGCTGCCGGCTCGCGGACCCCATTTATAGCAGATCAGTGCCGGCGCCCCGATAGCACGAGAACCGTTAGCGCGGATTTTGAGAAGGGCATCCTGAAGTTTGGAAGAATTGTTCTCGGAATAGTTCCAATCCATGATGATAATGTTCTTGTCCAACTGCTCAAGCGTCTTTGGTTCTTTGTGGATGACAAAGTCGCCCCACACGATCAGTTGCTTCCCCAGACGTTCCGATATGTGATTCAGGGAGTTCAGATACTCAGCCCATATTTGCGCTCGAGTCTTTGTCTCAAGTGCTCTGCGAGACAGGGACGACCCTCCCCAATTGACTTCGTCGCAGCCACCGTGAAGATAGGTCGATGGGAAAATTGCGGCGACTTCATGGTATAGCTTCTCGAATAAGTGCAGCGTCTCAGGGCTTACTGGAATGACGCCGGTAAATTCAGATGAACCTTGTGAACTGTTGTCCAACAGATGGGCATATGCCGGAGAGCGCGTGATGTATCCGGTGTGCCCAAATGATTCCAGTTCCGGAATCAAATCGACACCGTGGCTCTTCGCGTAATCCGCAAGGGCCTTCAATTGGTTTGGCGTGAACGCGTTCTTGTGGGTCAAAAGGTCAGGAACAGACTCGAAGCGTAAGGCAGTTCCCTGATCATCGGCCAATCGAAACTGAAGCGTGTTCAGCTCCCAGTCGGCGCAGAACTCGACAACGCGCCGATAGTACTCCATCGACTCGGGAACACGAGCAGCGTCTACCATCAGGCCGCGTATTGCTTCTCGAGGAGCGACGGAAACCGCAGCAGAGTCACCCGCAGCGGACCGCGAGTCCTCTTGAGTCATTTTCGGAGTCGCGCAGATCGCGGGATCTTCTCCGAAGAGGCGTGGAGAGGCGGCGACGCTGCTCAAAGCGATACCGGCTGCAAAAAGGAATTCTCTTCTATTCCTGTCTTTCATGCTCCCGTATTCGCTCGCTTTCGGAAGTCAGTCGACGTTGGAATCGCGAGTTAAAGGCTACGCGGAGAACCGAGCGAACGCCGGCGGTCCCTCGAGGACGACATCAGCAGGACTGATACGCGTGCCCGCCGGTGTGCGACTGGTGTGCACCAGCCGCACACGAAGTCCGTGCTTGCTCCGCTGCGTACGTCCTCTGAGACATTATGAAGCCACTAACTTACTGGAATCGCGTGACGCCGCCAGATATTCCTGGTACGGACCCTTGAAGTCTTCAATTGCCGATCCATCGAAGTGCCAGATGCGCGTTGCGACTTCGTCGATCAAATCGTGGTCATGCGTGACGAGTAGCACCGTGCCTTCGTAGCGCTGCAGCGCAATGTTGAGCGCATTGATCGATTCCAGATCGAGGTGGTTGGTCGGTTCATCGAACGCCAGGACATTTGGCTTCTGCATGATCAATCGGCAGAAGATGAGCCGCGCAGCTTCGCCGCCGGAGAGCGCGTCAGTCGGCTTCAGACCTTCCTCGCCGCGGAAGAGCATCTGGCCGAGGATGGCGCGGATATCTTCCTTCGTTGCCTGCGGGTCAAAGTTGTGCAGCCACTCTGCGACGGTGGTGCCCTTGTCGATGATGCCAGAAACGTCCTGCGGGAAATAACCAACCTGAGGCTCGTGGCCCCACTTCACCGTGCCGCCGTCAAGTTTGAAGTCCTTCTCCACCAGATCGGGCAGACCGGAGAGCAGCGATTTGAGCAGCGTGGTCTTGCCCAGGCCGTTGCGGCCCATCAGGCAGATTTTCTCGCCGCGCATTATGGAGCCGCTGAAGTCCTTCACCACCGGCTGGTCACCGTAGCCCTTGGTGACACCCTCGAACTCGAGGATGTGCTTGCCGGAGGGGCGCAGCATATCGAATCGGATGAATGGGCGTGCGATGTTCGAGCGCGCGAGCTCGGTCGTCTGCAACCGCTCGACTTCTTTCTTGCGTGACGTGACCTGGCTGGAGCGTGTGCCGGCAGAGAAGCGCGCAATGAACTCGTTCAACTGCGCGATCTTCTTTTCGCGCTGTTCGTTCTGCGATTCCAGACGCGAGCGGATCTGCGTCTTCGCAACGACCATGTCGTCGTAGCCGCCGGTGTAGGTGATGATTGTCTCGTAGTCGATATCCGCGGTGTGGGTGCAGACGCTGTTCAGGAAATGGCGGTCGTGCGAGATGGTGATGAGGGTGCCCTCGAAGTGCTCCAGGAAATCCTGCAGCCAATGGATCGAGTCGAGATCCAGATAATTCGTCGGCTCGTCCAGCAGCAATGCCTGCGGCTTGCCGAAGAGCGCCTGCGCCAATAGCACGCGCACCTTTTGACCGCCCTGCAACTCGCTCATTTTGCGGTCGTGGAATTCGTCCGGGATGTCGAGACCCTGGAGCAGGATCGCGGCGTCACTTTCGGCGGTGTAGCCGTCTTCTTCGCCCACGGTGCCTTCGAGCTCGCCCAGCCGCATCCCGTCTTCGTCAGACATTTCAGGTTTGGCGTAGATGCGCTCGCGCTCTTCGAGCGCCGCCCACAGGCCCTTGTTGCCCATGATGACGGTGTCAATGACGCGGAATGCGTCAAAAGCGTACTGGTTCTGCTGCAGGACGGAGAGTTTCCTGGGGCGGACGACGGTGCCCTTCTGCGGCTCCAGTTCGCCGGCCAGGATCTTCATGAACGTGGATTTGCCCGCGCCATTCGGCCCGGTCAGGCCATAGCGGCGGCCGGGAATAAAGTTGGTCGTTACATCCTCAAAGAGGATCTTCGCGCCGTAGCGCATGCTTACATTGTTGACTGAAATCATTGCTTGGTCTCAGTCTTTATTGTCTCAGAAGATGCAGGGAAATGTGGGCTTCGCAGTCACTACTCAAATCGGCGCAATCGCCGTCGCGCGGCGGCCAGCGAAGGCATAGCTCAGCCGTGTAATCCCGCTGAACAGAATGCTGATTCCGATCAGTGTGCCGACCGCCCAGACGGAGCTTACCGGCCAGGACATGAAGATCATGATTCCGAGAATGATGGTGACGATGGCGTCGAAGAGGAACCATCCGCTGCCGGGGAAGCGGCGAAGCTGCGTGTAGATCACCGCCTCGAAGATGCCCTCGAAGAAGAGATAGAAGGCAAGCACGAGCGTCAGCGTAAGCAGTCCGCGCCCGGGATGGTCGAGGATGTAAATGGCGGCGAACAGGTACGCGAGCCCGACGAGAATCTTCCAGATCACGGCACCGGCGGAGCGCGTATGCCAGCCGAAGAAGAGGTGGATCACACCGGCGAAAAGCAGCAGCCACGCGACCGCGATGCTTATCGCAATGCCGGCAAGAAAGGGGAGGAAGATCGCAGCGAGTCCGGCAAGGATCAGAAGAACGGCGATCACAATCGACAGAACGCTTGAGCTGCCAGCGTGCCGAACAGGAAGAGATGTCGCCATGAACGCCTCAGTTTCGAGCCCGAAGTCGCTACGTCAGGAATATTACAGCAGGCGTGACAATACTTGATTCGTGAGCAACGCCGCAATATAGGCGAGGCCGCTCATGTAGCAGAACTGGATGATGGGCCAGCGCAAGCTGTTGGTCTCGCGCCGCACCACGGCAAGCGTGGAGGTGCACTGCATCGCGAAGGCAAAGAAGACCACAAGAGCGACGGCGCCGCCGATTGTCATGTCGTGCCGCAGAGCAGCCTGCAGGCTGAGCGCCTGGGTGTTCGGATCGACGCCGTATAGCGTGCCCAGCGTGCCGACGATCACCTCGCGCGCGATGATCGAGCTCAACAGGCCGATGCCGATCTTCCAGTTGAAGCCCAGCGGCCGCAGCACCGGCTCGACGAAATGCCCGACCTTGCCAATGACGCTGTTTGCCAGATCGGAGAAGTTGCCGTTGTGCAACGGCAGAATGCTGAGTACCCAGAGCACGAAGCTGACCGCGAGAATGATGGTGCCGGCCTTCTTCAGGAAAAGCAGGCTGCGGTCATAGAGGCGCAGGCTCAGCGAGCGCACGGTGGGCCAGCGGTACTGGGGCAGCTCCAGCACGAAAGGAGCGGACGAGGCCTTCAACACTGAGGATTTGAGCAACTTGGCCGTGAGCAGCGCAGCCAGGAAGCCCAGCACGTACAGTCCCAGCATGACGCAGGCGCGCATGCCGATGAGGCTTCCGAGCACCGGGCGATTGGGGATAAACGCGGCAATGATGAGTGTGTAGATGGGCAGCCGCGCCGAGCAGGTCATGAACGGCGCAACCAGGATCGTAGCCAGGCGGTCTCGCTTGTTTTCAATGGTGCGGGTCGCCATGATAGCGGGCACGGCACAGGCATAGGCCGAGAGCAGTGGGATGAAGGCCTTGCCATTGAGACCGATTGAGCGCATCAGCCGATCGGCGATGAGCGCAGCACGCGCCAGGTATCCGGAATCTTCCAGGATGCCGATAAAAAGAAACAGCAGCAGTATCTGTGGAAGAAATACCAGCACCGCCTGCACGCCATTCCACAATCCGGCGTGCACCAGCGCCTGCAGCCAGGGGATCGGAATCATCCCTGCGACGCGCGTGCCCAGCGCGGTGAGACCCTCACCCATCCAGTCGCTCAGTGGCTGGCCGATGGTAAAGACGACCTGGAAGATTGCAACCACCACGGAAAGAAATATCAGCGGTCCCCACACGCGATGGAGCAGGACGGAATCCAGCCGGCGCGTCCACAGTGGCGATGCCGGCGCTTTGTATTTGGTCCGGCTGCTGACCTGCGATGCCCAGCGGCGGCACTCGCCGGGATTCTGCAACACCGGCAGCTCAATAGGGATGACGGGCAGCGTCTTCGCGAATTCAGGATGGCTGCTGCCATGCTGCTGCAAAAAGCGCTCGATGGCGTCAATGCCGGTGCCGCGTGCGGCGCTGATTAGCGCAACCGGACGTCCCAGTTCCTTTGCCAGAGCCAGCGGGTCCACGACGCCGCCGCGCGATTCCATCAGGTCCGCCATGTTCAGCAGCACCATGGTGGGCAGCCCCAGGGCGAGGATCGGGCCGGCGAGCATGAGCTGGCGACTGAGATTCAGCGCGTCCAGAACGATCAGCACGGCGTCCGGTCGCGGCGTGCCGGGCATCTCGCCCTTCAGTACGTCGATCGCAACCCGCGCATCCTCGGAGTAACCGGTCAGACTATAGACGCCGGGCAGATCGATCAGCGTCAGGTCATGGCGGCGGATTCCCGTCATGCGGCCAACGCGCTGCTCCACTGTGACGCCGGGATAGTTGGCAACCTTCTGCCGCAGGCCGGTAAGCCGATTGAAGAGCGTGGATTTGCCGCTGTTCGGCGGCCCGATCAAGGCAATGGTGCGGAAGCGGCCGCGCGACTGGCCGGCCTTGACCGGTGGCTCGTCAAGAACCGCAACTGAGGGGGCCGGTGCGTGGCAGCTCATACGTGATCCGTGCCCAAGTCGCGGGCGATTACGTGAATGTGGCGAGCTGTTTCCCGGCGGAGCGCGATTTCAGCACCCTCCACGCGATAGACCGTTGGATCGCCGGCCGGGGCGCGGCGCAGCACGTCAATCGTGGCCTCCGGCAAAAAGCCGAGATGCATCAAGTGGTCACGGACATCATGAGGCAGTTCCAGCGAGTCCACGACGGCGGACTGGCCCACCGCGATCTCACTGAGCGCCATCACCTCGACCTCGGTTGCTTCATGGAACATCTCGCTCCAAAGGCGACCGATGCGGTCGCATATATCTGACTATAACCGCCTGAGCGGCAAACGCCAAGTCTCGTCAGCGAACAGAGGGCAACGTACCCTTGGTCGGCACTAAATGATTACCGAACGGTAACCGCGGGGTGTTCTCCGAAAGAGATCCGGACCAGGTATGCGGATATGCAGCGTGATAATGAATGCTTGGCCCGGTCCTTCTCGCCGGCCAAAGGCAAACCGTTGACGAAGAAAGGGCATCCACTGCTGGGACACACCAAACTATGTCAAATGCTGAACTGACCGCCGTCCTCTTTGTCCTGCTTCTGCTTGTCGGATTTGCCCAGTTGTTCGGCTATCTGTTCATGAAGCTGCGCCAGCCGAGAGTGGTTGGCGAAATTGTGGCCGGGGTGGTGCTGGGTCCGGCCCTGCTTGGCCGGCTGCCTTTCATGGCCCACATTATCGATAGCGCCAAGCACCAGGGAAATATCCTGGACTTCGTCTACTGGCTCGGACTGCTTTTGCTGATGTTTCTCTCCGGCGCGGAGATGCAGCAGTTGTTCAGCCGGGAAGAGCGCCGCACGGTGGGATGGCTCACCATTGTCGGCACCGGTATTCCGTTTCTGCTGGGACTGATTATCGGGCCTTATTTCATTCGCCCCAGCCTGGCCGGCCCCAACGGGAATCGCGTTTCGCTGATCATCATTCTCGCCGTCGGCGTCGCCGTCACGTCGGTACCGGTGGTCTCGAAAATTTTCGCGGACTTGAAGATTCTGCATACGCGATTCGCGCGGCTGATTCTCGGCGTCGCCGTGCTGGAAGATATCGTTCTGTGGCTCGCACTCGCCGTGGCCACGGCCACAGCCGGTAAGGCGACACTGCATCCGCGGCAGATGTCCTACCACCTCCTGGCTACCATTGCGTTCTTCGTTCTCGGGCTGACGATCGTTCCGCGCGCCGTCAAGCGCATCAATAAGTCGCGCTTCAATGTGCTGGCGCAGCAGTCGCCAACGGGCTATGCAATCGCCGTTCTGCTGGCTTACTGCGCCGTTGCTGGAGCGCTCGACGTCAACCTGGTCTTTGCCGCGTTCCTCGCCGGCTTTGCTGTCGTGCACAAAAAACGCAGGATTTTCGCGGACGCGCTCGAAGCGATCAGCAAAGTCTCCTTCGCCTTCTTTATTCCCGTGTACTTCGCCATCGTCGGCCTGAAGCTGGATCTGATCCGTGGCGTCTCGTTGTGGATGATCGTGATCTTCATCGCAGGAACATGTGCGATCAAGGTGATGTCCGTTTCGCTGGCCGGGCGGTTCGCGGGCTTCCGTGGACTGGACCTGATCAATCTTGCGATCACTACGAATGCGCGCGGCGGTCCGGGCATTGTGCTGGCGAGCGTGGCCTTCGATGCCGGGATTATCAGCTCGAAGTTCTACACCACGCTGGTGGTGGCCGCGGTGCTCACCTCGCAGTTCGCCGGTGCGTGGCTGGATTACGTCCTGCGCAAGGGATGGCCGCTGCTGAAGCCCGGCGTGGCTCCTGAAGCTGCTGAAGTGTCGGCGGAGAGTCCGTCCACGGCTTAAACCAGTCGTTTACGTGACGATGCGCACGAGCTGTTCGACTGGCTCGCGCGGGCCGAGTATCGAAACATCCGGAAGAACCCCGTGCGCCATCGCGACCTCGTCACAGCGATGCAGCCGCGGACAGACCTGGCAGTCTTTATAGATTTTGTCGGGCAGGGCAGCGCGGTCCTCCACGACGAAGAAGCCTGCGCTCTGAAAGAACTCAGGAATCCGGGTGAAGAGGCAAACGCAGCCTACGCCGTGCCGCTCCGCCTCTTCGAGCAGCGCCTGCAATAGATCCTGGCCGCGTCCGCAACCCTTCCACTCCGGCCGCACTACGATCGAGCGCACCTCTGCAAGATGCGGCCCGTAGAGATGCAGCGCGCCGCATCCCTGGAACTCGCCGCTGTTTGATTCGGCAACGGTGAAGTCGCGGATGTTCTCACATATCTCCGCAAAAGGCCGAGGCAGCAGCGTGCCGTCGCCGGACAAGCTATTTACCAGCGCGTGGACGTGTTCTGCATCCTGGAGGCGCGCCTTACGAATGGGCATGGACGGCCTCCAACTCCGGTGCGGACACGGCGGACAGACGCGCCTTCGCACTCGCAACCGCTTGGTGAACACGTACGCGCGCAGTGCCGCCGATGACGTCGTGGCAATCGACAGTTGCGGCGAGCGTGATGCTCGCGTAGAAGTCTGCGTCGAAAGCTGGCGAAAGCTTGCGAAGCTCATCCGAGCGTGAGGCCATCCAACTCGCAGCCTTTATCGAGCGCCAGCCGTACGGCCTCGCCGATGATGTGATGAGCGCGCCGGAAGGGAACTCCCTTGTGAGATAGATAGGTAGCGGCAGCCATCGCATTGAGGAAACCAGATTGCGCCGCTAATTCCATTAGTTCCAGCCGGAAGTTCAACTGCCGGGTGAAGGCGGCCAATAGTTCCAGCATGGGCAGTAGGCCTTCTACTGCTTCGAATAAGGATGGCTGCATGTCTTGCAGGTCCTTGTTGTAGGCAAGCGGCAGTCCCTTTAGCTGGATGGTCACCGCTTGCGCAGCAGCAACGATGCGTCCCGTTCGCCCGCGGACCAGCTCCGTGAGGTCGGGATTCTTCTTCTGCGGCATCGCGCTCGAGCCGGTGGAGAAGCTCTCCGGCAGGACGACGAAGCCGAATTCAGCGGTAGCAAAGAGAGTGATCTCCTCCGCAAAGCGGCTGGTGTGCAGCGCGATAGTCGAGAGCGCCTGCAAAAACTCGACGAGGAAGTCGCGGTCGCTGGTTGCGTCGATGCTGTTGGCTGTCGGCGCGATGAAGCCGAGTTCCCGCGCTGCGATGGTGCGATCAAGCGCAAGCGTTGCCCCGGCAATGGCGCCCGAGCCAAGCGGGCAATAGTTGAGCCGGGCAGTGAGATCGTTGAGGCGGCTGATATCACGCTCGATCATGGAGACGTAGGCGAGCAGCCAATGCGCGACCAGCACGGGTTCGGCGCGCTGCAGATGGGTGTACGCGGGCATGACGGCATCGCCCGCAGCCTCTGCCTGTTCAATCAGGGCCAGCGCCCAATCACGAAGCAACTGCTGCGCGTGCGCCGCCTGCTCGCGCACATAAAGGCGTAGGTCAGTTGCGATTTGCTCATTGCGGCTGCGGCCGGTGTGAAGCTTCAGCGCGAGCTCGCCGATGTGCTCGGTCAGTTCCAGCTCTACAAAATGATGTACGTCCTCCGCGCGCGAATCTTGAGCGAGAGCGGCGCGGCGCGGGCCATCCCAGTCGACCTTGAGTATCGCGTCGAGGCCGTTGCGTACCTCGGCGAGCTCCGCGCCGGTGAGAATTCCCGCCGCAGCCAGCACGCTGGCATGCGCCTTGCTGGCGGCAATCTCCTGCGGGAGAAGCCGCCAGTCAAAGCCGAAGGACCGCTGCCATTCCTCGAAGCGCGCATCAAGCGGCTCGCGGAAGCGGCCAGACCACATCTTCACTTCACAACCTCTTTCTGCTTCTGCAGCAGCCGCGCCCGGGTGCGGGCGGGCAGCCCAAGGATTTGGATAAAACCCTTGGCGTCCTTCTGATCGTAGCTCTCACCCATGGTGAAGGACGAGAGATCGGTGGAGTAGAGCGACAGCGCTGACTCGCGGCTGACGATGTTGAGGTTGCCCTTGTAGAGTGACAACGTGACCGTTCCGGTGACGTTCTCCTGCGTCTTCTGCACAAACGCGTCGAAGGCCTCGCGCAGCGGTGTGAACCACAGGCCGTTGTAGACCAGGTCGGCATAGCGCAGCGCGACATGCTGCTTGTAGTGCGAGACCTCGCGATCGAGCGTGAGTGCCTCAAGCTCGCGATGCGCGGCAACAATCAGTGTGCCGCCGGGTGTCTCATAACAGCCGCGGCTCTTGATGCCGACAAAACGGTTCTCCACCAGATCGATGCGGCCGATGGCGTTGCGGGCGCCGATCTCGTTCAGTAATTCAACAAGCTGGACCGGCGGCAGCTTCATCCCGCCGACGGAAACCGGAACGCCCTGCTCGAAGCCGATCGTGACCTGTTCCTCGCGGTCGGGCGCTTCCTGCGGTGAACGGGTCATGGTCCAGGTGGTTGAAAGAGGCGCGTTGCCCGCGTCCTCGAGCTCACCGCCCTCATGGCTTACGTGCCACAGGTTCCGATCGCGCGAGTGGATCTTCTCGCGGCTTGCGGTGACGGAGATGCCGTGCGCCTCCGCATAATCGAGACAATCCTCGCGGCTCTTCAGCGTCCACTCACGCCACGGCGCAATCACTTTGAACTCTGGCGCCAGCGCCTGATAGGCGTGCTCGAAACGTACCTGATCGTTGCCCTTGCCGGTACAGCCATGCGCGACCGCGGCAGCGCCTTCGGCCAGCGCAACTTCGACCTGATGCTTCGCAATTACCGGACGCGCAATCGAAGTGCCGAGCAGGTATTTGTTCTCATAGACAGCGCCAGCCTGCACGGTGGGAAAGACGTACTCACGCAGAAACTCGTCGCGCAGGTCGCGCACAACGACCTTCTTTGCGCCGGTTTTCTTGGCCTTCTCGACAACAGCATCGATGTCTTCACCCTGGCCCACGTCGGCCACCATCGCGATCACGTCCATGCCGTAGTTTTCATTCAGCCAGGGAATGATGATCGAGGTATCGAGTCCGCCGGAATATGCAAGAACAACTTTGTCAGCCATGAATAAAACTCTCCTCATTGATTGTGCGACCCGCGGGGCGCGGGTATTTGGTTGTCGATTACTTGAGTGCGAGCGCGCGACGCCGCGCTGCCTTTGGCGGCTTGCGGTGCTCGGGCGTGACATCGGCACCGAGCAGCATCAGCAGAATCGCCTTTTGCGCATGCATCCGATTCTCCGCCTGGTCGAAAACGATGGACTGCGGCCCATCGAGCACCTGATCCGTCACTTCCGCATTCCGGTGCGCCGGCAGACAGTGCATGAAGACGGCATGCTGCGCGGCGCGAGCCATCAGCGTCTCGTTCACCTGGTATGGCTTAAAGATAGGCGCGCGCTTGGTGGCTTCGTGCTCGAAACCCATGCTGGTACACACGTCGGTGTAGATCGCGTCCGCGCCCGCTACAGCGGCCTGCGCATCCTCCATGAGCGTGAGGGAGCCGCCGAGTTCGCCGAGAATCGCATTGGCCTTCGCGACAATCTCCGCCTTCGGCCCATAGTGCTTCGGCGTGGCGACGACGCAGTTCGCACCCAACAATGCGGCGGTCAGCATCAGCGAATGGCAGACGTTGTTGCCGTCTCCTACGTAGACGAACTTTAGGCCACGCACGGTGCCGAAGCGCTCTTCGAGCGTCATGAAATCAGCGATTGCCTGGCATGGATGTTCGAGATCGCTGAGCGCATTGATCACGGGCACGCGTGTACAGGTCGCCATTTCGGTGATGGTGTCATGAGCATAGGTACGCAGCACGATCGCGTCGGACCAGCGTTCCACGTTGCGGGCAATATCTCCGAGCGATTCGCGCTCGCCCAGCGGCGACTGCGTCTGATCGACAAAGATCGCATTACCACCCAACGTGTTGACGCCGGCTTCGAAGCTGAGACGCGTGCGCAGCGAAGCCTTCTCAAAGAACATGATGAGTTGCTTCGCATCGAGCGCATGGCGATAGTCGCGCGGCCGCGCTTTGACGGCGTGCGCCAGTTTCAGGATGGCGGCAATCTCGCTCGACGAGAGGTCGGCGACGGAACAGAGATCCGTGCCGGCGAGCGATTTCGCTGCAAGCGCGAATGGGCCGGTGACAGTATTGCGATAGAGTGCGGGCTTCAACAGAGAAGCGTTAGCGGCCAATTTGGGTGCCTCCCATGGGGATGTCTTCGTGGACAGTGCTGTCTCCGGCGGGCGCGTGCCGGGCGAGAAGGTCGTCCAGTGCGGTGATGGCAAGGTCCACATGCGACTTGCCGAGGATGTACGGCGGAAGAAACCGCAGCACCGTTTCACTGGTGCGGTTGATCAGAATGCGGCGCTCCATCATGGCAGCGGCGACCGACTTGGCAACGTCAGCGGAGCGAAGCTCGAGCGCCAGCATCAGTCCCAGGCCGCGCGCTCCCGCGACTACAGAAGAATGCTGCGCTGCGAGACGCACAAGCTGGCCGCGGAAGTAGCCGCCGACATCCTGAATGTGCGCGAGCATATCGTCGCGCTTCAGTGTGTCGATGACTGCGATGGCGACAGCACACGCCAGCGGGCCGCCGCCGAAAGTTGTGCCGTGCAGACCGGGTTCCATGGCGCTCGCAACCTCGTCCGTGCAGAGCATTGCGCCCAGCGGCAATCCGCCGGCGAGAGGCTTGGCTAGCGTCGTGATATCCGGCTGGAGACCGTAGTGCTGATAAGCGCACCATTTTCCGGTCCGACCCAATCCGGATTGGATCTCATCGATGATCAGCAGCGCGCCGCTGGAGCGCGTGAGCTCGCGCGCCGCGTCCACAAACTCCTGCGATACGGGACGGATGCCGCCCTCGCCCTGGATGGCCTCGAGGCAGATGGCGCAGTATTCATCGGAGAATGCTGCGCGCAATGCAGCCACGTCGTTAAATGGGACGAAGTCGACACCAGGCATCACCGGCATGAACGGTGTGCGATATCTCTCCTTTTCAGTGGTCGCAACCGAGCCCATGGTGCGGCCGTGAAAGCTGTGATCGAGCGCGAGGAATTTCGTTCCGGTCTTCTTGCCCGCACCGCGCCGTTTGCCTGCATAGAGCCGCGCCAGCTTTAACGCTGCCTCCCAAGCCTCTGTGCCGCTGTTGGCAAAGAAGGCGCGATCCATGCCGGTCATCTCGGTGAGCCGTGCAGCAAGCTCCGCCTGGCCGGTGTGGAAGAAGAGGTTCGAAATATGGATGAGCTTTTTGCTCTGTTCGGCGATCGCGTTCACTATGGCGGGATGTCCGTAGCCGAGCGCGTTCACGCCGATGCCACTCAGCAGGTCGAGATAACGATTGCCCTGCTCATCGATCAGGTGCACGCCTTCGCCGCCGACAAACAGAATCGGATTGCGCTCGTAAGTGCCGACCAGCAGCTTCGCTTCCGCCGCCTGCACAGCAGGCAGCTGAGCGGCTGCGAGTTCCAATGTGTTGCTCATGCGACCAGCACCTCCGTTCCATAAGCGATTTTTGACTGAAGCAGGTCCGGCATGGAGGAAGCTTCTTCCGCGGGCAGTATGCGGACACGTTTCACTCCGTGCAGCAGCGCTTCGCGACAGGCGCCGAGCTTTGGCAGCATGCCGCCGCTGATTACGGCATCGCGAGTCAGCGGCGCGATCTGATCGACCGAAAGCCAGCGCATCACCTGGCCATCCGCACCGCGCACGCCCGGCACATCGGTAAGGAAGACAAGAGCATCGGCACGCGCGGCAACCGCACAGGCAGAGGCCATCTCGTCCGCGTTGATGTTGTAATACTGGCCGTCGAAGCCCAGCGCCAGGCTGGACAGCACCGGCACCGCGCCCATCTGCCAGATTGCGTCGAGCCACCGCGGATCGGAGCTGACGATCTCGCCGACGAAGCCGAGATCGGGTGCTGTGCGCTTCTTGCGCGCGCGGAAGACGAGACCATCGCCGCCGGACAGCCCAACGGCAGGTTGGCCATGCGCGCCCAGAGCGGCGACGAGATCCTTGTTGACGCGGCCGGCCAGCACCATCAGTGCAGCATCCCGGGTTTCGGCATCCGTGATGCGCAGGCCGGCGACGAACTCGCTCTGCTTGCCGAGCGCCTTCAGTGTGCGGGTCAGCGCCACACCACCGCCGTGCACGACCGCGACCTGATGGCCGTCACGCACCATCTCGACGATCGCTTGAGCGCAGCCGTGCAGCGTCTCGGCATTTTCGAGCGCCGTACCTCCCAGCTTCACCACATATCTCATAGCAATCCTTCCGTCTCCTGCCATCCGCGCATTACGTTCAGGTTCTGCACTGCCTGTCCGGCAGCGCCCTTCAGCAGGTTGTCGAGACAACTGATCACGATGCATCGTCGGCCATCCGGACCGAGTTGGAAGCCGATATCGCAGAAATTCGTGCGCACCACGTGCTGGATCTGCGGCAGGCTGCCTGCGGCGTGCACGCGCACCATCGGGCTCTCGGCATAAAAACTGCGGAGGCATCCTTCGATGTCTTCTGCGGAGTGCTGCTCGCGAAAGCGGAAATACGTGGTGGCCAAAATGCCGCGGGGAATCGGCAGCAGGTGCGGCGTAAAGACGATGTCATCCGCCGCGACATTCAACTGCTCCAGCAGCTCCCCCGTGTGGCGATGTCCGAATAGCCCGTAGGCGGAGAGATTGTCCGCCGCGTGCATGAAATGCGTCTTCCCCGTCGGAGCCTTGCCTGCGCCGGAGACGCCGGATTTCGCATCACAGACGATGCCGTGCTCGAGATCAACCCAGCCGGCGTCGATCAGCGGCTTTAGCGCGAGAATGATTGTGGTTGAGTAGCAGCCGGGATTCGCGACGAGTTGCGCGTCGGTGATGGCTGCGCGATGCAGCTCCGGCATGCCATACACGGCTGCCGCCTGCGCCTTCGCTGCAACTGCCGGGTCCGTGTCAGAGAACTTGTAGACGGCGCGGTTCGCTGGAGCTTCCAGCCGCCAGGCGCCGCTGAGATCGATCACGCGCAGGCCATGTGCCAGAGCCTTCGGCGCCATCTCGCGCGACTGCTCATGCGGCGTAGCCAGAAACAGAAACTTCACGCCACGCGCCGCAAACAGTTCCCACGAGAATGGCTCAACGCAAAGCTGGTCGTGAGAGAGTCCGGCAAGCTGCGGATGAATTGCGGTCAGCGGCTCGCGGGCAGAGCCTTCACGACCCAGAAAGAGCGGGGGAGTGCCGGCAAGCCGCGGATGACGCAGCAGGAGACGCGCCAGCTCAGCACCGGCGTAACCCGAGACCCCCAGCACCGCAATTTGATGTTGTGTCTGCATCAGCCGATCAGTCCTTCCAGGCGCGCCTTCAATGTCGTTGCGCTTTTCGCATCCGGACAGATGATCAATACGGTGTTGTCGCCGGCGATGGTGCCCACCACCTCCGGCCAGCCTTCGTCATCAATGCCAGCCGCGACCGGCTGCGCGCTGCCCTGGGTCGTGACCACCACAAGCTGGTTCATCGCCTGACGCACACGCAGGCCGAAGTCGCGCAGGATGTCGGCAATCTCCGGCAGGTCTTCATCGTGATTCGCCTCAGGTGCGACGGGAATCTGGTAGCCACCGGGTCCCTTGAAAAGCCTGAGAGCGTGCAGGTCGCGCGACAGAGTGGCCTGCGTTACCTCGTGGCCGCGCTTGACCAGTAGCCGGCGCAGCTCGTCCTGGCTAGTCACGACGCGAGTCGTCACGAGTTGCCGAATCGCATTGTGCCGGTCTAATTTCATAGCTCCGCACCAAATACCTAAAGCAAAAGGCCGCTCCGGAAACTGCCGCCGGGCGGCCAGTGCATAAATATACATTCATATGTATAAATATGCAGAGATGGTTTGTCAAGTGCATGCCCACGCCCCCATGTGACACTTGAGTCGTGAACTCTGGACCTGACGATCTGCCGGTTGAAATTGCGAGGGAAGCGGGTCTCTTGATTTCCTCGCTCCGAACCGCAGGATGGATTATCTCTGGATCCGTCTACGACGCCAATGCGATGGGCAATTGGTACGTGGATCTGGCTCGACACGATCTCTACCTACAAATCGTGAAGGACAGAGCGCAGTTTTACGTCAGCGGCCCGCCGATCGAGGAACTCAAAGCAAAGGGTCTCTGGCGCGCGTTTGATGATTACGCGGAGTTTCAGCGAGCCGTGGTCAATTGGTCGGACGCAAACCCGCCCGTTTGATCCACCGCTCCGCCGCACGTATCATTCGATTCGACTGATTGAGTCGTTTTGAGAGGAGCACAACAAGCACATGCGAGTCGGAATACTAACGGGCGGCGGTGACTGTCCCGGACTGAATGCGGTGATCCGCGCCGCGGTACGCAAGGGAATCTTCCATTACAAGGACGAGTTCGTCGGGTTTCTTGAGGGCTGGCGCGGCGTCGTAGAGAACCAGACCCGGCCTCTGGATGCCAATGCCGTCTCCGGAATCCTGCACCTGGGCGGCACCATCCTGCGCACGTCGCGCACCAATCCGCGCAAGATGGAAGGCGGCATCGACAAGTGCCTGGCCACTATCAAGGCCAACAATCTCGACGCTCTCATCACCATCGGCGGCGACGACACGCAGGGTGTGGCGAACGCGTTGATCGAGAAGGGCGTGAAGATTGTCGGCGTGCCGAAGACCATCGATAACGACCTGAGCGGCACGGATGCCTGCTTCGGCTTCGACACCGCGGTCAGCATCGCGACCGAGGCGATCGATCGTTTGCATTCCACCGCCGAAGCGCACAACCGCGTCATCGTTTGTGAGGTGATGGGCCGTGATGCGGGATGGATCGCGATCACCAGCGGCATTGCCGGCGGTGCGGACGCGATCGGCGTGCCGGAGAAGCCGCTCGACATCGACCACATCTGCAAAGTCCTGCAGTACCGTCACGAGCATGGGAAGAAGTTCTCGATCGTCGTGGTCGCCGAAGGCACTAAGCTGCCGAGCGGTCAGAAAGCAACCCAGGGAGCCAAGCTGGATGCCTTCGGGCACGAGCGGCTGAGCGGCGTCGGGCAGGCTGTTGCGGAGTTGATTGAGCAGAAGACCGGTTACGAAACCCGCAGCGTCAACCTCGGCCATACGCAGCGTGGCGGTACGCCTACCGCATACGACCGCATGTTGGCGACGCGCTATGGCACGGCGGCTATCGACCTGGTGCATCAGGGCAACTTCGGTCGTCTCGTCGTGCTGCGCGGCACCGACATCACCAACATCCCGCTGAAGGATGCGATCGCCAAGACGCGCACGATCGGGGACGATCTGATCGCGCTGGCCGAGGGCCTGCAGCCTGAGGTGTAGCCGGAAGGGAAGCGAGAACGCCGGGCCATCGGTCCGGCGTTTCTTATTGTGCGGAATTCTTTAGAACCGATCCATATATTTCGAGGATACGGTCAATCTTGCTCTGCCATGTGAACTGTGCGAGCACCTTTTCCTGGGCGGCCGCGCCCATCCGCGACGCAAGCTCGGGATCATCGATCAGCCGCTGCATCGCAGCCGCAAAACCGGCAATCATCGTATCGCGATCTGTTGGCGCAATCAGAAATCCAGTGCCGGCATCCAGATAATCTGCCGGGCCACCCCAGTCAGTCGCGATCACCGGCCGTCCCATCGCCATGGCCTCCAGCACCACCGCACCACCGCACTCATAAAGGCTTGGCAGGACCAGTGCCGAAGCGCGGGCCAAAGCACAGGCGCACTCCTGCTGCGATTGCCAGCCGCAAAAGTGCACGCGCTCTGCGAGGCCGAGCCGATGCGCCTCCTCTTTCCATGGCTCCCGCATCGCACCATCGCCGATCACATCGATCCTAGCGGCAGGCACACGCCTCATCGCCTCAAAGATAATCGGCAGCGCCTTCCAGTCCACCAGCCGGCCCATAAAGATGAAGCGGTTTGGATCCTTCGGCGTCGATGAATTGCCTGTGTCCCAGGCGGCGAGGTCCACGCCGTTCTCGACTAGTTCCACGACGCGGCCGCAGCATGCCGATGGTAGGGCAGCGGCTGTCCTCTGATTCGCCACCAGCAATACGGCGGCGTTTCGTTTCCCCGGAAGCAGCCGGTTGGCCATCGAGGTAAACGACCGCGCCAGCCCGACAAAGATCCGGCTCGCGAGCGACTCAGCGGAGCGGAAGGCCGGCGGATACTCCATGCCACCGTTCATTGGTCCGATGACGAGCGGACGGCCAAGGCCGAAGAACATTGATGGATATGACGGCGCGACGGGCGCCGGCTGGTGCAGCACGTCGATGCCGTGCTCGCGGATCAACTGCTGCACCACGCTGCGTTGGGTCCATTGGGTGTACATCAACATCAGCAGACCAACGGTAGATTCCGCGATGCGGCGCGGCAGGAATCCGGAAAGGCGAAAGAGGGCACGGTGAAATGCCGTATCCGGGACGAAGCGCATGCGCTCGCGTTCCGCGGGCAACAAAGATTCGAGTTCCGTCCGGCATCGATCATGGACAACCAGCCACGCCTCCACACGGCGCTGACGCAATTGCCGGAAGTAGTGCAGTGGCAGGATGGCTTCGCCGCCAAAGCGGGCCGAGGCGTTATCGGCAACGATGCAGATGCGCATGAGTACCGGCTTGGATGCGGCGAAATCTCAGCGCGACAAAAGGAGGTAAACGGTCAGCAGCCGCGCTTGCACTTGGCGAGAATGGCAGCCTGCAGCCGCTCGCGAAGCGCGGATGGAAGCTCGTACAGCTCATGCTGGCGGTAGATCTCGATTGTCTTGCGGGTGGTGTTCAGCGTGATGACGCAGTGCTCGCATTCGCGCAGGTGTAACTCGAGATCCGCACGCAGCGTCGGCGTCACGGTATTGTCGATCAAATCGTCGAGTTCGGCCAGAAATTCCGAGCAGGTCACTGAACACCATCCTCATTCTTCTTGCGGAAGTAACGGCTGAGCCGCTCCCGCAACTGCAGCCGCGCCCGCAACAGCCGCGACTTGACCGCCGGCACACTCAACCCCAGCGCATTGGCCGTCTCTTCGGTGGAGAGACCTTCCACGTCTCGCAGCACGAATACGACTCGGAAGCCGGGCGGCAGACCGTTGATGGTCTTGCGCAGAATCTCCGCCAGTTCGGCCTGGTTGTACTCCTGCTCCGGGTTGGGCCGCCACTCAGCCAGATCGCGCGGTACCGAACCTTCTTCGGTCTGCACGTCCTCGTCGATGGAAACCATCTTGCCGGTGCGCCGCTTGCGCAGACGCATCAGCGCTTCGTTCACCGCAATACGCACCAGCCACGTGTAGAACTTCGAGTTGCCCTGGAACTGGTCGAGCTTCTCGTACGCCTTCAGGAAGGCGTCCTGCACGACGTCCTGAGCATCCTCGCGGTTCTGGGTGATGTGCTGCGCAATGCGAAAGACCTGCCGGTCGTACTGCTTCACCAGCGTCTCGAAGGCGTGCACATCTCCGCCCCGGGCACGCTCGACGAGCGCTACGTCCGGATGCACCTCTTCGGGTGCGCCCACTGGTTCGATGGTCGGACTCTCGGAAGGTTTCAGAGGTTTCTCGCCTTTCATTGATAGAGGCCGGAGGGATGCAGCGGCCTCTAACCTGATTTTACCAACAAGATCAGTGAGGAACCTGAGTGCAGCCAGAAACTCCGGGCCAAGGTTCACCCGATGAACCCCTCTCCCGGAGTCTCGCACGAGCTGTCGAGGTGGCATCATACGAACGTCCCTTGCGATCCGGACAAGTGGACCAAGGATGCATGGCATCACGTCCAGATCGCTTACTCGCGGGATGCTGCCGAAAACGTGACTTGCAAGTCCGTCGCCTTGGACGGTGTCGAAAGCTCCTTCTCCGGGGCCACCGGGCTGTCACTCTTCTCGCTGCAGGGGGGCCCGGTGCTGCTGACCAACTTTCAGATGAACGGGAGGGTGCCAGCGGAACACAGACCATTGGGATGGCGAACACCACCGTCTGCGCCTGATAAAGGAAGATGGCTGGGAGGCCGATCGCCGGCCACCCCTGTTCTTAATCCACGTCTTCAATCAACCGTGAGCTGCACGGTGACAGCCGGAGGCGGAGATACTGTCGTGTCACTCGTCGCCGATACGGTGACGATATAGTTTCCGGTCTGGCTGCCGGGAGGATTGGTCGGCGGAGGAACGCCGCCGGAGCCGGGAGGACCGCCTGGCGGAGACAGACTGCTGGTGCCACCGCAGCTTGAAAGCGACAGCATCGATCCAGACACCAAAAGGATCAGGATTGCCGCCGCCAACCATCCGTGCCGGCGACGCGTAGGCAGCAGGAGCAGGAGAGCGCCTCCCCAGAGCACGATGCTCGCTTTGCCCAGGGTGCCATTGGACGCGACTCGTCGACCTGCGGCGGGGGCGGCAGTGGGCGACAGAATAAGCTGCGTGCTGATATCCGAGCCGTTTACCGCCAATGGGTTCGTGCCGAATCCGCAAGTCGGCGGGCTAGCCGCTGTTCCCGAACCAAGGTAGGTCACCTCGCATGAGAGACTCACCGTCCCGGTGAATCCGTAAAGTGATTTCACCGTAACGGTCACAGAGTTGTTTGCCGCCCCACCGGATTTCACGTCCAGGGCGGTTGGCGCGGCGACGAGCCCATAGCTGGCCGGCGGGTTGACGACCTGCGTCAGGGATGCAGACGCGGCGTTGAGAAAGCTGTCGCTGGCGAAGGTCGCCTTAATAAGAGTCGATCCAACCGGCAGGCCAGCCGTCTGGTAGGTAGCGGTGGCCGTGAAAGCTTTCCCGGCGCCGCCTGCAAAGGTAACGGGAACCGTCACATTCCCGTCGGGAGTGCCTGCAAAAGTAATATTCGATGGCGCGGGAAGGGCAGTCAGGTCTGCGGGCGTCTTGAGCGAGGCTGTGAAGGTGACTGTCTGGCCGATCACGCTCGGGTTCGCGCTGCTGGTGAGTGTGATGGCAGGCGTCCCTGTATTGGTGAGCAATACCATCGAATCGGCGTAATTGCCATTCGTGAAGAGGAGGTCAGGCTGACCATCGCGGTTGAAATCTGCTGCAGCCATGGCGGCAAAGCCCGCGCCTGCGATAACGTTCGTTTCTGCGCTAAATTTGCGTCCGGGCAGGCTGTGGACGATGGAGATTGCCGTTCCACGGTAGTCGTTAGCCTCCGTTGTGCTCAGAACAAAGTCAGAGAGACCATCTCCATTCAGATCGGCGGCAGCAAAATTGACATACTCCCGATCAAGTACAGCAGCGATCACCGGCTGTGAGAAACTGCCGTCGCCGTTTCCGTAGTACACAAAGATTGCTGTCGGACCGGTTGGTGCTCCAGTGAAAGCATGAACACAATGAATCGCGAAGTCGCTTCTGCCGTCATGATCGAAGTCGCCCGCCACAATTGACTGCCCATAAATGCAGGGCTGGCCCTGCAGCGGGAGGACGGGCAGTGTCTGGGTCTTGATCGTGAATGCTCCGTCGCCATTTCCCAAAACGACCTGGACGCTCTGCTGATCCGACATGACCAGGTCCATTTTGTGATCGCCGTTGAAGTCCGCGGCTGCTACCGGAAGACTATAAGGGCCGGGTAGCGTGGTCGCTACCTGGTCGAACGTCCCGTTGCCACTTGATAAAAGGACATTCACGGTGCTTGTTGCGTTTACAGAATCCGTGCTCACCGAAACGAGATCATCCCGGCCATCACCGTTTATGTCTGCGACGGTGTAAGTTCCCGCGAGGACGTTTGTAACCGTAACCGGATCCTGAAATGTACCATCGCCGCGTCCTAGAAATAGCTGAGGGAGAAAGGTCCTGTCCTCCGCAGTATTGAACGCGATCACATCCTGGTGCTTATCGCCGTTGAAGTCGCCGAGATACAGCGTCGAGAACGTACCCAGGAAAAATTTAGGCGGCAGCAGCGGACCCTGCACGGTGACCGGGGCTGCAAACGTTCCATTGCCCTTGCCAAGGTTCAGAAGGAGCCCGGAAGTCCCCGACGTGAAAATGTCAGGCGTTCCGTCCTCGTTGAAGTCAGCGACGACGCTATAGCCGGTCGTTAATCCGGAACGAATGACCGGCGGCGCGTCGAAGGTGCCGTCCGCACGGCCGTAGGTGATGTAGATGCCGTTGACTCCCGGCATCGCCAGATCCACATTGCCGTCAAGGTTGTAATCGGCAATCAGGCTGGGATCTCCCTGGTCCTCGTCAAAGCTCTCGGCGTTGTAAAACGCATAGTGGACGGGTGCCGAAAACTGCATCCCAGGTTTTCCAAAGAAGATCACCAGGCCATCGGCTGAAAGCGCCAAAATATCGGGATAGCCATCGCCGTTGAGGTCGCGCGCCGCAATTGGCGAGATGAAGTCGGCGTTCGAATGACTCTTGGAGTAAACCGGGGCTATCGTAAACGTTCCATTCCGGTTGCCGTGATGGACTTCCAGAAAGTTCCCGTTGGTCGAACCGTCGAATCTCGCGCAGAAGAGATCGAGATGTCCGTCTTTGTCGAAATCTGCCAGGTGGCAGTCTGTTCCAACCAGCAGGTTATTGTTCGCTTCGGTGAAGGTTCCATCTCCCACACCGAGCATCACCATCGGATCGTCTACAAAAACAATGTCCGGATTTCCGTCTCCGTTGATATCAGCTACTGTTGCACCTTTTATCCAAGCTGGGTCCGAGAAATAAAGCTGGGAAGTGACAACGTTCTCGAATTGACCTGATCCGTTACCGAACGCCGTGAAGAGCGTTCCCGCAGTGTAGAAAAGAATGTCCAGATGGCCATCGCTATTGATGTCGGCGAAAGCGAGAAAGAAAAACTGAGACCCTTGGAGTATGAAGTTATTGGGAACGGGCAGCGTGCCGCCGGGATGAAACGTTCCGTCGCCGTTGCCGATGAATATTGCAGGCGATGGTGTTGTAGCCCATATGGGTGGAAAGCAAACCGCGTCCGCCAAGCCATCTCCGTTGAAGTCGGCTGCCCGGCAACTACCGGCGGAGGGCCCGAGAGACCCCGCCTGCGGCGTGGCCGCCCCAATCGCTGTTGTCTGTGGCGCGGCGTAGCTGCCGTCAGAGTTTGCCAGGATCACATTCAATCCGCTCGCGTCGGCGTAGTAGAAATCCGGGCGGCCGTCGCCGTTGAAGTCAGCAGTGCCGACCTGAAGCGGATTCGACGGGATCGGGATGTGGCGCGGATTACGAAACGTTTCTCCGTAGGACGAGAGAGTAAGCCCCAGGCAGAGCAGTAATAGACCGCGTAAGTGATGCAATTTCTTGTCCTTGTCCGGTGTTCTTCAACTTTCACTGGAGTGTAGCCAACCATAAAGGGAAATGGTTGCCGAACGCCTTAGAAATCGCCGGGACCTGGGCGACCTCACAACTCTCGAACGCCTACTCCGGCTGTAACGAACGCTTTTGACGGAACTTCCCTCGGGCGTCCTGAAATGGCACACATCCACGGTTTCTTTCGTTGCGAGTCGCCGACTTTTGGACGGTCAGGCCTGGCGCCGACAGCGGCGCAACCTGTCGCGATTCGAATCTGTAAGTTACGCCTCGGCTACTCCCACCAATGTTTCATGGCAAACCAATCAACACTCCGCTTAGTCTTTTGAGCAGAGCCGTTGCTCATTGAGGTTCTTGAATTGGCATTCCTGCGTTCGATTTCCCGGGTCGGCTGTGGCCTGGCCTTGGTAATGCTTTCCGTTGTCGGCCCTGCTATGAGCGAAACCGCCCAGCAGACGAAGCATGCGCCCGCGCACCACGCGAGCCGAAGCACCCATCCTGCCAAAACTAAGGGGCACACCCGCAGTCGTCGGCACTCCGCGGCACGCGTTCGCCACGCGCCCACCCGCAGATCGAAGCGTACGGCCAAATCCATTGCCCGCAGCCGCCGCCTGCAGCGCGCATTTGTGGCCTCTTCCCAGCTCCGCCCCATGGCCCAGCAACTGGCCCAGAACCGCACTCCTGCCGCCTACGCCGGCGTAACCCACTACGCTCAAACGCATACCGGCGATGCCGCTGCAGCCGCCTATCTCTCGCTCGGGCATGCCTATCTACTGGATCGTCGTCTTCCTGAAGCGATCACGGCGCTTACGCATGCCGATGCCGCGGGCGACGCCCTGGACGACTACGCTGCCTATCTGACCGCGCAGGCGGAGATGCAGTCCAGCCAGCTTCCCCAGGCAGAGATCATCCTTAGCAGTTTCAGGACCAAGCACCCGGACAGCGTCTTTGTGCCGCAGATGCCGGTTTTGCTGGCAAATCTCGCTCTGGCGCAGGGCGATCCACAGACGGCGCTGCACATCCTCAGCGAGCATGCCGCCGAGTCCATGGCCAACAAGCCGGACTACATTTTGGCGCTGGCCCGCGCGCAGCAGATCGCAGGCGATTCGAATGCGGCAGCAAAGAGCTTCCGCCACGTCTATCTGGGTTTCCCGCTCAGCCCCGAGGCTGCACAGGCCAAGACCCAGCTCCAGAACATGGGCGCAAATGCCCCGCTGACCGTGGTCGAGCGGGAACGGCACGCCAACGCGCTTTATTCCGCCGGCCGGTACAACGAAGCCTATGACGATTACCGCGCACTCGCTGCCGACCCCGGCGTTCAGGACGCGGAGCAGCATGCGCGACTCCTTGTAGCCGCCGCCGCCTGCGATTACAAGCTGAAGCGCGCCTACCGGCAGCAGATTGCCGCCCTGCCCGACACGAATGGCGAGGCCGGCGCCCGCCGGCTGTACCTCCTGATGGAGTTGTCGCGTGACCGTGGTGATGTGAACGAACAGCAGGCCGATGTCACGGAGATGGAAAAGCGTTTCCCGCAAAGTCCATGGCTGGCCGAGGCGCTCTATTCCTCCGGCAACATGTACATGCTGCGCAAGGACTATCCGTCTGCGGTCGCCTACTACACAGAGCTGGTCGAGCGCTTCCCGAAGATTTGCAAGGGAAGTGATGGCCCGTGCTCCGACTATGCGCCGAGTGCACATTGGCGCGCTGCCTGGCTCGATTACCGGCTGGAGAAATATTCCGATGCTGCGAAGCTCTTTGATGAGCAGATCGCCCACTATCCCGGAGGCAAGGAGATTCCGAGCGCCATCTACTGGCGCGCCAGAATCTATCAGGATCAAGAGCACGAACCGGCTAAGGCCGCAGCCTACTACCTGGTTGTGAAGGATACATACCTGCACTACTACTATGCGCAGCAGGCCGCCGCGCGCCTTGTCGAATTAGGCGACGTAAAACCTGCCGACGCACCGGAGCTGGACGACATTCAGCCTTCGGCCATTCCGGCGCTCACCGATGACGTGCCGGAAGATGATGCCCACGTTGTTCGGGCAAAGCTGCTGGCCAACGCCGGCCTGAACGAATACATTGCGCCGGAGATCCAGGCCGCCGAGGGCAGTGACCAGTGGGGCGCGTTCGCGGAAGCAGAAATCTATCACTCCTACGGTGAGGACGCGAAAGCCATGCGCGTGATGAAGCGTGCGCTGCCGTTCTACACATCGGCGCCGATCGCTTCGATTCCGCTGGCATACTGGCGCATTCTCTTTCCTGAGCCCTACTGGAACACCATCGAGAGCGAGTCCGCCAAGAACGGGCTGGATCCCTACATGGTGGCCTCGCTGATCCGGCAGGAATCGGAGTTCAATCCGACGGTGATCTCGTACGCCAATGCCTGGGGGCTGATGCAGTTGCTGCCTCGAGTTGGCGCTGAGATGGCGCACAAGGATGGGATTCACCACTTCGACCACAACGAACTGCTCAACCCGGCCGTCAACATCAGGCTAGGAACGAAATACCTGCGCCAGACGCTGGATAAGTTCGATGACAAGCCGGAGTACGCCTTTGCCGCGTACAACGCAGGCGACGATCGCGTGACCGACTGGCGGGGAGGCGCTCCGTACCACGGCATGGATGAGTTCGTGGAGTCCATCCCGTTCACCGAAACGCGCGAGTACGTGCAAGCCATCGTCCGCAACGAGATGATTTACCGTGATCTCGCCGCGAACCGCGCAGGTGCCAGCACTACAACCACGGCTTTGTCCAAATCGAGCAGCGCCGCTAAAGGTATGGAGTAGCTCTTCTTTTTGAGAGCACCGACTCTGCTGAGTTCTTGCAAGCTGGCGGACAGCAGTTTCTACTGAGAGCAGGTCTTACACCTGGAATGTCAGTGAGCCAATATGGGATGGGACAGCGGAGTGGCGGCTAACAGCGAGCAGCCCCGGGGATGGGCTTGCTACATCTGGGGAGTGCTCTATCCGGCCGTCTATTTATCGTCCGTGCCCCGTGATCGACAGCATCCGTTGCTTCAGTTCCATTGCATTCAGTGCCTGCTGTTATTCGGTCTGCTCGAATGAACGCCAGGAGAGGAGCATCTTTGCAAACAGTTGCAGCTGTCGCAGGTTTGCCCTGGAGCAAAGTATCACCAAAAGTATCACCGCGCGCGGCTCAAGGAGCCGGCCAGCATGCGCTTAACTTTCAGGCTTATTCGTGAACTTACTACCTCCGCGCACAAATGCCTCGGTGATAACGGCGGGATGAGATTCTGGGGCGCTATTTGTCGCCCAAAGTTAGGTCCGACCCGACAGACCTAGCCACGGTTTGTGCGCTCTCCCGTTCTAAATAAACCACTTGAGCTCACTAAAGCAAGAGGCACGTCTGACAGAACCGCAATGTTCTCACGACAGATAATTGCAAAATATGTACGACAAATATCTCCACAAACCACAGCGGAGGCACTGCCGTTGTGACGGTTGAATAACGGACCTTTCATATTTTGACGGAGTTCAAGATTACTGCACAGTGAGGGACAGGCCTTGCGTGGCAGATACAGTCCCATCGGTAGCGACGACCTGAAGTGTGTAGTTTCCAGGCGGGACTGCTGAAGATGTTGGGGTGGACGGCAATGTTGGACTGGAGGGTGCGGAAGCCGCAGACTGGCTGCCTTCACAAGCAGTAAGAAGTGCCGCACCACCGCAGCCCAGCACAAGAAGTATCTGAAGGAGCACGGGCCGGACTCCCCTTCTGCTCCAGCAGAGAGGCAGCAGGAGGAAGGAAACGATACCGAAACCCATGACGGATGCCTTGAGGATCGATGCGAAAGGCGTGCTTCCGTTGGTCGAGACCGATACCGTGAACTGACTGGTCTGTCCGCTGGTGAGGGCCAGGGATGCCGGGTTGATGGAGCAGACCGCGCCGGATGGCGCTCCGGAGCATGCCAGAGTGACCGTTCCGCTCAGCCCCTGCGGCGCTGGTGATAGCAGAAGCAATCCCGGTCCCGGAGAGAGCAACCGTCTGCGGACTGGAAACCGCGCTATCGGCGATGGTGAGTGAGCCTGTCTGGTCGCCGGCACTTGTAGGCATGAACGTAACACTGACCTGACATTCGGCCCCCGCGCCAGGACGGCACCGCAGTCATCTGTTTCGAAGAATGCGTCCGTGGCCGTCAGGTTCGCAATGCTCACCGGCACGCTACCGGAATTGGTAACCGTGACAGACTGCCCGGCAGAAGCGGCTCCGACACTCTCATTTCCAAAACTCAACTGGCTGGGAGAGAAGCTCAATTGACCCGCGGGAGCGGTGATGGTGAAGTTGAGAAGCGCCGATCCGCCTCCTCCAGGCGCGGGATTCACGACTTCGACCAGAGCCGTTCCTGCCTGCGCGACCTCAGCGGCGGGGAGGTTTGCCTTCAATTGAGTCCCGCTCACGAAGGTAGTGGCGAGCGGGCTGTGATTCCATGTCACGGTGGATGTACTGACGAATCCCGTGCCATTTAAGGTCAGTGTGAGGGCCGCGCCACCCGCGGCAGCGGACACCGGAGACATGCTGGCAAGCGTGGGCAGAGGATTCTGAGTCGGGTTCGCGTTGAGGCTGCTGCTCACGATGTAGATTTCCTGATCGGTCTGGCCGGCTCCCGGAGCGATGAAGGCGAAGCCGTTGGTTCCCCAACGCGTGAGGCTGTTACTAAACGGATAGTTGACCCCTTCGAAGGGAAGAAAACCGGAAAGCCTGAAGGTCTGCTTGTCGAATGAAGAAAGGATGAGAGCGCTGCTGTTGCTATAGATCTCGTCACCGAGAAAGTACATCCGACCACCGCTACCGCGGTCCCACCGCGATAGGTGCCGCATTCGGAGCAGAATTCTGGTTGAAGATGGGGGCGGTGAAATGGCCCAGCACCTTCGACGTCTTCGGGTCCCATTCCGATCCGTCTGTCGTATACAGCAGCGTGCCGTCCGAGATGATCGCGAATCCTCCGGTCCCCTGAATGCCGTTCGTGCTTCCGGATGGAACAGTCGTGTGAATACCGGAGCAATTGAGCGTAAAGGCTTCGTTGGCTTGATGGTCGCCACCTCGAACGTCGGGTGCGCGTCGGCCGGCATAGGCGGTATCTTGGGCGGAGGAGCCGGCATCGCCCACTCCGCTTGCGGCGTCGCTCGCTCAAACACGAGCGGCAGCGAATGATCCCCTTGTGCGGCTCATTCCTAATTCGGTGACGGGCGCTCCACCCGGTCGATGACCAACACCGGAACCTGCATTTTCTGCGTCTCGAGCTTGAGGTCGAGCTGCTCCTGGATCGCAGTGAACAGCGGCGGTGGCGCACTCGTGTCATTCGTCGCCGGCGGAGGCACTTTCACTGGCGCGTCCGCAAACTCGGAATCAGTTCGCAGGGACCCACACGGCGCGATTGGGGGTCGCGGTTCAAACTTGTTGTTTGTCGACAAGTAGACAGGAACCAGCGACTTGGCTTTCAGCCCGTCTGGATGAGTGCCTCGCACTGGAGGCAACAGTTGAGCCAAGGGTCAGTTGTCCGAGATGCCGACTATACGTCCAGGTGGGTGTCAAGGTTTTCCCTAGTAGGATCTTTGCACTTGCCGTGGTCGTTTGCTACAGCCATATTCTTCGGCCTGCTTCCCACGCGGGTGGCCAGATGCGGGCCCACTCTCGCAGTGCGGAGGATGTGGTTGGCGCGGGAGTGTCGGTTACGGAAATAACCCATTCTCGCAACTGCGATCAGGATGAGGCGTCTGATGGCTGTTAAGAGCGCCTGGCGATTGAAATCCACTGACCAAGAACGGGCATTGAATAAAAGATCATTAGCTAGAGGTGACGCAGACGCGATTCGGTCACTACATGGTATTGGCGAATATCATCGCCGCGGATCGTATCTCCGGTAGCCGTCGGCACAATCCTGACCATCTCGTCAAGGCCCAGCCGCTCGCGATGGCAGGAAAGTGGGACCTCCATCTAACCACCAAAAAAGTGCTGAAAGATCATCGGCTGCATGGTACTCTTGCTCCGCTTTTTATGTAGAGCTCTCACGCAATTCTTCGCTACTGTGCCGGACCGTGAGCACGGTCCGGTGTTGCAGCGTAAGCAGTCAAGCGTGGTTCTTACTCCAAATAAATTTCCAGCAAAGATGTGGGCCGAAAGGGTTCCTGATGAACGCGCTGTCGACGAAATGTGAGAGAGGCCAATGCAGTCAAAGCACAATCCTTCACAACGCCGGTTACCGGTTCTGGCGATTAGCGGCCCTGATTGCTTTGGCCGTCCTTACCACTATGGTGCTTTGTCCCGTGCTTCGCGCTCAAAGCGGCGATACCACGGCGCCGGATATGTCCAACGTGACAGATGTCACACCCGGATGGAAATACCTTCTGCGTAACGATGACCTCGTCATGCTTCAGTTCAGCACCTCCAATGGCGTGACCGATACATCGCTCGTCGGGATGAATACCTCGAACTCTGCTCTATCGGGAACGCAGCAGAACATCGACATCGCTAAATCCAGTATCCCTTCATCAGTCGATACCAAAAACAGCATCTTGGCATCCGAAGCGGCTGGAAGGATGTTTAATACCAGCACAGATGCCGTCGGGGTTGCGTATGTATACGGCTCTGAGTGGGCGTTTTCAGTGTCGAATTCGGCAGGCGTTCAGGCGGCCGCCAAACTGAACTCCAGTTTTACGCCCAATGGTACGGTGTTCACGCGGGTTCTGATGGGCAACTTTAGCGGCGACGGTCTGGTCGAGCCGCTGGCCTTCTATGAGAACACCAACTTCGCTGGAGCCGAAGTCCAGTGGGGCATGATGGTCGTGCCCCCCGTCGATTCCACGAAACCATGGAATTTCAAAGAGGGACCTGAGTTGACCTCAAGCACCAATGCGCTCACAGCGCCGGTGGCGGGCACGCTTGTGGTTGGCGACTTTAATGGAGATGGTCGGGATGAGATCGCCGCTCTGCTGAACGACTACCAGACGGTCGCATTCTATTCCGTCGATCCGAATACCTTCGCCATTACCGAGACCGCCACCATACAACTGAGTGCAACGTTAACCAGTGGAACCTTCAACATCCAAATGACCACGGGCCAGGTCGCGCTGGCCGCCGGAAAATTCCGCAATTGTGCAACAGATGGGATCGCGTGCACGGCGAACGGCGTCACGAACGACGACTTGGTTGTCTTCGGACAGATCAGCAAGATCGACACTCAGGGCGCCGACTTCGGCTACAGTGTCATCCCCGTCAAGATCACTCCAGCCACCGGTGGACCTTTTACCGCGGCTGCAGTGCCGATGAAGAACGCCACGAAGCAGCAGCCGTTCTTCCGATTCCCGAACTATCACGGCGCCTCTGCCGCGATGGCTCATGCAGCGCCGATCATCTACTGGCCCCAACAAACGAATGAGCAGCTCGTCCTGGGCATCAAGACTGAAAATGACGCGAGCTACATTGAGATCGGTAGCTTTCTACCGGATGATGGCTCGTTCGATACCTTCGATTGGGAATCTGAGACGGAGCGGAAATACGCTGCCTCTTTCGACTACTTGGAAAATATCTGGGTGGGGAACTTCGACCACACGAATAATGACAGTTCGAGGACGCATAACGCGGGATGGCAAATTGAAACCTATGAAGTAGTTGCCGAGATCTTCTATGCGCCACACATCCTCATTTTCAATGTCAACGTTCCGGCAAATTTCACCCCAGGCAGTCCGCGAACCGACTGGCTCGATCAACAGAGCGACAACACCGGCACGAAAATTCCACTGCAGGATGTTGACGGTCCGCCCAGTCTGAACTTCCTCGTGCCTGCCGACATGCAGGGCCGTTCCCTTCGGCTCGGGTCGCCTACCATCGTCAGAATCCCGAAGCAAATACAGCCCAGCCTGGTAATGTCCATTCCTCCGATGCACGTGGACTGGATCAAGCCCTATGCCATTCCTTCCGGTGAGATCCCGGGATGTAAGGACGCGAACACCCCGTGTGTATTGAACGTCTCGGTAAAGCCGAGCGTACCGCCTTCGGCAGGTGCGGTAGGTTTTGCGACTACTTTCAAATTTGACGCAACATCGATCAAATCTGGAAAGCAATCCAGCACAACGAGCTGGGGCATTTCCACCAAAACATCGGTTGGAGAAAGTTCGACTTTCAACGATGGCCTTGAGAACGCCTCGGAGAGCATCAAGGACACAACGAAAACGGCTCACGACGACACGGTGAGTAAGACCTACAGCCACTATAGCGGGAGCGTTCAGAGTCTAACGGCCACCACTGGATTTTCCGACTTCATCTTCTATACCCAAAGAGGAATGAACGTTTATTACTACCCTGTGCTCGGCTGTGACGCAAACGGCACGAACTGCTCGAAGAGTGCGACGAGTACCCCGCCTTACGTAGTATTTTCCGTCCCCGATAACATTACTTACAACCAAGTGGACAGCAACACGCAGGACTGGTACCAGCCAGTTCACGAGCCTGGCAACGTGCTTTCGTATCCCTGGAGTGAAGCGCAACTGCAAAGCCGCTTTACTGACACACTGAAACCGCTAACCACGACAGCGACATGTATGTCCAACGGGAGCGGCACGCAGACGGCCAACACTACGTGGAATCAAGGCGAAGGTACAAACCGAAGCAGCGGATCGGCCAGCTCTTTTTCTAATGAGCTTTCGATGAGTTACTCGGAAGGCGCTGGAGTCTCGGGAGTGGACGCAGCGGATTTCAACTTCAGCTTGGATGTCGCAGCCAGCACTTCTCTCAATACTCTGAATGAATCAACCTCCTCACTGAGCTCTTCGCAAGGCATTACCATCACGAAGCCAGATTTCGGCTACACATCGCAATGCTGCACCTACGGGTTTGGCCAGTACATCTTCGGTGTCGAGAACTCATCACATCCGGCTTCGCAGAATGCATGCCAATTCGGACAAACGCCCGCTGCGGATGGCTGCCTCGCCGTTGGCAGCCCCGATGATGGGAAACCGGTCGTTGTTGGCGGCGTCGGGCCGCTTTTTACCGGATACATCGCCAACCCGCTCGGCTCCGATGGCACTGAGCTGACCTGCTCGGGAAATGATTCGTGGTGGCAAAATGTTTACACAGCACCGGATGTTGCTTTGAACCATCCCGAACGCTGGAATTGGGATAAGAACGCACAGCAAGTTACTTTCAATGCTGCCGAATCTCCTACGAAAGCATCTCCGATAGACCAGCAGTTCTACTTCATGAAAGGCTTCTATATCACCAAGCAGAGTGCCGGAGGCGTTCAGGGTCTCAAGCTTCCTTCCAGCCCCAATCTCGCGGAAGCCAGCCCTGACGACGCCTTGACGCTCACTGCTCGCGTTTACGACTACAGTCTTAAAGATACGGTGGTTCCCGTACAGGTGCGCTTCTACGGCCAGCTCTATTGCAGCGGATCACAGTCGAGTGAAGGGAGCTGCACCGACTGGAAAACTGGCGCAGCGTGCCAACCTGGCAATCTTTGTGGCGATAGTTTCGAGATTGGCCAAAGCCAGATCGATCCGATTCCAGGTTTCGAATCTTCTGATGGAGGGGACAACCCCAACTGGGAACTCGCCAGCGTCGACTTCGCTCCCAGCAACTTCCCCGCCACCAAAAATGGCAAGGCCGAGATGGTCTTCTGGGTTGTGGCCTGGATGAACGGCGCAAACAACGAGCCGGTTGCCGAAATGCCGGACCATGGGCTGACTGCCGTTCCGGGTCCCGGACTCACCCAGATTTACCAGGTAAAGACCGAGGCTCATAGCAACAACGTAGGTATGTACCCCATACACCAACCATTCTTTCTTTTGCCAAAAGGCGCTCCGGGAGCCGCGGCGCCCGGTAGTGCTTCTCTCCAGCACCTTTCGATTTCCACGAATGCACAAGTACAGCTGGGGCAGCGGACCAAAGTCATTGCGGCGGTGGAGTCGACCGGCGCACCAGCGCGATCGGTCAATATCGCCTACTATGATGGCGATCCCGGCAAGAACGGAAAAATGTTCGATGTACAGACGATCTCGTACATGGATCCCGGGGTGTCTTACTATCACCGGTCATTTTTCACTCTTGATACCTGCGGCATTCACAACATTTATGCCAAAGCATGGCTTAAGGGATCGTCCGGCGTTCAGGCCAGCACTTCTACCAGCGTGACTCTCGCGCCAGTGGACTTTGTGCAGGCGTTGATCAACTCCACACAGGCTGCCAGTATCACCGATAGACAGCTCAGCAGTTCTCTACTCGCCCAGCTCGACACCGCTCTGCAAGACTTCCAGCAGGGTCAGACCGATGCCGGCAACACTGCATTGAGCGCCTATATGCAACAGCTGGCGTTAGCGAACGGAGTCGGAATCAGCACCGATACCACTGGCCAACTCACCGGCCAGGCCGGGATTGTTCTCGGCTGCGGCACCTCGGGTTTCTCGCTTGTGGTGGCACCTCCAACAGCAACCGTCTCAGCCGGCAGTACGGCCTCCTATGCACTCGCAGTTACGCCGATAGGAGGGTTCACAGGCAAGGTTACGTTTACCTGCATGGGCGCGCCTCAAGGAGTCGATTGCTCCTTCAGTTCGCCTTCGGTTGATCTGGACGGCTCGAGTCAATCTCGCGCGACTATCACCGTCGACACTAACGGGAGTCTATCTGCTGCTGGCTTCGGTGGAACTCCGCCGTCGGCATTTTCCGCCAAGATCAAGTGGCTTTTGACGTTACTCCTGGCAGCTTTGGGGATTGCGTCTCTGCAGCGGGCGCGACTGCGGCAAACGATTCTCGGATGCATGATTGCAATGGTCGTTCTCGGAGGCATGGGCGGCTGCGGAAGCGGTACCGGCGGCGGTGCCGCACTTTCACCCGGTACCTATCCCTTCACCTTGCAAGCGACCAGCGGAACAACAGTACGCAATACGCTGATCACTCTGGTGGTCAAATGACGGGGCAGCTATGTTGAACATCGGATTCGCCCCGGGGCGGGATTGGCAAGATCGGTGGGGAAACTACTGCGCGTATTCGCCGAGTCGACATAACTGAGGTGCGCCGAACATGTAACGATCTTTGTGGGCGATGAGCCGACGCCTAAAGCGGCTTGCAGAGTCGTAGCACTGCTCAGAAGTAGGCTTCTGTTAGCGATGTATCTGCTCAACTGGACGGAAAATCGGCTTCGCGGACAAGTGGCCTTTGCGAATTGCCCCGCTACGAGTTCTAGATGGGTGGTAAACCGCCAAGGCGCTCATTAAAAGAGAGCGGGGAAGAGGATTGAGGCGTCGAAGAGCGATACAGTCTGAGCGTTCTAACCTCAATGAATTAGCAATCCACTGGGCTGAGGCGTGGTATGAACTTCTCACTTCTAAAGAGCGCCTACATTCCTGCCATACAGAAGACAAAATGCTATTGAGTAATCAGTAGCGATAGTCGATCGCACTGGAACGAACAGCATCGGTGCTGAAGAACGCGCTTCCCGCCAGTCGACTCCGCTCAGCCTCCCGACGCTAGCGTACGATTTTTGACGTTGGGTGTAGTGACCCCTCGTATACGACCTTACCGCCTACCATCGTCAACCCACTTCATACCGGCCGTATGTTCTGGTTCAGGGAGAACAGGTTGCGGGGATCATAGGCTGCTTTGATCTGCTGCAGCCGCGGATAGTTGGCACCGTAGGCGCGGCGCACGCTGTTCTCGCCCTCCCGCTCCATGACGTTCACATAGTTGCCGTCGGCGTCCACGGGCAGTTTCATTTTCAATGCCTCAGTCCACTGCATGGCGGCTCGCTGTCCATTGGGCGGTGTCCAACCGGCGGCAACGTCGAAGGTGATGCCAGCCCTGCGCAGAGGAAATGCTGTTGCCGCAACCGGCACTCGCGTCACTGCGCCGTGAAGATGAACGAAGAAGCATTCGACGGGAAACGGTGCGCTTGAAAATGCATGCGCGAAAACCTCGATGCGCTGCTCATTGAGTTCTGCGAAAAAGCCGCTGCAATGTTCCTCATAGCTCGGCGGAATGACGGCGGGTGTCATCTGCTCAAGCTCGAGATAGGGCCGTACCTGAACCGTGTCATGCACGACGTCCGGGTGATGACGAAGATGCGCCAGCGCTCTCTCACCTTCGGTGGGGTCACCGACGTAGCATGCCTCGATGTTGATTTGCGGTTTGTGACCGGGCTCGGCGGACATCAAAGCGATGAGGGTCAGCTCGTCTGGTGCCGTGGGAAGAAAATCCCTGAAAGCCCGCAAAAAATGACGCGGGTCCTCTGACTCAAGCGTGATTATCCCCGCAAGCACCTTGAATAGAGGGTGCAGTGCAACGTCGAATTCGGTGACGATCCCAAAGTTGCCGCCGCCACCCCGAATGGCCCAATACAGGTCGGGGTTCTGGTGCGCGCTTGCGCGCACCAGGCGTCCATCTGCCAGAACCAGTTCTGCGGCAAGAATATTGTCGCAGCCGAGGCCGTACTTGCTCATGAGTGGACCGACGCCTCCTCCGAGAAGAAATCCTCCAACACCCACGGAAGGACACTGCCCAAGCACGGTCGCGACTCCCGCTTTTGCGGTCTCAATCTCAACTGCGCCACAAAGCATTCCGCCGCCCAGACGGGCATGACTTTTGTCGGCAGCAATGGTCATAGTGTGGAAGCCGGACATGTCGAGCACAAGGCCTCCCTCGCAGGTGGAGTAACCGGCATAGCTGTGGCCTCCGCAGCGCACGGCGAGAGGCAAATGGTGGGAGCTAGCGAAGCTGAGGGTGGCCTGGATGTCCGGTGGATTGGCGGGATGCACGACGAGCGCGGGATGCGCGGCAAACTTGGCTGCATAGACTTTGCGAAGCTGCTCGTACTTCGGGTCGCCGGGGCGAAAGATTTTTCCGGTAAGTCCTCGCGCAAAGGCTGTGAGATCGGCGTCGCTGGGTTTCGAGACCGGAAGCGCCGCGACCTGCTGAGAAAAGCCGGCTCCCGCCAGGAGCGGAAGCGACGAACAAAGGCCCTGCCAGAGGAAAGAGCGCCGATTCATAGATGCCGCCTGAAGGATGGATTGCTAATCAACACGTCCGCAAATCTGATCGTTGTACGCCATGCTTCCTTGAGATCAGTGCCGCACCATCGGCGAATTCACCTGCTTGTATCCTGCGGGTATCTCGAAACTGCTCTGATCTACCGGAGTGGTCGAGAAATTCCCGGTCTCTGTTTGACTCTCCAATAAAACGCCAGCCGTTGCAGGATCTCCGCCGCTGTTTGGTGCGGGAGCAGGAGCAGAGGAGCTAGACGGTTTATGACGCATCAACGCGCCCATGCTGGATCCGCCGAGTGCACGGCCGAAGCTGCCGAGCTTACCGATTTGATCGCTCGCCACTTGTGTCCCAGTGTTGGTTGCGACTTCTCCGGTTACTGCCCCTGCGCCGGACCCGCCGCTCTTTGTTTGCGCCATCGGAGCTACGGATGGAGCGGGCAGAGGCTGTCCGTCGGCTGACACACCCACACGCGTGACCTGCAAGACGGGAAATCCGTTCATCTTCGCCGCTTCTTTTTTCAGGTCTGCCAAAGCCTGGGCTCCGCCTGGTTGTGCGGACAGAAGCCCGGACATCTGCCTTACGCTTGTGTCCATCGCCAGCTCTTTTGCCATGCGCTGGTTGAAAGCACGCAGCTCCTCTTCGCCGGGCACATCGGGAATCATCCACATCTCGCTGGTCGCCGCCATGCCACCCTTCGCATTTGAGCCGTCAGTCGCACTTGCGATCATCGTCACAGTCAGGAGCGCCTCCTTCGCACTGCGGCCGTCGATGTTTCGTGTGCTTCCATTGGAGCTGACGTGTGCGTTAAACGACATCTGCGCATCGCTCGCGTTGCTGGTATTGGTAGAGCCTTTGCTCTGCTCCTTGGCTTTCGCCGCGGCATCCGCCATCGCCTGCTGCATCTGCTGGAAGGTGACTACAGAGTAGGTGTGCTTATCATGATCGATGAATGTCATGGCCTGCTGATCGAGGTCGATGATCTCGGTGGTGTGAGGATTGGCGCGCACCATGCGGTTGCCGTG
This sequence comes from uncultured Acidobacteriaceae bacterium, assembly GCA_963736915.1. Classification (GTDB taxonomy): domain Bacteria; phylum Acidobacteriota; class Terriglobia; order Terriglobales; family Acidobacteriaceae; genus KBS-83. Next base: position 29,482 of record CAVTQV010000004.1, on the reverse strand, counting down.
AAGCGCGACGGTGGAGGTTACCGGCGCATTGGCTTGCTTGGCCTGCGAACTGAAGGCTCCGGCCAGTTTAAGCATACCCTGCAGTGAGCCACCGGTGATCTGTGTCGTCTCCTGATAACTCACGTCAGCAAACGCGAGCGGTTGCAGAAGCATCCCGCTGATAACTATCGGTATCCATGTCATTTTCATTTTGTTTATCCTTCGGTAAGTGTCGTGAGTCTAGTCACGCGTCAGTTCGACGCGGCGGTTGCGCGCGCGGCCTTCGAGCGTATCGTTGGTATCGACCGGACCCGATGCGCCGTAGCCGTCCGTCGTGAGGCGATCTGGCGCGATGTGGTATCGCGCGATCAGCGCCTGTTTCACCGCAGCGGCACGACGCTTCGAAAGATCGAGATTGTAGGAGTTGCCACCAACATTGTCCGTATGACCGCTGACGGAAAGCTTCCAATCGGGATGTTTCTGCATCACCTGAGCAATTTCATCCAGAACCGGAGTGGATTCTCGCTTGAGATGGTCGCTCGCAAAGTCAAAGTAGATGCCATAGATGAGTACCTTCTTCTTCTTTGCGAGATCCTCTTCCATCTGCTGCGGATGCCTTTCCGGATAAGTAATCTTCACTACCTGAAGGTGTGACCCGCTGCCGAGCTTCCAGGAAAGCATCAGCGGATTGTCGGCTTGGTCCAGAAGGTAGAAGTCCGCTACACCGTCATCGGTTGCGCATGTAGCGTGCAAAGCCGGAATCGTGGTCGGCTGGTTGTTCAACAAAACCGGAAAAGCAAAGGTAGTACTGCCGTCGCGTTTCAACGTGCATTGCTCGCCTTTCATCAAGCCGCCCAGCGCGCCGACACCTGCTTGCTTTGGATCGACGCCGGCTATCCCGCCGAGGGTACTCAGCAGCGACGAGGCTGCGCCTTTCAACCCATCTGGCTGAAAGCTGAATTGAGATCTGCCGGTGTTGTTCAACTCCGCCAGGACCGCGCTGGATGCGCTGATTGCAGTCGTTCCAGGAAAGCTGGGCGGATCGGTGTCTCCGAAGAGCTCGTGGTAATCATGGGCTGACTGGAGATCCTGAGTCAGCACGGTTCGGCTGATATGTGTCTCCGGCTTACTCTGACCCGGCCCCGAGGAGGGATGCTCCGAGGCATAAGACAGGGTGACGCCCTTGTTATCGATTCTGGTGATCTGTTTGTAGGACTCGTAATCGCCGGTCTGGTCCGCAATTGCGGTGACGACCAGCATTCCATCTTTTAAAGGAGCGGGGCCGGAGCCATCGGGCGCGGTGGAAGGTAAGGAGCGATTCCACGAGGCGAAGCTCGATCGACTGACGGAGCTATCTGCCGATGCGGAATGAGCTGGCGCGGCGCCCGGTGCATCGGTGTCGTGATGCGCGACAGTATTGCCCACTGCGCCGGCGCCGTGAAGAACAGCCGTGGCCTTTTGCTTGACGGAGTGATACGCGTAGTGAGCGCCAACGATTCCAAGCGCACCGACTACCACCAACAATACGACCGCTCCAATTGCCAAGTTGCGGCAGCCGCTGCCGCTCGTTGCAGGCGCGGGTGGTGTATTTGATGCTGCTACGGGCACGAACTGCTGCGGTGGTATGGCGGGCGATGTCCCTGTTTCAGAAGCAGTCGCGGCGTTAGCCCGCGCTCCGCACTGCGTGCAGAACTGAACGCCCTCCGCAAGCGGCTTACCGCATTGGGTGCAGTAGCTCATAGCGATCAACCTCCGCCTTTCGGTGAGGAGCATCCGCCTGGGATCTCAGTTCTCCCGTGGAAAAGTCCCGTATGTGGGCCCTTCAGAATCGATCCGACTCGATCAACACGCGCATCGGTAACAAAGCTCAACACGTAATTGATCGCGTCGACGACGAAAGGCGCGATGGCATAGCCGACGCCTGAATCAAGCACGACCTCGATAGTGCCCTGCCTGCAGGGAAGAGCAATATCCGGTGCACGAAGCATGGTCCCCGTGAAGATCAGAGTGGCGTAAACCCCAGTGGAGAAGAGCTGGTTTCCCAGTCCGACCATGGCTCGTAGTTCCGCGCTCATGACCAGCGAGGTGATACCTACTGAAATGCCCTCTGTCGTCGCGCCGATGTCTACATTGGCTTTGGGCATCTTTGGCCTGTTTACGGCCCAGTCGCTGTCAAAAATTCCGGCTTTGATTCCACCGTCAAAGACATACTCACCTTCGGCATTTAGGATCGAATTCTTTGCACTAAAGCCGGTATTGAGTACGAGAGCTTGATCAAACGTCAGCGAGAAGGGAATGACTCCGCCGCCAAGCGGAATCGAGATCTGAGTCGGCAGCCAGACTTTCTTCTGAACGTTGACGTGAAAATCGTTGGTGGTGTGGGCCTTCAGGTGAAGCCGCACTCCCACTGCGCCCCCAATCTCCAGGCCGGCAGAGATCGGAACCTTTCCTCCGCCGAACTTCATGAAGAAGTTTGCGTGCGCGTTGTTGAGCTCGAGCGCGCCCGTAGCCGTAAAACTCACGCCGTCCTTCTCGTATTTGTATTGCACGCCGATGGAGCCTGAGGTGGCGAACGGCTGTGCGTCAATATCTCCGAAAGGGATTTGTACGCGCGGAATATCAGAAGTTGAAGGAACCCTGTAGTCCGAAAGCGACGGCGCACGAGGGACTGAAAGGCCCGGAGTTCCAGGCATCGCCTGGCCGCCCCACGCGGTTCGCTGTAATGCCGGATTGGCGGAGCCATATCCAGCGCGCGTCCTTGTCAACACTGCTGGCGTTGCAGTTTCCAGGAATCCAGCGGCGCACCGATTCGATGAAACGTCATCTGCTGATCGTCCGCGAAGGTTCTGGCCATTGAGAGGGGAGTCCGTTTGCCGTTCTTCGAAATGCGGGAAACCACGACGGTTTTGTTCCAGCCCGCCCAGGGTCTGTGCGGCAAAGACGTGTTTTCTTTTTGCGCAACCTCTCGCGGCTCGGGCAAATCAGGTGCGGTAAAAACTAGCACATTGTTCATGTCGATCGGCGAGCTCATTGCGAATTCGCCTTTGTTTATGACATCGGTGAGCTGGATTGGACCCAGGATCACCTTCACCTCGTCGCCATTTCGCTGCATCCAGATGATCCGCCCTACCGCCCGGCCGGTAGCAAAGACGATCTTGCCAATTTGGAACTCGCTGACGTGCGGAGCATTCGCATCGAATGTCCAACTCATACCGTCGGAGCCAAGCGCACGAATGGCTTTATCGCCCTGTTCCATCAGGATGATGTCTGGCTGGTACTCCACCTTCGGCCCGCGCTTGGGCGCAATCCCGAATTTGCGCTCGCTCTCCGTAAGTGTCTTGAGATCGATTGGGTGCAGAATGGTGGCGTTCGGGTGAGCCCTCAGGTCGAACATGTCCATGCCTGCAGGCAGAGTTGACGTCGCAGGTGTGCCTGGCGCCGCCGGCGATTGCTTCTGCGCCTCCCTCTCGTGCGATTTGGAATGCCGGCAACCACTTGCTGCAAAGCAGAGAACCAAGGCGAATAGCAGCAAGGGTTGCGCGGCCTGGAAGCTCCGCGTTAGTGCGCGCAGTCCAACAACCGTCACACGTGAGGAAGGCGAAAGCCCCAACATCACAAACCAGCCTGCTTTGCAGCAAGCGCGCCGATGATCGGAAGCTTGAAGGTCTTCCTCTGATAAGCGCTGTACATGAGATAGGCCCAGAGGCAGAATCCCCCGACCATCAGCAGCAGATTGATGGGCAGTTCCAACACGAAGAACAGGCCTTTAGTCACGACACCGAGCAATATGAACCGACGATCATCCAGACGATCCATAGCCCAATCCACGCAACGTTGAAGTAGATCGACTGGAAAGAGTGGAAACGAACAAACCGATCTGTCTTGTAAGGATCAATAACCAGGAAGAGAATGCCGGTGATCAACCCGCCGAGATAAGCCAACGCCCCCGCGGCATTATTCTGCAGACCTGTGGAAGCAGGGGCAGGCATGGCTGCAACCGCACCTGCTGCTGACGCGCTGCCCGTGCAGACAGCACATACTGCCCCACTGTCTCCGAGAGCTGTACCGCAGCTTTGACAAAAGCTCATGACATGGTCCTTTTCGCGATGGTTGAGGAGCTAAAGTTGACTCGCCACTTTGGCGGCGAGAGGCTTGATGGCGTTGGCGCTGCAGGGACAATAGGGAAACATGAAGTGGGCTACGACCTTGCCCTTTCGGACCATCAGGCCTGTCCCGCCCATCTCGTAGGCGTCGTCGCCGATACCACTCAGGTCCCCGGTTGCGACCTCGTCGGTTGACTTCCCCTCGGTCGAGACCATGCTGCCTTGTTTTATGCGGTTGAATGCCGTGCGATTCATCTTCATCTCCAGATGGGCATTCCCGGAGCTGAAGCTGACGTTGAGAACCGGCACCTCGCCCGTGGCTGCTTGAGCAGACAAATCCTTGTCCGAGGATTCCTGTTGCTTGAAGAAAGCACCGGCGAACTGCTGCAGCATCTGCTGCGATTTCGGATCCACTGTTTCGCCCTTGGCGGCAGCCTGGCTGCCCACCATGGCGGTCATGTGCTTGGAGGTCATGTCGGCGGGATCGCCATGCGCGATGTAGCTGCAGCCGGCGTCCTGCGCCTGGGCGCGGATGATCGTCACGCCGATGGCGCTGGACACATCTTCCTTGCTGAGGAAGCGGCAGGGATCGCCCTTGAACTGGGCGTCGTCGTCATCCGATCCAGCTGCACTTTTCAGCATGGATGCGAGGCCGCCCGCCGCCGAAGGAGTATCCGTTCCCAGCACCTGGCGCGTCACTGCGTGCGCCTTCTCACTCACCTTGTGGGCGGCGTACATGGCGGCGGCAAGAGCGAGCACCCCGCCGATCGCCAGGATTGCAACAAAAGCAATGCCCACCTTCAGGAGCGTGTTTGATTTGCTGGCGGGCGGCGGATTTATTGCGCTCGGGACCACCCCCTGTGGAGTGGGTTGAGCTTGCGTTGAGTGTCCTGCGGCCTGTAGTGGCGAACCGCACTTGCCACAGAACCCGGCCTTATCCGCAACGACCGATCCGCATCTCCCGCAAAAGGATGCCACATTGCCTCCTCAACGCCTTGACCGCTGCGCGATGACTGTCATCACGCTGGCGATGAATCTGCGCCGGGGAAGGTGTAGGGTCAAACTAAGACCACACCAAACATTTACTAACAACTAAGCCTTCTTAATTCATTCACTTAGGAATCGAGATAAACAGCCAGCCGGCGTTCGGCATGCTAGACTCGATGTCGCCAGAGCACGAGGGTGCCGGAGATGAGGATGGACGCCGGGGCCACGCAGGATCGGGACCCCGAGGTCGTTTATCACTTCGGGCTCTACACGCTGGAGCGTGTATCGGGTACGCTGACGCGGAACGGGATCAGGGTTCATCTCCAGGACCAGCCCCTCCGCTTCCTACTGCTGCTCCTGGAAAACCATGGAAGCATTGTCGGCCGTGAGGAAATCCAGCAGCGACTTTGGCCGGGCAACACCTTCGTCGATTTTGATAAGAGTCTTGGCGTCGTTGTACTGAAGGTGCGCGACGCTCTGCGGGACAGCGCGAGCAATCCTCGCTTTGTTGAGACAGTGCCGCGCCGCGGCTATCGCTTCATCGCTCCGGTCTCGATTACCGAAGTTGAACGTTCAGAGACACCATTTGCCATCGCGCTCCCGGAGCAGGGGGCGGTCTTGGCGGTTCAACCTGCCTCAGCTGAACTGATCGAGTTACCGCTGGTTGCTGAGCCGCACCCCGTCAAAATGTCACGCTCGTTAGGCCACAGGCCCATCACCTATGCTGTCGCTGCGCTCATTTGCATCGCTGCCTCAGTTGCGGCGCTCATGGTTTGGCATCATCGATCTTCCGCGATGGTGGGCTCGCAGCGGATCTCAGAAAACTCGTCATCCGTGCTCAGTTCCACTCCGCGAATGCGTCGTTCCGTCGCGGTGCTGGGTTTCCGCAATCTCACGACCCGGCCCGACCAGAACTGGCTATCGATAGCATTCACGGAAATGCTGAATACCGAACTTGCAGCCAGCCCCGATCTCCGCCTGACATCGGGCGAAGATGTGGCCCAGGTAAAGCGGGACCTGGAACTGCCGGAAGAGGACACGCTGTCGCATAGTACTTTGCTGCGACTGCGCAAAAATCTTGGCGCAGACGTGATCGTTCTCGGCTCCTATGCATTGCTGCCGGACAACGGAAAGAATCGTCTCCGGCTCGATATAAGGATGCAAGACACCAGCAGCGGCGAAACCATGGCGCAGGAGGCTTTTACCGGCGACCAAGATGAGCTGTTTGATCTGGCAGGCCGCGCCGGCGAGCGTTTGCGTGAAGGTTTGCTGCCAGCCGGAGATCTTGCCCCGGGCAGCGCGCGGCCTGCGCCGCTGGCCGCGAATCAATTAGCACTTCAGTTCTATAGCGAAGGACGTGCCCGGCTGTTGAGCTTCGATTTCGTGGGGGCTCGCGATCTTTTGAAACGCGCGATCTACGCGGACCCGGATTACGCAATGGCACATTCTGCGCTGGCGAGCACGCTTTCGCATCTCGGCGATGATGCTCTCGCGCGTAGCGAAGCGAAACTTGCTGTCGATCTGTCACAGCATCTTCCAGACGAGTTTGCTCTTGCTATTCGCGGCCAATATGAAGAAATAGTGCTCAACTGGGCTGCCGCCAGCAAGACGTATGCTGCGCTATTCCACCTGTTTCCTGACAACCTGGACTATGGACTCCGCCTGACGACCGCACAATTCCATATCAACCCGGATGATGCGCTACGAACGCTTGCGTCGCTGCGCCGACTGCCTGCGCCGATTGGCACCGATCCACGTATAGATCTGATGAATGGCACTGTATTGATTGGGCGCGATCTGCGAGGCGCGCGGCTTGCCGCACAGCAGGCGATTGCGAAGGCAACCGCGCAAGGATCGACACTGATGATTGCCAGGGGCTACGGCATTCTCTGCCAGCAGGATAACGGCCTGGGTGTTTCGTTCGATCGCTCGCTTCAGGAGTGCATGCGTGCGCGAAGCAGCTATCTGGCCGCCGGAGATCTGAACAATGCGGCACGTACACAGAATGATCTGGCGGGCCTGTATTACCAAAACGGTAAGCTGTCGGAAGCTGAAACGATGTGGAAGCAGGCCATCACCGAGTTTCGTCGCGTGGATGAGGAGGAGGGTTTGGGCGCCTCATCTAATAATCTTGGCGAGGTCTATCTTGTCCGTGGCCAGCTGAATCAGGCCGATCAGCTTCTACATCAGGCTATTCTCAGCTACGAACGGGCGAGTGATACAGATGGCGTGGCAGCAGCGCTTGTCGATCTTGGGTCGCTCTCTCTGCATCGTGGCGAACTGTCGGGCGCTCTTGACCTCTTCCATCGCTCTCTTCAGAAAGCCGGCACGAACGGTGACAAAAGCGTCGTCGCCAGCGCGCTGGCCGGCATCGGAGAGGTACAACTCCAGCAATCCGACATTCTTGCGGCGCGAAATTCCTACAATAATGCCTTGCGGCTACGACAAGATCTCGGGGAGAAGCAAGTCGTTGCTGAAACGGAGGTAGAACTGGCCAAAATCCGGATCTTGGAGGGAAACCCCACGGACGCGGAGGCCCGGGCTCGCAGATGCAAGACACAGTTCCACTCGGAACAGCAGGCGGACGACGAACTTGGCGCCGGACTAGTTGTTGTCGATGCCCTGATCGCCGAAACAAAGATGCCCCAGGCGGCCGCAGAAATGAGCGCACTCGATCCGATCGTCAGCAAAACTCAAAACCATGTGCTCCAGTTGAGGTCTCTATTGCAGAACGCTCGATTGGCGTTGGCGATAGGCGACCGTCAGACGGCACGACGGCGCGCGGTGGCAACGTTGAGACAGGCTCGAAGTGAAGGCTATCTGAATATCGAAAGGGAAGCGCTTCGACTGGAGACGCGAGCCGGGGGCAAGTAGATCCCGAATATCACGGGACGCCACATTCGCGAAGATCTTGGTAAGATCTCGATGTGACCACATCCCCTGCGAATCGTTGCCGAGCCGCCACACTCCGGCTTTCTAAGCGCTAGCTCTCGTGATCTTTCGTCAAAGGTGACGGAACATTTGCTGTGGAGATGGAGGATGAGGCGACGTTTCTCGCCCCATCCTCCCAAGCCGACGATTACTCGTCGTCGGCCCCGCCCGTCGGATCATCGGCGGCTTCTACTTTCGAAAGCCGTTTCAAGCTGGTGGCGTGGACTTCCGCGATCCGGTTCTTGAAGGTAGTGCCTTTGACCTCATCTCCGTCGCGATACCGGAGAATGCCTTTTAGCGTGACGAGCTGCCCCTTCTGGAGAGTATTGGCGAACCTCGAGAGATTCTTCCAGGCGAAGACGCGGCGCCATTCGGTGCGCGTTTCGTAGTCGCCTTTGTCGTCCTTCCAGCTCTCCTGGGTTGGGATGTTGAGGGCAACGTACTCTTTGTTGTTCTGAGCGGTTTTGGCTTCTGCGTTCTGTCCGAGGCGGCCGATGAGGATGGCTACGTCGTAGCCTGGAAGGTCGAGCAAACGTTGGAAACGCGGAACGAAAGCCGACGAGTACGGCTGATTCTGCTTGGTGATGTCTTTCTCGGCCTCGCTGTCCCTCTTCCTCCGAATCCCGATCATGGGGGCGAGAATGCGGATATCTTTACGGGTCGGGAACCGGACAACGTTCAGCGACAGTCGCTCAAACTTCCATACGCGGGTTGGCTACCGCACGAACGTGTGTCGTCGCAGGTTTGCCTCGGACTTAGCGCGGGCATCGGAGAAGACTCCGGCCCAAGGAGCTCTCGAGGATCATCATGACCAGTTGTCCGGTTCCCCACCTGTCAGGTGGAAGCTTGTCTACTAGGTAGCCACGGCAATCCTCATCTGCTGGCCGATCGCCCAGATGAAGCCGGCAAGTTCTCTCGCGATCGCAGCAACGACAACGGTCGGTTTCTTACCACTTGCAATCATCGAACGGTAGCGGGTGCGGAGCCTGATCTGTGCCTTCCAGGCGATATCGCGGATTTTCTTGGGCAGTCGAACGAGGATCTCCGCCTTATCCTTGCCAATGCGCGCTGGATACTGGTAGCTCCACGCCGCTTCGATGAGCATGCGTCTGGCCTCGCGGTTGCCAGTCTTCGTGGTGCCTCCGCGGCGAATCGTTCCGCCGCTGCAATGCTCGGAAGGGACCAGGCCGAGGTAGCCCATCAAAAGGCGCGGCGATTCGAAGGGGCTGAGATCGCCGGTAGATGCGATGAAGGTTGCTGCGGAGATCAAGTCGATGCCGCGCAGGCCGCGCAAGGCTTCCACAAGCGGTCCCAACGACCACCTCGCAACCATCGAAGAGATCCTCTCGATCAGGGCATCTCTTCTCTCCTGTGCAGTCCAAACCGTCTCCAGGTAGTCCTGGAAGACGATGCCATGGGCTTCTTCCTGAAACGTCTGGCCAGCAAGCCAGCAGCGATGGCGCTGTGTCCAGTGCTTGCCTGTGGGATAGCTGCGGCCATGCCGAAGCAGAAAGGCGAGCAGCTGCTGGCGCGCACGCATCAGGTGCATCGATGCATCCACCTGGCTCTCACCAGATCGCGAAGCGCCTCGTGAGTAGTGTCTGGAACCCAGACTGGGGTCAGGTCCCGGAGCGGTGCAGGATGGCCAGCTTCTCTGAATCGCGCCGGTCGGTCTTGATCCGTTCCCCTGGTTTGCGCAGGATCATCGACGGCGCGGCCACTGTGCACTTCTGTCCAAGTCGCGTCAGCTGGCGGTGAATACCATATCCACAACCGCTAGCTTCATAGCAGAAGTCGAGCTCACCATGCCTCGTAAGCTGCTTCGCCATCTTCTGCGGCCGCGCGTGAGCGTGAGCATGAGGCGGCGGACTTCGGCCCCGAATGGATGATGCTCCCGATCGCGAGCCGCATGCAGCCACAAGACGTCCTTTATCGAGCGTGCCGCCGCCAGCGTGTACAGCATCGCCAGAACAGGCGTCGACCCGATTTGCCCGCTGAGCAGCACCACCGGCCGCTCTCCGGACTGCAGAATGAAACTTCCGCGCGGAGAGCTGACGTCGAGAGTAGCGCCCAGCCGGACATGCTCCCGCAGGTAAGCTCCAGCCGCCCCATTCTGCTCGATCTTCACGCTGATTCGATAACGCTCCGTCGAGAGGGGGTCCTGAGAGCGAGTAACTGCGAAAAAGTGGAGGGCCGCCTGTGCCCCGCGGAAGACGCACGCACCGTATCACGGATCGCACGGACTTCCTCGAGCGGTAGACCCTTGGGATCCGAAAGAGGCCAATCGCCCGGCGCAGGCCGGTTCATGGGTAAAAGCATTGCGTTACACGGTGCCGTGGCCGATTCTCATCCCTGATGCGATCTTGACGGTCGCCGCTCAGTTGCAATGGCCCTATCTATCGCCATTCCTCTGGGCGCTTTTGCTTACCGCATCATGCTTCGGACCGCTCGCGAGAACGCTAAGTAGTAGCTGAGACTTGCCTACCGCGTTACAAGGCCTCTTTTATCGTCCTGATCCAAGTGGCTGACAGACGGGCTATTCTCCAAAACATCGAGTAGCGAATTGGCAGTGGGCGAGAAGCCGCTTATAGGGCCAACTGGATAACTTCTGATAGTCCGTCATCCTCCAGTTGAGAGCGCGGCGCCCACACAGTCCTAGTCCTGAGATTCACCATCGGAACAGGAGGATAAATTACGGGGTGACGTTGTGACCCCACTGCGAACCCACGTTCTCTGCTGTTGCATTATTAAACGCCAAATCTTTTGGCGAAGAACAAATAAGGTCGCTGCTGAGTCTTCAGTACGAAGTGGTCTCCGTCGAGTACGTATAGTTGTGAGCTCGGCAATCCTGCGGTGGCGTTCCAGCTCGCCCTCGCTGCGTGACGCATGTCTTCGTTGAACACGGAATGCGGCGAGTTGGTAGCCAACCATGGCCTCGCTGGGATTGATTCCCGTCGTATCTCTGCGGCGTGTCAAAGTCCGACCACCACTCCTATATCTATTCGGCCTTTGTCCAAGTATTCGAGTCTGTCAGCCTGACCGACAGGTCAGAGATGAAGACATGCAGAGGTTTGCCATCCGCAGTTCCACGGTGCTCCGTTGAGATCAGCAGAGGGCCCGCCTTTTTGTAACCTCCCCATGTCGCAATAACGACGCTGGGCTTTCTGGGACCACCGCGACGGTAGACGAATTGTTGCACGCGGTTGTCTTTGCCGACGTAGAGCTCCCAGGTATCACCAGGCGTGTAGCCGCCGGCTTCCGTGGGATACTTCACCCTGACCAGCTCGGCCGAGCCCTTTCCAATGGGCAGCTTATGCATTCCCTCATCGGTCACCGTGGCGCCCTTGTCCCAATAGGCGTGCAGGGGAAACAGCAGCCAATAGTTATCATTGATGAATGCCGGATCGACTTCATTTTTTACAACGTCGGACTGGCTAGCGAGCTGACCGCGCATGTAGGAAACTTTGACCGGCTTGCCATCTTTATCCTTCCCCTCGTAGGAGACCTTGCCCGTTTTGGGTTCCAAAATCCACGAATGAGAGATGTTCACTCCCGGGAACTGTGCACTCCAGGTGTAGCGGATTGCATCGATCTGCCCATACGAATCAAGACCATAAGCTTTAGCAATCTGTTCGAGAATCGGTGCGCGGTTTTGGCCCCATGAGTTCGTCGGAGCCAGCGCCAGCATTCCAATCACTAAACAACTTACTGCGATGGAACGACCGCACCTTATCATCGAGCGTCTTCCTTTTGCCTCTCCTGTACAGGCTCCCACTATGGAGAGCTCGTTCTTCATTGAGGTGGTGTGGGATTCTTTTGTTCGAGTGAGTTGTGTCATAGGGAACATCCTTCTGATGAGTTTTGCACTACGAAGGCGGATCATTGTAATGGACCCAAACCGAATACACGAATGGACCGGACAACGGGATCAATCGATACCTTAAACGTCCGTCAGTTGAACTGTTCACCAGCACAGCGGCGTGGCAGCTTCAAATACGTCCCATGGCCCGTTTTCAAGCCCGGCTACAATTGAATGGCAGCGAGTATTGGATAACGACAAAACTTTCAGGATGCAAATTGTGAGCAGTGTGCTCTCCATCTACTCTGTCGATTCGGTAAGCGTTTTAGATCGCCTTATCCTGTGGCGCAAAGCGAGAAGGGCGGCGACTAATGCCACGCTTCCGTATTCCAGCAGCATTACCCAATCAGGAAGTGGCCCCCACGGATGTCCAAGGGAACGCAGATGCCACATGATGTAGGTGGGGATAATGCTCACAGTCCAGATGATGATCAGGAATGTCGAGGCGGATGTCACAAATGGCACCAGCCAGAGGAGATACCAGGGGAATACCACGGGCGAGAACAAGAGAGACGCTGCCATTGGCCACGCGACTACCTCCGAAGACCACTCAGGCGCCGCACGTCTTATCCAGATCGCAGTGACGAATCCAACAACTACCGCCAGTCCCACCAGCAACTCTGGAGGCGCGACGTGATCGAGCATCGCAAACACGGGACCGTTAAAGCGGAAGCTCTCGACATACGTGCCAAGCGAACCTATCGAGATGTGGCCGTGACGAAGAAATGGCATGTACAGGAATCCAATTACCGCTGCGGCTAAAACCGCGTCGCGAATGCGAACTCGCTTCCAATAGAGGGGCAGGAGAACGATAGGCAACAATTTGACTGCTATAGCTAGCCCGAGTCCGACCGCCGCAGTCGTTCGCCATCGTCGGCCCAACGCGGCAACGGAGACCAGCAGCAATAGCGCCCCAAGTATGTCGAGGTGCCCGCTTCCCGCAACTTCAAGAGCTAACAATGGATTCCAGGCGTACGCCAGAACCAGATGCGCACCCTTCCGGTTACACCGCAGCATATCTAGCAGCACGAAAGCAATCGCGAAATCGCAAATCACGAATGCTGTTTTCAGCGCAAAGGTAGATTCCCGAATCGCAGTTATGACACGGAAGAATAGCTGCGCGCCCGGTGGATATGGGCTCGGAAGATCCGGGCTACTCATATTGCGGGTTTCAGAGGTGTGTAAGCCATTGAAGGCGGGATCGCTGGGAACGACAAGATATGGGCTGTAGCCAAGCCGCTGTAGGCGCCCGTCCCAGACATATCGATGAATGTCTTCACCAGCGGCGGAGGGTATTCGAAGAAACTCAATGTGCCACACGGCGGCCAGAATGAGCCCCAGGATGACAACGCGTCGAGGAAATCGTGGCGTAAGGAAGAACTCTCGAATCGCAAGGAGGTATGCGAGACTCGCAAGCGTGAGCGAACTCATAAAATATGGTCCGCCTCGATCGCCGAAGTTACGTGAGCAGATGCTTAGCGCTACACATAGCGCGGCCCCGAGCCCGTACACTCGCCATTCGGAGTCGATCTTCACCGGTTTTCCGCGCCCATATTTGGCTGTACCGCCGCAGACTCCCGCTTTTTAAGCCACTCCGCGGTGTGTGGTGCTCTCGTAGGAGCCAGACGCAACTCAGCCGCCACTCGAGTCAGGTCGTCGGCTACATCGATATCGTAAAAAGGCTCTACCATGCCGACGGTGAGATTAAGAGCTTGGGCACGTGACAAAAGTCTCTCCAACGCGCTGCTGGTTCCCATTGCGTCGCGCGCGAACAGCGTAGGATGAGACGCCGTTGCGCCTACGAGATAGTAGCCTCCATCGTATGTTGGTCCCACAACTAAATCATTTGTGCTTAGCATTTCGAATGCACCTTCGAGAACAGCTGGCGGCAGATGTGGGCTGTCGCTGTTGAAGGCAATGGTGCGCCGTGGATGTCTTTCCGCGAAATGCGCAAATACTGAAGTAAGACCTGCAGCAAGGCCTTCGCCCTTCTGCGCCACGACGCTCACTTCATTACCCGCCAATTGCTCCAGCTCGTTGATGTCCGAACCCGGGCACATAATGGCAACTTCGACATCATTCAACGACCGTGCCAGCGCCAGCGTGTCATCAAGAAGACAACCATAAAAAGCAGTGACAATCTCGGGAGATAGGCTGGGAATCAGACGTGTCTTTACCTTGCCGGGTCTCGGTGCTTTCGCCATGATCACCAGCACACGGTCACTGCCAGACGAACGCACCACGCTTTCGTTTGAAGGGTTCATAAGATTTTTGACGTGCACTTACGCCGGTCGCAGCCTTCGGGCTCTTCGGTGGCGAAAACGGTATCGCACTATCAAGCTCAAAATGAACCAGGCCGCGCCGACCGTTCCCTTCAGCGTACCGCTGATCTTCGACTTTCCGATGCGCGGGTAGTAGCTGACCGGAACTTCAACCACACGAAATCCAGCCAACGCACCTTTCAGGATCATCTCAACCGCCCAGCCATAGGTGGTCTCTTCGAGTGCGAGCGTGCGCAATACGTCCGCGCGGGCTGCACGAAATGGGCCGAGATCAGTGATTTCTAATCTATAGAGAACCCTGATCAGGCTGGCGGCGAGACGATTTCCAAACGCCTGATGCCAAGGCAACGCTCCAGCAAAACGCCGCTCCCGCAGGCGGGAACCGAGCGTAATATCTGCACGGCCCTCGACGATTGGCGTTAGGAGCAACGGAAGTTCGGAGGGGCGATCGCTGTAGTCTCCGTCCAGAAACACAACCACGTCAGGAGAATTTGCCGAGGCCAAACCGGTTAGGCATGCTTGCCCATAGCCGCGGCGGGGTTCGTGAATCACGCGGGCCCCCATTTTTGCTGCGATTTCGGGCGTGCCATCAGTTGAGTTGCTGTCGATGACGATCACCTCCGTCGTGAGGTCGCGCGGAAGATCCGCCAGAACGCGCTGAATCGCTTGCGCTTCGTTGTGGGTGGGGATGATGACGGAAACTCGCATGTGCAATTGACCAATCACCACCAAAGAGAAGATGGCCGCCGTGCCGACAGCCACGCGTCAACGCCCCACCGCCGACCGGCGCATCCGATAGCAACCCCAAGCGATGCCAGCACCGGAACCAGTAGCTCCCAGATCCAGGCGGTGCCCCATTCTGAGACCCAAAGACTTCCCAAATACAGAAACGCGACAAATGCGGCCGGCCGGGTAAGCAGGCCGATCACGAGCAGAATACCCAGAGTGAGCTCGAGCGCGCCCTGCACAGGTGCTGCCATCGCGGCGTGGTTGGCAGCGAAAGCCATGAACATCTTCCATACAGCAGGCGAATGGCCCGCTTTGATGTAGTAGTGAATTAAGCCGGAGTAACCCGCCGCTGTATAGAGCGTTTTCCCGAGGTTCTCAAAAAAGACCCACACGAACATTGCTCCAATTGTCATGCGTACAAGCGCCAGTCCATTCGCAGCGGGAAGCTGTTCGACGGCGCCTGGTGTCAGGCTAGCGTTCGAGCTCATCGGGAAACCTCGTATTTATGAATCATCTGTGGTCTTGCGGATCGACAGCTTGGTTCGGAAGAAAGAACACGTCGTTTGTTGTTACCGGAGTATAGCCAGCAGGGTCGCGCTGCGGTCGCGGATGAAGACCCGCCTCACGCTTATCCTGCACGTCCTCAAATCAACCGAATGGGTTTGCCGTCTGCGCGCTCGACAACTCGGCCGATGCGAACAGCCGGTGTTCCTGCTTCACCCGTGATCTCCTCCAGGCGCGCTGCGTCGCGCTCGTCAATGGAGATCAGCAGCCCTCCGGCCGTTTGTGGATCGAAGAAAAGAGTCATCAGCTCCGGCGCGATTGCGGCGTGCGCATCGACAACACATTCGGCAAAGTCGCGATTGGCGATCAGGCCTGCAGGTACAGCTTTCGCCTGCACGCACTCGATAGCGCCACGTAGAAGCGGGACGCGATCGATTTCAAGCTCTAGAGCGACTCCGTTAGCCAGCGCCATCTCGCGTGAGTGTCCCGCCAAACCAAATCCAGTCACATCCGTCATGGCGTGAACGCGCAGTCCTGCTTCAGTGATCGCGAGAACGGCATTCTTGCTGAGAGTGGTCATGCTCTTGACCACCGCATCGATCCACTCCTGCTTGGCGAACCCGCGCTTGATGGCAGTGGTGATAACGCCGGTTCCAATCCCCTTGGTGAGAAAAAGAGCATCGCCCGACTGTGCTCCCTTATTCTTAAACACGCGATCGGGATGAATCGTGCCCGTGACAGCGTACCCGAACTTCATCTCCGCATCCTTCACGCTGTGGCCGCCGATGACAGCACAATTCGCCTCGACCATCTTCGAGAGGCCTCCCGCCATGATGGCCTCCAGCACCTCAAGGTCGCCGTTTTCCGGGTAGGCAAGCACAGCCAGCGCGCTGATAGGTATGCCGCCCATCGCATAGACATCGCTCAGTGCATTCGTCGCTGCGATCTGCCCATAAATGTACGGGTCGTCGACCATCGGTGTGAAGAAGTCCACTGTCTGCACCAACGCCAGACTCTCGCTGAGCTTGTAGATACCAGCATCGTCGGCCGTCTCGAAGCCCACCAGGACGTTCTCGTTGGTTTGCTTGGGAAGTTGCGAGAGCACCCGGTCCAGAATGGCTGGGCTGAGTTTACTGGCACATCCGCCGGCCTTCACTTGCTCGGTAAGCTTTACCGTTTGCACTTCGCTCATAGCGTCACTCCTCCCAGGTCGGACGTGTCGGCCTCCCGCGCCATCACGATCGTGGTGCAGGCGCTCTCGCTCTTTGGTAGATCACGATGCGGAGCCATAGTTACACGGAGAGGCTTAAATTCTCCACGCACAATGGGGCAGTAAAAGTCAGGCTTCGTCAATTCATGATGTAGCTTCCGCCTCCCCGCGCAGCCTCCGTGGCACGCGTCCACATGCTCGCAGGTAGTGCAGGCCTCAGGCAGCGACCGCGCGTCCCGGAATTGCGCGGTGCCGACAATCTCCGAGCCCTCATCAAGCAGTAGGCTGAGCGGATCGCCCTCCCCTGGCCAATACACGCACGGTTGCACGGTGCCGCGGGGTGTAACCCGCACTGTAGCGCAGCCGCAGCCACCCTTTCGAGCCGGCAAGCCGGCCATCGCGCGGACCAGCGGCTCGCCGGTGCTGATCAGGTCCGTCTGCTCAAGCAGCAGTCGGAAGCCTTCCCAGTATTCGTTATAGGTGAGTGCATAGATGTCGGTGCGGACAGACTGGTAGACGTTGATGCGCAGCGGGGCGTCGTAGCGCCTGGCGACGCGCGCAACATTGGCGATGTTCTTATAGTTAGACTTCATCATCACCGCGATGATGGTGACGGGAATGCCGGCCGCGCGGCACCGCGCAGCCTGGCGATGCACTAATTCCCAGTTGCCTGCCCCGCGCTGCCCATCCTGCTGGGCGCGATTGTCATAGTCGAGCGAGAACTCGATGTCGCTGAAGAAACTCAACTCCTCATCTGTGAGCAGCTCCACGCTATGTCCGTTGGAGGTCATGGTCATGCGCAGCGGCTGATCCCTGAGCCAGCGGATGATGTTGTGGAAGTCCGGGTGCATTCCGTTTTCACCGGTACCCAGGTTGACCGACCGCACCGGGAGCGCGGCAATAATGCGTTGCACCTGCTCGAGCGAGATGCGGTCGAGGCGGGCGGGATCCCGATAGCAAAACGAGCATGCCAGATTGCACTCGTTCGTCAAGCCCAGGCCGAGCGCGAATTGCTGTTGCACGGCTATCGCTTCTGTCGACATGCGTTCCTCAAGTCTTGCACAACGATCTGCGAAATCGGGGGTCGTCTCATGTCTGCACCTCAAGCTGCAGGTTCGGCCGGCTCAGCCAGTCCGAGCCGAGGACCAGCACCATCACCGCCAAGATCAAAGTGGAGACTTTCCCGAAGTCCGCAAGCTGAACATCGTTGTAGAGAGCCTGGCCCAGACCGCCCCCACCAACCAGGCCCAGGATGGTTGCTGCGCGCAAGTTCATGTCCCAGCGCAGCAGCACATAGCGGCGCATCATAGGCCAGGCCTGCGGCAGGAGGGCCCAGAAGATGCACTGCAGCGGCGTTGCTCCGAAGGCCAGCATGGCCTCAACCTGCTCCTGAGGGCTATCCTCCATGGTTTCAGCAAACAGCTTGCCCAGCACTCCGCCAGTGTGCAGACCTAATGCAATCGATCCCGCGAATGAACCGAACCCGACAGCAATGACGCAGATCAAAACCCAGACCAGCTCTGGAATGGCACGCAACAGATTCAGCGTCATGCGGGCTGTCCAGAAGATGGCTTCATTCCACACTCTGCGGCTCCAGGACCGATCGAGAGACTCGTGCCGTGCCGCCCGAAGACGCGTCGCCGGCAGTGCCAGCACCACACCGAGTGCTGCTCCGGAGGCTGTTCCAATCACCGAGATGCTGATGGTCTGAAGCGCAAGGCGGCCGACTTCGCGTAAGAACGCTGGAGAGGTCTCCGGCGACAGGAACTGCTTAGCAAAGCGGACCAGGTTGCGCACCGTGTCGCTCTGGAGCAGGCCAGCCGGCGTAATGCCTGCCGGAGAAAACGAGAAGAGCAATATCGTCGCCGCGACCAATCCGATCAGCCAACGGCGGCGGAGATGCTGTCGAAATACACCACCCACCGCGGAGTCGGGTGACGTCTCCGCATTCGCCTTCAAATGCGTGCGCAGCTCGCGGCTCACCAGATCAACCGCGAAGAGCAACAGCACGAAGCAGCCCAACAAGGTGAGGACCTGCGGAAAGTCAAAGAGACGCATGGACAGGCTGATCTCGTAGCCCAATCCGCCTGCTCCGACAAACCCCAGCACTGCCGCTGAGCGCACGCTGCACTCGAACGAGTAGAGCGTATACGACGCCAGAAGCGCGCGGCTTTGCGGAAGAATGCCGAAAAAAAAGACCTGCAGACGAGACGCACCAAGCGCCTCCAGCGCCTCGAGGGGCCGCACATCGATCTCGTCGAAGATGTCGGCATATACGCGACCCAGAAGTGCGGTGTAGGAGATAGCGAGCGCCAGTGTTCCGGCCGTAGGACCCAAACCTATGCCGGCAACAAACAGCAACGCCCAGACCAGGTCCGGCACAGAGCGAACCACGCCCATGCCGTGAAGAACAAGCCAGCTTACCGGACCCATCCAGGAACGGGGTCGGGCATTGTCACTGTCCGCGTTTACTCCCGTCCTCCATAAGCGCCCGCTTGCCAGGATGCCCAGCGGGAGCGCGAGAAGTGATGAGGCGGCCGTAGCGATGACCGCTGTGGCGAAGGTCATCCAGGTCGCGCGTAAAGCGGTTCCCAGGAAGGACAGCGAGACGTCGGGAGGAAAGAGACGCTGGAAAAAGTCGAAAAGCGCCGACCAGGTAGGCCGGGAAAAGAGCAGGCGCAGATCGATTCCCGAAGTCCAGGCCGCCCAGAGCACCAGTGCAGCAAGCAATGCCGGGAGTCGCCACGCTCGGATTGAGCCGCCCTCCGTATCAGCGAAGGCAGGCGCCCTTTTGGCCAGACTCTGCGCCACGCGAGATTCCTCCTGACTCCTCGAATTGACCGCCAGCGGTCACCGCATCTCGCTCGTGGGCGCTCCGGTAAAGCTGTGTAAGGGAGTGCTGGTCCACGTCCTGGCTTGGCGCATCGAAGGCGATTTCACCGCACCGCAGGGCCACGATTCGCTTGCTGTGCCGGAGCGCAAGGTCGACTTGGTGCAGCGACGTCAGCAGGGTCAACTTTGCTTCCTCGGTCAGACGAACCAGTAACTCCAGAATCTCGTTCGAGAGCACGGGATCCAGCGAAGAGACTGGCTCATCGGCAAGAATTACTTCGGGTTCCTGCATCAGTGTGCGGGCAATCGCCAGCCGTTGTTGCTGACCACCGGAGAGTTGCTCACATCGGAACCGTCGTTTGTCTGCCAGCCCAACGAGCTCCAAACAGTGCTCCGCTCGCTCCACCTCTATCGCGCTTGGGCTGGCAAGGTTGCGCAGCGTAGCGACCATTCCCCAGCGCCCGAGCGCGCCGCTAAGGGTGTTAGCCAGCACCGACATCCCCGTCACCAAATAGTGCTGTTGGTAGATGCTGCCGATCCTGCGCCGCATCTCGCGCAACCGTCGATGGCTTGTTGCGGCCAGATCATTCTCGCGATAAAACAGCTTGCCGCTCGAAGGCAAGAGACTGCCGTTCATCAAACGAAACAGCGTGGTCTTACCAGAGCCAGAGGGGCCGATCAGGCTGATCTGCTCGCCTGGCGAGACATGCAGGGTTACATTGCGGACCGCAACGGAGCGATGCCTTCCCTCACCAAACTCTTTGCCGACGTTGTTGAGGCTGTAGATCAATGCAAAAGTCCTGCACTCTTCGCCGCATCACGCAGCTTTCCATAATCGGCGTCATTCGCTGCCACGTACCTCTTCGCGTTCAGCAGGTCGAGCAGTACCTTCTGATCGGGTTGATTCAGACTTAACGCTTCCATGCAATCTGCAAAGGCGCTCGCAACCTTCGGATCCAGATTCTTATTCGCCACCCAGACGTAGTCGAAAAAAGCCGGCGTGGTGTAGAACACCCGGACGGCTCCTGGCTTCAATTGCCCGTTGGCGACCATCTTCTTGTAAACCAGTTCATCCATAGCACCCGCTTCTGCCTTGCCATTGGCAATAGCAAGCGCCGTAGCATCGTGACCGCCGCTGTAGCTGGCGTTCTCAATCACTGCGGGGTCTACCTTCGCCTGCTGCATGTAGTACAGCGGCATCAGGTGACCCGAAGTGGAGTTCACGTCGCCGAAGATGAAGTGTCCGTGCAGATCCGCCAGCGAATGAATCTTCGAGCCGGCCGGCGTAATGAAAACGGATTGAAACTGCTGATCGATGGACCGCTGCACCAACGGCTTGACTCCCAATCGAGCCGACGCCTGAACGTATGTAAATCCCCCCAAAAAGGCGATGTCTACCTTGTCATTCGCAAGCGCCTCGACCACCGGAGCATAGCTGGTGGGTATCGTCAGCTCCGGAGTGCGGCCAGTCTGCTTCGCCCAGTACGCCAGCAAAGGCTGATTTTCGCGCAACGCTTTGCCGGGGTCCGTGGTCGGAACCATGCTGATGCGCAGCCTCGACTGAGGAGTGGATTTGGGACTGCAGCCAGTCGTACATGCCAAAACCATCAACGCTGAACACAGAGCAAGCCGACGGCCGCGTAAGAATGAATTCAGCTGCTTATTTTGCGAAGCATTCGTAGGCAAGCTCGTTCTCCTGCAGAGATGCAAATCGATGGAGTGCGCTCATCGTAGCAGCCGAGGAATCGGTTCTCCTCCGCCCGGATCGCACTTTGCCAGGAAACCAACAACACCTGACTGCGTTCGGCGAGAAGCGGCTACTACCCTTAAGGCACACTCGATTACGTGACTGTCTGATTGCAGGACCGGTCGACAGGTTACAGTGTAAAACGGCTCTATGGGCAGGATCGGCATAGGATCCTGCCATTTCAAGGATGTGGCAAGAACAGGTGCATCATTTTTCGTAAACCGGGGATCGTCAAGAAATGGTTACGTCACCACTGAGCGCGATCGAGCATTATAGGACCTTTCTTGCGGACCATTACACCTGGATGTCCGGTCCGTACGCCGAAAAGGTCGTCCATCAGCACGAGTTGTTGGTGCGGTCTGGTCTTGCTCCGCTCACAACGGGAAAGGCGCTCGATCTCGGCTGTGGTCCCGGGTCGCAGTCCATCGCGCTCGCTCAGCTTGGCTTCTCCATCACCGCAATTGATGCAAACGCGCAGCTCCTAGAAGAGCTCGGCCAGCACGCCACCGGCCTGCCCATTCGCACCATCCAACACGATCTCTGCGCTCTGGCGACTTGTCCCGCGCTACCGGAGCGAGTTGACGCTGCTGTTTGTGTGGGAGACATCATTCCTCATCTGTCCAATACCGAGTGCATCACAACTCTGTTCGAGCAGGTAAGCGCGCGGTTAGTGCCTCAAGGACGATTCGTACTAGGCTTTCGAGACCTTTCGGAAGAGCGATATGGTCTCGACCGCTTTCTGCCCATCCGCAACGACAGCGAACGCATCATGATGTGCTTCCTTGAATATGAGCCGGATACGGTTGTTGTGCATGACCTTATTTGCATCCGCCAGGGCGAACGATGGGATTTGCGCAAGAGTTCTTACCGCAAACTTCGCCTCAGCGTTGCGTGGGTACTTTCGCAGCTGGAAGTTAGCGGCTTCGCAGTGCTGGCCAAAGAGAATACGCAAGGTGTATGGAACGTTGTCGCTTCGAAATCATGAGGTCCCGGAATTTGAATATGCAATGCGAGAAGACGACGCACCGGTCATGAGAAATCCGCTTCTCTTCAGATAGCTGCTGCATCGTCGGCAATCCGGAAGTTGGCACATGGACGTAAAGTCTCCATTGCGGACAGATAACGTGTTCTGGGGGAGTGGTCGTCATCGCAATCGATTCTGAACACCCGCATTCCGAGCCATCAATCAGTTCAGGTAGTTCGCGAAGGAGGGATTCTCCAGCATCCGTAAGAGTAGACCCGCCACGTGACCGATCGAAAATTTGAACTCCGAGCGCGTCCTCCATTTCAGAAATCTGTCGGCTTAACGCCGACTGCGCGAGCGGGAGACGGGCCGCAGCAGCAGCAGTGAAGGTGCCCTCTTCAGCGATCGCCACAATGTACTTGAGGTGGTTGAACTCCAGGTGGTCGTAGATGCTCATCTTGGGGGCCCTGGGCCCTCATTGCGCGGACTGAAGCAGGCCCCAGCACCGCCTCAGTATGGCCTTCAACGGCCTCACGACCATTAGAATCAAGCGGTGGTTACAGGTTCCTTAATCGGACAATGGATCGCTGCGACGATTCCCGAATTGGAAAAACAACCATCTCATTTCGGCATGGGTAGCCATCGCAAATAGGTATTAGACATGCACAAATGTAATCGGCATGATGCGAGTTGTGAGGTGGACCCGAGATGGGAAGGGCCGAATCTTTAGAGAAAAAGCCGCCCCGCGAGCGTGCAGATGGCGGAAAACGGACGTTTGCTGGTCAGTCGCCGGGAGGCAGCGGAAATGCTGTCGATCAGCCAGCGAGCGCTTGACTACTTATGGGCGCAAAGGCAGCTCCAAACTCGAAGGGTGGGCGGTAGAGTGCTAATTCCAATGAACGAACTCAGACGTTTCGCGCGGGCCGACGAGCCTACGCCGATAGTCCCAGAAAGTAGTAGCGCCTAACACAGTCCGTCAACTGCAGCCCGCAGCGTCGTCTGCCCAAGGTGGGCGTAGCGAGCGCTCATTTGAATTGTCTTGTGTTCAGCGAGTTCCTGGATGACCTTGAGGTTCTCACCTCGGATAGCGGTCAACTTTCGCTTCCTCTAAGGCCGCGTGAAACCACCCTCTTGGGTTTTTGGTGTCGAAAACGCGATCCCCTTTACTAGCGCGAGGGTTCCTTCTCTTCAGTTCCGCAAAACTGCTCTGGACCGCCTTATTCATCGGAATGGTCCTGCCCACCAGACGTTGCTCCCAACGTCACGCTCCCAAACCCCAGTGGCTTGGTTATGGTGCCCGGAGGGGGACTTGAACCCCCACAGCCGTTTCCGGCCCGCGGATTTTAAGTCCGATTTTCGCTAAACTGCAGGAAGATGCAGACCGCTGCATTCTCTCGCAAGTCTATGATTTAATAGATCAATAGTGAAAGGCTATGGTTCGCAGTTGATTGCAAGCCAGGGCACCGAGTTCCGAAGCGAAGTATCACCAAAAGTATCACCAGAAATGTGATTGCCGTGTACCGGCAAAGAGCGCCGCGCGGATTCTCAAAGTTTTCATGCTGAAACGGGCGTCAAAATGCTTTGAGTCGGGATGGACTATGGTCGCCGCGGGAACCCTCTCTCCAGCCAGCATGCACGCTTACGGTGGATTTCAAAAGCCGGTGTAGACAAATCCATCCGAAATCAGATCCACGATAGTGTGGCTCATGCCCAATTTTTCGATGGGATTACTTTCAAGTCTGTCCGCATTGATCAAGTAGCAGTGCAGCGGGCCGAGAGCTCGATACCCTGCCGCTCGCACCGCGGAAGCCGACGAGCAGGGTCGTTCTGCTTTGTGATGTCTTTTCGGATCCTCCTTTGGCTTCTGCGCACGCCGGCGACGAAGTGCCGAATGCGGACCTCTCTCGCCTTTTCACTTTACGACCAAGTTGGTGTCCTCGTCAGGGCCCCCGCACTACTCTCGAGAAAGATTCGTGTGAATGCCGTAAGCGCACGCGTGATTGATAACCGATGCATGCTGTGACACGCGACGAGAGAGTCTACGACTCGCAGTGATACTATTCGCTCGGCGAGGAACGATTTTGAATACAATTAGTGTTGGGATTTTGTTGCAGAATGGGCTGACGATTCTGGTTCTACCGGGAAAATGACAACCATGGCAAAAACAAAGACGGAATCGAGACCCGCAATAAAGCGCGAGCATGGCACCAGCGTGGTTTCCGCAATGCATCAGGTTCGGGAGCTGATTGTTCAAGGCAAACTTTCACCGGGCACATGGATCGTGGAGGGAGAACTTGCGAAACGTCTGCATCTCAGTCGCACACCCGCACGGGCTGCCCTCCAATGGCTGCAGCAGGAAGGTTTTATTCGTGTCCATCGGACGGCCAACAAGTCCCGGATGATCGTGAGCCCGCTTACCAAGGAAGACGCGAATGAGTTGTATGCGGTGATCGGGCACCTGGAAGGCTTGGCTGGCCGCATTACCGCTGCTCTTCCCAAGGCGGAACGGCTGCAGATCGCGCAGAAGCTGAAGGCCTTGAATCAAAAGTTATCGCAAATCAAAGATCACCCCGCAGACCAGGGCGCTATTTTCGACATCGACCGCAATTTTCATAGGCTGGTCGTGGAATCCGGGGCTGGGCCGAGACTGCACAGCCTGCACAAAATGATTGAGCCGCAAGTGGAACGTTACTGGAGGCTCTATGCAAGCTCTATCATCGGCAACCTGCAGTATTCCATCGACGAGCACAATGAGATTATTGCAGCGCTCATCGCCGGCGATGCCGGCCGCACGGAACGGAGCCTGCAGGTGAACTGGGAAAAAGGACGCGAGCGACTGGGCCAGGTTATCGATGTCTTCGGTGAGCGCGGAAGCTGGTAGAAAAGGAAAATTCGAGCCGGGCATGTGAGGCGATGCCGCGGCTTTGGTCGTCTTATGTCGTGGATTGCTGATTCGTAGTATTGCGGAGGTAGACAGAGTACCGCTCATCCATAATCTGATTGAGCGGGACCAGCGTATGCTTCAGGCCGCGTCCTTTGGTCCGGAAGACCAGCGGTGAATCGTGAGATGCCTCTACCTGCTCAAACCAGATTGCATCCGTGCTGACCGGAGTGGCGGTTGAGGCTTCGCCTTCCTCGTGGTGCGGACGCATATCTACACTGGGCATGGGAGATGCATCATCCCAGCCGCGGGGTCCCGAATCACCGTAGATCATGGACATGGAAAGGTCCTCGGTTCCAAGCCGGGCCGCAAGCACGAGCGGACCATACATCGCAGCCTGCACCTGCTTGTCATCCGGAGCAACCTCAATGTGCAGCGTCAGCGGAATATCGACCGAGACCACGTCACCTGCTTTCCAGTCGTGTTCCAGAGCAACATACGTCGACGGCGTTGCGTTCACGTTCTGCTGCGTGCCGTTGATGCTTACGGAAAAATCTCCGGTAGCCCAGTAGGGCACGCGAATACGCAGAGCGGTAGGTTTCGATGGAGCGCTTTCGATCTGCAATGTGATCCGCTCCTCATAGGGAAATTTTGTGGTTTGCCGCAACTTGAAGCCGCGCTCCTTCCAGCCAAGCGTGGAGGAAATGAAGAGGTTTACAAACACCGCCGCGTCGTCATGGAAGTAGATGGAATTGTTCAGCTTCGAATATTCTTCTGATCCGGTTCCGGTGCAGCACCAGAACGAGTCGAACTGCGTTCCAAACGTCTTGTACATGCCCGGCTCCAGCGGAACGTAGTACATCAGCATGCCGTTGCGATCCTGCGTTCCATATCGCACATTCAACAGCAGACGCTCGTAATAATCGAAGAATTTCGCGTCGGGCTGCTGTCCGAAGAGGTGCCGCGCCAGCTTCATCATGTTGTAAGAACAGCAGCATTCCTCCGCGGCCGGACCAAGCTGCGTGGCGATGGCGTTCGGCGCGTGCCAGAACTCTCCATTGCTGGTGCCACCTGTGCAATAAACGTGGTGCTGGGTAACGATGCGGTAGAAGTTTTCACTGATCTTGCGGAAGTTCTCGTCCCCGTGAGCTCGTAACCGCGCATGGCCCCGATTACCTGCGGAATATGCGTGTTGGCGTGAATGCCGGGAAGATCGTCATGATCTTCCGCCAGCGGATCGAAAAATGCTCCATGGCTGAAACGCCGTGCCAACATTGCGTATTCCTGCTTGCCGGTTACGCCATAAAGATTGAAGAGCACTTCCTGCATACCGCCATATTCCACATTCAACATCTTCTGGAAGTCGGCATCGGAGATCGGCGTGACCCGCGCATTTGCCCACCGGGCCATACCTTCTGCTGTTTCGAGCGCTTGCTGATTTCCGCAATGCAAATACATGTCCAGGTGCCCCGCCATAATCTTGTGATAGGTGTAAAAGGGCGCCCATACCTTTTCGTGGCGCCGCAGGCGGTCGTAGAAGGCAGAAGGGTATGCGCCCAGATATCCATCCCTCTGCTGGCATTGGGCAAGCATGCTTACCAACTCTGCCGCTTTCATTGCGACGGTCTTGTCTCCCGTGCTCGCGTATAACAGCGCACACGCGGAAAGATAGTGGCCGCCGGCAAAGTGACCGCGTAACTCGCAGTCGGGAGCCTCCCATCCGCCCAGGGGATCGGCATCCGACGGAATGTTTGCGGTAACCCGGAACATGTGCGCCAAGCGCTCATTCGGGAGCGAGTAAAGCCAGCTCCGGTTTAGCTCCATCATGTCTTTCCAGAAGCTGGGCAGCAGCCGGACTTCGGGCATCGAGAAGGGCTCGGCCTTCCACTGAACCTTCGCAACTTTTGCGCCGGTGAGTGCCTGGACGGCGGTGTCTATGCCGGACCCGAAGCCGTTCGTACACGTGATTTGATTCCGTGCCGATGCACCCGAGGGCAGAAACGCAGCCGTACTCAGTGCCGCTGCTCCGCTTAGAAATCCTCTACGAGTTACTTTACGATTCATCCCGTCCCCTCATTCTGTGCCTGTGCCCGGCACCTGCAGAAATGCTGACCGGCAACACTCCGGTCTTATCACGATGCGCGATTACCTCAAAGCTCCGCTTTCCCTGCGTTGCAAAAACAGCAGCGTCCCTGCCTCGTCCTCCAGGCGGAATCGCTTTGCCATCAACGGTCAGGGCTGCAATCTGCTTGCCCGCGGGCAGACGAAAACTCAACTGAATCTGTTTCGGCAAAGCGCCCTCGCCTCGGATTGCGGCGGTCGCAACAAGCTGGCGTTCGCCGCGCGGCGCAAGGCTGAAATCAACCCGTCCCCATCGAGTGAGCGCTCCTTCAATTCCGATGAGTTTGCCTGCCGCGACCCATTTACGCGGCAGAGCACGGCCTAGATACAAGGTATCCTCATCGGCGTCTTCAAATACCAGCATCCAGCGCACGAGGAGCGAAATTGTCTGCTGCGCGGGAATGCAAAAGAGCGCGCCCTCACCTGTGATTCCGGAGACTTCGCCCGCTGTCCAACCGCCGCGCGAGTGATCGTGATAGCGGTGCGAATAGAGGAAGAGGATGTATTCCTCGATGCGATCCAGCCGCAGCAGGGCCTGCGCATAACCATAGGAGATGAATCCGAGAATATCTCGACTATCCGGATGGGGCCGCTCCACGTTTGCCACGACACCCAAAGTGGTGGCACCGTACGCGCGCATGCAATCGATGATGATATTGGCCTGACGGGCGGGAATGATGCCGGGCTGCAGCAGCTCCGCATAGCAGCGGTGTGCCCACTGTTGCTCACTGGGCCGCTCCTTTTCCAGGGATTCCCAGAACTTCAGCCTGGCGCCGGGCAGCGGGCCAATGTAGGGCGGATTCAGGTCGCGTCGTGTATTCGCGTCGATACTCCGGACCAGTGTCGCTTGCAGTTGATCGCTTCGCCGCGTCCAATCCTTAGCCAGCGTCTCTGCGCCGCTGAGATTCAGCTCGCGCCAGGTCGCGGCCATATCGCGCCATCCACGCACGGCAAATGCGCTGTTGGAAAAATAGGTTTCCACCATATTGACGGATCGGGCATCAGGCACGAATCCGATTCGCACCACCCATGGATGAGTCCGGCCCCGGGATCGGAGGCTGGAAGCCGGAGAGCCTCGTCATGCAGATCAGAGAGCAGCGACGCCGCGGCTTCAATCTTCGCGCGATGTTTTAGCAGCATTGTTTTATCGCCGGTATAGCTGTAATAACGAGCGATGAGCGAAAGCGTGAGGCCAAATTGCCCGGTTTCCGGTCCACGCATGTTGACGAGCCCCTGGTCATCTACAAACTGCGTGAAGTAGTTATCAAACACGCTACTTGCCTGCGCAAGGCGGCCGCACTCCATATTGGAGTAGAAAGACATCGTGAATGTGTCCTGGAATCCGTCGTATTCCGGACCGTAGTAATCGCGATCAACGGCGCCATATTTCGGATACACTCCGCCCGGGCGCGTCATCTGCTCTTTCACAAAGGCATACCGCACCATATTGGCCCAGCTGGGGTCGGGCAGGGAGATGGGCGAGACATCATGCATCTGGCGATCCCAGTATTCGGCGAAATCTAGCAGCCGGCAATAGAACTCTTCCGGCTGCGGCGCCTGTCGCCGGCGAGAGTAGGCCGGATAGCTGTAGCCGTATTCCGCCTTGAGAACCTTGCCGTTCTGGATATGCGTGGTGCGGTGCCACGTCTGCACAATGAAGCGATCTTTGGCGAGAACATCGGCAAAGACGATTACCTCGTAGAAGGAGCCCTCGTCATCGGGAAGTACCTTCCGCACGGCCGGCATCCAACCGCCGACCAGACCTTCGAGGCGCTTGTTCGTGCGCTCCTGCGTAAACTCGCCGAAATACTGTTGCGGATGATAGGTGCGTGTGTTGCCGCTCGGATACACAGGCATCGTGTCGCTGCATTCTCGCGTGCCCACGAACGTGTTCCAGTGTGGCCTGTAACCGTGCCCGTGGGGGGAAGCGGAATCCATGGGAGGCGCTGCCCGCCGCGCCTCAGCCTCATCCGGTTCGCCATTTGCCAGCAGCTTGTCTGCCAGCAGGTCGCGAGGGCTGAGGCCAATATCTTTCAAGCTTAGGCCCAAGTATGGGGCCCCATCTTCTGCAAATGTCGCCTCTGCACTCTTGGGCAATACCCGCGCTGTGCCTGCTGAGGAGATAAACGTCATAGCTCCGTCGCGGGTGCCCAAATCCTCATACACCTTCCATGACTTGCCATTCGAGGTGAAAGAACACAGGAAAGTGTGTCCCTCGACGGGAGCATCACTGGCCTGGACTTCCCCCGGTAGCGGAAGTGGTCCGGAATCCTGAGCCTCAATCGGTAGTGAAGGAAGGCTATGGAGCGCTACAGTGCTGGCGGCCATACCTTGCAGAAAGTGTCTGCGGTCC